>NZ_JAJALJ010000003.1:0-547397 GCF_020523835.1 Delftia sp. Lp-1 | reverse complement strand
GTCGCTCCCATGCCGTTCCTACGCCGCGCTGCACAGGTGCCCGGCCATGGGCCATCGGTCGGCCTCGCAAGGCACGGGGGTCGGCGCCTGGTCCCGGGCGCTGCCCGGTTGCAGGATGCGGCCGTGCTCCATCACGACCACGCGGTCGGCGACGGCGAAGGCCTGCTGGCGGTCCTGGGTCGCATAGACGGCCGTACAACCCAGGCTGCGCAGCAGCCGGGGAATTTCCTCGCACAGGCGCTCGCGCAGGTTGTCGTCGAGGCCGGACAGGGGTTCGTCAAGCAGCACCAGGCGCGGGCGCTCCACCACGGCGCAGGCCAGCGCCGCACGCTGCTGCTGTCCACCCGACAGGCTGCCGGGAAGGCGCTCGCCCATGCCCTGCAGCCCGACCAGGCCCAGGGTCTGCTGCACCCGCTCGTGGATCTGCGCGCGAGGCAGGCCGCGCATTTCCAGCGCGAAGGCCACGTTGGCCTGCAGGCTCATGTGGGGCCAGAGCGCATGGTCCTGGAGCACCAGGCCCAGGTCGCGCCGCTCGGGCGGCAGGGACTGCGAGGCGCTGGCCACGCACTGCCCGCCCATCCAGACTTCGCCGCGGCTGGGCTGCTCCAGCCCGGCCAGGATCTTGAGCAGGGTGGTCTTGCCGCAGCCCGAAGGACCCAGCAGGGCCAGCACCTCGCCGGGGGCGATCTGCAGGCTGATGTCCTGGAGCACGGCACGCCCGCCGTCGATGCGCTTGAGCTGCCGGGCTTGGACGGCCACGCCCTGCGCGGCGGCCGTGGAGGATTCGATGGAGGTCACAGGGACCGCATGCTAGGTGCGGTGTGTGACATGCCGGTGTCGGCCGGACCCTGCAAGGGCCTCAGCGCGTGGGCTCGCTCAGCCAGCGCTGGGCCAGCTTCACCCAGAACGTGGCGCCCTGGGGAATCAGCTGGTCGTTGAAGTCGTAGCTGGGGTTGTGCAGCGTGCAGGGACCGCCGCCGTGGCCGATGGCGCGGTGGTCGCCGTCGCCATTGGCGATGAAGCAGTAGGCGCCGGGCTTTTCCAGCAGCATGAAGGCAAAGTCCTCGGCGCCCATCGAGGGCTCCTGGGGCAGCACATTGGCCTCGCCCACCACCTCGGCCATGACGCGGCGTGCGAACTCGGCCTCGGGGGCGGAGTTGATGGTGGGCGGGTAGTTGCGCACGAACTCGAACTCGCAGCGCGTGTCATGCGCCGCGCAGATGCTCTCGGCCAGGGTCTTCATGCGCCGCTCGATCAGGTCCAGCACCTCCAGCGTGAAGGTGCGCACCGTGCCCTGCAGCTCCACGCTGTCGGGCACCACGTTCGTGGCCTCGCCCGCATGGACCATGGTGACCGAGACCACGCCCGCCTCGATGGGCTTGACGTTGCGGCTGACGATGGTCTGCAGGCCCAGGATGAGCTGGGCCGCCACGGGCAGGGGGTCGATCACCATGTGCGGCATGGCCGCGTGGCCGCCCTTGCCGCGCACGACGATGCGGAACTCGTTGCTGGACGCCATTGCCGGGCCCGGGCCCACGGCCATGGTGCCGGCCTTCATGCCGGGCCAGTTGTGCATGCCGAACACGGCCTGCATGGGGAACTGCGTGAACAGGCCGTCCTCGACCATCTCGCGCGCGCCGCCGCCGCCCTCTTCGGCCGGCTGGAAGATCAGGTGCACCGTGCCCTCGAAGCTGTCGCGGTGCGCGGCCAGGTACTGCGCGGCAGCCAGCAGCATGGCGACATGGCCGTCATGTCCGCAGGCATGCATTTTTCCGGCATGGCGGCTGGCGTGCTCGAAGGTGTTGAACTCCTGCATGGGCAGGGCATCCATGTCGGCGCGCAGGCCGACGGCGCGGCCGCTGGCGCCGCCGTCACGGCCGTGGATGGTGCCCACCACGCCCGTGCGGCCCAGGCCGCGGTGCACGGCAATGCCCCATCCCTCCAATTGCCGGGCCACGAGGTCGGCGGTGCGGATCTCCTCGAAGCACAGTTCGGGATGGGCATGTATGTCGCGGCGCAGCGCGGTGATCTCGGGTGCGCGGTCCAGCAGTTCCTGCAGCAAGGCCATGGGGTTCTCCTTCTAGAGCGTGTTATGCACTTTTAAGTACCCGCGTTGGCTCTGCGCGCTGGTGATCGCAAGGCGCAGTGTGCCGCCAAGGCTGAAGCCTTGGCAAGCGCTGCAATGCCGCGAGCGCCTGCGCGCAGAGCCAACCCGAAGGGAAAGCCTACACCCGGACCTTGCCGTCGCCGGTCAGCATGGACAACTCCACGAAGCGCGGCTTGGCCGATTGCGGCTTGAAGGCCAGCGGAAAGCCGGCCACCTGCTGGCCGTGCATGGCGTCGAGCGCCGCGACCAGTCCGTCGCGCGTGGGCTTGCCCGAGGCCGAGGCCTGGCGCAGCGCATCGGCGAACACGCGCGCCGCCAGATAGCCTTCCATGCTGGAATAGTTGGGCGTCAGCTTGCCGCCGCCCTTCTGGATGGCCGCCAGGAAATCGCGCGTGATCTGGCGCGAGGTCTGGAAGGGCGAGGGCACGACCTGGGTGACCACCACGCCTTCGGCATCCTTGCCCAGCGTCTGCGCCAGTGCCTGGGAGCCGACGAAGGAGACGTTGTAGAACTGCCCGCCAAAGCCCGCCTGGCGCGCCGCGCGCACAAAGGCCGCGCTGGCCGAGTAGGTGACGATCTGCACGATGACATCGGCGCCCAGCGGCACCAGCGTCTTGACGGCGGCGGCCACATTGTTCGAGTTGCGCTCCACCGTGGCCGCGCCCACGGGCTCCAGCCCCTTGGCGGCCAGCGCCGCCTTGACGCCGGCCAGGCCCGATTCGCCATAGGCATCGTTCTGGTGCAGCACGGCCACCTTCTTCAGGCCCAGCCCGGTGAGGTGCCGCACCATCAGCGCCGTCTCGTCGGCATAGGAGGCGCGCACGTTGAAGACCAGTTGGGCCAGCTGGGGCTGGCGCAGCGCGTCGGCGCCCGTCAGCGGCGCGAACAGGGGCACGCGCGCCTTTTGCAGCAGCGGCAGCGCGGCCATGCTGGTGGAGGTGCCCACGTAGCCGAAGAGGGCGAACACGTCGTCGGACAGGAAGCGCTGGGTATTGGCCGCGCAGCGCTCGGGCTCGTAGCCGTCGTCCATCACGCGCAATTCGATGTTGCGCCGGGCAATGCCCCCCTGCGCGTTGAGCTGTTCGAAGTACAGCTTGGCGCCTTCATGGAAGGGCTGGCCGATCTGTGCCGCGGGGCCCGTCATCGGGCAGGACTGGCCCAGCACGATGGTGCCTCCCGCGTCCTGGGCGCGCACTGCGCCGGTCCAGGTGGCGGCAGCAGCCGTGCTGGCTGCGATGAACTGTCTGCGGCTGAACGCCGTCTTGGGTCGGAGCATGAACTTGCCTGTTTTTGTCACTGGAATCGGCGCCGTTGCTGCGTGCAGCCGGCTGCAAGGGTCCGCATAATAAAGACAAGCGGCGATTGCGGCATGCAAGACCGGCACCGCCCCTTGCCCGTGACGGCCTTTTCCCGTTTTCCCGGCTTTCACGGTTTTTTCGCAAAGTACCCACCCTGTCCGAGACCGCTGCCACCATGTCCTCCGCCACGCCCCCACTCCAGGCCACCTCACAGGTGCTGGGCGCCTGCCCCCATGACTGCCCCGATACTTGCTCGCTGGTGACCACGGTCGAAGACGGCATCGCCAAAAGAGTCCAGGGCAACCCCGCCCATCCGCACACGGGCGGCGTGCTCTGCGCCAAGGTCAGCAAATACACCGAGCGCAGCTACCACCCCGAGCGCGTGCTCACCCCGCTGCGCCGCGTGGGGACCAAGGGTTCCGGGCAGTTCGAGCCCGTGGGCTGGGACGAGGCGCTGGCCGACATCGCCGCCCGGCTGCACGCGCTGGCGGCGCGCGATCCCGAAGCCATCCTGCCCTACAGCTACGCAGGCACCATGGGCCTGGTGCAGGGCGAGAGCATGGACCGGCGCTTCTTCCACCAGCTCGGCGCCTCGCTGCTGGACCGCACCATCTGCTCCAGCGCCGGGGGCGAGGCCCTGAACCTGACCTATGGCGGCAAGCTGGGCATGCGCGTGGAGCATTTCACCGAAAGCCGGCTCATCCTCATCTGGGGCAGCAACAGCATCGGCAGCAGCCTGCATTTCTGGCGCTATGCGCTGGAGGCCAAGCGCAACGGCGCACGCCTGGTGTGCATCGACCCGCGCAAGACCGAGACCGCCGACAAGTGCCACGAGCACCTGCAGCTGCTGCCCGGCACCGATGCCGCCCTGGCACTGGCCCTGATGCACGAGCTGATCACGCACGGCTGGCTGGACCATGACTACATTGCGCGCCACACGCTGGGCTGGGAGGAACTCAAGGCCCGCGCCCTGCAGTGGCCGCCCGAGCGCGCGGCCCAGGTCTGCGGCCTGCCCGTGGAGCAGATCCGCCAGCTGGCGCGCGACTACGGCACCACCACGCCCGCCGCCATCCGCCTGAACTACGGCGTGCAGCGCGCGCGCGGCGGCGGCAATGCCGTGCGCGCCATCGCCTGCCTGCCGGCCCTGGTGGGCGCCTGGCGCCACCGTGCGGGCGGCCTGCTGCTGTCCGCCTCGGGCGCCCTGCCCACGCAGCGCGCCCGACTGCAGATGCCGCACCTGCTGGGCGAGCGCCGCCCGCGCACCATCAACATGAGCACCATCGGCGACGCCTTGCTGCACGAAGGCGGCAATGGCTTCGGCCCGCGCGTGGACGCCATCGTGGTCTACAACAGCAATCCCGTGGCCGTGGCGCCCGAGTCGGCCAAGGTCGTGGCCGGCTTTGCGCGCGAGGACCTGTTCACCGTGGTGCTGGAGCAGTTCATGACCGACACGGCCGACCTGGCCGACTACGTGCTGCCGGCCACCACGCAGATCGAGCACTGGGACATCCACGGCAGCTACGGCCATACCGACGTGCTGCTCAACCGCCCCGCCATCGCGCCGCTGGGCCAGGCGCGCAGCAACGGCCAGATCTTCCGCGACCTGGCCGCGCACATGGCGCGGCATGACGCCGCCTTTGCCGCCGCCCATTTCCAGACGGGAGACGAGCAACTGTGCCGCGAAGCCTTCGAGGGGCGCGGCGTGGACTTCAACGAGCTGATGGACAAGGGCTTTGCCACCCTGGCCCTGCCCGAGGCCCCCTTTGCCGAGGGCGGCTTCGCCACGCCCTCGGGCCGCTGCGAATTCACCAGCGCCGAGCTGGCGCGGCGCGGCATGGACCCGCTGCCTGACTACCTGCCCAACTACGAAACCGCCGAAACGGATGCGCGCTACCCGCTGGCCATGATCTCGCCGCCGGCACGCAACTTTCTCAACAGCAGCTTCGTCAACGTCAAGAGCCTGCGCACCATGGAAGGCCGCCCGCTGGTGGAGCTGCACCCCGACGACGCCGCCCCGCGCGGCGTGGCCGAGGGCGACCGGGTGCGCGTCTTCAACGACCGGGGCAGCTACGAATGCCACGCCACCCTCAACGGCCGCGCGCGCCGTGGCGTGGTCAACGGCCTGGGCATCTGGTGGCGCAAGCATGGCGACAACGGCACCAATGTCAACGAGCTCACCCACCAGCGCCTGACCGACCTGGGCCGCGCGCCCAGCTTCTACGACTGCGCGGTGCAGGTGCAGCGGCTGGCCTGAGCCCCGCCCCGGAGACGGGCGATTCCTGCGCAATGGCGTCCGGCGCATCGGCACAATGGACCGCATTGCCACCACCGACAGGAGATGCCCATGCTGCAAACCGCCGTGGTCGCCGTGCGCGACCGTGCCCGGCTGCAGGAAATCGTCGGCGTGCTGCTGCGCTTCGGGCTGGCCGACCTGGTCGACACGCTGGGCCTGGCCCGCTTCGCGCCGCGCGGCAGCCAGCCCCATCCCGAGCATCCGCTGGATGCCAGCCGCCCGGAGCGCCTGCGCATGGCCCTCGAACACCTGGGCCCCAGCTTCGTCAAGCTGGGCCAGATCATGGCCACGCGCTCGGACCTGCTCGCGCCCGAATGGACGGCCGCACTGCAGCAACTGCACAGCCACGCCGCCCCGCTGCCCTGGGAGACGGCCCAGCCTTTGATCGAGCAGTCGCTGGGCCTGCCCGTGGAGCAGGTGTTCACGCATTTCGATCCCGTGCCGCTGGCCTCGGCCTCCATGGCCCAGGTGTACCGCGCGCGGCTGCCTGCGGCTGAAGACCGGGATGACCGGCAAGACCAGAAAGACGGCAGCGACAGCGACAGCACCCCTGCGGCCAGCGCTGCCGACATCGAAGTCGTGGTCAAGGTCCAGCGCCCCGGCCTGCGCCCCCAGATCGAGGCCGACCTGCGCCTGCTCGAGCACCTGGCGCTGCTGGCCCAGGAACAATGGCCGCAGCTGGCACGCTACCGCCCGCGCGAGGTCACGCGCCAGTTGGGCCAGGCGCTGCGCGAGGAACTGGATTTCACCGTCGAAGCCCACAACGGCGACGCCGTGGCGCGGCACTTCGCGGCCCAGCCCGAGATCGTCGTGCCGGCCATCCACTGGGCATTGAGCGGGCCGCGCCTGCTGGTGCAGGACTTCGTGCCGGGCGTGCCAGCCTCGGCCGTGGGTGCGGACCCCGCGCTGGACGGCCCGCTGCTGGCGCGCCGTGGCGCCTGCGCGTTTTTGCAGATGGTGCTGCGCGACGGCCTGTTCCACGCCGACCCGCACCCCGGCAACCTGCTGGCCCTGCCCGGCAACCGCGTCGGCTTCATCGACTTCGGCATGGTCGGGCGGCTGTCGCCCCAGCGCCGCCGCCAGGTGCTGGGCCTGATGCGCGCCCTGGTCGAGGGCCAGGGCCGCAGCCTCTCGGGCGTGCTGCTGGAATGGGCGGCCGAAAGCGAAATGCCCGGCCGCGCCCCGCCCTCGGCCGCACGCATCGAGGCCGCCGTGGACCGCTTCGTGACCCGCCACGGCCCCGGCGCCAGCAATGGCCGCCTGGTCATGTCCCGCGCGCTGCAGGACTTCATGGCCCTGGCCCGCGAAACCGGCGTGGCCCTGCCCGCCGACATGGCGCTGCTGCTCAAGGCCCTGATCACGGCCGACCAGGTGCTGCTGCAGCTGGACCCGCAATTCGACGTGGTGCAGACGGCCACGCCCCTGGTCAAGGCCCAGCTGCTGCAGCGCTACTCCCTGCGCAGCCTGGCGCGCCAGCGCCGCGCCGCCATGGCGCAGTGGCTGGAACTGGCCGACGACGCGCCGCACACCCTGCGGCTGGTGATGCAAAGACTGCGCTCGGGCCGGCTGCAGGCCGATCTGGACATACGCCACATCGACCGGCTTTCACTGGCACTGGAACGCGCCGCCACCCGCCTGGCCCTGGCCGTGGTCTCCGGCGCCTTCATCCTGGGCCTGGCCCCCGGCCTGCTGACCATGGGCCCGCGCCTGTGGGGCATCCCCCTCTTCGCCGCCCTGGGCGTGGCCGGCGCCGCCGCCAGCCTGGCCGTCCTGTTCATCACCATGCGCAGGCAGAAGGCGCTGGATTGATGGCTGGATTGGCGATCAGGAACGCCAAAAAAAAGCAGCACCAGCGCATCAGATCAAAGCCGGGCGCCGCCCCCAAAACCGCCACGGCCCAACCCAGAGACACCGAGGAAGGGCCGCCCCGCACCGAGGGTGTCGTCCCCCTCCGCGAAGCGAGAAGGGGGAAGCGGCGCAGCCGCTCAGGGGGTCAGTCCAATTTGACGCCCGCGCTCTTGATGATGGCCCCCCAGCGCTTGGATTCCGCGCGCGACATGGCCAGGAACTGCTCGGGCGTGCCCGGCAGCGCCTCCATGCCGAAGTCCTGCATGCGCTTGACCACGGCGGGGTTGGCCAGCGCCTTGTTGAGTTCGGCGTTCAGGCGCTGCACCACGGCGGGGGGCATCTTGGCCGGGCCCAGGATGCCCTGGAAGGCATAGACCTCGGTATCGGGCACGCCGACCTCGGCCAGCGTGGGCAGCTCGGGCAGGCTGGGCACGCGCTTGCCCGTGCCGATGGCCAGGGCGCGCACCTTGCCCGACTGGATCACGGGCAGGCCCGAGGCCAGGTCCAGGAACATGCAGGGCACCTGGCCGCCCATCACGTCGGCCAGCGCAGGCGCCGCGCCGCGATAGGGGATGTGCGTCAGGAAGGTGCCCGTGCGGTTCTTGAACATCTCCATGGCCAGGTGGTGGGGCGAGCCGTTGCCGGGCGAGGCGTAGTTGACCTGGCCCGGATGCGCCTTCACGTAGGCCAGGAATTCCTTGAAGGTCTTGGCCTCGAAGTTCGGGTTCACCACCAGCGCCATCGGGAAGCGGCTGATGCCGCCGATGTAGGTGAAGTCCTTTTCGGGGTTGAAGGACAGCTTGCTGAACAGGTGCTCGTTGTAGGCCAGCACGGCGTTGTCGGCCGACATGATGGTGTAGCCGTCGGGCTTGGCCGTGGCCACGATCTGGGCGCCGATGTTGGTGGAGGCGCCGGGGCGGTTGTCCACCACGATGGTCTGGTTCAGCGTCTGGCGCATGGCCTCGGCCACGGTGCGCGCCAGCACGTCGGTGCCGCCGCCGGGCGGATAGGGCACGACCCAGCGAATGTTGCTGGCGGGCCAGTCCTGCGCCTGTGCAAAAGGCGCGGCCATGCCGGCGGATGAGGCCGCCACGGCGGCCAGGAATTGTCTACGGTCCATTGTTGTCTCCTGTGGGATGGGTGTGGATGAGTCCTGGCCGCGCCCTGTTGCTCTTGTTCATGGAGGCGGCGGCCGTGGTTTCAGGGCGGGCTGGCTGCGGGAAACTCCACGCGCTGCACCTTGAAGCCCTGTGCCGCCAGCAGCGCCGGCAGGCCGCGCGTGCCCACCATGTGCAGGGCGCCCACGGCGGCAAACACGCTGCGGCCGGAGCGGATCTGCCGCGCCACTTCGCGCGCCAGGCCGGGGTTGCGGCCATAGACCATGCGGTCATAGTCGGCGCGCTCGGCGGCATTGGCCATGCAGTCGCACCAGTCGGGCAGGCTCTCCAGCAGGTGGATGCGGCCATCGGCCCAGACGCGTGCGATCAGTCCCAGCTTCTGGGAGGCGATGCCGCTTTCCAGCTGGCGCAGGCCGGACTCCACCGTCTCGGCCACGCGCGCGGGGTCGTCCGAGACCAGCTCGCGCAGTTGCAGCTCGGGCGTCTCCAGCGACAGCACGGGCTTGCCCAGGGCCAGCGCCACGCCGGCCAGCGAAAAATCGATGCCATAGGACGCGTCCAGCCCCTCGCTGCGGCCGGCCAGCGACAACAGGGAGATCACCTGGGCGTCGGGGCGCAGCACGGCCAGCTCGGGGCCGGCGCAGGCCAGGCGCCGCTGCTCCTCAAGCCGGCGCTGGAGATCGCCGCGCAGCGGCGGCGCATCGGGCCGCGCCTGCATGCCTGCGAACAAGACCTTCATGACATCGGGATCGAGGATGTTCAGCTCCAGCGCCAGGCTGTCGGCGGCGCGCAGCGCGTCCGCCACCGTGGGGCCGGGCACGCTCCAGTCGAGCTTGGCCGCGTGCATGGTCCCGTAGAGCCAGCTGGTGCGGCCCCGGTGCTCGATGCGCCACAGCAGTCCACGGTCCTGCGCCTTGCGCTGCATGGCGCGGATCTCGTCCGGGCCGGGCATGCGCGCCTCGGGCGGGCAGGTGACGGGGTCCGCGGCCGGGGGCGCCGCGAATGCCGCGGCCAACGGCGACAGCGCCAGCGCGGCCAGGCCGGCGCGCAGCGACCTGCCCGCCAGGCGCCACCAGGGTGCGCAGACGCGGCTCATTCGGCAGGCTCGACGATGTTCTGGTCGATGGCGCCGAAGATGCTCTGGCCGTCCTTGCCCTTCATCTCGATGCGGATGGTGTCGCCAAAGCGCATGAACTCGGTCTTGGGCGCGCCGTCCTGGATGGTCTCTATGCAGCGCTTCTCTGCGATGCAGCTGTAGCCCTTGGGCCACTCCATGCGCCGGTTCTTGCCCTTGCCGCTTTCCACGCCCTTGTTGCTCACGGTGCCGCTGCCCACGATGGAGCCGGCTCGCACATTGCGCGTCTTGCAGATATGGGCGATGAGCTGGCCGAAGTGAAAGCTCATGTCCTCGCCCGCATCGCACATGCCGACCTTGCGGCCGTTCCAGGTGGACTGCAGCGTCAGGTGCAGGCGGCCGCCCTTCCAGGCGTCGCCCAGCTCGTCCAGCGTAACGGCCACGGGGCTGAAGGAGGTGGCGGGCTTGGACTGGAAGAAGCCGAAGCCCTTGGACAGCTCATTGGGGATCAGGTTGCGCAGGCTCACGTCGTTGGCCAGCATGACCAGGCGCACGCCGCCCAGCGCACGCTCGGGCGTGGCGCCCATGGGCACGTCGGCGGTGATGACGGCGATCTCGGCCTCGAAGTCGATGCCCATGGACTCGCTGGGCACCACCACATCGTCGCAGGGGCCCAGGAAATCGTCGCTGCCGCCCTGGTACATCAGCGGGTCGGTGTAGAAATTGGCGGGCACCTCGGCGCCGCGCGCCTGGCGCACCAGCTCCACATGGTTGATGTAGGCCGAGCCATCGGCCCACTGGTAGGCGCGCGGCAGCGGCGCCATGCACTGGCGCGGATCGAAGGCAAAGGCATGGACCGCCTTGCCGCTGTTGAGCAGGTGGTACAGGTCCTGCAGCTGGGGCGCCATGTAGCTCCAGTCGTCGAGCACCTGCTGCAGGCGGCTCGCTATGCCGGTCGCATAATGGGCCTGGCTCAGGTCGCGTGACACCACGACCAGTTGCCCGTCCCGCGATCCGTCCTTGTATGTGGCAAGTTTCATGCTGCTCCCCCGTGCCGCCGCCGCGCGCCACGGCATCCGGGCAGCGGCCTGGATACCCATGGCGACGCAGCCACGAATTACGATAAGTTAAATTGATTTAACTAAACAAAACCAAATTCTATTGCAATGGACAAGGAACGCGCAGGGATTCAATCGGTCGAGGTCGGTTTTACATTGCTGGAGGCGCTGACGCGCGCCCGGGGCCCGCAGATGCTCAAGGACCTGGCGTCCGACGCCGGCATGAGCGCCGCCAAGGCGCACCGCTACCTCGTGAGCTTCCAGCGCATCGGCCTGGTCACCCAGGACGCGCGCACCTCCCGCTACGACCTGGGCCCGGCCTCGCTCAAGCTGGGCCTGGCCTCTCTGGCCCGGCTGGACCCCGTGCGGCTGGCGCGCGAACGCATGCCCGCGCTCATGGAGCGCATCCACCACACGGCGGCCATCGCCGTCTGGGGCAACCACGGGCCGACCATCGTGCACTGGGAGGAAAGCGCCCAGTCGGTCACCGCCAACCTGCGCCTGGGCGATGTCATGCCCATGCTGGCCTCGGCCACCGGGCGCTGCTTCGCGGCCTGGCTGCCGCGCGAGGTCACGGCCCCGCTGCTGGAGCCCGAAGTGGACAAGGCCCGCCGCATCCAGCGCAAGGACCTGCCGCTCACCCCCGAGGCCATAGACGCCATGCTGGCCGAGGTGCGCGAGCGCGGCACCGCCCGCGTGGTCGATACCGTGCTGCCCGGCATCGTGGCCTTTTGCACGCCGGTCTTCGACTCCTCGGGCCATATCGTGCTGGGCCTGACCACGCTGGGCTCGATTGCCACCTTCGACCCCGAATACGGCGGCGCCATCGATGCGCCCCTGCGCGAGGCCTGCGTCCAGCTGTCCCAGGACCTGGGCTGGAATGCCTGAAATGCACCTGCGCCAGCGCGCCCTGCCCGCCCTCACCGCCGTGGTGCTGGGCGTGCACGCGCTGGCCCTGCTGGGCCTGCCGCTGTGGAGCCAGGTATCGGCGCCACACACCGAGGTGGCGGCCATGCAGACGCGGGCGCTGTCCCTGCCCGAGCCACCCGCCCCCCCGCCTGCAGCGCCCGTACCCGCACCGAAGGCGCCTGCGCCCAAGCCGCAGCAGCCTCGCCCCAAGGTCCAGCGCCCGGCACCCGCGGCGCCCACCGCACCCGCGCCCGAGCCGCTGGACACGCCCATCCGCGAAACCGTCGAACCCTTGCCGATGGCCGCAGCGCCGGAGCCTGCCGCATCGGAAGCCTCTGAAACCGCCGATGCCGGCAGCGGGGCAACCCCGGCCACGCCGCCGGCGCCGCCTGCTCCCAGGCCCGAACCCGAAACACCACCCACTCCCTCGGCCGGCCCGGCCCAGGGCATGGCCATCACCTCGCCCGACGGCACGCCGCTGGCCTCCGACGCCCCCGTTCCCGTGCAACTGCCCGATCCCGCGCGGCTGTCGTTCGCCGTCACCGGCCAGGCCAAGCGCTTCAACTACTCGGCCAGTGCCGAGCTGGTCTGGCGCCATGCCAACGGCCAATACCAGGCCAGCCAGGAAGTCAGCCTGTTCCTGCTGGGCTCGCGCTCGCAGACCAGCGAGGGCCGCATCACCGACAGGGGACTGGAGCCCAGCCGCTTCAACGACAAGGCACGCAAGGAGCAATCGGCGCAACTGGCGTTCGACCAGAACCTGGCGCACTTCAGCACGGGCGCGCCCGATGCCGCCATCGCGCCCGGCGCGCAGGACCGGCTCAGCGTGTTCCTGCAACTGTCGGCCCTGCTGGCGGCTGCGCCGCAGCGCTACCCGGCGGGCACGCAGATCAGCTTCATCACCGTCAGCGCGCGGCGCGCCGACCGCTGGACCTTCCGCGTGGGCGAGACCGAAACGCTGGACCTTCCCTCGGGCAGCACGCAGGCGCTGCGGCTGGACAAGATCGCGGCGGCAGGCGATGACCAGCAGGCCTCGCTGTGGCTGGCGCCGTCCATGCAATACCTGCCCGTGCGCATCCGGCTGGCGCAGGACAACGGCGACTTCGCCGACCTGCAGCTCAAGGGCCGCCAGGCACCCTGATCGCGGGTAGGCCGGCACTTGCAGGCACCGCTGCCGCCCGCCTACCACAGCGCGGCCTGCGGCGCACGCCGCCGCGCATGCCAATCCGTGGAATACTGCATGCAAGTGCCTGTGATAGATCGGGACCCCCACGGTTCTTGAAATCCGGCGCTTCGCAGCCATGTAGGCTGTGCGACGCCCGGCAACGGGCCAGAAAGGGAACACCATGCAAATGCTTTACGACTCCGAATCTTTTGTGGTGCTCCATCTGCGTCCCGACATGGATCCGGATGCAACGGCTGGCAATGAGGCAGTCGATACCGCCCGCCAACTGCCACGCCACGGCTTCGAGATCGTGGACAAGCGCTCGGGCAAGGAGGTCTACCTGGACGGTTCCTGGGCCGAGATGTTCCAAAAGCAGATCATTGCCTGGCAGCTCGACGCCCCCACCGAGGAAGAGGTGGAAGACGCGCTGGATCGCTACGCCGGCCTGGCCCAGCAGCCTGTCGTGGTCCACTGACGCCGCGCTTTTCACCTCCCTCCAACCCATAAGAAAGCCGGGAATGCGATGAGCATTTCCGGCTTTTTCATTGGGCTTTGGGCTGGGCGGACCCAGCCCCATTCCACCGTCAATCCCTGGACGCAGCCCTGATCGAAAGTGCCGCCATCCCGGCCAGCATCAGGGCCAGCATCATCAGCGCCCACTGGCTCAACGTGGGGATGGCTGCCACATTGCCAGCCGCCGCCGTCAGCTCGTTGGTGAAAGCCGCTGCGTTGCCCGTGGCCGCCACCGTCAGCGTGACGGCCGCCGGCATCCTGCCCCACGCCAGGCCTGCGGGTGCCGAGGGCAGCGTGGTGCTTTCGCTGACCGAGCAACTCACGCCTTGGGGCACGTTGGTGATGGTGCCTGTGCCCGTGGTCGCATTGGCCAGCACCACGGTCCCCGTGAAACTGCCACTCGCACCACAGCTGGCCGTGAAGGCAAAGCTGCCGCTCACGCCGCCTGCAGGCGCGCCCGTGACGTTCTTGGTCAGGCTGATGGCAGCGGTGCTGCGCACCAGGGTATTGGTGAAAGCGGCCGCATTGCCGGAAGCCACCACCGTCACCGGCACGGCAGCGGGCATGACGCCCCAGCTGTAGTTGACCGGCGCGGTAGGCAAAGGCGTGTTCTCGGTGACCACGCAGCTCGCGCCTTGCGGAACACCGGCGATGCCGCCCGTTCCCGACGAGGCATTGCTCAGCGCCACGGCGCCGGTGTAGTTGCCGTCCACGCCGCAGCTCGCAGTGAAGTCGAAGTTGCCGGTTACGCCCGCTGCAGGGCCGCCCGCCACGGTCTTGGTGAGCGCAATCGATGCGGCGCTGCGCGCCAGCGTGTTGGTCAAGGCCACGGCAGGACTGCCAGGTGGCGCCAGCAAGGCCACGGTGCCGCTGGGCGGGCTGACCTCCACCCACTGGTGATTGGCCGGTGCCGCTGGGCGGGAGGTTTCGGTCACCGTGCAGCTGCCGCTGGAGATGACGGGCGTGACAGAGACGGCGCCCGCCGTGGGCGTGCTCAGCGTCACGCTGGTGGCAATGCTCGGCACCACAATGCCGTCCGTTCCTGTGCAGGAAACGCTGACGGGGAAGCTGCTGCCCGTCAGATCCGTGGCCTGACTGCCTGCGGCCCAGGCCACCGTCTTGCCCACGGCCAGCGTGCCGGGCTGGCAGGTCAGCGTGGCCGTGGCGTTGTTGCCCAAACCTGCGGGTGTGAAGTCCACACCGGGCCGGATGATGTTGGTCACGGTGCGTGCCACAGGGTCCGCGCAGGCTGCGCGGCCTGCCGCGTCATTGGGCCAGACCACGGGCACGGTGATGGAGCAGCCCGTGGTGTGGGGAATACCGAAGTCATCCAGATTGACCGTGCTGGAGCCCGCAGTCGCGGTCAGCGTGCCGCCCGTGCAGGTATGAGTGACGGGGCCGCTGCCGATCAGCAGGGGGCTGGGCAGGGCATCGGTGACCTTGGCATGGGCCACGTCCTGCAGCGTGGCATTCTGGAATTCGATGGTCAGCTGCGCCGTGTTGCCGGCGCCGCCCAGCAGCACATCGGTCTTGTCAAAGCGCTTGGTCACCGTGGGCAGGCCGCAGGCACCACCCGGATCAGTCACGGCGCGCACAAAGGCCTGCGCGATCTTG
Organism: Delftia sp. Lp-1; assembly: GCF_020523835.1. NCBI lineage: Bacteria > Pseudomonadati > Pseudomonadota > Betaproteobacteria > Burkholderiales > Comamonadaceae > Delftia > Delftia sp. Lp-1. Next base: position 532,399 of record NZ_JAJALJ010000003.1, on the reverse strand, counting down.
CCGCCGTTGCGGGCGAGGGTCATGTCCGCATCTCGGAAGCTGGACACATCCACGGTGGCAAAGACGCAGGCGCCCTGGCCATTGTTGGACTGGGCGACGGGCACCAGCAAGGCGTAGACGCCATTGACCAGGGCGGTGGAGCCCGCAGGCGGGAAGCCGGCAACGGGTGTTCCGTTCGCCAGGTACAGAACGTTTTCTCCGGGGACGTTGTTGATGTAGTCGAAAAATCCACCGTAGACCGGGTCGAGACTGGTGAACGAGCCCGAATAGGCAGAGTTGGCATTCAGCGGATAGCTCTGAAAGACTCCCACCTTCGTGCCCAATGTGAAATTCCGCCCGGTATTGGCATTGAGCAGCTCCAGCATCTGCACGTCGTTGGTCAGCGTGTCGTCATAGCCATCGACGAAGAACAGCACGCTGTTGGCCCAGCGATTGGCCACGGCCTGTGACAGGACTGCCCAGTTCGTGGGATGGATGGCCCGATAGTGGCTGGCGACCACCACCATGTCGTAGGGCCCGCCGGGCGGGTTGAAGGTGGCTGCGCTGATGCCATTGGCTGTGAACAGAGTGGACACCCGTGTCACGTTGGCTGCGCCCACCACGTTGGAGAATTCCGTTCTCATATTGGTGAACTCGGACTCCTCGACGGAAGAGTTCACCCCGCCCGCGTCCGTGGTCAGCATCAACATCTTCTGCGCCATTGCCTGACTGCCCAGCAAAAGCATGCTGGCACACAGCAACAGCCTTGCCCATCGTCTGATTGACATCATGGGTTCCCTCCCTCTATTTCATCTGTTTAGACAATTAATCGAAAAATCCTATTGTCTTTTTCTATCGCTCAAGAAACAGAGTGAAACACGCGCAGCGTTCGCGCCACAGGAAAAACCAATGCTTGCCGGCCCTGCCTGCCGCCTGCTATTAGCGCGCCTGATAGCCCGGCGCCTTCGCCCTGGTGCTTCTACCGATACTGCGCAACCCCTGCTCTTTCCTAGAATCCCGGGCACAGGTTCAAGATTTGAAGACCATCTGTGAGATGGTCTTGTCACGCCTGTGTGGTGTGCGCCGGCCTCTTGCAGACAACCAGGAGGCAGCGATGCAAACCACAGGCCACAGCATTCGTGGCGTTCAGGATGTCATCTCGTACATCGACGCACGCCAGGGCATTTCAGGCCGCGCCGGCACCATCTGGTGGCTGGCACTCGGCGGCCTTTTCCTCGACGCCTTTTCCAACTCCGCGCTCAGCGTGGGCCTGGGGCCCATGACGCGCGACCAGCAGCTCACGCCGGCCGAGGTGGCCTGGATGACGTCGCTGGCCTCCTGGGTGTCCATCGCCTTCAACCCCATCGGCGGCTGGATGGCCGACCGCTGGGGCCGCATGCGCCCGCTGGTCATCGCCAAGGTGCTGGCCGTGGCCGGTGCGCTGCTGGTCAGCATGGCGCCGGACTACGCCACCATCCTCTTCGGCCGCTTCTTCGTGGGTGCGGCCTATGGCATCGACTTCGCCATCGCCATGGCGGTGCTGGCCGAGTTCACGCCCGCCCGCCTCAAGAGCCGGCTCAATGTCTGGCAGGGCATGTGGTACATGGCCGTGTGCAGCAACCTGGTGCTGGCGCTGTGGTTCCACTCCTGGGACGTGGGCGATTCGCTGTGGCGCTACTCGGTCGCGGCCACGGCCGTGTTCGGCGTGTTCATCCTGGGCATGCAGGCCGCGCTGCTGGTGGAAAGCCCCACCTGGCTGGCACGCAAGGAGCGGCTTGATGACGCGGCCCGCGCCATGACGCGCATCTATGGCCAGACCTTCAGGGCAGCGCCCCTTGCCGAGCGCCTGCCCGTGCTCAACCCGGCCCGGCGCGGCCTGGCCAATGTGCTGCTGATCTTTCGCGGCATCTACCTGCCGCGCACGCTGCTGGCGGCCACGGTGCAGATAGGCCAGTCCATCCAGTACTTCGCCGTGGGCTGGTACCTGCCGCTGATCAGCGCCTCGCTGTTCGGCAAGGACTTCCGCGAGGCCACGCTGGGCGCGCTGGTGTTCAACGTGTTCGGCATCGTCGGCGGCTTCCTGTCGCCCGTCATCGGGCGCAGGCTGGGCCTGCGGCGAGCCTCGGCCTTCGGCTTTGCGCTGGTGTTCCTGATGCTGCTGGTGCTGGGCCTGTTCAACGGCCGTATGCCCATCTGGCTGGCCGTGGCCGTGCCCTCGCTGTTCATCCTCTTTCACTCGGGCGGGCCAGGCGCCAACGGCAAGAGCCTGTCCACCCTGTCGTTCCGCAGCGAGCTGCGCGCGGGCGCCAACGGCGTGATCGGCGCGTTGGGCGCCATGGGCGCGGCGCTGGGGCTGCTGGTGTTCCCGCTGTTCCGCCAGCAGTACGGGCTGGAGAACACCTTCCTCATCCTGTCCGTGGTGCCGCTGCTGGCCAGCATCGTCTGCTTTTCCATCCGCTGGGACCCCACGCGCACCACCGTGAACCCCGACGACGAGCCCGGCGCGCCCCAGTTCGCGGACGACGCCGCCCCGCCCGCCAAGGTCGCTCAAACCACCGCCTGAAAGAGACCACCCCATGCACCATGAAGCCGTGATCCTTTGCATAGACGAAGGCACCTCGGGCACGCGCGCCGCCGTCGTGGGACGCGACGGGCAGGTGTCCGCCCAGGACTATCTGCCGCTGGAAATCCACTGCCCGCGCCCCGGCGTGGTCGAGCAGGACGCCGACCTGCTGCTGGAGCGCACGCTGGACGTGTGCCGCCGCGCCATCGCCCGCGCACAGGGCTGCGGCCAGCAGATCGTGGCCCTGGCCATTGCCAACCAGCGCTGCTCGGCCGTGCTCTGGGACACGGCCACGGGCCGGTCGCTGGCGCCCATCATGGTCTGGCAAGACTCGCGCCACCGCGACGAACTGGCCCTGCTGGCCGGCGACTGGGATGCCCGGCTGATCCGCCACGCGGGCCGGCCCGTGGGCGTGCGTTCGCCCTACCTGTGGGCTGCGCGCAAGCTGCGTGAGGATGCGGCCGTGGCCCGTGCCTGGCAGCAGCGCCGCCTGGCCTTCGGCACCATCGACTCCTGGCTGCTGTGGCATCTGTCGGATGCGCGCGCCGTGGTCACCACGCCCACCAATGTGACCTCGGGCAACGCCTATGCATTGGGCGATCACCGTTATCTGCAGGACTGGCTGGACGCGCTGGAGTTTCCCGCCGAACTGCTGCCCCGCCTGTGCGAAGACGTGCAGGACTTCGGCCGCACGCGCACCGAGCTGCTGGGCCTGGCCGTGCCCATCCTGGCCTGCGCAGGCGACCAGCACGCGGCCGCCGTGGGCCTGGGATGCCTGGAGCGGGGCCAGGCGCTGTGCGTGCATGGCACGGGCAGCTTCGTCGATGTGCTCACGGGAACAAAGCTGCCCGCGCATGACGCGGCCCATGAAAGCTCGCTGACCATGACGGCACGGCGCATGGGCGGTGTCTCGCGCTATGCCATCGAGACCTATGTGCCCACCACGGGCTCGGCGCTCAACTGGATCTGCGAGAAGCTGCAGTGGTTCGACAACCCGCAGCAGATCAGCACCCTGGCGGGCGAGGCCGAGACGCCGGCCGACCTGGTCTTCATCCCCGCGCTCACCGGCCTGCGCCTGCCGGCCATGGAGCCGGGCGCGCGGGCCTCGATCTCGGGCGTGTCCATGGCCACCTCGCGGCCGCAGCTGGCGCGCTCCATCCTCGAAGGCATTGCGCATTCCGTGGCCTCCTGCGTGCAGGCGGACGAGGCGGCCTCGGGCACCGAGGTGGGAGAGCTGCTGGTGGGCGGCGGCCTGTCGGGCAGCGATGCGCTGCTGCAGATCCAGGCCGACCTGGGCGGCCTGCCCGTGCGCCGCCTGGCCGATACCGACAAGGCCAGCCTGCGCGGCATCGCCTTCATGGCCGGCAGCGCAGGCCTGCTGTGGGACGGGCTGGAACAGGCCTGCGCCACGCTGCGCACCGAAGCGGTCTTCACCCCGCGCATGGCCGCCGACGAGCGCGGCGAGCGCCGCCGCATCTGGCGCGCCCGCGTGGGCGACGAACTGGCCCGCGCCCGGGCCCCCGGCCGCAGCGCCGCCCTGGAGGGCTGCGCATGATGCAATGGCCCTTTGGCAAGGAGCGCAGGGACAGCGCCGCACTGACCCAGACCGCGCCGCTGCAGCTGCAGCGCGCGGACCAGCTCGCGCGGCTGGGTGACGAGGCCTTCGACCTGCTGGTCATCGGCGGAGGCATCACGGGCGCCTATGCGGCGCTGGACGCCAGCCTGCGCGGCCTGCGCGTGGCGCTGGTGGAGAAGGACGACTTCGCCTCGGGCACCTCGTCCAAGTCCTCCAAGATGGTGCACGGCGGCCTGCGCTACATCGAGCAGGGCAACCTGGGACTGGTGCGGCACTCGCTGCTGGAGCGCCAGCGCCTGCGCCGCAATGCGCGGCACCTGGTGCAGCGCCTGCCCTTCCTGTTTCCCGTGATGGAGCGCGACGGCGTCTTCGACGCCCGGCTGGCCAAGGCCTTCGGCAGCCTGCTGTGGACCTATGACCTGGCCGGCGGCTGGCGCGAAGGCATCCTGCACCGCAAGCTCGGCAAGGCCGAGGTGCTGTCGCACTGCCCGAGCTTTCGCGAAGAGCAGCTCCTGGGCGGCTACATGTACTTCGACGCGCGCGTGGACGATGCGCGGCTCACGCTGGCCGTGGCGCGCACGGCGGCCTTCCATGGCGCGGCCGTGCTCAACCACTGCCAGGCCACCGCCGTCACGCGCAACGCCCACGGCCGCGTGGATGGCGCCATCGTCCAGGCCGATGGCCGCGAGATCACGGTGCGCGCGCGCAGCGTGGTCATGGCCACGGGCGTGTGGCTGCGCGACTGGGATGGCCGCAAGCCCGGCCAGGAGCCCCGGCTGCACGTGCGCCCCGCCAAGGGCGTGCACGTGGCCATTCCCTGGCTGCGCATACGCAACGACTGCACCGTCACCATTCCCGTGCCGGGCCGCAGCCGGCGCGCCACCATCACGCGCTGGGGCGATGTCTCCTACCTGGGCACCACCGACGAGGACTACGCAGGCGGCCTGGACGACGTGCACTGCACGCGCACCGAGCTGGACTTCCTGCTCGAAGGCGCCCGATCGGCGCTCAAGGTGGACCTGTCGCCCGAGGACGTGGTCGGCTCCATCGCTGGCTGCCGCCCCCTGGTCGGCCCGCCCGGCGGCAAGACCGTGGAGATGAAGCGCAACCACGAAATCCATGTGGCGGCCGACGGCCTGGTCACCATCGTGGGCGGAAAGCTCACCACCTCGCGCCACATGGCCGAGCAGACCGTGGACGCCGTGGAAAAGCTGCTGGGCCGGCGCACGCGCTGCACCACCACCTCGGCCTTTGTGCTGGGCGCGGCCGGCTACGACGCCCAGGCCATCACGGCCACGGGCGGCCTCTCGGCCCACCTGGGCGAGCGCTACGGCACGGAGGCGCGCTTCGTCAGCGACCTGCTGGCCGCACGCCCCGAACTGGCCCGGCCCATCGTGCAGGGCCTGCCCCATACCGAGGCCGAGGTCCTCTATGCCGTGCGCCACGAAATGGCGGCCAGCGTGGACGACGTGCTCTCGCGCCGCCTGCGCGCCCGCCTCATGGCGCGCGATGCCTCGGCCCACGCCGCGCAGCGCGTGGGCGACATCCTGGCCGATGAACTGGGACTGACACCCGCGCAGGTGGCGCAACAGGTCCACGACTACCGCCGCACCGTGGAGCGCGAAAAACAGATTTTGATGGGAGACATCCAATGCTGAGCAAAGACGCAATCGCCCGCGGCTACAACCGCCGCAACTACGTGGTGGGCGCCCCCACGACCCCAGGCTGGGCGGCGCAGGCCGCACCCACAGCCGACCGCCCTGCCTCCGAAGGTCCTGCCTGCGGCCTGCAGCACGAGCCCGTGGCCGTGCCCGAGGCCGCGCTCGCCGCGCTGCGCGCCGCCTGCGACCGCGTGCAGACCGAGCGCGCCGACATCGTTGCCGGCACGCGCGACTGGTGGGCACGCACCATGGTGGCCGAGACCTCGGGCCACCCGGCCACGCCGCAGGCCGTCATCGCCCATGCATCCACCGTGGAGCAGGTGCAGGCCGTGATGCGCATTGCCGATGCGCACGCCATTCCCGTCACCGTCTCGGCCGGGCGCAGCAACGTCACGGGCGCGGCCCTGCCCCTGCGCGGCGGCATCGTGCTGGACCTGTGCGAACTCAATCGCTTCATCGCCATGGACGAGCAAAGCCAGATCGTCGAGGTCGAGGCCGGCATGTTCGGCGACGTGTTCGAGGAAACCATCCAGCGCCGCCACGGCATGACCATGGGCCACTGGCCCTCGTCCTTCGGCATCAGCACCGTGGGCGGCTGGGTGGCCTGCCGGGGCGCGGGCCAGTTGTCCACGCGCTACGGAAAGATCGAGGACATGGTCCACGGCATGGACGTGGTGCTGGCCGATGGCCGCCTCGTCACCGTGGGTGGCTATGCGCGCGCGGCCATCGGGCCGGACCTGCAGCAGCTGTTCATCGGCTCGGAAGGCACGCTGGGCGTGATCGTGCGCATCCGCTTCAAGCTGCACCGCCTGCCCGACCACGGCCGCGCCATCGCCTATGGCTTCGCCAGCTTTGCCCAGGGCCTGGAGGCCTGCCGCCAGATCCTGCAGCAAGGCGCCAACCCCGCCGCGCTGCGGCTGTACGACGCGCTGGAAAGCGGCGTGCAATTCGGCCGCAGCGACCTCAACGTGCTGCTGATCGCCGACGAAGGTGCGCCCGAGATCGTCAATGCCGTCATGGCCATCTGCGAACGCGTGTGTGCACCTTTGGGTGAACGGCTGGACGGCGCCGCCACCCTGGAGCGCTGGCTGGACACGCGCTACCTGACCGGCAAGAGCGCCGAGGGCTTCAAGAAAGGCCCGGGCTTCGTCGCCGACACGCTGGAGATGTGCGGCCCCTGGAAAGACCTGCCGGCCATCTACGAGGAAGTGGTCGCCGCCCTGCAGGCCATCCCCGGCACCCTGGCCGGCTCGGCCCACCAGTCGCATGCCTATGTGGATGGCGCCTGCCTGTACTTTTCGCTGCGCGGCGAGGTGGCCGTGGACCAGCGCGCCCAGTGGTACCGCGCGGCCTGGGACGCGGCCAACGCCGTGCTGCTGCGCCACGGCGCCACGCTCAGCCACCACCACGGCGTGGGCCTGCTGCGCGCGCCCTACATGCGGCAATCGCTGGGCCCGGCCTTTGCCCTGCTGGAGGCCACCAAGCGCATGCTCGACCCCAAGAACCTGCTCAACCCCGGCAAGCTGGGGCTGGACCTCTGACATGGGCCGCCCGGACAACTCCCTGGGCGCGCGGCTGGCGCGCCGCCCCGTCATCGCCACCCTGTACGGGGCCGAGCAGATGGACGCGCTGCTGGCCAGCCAGGCCGAAGTCGCCATCGTCGCCAACATCGAACTGCGCCGCCTGCGCTCGGTGATCTCCACCATCACCGGGGCGGGCAAGATCGCCATCGTCAACATCGACAGCTGCGACGGCATCTCGCCCGACAAGGGCGGCGTGGACTACCTTGTGGACCTGGGCGCCAGCAGCCTGCTGTCCACGCGCGTGGCCACCATCCAGCGCGCCAACAAGGCCGGGCTGCTGACCATGCAAAAGGTCTTCGTCACCGACCGCTCCACCTGGCCGCGCAGCATCAAGGCCGTGGAGCAGAGCGACCCCAACCTCGTGCAGATCATGCCCGCCCCCATGCTGGCCCACATCACCGAGGCCGAGCGCCGCATCCTGCCGCCCCTGGTGGCCTCGGGCTTCGTCTGCAGCCAGGAGCAGGTCCAGCAGGCGCTGGCCGGTGGTGCGATTGCGGTGTCTACCAGCGACAGTGGGCTGTGGTGAGGTGGGTCCTAGGCCGTGCGCGACGCGGCCGGCCCGCGCGCCTCCACCCAGCGGAACAGCGGCGCCACCAGCAGCAGCACGGCGATCAACCGGCAGACCTGGAAGGCCGTGACCACGGGCACGCCCAGTTGCAGCACCTTGGCGGTGATGGCCATCTCGGTGATGCCGCCCGGCGAGGTGCCCAGCAGCAGCGTGACCCAGGGCAGGTCCACGGCCAGGTGCAGCAGCCAGGCAAAGCCCGCGCAGATCGCCATGAGCCCCACGGTGCCCACGGCCACGGAGCCCAGCCAGCGCGGCGCGGTGTGCAGGAATTCGCGCTTGAAGCGCACGCCCAGGCTGATGCCGATCACCAGCTGCGCCGCATTGACCAGGGCCTGGGGCACGGCCGACAGTTCCTGGCCGCACATGGTCAGCAGCATGGACACCAGCAGCGCGCCCAGGAACCAGGGGTTGGCCCGCTTGAGCCGGTCCATGGCCCAGGCGCCCAGGCCCGTGAGCACGGCCAGCAGCGCCAGCCCCGGCCATTCGACGATGCGGATGCTGGGCGGCGTCAGCCCCTCCAGCCCATGCAGGCCGCTCCACTGCAGCGCAAACGGAATGCTCACGGTGACGATGACCAGGCGCAGGCTGTGGCTGGCCGCCACCAGGTCGGTGCGCGCGTTCTCGCGCTCGGCCAGCAGCGTCATTTCAGAGGCCGCGCCAATGGCGCCCGCGAAGTAGGTGGTGGCGCGCATCTCGCCAGCCGGTATCTGCGGCATGCGCGGCGCATGCACGCGGTACAGCCAGGCGCCGAAGCCCCAGCCCAGCAGCAGCGCCCAGACGATGGCCACGGCAATCGCCCACCACAGCCCCGCGATCAACTGCACCACGGCCGGCGTGAAATACAGGCCCAGCGAGGCGCCGATGATCCACTGCCCGCCGTTGCGCAGCCGGCCCGCACTGGCCGTGGGCGCGCCCAGGATGGAGGCCAGCGAAGTGGCGATCAGCGGCCCCAGCATCCAGGGCAGCGGCGTGCGCAGCCACAGGCACAGCTGGGCGGCGGCAAAGGCGCCCAGCAGGGTCAGTGCGATGCGAAGCAGGAAAATGGGGCGGCGCTCGGGCATGGCAGGCGAGGCGGGACAGGTTCAAAGCCTGCGAGTATCGCCGCGCCGGCTCCCGCGCGCTGCCGGCGGCGCTATCTCCGTGACAGGTCCGCGCCCCGGCGCACGGCCATCTCACGGCCCATGGCCGCCTGCGTTGCCTCTGGCAGCAGGCCGCGCGCCTGCGGGTAGGCCAGCCGCTCTTCATTCTCGACATGGCTGGCATAGCAGGCCGCGAAGCGTTCGAACACCGCCTCGTCAGCCGCGCCAAAGCCCTGGCAACGCCCCTCGGCCATGTCCAGCAGCGGCTGGCGCGCCAGCGCCCAGTCGGCGCTCATCAGGCCGTGCTCGCGCTGCAGGCGCTGCACCAGGGCCACGGTCTGCGCATCGCCCTGCTCCAGCAGCGGGGGGAAGACATGCAGCTCCTCGTCCTCATGGTGCAGCGGCGCCGCCTGGTCGAAGTAGCGCAGGATGTCGCGCGCCGCCTGGCGTGCGCTGTCGTCGCAACCTTTGGTCTGGAGATGCACACGCAGCCGGTCCAGCAGCGCCAGCATGCGCAGCACGCGCTCGTGGCAGGCTTCGAGCATCTCGAAGGGCTGGTCGAAGCCCGTGCCGGGCGCGCGCCAGCCGGGCACGGCATCGCCCTGCGGGCGCGGGGACCCGGTAACTTTCACCCACAGCTCCCCAGATGGCCGCAGGCCGTGCAGTACTCGCAGCCGTCCTTGCGGATCACGGCATGGGCGCCGCATTCCTCGCATTTGCGGCCGGCCATGACCATGGGGTCGGTGGCCAGAGCTTCGGGCTCGGGCAGCGGCGATGGCGCGGGCGGTGCGCCGCTGCCGCGCCGGGCCAGGATGTTCTGCACCGCATAGGCGATGGCGGCCACCTCGGAGTCGTGCCACATGGGCACGCGCGTGCCGTCGTCGCGCTGGTGGGTGCCCAGGCGCACGGGACCCCGGTCCCAGGCCACCTTGCGCATGTCGCTGAGGGCGCGCTCCAGGAAGCCGCCGCGCGCAGCCAGTGACAGCAGGCGCATGCTGGAGGTCACCCATTGCTGGGACTCGCCGCTCTGGCCCACGGGCATGAAGAATTCGATGGCGCGGTCCACCGTGCGGCCATCGGGCAGGACCACGGGCAGGAAGGAGACGACCAGGTACAGGCGCTTGGGACCTTGCTGGGTCCAGTATTCGATCTTCTCGGCCACGGCGTCCAGCGCGCCCTGGGGGCGGCTTTCTATCACGGTGCGCAGCGGGTCGGGTGCGGAAGCCGCTACCCCTGCCGGCGCGGGGGAGGCCGGCTTTTCAGCAGATTCGGGCGCATGGGTCTCGAGCACGGCGCCCAGGATGGTGTTGGGCCGGTAGGTGGCCAGGCCCTTGAGGCCGGCCTTCCAGGCCTGGCGGTACAGGTCCTTGAAGTCCTCGTAGGGATAGTCGGCGGCCACGTTGACGGTCTTGGAGATCGCCGTGTCCACGAAGGGTTGCACGGCCTGCATCATGGCGATGTGGCCGGCCGCAGGCATCTGCAGCGCGCTGACGAAGTAGTCGGGCAGCTGCTGCACGTCGCCGCCCAGCGAGCGGTACAGGCGCCAGGCATGGTCCTCGACCGCGTACTCGGCGCTGCCGCCATCGGCCGTGCGTTTCTTGCGCTTGTAGGTCCAGGAGAACGGCGGCTCTATGCCGTTGGAGGCGTTGTCGGCAAAGGCCAGGCTGACCGTGCCCGTGGGCGCGATGGACAGCAGGTGGCTGTTGCGTATGCCGTGCGTGCGTATGCGCTGGCGCAGCGCCTCGGGCAGGCGGCTGGCGAAGGTGCCTTCGGCCAGGTAGCCATCGGCGTCGAACTTGGGGAAGGCCCCCTTCTCGCGCGCCAGCTCCACCGAGGCGCCGTAGGCCGCATCGCGCATGCGCTCGGCAATGCGCGCGGCCATGGCCCGGCCCTCGGGCGCGTCGTAGCGCAGGCGCAGCATGGCCAGCGCATTGCCCATGCCGGTGAAGCCCACGCCGATGCGCCGCTTGGCCTCGCTTTCCTCGCGCTGCTGCGGCAGCGGCCACCAGGTCAGCTCCAGCACGTTGTCCAGCGCACGCACCTGCACGGCCACGGCACGCTCGAAGGCCTCGAAGTCGAACACAGGCTCGCCCGCGAAGCCGAACGGATGGCTCACGAAGCGCGTGAGGATGACGGGGCCGAGGTCGCAGCAGCCGTAGGGCGGCAAGGGTTCTTCACCGCAAGGATTCGTCGCCGCGATCTCCTCGCAGTAGCGCAGGTTGTTGTCGTCGTTGATGTGGTCCAGGAAGAGGATGCCGGGCTCGGCGAAGTCGTAGGCCGAGCGCATGATGGTGTCCCACAGCGTGCGGGCGGGCAGGGTCTGGTAGACCCACTGGCCGTCGGCGCGCTGGTGGGCACCCTGCTCCAGCAGGGCGGTGCCGGGGCGGGCGCGGTGCACCAGGTGCCAGGGCTGGTCTTCGGCCACGGCTTGCATGAAGGCGTCGCTGACGCCGACCGAGACGTTGAAGTTGTTCCAGCGGCCCGGCGTGCGCTTGGCGGTGATGAATTCGAGCACGTCGGGGTGGTCGATGCGCAGCACGCCCATCTGGGCGCCGCGCCGCGCGCCCGCGCTTTCCACGGTGGCGCAGGACTGGTCGAAGACGTTGATGTAGCTGCACGGGCCCGAGGCCAGCGAGGCGGTGGCGCGCACCTCGGCGCCACGGGGGCGGATGCGCGAGAAGTCGTAGCCCACGCCGCCGCCGCGGCGCATGGTTTCGGCGGCTTCGCGCAGGGCTTCGTAGATGCCGGGGTAGCCGCCGTCGTCCACGCCCTGGATGCAGTCGCCCACGGGCTGCACGAAGCAGTTGATCAGCGTGGCCTGCAGGTCGGTGCCGGCCGCGCTCATGATGCGCCCCGCGCCTATGGCGCCGGCCTGCAGGTTGGCCAGGAACAGGGCCTCGCATTCGGCGCGGCGCGCCTCGGGCTCGACCGAGGCCAGGGCGCGGGCCACGCGGGCGTAGAGCTCGCCCACGCCGGTCTCGCCGTCCTTGAGGTATTTCTCGCGCAGCACATCGAGGCTGATGGGCTGCAGATCCGCCGCGTCCTGCGCGCGGCCCAGGTTTTCGCGATGCATTGGCATGGCTCCCGTGTTGACTTGCCTGCCGCCGTCCCTGGCACTTGCTCGGGCCTCAGTCGACAAGCACTTGTCCATCATGCTCCACGTAGGGCGGGTACGGCCCGGTGCCGCTGTGCGGAGCTTGAGATGCCGCAACAAAGCGGCCGGTCTGGACATCGAAGACGTGGACTTCGCCGTCTTCGATGACATAGTGCCATCCGTGCAGGCTGAGCTGCCCGGCCTCTACCCGCGATCGCACCATGGGATAGTCCATCAGCCGTTCGAGCTGCAGCACGACGGCGCGCTGCTCGGTGCGGCGCAGCGCCTCGGGGCCGGCCTGCACGGGCAGCACGGCCTCGCGGCCCAGGTCCAGCCAGCGCTGCAGGTTGCGCGCCTCGGGCGAGACTTCTCCATACAGGGCCTTGATGGCCCCGCAGTGGCTGTGGCCGCAGACCACGATGCGGCTGACCTGCAGGTTGAGCACGGCGAATTCGATGGCCGCCGCCGTGCCGTGGTGGCCGTGCGATCCATCGTACGGCGGCACGAAGGCGCCCACGTTGCGCACCAGGAACAGCTCGCCCGGCGGCGCCCCCGTGAGCAGGTAGGGCACGAGGCGCGAGTCCGAGCAGCCGATGAACAGCGTGGTCGGGTGCTGGCCCTCGTCGACCAGGGTGCGGAACTGCGCGCGGTACTGCGGGAAGGCGTGCTCGTGGAAGCGCCGCAGGCGCAGCAGCAGTTCATCGTCGGGCATGGGCACGTCCCCGGCTATTGCACCAGCGGCGAGTCGGCCGCAGCGATGCGCACGCCCACCACCTCGGACTGGCCGGCCAGCAGTTGCAGGTACTGGTGGAGCGCGCTCACCCAGGTCTGCTGGTGCAGGGCCTGGGCGACGGCCGGGCGCGCCTGCTGCCAGTCGGGCAGAACGCCCGCCTCGCGCGCGCAGACCTCGACCACGTGCAGGCCGAAGCGGCTGTGCACCAGGCGCGGCAGCACGCCGATTTCCTGGGAGGCAAAGACATCGCGCGCGAATTCGGGTGCGCAGTCGCTGCGGCCCAGCCAGCCCAGTTCGCCGCCATGCTGGCCGCTGGGGCAGTTGGACCATTGGCGCGCGGCCTCGGCAAAGCGCAGGCCGCCGTCGTCGGCGCAGCGCAGCTCGATCAGCAGGGCCTCGGCCCGCTGGGTGAGGGCGCGCACGTCCACGCCGGGCGTGACGGCAAACAGCACGTGGCGCAGGCGCACGCGCTCGCCCTGGGCGAAGCGCGCGGGGTTGGCATCGAAGTGGCGGCGGCAGGCGTCCTCGCCGGGCTCGGGCAGGTGCAGCGATTGCTCCAGCAGCTGCTCTATGGCCTGGGAGGCGCGCTCGCTGATGACGCCGTCGTCGCCGGCCGCATCATCGGCGCCCAGCAGGCCTTCGCGCTGGGCCGCCTGGCGCAGCAGCTCGGTGCAGGCGCGCTGGCGCAGTTCGCGCTCGGGCGGGCGCTGTCCGGGTGCGTGCAGCGGCGTGTTGTTGATGCGGGCCACCTCGGCACCGGCCTCGCCCACGGGCTGGAAGGCCGGCACTTCGGGAATCGCCGGGAGATCCCCCATCGGGGCAGAAGAAGTAGAAGAAGTAGAAGAAGTAGAAGAAGTAGAAGAAGAAGAAGGGGTTGAAGACGCGCAGCCGCAGTGGCCGCCGCCCGATCCGTTGCATCCATGTTCCATGTCGATCTCCTCAATGGCCGGGCTTGGCGTCACGGCGTGCCGCTGATGCGGGCAGGCCCAGGCGGCGCGAGCGCACCAGCTGGTAGGGGCGCAGCAGGTAGACCAGGGTGCCGAAGCCGCTCCAGACGTGGACCAGGCGCGTGAAGGGGAAGACCAGGAAGATGCTCATGCCCAGGAACATGTGGGCCTTGAACACCCAGCCGGCATCGGCCAGCAGTTGGGCCGCGCCGCCACGGAAGGTGACGATGCGCTGCGCCCATTCGGCCAGGGCCATCATCATGGAGCCGTCCATGTGCTTTGCCGACAGCGGGATGGTGGCCAGACCCAGCAGCAGCTGCAGCCACAGCAGCCAGAGGATGGCGATGTCGCTGAACCTGGAGTTGGCGCGGATGCGCACGTCCGACAGCCGGCGGTGCAGCAAGATGGTGAGGCCGATGAAGCCCAGCGTGCCCGCGATGCCGCCGCTGACCATGGCCAGCAGCTGCTTGGCGCCTGCGGCCATGAAGGGCTCGTAGACGAAGTGCGGCGTGAGCATGCCCACGGTGTGGCCGAAGAACAGGAACAGCACGCCGATGTGGAACAGGTTGCTGCCCCAGCGCAGGCTGCCGCTGCGCAGCAGCTGCGATGAATCGCTCTTCCAGGTGTACTGGTCGCGGTCGAAGCGCAGCCAGCTGCCGATGAAGAACACGGCCAGGCAGATGTAGGGGTAGAGGCCGAAGAGCAGGTGGTCTATCCAGGAGGGGGTCATGTCAGGCTCCTTTGGCGGGGTCCTTGGGCTTGGGGCGCCGCCGTGCGGCGCACGAAATGCACGGGCTGCTCGGCGCCGGGGCGGGATTTGCCCTGGCTGCTGCAGCCGTCGAAGGCGGCGGGTTCGGCCCAGGCCTCGTCCATGGCGGGCTCGGGGCGGATTTCCACGCGCTCGGCCCTGTGGCCGGTGATCTCCAGCACGGCCGCGATCACGCTGGCGTAGGGGCTGTCGCGCCGCGCCAGCGCCGTGAACAGGGCGTTGAGGATGTGGGCCATCTCGCCCAGGAATTCACGGGCGATGGCCGGCGGCTGGGTGGAGGCGAACTCCAGCACCACGGCCAGGTGGTCGGGCAGCTCGTCGGCCTCGAAGGCCAGGCCCGCGCGCTCGTAGGTCTGCTGCAGGTCGATCAGCGCCGGGCCCCGGTCGGCCGAGTCGCCGTGCACATGCTCGAACAGGTGCAGCGAGGTCTGGTGGCCCCGGTCGAAGGTGTCCACGTAGCGGGCCTCGGCCTCGAAGGGGTCCATGGCCTGCAGCTGCTCGGCCAGCTGCTGCAACTCGCGCAGCCGCGCGGGCGCCACGGATTGCTCCAGGCGCAGGGCGTCGATCAGGCCCGGCAGCAGGGCGCGCAGCTCGGCGCCGGGGTAGCCGATGAGGCAGGCCAGCGCGCGCAGCGTCAGGCGCACGGGGGTGGAGGTGTTGTGATTGAACATGGCGGCAGTCCTCACATTTGCGCGCGGATGGGGATGGTGCGCGGCTTCTTGCCGCCGAACAGGCTGGCGTCGGTGCTGCCGTCGGAGCAGCCGTTGCCGAACGAGAAGCCGCAGCCGCCGCGCAAATCGAACGCGCTTTCGGCGTATTCGCGGTGGGCCGAGGGGATGACGAAGCGGTCCTCGTAGTTGGCGATCGCCATGGTCTGGTACATGTCCTCGACCTCGTCCACCGTCAGTCCCGCGTACTGGAGCACGGCCAGGTTCTGTTCCTGGTCCACGTGCTTGCTGCGCTGGTACGCGCGCATGGCCAGCATGCGCTCCAGCGCGCGCACCACGGGCGTGGTGTCGCCGGCGGTGAGCAGGTTGGCCAGGTACTGCACGGGGATGCGCAGCTGCGAGACATCGGGCAGGTCGCCATTGATGGGGCTGCGGCCAACACTGTCGAGATGCCCGGCGTTCGCCGCCGAGGTGATGGGCGACAGCGGCGGCACATACCAGACCATGGGCAGGGTGCGGTACTCGGGGTGCAGCGGCAGGGCCACCTTCCAGTCCACGGCCATCTTGTAGACGGGGCTGGACTGGGCAGCCTCGATCCAGGCGTCGGGGATGCCGTCGATGCGGGCCTGGCGGATGACCTCGGGGTCATTGGGGTCCAGGAAAATGTCGAGCTGCGCCTGGTAGAGGTCGCGGTCGCGCTCCACGCTGGCCGCTTCCTCGATGCGGTCGGCGTCGTACAGCAGCACGCCCAGGTAGCGGATGCGGCCCACGCAGGTTTCGGAGCAGACGGTGGGCTGGCCGGCCTCGATGCGCGGGTAGCAGAAGATGCATTTTTCGGCCTTGCCGCTTTGCCAGTTGTAGTAGATCTTCTTGTAGGGGCAGCCGGAGACGCACATGCGCCAGCCGCGGCACTTGTCCTGGTCGATGAGGACGATGCCGTCCTCCTCGCGCTTGTAGATCGAGCCCGAGGGGCAGGACGCCACGCAGGCCGGGTTCAGGCAGTGCTCGCACAGGCGCGGCAGGTACATCATGAAGGTGTTCTCGAACTGGCCGTAGATGTCCTTCTGGATCTGCTCGAAGTTCACGTCATGGCTGCGCTTGCTGAATTCGCCGCCCAGGATTTCCTCCCAGTTCGGACCCCATTCGATCTTCTCCATGCGCTGGCCCGAGATCAGGCTGCGTGCGCGCGCCGTGGGCGCGGCCTTGCTTTCCCTGGCCGACTGCAGGTGCTCGTAGTCGTAGGTGAAGGGTTCGTAGTAGTCGTCGATCTGGGGCAGGTTGGGGTTGGCGAAGATGCGCATCAACAGGCTCCACTTGCCACCCTGGCGGGGCGCGATGGAGCCGTCCGTGCGGCGCATCCAGCCGCCGTTCCACTTGGCCTGGTTTTCCCACTCGCGCGGGTAGCCGATGCCGGGCTTGGTCTCGACGTTGTTGAACCAGGCGTATTCGACGCCCGGGCGGCTGGTCCAGACGTTCTTGCAGGTGACGGAGCAGGTGTGGCAGCCGATGCACTTGTCCAGGTTCAGCACCATGCCGATCTGTGCGCGGATTTTCATCGTGTTTCTCCTTGTTGTTCAGGCATGGGCGGCTGCGCCCGCCTCGGCTTCGTCGTCAAGCCAATCTATGCGGCGCATCTTTCGGACCAGCACGAACTCGTCGCGGTTGGTGCCGATGGTTCCGTAGTAGTTGAAGCCGTAGCTGTACTGCGCGTAGCCGCCGATCATGTGGGTGGGCTTGAGCACGATGCGCGTGACCGAGTTGTGGATGCCGCCGCGCGTGCCGGTGATCTCCGAGCCCGGCGTGTTGATGGTCTTCTCCTGCGCGTGGTACATCATCACCATGCCCGGCTTAACGCGCTGGCTGACCACGGCCCGCGCCGCGATGGCGCCGTTGGCGTTGTACAGCTCCACCCAGTCGTTGTCGGCGATGCCGGCGCTCTTGGCGTCGTCCTCGCTGAGCCAGACGATGGGGCCGCCACGCGCCAGCGTGAGCATCATCAGGTTGTCGCCATAGGTGGAGTGGATGCCCCACTTCTGGTGCGGCGTGATGAAGTTCAGCGCGATCTCGGGGTGGCCGTTGGGCTTTTGGCCCTGCACTTCCTGCAGCGCCTTCATGTGCACGGGCGGGCGGTAGCTGACGAAGCCTTCGCCGAAGTCGCGCATCCACGGATGGTCCTGGTAGAACTGCTGGCGGCCGGTGAGGGTGCGCCATGGGATCAGCTCATGCACGTTGGTGTAGCAGGCGTTGTAGCTGACCTTCTCGCTTTCCAGGCCCGACCAGGTGGGCGAGCTGATGATCTTGCGCGGCTGGGCCTGGATGTCGCGAAAGCGGATCTTCTCGTCCTCGCGGTGCAGGGCCAGGTGGGCGTGCTCGCGCCCCGTCTGCTTCGACAGCGCCTCCCAGGCCTTGACGGCCACGTGGCCGTTGGTCTCGGGCGCCAGCATCATCACCACCTCGGTGGCGTCGATGTCGGTGACGATGCGCGGGCGGCCCTGGCTCACGCCTTCCTCGCGCACCAGGCCGTTGAGCTCGCCCAGCTGCTCCACCTCGGTCTCGGTGTTCCAGCCGATGCCCTTGCCGCCGTTGCCCAGCCTGTCCATCAGCGGGCCCAGGGCCGTGAAGCGCTTGTAGAGGTTGGGATAGTCGCGCTCGACCACGGCAATCTGCGGCGCGGTCTTGCCGGGGATCAGGGCGCACTCGCCCTTCTTCCAGTCGCGCACGCCATCGGGCTGGGCCAGCTCGGCGGGGGTGTCGTGCATCAGCGGCGTCAGCACCACGTCCTTTTCCACGCCCAGGTGGCCCACGCAGACCTCGCTGAAGGACTTGGCGAAACCCTTGTAGATCTCCCAGTCGCTCCTGGCCTGCCAGGCCGGGTCCACGGCCGCCGACAGCGGATGGATGAAGGGGTGCATGTCGCTGGTGTTGAGGTCGTTCTTCTCATACCAGGTGGCCGTGGGCAGGACGATGTCCGAGTACAGGCAGGTGGTGCTCATGCGGAAGTCCAGCGTGACCAGCAGGTCCAGCTTGCCTTCGGGCGCCTTGTCGTGCCAGCGCACTTCCTGCGGCTTGGCTTCATCGTGGCCCAGGTCTTTTCCTTGCACGCCGTGCGTGGTGCCCAGCAGGTGCTTGAGGAAGTACTCGTGGCCCTTGCCCGAGCTGCCCAGGATGTTGGAGCGCCACACGAACATGTTGCGCGGCCAGTTGGCCGGGTGGTCGGGGTCCTCGCAGCTCATGGACAGCGAGCCGTCCTGCAGGGACTGCACCACGTGGTCCTTCACGTCCAGGCCCTGGGCCTGGGCGTCGCGCACCAGCTGCAGCGGGTTGGCCTGCAGCTGCGGTGCGCTGGGCAGCCAGCCCATGCGCTCGGCGCGCACGTTGTAGTCGATCATGGCGCCGCCGTACTGGCTGCGGTCGGCCAGCGGGGACAGCACCTCTTCCACGCCCAGCTTCTCGTAGCGCCACTGGTCGGTGTGGGCGTAGAAGAAGCTGGTGGAGTTCATCTGGCGCGGCGGGCGCAGCCAGTCCAGCGCAAAGGCCAGCGCGGTCCAGCCGGTCTGCGGGCGCAGCTTTTCCTGGCCCACGTAGTGCGCCCAGCCGCCGCCGCTCTGGCCTATGCAGCCGCACAGCATCAGCATGTTGATGATGCCGCGGTAGTTCATGTCGCAGTGGTACCAGTGGTTCATGGCCGCGCCGATGATGACCATGGACTTGCCGCGCGTCTTCTCGGCGTTGTCGGCGAACTGGCGCGCAATGGCGATCACCTGGTCACGCGGCACGCCGGTGATCTTTTCCTGCCAGGCCGGGGTGTAGGGCGCATCGGCGTCATAGCCACCATCAGCGCCCTCGCGTTCCAGACCGCGGTGGATGCCGTAGTTGCCCGCCAGCAGGTCGAACACGGTGGCCACGATGGCCTCCTCGCCGTCCAGCACCATGCGCGAGACGGGCACGCGGCGCAGCAGCACATCCGTGCCCTGCTCGTTGGCATCAAAGCCCGGCGACTGCAGGCCGCCGAAGTAGGGGAAGGCCACGTCGGCCACTTCACTGTCCACGCCCTGGCCGTCCAGCACCGAGAGCTTGAGCTGCACGTCGTTGCCCGTGCGCGCCTCCTTGGATTCGAGGTTCCACAGGCCCTCGTCGGCACGGCCGGCCTCGCCCCAGCGAAAGCCGATGGAGCCGTTGGGCAGGGCCACGCCGCCGTCCTCGCCGTAGGCCACGGTCTTCCATTCGGGGTTGCTGTCCTGGCCCAGGTGGCCGTCGAAGTCGCTGGCGCGCACATAGCGCTCGGGCACCAGGGCCGTGCGGCCGTCGGGCAGTTGCTGGCGCTTGAGGCGGATCAGCAGCGGCAGGTCGGTGTAGCGGCGCGCATAGTCCTCGAAATAGGCCGGGCGGCCGCGCTCGCCGAAGTAGAACTCCTTGAGGATGACGTGGCCCATGGCCATGGCCACGGCCGCGTCCGTGCCCTGCTTGGGGTGCATCCACAGGTCGGCCAGCTTGGCGACCTCGGAGTAGTCGGGCGTGACGGCCACGACCTTGGCGCCCTTGTAGCGGACCTCGGTGAAGAAGTGGGCGTCGGGGGTGCGCGTCTGGGGCACGTTGGAGCCCCAGGCGATGATGAAGTTGGAGTTGTACCAGTCCGCGCTCTCCGGCACGTCGGTCTGCTCGCCCCAGGTCTGGGGGCTGGCCGGCGGCAGGTCGCAGTACCAGTCGTAGAAGCTCATGCACACGCCGCCGATCAGGCTCAGGTAGCGGCTGCCTGCGGCATACGAGATCATGGACATGGCCGGAATCGGCGAGAAGCCGATGATGCGGTCCGGCCCGTGCTTCTTGATGGTGTAGACGTTGGCCGCCGCGATCATGCGGTTGACCTCGTCCCAACTGCTGCGCACGAAGCCGCCCAGGCCGCGCTGCTTTTGCCACTCGCTGCGCGCATCCGCGTTCTCGACGATGGCGGCCCAGGCATCGACCGGGCTCCTGGCCACGGCCAGTGCAGCGCGCCAGTGCTTGAGCAGCCGGCCGCGCACCATGGGGTATTTGACGCGGTTGGCGCTGTACAGGTACCAGCTGTAGCTGGCGCCGCGCGCGCAGCCGCGCGGCTCGTGGTTGGGCAGGTCGGCGCGCGTGCGCGGGTAGTCGGTCTGCTGGGTCTCCCAGGTCACGATGCCGCCCTTGACGTAGATCTTCCACGAGCACGAGCCCGTGCAGTTCACGCCGTGCGTGGAGCGCACCACCTTGTCATGCGCCCAGCGGTCGCGGTAGGCGTCTTCCCAGGTGCGGTCCTCGCCCGTCACCTGGCCATGGCCGTTGGAGAATTCCTGCCGGGGCAGGGAGAAGTAGGAAAGCTTGTCCAGAAAATGGCTCATCGCGGGACTCCTTGTTGTTCGTTGCGGTGCGTTGCTGTTCGGTGCATTGGTGCCTGCGGCCCGGGGCTCAGCAGGGCATCTCGGCGTTCCTGCGCGCGTAGTACCACCAGGTCACGCCCACGCACAGCACATAGAAGGCGGCAAACACCCACAGCGCCAGTTCGGGCCCGCCCGTGGCGGCGATGGAGCTGCCGTAGCTCTTGGGGATGAAGAAGCCGCCGTAGGCTCCCAGCGCGCCCGCAAAGCCCAGGGCGGCCGCGCCTTCGGTATTGCCCTCCTTGAGGGCATGGGCCTGCGCTTGCTCGCTGGGATGGGCGCCGAGCTCGCGCTGCTTGAGGGCCAGGAAAATTGCCGGGATCATGCTGAAGGTCGATCCGTTGCCGATGCCCGTGGTCAGGAACAGCACCAGGAACATCAGGAAGAAGCCCATGAAGCTGCCCTCGGCAGGGCCGAAGCCCAGCGCGTAGCCGCCGCTGCCCTTGGGCAGGAAATACAGCACGCCCACCACGGCCACGGCCATGACGAGGAAGTTCCAGAACGTCACGCGCGCGCCGCCCGCCTTGTCGGCCAGCCAGCCGCCAAAGGGCCGCGACAGCGCGCCCAGCAGCGGGCCCAGCCAGGCATAGGCCAGCGGATTGACCGCCGGGAACTGGCTCTTGATCAGCAGTGGAAAGCCGGCGGCAAAGCCGATGAACGAGCCGAAGGTGCCCAGGTACAGCAGGCACATCACCCAGTTGTGCTTGCGCCGGAAGATGGCGGCCTGGGCCGCGAAGCTGGCCTTGGCGTCGGCGATGTCGTTCATGCCGAACCAGGCGGCCAGCGAGGCGATGGCGATCCACGGCACCCAGATGAAGGCCGCGTTCTGCGCCCAGACCCGGGTGGTCTCGCCGGCCTTGGTGATGGTCTGCGCATCGCCGCCGAAGACGCCGAAGATGCCGGCCGTGATCACCAGCGGGCTCAGGAACTGCACCACCGACACGCCCAGGTTGCCCAGGCCCGCGTTCACGCCCAGGGCCGAGCCCTTGCGCTCCTTGGGAAAGAAGAAGCTGATGTTGGCCATGCTGGAGCTGAAGTTGCCCCCGCCCAGGCCGCACAGCAGGGCCAGGATCAGCATGGTCGGATAGCCGGTGCTGGCGTCCTGCACGGCGTAGCCGATGCCGATGGCCGGGATCAGCAGCGAGGCCGTGGACAGCGCCGTCCACCGGCGCCCGCCCATCAGCGGCACCATGAAGGAATAGAAGATGCGCAGCGTGGCGCCCGACAGCGCGGGCGCCGCCGCCAGCCAGAACAGCTGGTTGGTGGAGTAGGTGAAGCCCAGCGCGGGCAGGTTCACGGCCACCACGCTCCAGACCTGCCAGATGGCAAAGGCCAGGAACAGGGCGGGCACCGAGATCCAGAGGTTGATCCTGGCGATGGCCTCGCCCTCGCGCTCCCAGAACTGCCTGTCCTCGGGGCGCCAGAGGGTCAGCACGCTGCCGGGGCGGCTGCGCGCGGATG
The DNA here is from genome assembly GCF_020523835.1 of Delftia sp. Lp-1. Lineage (NCBI taxonomy): Bacteria > Pseudomonadati > Pseudomonadota > Betaproteobacteria > Burkholderiales > Comamonadaceae > Delftia > Delftia sp. Lp-1. The sequence continues at coordinate 510,322 of NZ_JAJALJ010000003.1, read as the reverse complement.
CCTTTGCGGCGGTCTTGGTGTTCGCATGCATGTGCAACTCCTGCGGTTCAGCGCGCGGCCGGCTGCACATCGCTGTGGCCGCCGTGGCTGTTGAGCACGTCGGTGCGGCGCACCTCGGTGAAATACATCCAGATCAGCGACACCCAGACCACGCCGTACAGCAGCATGAAGGCGCTGGAGCGGATGCCCGTCCAGTCCAGCAGCACGCCGAACAGGATGGGCAGGATGAAGCCGCCCATGCCGCCGGCCAGGCCCACGATGCCGCTGATGGCGCCGATGTTTCCGGGGTAGTCGTCGCTGATGTACTTGAAGACGCTGGCCTTGCCGAAGGCCATGGCAATGCCCAGCACGAACATCAGCGCGGTGAAGGCATAGACGTTCAGACCCAGGTGAAAGCGGGTGCTGCCCTCGGTGGTGAGCACCGTGAAATCCGTCTGCGGATAGGACAGCAGGAACAGGCAGATCCAGCACACCCACAGCACCCACCAGGTCACGCTGTGTGCGCCGTACTTGTCCGACAGCCAGCCGCCGATGGCGCGCAGCACGCCTCCCGGCAGCGAAAAGCAGGCCGCCAGCAGGGCCGCCACGCGGATGTCCAGGCCGTACTCGCCCACGTAGTACTGCACCATCCACAGGCTCAGCGCCACATAGCCGCCGAAGACGATGCTGTAGTACTGGCAGTACTTGAGCACGCGCGGGTCCTTGAGCGCCTTCAACTGGTCGCTGAAGCGCACGTTGCTGGGCACCAGGTGGGCCGGGTCGCTGTGGCTGAACAGCCAGAACAGCACCAGCGCGCCCAGCATGATGGCCGCATAGGCATGCGGCACGGCGGCCCAGCCGAAGGCCACCAGGATCACCGGCGCCACGAACTTGTTGACCGCCGCGCCCGAGTTGCCCGCGCCATAGATGCCCATGGCCATGCCCTGGCGCTCCTTGGGAAACCAGCGCGCCACATAGGGCGTGCCCACCGAGAACGAGCCGCCCGCCAGGCCCACGAACAGGCCGATGGTCAGGAAGTGCCAGTACTCGGTGGCATAGCCCATCACCCAGATCGCGGGCACGGTGACGGCCATCAGCACCGCCATCACGATGCGCCCGCCGAAGCGGTCGGTCCAGATGCCCAGCGGCACGCGCACCAGCGAGCCCGTGAGCACGGGCATGGCCGTGAGCAGGCCGAACTGCGTGGCGTTCAGATCCAGCATCTTCTTGATGGGGATGCCGATGATGCCGAACATCATCCAGACCATGAAGCAGACCGTGAAGGCCAGGGTGCTGACGGCCAGGACCGACCAGGCCTGGCGGTCGTGGCGTGTGCCTGTGCTGGTGCTCTTTCGGGGGTCGCCCTGTGCGGTGGGCGCTGTGTTTGCCATTTTGTTTTCCTCGTGGGGGCTATGGCATCCATGGTCCCGCGCGAGGGCCGCGCCGCACATCCGCCAGCCGTACGCTCGGACAAGGCGGAAGAACTAGGAGCGCGCAGGCGGGCCTAGTTCCAAAGAACTATCGGGGACAAAAAGGCTTGACGCAGATCAGGAGCGGCGGCCGAAGACCGATTTCGGGCTGCGCCCATAGAACCGCGTGAACGCGGCACTGAAGTTCGACGGATGGGCATAGCCCACCTGCCAGCCGGCCTGGGCGACCTGGCAGCCGGTCTCCAGCAACGCCCAGGCGCGGCGCATGCGCAGCTCCAGCAGCAGGGCCTGGGGCGTGGTGCCGAAGACGGCGCGAAAGCCCTGCTTGAGCCGGTGCTCGCCCAGGCCCACGGCGGCGCTCAGGTAGGCCATGGTCAGCGCTCGGTCCATCTGGGTGGACAGCAGTCCGCGCGCCTGCTCCAGCCGGGCCAGTTCGTCTGCCGACCAGCGCAGTGCCGCCTTGGCCGGCTGCGGCGCAGGCGCCAGGTGCCGCAGCTCCAGCGCGGCCAGGCTCAGCATGGCGATGTGGCGGTCCAGCGCATCGGTGGGCTGGTGCCCGGGCGGCTGGGCCAGGCGCCGCGCCAGCGCCAGGCTGGCCGGCAGGCTGGCACGGTGGTCCAGCGCCCGCACACCGGCCGCGCCGTCCACCTGGGTCAGCCGCCGCGAAAGCTCGGCCCCCAGGTAGCGGTCCAGCGCCGAGCCCGACAGCAGCAGGCGCAGCTGGCGCACGGTCTGGCCTGCCGCATAGCGGCGCTCGCCCTGGCTGCCGCGAAAGGCTGCCAGCGTGGTCTGCCCCGCGCCGAAGCGCAGCGCCGCACCCGTACGCGCCACAAAGCCCGATTCGCCCGCCAGCCCCAGCGTGATGACCAGGGTGCGGCCCTGGTCCGAGGCATCGGCCTGCACGCTGTCCTCCACCAGGTCGCGCAGCGGGCAGTAGTGCGAGCGCGCCAGCACGATGCCGTCGCCCAGCGTGAAGCGCTCCGCATGGCAGTCGCCCAGCTCGGCGGGCAGGGCATGCCGCGTCCAGCCCGGCGCACAGGGCTGGGGCAAGGCAAGCGAGGAAGGGATGCGGGAGGTCATGGGAGAGGAATGGATGCGCGCTTCGCATAGGAAATGCTCCGGCGCGCATACGTTTTCAAATGATAGCGATTCTCATCTTCCCTAGCATCGGTCTCCAACGAGATTCCCTTTTGGAGAGGACGAGAAAACCATGGCATTCCCCCTTCGCTGGCCGGCCGCGCTGGCCCTGGCCCCCTTCACGGTGGCGGCCCAGGGCCAGGCGCCCGAAGCCACCCTGCCCGAGATCACGGTCACGGTGAACAAGCAGGCCGAGAGCCTGGACGCCGTGCCCGCCAGCGTCTCCGTCTTCGACGGCGCGGCGCTGGAGGCGGCTGGCGTGCGCGGGCTGGACGCGCTGTCCGCCCAGGTGCCGGGCTTTGTGTTCCAGGCCTTCGGCCAGTCGGGCGTGCAGCCGCCCGTGATGCGCGGGCTGACGGCCAACTTCGTGTCGTTCTCCTCGTCCACGCTGCTGCTGGTCGATGGCGTGCCCACGCTGATGGCCCAGGGCTTCGAGCACAACCTGCAGGGCGTGGACCGCGTGGAGGTGCTGCGCGGCCCGCAATCGACCTTGTACGGCCGCAATGCCGAAGCGGGCGTGGTCAGCATCGTCACGCGCCAGCCCGGCGACACGCCCTATGCATCGATCAGCGCCGAGGCCGGCCACCACGGCCAGCGCGCGGGCAGCTTCGAGCTGGGCCGCGCGCTGGTGCCGGGCCAGCTCTACATCGGCCTGTCGGGCGAGTGGCGCGCGCAGGACGGCTTCATTCGCCAGCAGGCGACGGGAGCGCGCGTGGACGACCGCGAGCGCGCCAGCGGCCGCCTGGCCGTGCGCTGGACGCCCACGGCCGAGACCGAGGCCACGCTGCGCTACGCCCAGCAGCGCTGGGACGACGGCGCCGCGCAATGGGGCAGCATTGCCGCGCCGCGCGCCACGGTGAACTCGGGCACGGACAGCTGGAACCGCTCGCGCGGGCAGACGCTGTCGCTCGATGTCTCGCACCGCTTTGCCTCGGGGCTGCGGCTGCGCTCCATCACCGCACGCAATGTCTTCGACGACCGCGTGCTGCAGGACACGGACTTCCAGCGCGCCGACCTGCTCCACGTGCGGCGCGACTACCGCCTGGCCACGACCTCGCAGGAACTGCGCCTGGAAGGCGAGGCCGCAGGCCTGTGGAACGCGCGCTGGCTGGCCGGCCTGTACCTGGACCGCGACGACCATGACCTGCGCTACGAGCAAAAGCTGCCCGCCGCGCTGATGCGGCCCACGGCCGGACTCAAGGGCAGCACGGCGGCGCTGTTCACGCACTGGACCGTCCCGCTGTCCGAGCGCTGGACGCTGGCGGCCGGCGCGCGCGCGGAGCGCAACCGCGTGGAACTGGCCCCCATGGGCGCGGCGGCGCGCAGCGACGACTGGTCGCGCTTGAGCCCCAAGCTCTCGCTGCAATACCAGTGGTCGCCCCAGGGCCAGGTCTACACCAGCCTCAGCGAGGGCTACCGCGCGGGCGGCTTCAACGTGTTCTCTCCGGCCATGGGCTATGCGGCCTACGAGCCAGAGACCGTGCGCGCCTGGGAGATCGGCGCCAAGGGCCGGCTGCTGGGGCAGCGCCTGCGCTATGCGGCCTCGGTCTACACCCAGCAGGTGCGCGACATGCAGGTGCAGCAGATGGGCCTGCCGGGCGTGGTCTACATCACCAATGCGGCGCGGGCGCGCTCCACGGGTGCGGACTTCGAGCTGGACTATGTGTTCGGCGGCGGCTGGCAGCTGCAGACCGCCCTGGGCCTGAACCGCACGCGATTCGGCACGTTCCGCGACGGCGCCGCCGTCTACGACGGCCACCGCAACCCGTTTGCGCCCGACATGACGGCCCATGTGGCGCTGCGCTACGACGCGCCCGGCCGCTGGTGGGCGCAGGCCGCCGTGCAGGGCACGGGCAAGGTCTACCTGGACGCCGCCAACGCCTACCGCCGCCCCGGCTACGGGCTGCTCAACCTGTCGGCCGGCTATGCCCAGGGGTCCTGGGAAATCGCCGCCTACCTGCGCAATGCCGCCAACCGCCGCTACGACGCCGTGGGCTACCTGAATGGTCAGGTCGTGGTCTACAGCCCGCCGCGCGAGTTCGGCGTGCGGCTGACCTGGCGCATGTGACTCCCTTTCGTGAAAAGGACCTTCCGATGAATACACCCCGCCGTGAATCCCCTACCCACACCCCCTCTCACGCCCTGCAACCGCTGTGGGACCTGGCCGCCGCCCAGGTGCAGGCCGAGGCCCTGGTGCTGGCACTCGAATCGGGCGCTCTGGACCGGCTGGCCACGCCCCAGACGCCGGCCGAGCTGGCCCAGGCCCAGGGCTGGAACGAGGCCAATACCTCCCACTGGCTGGAATTGCTGTGGAGCATGGGCCTCCTGCGGCGCGGCCAGCACGAGCCCGTGAGCTACCTGCTGGCCACCGATGCGCTGCGCTACCTGCACAGCGCATCGCCCGAGTCCTGCGGCGCGGCCTGGCTGTTCCGCCTGCGCTCGCTGCGCCACTCCGCCACGCTGCTGCGCGGCCTGGTCGAGCACGGCCCTGCCGGGGACGGCTCGGCCTGCAGCGCCCCCTTGGCCACGGGCAATGCCGAAGGCTGGGCCGCCGCCGCGCGCGCCCAGATCGGCCAGGAGCAGCGCGCCGTCAGCGTGCCTGCCGCGCTGAACCTGCTGCAGCAGGTTGCCGAGGCCGGCGCCGCGCGCCGCATGCTGGACCTGGGCGGCGGCCCCGGCTGGATCGCGCTGGCCCTGCTGCGCCAGCAGCCCGCGCTGCAGGCCAGCGTCTTCGACTGGCCCGAGGCCGTGGCCGTGGCGGCGGACAACGCCCGCCAGTCCCGCCTGTCCGACCGCTTCACCGCCCTGGGCGGCAACCTGGCCACGGACGGCATAGGCAGCGGCTACGACCTGGTCTGGTGCTCGTCCGTGCTGCATTTCGTGCCCGATGCGGCAGCCGTGGTCGCCAAGGTGTTCGACGCGCTGGCGCCCGGCGGCGTCTTCGTCTGCGCCCATGCGGAGGTGGACGACGCGCCCGAATCGGCCCTGCGCACCCTGCCCTACTACCTGCCCATGCGCCTGCTGGGCCGCAGCGTAACCCGGCGCGGCGAGCTGCAGGCGCTGCTGGCGCACGCGGGTTTCGAGCGCATCGAACGCATCGAGTCGCGCGAGTTTCCGATGGCGCCGCTGGCCGTGCTCGTGGCCCGCAAGGCCGCGCCATGAAGGCCGCAGCTCCCCGCCCTGTCTGGCTGCTCCAGGCCCTGTTCGGCTGGCTGCACCTGGCGCTCACGGCGCCCAGCGTCTACCTGTGGCTGGGCCTGCCCCTGGTCATGCGCCAGCATGGCTGGTCGGGCACGGCCATCGGCCTCTTCCAGCTGGCGGGGCTGCCCGCGCTGATCAAGTTCGCGCTGGCCGCGCCCGTGGAAGCGCGCAGCGCGAACGGCCAGCCGCGCTACCGCGCCTGGGCGCTGGCCCTGTGCCTGGCTTATGCGGCCGTGCTGCTGGCCCTGGGCTGGCAGCAGTTGCTGGCCGAGCGCCTGTGGCTGTTCGGCCTGGCCTTCGCGGCCGCGCTGGCCGCCACCTGGGCCGACATTCCCGTCAGCGCCCTGGCCATCCGCCTGCTGCCCGCGTCCGAGCGCATGCGCGCCGGTGGCGTGCGCGCAGCGGCGCTGTCGCTGGGCGCCATCGTGGGCGGCGGGATGATGCTGCTCATGCAGGCGAAATGGGGCTGGCGCGCGCCCTTCCTCTGCCTGGCCGGCGCGCTGGCCCTGGGCGCCCTGCTGCTGGCCTGGGTGGTGCGCCATGAGCCCGGGGAGGCGCCCTCGCCTGTGCTGCTGCCTGCGCCCAAAGCTGGACTGGCCGCCATGGTCCGCGGCTATGGCGCCCAGCCCGGCGCCTGGCGCTGGACCCTGGTGCTGGTCAGCTACTTCCCCTTCATCGGCGCGGCCTGGTTCTACCTGAAGCCGCTGATGTTGGACCACGGCTTCGCGCCCGCCCAGGCCGCCCTGCTGGCCGGCATGGGCGGCGGCGTGGTGGCCGCGCTGGCGGGCGCGGCCTCGCCCCTGCTCACGCGCCGCCTGGGCACCCGGCGCGCCCTGCCCCTGTATGCGGGCTGCAATGTGGCGGCGCTGGCGCTGCTGGCGGCCGTCATCGCAGCCGGCGCCCCGGCCCCGGGCCTGGTCGCGGCCGTGGCCTGCGTGGCAGCAGCCATGGGCGCCTCCTCGGCCTGCGTCTTCGGACTGATGATGCAATTCGCCCGCCCGCGCTGGCAGGCCTTCGACTACGGCCTGCAGGCCAGCCTCTTCGCCGCCAGCCGCATGCTGGTGCCGCTGGCCGCCGGCATGGCACTGGACGCCATGGGCGCGGCAGCCATGCTCACCGGGCTGACGGTGGCGGCCGCGCTGGCCTGGGTGTGGGCGCTGCGGTGTGCGGGGGATGGTTGGGCTTCGGCCACAGCGTAGCCCGCTAATCCCGCTGCCGCTCCGACGCATACACCGCCGCCTGCACGCGCGAGCTCAGGCCCAGCTTGCGCAGGATGTGCTGGACGTGGATCTTGACCGTGGTCTCGGCAATGTCCAGCGTGCGGGCGATTTCCTTGTTGCTGGCGCCTCGGGCGATCTGGACCAGCACCTCTTCCTCGCGCGGGGACAGCGGCGAGGCCGGGGCCTCGTCCGGCTCGGGCGCCTGGGGCTCGGGCGCGCCCTGGGACTGGAAGGCCGCCACCAGCTTGCCCATCATCTCGGGGCTGACCACGGGCTCGCCGCGCGCGGCGCGGCGCAGGGCCTCGGACAGCAGGTCGCCGTCGATGGTCTTGAGCAGATAGCCCTGGGCACCGTTGCGCAGCGCGGCCGCCAGGTCCTGGCCGTCCTCGCTCACGGTGAGCATGACGACGCGGCTGCCGGGCGAGGCCGCGCGCAGGCCTGCGATGGCATCGACGCCCAGCACGCCCGGCAGGTGGTTGTCCAGCAGGATGACCTGGGGCGCCAGCGCGGGCACCAGGCGCAGGGCCTCGCCCGCGTCGCCGGCCTCGCCGACCACGCGCAGGCCTGCGTCCTGGGCGATGAGGGCGATCAGGCCGCGGCGGAACAGCGTGTGGTCGTCGATGACGAAGACGGAGATGGGGCTGGAGAAGGACATGGGGCGGCTTTTTTCTTCCGGGAGCGTGTCACGCGTTCGAGGGGAGGGCCTGCGCCGGCGCGCCGGCCGAGGCCGACGGCGGCAGCTCGATCAGCACGCGCGTGCCCTCGCCGGGGCGGGAGTGGACATGGACCAGCGCCTGGGCCAGCAGGGCGCGCTCGCGCATGATGCCCAGGCCCACATGCAGCGAGTCCGGCGCAACGGTGGCGGGGACGAAGCCGCAGCCGTCGTCGCAGACTTCGAAGCGCCAGGGGTGGCGTCCCACGCGCAGCTCCACATGCCTGGCACCCGCGTGCTTGCGCACGTTGGACAGCGCCTCCTGCACCATGTGCAGCACCTGGATCTGCACGTCGGGCGCCAGCGGCAGGCCCTGGCCCGTCATGCTCAGCGAGGTGGCAATGCCCGTCTGGTGCTCGAACTTGGACAGCGTGGCGCGCAGCGCGGCCTCGATGTCCTCGGCGCTGGTGCGCGTGCGGAAATGCACCAGCAGCTCGCGCACGTCGGCATAGCATTCGCGCACGCCCACTTCCAGCTCGCCCAGGCTGCGGTCGCGCGCCTCGTCGCGGCCCTTGGCCACGGCGTCGCGCAGCAACTGGGTCTGTATCTTGAGAAAGGCCAGCGACTGGGCAATGGAGTCATGCAGCTCGCGCGCGATCAGGCCGCGCTCCTCGGCCACGGCGGCCTCGCGCTCCAGCGCCGTGGCGCGCAGGCTTTCCATGGCGCTGGCCAGGTGGCGCGCCATGGCGGACAGCAGGTCGCGCATGTCGTCCGTGAGCACCACGGTGGAGCGAAAGAACAGGTTGACCTCACCCAGCAGGCGCTGCTGCAGTTGCACGGGGATGCTGACCACGGTCTGGAAGCCGGCCTCGCGGCAGTGCGGCAGCTGCAGGTCGCTGGCCGGCGTGATGGGGATCACGCGCAGCCGCGCCTGCTCGCGCGGCTGGCCGCACAGGCAGGCGCCCGTGTGCAGGCAGTGCTCCTGCACCGACATGGACTGGGGCAGGCCGTCGCCGGCCAGCAGCACGTAGCGCTCGTTGGCCTCGTCGGACCAGCGCACCGTGGCCGCATCGGCCTGGGCCGCCAGGCGGACCTGGCGCACAAAGCCTTCGGCCAGGGACTGCAGGCTGGCGGCCTCCGACGCCTGCACGCTGACCGCGTACAGCGCCTGCAGCTGCTGGTGCTGCACGTTGAGGCTGGCGGTCTTCTCGCGCACCTTGTCCTCCAGCTCGGCGTGCGAGCTTTGCAGCGACTGGGCCATGAGGTTGAAGCCTGCGGCCAGCTGGCCGAACTCGTCGTCCACCTCCACGCTCATGCGCGTGTCCAGGTGTCCGCGGCGCATGCGCTCCAGCGCCGAGCGCAGCTGGCCCACGGGATGCAGCACCAGCCAGTAGCTGGTGGCCATGAAACTCACGGCCGCGATGATGGCCAGCGCCATCAGACACATCTGAAACAGGTGCAGGATGGCCGTCCAGCGCGAGAGCCGGTCCTCGATGGCCTCGACAAAGTCGTCCACCTCGCGCACGAAGGCGTCGGCGCTGCCCATGATGGCCTGCGCATCGACATGGTCCTCGGCCTGCCACTGCGTGCGCAGCGCACTCCAGTCGCCGCGTATGCGCTCGTAGCGCGCGCTGACCGCATCGCTCCAGGGCACGAACAGCGGCCGCGACATGTCGCCGCTGCGCAGCAGGTCCAGGCTGGCGTCGAACTGTCGTGCGCGCTCCTGCCACTGCGCAGGCGCCTCGTTCTGGCGCGCCATGGCCATGCGCACCATGCTCATGCGCAGCCGCCCGGCCTCGTTCACCGCCGCCGCGCCGCCTTCCAGCTGCCAGGCCACCCACAGCGTGAAACCAATGGAGGCCACGGCCGCGAGCAGGCAGGCTGCGCCCATGAGCAGCAGCTTGGTCGAAAGCGAGGGCTTGCCATGCATGGTTGCACTGTAGCCACGGCACATTTGCGCGTCTTGACCTGAATCAAGCGCCACCCGTTTGCGCCGTGCCCCGCCCCGATTCCTAGGATCCTTTCAACTGCCCCCAATGCCCACAGGGCCTATGGCGTCCCCGGGCGAGGCCAGTGTTTAGCATGGGGCCATGCAAGTCCGCTCCATCCCCCGCCCCTTCATCCGCACCCCGCGCCTTGCCGGCCTGGCTGCGGCCGCATTGCTGGCGGCAGCCCTTGCCGGCTGCGCCAGCTCCTCCGCCCCGGCGCGGGACTGGACGCAGCAGTTGCAGCGCTGGTCCGACGCGCCCATCGTGCTGCTGGGCGAGCAGCACGATGCGGTCGCCCACCAGGCCTGGCAGCAGGCCACGGTGGAGCAGTTGGCAAAACAGGAGCGCCTGGCCGCGCTGGTGATCGAGATGGCGCCGCGCACGGGCTCCACGGCCAGCCTGGCACGCGATGCCTCCGAGGACGCGGTGCAGCAGGCCCTGCAATGGCAGGACGCGGCCTGGCCCTGGCCGCGCTACCGCGGCGTGGTCATGGCCGCCGTGCGCGCGGGCGTGCCCGTGCTGGGCGGCAACCTGCCGCGCGCCGACATGAAGCAGGCCATGCGCAACGAGAACCTGGACACCCACCTGCCGCCCGAGGGCTGGCAGCGCCAGCTCGACGCCATCCGCGAAGGCCACTGCGGCCTGCTGCCCGACACCCAGCTGGCGCCCATGGCCCGCATCCAGCTGGCCCGCGATGCCAGCATGGCCGAGGTGGCCAGGGCCGCTGTCAAGCCCGGCAAGACCGTGCTGCTGGTGGCCGGACGCGGCCACGTGCTGCGCGGCGTGGGCATTCCCACCTGGCTGCCCGAGGCCGCAGGCGCCAAGGTGGCCGTGGCGCAGGCGGGGGAGACATCGGTGGCGCAGGCCTCGGATGTGGATTGGCTGCAGAAGACGGATGCCCTGCCGGCCAAGGACCACTGCGCCGAGCTGCGGGAGAAGTTCAGGAATCCGCCGGCGCCGCGGGCCGATGCGAGCTGAAGCCCGCTGATTCCTGAAGAGGTTGCGGCCGGCCTTGCGACCGGCCGGTCAAGCCTGTGGCGGCACAGGCGCAGGAAATCAGCGGTAGAAAGCTTCCACGGCGCCCTTGAGCTTGATCAGCAGGGGCTTTCCCTTGCGGTCCACCGTCTTGCCGGCCGGCACCTTGATCCATCCCTCGCTCACGCAGTACTCCTCCACATCGAAGCGCTCGTTGCCGTTGAAGCGGATGCCGATGTCGTGCTCGAACACGGCGGCCACATGGTGCGGGCTGCGCGGGTCGATGGACAGGTGGTCGGGCAGTGCGGGGCGATCGGCGGGTGCGTTGGCGTCGGTCATGGTCTTGTTCTCGCAAGAGGGTTCTGAAGAAAGCCGGTATTGTCCGCGCAATTCGCAGGCAGGCGCTGGCTGACAGGCTTTGGCGGCAGGCATCGCCATGCGGATGGCGGACGGGCGTCGTATGCTGCGCTCCATGCTGTCGCCAGAGCAACGTCAAACACTGAAGTCGGCCAAGCGCCTGCCGCTGGCGCTGCTGCTGTTCGTGGCGCTGGGCTTCGTGGCCTCGTCCGTGGCGGCGGGGCACTGGCAGCAGGTGCCGCTGTGGCTGGCCTGCATCAAGGCCGTGACCGAGGCCTCGCTGGTCGGCGCGCTGGCCGACTGGTTTGCGGTGTCGGCGCTGTTCCGGCGCATTCCGCTGCCCCTGGTCGGGCGCCATACGGCCATCATCCCGCGCAACAAGGACCGCATCGGCGAGAACCTGGCGAACTTCGTGCGCGACAAGTTCCTGGACGGCCCTTCGCTGGTGGCACTGATCGAGCGCCATGATCCTGCGCGCGTGCTGGCCGGCTGGCTGACCACGCCGGCCAACAGCACCCTGCTGGGGCGGCAGGTGGCGCGGCTGGCGCTGGCGGCGCTGGAGATGGTGCAGGACCGGCAGGTGGAGCGCTTTCTGACACAGGCATTCAAGGCCTTGCTGGCCCAGGTGGACCTGCCACGCGCGGCGGCGGATCTGTTGTCGGGCCTGACCAAGGACGGCCGCCACCAGGCCGTGCTGGACGATGTGCTGGCCCGCGTCAGCGGCGTGCTGCGCGAGGCCGAGACCCATGTGCTGATCGCCCAGACCATCGTGCTGTGGCTCAAGCGCGAGCATCCGCTCAAGGAAAAGATGCTGCCCACGGACTGGCTCAGCGACAAGGGCGCCAGCGCCATTGCGGGCGCGCTCGACAGCCTGCTGCAGGACATTGCCAGCAATCCCGAGCACCACATGCGCAAGGCCTTCGACGCCTCCGTGGACCGGCTGGTCACGCGGCTGCAGTCCGACCCCGCCATGTCCGAGCGCGCCGAGCGGCTGCGCCACTACCTGCTGCACGACGAAAAGCTGGCCGGCTACCTGCGGGCGCTGTGGCTGGGCCTGCGCGCCAAGCTGCAGGCGGACCTGGCCAACGAGCATTCGCAGGTGGCGCGCAAGACCGCCGCCATGGGCCGCTGGCTGGGCCAGTCGCTGGCGCACGACGAGGCGCTGCGCAGCTCCATGAACGAGCGCCTCAAGCGCTGGGCCCAGGCGCTGGCGCCCGATGTCTCGCAGTTCCTGGCCCAGCACATCGCCGATACCGTGCGGCGCTGGGATGCGCGCGAGCTGTCCGAGCTGATCGAGCTGCACATCGGCAAGGATCTGCAGTACATCCGCATCAACGGCACCGTGGTCGGCGGTGCCGTGGGGCTGGTGCTGTTCCTGGTCTCCAATGCGGGGCGGCTGTGGGCCTGATCTTCGTATCAGGATGTTGCCTGAGGGCCACATCGGGCTAACTTTACAAAGCTGCCGTGTTCGCCGGAACGCCGTGAATCGGGCCGGGCGCTGCACGCGCCCGGGCACTGGCGGCCCTGCATGTCATTGATGAACAAGGCAACATTCAGCATCCTGAATGAATTGCTCACAGATCGGTCCGCTTGTAAAGAAAAACAGCAGCTGCGCTGCCGTCGGCCAGGCCGTTGTCGACGGGAAAATAAAATAAGAACGATTCGCACTCATCAAAAACAACAGAGCGGATGCGCACCCCGGTCGTTCGACCGTCCGTGATTCTTCTTGCGAGCTTTCCCATGCACAACTGCACAGCCCCCGCGGCGGGCCGTGGCTTTGCCCTGTCCGCCCTTTGCACCTCCCTGCGTGCTTCGTTTCCCTCCACCGCCGTTCCCCTGCGCCGCACCGCGCTGGGCGCCTGCCTGGGCCTGCTGGCCTCGGGCAGCGCGCTGGCCCAGGCAGCAGGCGGGGCCACGCTGGAAACCCTGGTCGTGACGGCCAGCGGCTTCGAGCAGGAGATCAGCCAGGCGCCGGCCTCGATCTCGGTGATCACGCGCCAGGAACTGGAGCAGGGCGCCTACCGCAACCTGCACGATGCCCTGCGCGATGTGCCCGGCGTGATCCTCACGCCCTCGGACAACAACTCCAACGACATCTCGTTGCGCGGCATGGGCGCCAACTACACCCTGATCCTGGTGGACGGCAAGCGGATGAGCACGCGCGAGACCCAGACCAACGGCAGCACCGGCACGGACCAGAGCTGGATTCCGCCGCTGGAGGCCATCGAGCGCATCGAGGTGGTGCGCGGCCCCATGTCCTCGCTGTACGGCTCGGACGCCATGGGCGGCGTGATCAACGTCATCACGCGCAAGGTGGCGAAAAACTGGCATGGCTCGGTGCGTGCCGACGCCACGCTGCAGGAGCGCTCCACCTCGGGCGATGCCTACCAGACCAACTTCTACCTGTCAGGCCCGATCAAGACCGACCTGCTGGGCCTGAGCCTGTACGGCAACTACAGCAAGCGCGACCAGGACCGCATCTACCAGGGCTACAACAAGAGCGACAACCGTTCGCTGAACCTGCGCCTGGCGCTGACCCCCAGCAAGGACCACGACCTGATCGCCGAGATCGGCACTTCGCGCCAGCACTTCGTTTCGTCGCCTGGCATGACCCTGCTGCCCACCGATGCGCCCAGCGACCGCAAGTTCGAGCGCGAGAACTACTCGCTGCAGCACAAGGGCCGCTGGGGCTGGGCTTCCTCCGACACCTATCTGCAGCGCGAGGAAACGCGCAACCTGTCGCGCGACATGACCATCAGGAACACGGTGTTCAACAGCAGCTGGGTGGCGCCGCTGGGCCGCCAGCACCTGCTGACCACGGGCGTGTACTACAACCAGCAGGACCTGCGCGACACGACGACCAATACGCTGCCGGGCTCGGCGCGCACCACGGCCGATCGCACGCAGTACGCCTGGTTCGCCGAGGACGAGTGGCGCCTGCGCGAGAACTTCGCCCTGACCGGCGGCCTGCGCTACGACCACGACAGCAAGGGCGGGTCGCAATGGAGCCCGCGCCTGTATGGCGTGTGGAACCTCGCCACGCAATGGACCGTCAAGGGCGGCGTGTCCACCGGCTTTCGCGCGCCCTCGTTGCGCCAGACCCTGGGCGACTGGGGCCAGTCCAGCCGCGGCGGCAACATCTACGGCAACCCCGACCTGAAGCCCGAAACCTCGCTGAGCAAGGAACTGGGCGTGCTCTACAACAGCGGCGCCGGCCTCTCGGCAGGCCTGACGGTGTTCGACAACGAGTTCAACGACAAGATCACGCGCATCGCCTGTCCCGAGTGCGGACCGGCCAATTCCTCGGGCAACACGCCCACCACCAACGTCAATATCGACAAGGCCATCACGCGCGGCATCGAAGCCACGTTCAAGGCCCCGCTGGCGCGCACGCTGGACCTGAGCAGCAGCTACACCTTCACCAAGTCCGAGCAAAAGAGCGGCGAGTTCGCGGGGCAGCCGCTGAGCCAGCTGCCGCGCCACATGCTCAACCTGGCGCTGAACTGGAAGCCTTCGCAGCAATGGGCGGGCTGGGCCAAGCTGTCCTACCGGGGCAAGGAAAGCCAGCCCACGGGCGGCCGTTCGGCGCGCACCTGGGTGGCCGGCAGCTATGCCATGTTCGACATGGGCGGCTCCTACAACTACAGCAAGGACGTGACCTTCTACGCAGGCATCTACAACCTGTTCGACAAGGACGTGTACTACGAGGACTACGCCACGGTGCAGGACGGCCGGCGCTACTGGATCGGCATGAACGTGAAGTTCTAGGCATCCCGGCCGCAAGGGCGGCCGCTGCCCGTGGCCTGCGGATCGGGCCGCGCCGCTTCCCGGCGCGGCACCCGCTTCCGGAGGCCGGAACTCCTTTCATTTTTTCCTGGGATTCTTTGCCATGACCTTCGATATCACGCGCCGCGCGGCGGCGCTGGCCTTGCCGGCCTTGTTCCTGGGGACTGCGGTGGCGGCCCCGCTGTCCGTGCGGCATGCCGGGGGAATGACCAGCCTGCCCGGCGCACCCCGGCGCGCGGTGGTTTATGACCTTGGGGCGCTGGATGCACTGCATGCGCTGGGCGTGCCCGCGTCGGCGGTCGCAGGCGTGCCCCGGGCGCAGCTGCCCCGGTATCTGGACAGCTTCGCGCAGCGGCCTGCGGCGGGCGGGCTGTTCGAGCCCGACTACGAGGCGCTGAGCCGGCTGGCGCCCGACCTGATCATCGTGGGCGGGCGCTCGGCCGGCAAGGCCGAGGTGCTGGGACGCATCGCGCCCACGCTGGACCTGAGCGTCAGCGGCAAGCACATGCTGGCCGATATCGAACGCAACATCGCCACGCTGGCGCTGCTGTTCGGCCGCCAGGCGCAGGGCCGTGCGCTGGTGCAGCGCATCCACGCCGAACTGCAGGGCCTGCGTGCCCAGGCCTCGCAGGCCGCGCCGGGCCTGCTGCTCATGGCCGTGAACGACAAGCTCCTGCCGCAGGCGCCGGGATCGCGTTTCGGCTTTCTGTTCGATGTGTTCGGCGCGCGCTCGGCGCTATCGGCTGCGCAACTGCCAGCCCGCGGCACCGCCTACGGCTTCGATGATGTGGCGCGGCTGGACCCCGAGTGGATCTACGTCATCGACCGCAACACGGCCACGGGCCAGGCGGCAGGCGGCGGCGAGATCATGGCTTCGCGCAAGGTGTTCGACAACGCGCGGATCCACGCCACGGCGGCCGGCCGCAAGGGGCAGGTCGTCTTCCTCGATCCCAAGGGCTGGTACCTGATGGGCAGCGCCGGGCCGACGGCGCTGCTGGACAACATGGCGCAGCTGCGCCAGGCCTATGGCGCGGCGTCATCGCGTTGACCGCGGGCCAGGGCCGGCTCCCGGTCCCGGCCCCACAGCGCAATCACGCGCACATAGGCCAGCTCGGCCAGCAGCTCCACCAGCGTCTGCGTGACGATGACGGCCGGCAGCACGGGAATGGCGCCGGGCACGGCCAGGGCCAGCGGCAACACGACCAGCGAATTGCGCGTGCCCGCGCTGAACGCGACCGCTCGGCCTGCGGGCGCTGGAAGCCGGAAGGCGCGCGCCACCAGCCAGCCCAGCGCGGGCGCTGCCACCGCGAAGGCCGCATAGACGGGCACCACGCTCCAGGCCGCGTGCGTGGCCGGGCCCAGCTGGGGCAGCACGGAGGCGATCACCACGAACAGCACCAGGGCGGTGGCCGGCACGGGCAGCAGGCCCAGCCATGCCGAGGCGCTGGCGCCGCGCCGACTGCGGGCCGCCCACCACTGGGTGGCAGCGGCCAGGGCCAGCGGCACGGCGATCAGCCACACGAACGCATGCAGGAAAGGCCCCGCCTGCACCAGCCGCGCCGCATCGTCTCCCAGGAAAAGGCCCAGGTAGCCGGGCAGGGCCAGCATCTGCGCGATCAGCAGGGCCGGCGTGGCCGCCAGCAGCAGGCGCGCGTCGGCACGTCCCAGGTGGGAGAAGGTGACCACGTAGTCGATGCAGGGCGCCAGCAGCACCAGCAGCGCGCCCAGGCGCAGCAGGGGGTCGGCAGGCAGGAACTGCAGCAGGGCCCAGACCAGCACCGGCACCATGATGAAGTTGGCCGTCATCAGCGCGGCCAGGAAGCGCACCTGGCCAAAGGCGCGCCGCAGCTCGGCCACGGGCACCTGCAAAAAGGTCACATAGAGCATCAGCGCCAGCGCGGGGTTGATGGCGCGCTCCAGCACGCCCGTGCCGGGCAGCGCCCAGGCGGCGGCCGCGGCCAGGGCCACGGCGGCGAAGTAGATGGGGATCTGGCGCTGTTCGAGCGCGTCTCGGGTGTCTTGCATTCGGGGCGCCGGGTGCGGCAGGGGCGGCAGGGACGGCAGGGGGTACGGGGTGCCTAGTATGGCAACGGTGCGGCCAGCCGCTGTCTCGAATTCCCTGCCCTCGGCCCGACAGGCTCAGCCGGGCGATGCCGCGCCCAGCACCTTGTAGAGGTAGGAGCGCGAGATGCCCAGCTCCTGCGCGGCCAGCTTCTTGTTGCCGCCGCAGCGTGCGATGGCGTCGAGGATGGCGTTGCGCTCCTGGTCCTTGAGCGGGGCCACGGCGCCGGTGGAGGGCATGTCGGCCTCGGCAACAGGCAAAGGTCGTGCGCCGGCCAGCGGGTCCTCGTGGCGCGCGAAGTTGTCCACGCCCAGCAGGTGGCCGTCGCAGAACACCAGGGCCTCTTCCACGCGCTGGCGCAGCTGGCGCACATTGCCGGGCCAGGCCTGGCGGGCGAGGTAAGGCATGACACCAGGCGCAATGCGCGGCAGCGCAATGCCGTTGCGCTCGCAGAACGACTGGGCAAAGCGCTGAACCAGGGCCGGGATGTCCTCCAGGCGCTGGCGCAGGGCCGGCACATGCAGCACCACGCCGCTGAGGCGGTAGAACAGGTCCAGCCGGAAGCGCCCGCTGTCGATGAGGCCGCGCAGGTCGCGGTGCGTGGCGGCCACGATGCGGAAGTTCACCTGCCGGCCGCTGTGTGCGCCCAGGCGCTGCACCTGGCGGTCCTCCAGCACGCGCAGCAGCTTGACCTGGATCTCCATGGGAATGTCGGCCACTTCGTCGAGGAAGAGCGTGCCGCCCTCGGCCTGCTCCAGCTTGCCGGGCTGGCCCTGCCTGCGCCCGCCCGTGAAGGCGCCGGCCTCGTAGCCGAACAGCTCGGACTCGATCAGCGTGGCCGGCAGGGCCGCGAGGTTGAGGCTGACCAGGGGCGCGTCGGCATCGCGCCCGCGCGCATGCAGGGCCTGGGCCACCAGTTCCTTGCCGCTGCCGCTCTCGCCCAGGATGAGCACAGGCACATCGAGCCGCGCCACGGCGTCGATCTCGCGTGCCAGCCTTTGCATGGGGGCGCTGGCGCCCACCATCTGCGCCGTGGGCGTGCCGCCGCGCAACTGGCTCAGTTCGCGCTTGTAGTGCTGCACCTCGTCATGCAGCTGGTTCAGCCGCTGCTGCATGCGGTTGAGCGCCTCCACGCCGCTGAAGCTGACCTGGCCCACGGCGCCCACCACGGCGCCGCCCTCGTAGACCGGCATGCGGTTGACGATGCGGCTCACGCCCGGCCCCAGCTGCTGCAGGTCGCCGATCTCGGCCCGGCCGCTGCGCACCACGTGGGGCAGGCGCGAGTTGGGGATCACGTCCTCCGCGCGCCGGCCTGCGGCCGTGCCGGGCGCCAGGCCGAAGAACTTCTCGTGCACGGGGCTGATGTAGCGCATCAGCCCTTCATGGTCGGCCACCGTGATCGCCTGGTACGGGTTGGTCAGGAACATGTTGAGGATGGCGAAGGCGAAGGGCACGCTGGCCACCATGTCGAACAGCGCCGCCGCCTCGTCGGCCGGGCGCAGCAGGGCGACCTCGCCCTCGGCATCGGCCAGCACCACGGCCACATGGCGGGCCACCGTGCCGCGCGGGCCCGGTGTTTCCACGTGCAGCAACTGGCCATGGCCGATGGGGTTGTGCTCGTCGCCGTGCGCGCGGGCCAGGGCCTCGGTGACGGCTGCATGCAGCAGCGGCTCCTGCGCCAGGCCCAGCCGCGCCACGGGCTCGGGCGAGTCGCGTCGCCAGACGAGAACGCCGAATCGGTGGTCGGGGGAGCTGGGCATGGACATGGCGGGCAGTGGCTGGGGGTGAACGCACTCTAGCGGCGCGCAGGCCACGGGTCTGTCCCCGTGGTGTCTCCATTAAAGACAGTGCCCAACCCGTGTCTTCGAGGTTGTCCTTGATGTGGACACGCGCAGGTCGACTGTGGAAAAAATCCTTTGAATTCAACGCACTGCGTTCTGGCACGCCTTGTGCATCTGTGCTGGCACAAGGAGACACGACGACATGAGCTGGCAACCCGAAGTGGACGAGATCGCATACCGCCGCGCACTGGCGGCCAAACTGGGCGGAGAGGACAAGGTGGCGCGGCACAAGGCCGCCGGCAAGCTCACGGTGCGCGAGCGCATCGATGCCTGCACGGACGCGCAGTCCTTCGTGGAGGTGGGCTCGCTCACCGGCTCGGGCCAGTACGACGGCCTGGGCAGGCTGACGGACTTCACGCCCTCCAACCTCATCATGGGGCGGGCGCGCGTGGGCGGGCGGCCCGTGGTCGTGGTGGGCGACGATTTCACGGTGCGCGGCGGCGCCAACGACGGCGCCGTGGGCGACAAGCTGATCTTTGCCGAGAAGATGGCGCACGACCTGCGCCTGCCCATGGTGCGCCTGGTGGACGGCACGGGCGGCGGCGGCTCGGTGCGCAATATCGAGACCAAGGGCTACACCAGCGTGCCCACCATGAAGGTCTGGAGCCAGGTGGTGCAGAACCTGTCCACCGTGCCCGTGGTCTCGCTGGCCCTGGGCTCGGTGGCCGGCATGGGCGCGGCGCGCGTGGCCTCCAGCCATTACTCGGTGATGGTCAAGGAGACCGCCCAGCTGTTCAATGCCGGCCCGCCCGTGGTGGCGCGCATCGGCCAGAACGTGACCAAGAACGAGCTGGGCGGCAGCCAGGTGCACACGCGCAACGGCGTGGTCGATGACGAGGTGGCCACCGAGCAGGAGGCCTTCGAGCGCGTGCGCCGCTTCCTGTCCTACCTGCCATCGTCGGTGTACGAGCTGCCTGCGCGCACCGCGCCGCAGGACGATCCGCGGCGGCGCGACGAATGGCTGCTGTCGGCCATTCCGCGTGATGGCCGCAAGGTCTACAAGATCCGGCCCATCGTCGAATGCCTGGTCGATGAGGGCTCCTTCCTGGAGACGGGCCGCCACTGGGGCCGGGCCATCGTCACGGGGCTGGCACGCATCGACGGCTGGCCCGTGGCCGTGGTGGCCAGCGACCCGTACTTCTACGGCGGCGGCTGGGATGGCCCCTCGGCCGAGAAGTTCACGCGCTTCGTGGACATGGCCCAGACCTTCCACCTGCCCGTGGTCAACCTGGTGGACATCGCGGGCTTCCAGATCGGCGTGGAGGCCGAGAAGGCCGGCGTCATGCGCTACGGCGTGCGCGCCCTGGCCGCCGTCTACCAGGCCACCGTTCCCTGGTGCAGCATCCTCATCCGCCGCGCCTACGGCGTGGCGGCGGCCGGCCACCAGCACATGGGCCGCTTCAACTTCCGCTATGCCTGGCCCTCGGCCAACTGGGGCTCGCTGCCCATCGAGGGCGGGCTGGAGGTGGCCTACAAGGCCGAGATCGAAGGCGCCGACGACCCCGTGCAAAAGCGCGCCGAGATCGAGCAGCGCGTGCGCAGCCTGACCTCGCCCTTCCGCACGGCCGAGGCCTTCGGCATCGACGAAGTGATCGATCCGCGCGACACGCGCGCCCTGCTCAGCGAATTCGTGGAACTGGCCGCGCCGCTGCGCGAGGCCGGAGCGCCGCAGTTCGGCCTGCGGCCCTGAACGCATAAAAACCCAAGGAGACAAAGCAATGGCAACCAGACAACCGCGCGCGCCCTCGCGCCGCACCGCCCTGGCCCTGTGCCTGGCGCCGTGCCTGACCCTGTGCGCCGCGACGGCGGCCCAGGCCCAGACCCCCCAGGAGGACAAGTGGCCCACGCGCCCCGTGCGCATCGTGGTCGGCTTCCCTGCAGGCTCGTTCACCGACACCATTGCACGTGCGCTGTCAGAGCCGCTGAGCAAGTCGCTGGGCCAGCCCGTGGTGGTGGAGAACAAGCCCGGCGCCAACGGCGCCATCGGCGTGGGCGAGGTGGCGCGCGCCGCGCCCGACGGCTACACCCTGTTGGTCACCAACTCCAGCAGCATCACCATCAACCCCCAGATCTACAAGAAGATCACCTACCGCGCCAAGGACTTCGCGCCCATCACCATGGTGCTGGATGCGCCCTTCATCCTCACCGTCAACCCCGAGTGGGCGCAGAAGCACCAGATCCGCTCGGCCAAGGATGTGATCGCCTTCGCCAAGGGCCATCCCGACAAGCTCAGCTACGGCTCTGCCGGCCCCGGCAACATCGCCCACCTGGCCTATGCGGCCTGGAGCAACCGCACGGGCGTGAAGACCACGCATGTGCCCTACAAGAGCGCATCGCAGGCGCAGATGGCCGTGCTCAGCGGCGAGCTGGACACGCAGTTCGACACCTGGAGCGCGCTGCCCCACATCGCCAGCGGCAAGCTCGTGGCGCTGGCCGTCACCGCGCCCCGGCGCATGCAGCAGCTGCCCGAGGTGCCCACCATGGCCGAGGCCGGCTATGCCGATTTCGACGTCACCTTCTGGGCCGGCCTGCTGGCGCCCGCGGGCACGCCGCCGGCCATCGTCAACCGGCTCTACGAGGCCTCCAGGGGCGTGCTGCAGGACGCCCGCATCCGCGCCGTGCTCAGCAGCCAGGGCGAGCCCGTGATGATGCCGCCCGCGCCGTTCGGCCAGCGCATCGCCAAGGAGGTCTCGGATTGGGGGCAAGTGATCCAGCGCGAAGCCTTGTCACTGGATTGAAGGCCCCCTGAGTCGCTTCGCGCCTTCCCGTTGCACGGCGCCCCATCTCGCTTCGCGGGGGGACGACACCCTCGGTGCGGGGCGGCGCGGCCGGCCTAGGCCCTTCCTCGGTGTCCCTGGGCTGGGCCGCGCCAGTTGCACGTGCCGCAGCCCTGTCTGGCGCCCTGATTTCCTGAAAGAACCGTCTGCATGTCACTGTTGCAAGCACTGAACCCCCGCTCCGTCGCCATCCTCGGCGCCTCCGACAATCCCATCAAGGCCGGTGGCCGGCCCATCGATTACCTGCGGCGCCACGGTTTCGCGGGCCGCATCCTGCCCGTCAATCCCAAGCGCTCCGAGGTCCAGGGCCTGGCTGCCTACCCCTCGCTGCGCGCGCTGCCCGAGGCGCCCGATGCCGTGGTCATCAGCCTGCCCGGCGAGGACGTGGCCGCCGCCATCGACGACTGCGTGGCCGTGGGCGCGCGCCTGGCCGTGATCTATTCGTCCGGCTTTGCCGAACTGGGCGAGGAGGGTCGCCGGCAGCAGGCCGACCTGGTGGCGCGGGCGCGCAGGGCGCCAGGCGGCGGGCTGCGCCTGTTCGGCCCCAATTGCCAGGGCGTGGCCAACTTCGCCACGGGCGCCATCCTCAACTTCTCGACCATGATCAACGAGAACGCGCCGGCCGACGGCCCCGTGGCCATCGTCAGCCAGAGCGGCGCGGGTGCGGCCATTCTCTACGGCGGCCTGCGCCGCGCGGGCATCGGCGTGCGCTACATGCTGTCCACGGGCAACGAGGCCGATGTCTGCGCAGCCGAAGCCGTGCGCGCCGTGGTCGAGGACGAAGGCATCCGCCTGGTCGTGCTCTACATCGAGACGCTGCGGCAAAGCGCCTGGCTGGCCGAGGCCGCGCGCCTGGCCCATGCGCGCGGCGTCACCATCCTGGCCGTGAAGGCCGGCCGCACGCGCGCAGGCCAGGCCACGGCCAGCTCGCACACGGGCGCGCTGGCGGCCGAGGACGCGCTGGCCGATGCCTTCCTGCGCCAGCACGGCATACCGCGCCTGGCCGACTTCCGCGAGCTGATCGACTACGCGCCGCTGTTCCTGTCCCAGCCTGCGCCGCGCGGTCGCCGCGTGGTCAGCATCAGCAATTCGGGCGCCACCTGCGTGCTGTCGGCCGACGCGGCCGAGGAATACGGCCTGGCCCTGGAGCCGTTCGATGCCGCCACGCTGGACGGCCTGTCCCAGGCCCTGCCGTCCTATGTCACGGCGCGCAATCCCATCGACATGACCACGGCCCTGCTGGGCAGGCCGCAGACCTTTGGCGACACGCTGCGGGCCTTGTCGGGCAGCGGTGCGGCGGACCTCGTTCACGTGGGCTTCCCGATCGGCGGCGAGGGCTATGACTTCGCCGACTTCGCGGGCCAGGCCAGCCGCTTTGCGCGCGATACCGGCGTGCCCATTGCGGTCAGCGTCAACCAGGACTGGGTGGCCCAGGCCTTCCAGGACCAGGGCGTGCCCACCTTCTGGAGCGAACGCGCCGCCATGCGCGGCCTGGCGCTGCTGGCCGAGCAGGCCGGTGGCAGGCAGGCACAGGTGCCGTCTGCCGAGGCATCGGTGCCGGTGGCGGCATCCCGCTCCATCACGCTGGTTACGCTGGACGAGCCCTCCAGCCTGTCCGAACTCGCCCGCGCAGGCCTGCCGGTGATGCGCCATCTGGTCTGCAGTAGCGAGGACGAGGTGCGTGCCGCCATCGAGTCCCTGCCACGGCCCCTGGTGGCCAAGGGCGTGTCCGCCGATCTCTCGCACAAGTCCGAGCATGGCCTGGTGCGGCTGAACATCCGCGAGGCGGAGCAGGCGCTGCAGGCCTTTGGCGACTTCGCCGCCACGCTGGCCCGCCTGGGCGCGGCCGATGGCGGCCTGCTGCTGGGCGCCCAGCACAAGGCCGACTTCGAGCTGGCGCTGGGTGCCCATGTCGATGCCGAGTTCGGCGTGGTGGTCATGGTCGGCCAGGGCGGCGTGCTGGTGGAGGCGCTCAGGGACGTGCAGTTCCTTGTCGCCCCCTTCAGTGCGCGGCAGGCGCTGGATGCCCTTGCGCGCCTGTCCATCGCCCCGGCCTTTGCCGCCGTGCGCGGCATGCCGGCCGTGGAGCTGGACGCCGTGGCCGCCATGATGGTGCGGCTGGGCGACTGGATGCTGGCCCAGGGCGGGCGCGTGCAGTCGGTCGATGCCAATCCCGTGCTCGTGGCGCGCGGCGCGCAGGCGCCGGTCATCGTCGATGCTGTGGTGGCCGTGGCCGCCGCGCCAGCTGTGTCCTCGGAGGCGGCATGAGCGGCGCCCCGCACCCCATCCGCCGCGTGCTGGTCGCCAACCGGGGCGCCGTGGCCGCGCGCGTGATCCGCACGCTGCGGCGCATGGGCCTTGAATCCGTGGCCGTGTACTCCGAGGCCGATGCCGGCCTGCCCTATGTGCGCGCGGCCGACCAGTCCGTGTGCATAGGCCCTGCGCCCGCCGCGCAAAGCTATCTGGACCAGGCGCGGCTGCTGCAGGTGGCGCGCGAGACCGGCGCCGATGCCGTGCACCCGGGCTACGGCTTTCTCTCCGAGAACGCGGACTTCGCCGAGGCCGTGCAGCGCCAGGGCCTGTGCTTCATCGGCCCCTCGCCGCACTGGATACGCACGCTGGGCCACAAGACCCAGGCGCGGGCCTTCATGGCCGCCCAGGGCATGCCGCAGGCGGCCAGCTCGGCCGTGCTGCACAGCGTGCAGGAGGCGCAGGCGGAGGCGGCGCGCATCGGCTTTCCCGTGCTGGTCAAGCCCGCAGGCGGGGGCGGCGGCATCGGCATGCTGCCCGCGCACGATGCACCGCAGCTGGAGGCAGCCTGGTCCAAGGCCAGCGGCATTGCCGCCAAGTACTTCGGCACGGCCGAGCTGTACCTGGAAAAGCTGATCGAGGCGCCGCGCCACATCGAGTTCCAGGTGCTGGCCGACCGCCATGGCGAGGTGCGCGTGCTGTTCGAGCGCGACTG
This sequence comes from Delftia sp. Lp-1, assembly GCF_020523835.1. Classification (NCBI taxonomy): domain Bacteria; kingdom Pseudomonadati; phylum Pseudomonadota; class Betaproteobacteria; order Burkholderiales; family Comamonadaceae; genus Delftia; species Delftia sp. Lp-1. The sequence continues at coordinate 485,952 of NZ_JAJALJ010000003.1, read as the reverse complement.
CTCGGTGCAGCGCCGCCACCAGAAGGTGGTGGAGGAGGCCCGCCCCGCAGGCATTCCCGCGCAGGCCCTGGCCGACATGCGGCAACTGCTGGCCGGCCTGCTGGCGCGCACGGGCTATGACGTGATCGGCACCGTGGAGATGCTCTACACGCCGCAGCACGGCTTTGTCTTCCTGGAGATGAACACGCGGCTGCAGGTCGAGCATGCGGTGACCGAGGAGATCACGGGCATCGACATCGTCGAGGCCCAGATCCGCCTGGCCGCCGGCGAGCGCATGCGGGATGTGCTGCCCGCCGAACCCGTGGCCCGCGGCCATGCCATCGAGGCGCGCATCTATGCCGAAGACCCCGTGCGCTTCCTGCCCTCGCCAGGGCGCCTGGACCGCTTCGAGATGCCCCAGGGCGAAGGCCTGCGCGTGGAGACCGGCTATGCCCAGGGCTGCAGCGTCACGCCCTTCTATGACCCCATGGTCGCCAAGCTCGTAGCCCATGGCAGCGACCGCGCACAGGCCATCGCACGGCTGCGCCAGGCACTGGCGCAGACCCGCATCGAGGGCGTGAAGACCAACATCCCCTTCATCGAACGCATCCTGGGTCACGCCGATTTCCTGGACCTGCGCATCGACACCGGCATCGCCCAGCGCGTGCTGGCCCACCTTTGAAAGCCCTACCCATGACCACCACCCCGAACATGATCACAAGCCCCATCGCCGGCCTCGTGGCCGCTGTGGAAGCCGCCGAAGGCGGCACCGTCGCCCTGGGCGACACCCTCATCATCGTGGAGTCCATGAAGATGGAGATTCCCGTGGAAAGCGAGGTGGCAGGCGTCGTGCGCCGCATGCTCGTGGCCGTGGGCGAGCCGGTGGCCGAAGGCCAGGCGATTGCGGAGATCGGATGAACGCCGTTGGAATCTCCACCGCCCCGGACCTGGAGGCCGCCGCGCTGGCGCGCGGCTACTTCGGCATCGACGTGCCCTTCATGTCCCATATCGGCCTGGAGCCCGTGAGCCTGGCGCCCGGCCTGGCCCGCACGCGCCTGCCCATGCGCCCGCACCTGGCCAACAGCCGGGGGCATGGCCATGGCGGCGCGCTGATGAGCGCGCTGGACTTCACGCTGAGCGCGGCCGCGCGCTCGTCCAACCCGCTGGGATTGGGCGTGGTGACCATCGAGATGAGCACGCATTTCCTCGCCTCGGCTACCACCGACCTGCTGATCGAGGCCCGCGTGCTGCGCGCAGGCGCGCGCACCGTGTTCTGCGAGGGCAATGTGCTGGACAGCGCGGGCCAGGCCGTGTGCACGGCGCGGGCCGTGTTCAAGCTGATCGCGCTGTAGCCTGGCTTCAGGCGCCGTCGCCTTCGGGCGCCGGCGGCAGCAGGTGCTGGCCGATCTGCTGCCAGGCCTTGGCCGCGTCATGCTGGCCGCCGAACATGTGGCAGCTGGCGGCCGTCATGGCCAGGCGGCCGTTTTCGGGTTCCAGGTCGAACGCCAGCTCGCATTGCGCGGCGGCGTTGCGCCACATCACCACGGCGTCTGGCGATTCTTCCTTTTGCAGCGCATGGGCTTCGGCCATCCAGGCCTGGGCCAGGCGAAACGCGCCCTCGGCCTGGTCGGGGTCGGCCTTGTGGGCCAGGTAGAACTGCTTGCCGGCCTGCTGCCACAGCGCCCGGGCCTGGGCGAAATCCTGGGTGGCGGCCCGCTGTGCCTGGGCCACCAGGGCATTGCCTTCGGCCAGCAGCGTTGCGTAGGAGGAGGGGGCATCTTGCGTCATGGGGCGCCATTGTGCCGCCGCTCCGGTGCCTGTGTTCAGGCCGGGGAATCGCGCGGCGGGCTCGGGCTGTCGGGCAGCTCCAGGCCGATGCGCGTGAAGCCGCCTTCGGACTCGGCAAAGCAGCGCCCGCCGTGCATGCGCGCGATGGCGGCCACGATGGCCAGGCCCAGGCCATGGTTGCGGTCGGCCTGGCTGCGCGCGGCGTCGGCGCGGTAGAAGCGGTCGAACAGGCGCGGCAGGTCGGCGGGGGCTATGGTCGGGCCCCGGTTGAGCACCGCCAGCGCCACATCACCGGCGCCGCCGTGGTGGGCACAGGGCCGTGCGCCTATCTGCACGGTGATGGTGGAGCCGCGCTGTGCATAGCGTGTGGCATTGCCCAGCAGGTTGGACAGCGCCCGGCGCAGCAGCCGCGCATCGACCTCGGCGGCCGCGTCGCCCTGGACGACGACCTGCAGGTCGGCCTCCTGCAGCGCGGCCTCGTGGAAGTCGATGACCTCATGGGCCAGCGCGGCCAGGCTGGCCCAGGGCGCCAGGCGCGCGCCCTGGCCCCGGTCGGCCTGGGAGAGAAACAGCATGTCGGCCACGATGCCGGCCATGCGCCGCAGGTCTTCGAGGTTGGAGGCCAGCACCTCGCGCAGCTCGGCCTCGCTGCGCGGCTTGCGCAGGGCCAGCTCGCAGCTGCTGATCAGCGTGGTCAGCGGCGTGTTCAGCTCATGGGCCACGTCGGCATTGAAGGCCTCCATCTGCCGGTAGGCCACGGCCAGCCGTTCCAGCAAGGCGTTGAATTGCGCGATCAGCGGGCGCAGTTCCTGCGGCTGGCCGCTGTCGTCCAGGCGCCGCTGCAGGTCCTGGGCCGACAGCTGGCGCGTCTGCTCGGTCAGTTCGCGCAGCGGCGCCAGGCCCAGGCGCACCAGCCAGATGCCGGTCAACGACACCAGCAGTGCGCCGCCCACGGCGGCCAGGGCCAGCGTCCAGGCCAGCAGGGACAGCTGCCGGTCATCGTCGGCGCGGTCCAGGGTGAGCTGGGCCTGTGCATGCTGGCCGCTGTCGGCCAGCACCACCTCGAAGCTGCGCTGCAGCGTGCGGCCCGGCGTCTTGGGAATGCGCAGGCGCTCGTAGATCACGCGGCCCTGCAGGTCGGTGATGCGCAGCGACATCTCGTCCAGGCCCGTGAGAAAGTCGTCCAGCATGTGGGCCAGACCGGCCTCGTTGTGGGCGCTGCGGCTTTCCGTCATCAGGTGCAGCACGGCCTGCTGCTTGAGGTCCAGCGTCTCGTGCTGGTGCTGCTCCAGCGTCATCGATGCCACCCCGTAGACGGCCGCGCACACCAGGCCCAGGCCCAGCATGGTCTGCAGCGCCAGCCAGCGCGACAGGCGCCGGCCCAGGTGGGGAATGTCGGCGGGGGCCTTGGCGTTCACGGTGCGCGCGACTCCAGCACATAGCCCATGCCGCGCACCGTGTGCAGCAGCGGCTGCTCGAAGGGCTGGTCCAGCTTCAGGCGCAGGCGGCGCACGGCGACCTCGACCACGTTGGTCTCGCTGTCGAAGTTCATGTCCCAGACCTGGGAGGCCAGCTCGGTGCGCGACAGCACCTCGCCCTGGCGGCGCAGCAGCAGGCTCAGCAGGTTGAATTCCTTGGCCGTGAGGTCCAGGCGCTGGCCGGCGCGCGTGGCGCGTCGGCGGATCAGGTCCAGCTCCAGGTCGGCCATGCGCAGCATGGTGGCCTCGGCCGCCGGATGCGCCGTGCCGACACTGCGGCGCAGCAGCACATGCATGCGCGCCACCAGTTCGGAGAAGGCAAAGGGCTTGACCAGGTAGTCGTCGGCGCCGCCCTGCAGGCCGCGCACGCGGTCCTCCACCTGGCCGCGCGCCGTCAGCATCAGCACCGGCGTCTGGCGCGACTGGCGCAGCGCCGCCAGCACGGCCAGGCCGTCAATGCCGGGCAGCATGCCGTCGAGCACGATGAGGTCGTAGGCCAGCTCGGTGGCCAGGTGCAGGCCGTCGATGCCGTCGTGCACGACATCGACCACGAACCCCTCCTCGGTCAGGCCCTTGCGGAGGTAGTCGGCCAGCTTGATTTCGTCTTCGATGACCAGGACTTTCATGCCGAGCATTGTCGGGGAAGGGCATGGTTTGCCAAGATGACAAATTTGTCATGTGCCCGACAGCCACAGGTCGCCGCACGGCCCTAGACTCGCCGGCTTGGGGGAGTCGTGGTTGTGGGCAAACGCCATGCACGACAATCCCCACCTGCCCCATGCCCTCCTCCATGACCCGGCCCCGTCTCGCTGCCCTCGCCGTCCTCGTGATCGCGCTGCTGTTCCAGTGGAGCTGGATGGCGGCCGCTGCACTGTGCCGGCACGACGGGCATGAGACCCGGCACTTCGGCCACCATGTCCACGGCGTGAGCCTGCATGGCATGGGCGCCGAGCGCCATGCCAACGCAGATCCGGGCGCTGGCGCCGAACCGGGGCAACCGGCAAAGAAGGCGGACCAGGGCCAGCCGTCGTCGCTCAGCGCCGATTGCTCCATGTGCCATGCCTGGGTGGCCGTCGCCACCCACTACGCCAAGGCCGCGCCGGTGGCGCCTCCCCCCATGCCATTCGCCGAGCCGCTGCGCCGCCATGCCTCGGCCGTGCTGCTGCGCCCCGATCGGCCCCGCTGGCAGGGCTGACGCCCCCTGCAGCCGCCGGCCGGGCATGGCCCTGTTTCTGCCCCGGACCGGCATTCCCCTGAAATCCCCTCGCGCTCAGCGGCCATGGGCCGTGCGCGCCCGCCGCAGCGGCCTGACCGGCTGATGAACGATCAGGCCTGACCTGCGCGCGGGCAAGGAGTCCGTGTATGTCTTTCCCTTCGTCCTTTCCGTCGAGGACGGCTTCCCACGCCCCATGGAGCGCCTGGCCCGGGCCGCGCGCCCTGCTGGTGATGGCCGTGCTGACCGCTTGCGCCGCCGTGCAGGCGGGCGAGCCTGCCGATGCGGCTGCGCCATCTGCAGCCCCTGTTTCCGAGTCCACACCGGCCGGCCCGCCGCTGGATCTGCAGCAGGCCCTGGCCCTGGCGCTGGACGGCAACCCCGGCCTGCGTGCGGCCCGCCGTGCGCTGGAGGCCAGCGATGGCGCCGTGCTGCAAAGCCGTGCCCGGCCCAACCCCGAGCTGGCCTGGTCGCAGGAGGACACGCGCCGCAGCACCCGCACACTGACCGTGCAGCTGAACCAGACCCTGGAAGTGGGCGGCAAGCGCGAGGCCCGCATGCGCGTGGCCGAGCGCGGGCGCGACCTGGCGCAGGCCGAGCTGGCGGGGGCCGAGGCTGCGCTGCGCGCCGACGTGGGCACGGCCTTCTTCGGCGTGCTGGCTGCGCAGCAGCGCGTGGTCCTGGCCGGGCAGACGCTGGAGATCGCCAGCAGTGCGCGCGAGGCCGCAGCCCGGCGCGTGGCGGCCGGCAAGGTGGCGCCGCTGGAGGAAACCCGGGCCCGCGTGGCCGAATCCGGCGCCCGCCTGGAGCAGGCCCAGGCCCGCTCGGGCCTGCGCGTGGCGCGCGGCCAGCTGCAGGCGCTATGGGGCGAGCGAGTGCGCCCATTCGGCCAGGCCGAGGGCGCGGTGGACGCCCTGCCCCAGCTGCCTGAGCTGGCAGCCCTGCAGCAACGCATCGAACAGGCTCCCGCCGTGCTGCGTGCGCGCCAGGCGCTGGAGCAAAGCCGCGCCACGGCCGACCTGGAGCGTGCGCGGCGCCTGCCCGATCCCACCGTCAGCCTGGGCGTCAAGCGCGCCACCGAGGTCGGGCGCAACCAGCTCGTGGTCGGCGTCTCCGTGCCCCTGCCCGTGCTCGACAGCAACCGGGGCAACCAGCTGCAGGCCCTGCGCCTGGCCGACCAGGCCGAGGAGCAGTTGCTGGCCACGCGCGTTCAGCTGCAGGCCCAGCTGTTCGAGGCGCGCGAGCTGCTGCAGGCCAGCCGCGAGCAGGCGCGCCAGCTGGCCGAGGAGGTGCTGCCCACGGCACGCACGGCCTACGAGCTGGCCTCGCGCGGGTTTGCGCTGGGCAAGTTCGGCTACCTCGACGTGCTGGACGCACAACGCACCTGGTCCGAGGCGCGCAGCCAGTACCTGGACCAGTTGCTGGCCACCCACCGCGCCGCCGCCGACATCGACCGCCTGCTGGGCACCGAATCCGGCCTCTGATTCCGATAGCAACCTGATTGCATCCAGACCATGAACACCAAGCCCTCCTCCTCCCCCCTCGGACCGCGCCGCACCCTCGTGGCCATTGCCGTCATCCTGGCCCTGGGCGCGCTGGCCGCCACGCTGATCCTGCGCAGCGGCACGCCGGGCGCAGCCAAAGCCGACAGCCATGGCCACGGCCACAGCGAGGCCGCAGGCCACGCCGATGGCGAGCACCACGGCGCAGCAGCCGGAGATGGCCACAAACACGATGAAGGCCATGCCGACGATGAACACCATGAAGATTCCAAGGCGGAAAAAGCCGAGGCCAAGCCCTCCGCCAAACCCGCAGCCGCCGCCGAAGCCGGCCATGGCGACGAAGAAGGCCTGATCGCCATGGACGCCCAGCGCATGCAGGCAGCCGGCGTGCGCCTGGCCGAGGCCGGCCCGGCCACCGTGCGCTCCGTGCTGCAGCTGCCCGGGGAGATCCGCTTCAACGAAGACCGCACGGCCCACGTCGTGCCGCGCGTGGCCGGCATTGCCGAGAGCGTTCCCGCCAACCTGGGCCAGAACGTGAAGAAGGGCCAGCTGCTGGCCGTGCTCAGCAGCGCCGCCGTGTCCGAGCAGCGCAGCGAACTGCTGGCCGCCAGCAAGCGCCTGGAGCTGGCCCGCACCACCTACGCACGTGAAAAGCAGCTGTGGGAGGAGAAGGTCTCGGCCGAGCAGGACTACCTGCAGGCGCGCCAGGCGCTGCGCGAGGCCGAGATCGCCGTCTCCAACGCCCAGCAGAAGCTGGCCGCCACGGGCGCCGGTGCCGGCGGTGGTGCGGGCGGGCTCAACCGCTTCGAGCTGCGTGCGCCGTTTGACGGCGTGATCGTGGAAAAGCACCTGTCCGTGGGCGAGGCCGTGCAGGACAGCACCCAGGTCTTCACCATCTCCGACCTGCGCAGCGTCTGGGCCGAGATGCGCGTGGCCGCGCCCGACCTGCCCGCCGTGCGTGTGGGCGAGAAGGCCACGGTGCGCGCCACGGCCTTCGACTCCTCGGCCACGGGCGAAGTGGCCTATGTGGGCGCCCTGATCGGCCAGGACACGCGCACGGCCCCCGCGCGCATCACCCTGCCCAACCCCGACGGCGTGTGGCGCCCGGGCCTGTTCGTGAACGTGGAGCTGACGGCATCGTCCCGGCAGGCGCCTCTGGCCGTGGCCACGCAGGCACTGCAGAAGATGGAGCAGCAGACCGTGGTCTTCGTGCCCGTGCAGGGGGGCTTTCGCGCCCAGCCCGTGCGCGTGGGCCGCGCCGACGGCAAGATCACCGAGGTGCTGGAAGGCCTGAAACCCGGCCAATCCTACGTGGCCGAGGGCAGCTTCATGCTCAAGGCCGAGCTGGGCAAGGCCACGGCCGAGCACTCCCATTGATGCGGGCATGAACGGAGAACTCCATGTTTGAACGCATCATCCGATTCGCCATAGAGCAGCGCTGGCTGGTCCTGCTGGCCGTGCTGGCCATGGCGGGGCTGGGCATCTACAACTACCAGCGCCTGCCCATCGACGCCGTGCCCGACATCACCAATGTCCAGGTGCAGATCAACACCCAGGCCAGCGGCTACTCGCCGCTGGAGACCGAGCAGCGCATCACCTATCCCATAGAGACGGTGATGGCTGGCCTGCCGTATCTGGAGCAGACGCGCTCGCTGTCGCGCTACGGCCTGTCCCAGGTCACCGTGGTGTTCAAGGACGGCACGGACATCTACTTTGCACGGCAACTGGTGGGCGAGCGCATACAGCAGGCGCGCGACAGCCTGCCTGCGGGCATCACGCCCACGCTGGGCCCCATCTCCACGGGCCTGGGCGAGATCTACCTGTGGACCGTGGAGGCCGAGGACGATGCGAAAAAGCCCGACGGCACGCCCTACACGCCCATGGACCTGCGCGAGATCCAGGACTGGGTCATCAAGCCGCAGCTGCGCAACGTGCCCGGCGTCACCGAGATCAACTCCATCGGCGGCTACGCCAAGGAGTACCTGGTGGCGCCCGCGCCCGAGAAGCTGGCGGCCTACGGCTTCACGCTGGCCGACATCGTCACCGCCCTGCAGCGCAACAACAGCAACGTGGGTGCGGGCTATATCGAGCGCCAGGGCGAGCAGTACCTGATCCGCGCGCCGGGCCAGGTCGGCGGCATCGCCGACATCCGCGAGGTCATCGTGGGCTCGGCCCAGGGCCAGCCCATCCGCATCCGCGACCTGGCCGAGGTAGGGCTGGGCCAGGAGCTGCGCACGGGCGCGGCCACCGACAACGGCCGCGAGGTGGTGCTGGGCACGGTGTTCATGCTGATCGGCGAGAACAGCCGCACCGTCTCGCGCGCCGTGGACCAGCGCATGGCCGAGATCAACCGGGGCCTGCCCCCGGGCGTCAAGGCCATCACCGTCTACGACCGCACGAACCTGGTGGACAAGGCCATCGCCACGGTCAAGAAGAACCTGGTGGAGGGCGCGGCCCTGGTGGTGGTCATCCTCTTCCTGTTCCTGGGCAACCTGCGCGCGGCGCTGATCACGGCGCTGATCATCCCGCTGTCCATGCTGTTCACCTTCACGGGCATGGTGCACTACAAGGTCAGCGCCAACCTCATGAGCCTGGGGGCGCTGGACTTCGGCATCATCATCGACGGCGCCGTGGTCATCGTGGAGAACTGCGTGCGCCGCCTGGCGCATGCGCAGGAGGCGCGAGGACGGTCGCTGACGCGCAGCGAACGCTTCCATGAAGTCTTCGCCGCCGCGAAGGAAGCGCGCCGCCCGCTGCTGTTCGGCCAGCTCATCATCATGGTGGTCTACCTGCCCATCTTCGCGCTCACGGGCGTGGAGGGGAAGATGTTCCATCCCATGGCGCTCACGGTGGTCATCGCGCTGGCCGGCGCCATGCTGCTGTCCATCACCTTCATCCCGGCGGCGATTGCGCTGTTCATGGGCGACAAGGTGGCCGAGAAGGAAAACCGCCTCATGGGCTGGGCGCGCCGCGCCTATGCGCCCGTGCTGGCGCGCGTCATGGCCGCGCCCGCCGTGGTGCTCACGGCCGCCGCCGTGGCCGTGGCGCTGAGCCTGCTGCTGGCCACGCGCCTGGGCAGCGAGTTCGCCCCTAACCTCAACGAGGGCGACTTCGCCATCCAGGCGCTGCGCATCCCGGGAACCAGCCTCACGCAGTCGCTGCAAATGCAGATGCAGATCGAGACGGCGCTCAAGAAGGAGTTCCCCGAGATCGACCGCGTGTTCGCGCGCACCGGCACGGCCGAGATCGCCTCCGACCCCATGCCGCCCAACATCTCGGACGGCTACATCATGCTGAAAGCCCGCAGCGAGTGGCCTGACCCGGCGCGTCCGCGCGAGGACCTGCTGGCCGCCGTGCAGGCGCTGGTGGACAGCATCCCCGGCAACAACTACGAGTTCTCCCAGCCGATCCAGTTGCGCTTCAACGAGCTGATCTCGGGCGTGCGCAGCGACGTGGCCGTGAAGATCTTCGGCGACGACATGGCCGTGCTGGAGAAAAGCGCGCAGACCGTGGCCGGCATGCTGCAGCAGATTGCGGGCGCCTCCGAGGTCAAGGTCGAGCAGACCACGGGCCTGCCCATGCTCACCGTGCAGATCGACCGCGAAAAGGCCTCGCGCTATGGCCTGAACATGGGCGATGTGCAGGACGCCATCAGCACCGCGATGGGCGGCACCGAGGCCGGCACGGTATTCCAGGGCGACCGGCGCTTCGACATCCAGGTGCGCCTGCCGGACGCCGTGCGCAACGACCTGCAGGTCCTGAGCCGCCTGCCCATCGCCCTGCCGCGCGGGGCGGACGGGCGCATCGGCTTCGTGCCGCTGTCGGCCGTGGCCACGTTCGAGACCGCGCCCGGCCCCAACCAGGTCAGCCGCGAAGACGGCAAGCGCCGCATCGTGGTCAGCGCCAATGTGCGCGGGCGCGACATGGGCTCCTTCGTGGGCGAGGCACAGCAAAAGCTGCAAGGCCTGTCGCTGCCGCCCGGCTACTGGACGCGCTGGGGCGGCACCTTCGAGAACCTGGAGTCGGCCACGCGCCGCCTGCAGATCGTCGTGCCCGTGGCCCTGCTCATGGTCTTCGTGCTGCTGTTCGCCATGTTCGGCAATGTGCGCGACGGGCTGGTGGTCTTCACGGGCATTCCGTTCGCGCTCACGGGCGGCATCCTGGCGCTGTGGCTGCGCGACATACCGCTGTCCATCTCGGCGGCGGTGGGCTTCATCGCGCTGTCGGGCGTGGCCGTGCTCAACGGCCTGGTCATGATCTCCTGGATCAGAACCTTGCGCGAACAGGGCGCCAGCGTGCCCGACGCCGTGACCGAGGGCGCGCTCACCCGGCTGCGCCCCGTGCTGATGACGGCCCTTGTCGCCTCGCTGGGCTTCGTGCCCATGGCCATTGCCACGGGCACGGGCGCCGAGGTGCAGCGGCCGCTGGCCACGGTGGTGATCGGCGGCATCCTGTCGTCCACGCTGCTGACCTTGCTGGTGCTGCCGCTGCTGTACCGGCTGGTGCATCGCAACGATCCGTCGGAGGGGATGCAAGGGCAGGAGGGACAGCCCGACAGCGAGGGCAAGGGCGCCGTGGCCGCCTGACGGCCAAGCCGCTCCACGAAGGCCACGGAATGCCCGTGGCCTTTTTTTTTGGGATGCTTTTGGCGTATGTCGGTTGTATGACAGCAATGTCACCATCCTGTGGGGCTGGTGTGGGCACGTGATTTCTACATTGGAGTCCTCTCCTCGGCGTTCCGCATCGCGGGGCGTGGGGAGAACGAATTACCAACGTGCCTGAAAGGAATCACATCATGTCGCAACGCCGCTTCACCCCCGCCACCCTCATTGCCGGCCTGGCCGCATCGGCAGCGCTGCTGCTGCCCGGCATGGCATCGGCGGCCGGATACATCCACCCGGCCAACAACGAGGCGGGCGCCGTCGTCCACCCCGAGCATTTCAAGAGCAGCAAGACACGCGCCCAGGTGACGGCCGAGGCCGAGGCGGCCGTGCGCCAGGGCGGCACTTCGCGCTTCAATGCCAGCGTCTATCCGGCTCCCGCACCGCAGACCGGCGCGGGCAAGACACGCCAGGAAGTGATCAATGAACTGATCAACGAAACGCCCGCCCAGCGCGATGCACGCCAGCGTGCCATGGGTGGCTGATGCGCAGGCGGGGCCGGTACCCCGCAGGTGCCGGATCAATGCAAACCCGACGCGCCGCCTGGCTACGAGCCTGCGGCGCGTTCCGCTTCCTCGGCATCATGGGCGCGCGCAATGGCCAGGATCACGTCGCGCGCCAGCCGGCGCTTGGGCACGGGAAGGCGCAGGTAGATCTTGAACAGCTCGTTGTCCTCGTAGCCCAGGCCTGCGGACCAGGCGCTCTTGGGCTCGCGCACCTCGCGAACCTGCTGCGGCGAGCGCAGGAACTCCTCCAGCGGCACCTGCAGCCAGTCGGCCAGCGCAGCGAGTTTCTTGGCGTTGGGCATGGTCTTGCCGACCAGCCAGAGGCGCACGCCGTGCTGGGACATGGGCTTGCCCCAGAAACGGGAATTGAACTCGTGCTCCAGCACGGCAGGCCTGGCTTCATAGCCCTGGGCCTGCATTGAATCACGTAATTTTTGAGAAAACCGCTGCTTTGCATCCTGCATGCGCGAACGCTATGGGATTGGTCTGATTGAGATGTGAGTATTGATAAAAATCACATCTCTTTTTGATTGATAGTTAATATCAACCATCGATCTGGAAATCACATGCACGGGGGAGCAAATGCGTTGGCAACGAGTGTGGCTGCTGCCCTCGAGCCTTGTACTGGTGCTGGGCGGTTGCGGCGGTGACGACGGTGATGTCCTCGCGGTCCAGGCCGCATCCTGGGGCGGTGCATCGGGGGTTTCGATAGGCCAGGTGCTCCAGGAGAGGAACGCATGCGCGCGCAGTGCATGGCGCAGCGTGGGCGATGGAAGCGGCGGGCGCATCGTCGAGTACACCTGCGAGAGATCAGGCACGCATGGATACCTGCAGCTGCGTCTGCGCCAGGATGCCGAGCAGCTGCAGCAAGCGGCCGATGGCGAGCAGGCGCGGTTCGAGGCCCGGCTGCGCGGCGGCTGGCGCGAATTGCTGATGCTGGAGCGCCAGCGCCAGGAGATGCTGGGTCGCCATCGGCTTGAGGCGCAGAAGGACACGGAACGCATGCGCGTGCACCTGGAAGACCTGCGCATGCTGGAGGAAATGACAGACTGCCGCAGCTTCCGTCCGCAAGGGCTGGGCGCCGAAGCAGCTCCGCAGCGGCTGGTGCTGGCCGCCGACGCTTGCGTGCGCTCCGGGCGCCCCGCCGAGCCGGTCTACGCACGTGAACGCAAGCAGACGCTGGAGCGCATGCGTGCAGCCCTGCCGCGCTACGACGAGGCCCGGCTGGGGCGCGAGGCGGCTCTGCGGGCGCTGGAGCGCACGCTAGAGCAGCAGGAGGCGGCGCTGCGCAGACTGGAGGAGGACCGGCCCGAGACAGGGGAGCGCATCCGCAGATCCCTGGCCGAGCGGCTGGAGGCGATGCGCCTGCGGCTGAACCAGGTCGGCCGTGTGCGCGAACTCACGCGCTGGGGCGTGGCCGGTGCGCGCGTGGTCTACCTGGACACCGCCTTGGCGATGGAATGCGGCATGCGCACCCTGTCCCATGCCGTACCACTGGAGGCCATGATCGAAGACCTCGCGGCAGACCTGGCCGTGCCCCGGCAGGAAGCTGCGCTGGCCCGCGCGCTCGATGGGCTGTGGCTGCGCTGCCTGCAGCAGCCGTGACCAGCGGGTTGCATGGTGGTCGTTGCACAGTGCTCGTTGCACGTCGCCGGTTGCACGGCGCCCGTTGCACGTCGCCGGTTGCACCACGCCTCAGAATCTCGGCAGGTCCGGGTGTGAGATCTGGCCGCCGCGCACCAGCATCTTTCCGTACTCGGCGCAGCGGTTGAGCGTGGGAATCACCTTGCCGGGGTTGAGCAGGGCCTGCGGGTCGAAGGCGGCCTTGAGCGCGAACATCTGGTCGTTCTCGGCCGTGGTGAACTGGGTGCACATGGAGTTGAGCTTTTCCACGCCCACGCCATGCTCGCCCGTGACCGTGCCGCCCATGGCCACGCTGGTTTCCAGGATGTCGGCGCCGAACAGCTCGCAGCGGTGCAGCTCGTCGGGGTCGTTGGCATCGAACAGGATCAGCGGGTGCAGGTTGCCGTCGCCCGCGTGGAAGACGTTGGCGCAGCGCAGGCCGTATTTCTTTTCCATCTCCTGGATGGCCAGCAGGATGTCGGCCAGACGCTTGCGCGGGATGGTGGAGTCCATGCACATGTAGTCGGGGCTGATGCGCCCGCTGGCGGGAAAGGCGTTCTTGCGCCCGCTCCAGAAGCGCAGGCGTTCGGCCTCGCTTTCGCTCACCGTGATGGCCGTGGCGCCCGCGCTGCGCAGCACTTCGATCATGTGGGCGATCTCTTCCTCGACTTCCTCGGGCGTGCCGTCGCTCTCGCACAGCAAGATGGCCTCGGCCGTGAGGTCGTAGCCGGCCTTGACGAAGTCCTCGACGGCGGCCGTCATGGGCTTGTCCATCATCTCCAGCCCGGCCGGGATGATGCCGGCCGCGATCACGGCGGCCACGGCGTCGCCGGCCTTGCGCACGTCGTCGAAGCTGGCCATGATGCAGCGCGCCAGCTGGGGCTTGGGGATCAGGCGCACGGTGACTTCGGTGGTAACGGCCAGCATGCCTTCGCTGCCGACCAGGATGGCCAGCAGGTCGAAGCCCGGCGTGTCCAGCGCCGTGGAGCCGAACTCCACCGGCTCGCCCTCCACGGTGAAGCCGCGCACCTTGAGCACGTTGTGCACGGTCAGCCCGTACTTGAGGCAGTGCACGCCGCCCGAGTTCTCGGCCACGTTGCCGCCGATGGTGCAGGCGATCTGGCTGCTGGGATCGGGCGCGTAGTACAGGCCGAAGGGCGCGGCGGCCTCGCTGATGGCCAGGTTGCGCACGCCGCACTGCACCACGGCCGTGCGGCTGGCCGCATCGACCTGCAGGATCTTGTTGAACTTGGCCAGCGACAGCGTCACGCCCATGGGATGGGGCAAGGCACCGCCCGACAGCCCGGTGCCCGCGCCACGCGCGATCACGGGCACCTGGATGGCGTGGCAGGCTCGGAGCACGGCCTGGACCTGGGCCTCGGTCTCGGGCAGGCAGACCACCAGCGGGCGCTGGCGGTAGGCGGTGAGACCGTCGCATTCATAGGGCGTGGTGTCCTCGGCATTCCACAGCAGGGCGTGGGCGGGCACATGGCGGGCCAGCGCGGCCACGACCTCGGCCTGGCGCCGTGCGCGCTCTGAGGTTGCAGGCTGTCGATGGGCGGCATCGGCGGCGGCCGACGCCACGGCGCCGGGAGCGGGGCTGGCTGGGGAGCTGGCGGAAGTCATGGAGCCTGACTTTAGGCGATGCCGCCGTCTTTGTGCAGCGGGGCTGCGCTGATGTTTATTGCAACGGTGCGTGAAATCCGTGAAATCCGTGAAATCAGTTATGGGCGCCTCAGCAGGCCATCGCCCTCTTCAACCATTCAGCAAAGGCCGCGCATTCCCAGCGGTCCATGGTGCCGGTGCGCCAGCAAAGGTAGTGGGCATGGGGGCTGGCCGTGTCCACGTCGAACAGGCGCACCAGGGTGCCGTTGTCCAGCCAGGGCGCGCCCAGCTTGTGGCGCACCAGGGCGATGCCCATGCCGGCCGAGGCCGCGTCGCACATCAGGCCGATGTCGTTGAACTGCGAGCCCTCGTGCGGCTCGGGCCAGTCCAAGCCGGTGGCGCCGAACCAGGTGCGCCAGGGCTCCAGCGGGCTGCGCAGCAGGGGCATGCCTTCCAGGTCCTGGGGCTGCTCGAAGGGGCCGTGCTCGCGGATGAAGGCCGGCGAGGCCAGCGGCGTGACCACGTCGCGCGCCAGCTCGATGTGCTCCACATCGGCATAGTGGCCGGGGCCGAAGCGCACCATCAGGTCGGCATCCTCGGCCACCACGTCCAGCAGCGGGATGGAGACCTGCAGGGCGATGTCGATCTCGGGATAGGTTTCCGTGAACTGGCGCAGGCGCGGGATCAGGATCACGCGCGCAAAGGTGGGCGTGACGGCGAGCTTGAGCCTGCGGCGGCCCGGTGCCGTCACCTCGCCCGGAAAGCGCTGCAGCGCGCCCAGGCCCTCGCGCACGTGGGACAGGTAGGCGCTGCCTTCGGTGGTGAGCGAAAAGTCCGAGCGGCCGAACAGCCGCGTGCCCAGGATCTGCTCGAGCTGGCGCACGCGGTGGCTGACGGCGCTGGGCGTGACGCACAGCTCCTCGGCCGTCTGCGTCACGCTGCGCAGCCGCGCCAGCGCCTCGAAAGTGAGCAGGCACTGTATGGGCGGGATGCGGCGGGCGCCGCTGCCGGGCGGGGCAAAGCCGCTGCCGGCGGCAAGGGTCACGTTCGCCATGGGCGGCCGGGAGCCGGGTTCAGCGGAAGACCACGGTCTTGTGGCCGTTGAGGATGACGCGGTGCTCGCTGTGCCACTTGACGGCGCGGGCCAGCACCTGGCTCTCGGTGTCGCGGCCGCGGGCCGTGAGGTCCTCCACGGTGTCGGTGTGGTCGGCGCGGGCCACGTCCTGCTCGATGATCGGGCCTTCGTCCAGGTCGGCCGTCACATAGTGGGCCGTGGCGCCGATCAGCTTCACGCCGCGGTCATGGGCCTGGTAGTAGGGCTTGGCGCCCTTGAAGCTGGGCAGGAAGCTGTGGTGGATATTGATCGCGCGGCCCGCCAGCTTGGTGCACAGGTCGTTGGACAGCACCTGCATGTAGCGCGCCAGCACCACGAGTTCGGCACCCTCGGCCTCGATGATCTCGAACTGCTTTGCCTCGGCCTGGGCCTTGGTGGCAGCCGTGACGGGGATGTGGTGGAAGGGGATGTTGTAGCTGGCCGCCAGCTGGTAGAACTCGCGGTGGTTGCTGATGATGGCGCGGATGTCCACCGGCAGCAGGCCGCTCTTCCAGCGAAACAGCAGGTCGTTGAGGCAGTGGCCTTCCTTGCTGACCATGAGCACGGTCTTCATGGCTTCTGCCTTGGTGTGCAGGCGCCACTTCATCTGGTACTGGCCGCCCAGGTCGGCCAGGGCCGCCCTCAGAGCCGCGGGATCGCAGCCGTTGCAGGCAAATTGCACGCGCATGAAGAACAGTCCGGTGGCCGGGTCGTTATACTGCGCGGCCTCTTCGATGTTGCCGCCTTGCTCGAGCAGAAAGCCCGAGACGGCATGTACCAGACCGAGCCGGTCGGGGCACGAAAGGGTAAGAATATAGGCTTGGGTCATAGCGGCGCAATTGTCGCAGCATGGACACGACCCTGCGCAAGTCACACGTTCTGGGAACGTTCTGAGGAACCACATGCAAGATCAGGGAGAGCAGCCCCGAATACCGCTCTGGGGCGCAATGACCCTGTACGTGTGCGCAGGTCTGCTGTGGCTCTGGGGCGTGGAATGGCTGCTGGCGCACCTGCAGATTCCGCCCGAGGCGGCGGCGCAGCGGCGCATGCTGTCCTCGGTGACCCTGGTGCTGGTCACGGCCGTGGGCGGCGGCTGGCTGCTGTGGCGCATGCGCCGTGGAGAGCGCACTGCCCATGCCGCGATGGCCGCCGGGCGGGAGGCCGACGAACGCCAGCGCCTGGCCGCCGCCGTGGTGGACAACACCATGGAGGGCGTGGTCGTCACCGACGCGCGCAGCCGCATCCTCTCGGTCAACAGCGCCTTCACGCGGCTGCTGGGCTATACCGAGCAGGAGATGCTGGGCAAGACCCCGCGCATGTTCAAGTCCGGCCGCCATGACAATGCCTTCTACGAGGCCATGTGGGACAGCATGCAGGCCACAGGCCACTGGCAGGGCGAGATCTGGAACCGCCGCAAGAACGGCGAGGTCTTCCCCGAGCGCATGTCGCTCAGCGCCGTCAAGGACGCACAGGGCAAGGTCACGCACTACGTGTGCATGTTCACCGACATCTCGGCCGAGAAGGCGCGCGAGGCCCAGCTCGAATTCCTGGCCCACCGCGACATGCTCACCGGCCTGCCCAACAGCGTGCGCTTCACAGCGCTGCTGGAAGACGCCGTGGCCGAGGCGGCCGCCGAGCAGGGCACGCTGGCCGTGATGCTGCTGAACATCGATCGCTTCAAGGACGTCAACGACAGCTACGGCCACGCCATTGGCGACCAGGTGCTGCGCCACATCGCCGCCCGTGTGCACGACTCCCTGGGACCCCAGGACCTCATAGGTCGCATGGCCGGTGACGAACTGGCCGTGCTGTGCAAGGGCATGAGCGAGCGCGGCGACGCCATCGCCCGCGCACGGCAACTGATCGCTGCGGCCGGACAGCCCTGGAGTTCGCCGGACGGCCTGTCCGTCATGGCCGGCGTCAGCGTGGGCATCTGCATGTATCCCTCCCACGCCGGCAATGCCCAGGACCTGCTGCAGGGCGCGCATGCCGCCGTCTACGGCGCCAAGTCGCGCAGCGGCCGTGCCTGGTGCTTCTTCGAGGAAGACATGACCTCGGCCGCGCGCGAGCGGCTGGCCATGGAGGCACGGCTGCGGCAGGCCATAGACCTGGGCCACCTGCGCCTGTACTTCCAGCCCCAGATCGACCTGGCCACGGGCCGCCTGGTGGGCGCCGAGGCCCTGGTGCGCTGGCTGGACCCGGACGAGGGCCTCATCTCCCCGGCACGCTTCATTCCCGTGGCCGAAAGCTCGGGCGTCATCGGCGCGCTGGGCCTGTGGGTGCTGCGCGAGGCCTGCGCCCAGGGCCGGCGCTGGCGCGATCTGGGCCTGCCCGAGATGACCATCGCGGTCAATGTCTCGCTGCACCAGTTCCTGCTGACCGACATCGCCGGCGCCACCGCCGACGCGCTGGCCGCCACGGGCTTCGCTCCGCACTGCCTGGAGCTGGAAATCACCGAAAGCGCCCTGGCCGAGCGCCCCGAGGAGGCCCTGGCCGTCATGCGCCGCCTGCGCGCCCAGGGCCTGCGGCTGGCCATCGACGACTTCGGCACCGGCTACTCCTCGCTCGCCCACCTCAAGCGCTTTCCGCTGGACCTGCTCAAGATCGACCAAGGCTTCATCCGCGATATCCCGCACAGCGCGGACGACATGGCCATCAGCGGGTCGGTGATCGCGCTGGGGCATGCCATGGGGCTCAAGGTTCTGGCCGAGGGCGTGGAGACGGCCGAGCAACTGGCATTCCTGCGCGGCAAGGGGTGCGACTTCTTCCAGGGCTATCTGTGCAGCAAGCCCTTGCCCGCACAGGCGTTTGGGGAGTGGGTGTCGGACAACCAGGGCATGTGGGCCGTGCAGGGCTGATCGCCCGATGCACGGCGGGCCGAGGCCCGGCCCCTGCTCTACCACTCAGGCCAGGGGACCCGAGCGAATCGACGGCAAATCAGGCCAACGCCTCCGCCGGCCCAAAGAATTCATAACGGACCTGCCCGTCCGGCACCCCCAACACCCGCAACGACTCCTTCACCGACCGCATGAACGGCCGGGGTCCCAGGAAATACACATCGGCATCCACTGAAGGCAGCCACTGACCCAACTGCCGGGCGGTCAGCAGTCCCTGTGCATCGACCTCATCGCCCTCCTCCACCCGGTCATAGCAGTAGTACCGGCTGAGCTGCGGATGCACTGCGGCCAGCGCATCCACACGTTCACGGAAGGCATGAACACCGCGCTCACGCGCGCAGTGGATGAAGACCACGGGACGCTTGCTGGGCAAGGCCGCATCCAGCATGGGCAGGGTCGGCGTGATGCCCACGCCGCCGCTGATCAGCACCAGCGGACGCTCGCCGGGCTGCAGCGTGAAGTGGCCTGCGGGCGGGAACAGTTGCAGCGTGTCGCCGACCTGGACCCGGTCGTGCAGGAAGTTGGAGACCTTGCCACCGGCCTCGCGCTTGACGCTGATGCGCAGGCTGCGGCCATCGGCGGGCGCGGACAGCGAGTAGTTGCGCCGCTGCTCCTGCCCGTCCACCACCAGGCGCAGGCCGATGTACTGGCCGGGCTGGTGGGCGATGACGGGGCCGCCATCGGCCGGCACCAGGTAGAACGAGGTGATCTCGGCGCTTTCCGCCACCTTGTCCTCGACCACGAAGGCGCGCTCGCCGCGCCAGCCGCCCTCGGCCGCCGCCGTGCGGTCATAGGCCTGGCGTTCGGCGCCGATCAGGATATCGGCCAGCTGCTGGTAGGCGGCGCCCCAGGCATCGATGACCTCGTCGGTGGCGATCTCGGCGCCCAGCACTTCGCGGATGGCGCGCAGCAGGCAGGTGCCGACGATGGGGTAGTGCTCGGGCTGCACCTGCAGCGCAACGTGCTTGTTGATGATCTGCGCGGGCAGATCGCCCAGGGCTTCGAGCCGGTCGATGTGCTTGGCGTACATGAGCACGCTATAGGCCAGGGCACGCGGCTGGGCACCGCTTTGCTGGTGGGCCATGTTGAACAGGGCGCGCACCTCGGGGTACTCGCCCAGCATGGTCTGGTAGAAGTGGGTGATCAGCGCCTCGCCGCCGGTTTCAAGCAGCGGGACGGTGGATTGGACGATGGCACGTTGGCGGTCGGTCAGCACGGGAAACTCCTTGGGTACGGGGACGGACATGCCCGGTGCGATGCCGGGCATGCCTTGACAAAGGCAAGTGCCGTGCCAGGACTGCAGCCCTTGCAGAACAAGGGTTTGGCGTTTCATGCGTCAATATGACTTTCGTCAAAACGAGTCTTTTTGACAGCGACCGCAGTCTTTATGACCACATCCACCGCCCTGCATGCCCTGACCCCTCTGGTGGCCGACCTGGCCCAGGACCTGCCCGAGCGCGAGCGCTTTCGCCGCCTGCTGGCAGCGCTGCGCGCCGTGCTGCCGGCCGATGCCGCCGCCCTGCTGCGGCTGGAGGGCGAGTGGCTGCGGCCCGTGGCCATCGATGGCCTGGTGCCCGATGCGCTGGGCCGGCGCTTTCGCATTGCCGAGCACCCGCGCTTTGCCCAGCTGCTGGCGGCTGGCCAGGCCATGCGCTTTGCGCCCGACAGCCCGCTGCCCGACCCCTATGACGGCCTGGTGGCCCAGGGCCACGGGCCGCTGGAGGTGCACGACTGCATGGGCTGCGTGCTGCAGACGGGCGGCCTGCCCTGGGGCCTTCTCACGCTGGACGCGCTGGACCCGGGGCGCTTTGCCGACCCGGCCGCGCTGGCGGCGCTGCAGGCCTTCAGCAACCTGGCGGCGGCCACCGTGACCACGGCCGAGCGGCTGCGCAGGTTGGCGCGCAGTGCGCGCGCCCTGCCCGCGCCCGGCGCCGCCCCGGGGGGCGAGTCATCGCGTCCGCTGATCGGCCAGAGCCCGGCCATGCGCGCGCTGCAAAAGGACATCGCCCTGGTCGCGGCCAGCGACCTCAATGTGCTGATCACGGGCGAGACCGGCACGGGCAAGGAACTGGTGGCCCAGGCCGTGCATGCGCAGTCGGCGCGTGCAGGCCGGGCGCTGGTCAGCATCAATTGCGCGGCCCTGCCCGACAACCTGGTCGAAAGCGAGCTGTTCGGCCATGTGCGCGGCGCCTTCACGGGTGCACTGTCCGAGCGCAGCGGCAAGTTCGAGCAGGCCGACCAGGGCACGCTGTTCCTGGACGAAGTGGGCGAGCTGTCCCTGCCCGTGCAGGCCAAGCTGCTGCGCGTGCTGCAAAGCGGCCAGCTGCAGCGCCTGGGCTCGGACCGCGAACACCATGTGGACGTGCGCGTGATCGCCGCCACCAACCGCGACCTGGCCGCCGAGGTGGCGGCAGGCCGCATGCGCGCCGATTTCTTCCACCGCCTGAGCGTCTACCCGCTGCGCGTGCCCGCGCTGCGCGAGCGCGACAGCGACGTGCTGATGCTGGCCGGCTTCTTCCTCGAGGAAAACCGCTCGCGCCTGGGACTGGGCGGACTGCGCCTGCATCCCGCCGCGCAATCGGCCTTGCTCGCCCAGGACTGGCCCGGCAATGTCCGGGAGCTGGAGCACCTCATCAGCCGCGGCGTGCTGCGGGCGCTGAGCCGCGCGCCCTCCACCGCCCCAGCCAGTGGCCGGGCTCGCATGGTCACGCTGGGCCAGGCCGATCTCTGGGATGACGCGCAGCCCCCGGCGACGGCCACCCCGTCCCTGCCCGTCCCACAGGCCGCATCGCCCGGCGCCAACCCCCAAGGCCTGCGCGAAGCCGTGGAGAGCTACGAGCGCCACCTGATCGACGCCAGCCTGCAGCGCCACCACGGCAGCTGGGCCGCCGCCGCACGCGAGCTGCAGATGGACCGCGCCAACCTGCAGCGGCTGGCGCGGCGGCTGGGACTGGTCAGGCAGGACGCCTGAGCGACTTCAGCCACCCATACCCGCTCACCAGCAGCACCCCGGCCAGCACCATCAGTGCCCCGGCCAGGAAGTTGGGCTCGATGGGCTCGCTGAGCAGCCAGGCCCCGAAGACCACGCCGAAGATGGGCGTCATGAAAGAGAACACACCCAGGCGCGAGGCAAGGTATTGCGTGAGCAGCCAGAACCAGACCAGGAAGCTCACGAAGCAGACCAGCACGGACTGGAAGGCCAGGCCGGCCCAGGCCAGCGGCGTGGGCTCGAAGCGGGTCTGGCCCAGCAGGAAGGCGGCGGGCAGCAGCAGCGCAAAGCCGGTGGCCAGTTGGTAGAGCAGGGTCTGCGCGGCGGGCAGCGATGCCAGCCGCATGGTGCGGATGGCCACCGTGGTGGCGCCCCAGGCCACGCCGGCAGCCAGTGCCAGCAGGTCGCCCAGCAGCATGGCGGCGCCGGCTGCCTTCGAAGGCTTGCCGCCGCCCAGGAAGGCCAGCGCTATGCCGGCAAAGGCCAGTGCGATGCCCAGCCATTGCAGCGGCACCAGGCGCTCCGATGGCAGCTTCCAGTGCAGGCCCAGCGCCGCGAACACGGGGGCGGAATACAGAAAGACCACCACATGGGCGGCCGAGGTGTGGTTGATGCTCTCGCCCACCAGCAGGAATTCCAGCGCAAACAGCGTGCCCACGGCCAGGCCCGGGCGCCAGCTGCCGTCGCCCCACTGCACGCGCATGCCGCGCCAGCGCATGAACAGCCACACCAGCACAGCGCCCACGCCCGAGCGCAGCGCGATCTGCAGCGTGGGCGCAATGGCATCGGCCGTGGCCTTGAGCAGGATCTGCTGCAGGCTCCAGATCAGGCACAGCATGAGCATCAGCGCGGCGGCGCGCGCGTCCAGCGGTTTGCGTGAGTCCACGGCATATCCCTTTCAACGACCGTAAAAAAGCCGGCCCGCAGGCCGGCTTTGCATCAGGCGGGGGCTGGCCCGGCCAGCGGGCCGGCCATCACTTGATGCCCAGCAGTTCCACCTCGAAGTTCAGCGTGGCGTTGGGCGGGATCACGCTGCCCGCGCCACGGCTGCCGTAGGCGATGGAGGGAGGGCAGGTCAGCTTGGCCTTGCCGCCGACCTTCATCTTCTGCACGCCTTCGGTCCAGCAGGGAATCACGCCGGTCAGAGGGAATTCGATGGGCTGGCCGCGCGTGATGGAGCTGTCGAAGTCCTTGCCCGTGTCGGGGAAGTAGCCGCGGTAGTGCACGCGCACCGTGTCGCTGGCCTTGGGGCTGGCGCCCGTGCCTTCCTTGAGGCTTTCATAGACCAGGCCGCTGGCCGTAGTGACGGGCTGGGCCGCATGGGCTGCCACGCCGGTCAGTGCGGCGAGCATCAGGCCGCAGGAGGCGGCAAGGGTGGTGAGGGTCTTGTTCATCAGGGTTCTTTCAATGCAATGTTTGCAGCGGGTTCACGCCTTGGCGGGGACACCGATATCGTCCAGCGCCTTGGCGATGTGGCCGACGGTGCGGTCCACGTTGTGCCATTTTTCCAGGCCGAACAGGCCGATGCGGAAGGTCTTGAAGTCCGGGCCTTCGTCGCACTGCAGGGGCACGCCCGAGGCAGTCTGCAGGCCGGCTTCCATGAACTTCTTGCCGCTCTGGATGCCAGGGTCGGTGGTGTAGCTGACGACGACGCCGGGGGCCTTCCAGCCTTCGGCCGCCACGCTGGGAAAGCCGCGCGACTCCAGCAGGGCGCGCACCTTGGCGCCCAGGGCGATCTGCTCGTCGCGCACCTTGGCGAAGCCGTAGGCACGCGTCTCCAGCATCACGTCGCGCAGGCGGACCAGGGCGTCGGTGGGCATGGTGGTGTGGTAGGCGTGCTGGCCTTTTTCGTAGCCCTCGGCGATCTGCATCCACTTCTTGAGGTCACAGGAGAAGCTGGAGCTTTGCGTGTGCTCGATGGCTTCGCGCGCACGCTGCGAGAGCATGACCATGGCGCAGCACGGCGAGCTGCTCCAGCCCTTTTGCGGCGCGCTGATCAGCACGTCCACGCCGGTCTTTTCCATGTCCACCCACATGGCGCCCGAGGCCACGCAGTCCAGCACGAAGAGCGCGCCCACCTCGTGCGCGGCATCGGCGACGGCGCGCAGGTAGCTGTCGCTCAGCAGGATGCCGCTGGCCGTCTCCACATGGGGGGCGAACACGACCTTGGGTTTTTCAGTGCGGATGGCGGCGGCCACGTCCTCGGCCGCGCAGGGCGCCCAGGGGTCCTGGCTGCCCGGTCCCTGGCGGCGCGCCTTGCAGACCACGGCTCCACCGCCCAGGCCACCTTCCTCGAAGATCTGGGTCCAGCGGTAGCTGAACCAGCCGTTGCGCACGATGAGCACCTTTTCGCGGTTGGCGAACTGGCGCGCCACGGCCTCCATGCCGAAGGTGCCGCTGCCCGGCACCAGCACGGCCGTGTGGGCGTGGTAAACCTCCTGCAGCGTGGTGAGGATGTCCTGCATCACGCCCGCGAAGCGCTTGGACATGTGGTTGAGCGCGCGGTCGGTGTAGACCACCGAGAATTCGAGCAGGCCGTCGGGATCGATATCGGGCAGAAGTCCGGGCATGGGGAGTCTCCAGAGGCAGCGGGGCCTGCACTGCAGGCCCGCCATCATGTTCGTCGGAAAGGCGGCCAGCTTAGCATGCCGTCCGTGGCGTTTTCAGGGCCTACCAGGTGTCCACGAAGCCGGCTTGGGCAGGCGCAACGCGCGCCCCTGCCAGGCCGCGCGACAGCCAGGCGCGCGTGTCGGCGGGGTCGATGACGGCGTCGATCTCCAGCGTGCCGGCCATGTGCATGGCCTCGCCGTGGGCGTACTGCTGGGCCAGCAGCCGGTCGAACAGGGCGTTGCGTTCGGCGCCCTCGGGCAGGGCCTCCAGTTCCTTGCGAAAGCCCAGGCGCACGGCGCCTTCCAGACCCATGGCACCGAACTCGCCCGTGGGCCAGGCCACGTTGAACACCGGCGCATGGAAGCTGCCGGCCGTCATGCCCATGGCCCCCAGGCCGTAGCCCTTGCGCAGCACCACGCTGAAATACGGCACGCGCAGCTTGGCCGCCGTGACGAACAGGCGGCTGACATGGCGCACCTGGGCCGTCTTCTCGATCTCGGGGCCGACCATGAAGCCGGGCGTGTCCACCAGGCTCACGATGGGCAGGCCATGGGCATTGCACAGCTGCATGAAGCGCGCGGCCTTGTCGGCCGCATCGGCGTCGATCGCGCCGCCCAGGTGGGAGGGGTTGTTGGCCATGAGCCCCACGGGCCGGCCTTCGATTCGCGCCAGCGCCGTGTGGATGCCTGCGCCAAAGCCCGTGCGCAGCATCAGCAGGCTGCCTTCGTCCACCAGATGCGCCATGGCCGCACGGGTGTCATAGGCACGCAGCCGGTTCTCGGGCACCACATGGCGCAGGGCGCGCGTGTCGGGCGCGGTCCACTCCGTGGTGCGGCCTTGGAAGAAGGACAGGTAGTGGCGCGCGGCGGCCACGGCTTCGGCCTCGTCCTCGACCAGCACGTCGATCACGCCATTGGCATGCTGCACGCTGCTGGGACCGATCTGCTCGGGCCGGAAGACGCCCAGCCCGCCGCCCTCGATCATGGCCGGCCCGCCCATGCCGATGCAGCTGGCGCGCGTGGCGATGATCACGTCGCTGCAGCCCAGCAGGGCCGCGTTGCCCGCAAAGCAGCGGCCATGGGTGATGCCGATCACGGGCACCTGGCCCGACAGGGCCGCATAGGCCGCAAAGGTGTGCACATGCAGGCCGGCGACCACGGGCGTGTCGGTGTCACCGGGCCGCCCGCCGCCGCCTTCGGCGAACAGCACCACGGGCAGCTTCTGGGCCAGCGCGATGCCCAGCATGCGATCGGTCTTGGCATGGTTGCGCGCGCCCTGGGTGCCGGCCAGCACGGTGGCGTCATAGGCCATGACGACGGCGCGCGAGCGCTCCTGGCCGAACTGCGCGCCGTTGATGGAGCCCATGCCCGTGACCATGCCGTCGGCCGGCGTGTTGGCGATCAGGTCGTCCATGCTGCGCCGGCGCGTCTGCGCGGCAATGGCCAGCGCACCGTATTCGATGAAGCTGCCTGCGTCGCAGAGGTCGGCGATGTTCTCGCGCGCGCTGCGGCTCCCCTGGGCATGGCGTTTGGCCATGGCCTCGGGCCGGGCAGCATCGCGCGTGAAGGCATGGCGGTCGATGACGCGCTGCAGGTCGGCGCGGATGTGGTCCGGGTCCTGTGCGGACTGCTGCGCGCGTGCATCGGCCTGCACGCCTTCGGCGGCGGCCAGCACCAGCAGGGGCTGGTCCTGGGCCACATAGGCACCGGCCTCGGCCAGCAGTTGGGTGATGGTGCCGGCCTGCGGCGCCAGCAGCACATGCTCCATCTTCATGGCTTCGAGCACGCCCAGCTCGGCGCCTGCGACCACGGCATCGCCCACGGCCACGCTCCACTGCACGATGCGCGCGGGCATGGGGGCCGTGAGGGCGCCTTCGGGGACGGGCGCGCCAGCAGCCTCGGCCGCCATCGGCACATCGGCGGCCGCATCCGTGCGGCGCGCGCCTTCGGCCAGCGCCTGGGCGTCCGCCACCAATTCTGGAAGGGCCTCTTCAAGCCAGCGTGTGTGCACGGCCTGCGACGCCATCTCGGGCCGCCGGGCCAGCGCCTGCAGCAGCGGCAGATTGGTGGCCAGCCCGTCGATGCGGCATTCGTCCAGCGCGCGACGTGCGCGGCGAAGCACGTCTTCAAAGCGCGGCCCGCTGCTGTGCACGATGAGCTTGGCCAGCAGCGTGTCGTAGTGCGGCGAGGGGCTGGCGCCCGCCACCGCATGCGTGTCGATGCGGATGCCGGGGCCGGCCGGCCACTGCAGTGCGCCTATGCGTCCGCTGCCGGGGCGCGACTGGCCTGCGGCATCCAGCGTCTCGGCATTGATGCGCCACTGCATGGCATAGCCGCGCGGCGCGGGCGGTGCCTTGGGGTCCAGGCCCAGCTCGCCCAGGTGATCGCCCGCCGCCACGCGGATCTGGGCCTGCACCAGGTCGATGCCGAAGACTTCCTCGGTGATGGTGTGCTCGACCTGCAGGCGCGGGTTGGCCTCGATGAAGACATAGGGCAGGGAGTCGGAGGCGGCATCGACCAGGAATTCGAAGGTGCCCAGGCTCTCGTAGCCGATCTCGGCGGCCATGCGCAGCGCGTCGCGCCTGATGCGCTCGCGCAGCGGCTGCGCCAGGCTGGGGCTGGGCGCGATCTCGACGAGCTTCTGGAAGCGCCGCTGCAGCGTGCATTCGCGCTCCCCCAGCGCGATGGGGCCTGCACCGCCGTCGCCCAGGATCTGCACCTCGATATGGCGTGCGCCCGTCATCAGCCGCTCCACATAGACGCCGTCCACGCCGAAGGCGGCGCGCGCCTCGCTGCGGCAGCGCTCATAGGCGGCAGGCAGGTCCTCGGCGCGCGCCACGGCGCGCATGCCGCGCCCGCCGCCGCCGCCGATGGCCTTGACCATGATGCCGCTGGCACCCCCGGCCTGCTGCGCCTCGAAGAAGGCCTGGGCCTGTTCCAGCGTGACAGCCTCGCTGCTGCCCGGCATCAGCGGCACGCCGCAGCGGCGCGCCAGATCGCGTGCGCGGGCCTTGTCGCCCAGCAGCGCCAGGTGCTCCGGCGCGGGGCCGATGAAGCGCAGGCCCGCATCGGCACAGGCCTGGGCAAAGCCGGCGTTCTCGCTGAGAAAGCCATAGCCTGGATGGATGCCGTCGCAGCCGTGCTCGCGCGCAATGCGCAGCAGGTGGGCGCCGTCCAGGTAGGCCGAGGGGCCGCTGGCGCCCAGGGGCACGGCTGCATCGGCAGCGGATACATGGGGCGCCTGCGCATCGTCTGCAGCAAAGACGGCCAGGCTCGGCACACCCAGCTCGCGCAGCGCGCGCACGATGCGCAGCGCGATCTCGCCGCGGTTGGCAATCAGGATCTTCTGGAACATGGGACTTCGGTCTTTCTCATTGATCGCGCAGCAAGCGACGCAGCACCTTGCCCGCGCCGGTGGCGGGCAGCGCCTCGATGAAACGCACCTCGCGCGGCGCCTTGTAGCTGGCCATGTTCTCGCGCGACCAC
Organism: Delftia sp. Lp-1; assembly: GCF_020523835.1. Classification (NCBI taxonomy): domain Bacteria; kingdom Pseudomonadati; phylum Pseudomonadota; class Betaproteobacteria; order Burkholderiales; family Comamonadaceae; genus Delftia; species Delftia sp. Lp-1. Next base: position 458,523 of record NZ_JAJALJ010000003.1, on the reverse strand, counting down.
TGCACCAGGTCCTCGGCCGCGATCTGCTGGCCCGGCCGCGTGACGATGAAGGCGCGCACGACCTCGCCCTTTTGCGGGTCGGGCACGCCGATCACGGCGGCCTGGGCCACGGCCGGGTGCTTGATGAGGATGGCCTCCACCTCCTCGGGGAAGACGCTGTAGCCCGAGACCTTGATCATCTCCTTGAAGCGGCCGATGAAGGTCAGGTAGCCATCGGCGTCGATGCGGCCCATGTCGCCCGTGTGCACCCAGCCGTTCTTCAGGGTCCTGGCCGTGGCCTCGGGCTTGTTCCAGTAGCCCTTGAAGTTGCCGGGGCCGCGGATGGTGATCTCGCCCACTTCGCCGGCCGGCAGCGGCTCGCCCGTCTCGGGGTCGATGATGCGCACCTCGTTGCCAGGCAGCGGCTTGCCGTGCGTGCCCCAGCGGATGGCGTCGCCCGGCATGCTGGTGTCCATGGTGTGGGTCTCGCTCAGGCCATAGGCCGCCTCGCTGGAGATGCAGTTCGGGGTGAAGCGCTTCCACTGCCGCGCCAGCTCCTCGGTGTAGGCAATGCCGAAGCTGGTCACCGTGTTGCGGCGCAGCGCGGAAAAGTCCATGGCCTCCACGCCCGGCAGCTGCATCAGGGCCACGTTCATGGGCGCGATGCTGTACCACCAGGTCACGCGGTAGCGCTCCAGGGCCTGGGCCACGGCCAGCGGGTCGAAGCGGTGCAGCAGCACGCAGGTGGCGCCGCTGTGCACGGGCATGTTCACGCCCATGGACATGCCGGCAATGTGATAGAGCGGCGCCACGGCCAGCAGCATGTCCCCGGCGTTCACGCCCGTGGCGCTGGAGGCGCCGGCCGTCTTGCTGGCCGCGTTGCCGTAGCTGAGCATGGCGCCCTTGGGCAGGCCCGTGGTGCCCGAGGTATAGGTCATCAGCGATACATCGTCCATGGCGACATCGACGGGCACGGGCTTGGCGCCGCTGTGCATGACATCCCAGAACGATTCCACGCCCTCGGGCAGCGGCTGCACGGGGGCCTGCAGTTCGGGCGGCAGCGCCAGCGTGGCCGATTCAGGAAGCCAGTCGCCATAGCGCACGGCCAGCACATGCCTGAGCGCCGTGCTGGCGCGCACCTTGTCCACCACGGGCAGCAGCACATCGGCCGCGACGATCACGCGGGCCTTGAGGTCATCGAGCTGGTACTGCAGCTCATGCTCCTTGTTCAGCGGCCCGCAGGGGCAGACGATGGCGCCGATCTTCTGGATGCCGTAGTGCGCCACGATGTACTGCGGGCAGTTGTTCATGAACAGCGCCACGGGCTCTCCCCGGCCCACGCCCAGCGCCTGCAGCCGCGCGGCAAAGGCGTCGCTGGCCGCATCCACCTCGGCCCAGCTGATGTGGCGGCCATACCAGATGTAGGCGTCGCGGCCGGGGTGGTTGCGCGCATTGCGGCGCAGGGCCTCATGCAGGGGAATGAGGGTCTCGGAATCCGCCATGCTTGTCTCCTGGGTGTCTGGCCATCCCGGAACCAGTCCTAAGGGATAGCCTTGATTTGTTTTGGGGTCCAGCGGCTTGCCAATATATACCCGCTGGTAGAACATTGCTACCCATCGGTATAACCATCGCAGCCACCGACGCGACACGAGATTTCCCGCATGCCCAAGCCCCCTGTCACCCCGCGCGGCCGCCAGCGCCTTCCCACGGCCGGCTCCGATGAAAAGCGCGAACGCATCCTCAAGGCGGCCGAGGCCCTGTTCGACCGCAACGGCTACGCCAACACCACGATGGAGCAGATCGTCCAGGCCCTGGGCGTGACCAAGCCCTTCGTCTACTACTACTTCCGCAACAAGCAGGAGATCTTCGAGACCCTGTGCTGGGCGCCCACCGAGGCCTGCTTCACGGTGCTGGACTTCGCGGCCGACGATCCGCGCGCCGCGCACGAGAAGGCCGTGGACGGCCTGCAGCGCCTGATCGCGGCCACCATTGCCCACTATCCGGCGGCCTTCTTTCCGTACCGCGAGCCCCAGGCCTTCAGCCCTGCGTACATGAAGGCCTCGCGCACGCTGGCGCGCCAGTTCTACCGCCAGTTCTGCGCGCTGCTCGAAGAAGGCCGCGCCAGCGGCCATCTCGATTTCCGCGAGACACGCATCACCGCCCAGGCCGCCTGCAGCCTGCCGGGCTTTCTCTACAACTGGTACCGCCCCGGCGGCCGCCTGGGCACGGCCGAGATGGTGGCCGAGCTGACCGAGCTGGCCAGCCGCGTGCTGGGCCTGCGGGCGGCGCCAGCCACCGCGCCCGAAGCCATTGCCACACCCCCCGCGAAAAAAACGCCTGCACGGCGCAGCCGGCCCCGAGCCGAGCCGCCCGGCAAGGACTGACGACCATTCCTTCGAGGAGACAAGACATGCCGATCCGCCGCCATTGCATCCGACGATATTCCCAACCATCCATCGTTCTCGCCGCCGCCCTGCTGTGCGCCACGGCCGCCCACGCCCAGGGCGGAGAGACCTTCAAGATCGCCTTCATCGACCCGCTGTCCGGCCCCTTCGTCAGCACGGGCGAGCTGATGCGCGACCACGTGCAGTACGCGGTCGAGGACGTGAACGCCAAGGGCGGGCTGTTCAACGGCGCGAAGCTGCAGCTGCTGCAGTTCGACAGCAAGCTCTCGGCCCAGGAAAGCCAGGCCGCGCTGCAGGCGGCCATAGACCAGGGCGCGCGCGTGGTGGTGACCGGGGGATCGGGCTCGTCGGTGGTGGCAGCCCTGGTGCAGGCGGCATCGCGCCACAACCAGCGCAATCCGGGCAAGGAGGTGCTGGTGCTCAACCACTCCTCCATCGACCCCGAGCTGACGGGCAAGGCCTGCAGCTTCTGGCACTTCATGTTCGATGCCAACACCGCCATGCGCATGCAGGCGATTGCCAGCTACATCAAGACCCAGCCCGGCATCCGCAAGGTCTACCTGCTCAACCAGGACTACGCCCACGGCAAGCAGTGGGCGGCCTACGGGCGCCAGATGGTGAGCGCGGCCCGGCCCGACATCCAGTTCACGGGCGAGATGCTCCACCCCATAGGCCGGGTCAAGGACTTCGCGCCCTATGTGGCCAAGATCAAGGAAACGGGTGCGGACTCGGTGATCACGGGCAACTGGGGCCAGGACCTGACCCTGCTGCTCAAGTCAGCCGCCGACTCGGGCTATGACCTGCGCTACTTCAACCACAGCGCGGGCGGCATGCCGGGCACGGTGACATCCTTCGCCCAGACCCGCATCGGCCAGCTGACCTGGGTGGCCGAATGGCACCCGGGCCAGGCCGGCCGCCCGCTGGCCGACGCCCGCGCCCAGGAATACAAGGCCCGCATGGGCAAGGACTTCCTGGCCCCGCGCATGGACCTGGTGCCGCGCATGCTGGCCGCAGCCATGGCCAAGGCACAGTCCACCGAACCCGTGAAGATCGCGCTGGCCATGGAGGATTTGCAGATGGACACCGTGGTCGGCCCCGTGCGCATGCGCGGCAAGGACCACCAGCTGCTGCTGCCCCAGGTGGTCAACACCATCGCGCCCGTGGACAGCAAGCTGGTCAAGGCCGGTTGGGAAGGCACGAACTACGGCTTTCGCACCGATGCCGTCTACACGCCCGAGCAGGTGGAATTGCCCACGGACTGCCAGATGAAGCGGCCTGGCGGGCGCTGAGGCGGCCTGCCCCGCCAGCCAAGCCAGCTACGCCCCGCTCAACGCGGGGCGTAGTTTCTCTGGCCGAAGATACCGCTGCCCACGCGCACCATGGTCGATCCGGCGGCCACGGCCGCTTCCAGGTCGCCGGTCATTCCCATGGAAACCGTGTCGAAGCGCTCCAGCCCCGGCAGGCCGCTGGCGCGGATCTGTTCGAAGACGGCTGTGGCGCGGGCATGCACCTCGCGCTGGGCCTCGAAGCCCGGCGCATCGTCGGGAATGCTCATCACGCCGCGCAGCGCCAGGCGCGGCAGCTGCACGATGGCGGCGGCCAGCTCCAGCGCCTGCTGCGGCGCCACGCCGGCCTTGGTCTCGCCGCCATCCACGTTCAGCTGGATACAGACCTGCAGCGGCGCCAGGCCCTCGGGACGCTGGGCCGACAGGCGCTCGGCGATCTTCAGGCGGTCCACGGTCTGGGCCCAGTCGAAATGCTCGGCCACCAGGCGCGTCTTGTTGCTCTGGATGGGGCCTATGCAATGCCATTGCAGGGCCTCGCCGCCCAGCAGGCCCATGGCGCGCACGGCGGCGATCTTTTCCACGCCCTCCTGGATGTAGTTCTCGCCGAAGCTGCGCTCGCCGGCCAGCACGGCCTCGCGCACGGCGTCGGCGCCGAAGGTCTTGGAGACGGACAGCAATTGCACCGAGCCGGACGCCCTGCCCGCCTGCGCGCAGGCCGAGGCAATCCGTTCGTGAATCTGTTGAAGCTTGTTTTCAATCGTCGTCATAATTGCCGCCAGCGTACCAAACGAGGGAGCGAACTCCGTGGACATCACCCAATTGCTGGCATTCAGCGTCAAGAACAAGGCCTCCGACCTGCACCTGTCCGCGGGGCTGCCGCCGATGATCCGTGTGCACGGCGATGTGCGCCGCATCAATGTCGATCCGCTGGACCACAAGACGGTCCACGCCATGGTCTACGACATCATGAGCGACTCCCAGCGCAAGGCCTACGAGGAGTTCCTGGAGGTGGACTTCTCGTTCGAGATCGAGGGGCTGGCGCGCTTCCGTGTCAACGCCTTCAACCAGTACCGGGGCGCGGCCGCCGTCTTCCGGACCATTCCCAGCAAGATCCTGACGCTGGAGCAGCTCAACGCGCCGCGCATCTTCGGCGACCTGGCCCTGAAGCCGCGCGGCCTGGTGCTGGTGACCGGCCCCACGGGCTCGGGCAAGTCCACCACGCTGGCCGGCATGGTCAACCACCTCAACGAGACCGAGTACGGGCACATCCTGACGGTGGAGGACCCCATCGAATTCGTGCACGACTCCAAGAAGTGCCTGATCAACCAGCGCGAAGTCGGGCCGATGACGCAGTCGTTCTCGGCCGCCCTGCGCTCGGCGCTGCGCGAGGACCCGGACGCCATCCTGGTGGGCGAAATGCGTGACCTCGAAACCATCCGCCTGGCCATGACCGCGGCCGAGACGGGCCACCTGGTCTTCGGCACCCTGCACACCTCCAGCGCCGCCAAGACCATCGACCGCATCATCGACGTCTTCCCCGCCGAGGAAAAGGAGATGGTGCGCGCCATGCTCTCCGAATCGCTGCAGGCCGTGATCTCGCAGACGCTGTGCAAGACCAAGGACGGCCAGGGCCGCATCGCGGCCCACGAAATCATGCTGGGCACCAGCGCCATCCGCAACCTGATCCGCGAGGCCAAGGTGGCCCAGATGTACTCCACCATCCAGACGAGTCAGAATGTGGGCATGCAGACGCTGGACCAGAACCTGACCGATCTGGTGCGGCGCAACCTGATCAGCCCCGCGGAAGCCCGCGCCAAGGCCAAGATACCGGACAACTTCCCGGGCTGACCGCCACCCGCCCAGCCTCTCGCCACGCGCCATGAAAAGCATTTTCCGCAAGCTGCGAAGCGGCCAGGAGCCTTCGGCCCCGGCCTCCGAGTCGGCCTTCTTCACGACCACGCTGGCGGCGCATGGCTTCATGGACCCGCACACTCCTCCCGTTCCCTGGGAGGCACGCGCCATCGAGGTCGGGGCCACGCGGCTGCCGCGCGGCGGCGGTGGTCAGCTGGAGCAGCTGTGGTCGCGCGACCGCTACCTGGGCCAGCTGGATGCGGCCAGCCTGCAGCGGCTCAGTGAATACTTCATCTACGCGGCCGTGGCACCGCAACGCGACGTGATCCGCCAGGAGGAGAACGGCAGCTTCATGGCCGTGGTGCTGTCCGGCCAGATCGCCGTGGAGCGCCAGCAGCCCTGGGGCGAGCGCATGCGCCTGGCGCAGACGCGGCCCGGCGACATCCTGGGCGAAATGTCCCTGCTGGACGGCGGGCCGCGCTTTTCCAGCTGCACCACGCTGACCGACTGCGAGATCGGCGTGCTCAGCGCCGAGGCGCTGGACGAGATGATGGCCAAGGACGCCGCGCTGGCCGCCAAGCTGATGGCGCTGCTGGCGCGCAAGCTCTCGTTCCGGCTGCGCGCCATCAGCGTGCGCCTGGGCGAAGAGCAGCACACATAGACAGTGAGTGAGTGAGTTGAATATGAGGACGCCTGGCCCCTGCGGGCCGGACCGGCCTACCTGCAAATAACAAAACAACCTGTGCGCCACAACGGCGCGCAATGCCCGGGGGAATACGGCAATGGAAAGAGATCAGGCCACCAAGTTCATCAACGACCTGCTCAAGCTCATGGTCAGCCGCAACGGCAGCGACTTGTTCATCACGGCGGAATTCCCGCCGGCGATCAAGATCGACGGGCGCATCACCAAGGTGTCGCCGCAGCCGCTGTCGCCCGTGCACACGCTGACGCTGGCGCGCTCGGTCATGAGCGACAAGCAGATCGCCGATTTCGAGCGCACCAAGGAGTGCAACTTCGCCATCTCGCCGCCGGGCATAGGGCGCTTTCGCGTCAACGCCTTCATCCAGCAAGGCCGCGTGGGCATGGTGATGCGGACGATTCCGCTGGCCCTGCCCACCATCGACAGCCTGGGCGTGCCCCAGGTGCTCAAGGAGGTGGCCATGACCAAGCGCGGCCTGTGCATCCTGGTCGGCGCCACGGGCTCGGGCAAATCCACCACGCTGGCCGCCATGGTTGACTGGCGCAACGAGAGCTCCTACGGCCACATCGTGACCATCGAGGACCCCATCGAATTCGTGCACCCGCACAAGAACTGCGTGGTCACGCAGCGCGAAGTGGGCCTGGACACGGACAGCTGGGACGCGGCGCTCAAGAACTCCCTGCGCCAGGCGCCGGACGTGATCCTGATGGGCGAAATCCGCGACCGCGAGACCATGGAGCACGCCATCGCCTTCTCGGAAACCGGCCACCTGTGCCTGGCCACGCTGCACGCCAACAGCGCCAACCAGGCGCTGGACCGCATCGTCAACTTCTTCCCCGAGGACCGCCGCCCGCAGCTGTTGATGGACCTGTCGCTGAACCTGCGCGCCATGGTCTCCCAGCGCCTGCTGCCCAAGCAGGACAGCAAGGGCCGCGTGGCCGCCATCGAGGTGATGCTCAACTCGCCGCTGATCTCCGACCTGATCTTCAAGGGCGAGGTCACCGAGATCAAGGAGATCATGAAGAAAAGCCGCAACCTGGGCATGCAGACCTTCGACCAGGCGCTGTTCGACCTGTTCGAGTCCAACCTGGTCACCTACGAGGATGCACTGCGCAATGCCGACTCGGTCAACGACCTGCGGCTGCAGATCAAGCTGGGCAGCCAGCGCGCCAAGTCGCTGGACCTGGCGGCGGGCACCGAGCATTTCGCCATCGTCTGAGGGGCGTGCCATGCACGCCCTGACCGCGCCTTCAGTGCGCTGAGCCGGCATGCCGGCTCCTTCCAGGGCCGCGCCGGACGCGGCCCTGCGCCACCCGCCTCCCACCACCTCTCAGGATTGCTTCCATGTCCGACTCCTCCATCGCCGCCCGCAGCTATGCGGACACCGCCCCTCTTTCCGTGGCCTTCCTCGGGCTGGGCGTCATGGGCTACCCCATGGCCGGCCACCTGGCCACGGCGGGCCACCGCGTCACGGTCTACAACCGCACGCCGGCCAAGGCCCGCGCCTGGTGCGAGGAGTTCAACGGCGGCCATGCGGCCACGCCGCGCGAGGCCGTGGCCGGCGCCGACATCGTGTTCAGCTGCGTGGGCAATGACGATGACCTGCGCTCGGTCGTGCTGGGGCCGGACGGCGCCTTTGCGGGCATGCGCCGCGGCGCCATCTTCGCCGACCACACGACGGCATCGGCCGAAGTCGCGCGCGAGCTGCATGCGGCCGGGCTGGAGCTGGGCCTTCAGTTCATCGACGCCCCCGTCTCGGGCGGCCAGGCCGGCGCCCAGAACGGCCAGCTCACCGTGATGTGCGGCGGCGACGAGGCCGCCTTCGCCACCATGCAGCCCGTGGCCATGGCCTTCTCGCGCGCCTGCACGCTGATGGGCGACAGCGGCGCCGGCCAGCTCACCAAGATGGTCAACCAGATCTGCATCGCGGGCCTGGTCCAGGGCCTGTCCGAGGCCATCGCCTTCGGCCAGCGCGCGGGGCTGGACATTCCCAGCGTGCTCGATGTCATCGGCAAGGGCGCCGCCCAGAGCTGGCAGATGGACAACCGTGGCCGCACCATGGCCGAAGGCAAGTTCGACTTCGGCTTTGCCGTGGACTGGATGCGCAAGGACCTGGGCCTGGTGCTGGCCGAAGCCCAGCGCAATGGCGCCCGTTTGCCCGTCACGGCCCTGGTGGACCAGTTCTATGCCGATGTGCAGCAGATGGGCGGCAGGCGCTGGGATACATCGAGCCTCATTAAGAGGCTCACCCCCTGAGCGGCTTACGCCGCTTCCCCCTCTCTACTTGCTTCGCAAGGGAGGGGGACGACACCATCGCTGCGGGGCGGCCCTTGCTTGGTGTCCCTGGCTTTAGGCCCTGCCAGATTCAAGTGCTATGCCCTGAGGAACGAGATCTTCCTATGCCCAAAACAAAAAGCCGGAACATGTTCCGGCTTTTGCTTTCAGGCGGCGGTGATCACTTCACCGGGGTGGCGGTGGCGCCTGCGGGGGTGGACAGGCTGCTTTCCGAGAGGCTGGTGGGAGCGCTGGCTGCGGTGGCCTTGCCGGAGTCGTCGGTGACCACGGGGGCGGGCTGGGGCTGCATGCGGGCCAGTTCGTCCTCGGAGATGACTTCCACCACGCGCACGACCTTGGTCACGTCGTTGATGCCGCGTGCGATCTCGGCGCCGCGCTTGGCTTCGCGCGGGGTGACGATGCCCATCAGGAAGACGACCTTGTTCTCGGTCACGACCTTGAAGGCCGAGGCCTGGATGTCCTTGGCGTCCAGCAGACTGGCCTTGACCTGGGTGGTGATCAGCGTGTCCTTGGAGCGCTGGCTCAGCGTGGAGGTGAAGGGAGCCACCACCACTTCGTTGAAGACATTGCGCACCGTCGGCTGCTCGCGCACGAGCTTCTCGATGGTCTGGCGGTCAGCCTCATTGCCGGCCTCGCCGGTCAGCAGCACCTGGCGGTTGTAGCTGGTGACGTTGACATGGGCCTTGTCGCCCAGCACTTCGGCGATGCGGTTGTTGGCGCGCAGCTCGATGCCCTGGTCTTCCACCTGGGTGCCGGTGGTGCGGCGGTCCGCCACCGACATGCCGGCCATCACGGCGCTGCCGCCCACCAGGGCGACGCAGCCCGACAGGGCGGCGCCCAGGGACGCGACGGCGAGCACACCGCAGGCGGCGCGGGACCAACGGAACTTCATAGAGGCATCTCCTGTTCACCAAGTAACTGGGCATCCACGCCGTCGCACAGGCAGTGCAGCACCAGCGTATGGGTTTCGCGCACGCGCGCCGCACGGTCGTGCGGCACGCAGATCAGAACATCGGTCTCGCGCACGCGGCCGGCCAGGGAGCCGCCCGTGCGGCCGGTCAGCACCACGGCCATCATGTCGCGCTCATGGGCGGCATCCAGCGCCTCCAGCACGGCCACGTCGTTGCCCGTGGCGGACAGCACCAGCAGCAGGTCGCCGGGCTGGCCCAGGGCGCGTATCTGGCGCGCCAGGTACTGGGTGGCGTTGCCGCCCGAGCCCGTGGCGCCCACGGTGCCCAGCAGGCCGCCGTCGGAGACCAGGGCCACGGCAGCCAGCTCGGGCCGGTCGCGTTCGAAGCCGGCCACGCACAGGGCGGCGAAGAGTTGGGCATCGCTGGCAGAGGCGCCCGCGCCGCAGGCCAGAACCTTGCCGCCACTGGTCACGCAGGCCAGCATGGCCTGCACTGCCGCCGCAATGGGCTGGCTCAGCGCCTGGGCGGCCTGGTATTTCAGGTCGGCGCTGTCGATGAAATGCTGTTGGATACGTTGCTCAAGCATGGAGGCCCGATGATAACTGCCGCCCTTGAAGTCTTTCGTAGCCAGGCGTTATTTGTGCTGCAGCGGTAACGGATCAGGCGCCTTCGGCGTCAAAGGCGGCCTGGAGCCACTGCACAGAGGGCCCGGCGCCGGGCTCGACCAGCACCACGTCGAAGCGGCACGGCGGCGGCGCGGACCAGCGCATCAGGTAGTGGCGCGCCGCAAATACGATGCGCCGCTGCTTGGTGGCACCGATGCTGGCGCCAGCACCGCCGAAGGCGCGCGTGCCGCGGCTGCGCACCTCGACGAAGACCACGGTGCCGTCGCGCGCCTGCACGATGAGGTCGATCTCGCCGCCGCCGCGGCCCGGCGTCCGATAATTGCGCTCGACCAGACGCAGGCCGGCCGCCTGCAGATGGGCCAGCGCCGCATCCTCGGCCTGCTGGCCCCGATGCCGGGTCGTGAGGGCAGACGGCCCCGCGCCTGCCGGCTTTTTCGCAAGGAAACCCATTGACTACCTCTTTCGCCACCGCGCTGGGCGCAGCCAAGGATGCTGCGGCATCCCAGCATTATCCGCAGGGCGCCCTCTACGTGGTGGCCACTCCCATCGGCAACCTGGCCGACATCAGCCTGCGCGCCCTGCATGTGCTGCAGCTGGTGGACTGCGTGGCCTGCGAGGACACGCGCCACACGCAGGGCCTGCTGCGCTCCTATGGACTGGACCGGCCCGGCAGCCAGCTGCTGGCCGTGCACCAGCACAACGAGGCCGAGGCGGCCCAGCAGATCGTGGCGCGGCTGCAGCAGGGCCAGCGCATCGCCTATGTCAGCGATGCGGGCACGCCCGGCGTCAGCGACCCCGGCGCACGCCTGTGCGCAGCCGTGCAGGCCGCGGGCCTGCGCTGCATTCCGCTGCCCGGCGCCAGCAGCATCACGGCCGCCATCAGCGTGGCCGGCGCGGTCACGCCTTCGCAGGGCGAGGGAGGTTTCGTCTTCGCAGGCTTTCTGCCCACCAAGTCGGCCGAGCGCCTGGCTGCCGTGCAGCAACTGGCCCTGCAGCCGCGCTGCACCGTGCTGCTGGAGGCGCCCCACCGCATTGCCGACCTGGCCGCCGCACTGGCCACGCTGGGCGAGCGCCCGGTGACGCTGGCACGCGAGATCACCAAGCAGTTCGAGGACATTGCCACCATGCCCGCCAGCGCGCTGCCTGCCTGGCTGCAGGCCGTACCCCAGCGCAGCAAGGGCGAATTCGCCGTGGTGCTGCACCCGGTGGCCCTGGGTGGCGATGAGGCCGACGCCGACGCCCTGCGCGTGCTGCGCCTGCTGCTGGCCGAGCTGCCCACCAAGACCGCCGTGCGCCTGGCCGCCGAGATCACGGGCGCACCGCGCAACCGCCTCTATGACGCCGCGCTGGCGATCAAGCAGGCCGCCGAGGAGGACCCGATAGAGGATTAAGCCCAAGGCGGCAGCACCACAGTGGCCTTCACCCTCAGGGACACCGAGCAAGGGCCTACGCCGGCCGCGCCGCCCCGCAGCGATGGTGTCGTCCCCCCGCGTAGCGAGAGGGGGCGCCGTGCAACGGGAAGCGGCGCAGCCGCTCAGGGGGACTTATGCATACGCCAGACCTGTGGCCACGCCACCGAACAGGTCGCCTTCGACCTGCGGCACGCCGGGGAAGGCCTCGCGCAGCGCATCGCGCAGCGTGCGCAGGGCCGATGAGCCGCCCGTGAGGTAGATGGCGTCCAGCGCCTGGGGCGCCACGCCGGCCAGGCGCAGGCAGTCCTGGGCGCAGGCCACGACCTGTTGCAGCGGGCCTTGCAGCTGCTCGTGCAGCACCTCGGGCGAGATGGCGGCGGACAGGCCCGATTCCAGCCAGCCCAGCTCGATGGCCGCTTCTGCATGGCGCGTGGAGGCCTCGATCTTGGCCTGCTCCACCACGGCGGCCAGGCGGTGGCCTTCGCGCAGTTCCAGCACTTCCATCAGGCGCTTGTGCAGGCGCTGGTCGCTGTAGTCGGTGCGCAGGTTGCGCGCCTCGGCCAGGGCCTTGGGCGAGTACAGCCACTGGATCAGGTGCCAGGTCGAGAGATCGAAGAACACGCGGCTGGGCACTTCGCGGCCGCTGGGGCCGATGTGCCGGTAGCCCAGCAGCGGCATGAGCTGGGCCAGGTTGAGCCGGTGGTCGAAGTCCGTGCCGCCGATGTGCACGCCGCTGGTGGCCAGGATGTCGTCGCGGCGGTCGCTGCGGCCGGCCTGCTCGGGACCCAGGCGCACGACGGTGAAGTCGGAGGTACCGCCGCCGATGTCCACCACCAGCACCACGGATTCCTGCGTGAGGCGCTGCTCGTAGTCCAGCGCTGCGGCAATGGGCTCCATCTGGAAATCCACATCGCCCAGGCCTGCGGCGCGCGCGGCATCGGCCAGGGCCTGCTGCGCCTGGCGGTCGCGCTCGGGGTGGTCGTCCACGAAATGCACGGGCCGGCCCAGCACCACGCGCTCGGGCAGGCGGCCGTCCAGCGAGGCACGCGCCCGGTCGGCCACGCGGCGCAGGAACAGGCCGATGATGTCCTGGTAGCTCACGAACTGGTCGTGCACCGCTGTCTTTTCCTGCAGCAGCGCACTGCCCAGCAGGCTTTTGAGGGAGCGCATGAGCCGGCCCGGCTCGCCGTCCAGGTACTGGGCCATGGCGTCGCGCCCGAAATGGGTGCTGTGCTCGTCCGTATGGAAGAACAGCGCCGTGGGCATGCCGCAGGCATCGCCCTCCAGCGGAAGCAGGCGTGCGGTCTGGCCGGGGGCGCGCCAGGCCATGGCGGAGTTGGAGGTACCGAAATCTATGCCCAGCGTGGCAGGAGTGGAAGCAGTCGTCATGGCAAGCAGCGCCGCGCCGCGGCGCCCCTCAAGGGAGGCCGCGGCTGCAACGAAAACGCCCACCGGGGTGGGCATGGGTGTCAGCGGGGCGCCATTCTAGCGCCCACGCATTTCGCCTAGGCGGCGGCGGTTTCCCTGGCCGGGGAAACCTGGGCCAGCACGATGCGCGCGCCATGCGTGGCGGTCTCGTCCAGCGCCAGCGCAGACGCGGGCTGGCGTACCTGCAGCTCGATGGCATAAGGGCCTTCACCGCGCGTGGCCAGACGGTGGCCCAGGGCGCCCGTGGCAACGCCCTGGGCGGGCGCAGCCAGCACCAGCGCGGTGGCGCCCAGCGCAGTGGCGCCCAGCCTCAGCGATGCGCGGTAGGCGCTGCCGTCGTCCGACAGCTGGGCCTCGCCAATGTCGGCGCCCTCGCCCAGCAGCGCGCGCCAGCGTGCCAGGCTGGCGCGCAGGTCATGCACGGCCACGTACAGCCGGGCCACGCCGGTGGCGCCGTTGGGGTGCACGCGCGCCTCTCCTTCGGGCACGCGCAGGGCGCGCGGCGTGAGGTCGCCGCAGAGAAAGGGCAGGTCCTGGCTGCGGGCGCGTGCATTGCGCCAGCGCAGCTGCGCGCCGTCGGGGCGCAGGCGGCCGCCTTCGTAGGGCGCCTCGTAGTCCAGGCCGCGCGCCTGGGCGGCGGCGACCACGGCGCCGGTCTCCGACGGCAGCAGCGCGAAATCGACAATGCCCTCGCCATGGCGCTGCAGCTGCTGCCACCAGCGCTCCTCGGGCGCGGGCGCTCGCCAGGCGATGAGTTCGAAATAGGCGCCGTCGGCAAACACCACCAGGGCGTTGTGCGTGGAGCGGCCCGGATGCTCGCCGCCGCGCAGCACGTTGAAGCCCAGCGCGGTGTAGTCGGCAATGGTGCGTTCCAGGTCCTGGACCGCGATGACGATGTGGTCGAGTGGCAGGGTCATGGCAGGGGTGCTTTCCGCACGGTGTTCAGGCTGCCAGGCGCGCGGCGGCGCTGGAGTCGGTGTGGCGCACTTCGGCGCGGATGTTCTGCGGATTGCGCAGCAGGTTGAGGATGGGGCAGGTGCGCTCCACGGCCTCGAACAGCGCATCGATCTCGGCGCGGCTGGCGGGCGAGTCGATGTGCACGGTGTAGCCGATCTCATGCGGCCAGATGGGCGTGGCCTCGTGGCCGGGCTTGCCGCCGCGCGGATCGATGATGCCCGTGACCTCGACCTCCAGGCTCTCCACGGGCACCTGGCGCTCGGCCGCCTGGATCAGAAAGATGTGGGTCACGCAGGTGCCCAGCACGCCCAGCTGCAGCTCGGGCGAGCTGGGGCCGAGGTTGTAGCCCGCGAAGTCGGGCGGGCTGTCGCTGATGACCTGGTGCTCGCGGATGCGCAGGCGGCGCACGCCGCTGCGGCCCTCGGCGCGCACATGGGCCTTGAGGTGGGCGGGCTGGGCCGTGCCGGCCGCGACGGCGGCGCTGCGGGCGAGCACGGCGGCGCGCTTTTCGGCGAGGTATTCGTTGAGATGGCTCATGGACGGGCTTTCGGTGAAGGAAGTACCAGCCCATTGTTGGGACCGCCGCATGCGCGGCAAACAAACGAATCCGTCTGCGCTTATGCACTGGGCAGATATGCAGGGGCCCAATCCCTTAGTCGTTTTCCAAATAACGATGCAACTCGATATATGAGCGCAAATATTTGGCATCGATAGCATGAAAAACATGGAGCCGGTCCTGTGGCCGGCAGTCTTGTTTTTCAGCGCCCCAGCGGCGGCGAGGTACGAACGTGTTTTCCCAATCGAAGGCGGGTCAGGTGGCATGGAAGGCCGCGATAGCGGTATTGGCGGGCAGCAGCCTGCTGCTGGCGGCGTGCTCCAAGCAGGCCGATACGGCCCAGGCGGGCGCGGCTGCTGGACCCGTGGAAGGCGGCACCCTGGTCTACCTGGAGCAGCAGGCCCACACCAACCTCTATCCGCCGGCCGGGGGCTTCTATCCCAACGGCGGCGTGCTCAACCAGATCACCGACAAGCTGACCTACCAGGACCCGAAGACGCTGGAGATCCAGCCCTGGATCGCCGAATCCTGGACCGTGAATGCCGACGCCACCGAGTACAGCTTCAAGCTGCGGCCCGGCGTCACCTTCTCCGACGGCACGCCGCTGGACGCGGCGGCCGTGGCGCGCAACTTCGACACCTATGGCCTGGGCAACAAGGCGCTCAAGCAGCCGGTGTCCGAGGTGATCAACAACTACGAGCGCAGCGAGGTGGTCGACCCGCTGACGGTGAAGTTCTTCTTCAGAAAGCCTTCGCCGGGCTTTCTGCAGGGCACTTCGGTGATCGGCTCGGGCCTGGTCTCGCCGGCCACGCTGGACCGCCCCTTCGAGGAGCTGGGCGACGCCACGCGCATCATCGGCTCCGGCCCCTTCGTGGTGGCCAGCGAGACGCTGGGCAAGGAGCTGGTGCTCAAGGTGCGCAAGGACTACGCCTGGGGTCCCGCCAAGCTGGCCCACCAGGGCCGCGCGCGGCTGGACGAGGTGAAGTTCATCGTCACGCCCGAGGACAGCGTGCGCATCGGCGCGCTGCTGGCCGGGCAGGCCGGGCTGATCCGCCAGATCCAGGCCTATGACGAAAAGCGCGTCGAGGACCAGAAGTTCAGCATCTACGCACCGCCCACACGCGGCGTGAACAACAGCGTGGCCATCCGCCCGGACAACGCCCTGGTGGCCGATCTCAAGGTGCGCCAGGCCCTGCTGCACGGCACCAATGCCAAGGAGATCGTGGAGACGCTGTTCTCGCCGCGCTATCCGCAGGCGCGCTCGGTGATTGCCTCCACGGCGGCCGGCTTCGTGGACCTGTCGGCCAAGCTGGCCTATGACGAGGCCAAGGCGAAACAGCTGCTGGACGAGGCCGGCTGGACGCTGGGCGCCAACGGCCTGCGCCAGAAGGACGGCCGCGATTTCGTGCTGTCCACCTACGAGTCCCTGCCCCAGCCGCAGAACAAGGAGACGCTGCAGCTCGTGGCCCAGCAGTGGGCGCGCATCGGCGTCAAGCTCAACGTGCTGTCGGGCGATGCGGGCAGCCGCGCGGTGGACACGCTGGACCCCGACAAGACCGGCGTGCTGCCCGGCATGGTGGGCCGCGCCGATCCCGACGTGATCAAGAGCAACTACTACCCGACCAACCGCAACGTGCTGCTGCAAAAGGGCGGCGTGAGCCAGAAGGTCAAGTCCTTCGAGGACACCAAGCTCAACGGCCTGTTCGACGCCATCGCGGCAGAGACCGATGCCGCCAGGCGCCTGGCGCTGGCCGGCGAGGTGCAGAACTACCTGATCGACCAGGCCTATGTGATCCCCATCTTCGAGGAACCCCAGGCCTTTGCGGGCGCAGGCTGGGTGCGTGACGTGGGCTTCGAGGCCGTGGGCCGGCCCAGCTTCTACAGCACCTGGCTGGCTAGGCGCTGACCGGATCGCTCACTGAGGAACCACTCCCATGCCGCGCCGCTATCTGCTCAGCCGCATCGCCCAGGCCGCCCTGGTGCTGTGGGCGGCCTTCACGGTCTCGTTCATCCTGCTGCAGCTGCTGCCGGGCGACGCCGTGCTGATCAAGTTCCTGAACCCCGAGCTGGGCCTGGGCCCACAGGAGATCGCCGACATCCGCGCCGCCTACGGCTCGGACCAGCCCGTGTGGCAGCAGTACCTGCACACGCTGGGCCAGTTCCTCACGGGCCATTTCGGCTATTCGCTGCAGGCCGGCGTGCCGGTGAGCCAGGGCCTGGCCACCAGCCTGCCGCCCACGCTCAAACTCGCGGCCCTGGGCTTTGCCGCAGCCGCGCTGCTGGCCGTGGCGCTGGCGGCGGCTGCCAGCCTGGCGCCCTTTGCCTGGCTGCGCAACGCGCTGTATTCGCTGCCTTCGGTCTTTGTCTCGGTGCCCGTGTTCTGGCTGGGGATCATGCTGATCCAAGTGGTGTCGTTCCGCCTGGGCTGGATCGCCGTGATCAATCCCGGCCCCTGGGAAGGACTGGTGCTGCCCACGCTGACCCTGGCCGTACCGATCTCGGCGCCGCTGGCCCAGGTGCTGCTGCGCAATATCGACGCCGTGCTGGCCCAGCCCTTCGCGGCCGTGGCACGGGCCAAGGGCGCCTCGCGCCGCTGGGTGCTGCTGCGCCATGTGGCACGCAATGCCCTGCTGCCCACGCTGACCATTGCCGGCGTGCTGTTCGGCGAGCTGCTGGCCGGCGCCGTGGTGACGGAGGCCGTGTTCGGCCTCAACGGCCTGGGCACGCTGACCCAGCAGGCCGTGGGCAACCAGGACACAGCCGTGCTCCAGGCCGTGGTGGTCGTCTCGGCCGCCGCCTTCGTACTCATCAACCTCGCCGTGGATCTGCTGTACCCGCTGCTTGATCCGCGCCTGCGCCATTCCGTGGAGAACCGGCCATGAACACTGCCGTCTCAAGCGCTCTTTCCCCGGCCCTGGATGCCCAGGCCGCGCCCGCCACTCCTACTCCCATTCCCACGGCGCTGCCAGCGTCGTCCCTGGCCCCTGCGCCAGCTGCCCCGCGCCGCAGCTTCGCCTTGCCGGCCCGCCTGCAATCCCTGAAACGCCTGCCGCCCACGCTGGCCCTGGCCTGGCTGGTGATTGCCGTGGCCGCGCTGTGGGCGCTGGCGCCCGGCTGGTTTGCCCACCAGAACCCGATCGCGGGCCAGGCCGGCCAGCAGTTGCTGGCGCCCAGCGCCGCGCACTGGCTGGGCACGGACGCGCTGGGGCGCGACCTGTGGGCGCGCGTGGTGCATGGCGCCGTGCATTCGCTGTCGGGCGCCTTCGTGGCCGTGGGCGTGGGCTTGGCCGTGGGCACGCTGATCGGCCTGCTGGCCGGGGCCACGGGCGGGCGCACGGAAGATGCGCTGATGCGCCTGGTCGATGTGCTGCTGGCCGTGCCTTCGCTGCTGCTGTCGCTGACCATCATCATCGTGCTGGGCTTTGGCACCATCAACGCGGCCATTGCCGTGGGCGTGGTCTCGGTGGCCAGCTTCGCGCGCCTGGTTCGCTCGGAGGTGGTGCGCGTGCGCCGTTCCGACTATGTGGAGGCCGCCTTTGGCAGCGGCGGGCGCTTTGCCGCCGTGCTGTGGCGCCATGTGCTGCCCAACTCGCTGACGTCGGTCATCGCCATGGCGGCGCTGCAGTTCGGCTCGGCGATCCTTGCGATTTCCACGCTGGGTTTTCTGGGCTACGGCGCGCCGCCGCCCACGCCCGAATGGGGGCTGCTGATCGCCGAAGGCCGCAACTACATCGCCACCGCCTGGTGGCTGACCACGGCGCCGGGCCTGATCGTGGTGGCCGTGGTGCTGGCGGCCAACCGCATCGCCACGGCCTTCGCACGGAGGCCTGCATGAGCGCCGCCATCGAGGAACGCATCCACGCCGCACCAGCGGTGGCAACCACCGCCCCCGTGCTCGAAGTGCAGGATCTGGCCGTGGCCTACCGCGATGCCGCAGGCCAGGCGCAGCGTGTGGTGCACGGCGTGTCGTTTTCCGTGGCGCCGGGCGAGGTGGTGGCCCTGGTCGGCGAATCGGGCTCGGGCAAGACCACCACGGCCCAGGCCGTGATCGGCCTTTTGGCCGACAACGGCCACCGCGAGCACGGCAGCATCCGCCTGCAGGGCACCGAGGTCTCGGGCTGGCCGGCCGCACGCTGGAACGCCATCCGCGGCCGCGTGGTCAGCCTGGTGCCGCAGGACCCCACCATGTCGCTGAATCCCGTGCGCACGGTGGGCGACCAGGTGGGCGAGATCCTGCGCATCCACGGCCTGCGCGACCGCACGGCCGTGGAGGCGCGCGTGCTGGAGCTGCTGGCCCGCGTGGGGCTGTCCCAGCCCGCGCTGCGCGCACGCCAGTATCCGCACGAGCTGTCGGGCGGCATGCGCCAGCGCGTGCTGATCGCCATCGCCATCGCGCTGCGGCCCGCCCTCATCATTGCCGATGAGCCCACCAGCGCGCTGGACGTGACCGTGCAGCGGCGCATCCTGGACCTGATCGACGCGCTGCGCCGCGAGACCGGCACGGCCGTGCTGCTGGTCACGCATGACCTGGGCGTGGCGGCCGACCGTTCGCACCGCCTGGTCGTCATGCAGGGCGGCCGCATCCAGGAGCAGGGCCCCACGCTGGAGCTGCTGCGCAATCCGCAAAGCGCCTATACGCGGCGGCTGCTGGCCGATGCGCCTTCGCTGGCGCCCGCGCCGCGCCGCACGCCCAGGCCCGCCACGGCCGATGACTGGGCCATCGAGGTCGAGGACCTGGTGCACGAGTTCGCGGCGCCCGGCCATGCCTCGGCCCACGGGCGCGGCATCTTCCGTGCCGTGGACGGCGTGTCGCTGCGCGTGCGCCGGGGCAGCACGCATGCCATCGTGGGCGAGTCGGGCTCGGGCAAGACCACCACCATCCGCGCCATCGTGGGCCTGGGCCGGCCCACGGCGGGCCGCATCCGCATCGAAGGCACCGAGGTCACGGGCCTGCGCGGCGAGGCCCTGCGCCAGCTGCGCCGCCGCGTGCAGCTGGTCTACCAGAACCCGTTCAGTTCGCTGGACCCGCGCCAGAGCGTGTTCGACATCATCGAGGAGCCCCTGCTGAACTTCGACCCGCTGCCGGCCAGTGAGCGCCGCCGGCGCGTGCACGACATGCTGGAGCGCGTGGGCCTGCCGGCCGCCGTGCTGCCGCGGCGCCCGCATGCGCTGTCGGGCGGCCAGCGCCAGCGCGTGGCGATTGCGCGCGCCCTGGTGCTGCAGCCGCAGGTGCTGGTGCTGGACGAGGCCGTATCGGCCCTGGACGTGACCGTGCAGGCGCAGATCCTCGCCCTGCTCGCCCAGCTGCAGCAGGACCTGGGGCTGACCTATCTCTTCATCTCGCACGACCTTGCCGTGGTGCGCCAGATCGCCGACACGGTGTCGGTGCTGCGCGCGGGCCGGGTGGTGGACGCGGGCAGCGTGGAGGAAGTGTTCCAGCGCCCCACCAGCGACTACACACGAGAACTCATGGACGCCATTCCCGGCAAAAGGAGCATTGATTTTGTCCCTCATACCGCCTGATACACACGCTGGCGCCGCCCACCGCAGCGGCCCGCGCCTGGGCTTCTTCAGCCGCCTGCTCGACGATGCGCCGGCCGGCGAGCGCTACTGCCTGGTGGCCGAGCAGATCGCCCATGCCGAGGCCCAGGGCTTCGACTCGGCCTGGGTGGCCCAGCACCATTTCCATGAAAGCGAGGGCGGCCTGCCCTCGCCCTTCGTCTTTCTGGCCCATGTGGCGGCGCGCACGCGGCGCATCCGCATCGGCACGGGCGTGATCACGCTGCCGCTGGAAAACGCGCTGCGCGTGGCCGAGGACGCGGCCGTGCTGGACCTGCTGACCGGCGGCCGCCTGGAGGTGGGCCTGGGCACGGGCGGCACGGCCGAATCCTTCGAGGCCTTTGGCGTGCAGGGCGCCGAGCGCGGCGCCGTCTTCGCACGCAACTTCGGCGTGCTGCAGGACGCCTGGGCCGGGCGCGCGCTGGCCGGCGGCGTGCGCCTGTACCCGGCCGCGCCGCAGCTGCTGGAGCGCGTCTGGCAGGCCACGTTCTCGGCCGAGGGCGGCGCGCGGGCCGGTGCCAACGGCGACGGCCTGATGCTGTCGCGCACCCAGCCACGGCCCGAAGGCGCGCCGCAGGCCACGCTGTCCGAGATCCAGAACCCCATCATCGACGCCTACCTCGCCCGCCTGCCCGCAGGGCGGGCGCCGCGCATCCTGGGCTCGCGCACGCTGTTCGTGGCCGACCGCCGCGACGAGGCACTGCGCTGGGCCGAGGCCGGCCTGCGCCGCGTGGCCCTGCGCCATGCCGCCCAGCCCTCGCAGTGGGCGGCCCGCGTCGATCCGCAGGCGCCGCTGGCCGATCTCATCGCCGCCTACGACGTGCATGTGGGCACGCCCGACGAGGTCATCGCCTCGCTGCGCGCCGACACGGCGCTGGCGCGCGTGAGCGACATCGTCTTCCAGGTGCATTCCATCGACCCGCCGCACGCCGCCATCCTGCGCTCCATCGAACTGACGGCCGCCCATGTGGCCCCAGCCCTGGGCTGGCGCCGTGCCGATGAGTCCACATCCACGTCCACCCCAGCGCCCTCTTCCCTCCCCGCAGTTCGGGCCGGACTGCTGCAAGCCGCATGACCATGAACACCACCGCAACGCCCCGCTTTCCCGGCGACGTGATCGACCACCTCGCCGACATCACCCCCGGCAGCGCCCTGGACCGCGTGCGCCGCCACCGCACCGAGGCACGCACGCAGGCCCAGCAAAGCTTTGCAGCCCTGTTCACGCCCGCCGAGCCCGTGCCCGGCACGGTCTCGCTGCGCGAGCGGCTGGCCCTGGCCGCCTTCACGGCCGGACTGCATGGCGAGCCGCGCAGCGCCGTCTTCTATACACGCGCGCTGGCCACCGAGGATGCCGAACTGGCCGCCGTGGTGGCGTCCGAAGTGGTGCGTGGCCGCGCCCAGAGCCTGCAGGCCGGCAGCGGCCCGCACGGCCCCTACGGCAGCTACCCGGCAGGCCCGCTGAGCCGCGAGGACCAGCCCGGCCCCGCCTATGCCGTGGACCCGGCCCACGCCGCACTGCTGGGCCCGCGCCTGGCCGCGGCGCTGGCCCATGCCCACCTGCTGGCCTACCACCCGCGCGACGCCAGCGCCGGGGCCCTGCAGGCGCTGCAACAGGCGGGCTGGAGCGAGACGGACATCGTCATCCTGTCCCAGCTGGCGTCCTTCCTGTCCTTCCAGATCCGCGTGGTGGCGGGGTTGCGCGTGCTGGCTGCACGCCCCGCGCCCCCGGCAGCCCATCAACCCACCACCCTGCAAGCCCAGCCATGAACTCAACGAACTCCGCCGCTCCCCAGGTCTTCACCCAGGAACAGCTCGACTGGCTGCCATGGATCGAACCGCTGGACGAAAGCGAGCTGACCGAACGCCACCATGCAGGCCTGGTCGATGCCTCACGCGCGCAGTCGCCCTACTTCCGCCTGCTGGCGCGCGACCCCGACACGCTGGGCGCGCGCACGCGCACCGACAAGGACATCTTCTACAACCCCGACGCCGGCCTGCCGCGCGCCGAGCGCGAGCTGGCCGCTGCGGCCACCTCACGCGCCAATGGCTGCATCTACTGCGCCTCGGTCCATGCGCGCTTTGCCACGCACTTCTCGCGCAGGGGCGGCGACGTGCAGCGCCTGCTCGACGAAGGCCCGGGCACGGACCTGGGGCCGCGCTGGAATGCCATCGTCACGGCGGCCGTGGCGCTGACCCAGACGCCGCCTGCGCTGGAGCCCGCCCACATCGATGCGCTGCGCACCGCAGGCCTGGACGATGCCGCCATCTCCGATGTGCTGCACGGCACGGCCTTCTTCAACTGGGCCAACCGGCTCATGCTGTCGCTGGGCGAGCCACGGACCACGGCTTGAGGGCGCCCGCCCTCACCACAGGCCCAGCAGCTTCCACCAGACACTGCCGACCACGGCAAAGATCAGCAGCTCGATCACGCACATGGCCGCACCCACGCGCCACCAGTTGCCCAGCGTGACGTAGCCGCTGCCGAAGATGATGGGCGAAGTGCCGGTGGCGTAGTGCGTGAGCGTCATCATGATGGCCGAGCCGGCCGTCATCATCAGCATGAAGGGCACGACATAGTCGGCCGGAATCAGCTGCGCACCCACGGTCAGGAAGGCCAGCATCATCGCGCTGATGTGGGCCGTGGTGCTGGCGAACAGGTAGTGCGAGAACACGAACACGCCCACCAGGATGGCCGCCACCGGCAGCCAGTCCAGGCCGCTGGCGACGATGGCGTTCTTCATGCCCACGGCAAACCAGGACACCACGCCGAGCTTGTTGAGCTGCTCGGCCAGCATGACCAGGGCGCCGAACCAGACCAGCGTGTCCCATGCGCTTTTCTCGGACAGCACGTCATCCCAGTCGATGGTGCCCGTGATGATCAGCACGAACAGGCCCAGGAAGGCGACCACGGTGGGGTCCAGCACGAAGGCCGGGCCGAACAGCATCTGCGGCACGTTGGCCCACAGCAGCAGCATCAGGCCGAAGGTGCCCAGCATCACGCGCTCCTTGCCCGACAGCGGCCCCATGCGCGCCATCTCGCTGCGCGCATACTCCACGGCATTGGGCGTGGCCTTGAGCTCGGGCGGCGACAGCAGGTAGATCACCAGCGGCATCAGCAGCAGGCACAGCAGGCCCGGCAGCAGCATGTACAGCGCCCAGGTGGTCCAGCTCAGGTGCAGGGCCTGGCCCGTGGCCTTGGCCACGAAATCCACCACCAGCGGGTTGGGCGCGGTGGCGGTCAGGAACATGGCCGAGGTGATGGGATTGGCGTGGTAGTTGACCAGGGCCAGGTAGGTGCCCACCTTGCCTTGCGTGCCCTTGGCCGGGTCCGACTCGAAGGCATTGGCGATGGACTTCATGATCGGGTGCACGATGCCGCCGCCGCGCGCCGTGTTGCTGGGCGTGAACGGTGCCAGCACCAGCTCGCAGATCGCCAGGCCGTAGCCGATGCCGATGGTGCGCTTGCCCAGCAGGGCGATGAACATCAGGCCGATGCGGCTGCCCAGCCCCGTCTTCTTGAGGCCGCGCGAGATCAGGATGGCCACCACGATCAGCCAGATCAGCGGGCTGGAAAAGCTGCTCAGCGCATCGGTGATGGCACCCTTGGACGAGCCGGAGGTGACCTGGGACAGCGAGACGATGACGATGGCCATCAAGGCCATCACGCCAATGGGCATGACCTTGAGGATGATGGCCACGATGGTGGTCAGGAAAATGGCGACCAGCTGCCAGCCCTTGGGCGTCAGCCCCTCGGGCACGGGCATCAGCAGCAGGCCGAACAGCACGGCGGTGGCAATCAGTGCCGGCACCAGCCGGAACGGCACGGCCGCCTTGAAATAGCGGAACAGCGAGGCGATCTTCTCGAGCATGTGGATCCTTTGCGTTGCCGGAGCGGCGCCGAGAGAGCATGGCCTGCCGGGAGCAAAAGCCCACCAGCCTGCACGGGCACTGGCGGCCGCGCCGCATGACTGACATCATGATGCAGTGCAGCATGAGCCCGGCTTCCAGCGGGCGCCTGCGCCACCGAAGTTTGACAGGCATCAAGGCCGGGCCAGTAAACCTGGCGACCCAGGCCACCGAGCCCCGCTCACATGACAGCATCCCCAGACCGGGTGCCTTTCGCCCCGGTGTACCCATGCAGTGAAAAAAGGAGAAAAGCCGACATGCCAGCCAACCGATTCTTGCCCGAGGAATGGGAATGCCGGCTCCAGGAGATCGACCTGGAGATCGCCCGCCACGCCGTCATCTGCAAGATCCCGCTGCTGCAGGCCGGCGTGGTGGAGCGCGTGCTGGCCGATGACGCCAGCGTCTGCGGCGGCGACCACGAGGCCGCTTTCAAGACCCTGCGCGGCCTCTTGTACATGCACTACACCGAGCTGCTGCACATCAGCGAAGTGCTCAGCCCCGAGGTCGCCCAGGAAATCGCCCACCGCGTGCGCCTGCGGCTGGGCCAGCGCATCGGCAACCAGCTGGGCGGCTGATGCCGGGCTGTCCGCCTGGCCTTTGCCCTGGCGCGAGGGCATGAAAAAAGGGCTACGACAGTTGTCGTAGCCCTTTTCAATTTGGTTGCGCGAGAAGGATTTGAACCTCCGACCTTTGGGTTATGAGCCCAACGAGCTACCAGACTGCTCCATCGCGCGGTATTCCAAAATTATAGCAGATTATTCAGCTGCCTTGGCTTCGGCGGCGCCTTCTTCAGCGCGCTCGACCAGTTCCACGAAGGCCATGGGGGCGTTGTCGCCCACGCGGAAGCCCATCTTCAGGATACGGGTGTAGCCACCAGGACGCTTTGCGAAGCGGGGGCCCAGCTCGTTGAAGAGCTTGGTCACGCTGTCGCGGTCGCGCAGGCGGTCGAATGCCAGGCGGCGGTTGGCAACGGTGTCGACCTTGGCCAGGGTGATCATGGGCTCGATCACGCGGCGCAGTTCCTTGGCCTTGGGAACGGTGGTCTTGATGGCTTCGTGCTCGATGAGCGAATTCATCATGTTCTTCAGCATCGCCAGGCGGTGCGAAGAGGTGCGATTGAGTTTGCGGAGGCCGTGACCGTGACGCATGGTGCTTTATTCCTAAAATATGTAATTAGGGCTTGCGCAAACAAGGATGCAAGCCTGGACCCGTTACCGGATCTGCAGCTTGCCTCAACCGAATTTGCGCAAGTTGTTGATTAATTCGTGCAGCCGTATCAGGTACTGCCCGAGGCACTGAGGCTCTCCAAAAAAGGAGAGCCCGCAATTATAGTGCTTAGCGCTTTTCCAGGCCAGCAGGCGGCCAGTTCTCGAGCTTCATGCCCAGCGTCAGACCGCGGGAAGCCAGGACTTCCTTGATCTCGTTGAGCGACTTGCGACCCAGGTTGGGGGTCTTGAGCAGCTCGTTTTCGGTACGCTGGATCAGGTCGCCGATGTAGTAGATGTTCTCTGCCTTGAGGCAGTTGGCCGAACGCACGGTGAGCTCCAGCTCGTCCACGGGACGCAGCAAGATGGGATCAAAGGCGGTTGCGGCACCACGGCCACCGGCCGGAGCATCGAAGACGCTGGCGATATCGCCGCCGTCCAGCTGAGCGAACACGGCGAGCTGTTCCACCAGGATCTTGGCGGATGCGCGCACGGCGTCCTCGGCAGTGATCGCACCATTGGTTTCGATCTCCACCACCAGCTTGTCGAGGTCGGTGCGTTGTTCAACGCGGGCCGATTCGACGGCGTAGCTCACGCGCTTGACGGGCGAGAACGAAGCGTCCAGCACAATGCGGCCGATCGACTTCGTGGACTCGTCGCCATAGCGGCGCACGTTGCCGGGCACATAGCCGCGGCCCTTCTCCACCTTGATCTGCATGTCCAGCTTGCCGCCTTGCGACAGGTTGGCGATGACATGATCAGGGTTGATGATTTCCACGTCGTGGGGCGTCTGGATGTCGCGCGCCGTCACGACGCCTTCGCCATCCTTGCGCAGCGAGAGCGTGACCTCATCGCGGTTGTGCAGCTTGAACACCACACCCTTGAGGTTCAGCAGGATGTTGACCACATCTTCCTGGACACCGTCGATGGACGAGTACTCGTGCAGCACACCAGCAATCGTCACTTCCGTCGCTGCGTAACCCACCATGGACGAGAGCAGGACACGGCGCAGGGCGTTGCCCAGCGTATGGCCGTAGCCACGCTCAAACGGCTCCAGAACAACTTTGGCGCGATTGTGGCCAAGCTGCTCGACATTGATCGTCTTGGGCTTCAGCAAATTGGTTTGCATGCAGACTTCCTCTCAATACCCCCGGCTCGTTACACCGGTAAGGCTGGTGAAGCACCCCAGCGCGATGCCTCGCGGCTGGGGGACGGTTTTACAGAAATGTCGCTGCGCGGAATTAACGCGAGTACAACTCAACGATCAGGGATTCGTTGATGTCTGCACCGAACTCGTCGCGGTCAGGCGACTTCTTGAACGTGCCTTCAGCCTTGTCGGCAGACACTTCCACCCATGCAGGGAAACCGACTTGACCAGCCAGTTGCAGGGCTTCGACGATGCGGGCCTGCTTCTTGGACTTTTCACGCACGGCGACCACGTCACCCACCTTCACCATGTAGGAAGGGATGTTGACGGATTGGCCGTTGACCGTGATGGCCTTGTGCGACACCAGCTGACGCGCTTCCGAGCGGGTCGAGCCGAAGCCCATGCGGTACACCACGTTGTCCAGACGCGACTCCAGCAGCGACAGCAGATTGGCACCGGTGTTGCCCTTCTTCTTGTCGGCGGCTTCGAAGTAGCGGCGGAATTGCTTTTCCAGCACGCCGTACATGCGCTTGACCTTCTGCTTTTCACGCAGCTGCAGGCCGAAGTCGGAAGTACGCTGACCGGAAGTGCGGCCATGCTGGCCGGGCTTGGTGTCGAACTTGGACTTGTCGGCGATCGAGCGACGTGCGCTCTTCAGAAACAGGTCAGTGCCTTCACGGCGGGAGAGTTTGGCCTTGGGGCCGATATAGCGTGCCACTTGATTTCCTTTGTGTCATCTGCCGTGCACAAGCACGGGAGCCGCCCGCGATGTTACACATCTGGGCGGCGGTGGGCTTGGTGAAAAAGCTTAGATACGACGGCGCTTTTGAGGGCGGCAGCCGTTGTGGGGAACCGGCGTCACGTCCGCGATGGAAGTGATGCGGATGCCCAGGGCGCCCAGGGCGCGAACCGAGGATTCACGGCCAGGACCGGGACCCTTGATTTCGACGTCCAGGTTCTTGATGCCCTGTTCGATGGCAGCACGACCAGCCACTTCCGAAGCCACCTGGGCAGCGAAGGGAGTCGACTTGCGCGAACCCTTGAAGCCCTGGCCACCCGACGAGGCCCACGACAGAGCGTTGCCTTGGCGGTCGGTGATGGTGATGATCGTGTTGTTGAACGAAGCGTGCACGTGGGCAATGCCGTCCGAAATGTTCTTACGGACTTTCTTGCGAACGCGCTGTGCAGCGTTGTTTGCGGGAGACTTAGCCATAGTGATCTTTCAATCTCTTTATTTCTTCAAAGCCGCGGCACCCTTGCGCGGACCCTTGCGGGTACGTGCATTCGTGCGGGTACGTTGACCACGCATGGGCAGGCCACGACGATGACGGAAACCGCGATAGCAACCGATGTCCATCAAACGCTTGATGTTCATCGTTGTTTCGCGACGCAGATCACCTTCCAGAGTCAGGGAAGTCAGCTGATCACGGATCTTTTCCAGATCACCGTCAGTCAGTTCCTTGATTTTCTTGGAATATGCGATGCCAGCGGCTTCGCAGATCTTGCGTGCAGTGGTGCGACCGATCCCATAGATAGCGGTCAGGCCGATTTCAGCGTGCTGATGCGGCGGGATGTTAATGCCAGCGATACGTGCCATTATTCGTCCTCAAACTTTCCTATCAACCCTGGCGCTGCTTGTGGCGCTGGTCCGTGCAGATCACTCGCACCACACCTTTGCGGCGGATGATCTTGCAGTTACGGCAGATTTTTTTGACCGAAGCCGAAACTCTCATTTCATTCTCCTAAAACTCTACATCCGTTACGGCCTATCGACCGGGAAACATGCCCGCGATGGATAGATCGAGTGGGCGTCTACTAACTCTTACTGGACCCGCCGGCACCGCCGGCCAGGCCCATCACTTAGTTCAATTGCCAAGTGTCGCTTTGAAGTTCGCCTTTTTGAGGAGCGATTCGTACTGTTGCGACATCATGTAGTTCTGCACCTGGGCCATGAAGTCCATGGTCACCACCACAATAATCAGCAGTGATGTGCCACCGAAGTAGAACGGAACGTTGTACTTCAGGATCAGGAACTCGGGCAACAAGCACACGAATGTGATGTACACCGCGCCAGCCAGGGTCAGGCGAACCAGGATCTTGTCAATGTAGCGGGCCGTCTGGTCACCGGGACGGATCCCGGGGATGAAGGCACCACTCTTCTTCAGGTTGTCGGCGGTTTCCCGGCTGTTGAACACCAGGGCCGTGTAGAAGAAGCAGAAGAAGATGATGGCAGTGGCGTAGAGCATCACATAGATCGGCTGACCGGGGGTCAGCGTGCTAGCAATGTCCTTCAGCCAGCGCATGGATTCCCCTGCACTGAACCAGTTCACAACGGTCGCCGGCAGCAAGATGATCGAGGAAGCGAAGATGGGAGGAATGACCCCCGCCATGTTCAGCTTCAGCGGCAAGTGCGAAGACTGGCCACCATACACCTTGTTACCCACCTGACGACGCGCATAGTTCACCAGGATCTTGCGTTGTCCCCGCTCGACAAACACGACGAAGTACGTCACGGCTGCCACCACGAGAACGATGAAGATCGCGGCCAGGATGCTCATGGCACCGGTGCGCACCAGCTCCAGCAGACCACCGATGGAGCTCGGCAGACCTGCGGCGATACCTCCAAAGATGAGGATCGAGATGCCGTTGCCCAGACCACGTTCCGTGATCTGTTCACCGAGCCACATCAGGAACATGGTGCCGGCCGTCAGGCTGACCACCGCCGTGAGGCGGAAGCCGAAGCCAGGGCTCAGAACCAGACCTGCGGAGCTTTCCAGAGCCACGGCAATTCCCAGGGACTGAAAAATCGCCAGGCCCAATGTGCCGTAGCGGGTGTACTGGGTGATCTTGCGACGACCCGATTCACCTTCCTTTTTCAGCTGCTCGAATGTAGGGACCACGTAGGTCATGAGCTGCATGATGATCGATGCCGAGATGTACGGCATGATCCCCAGTGCGAACACCGTGAAGCGCGAGAGCGCCCCACCCGAGAACATGTTGAACAGATTGAGAATGCCGCCCTGCTGGCCATTGAACAGCTGCTGCAGCTGCGCTGGATCGATGCCCGGCACGGGGATATGAGCCCCGATCCGGTAAACGACCAGCGCGAGCAACAGAAAAACCAGACGGCGGCGAAGATCGCCGAATTTTCCGGTTTTTGCAATTTGAGCTGCGCTAGTAGCCACGGATGTCTTCTTTCAGATCATTAATCAGGCGATGCTGCCACCGGCAGCTTCGATGGCAGCCTTGGCGCCGGCGGTAGCGCCGATGCCGTTGAGCTTGACAGCCTTGCTGATTTCACCGCTCTTGATGATCTTGACCACCTTTGCGATTTCACCAACCAGACCGGCTTGCTTCAGAGCTGCCAGATCGACTTCGGCCAGGCCCAGCTGTTCCAGAGCGGACAGGGTCACTTCTGCATTGAACTTCAGCAGATGCGACTTGAAGCCACGCTTGGGCAGACGGCGCTGCAGAGGCATTTGACCGCCTTCGAAGCCCACCTTGTGGTAGCCACCCGAACGCGACTTCTGACCCTTGTGACCACGGCCGGCAGTCTTGCCCAGGCCGGAGCCGATGCCGCGACCGACACGGCGCTTGGCGTGCTTGGAGCCCTCTGCAGGCTTGATGCTATTGAGTTCCATCATCAATCCTTTCAGAGAACTTTGACCAGGTAGCTGATCTTGTTGATCATGCCGCGCACGGCAGGCGTGTCCTGCAGTTCGCTGATGCTGTTCAGCTTGCGCAGGCCCAGGCCACGGACGGTGGCGCGGTGCGATTCCTTGGTGCCAATGGGGCTGCGCACCAGTTGCACCTTCACGGTTTGTTGCGTTGTCATGTGATTGACTCCGATCAGGCGGTGAAGATGTCTTCAACCGACTTGCCGCGCTTGGCTGCCACTTCCGAAGGGGTCGTGGAGTGCTTCAGAGCGTCAAAAGTCGCGCGGACCATGTTGTAGGGATTCGACGAACCATGGCTCTTGGCCACGATGTCGGTGATGCCCAGCACTTCGAAAACGGCGCGCATCGGGCCGCCGGCGATGATGCCGGTACCCTTGGGAGCAGGGTTCAGCATCACGGATGCTGCGCCATGCTGACCCATCACGGTGTGATGGATCGTGCCGTGCTTCAAAGACACCTTGATCATGTTGCGACGGGATTCTTCCATCGCCTTTTGCACGGCTGCAGGCACTTCCTTCGACTTGCCCTTGCCCATGCCAACGCGGCCATCACCATCGCCAACCACGGTCAGTGCAGCGAAGCCGAGGATACGACCGCCCTTCACAACCTTGGTGACGCGGTTCACCGCGATCATTTTTTCGCGCAGACCGTCGTCACGACCTTCGTCTTGCACCTTGGGAGAAAACTTTGCCATTTCTATCCGCTCCGCTTAGAACTGCAGGCCGGCTTCACGAGCGGCTTCTGCCAAAGCCTTCACGCGGCCGTGGTATGCGAAACCAGCGCGATCGAAAGCCACTTTCTCCACGCCGGCAGCCTTCGCCTTCTCGGCAATGCGCTTGCCAATCAGCGTAGCGGCAGCCACGTTGCCACCCTTGCCGATGGCGCCCAGTTGGGTGCGCACTTCGGCTTCGGCGGTGGAGGCCGAAGCCAGCACCTTGGTGCCGTCTTCCGACACCACGCTTGCGTAGATGTGGAGGTTCGTACGGTTCACGCTCAGACGTGCCACGCCTTGCTGTGCAATGCGGATGCGGGTCTGGCGGGCACGACGGAGACGCTGCTCTTTCTTGGTCAACATAATGCAGCTCCTTACTTCTTCTTGGTCTCTTTGATCACGACCTTCTCATCCGAGTAACGGATGCCCTTGCCCTTGTAGGGCTCGGGAGGACGAACGGCACGGATCTCAGCAGCCATTTGGCCAACGGCCTGGCGGTCAGCACCCTTGACCAAGATTTCGGTCGGTGTGGGGGTGGTGACAGTGATGCCGGCCGGCATTTCGAAGTTCACCGGGTGCGAAAAGCCGATCGCCAGGTTCAGCTTGGAGCCCGAGGCCGAAGCCTTGAAACCCACGCCAACCAGCGACAGCTTCTTCTCGAAGCCCTTGCTCACGCCCACCACCATGTTGTTCACCAGCTGACGCATGGTGCCGCTCATGGCGTTGGCTTCGCGCGAGTCATTGACGGGCTCGAAAGACAGCTTGCCTTCGTTGTTGGAGATCTTCACCAGAACGTTCTGGGCTTGCGACAGCGTGCCGCCGGTGCCCTTCACATTGATCTGGTCGTCTTTGATGGACACATCCACGCCTGCGGGGATGGCCACGGGAGTCTTTGCTACGCGAGACATTTCAGTATTTCTCCTTAATGTCCGTTAGGCCACGTAGCACAGCACTTCGCCGCCCACGCCAGTGGCGCGTGCCTTGCGATCCGTCATCACGCCCTTGGGAGTGGTGACGATGGCAACGCCCATACCGTTCATGACCTGGGGGATTGCGTCACGGCCCTTGTACACGCGCAGGCCGGGACGGCTCACGCGCTCGATGCGCTCGATCACCGGACGGCCGGCGTAGTACTTCAGGGTAATTTCGAGTTCGGACTTGCCAGCGTCGGTCTTCACTTGGAAGCCGTCGATGTAGCCTTCATCCTTCAGCACCTGGGCGATGGCAACCTTGACCTTGGAGGAAGGAGCCGTCACGGTGGTCTTGGAGACCATTTGTGCATTGCGGATGCGGGTCAGCAAGTCAGCGATGGGATCACTCATGCTCATGTTTAATCTCTCCTGCTTGCTTACCAGCTGGCCTTGGTGACACCGGGGATGTCGCCAGCGAAGGCCAGTTCACGGATCTTGGCGCGGCCCAGACCGAATTGACGGAAGGTGCCACGGGGACGACCCGTGATCTCGCAGCGGTTGCGCTGGCGAGTGGGGTTCGCGTTACGGGGCAGCTTCTGCAGGCCCAGGCGAGCGGCGTCGCGCTCTTCGTCGCTGCGCTTTGCGTCAGCGGCGATTGCCTTCAGTTCTGCGTATTTGGCAGCGTACTTGGCTGCCAGCTTTTCGCGCTTGAGTTCGCGCTGGATCAATGCAACTTTAGCCATGCGCCACCTCAGTTCTTGAAGGGGAAACGGAAAGCGGCGAGCAGTGCCTTGCACTCATCGTCGGTCCGAGCTGTCGTCGTGATGCTGATGTTCAGACCACGCAGAGCGTCCACCTTGTCGTACTCGATTTCGGGGAAGATGATCTGTTCCTTGACGCCGACGTTGTAGTTGCCGCGACCGTCGAAAGAACGGCCGGAGATACCACGGAAGTCACGCACGCGGGGCAGAGCCACGGTGACGAAACGGTCCAGGAATTCATACATCTGAACGCCACGCAGGGTCACCATGCAGCCAATGGCCTGGCCTTCACGGATCTTGAAGCCGGCGATAGCCTTCTTGGCCTTGGTCACCACGGGCTTCTGACCAGCAATCTTGGTCAGGTCAGCCACGGCGTTGTCCATCACCTTCTTGTCGGCCACGGCTTCGCTCACACCCATGTTCAGGGTGATCTTGGTCAGACGGGGCACTTCCATGGAGGAGGTGTAGCCGAACTTTTCCTTGAGTTCAGCCGCGATCTTTTCGCGATACAGTTTTTGCAGTCGTGCCATGTGTTACCCCTTAGGCCGCCTTGATTTCGGCGCCGCTGGACTTGAACACGCGAACGCGTGTGCCGTCGGCCTGCACCTTGATGCCCACGCGATCAGCCTTGCCGGTCGCTGCATTGAAGATGGCCACGTTGGATTGGTGGATAGGCATGGCCTTTTCCACGATACCGCCGGTGGTGCCCTTCATGGGGTTCGGCTTGACGTGCTTCTTCACCATGTTGATGCCATCGATCAACAGGTGGGAGTCGTCCTTGCGAGCCGAGACCACGCCTTGCTTGCCCTTGTCACGGCCGGTCAGCACGATGATTTGGTCGCCCTTGCGAATCTTGTTCATGGTGCTTCCTTTAGAGAACTTCAGGTGCCAGGGACACGATCTTCATGAACTTTTCGTTGCGCAGTTCACGAGTCACGGGGCCAAAGATGCGGGTGCCGATAGGCTCCAGCTTGGCGTTCAGCAGAACGGCGGCGTTGCCGTCGAACTTGACGAGCGAGCCATCAGCACGGCGAATACCCTTCGCCGTACGCACCACGACCGCGCTGTAGACCTCGCCTTTTTTGACGCGTCCACGCGGTGCAGCTTCCTTGATGGTCACCTTGATGATGTCACCAACACTCGCATAGCGACGATGAGAACCGCCCAGCACTTTGATGCACTGAACAGACTTCGCGCCGGTGTTGTCGGCAACCTCTAACCGAGATTCTGTTTGGATCATTTCAATATTCCCAACTTGCTCCAGCAAACACTCGACAGCCCCAGAGTCTTCTCAAGGGCCGCGAGCAGCCAGTCAGTCTTGGGCCCGTCGTCCACGCCGAAAACCATTTCTCGGCGCTTCCACTGGGCAGATAACTTCACGATTTTCACGTGAAGCATGGGATTGTCCCAGAAATTCCTTTGCGCGTCAAACCCTTAGCTGCCTTTTCCACCCCTGGCCGGCAGCGTTGCGCAACCCCCACAAGAGCGCTATCAACCCAGGAGCAAGCTGGGCCTGCCGATGGCCGCACCCCATCGGAAACGCCCATAAAAAAGCCGAGCCTGGCGGGCTCGGCAAAGGGTGGCAGACTCAACGCAATCGTCTGCTGCGGGCTGGCCGCGCGTACTACGGCGGCGCAGACATCGCAGCGGCTTGGGGCCACCGCGTTGGGTTCGGGCACGGCCCTGGCCCTGCGGAAAACGGACTTTCAAGCGCTTTCTTCATCATTCCCCCTCCCTCGTCAGCCTTGTGCTGGCTGCTGTTCGCCGGCACCGTCACGAGATGCCATGGGCAGCATTCTGATTCATAAAAACAATCAAAGATAGATATCCATCAATTTTGACAATCTTTCCTTGGCTTGCATCTGCCTCCAAAAGCAAAACGCCCTGCAGTGCAGGGCGTTTTGCTTGAGAGGGACTTCAGCCGCAATCAGGCCGGCAGGTACTGGGCCGCCAGCGGCATGAAGTCCGCCAGACCGGCGTCCTGCCCCAGCTCCTCCTGGAGGATGGCTGCCACGCGCGGCGCCACCTCGGCGGCCTTGCGCGCATCGAGGAACAGCAGGCGGCTGCGGCGCGCCAGCACGTCTTCCACGGTGCGCGCGTATTCGAAGCGCGCGGCAAAGCGCACCATGGCTTCGTTCAGGCCGTCTGCCAGCCATTCGTCGTTGCCCGGCAACGCCTCCACCGCCGAGGCTTCCGTGCCATAGGAATGCAGGCCCTGGACCTGGTTCATGCGGTGGTGCACGGCGGATTCGGCCGGGGCGCCGGCCAGCGGCAGGCGGGCCGTGACGCCGCCGGGGCGGTGCGGCAGGCGGCCGATGGCAAAGCACTCGGAGAGCACGTCTTCGGCCATGGCGCGGTAGGTGGTCCATTTGCCGCCCGTGACGGTGACCAGGCCGGTGCGGCTGGACATGACCGTGTGCTCGCGGCTGATCTTCTTGGTGTTCTCGCCGTCGTCGTCCTGGGGCTTGACCAGCGGGCGCAGGCCGACCCACATGCTGCGCACGTCGGCCAGCGTGGGCTGGCGCGTGAGATAGCGTCCGGCCTCGGTGAGGATGAAGTCCAGCTCCTCGGGGAACGGCAGGGGCTCGCGCGCCAGGTCGTTGCGCGGCGTGTCGGTGGTGCCCAGGATGACCTTGCCCAGCCAGGGCACGGCAAAGAGCACGCGGCCATCGGCCGTCTTGGGCACGAGCAGGGCGTGATCGCTGGGCAGGAAGTCGCGGTCCACCACCACGTGCACGCCCTGGCTGGGCGCGACCATAGGCTTGACGGGACGGCCCTGGGCCTCGGCATCCTGCTGGCGGAACAGGTCCACCCAGGGGCCGGTGGCGTTGACCACGCACTTGGCGCGCAGCGTGAAGCGCCGGCCCGATTCCGTGTCTTCGCAGACCAGGCCGGCGACCTTGCCGCCTTCATGCAGCAGTTCAAGCGCGGGGCAGTAGTTGACCAGCAGCGCGCCCTTGGCGGCGGCCGTGCGTGCCAGCGCCAGCGCCAGGCGGGCATCGTCGAACTGGCCGTCCCAGTATTTGACGCCGCCCTTGAGGCCTTGCTGGCGCACGGTGGGCAAACACTTGACGGTGCTGGAGCGCGAGAGGAATTCGGTGGCGCCCAGGCCTGCCTTGCCGGCCAGCGCGTCATACATCTTGAGGCCGATGCCGTAGAACGGCGTGTCCAGCAGCTTGTAGGACGGCATGACAAAGGCCAGCGGCTGCGCCAGGTGGGGCGCGTTGTGCAGCAGCGTGGTGCGCTCATGCAGCGCTTCGCGCACCAGGGCGATGTTGCCCTGGGCCAGGTAACGCACGCCACCATGGACCAGCTTGGTTGCGCGCGAGGACGTGCCCTTGGCGAAGTCATGCGACTCCACCAGCACGACCTTGAACCCGCGCGCCGCCGCGTCCAGGGCCACGCCCAGGCCGGTGGCACCGCCGCCGATGATGGCCAGATCGTAGGTTTCAGGCTGGGCCAGGCGTTCCAGCAGGGCGGCGCGGCCGGTGGGCAGAGGGGAAGCAGCGAGGGACATGGATCTTCGACGAAGGAATGTGGGGCAAGTTAACAGGGCGCCATGTAGCCGCCATGTCAGCACCCGGGACGCCACGCCTGCGCCCAATGCGAAGGGGACGGAATCGGGTTTTCCGCTATTTTCGCTCGTTTTTGTATTTTTTTCTTCGCTATCTTTCGTTTCGTG
This sequence comes from Delftia sp. Lp-1, assembly GCF_020523835.1. Taxonomy (NCBI): domain Bacteria; kingdom Pseudomonadati; phylum Pseudomonadota; class Betaproteobacteria; order Burkholderiales; family Comamonadaceae; genus Delftia; species Delftia sp. Lp-1. The sequence goes on along the minus strand of NZ_JAJALJ010000003.1, from coordinate 422,557 downwards.
TTTTTGGCGACCCAGGAAGCCCCAACGATGGACTGCGATGCCAGCACAGCGCATGCCGTCCAAAACCGGCGCGACCCAACTCAGGGACGCCAAGCAAGGGCCGCCCCGCAGCGAGGGCGTCGTCCCCCTCCCCCGCGAAGCGGGTAGAGAGGGGGAAGCCGCGCAGCGGCTCAGGGGGTGTCACCTCACCTTGCCGTTTTTCCAGGCATTGAGCAGCGTGTCATACGCAATCGTCTCGCCCTTGGGCTTTTCATTGGCCAGCTTCTTCCACGGCGCCTGCTTGTCGCTGAGCCACTTGGCCGGGTCGCCCTTGGGGTTGAGCTTGGGCGCGCAGTGCGCCATGCCGGCACGCTGCAGGCGGGACATGACCTGGTCCATTTCCTCGGCCAGGTTGTCCATGGCGCCCTGGGGCGTCTTCTCGCCGGTGACGGCCTGGGCCACGTTCTTCCACCACAGCTGGGCCAGCTTGGGGTAGTCGGGCACGTTGTTGCCGGTGGGCGTCCAGGCCACGCGGGCGGGGCTGCGGTAGAACTCGACCAGGCCGCCGAGCTTGGGCGCCATGTCGGTCATGGCCTTGGAGCGGATGTCGCTCTCGCGGATGGGCGTCAGGCCGACGATGGTCTTCTTGAGGCTGGTGGTCTTGGCGGTGACGAACTGCGCGTAGAGCCAGGCGGCGGCCGTGCGGTTGGCGTCATGGTCCTTGAAGAAGGTCCAGCTGCCCACGTCCTGGTAGCCGTTTTGCATGCCGTCCTTCCAGTAGGGGCCGTTGGGGCCGGGCGCCATGCGCCATTTGGGCGTGCCGTCGGCATTGACCACGGGCAGGCCGGGCTTGGTCATGTCGGCCGTGAAGGCGGTGTACCAGAAGATCTGCTGCGCGATATGGCCCTGGGCTGGCACGGGGCCGGACTCGCCGAAGGTCATGCCCATGGCTTCCTTGGGCGCGTATTTCTTCATCCAGTCCACGTACTTGGTGAGCGCGAACACGGCGGCCGGCGAGTTGGTGGCGCCCCCCCGCGAGACCGAGGCGCCCACGGGCGTGCACTTGTCGTCGGCCACGCGGATACCCCATTCATCGACGGGCATGCCGTTGGGAATGCCCTTGTCGGCCGCGCCGGCCATGGACAGCCAGGCATCGGTGAAGCGCCAGCCCAGCGACGGATCCTTCTTGCCGTAGTCCATGTGGCCGTAGATGGGCTTGCCGTCGATCTGCTTGACGTCGTTGGTGAAGAACTCGGCGATGTCCTCGTAGGCGCTCCAGTTCAGCGGCACGCCCAGCTCGTAGCCGTACTTGGCCTTGAACTTGTCCTTGAGGTCCTTGCGCTCGAAGAGGTCGGCGCGGAACCAGTAGAGGTTGGCGAACTGCTGGTCGGGCAGCTGGTAGAGCTTGCCGTCGGGCGCGGTGGTGAAGCTGGTGCCGATGAAGTCCTTGATATCCAGGCCCGGATTGGTGAAGTCCTTGCCCGCGCCGGCCATGTAGTCGGTCAGGCTCATGATGCGGCCGTAGCGGTAGTGCGTGCCGATCAGGTCGGAGTCGGAGATCCAGCCGTCATAGATGGACTTGCCCGACTGCATCGAGGTCTGCAGCTTCTCGACCACGTCGCCTTCCTGGATCAGGTCGTGCTTGACGGTGATGCCCGTGATCTCGGTGAAGGCCTTGGCCAGCGTCTTGCTCTCGTACTCGTGCGTGGTGATGGTCTCGGACACCACGGCGATCTCCTTGACGCCCTTGGCCTGCAGCTTCTTGGCCGCCTCGATGAACCACTTCATCTCGGCCATCTGCTGGTCCTTGGACAGCGTGCTGGGCTGGAACTCCGCGTCGATCCACTTCTTGGCTTCCGCCTCTCCGGCCCAGGACGCCTGCCCCGCCGCCAGCAGGGCCGCCGCGAGGGCGATGGTATGAAGTCGTTGTTTCATCTGCCGTCTCCTAGATTCTTGCTGTCTCCCCGACATGCACATGCACCAGCGGGCCCCGGGGGAGCTTCGGACCCGGCTGTCGATAAATGGAATGAAGTGATCAGCCTTTGCGCATGACCACGGCCAGCACGAGCATGGACAGCACCAGGCTGATCCACACCGAAGGCTCGGCCTCCAGCGAGAACCACTGCGCCATCCTCTCGCCCAGGCCCACCCAGGCCAGATTGACATAGGCCGCCAGCAGCAGCCCGATGAACAGCCGGTCCCCGCGCGTCGTCGCCATCGGCAGCCAGCCCTTGCGCATCACGGTCGGGCTGCGCAACTCCCACAGCGTCATGCCCACCAGCATCAGCACGATGCAACTGAAGAACACCGCCACCGGCAGCGTCCAGGCCATCCAGGAAAACATTGACGAGTCCTTTCAGAAATCCAGCATCAATACCGCAGCTTCTCGAAACCGGCAGAGCCCAGCCCAGGGACACCGAGGAAGGGCCGCCCCGCCCCGAGGGTGTCGTCCCCCTCCCCCACGGAAGCGGGTAGAGAGGGGGAAGGCGCGCAAGCGCCTCAGGGGGTGCCTCACACTCTTCCCATGGCGAAACCCTTGGCGATGTAATGCCGCACAAACCAGATCACGATGGCGCCCGGCACGATGGTCAGCACGCCGGCCGCCGCCAGCGTCGCCCAGTCCATGCCCGAGGCCGAGACGGTGCGCGTCATGGTCGCCACGATGGGCTTGGCGTTCACGCTGGTCAGCGTGCGCGCCAGCAGCAGCTCCACCCAGCTGAACATGAAGCAGAAGAAGGCCGCCACGCCCACGCCGGCCTTGATCAGCGGCAGGAAGATGGTGAGGAAAAAGCGCGGGAAGGAGTAGCCGTCGATATAGGCCGTTTCGTCGATCTCGCGCGGGATGCCGCTCATGAAGCCCTCCAGGATCCAGACGGCCAGCGGCACGTTGAACAGCAGGTGGGCCAGGGCCACGGCGATGTGCGTGTCCATCAGGCCCACCGTGGTGTAGAGCTGGAAGAAGGGCAGCAGGAAGACGGCCGGCGGCGTCATGCGGTTGGTCAGCAGCCAGAAGAACACATGCTTGTCGCCCAGGAACTGGTAGCGCGAGAACGCATAGGCCGCGGGCAGGGCCACCGTGAGCGAGATCACGGTGTTGATGGCCACGTAGATCAGGCTGTTGATGTAGCCCGAGTACCAGGAGGCATCGGTGAAGATGGTTTGGTAGTTGGCCCAGGTGAAATGCTGGGGCCACAGCGAGAAGCTCGACAGGATCTCTTCGTTGGTCTTGAAGCTCATGTTGACCATCCAGTAGATGGGCAGCACGGCGAACAGCAGGTAGGCGACGAGGAACAGCGTGCGCTTGTGGAAACGGCGATCTTCAGTCATGTCCGGCCTCCCGCAGGGCCACCCCAAGGGAGGCCGAGCCCCCTCGGGGGGCAGTGAACGAAGGGAGCGTGGGGGTCATTCTCTTGCCCCTTCTTTGTCTGCCGTGCCCACGCGCTGCATCCAGTTGTAGAGGATGAAGCACAGCAGCAGGATGATGAGGAAATAGATCAGCGAGAAGGCAGCCGCCGGCCCCAGGTCGAACTGGCCCACGGCCTTTTGCGTCAGGTACTGCGACAGGAAGGTGGTCGCATTGCCAGGGCCTCCGCCCGTGAGCACGAAGGGCTCGGTGTAGATCATGAAGCTGTCCATGAAACGCAGCAGCACCGCGATCATCAGCACGCCGCGCATCTTGGGCAGCTGGATGTAGCGGAACACCGCGAACTTGCTGGCGCCGTCGATGCGCGCGGCCTGGTAGTAGGCGTCGGGAATGGAGCGCAGGCCCGCGTAGCACAGCAGGGCCACCAGCGGCGTCCAGTGCCAGACATCCATGACCAGCACGGTGAGCCAGGCATGGGTGGCATTGCCCGTGTAGTTGTAGTCCACGCCCAGCGCGTTGAGCGCCGCGCCCAGCAGTCCGATATCGGCGCGGCCGTAGATCTGCCAGATGGTGCCGACCACGTTCCACGGAATCAGCAGCGACAGCGAGACCACGACCAGCACGGCCGAGGCCTTCCAGCCCTGGGCCGGCATGGACAGGGCCAGCGCGATGCCCAGCGGGATCTCCACCAGCAGCACGGCCAGCGAAAAACCGATCTGGCGCAGCAGGGCCGAGTGCAGTTCCTCGTCGCGCATGACCTGGGCAAACCACTCAGTGCCCACGAACACGCGCCGGTCGGGACTGATGATGTCCTGCACCGAGTAATTCACCACCGTCATCAGCGGGATGATGGCCGAGAAGGCCACGCAGATGATGACCGGCAGGATCAGCAGCCAGGCCTTCTGGTTGACGGGCTTGACGGTCTGGCTCATGCCTGCAGCTCCTCGTTGACGTAGTAGCAGGTGTGGGGGCCCTGCAATTGCACCCAGACGGTCTGCCCTGCGGCGGGCAGGAAGGCATCGGCGCCGCAGCGCAGCTTGAGCAGCCGCTCGCCCAGGCGCGCCACCAGCAACTGGTGCGTGCCCACGTCCTGCACGCGCTCCACCGTGCAGGCCACGGCGCCGGGCGCGTCGGCCGAGGCCAGTGCCAGGTACTCGGGGCGTATGCCCAGGCTCAGGGGCAGACCAGGCGCCACACTGGCCAGTGCGGCGGGCAGGGACAGGTACTGGCCCTCGGCCAGCAGCCGGCCGCCGTCCTGCTGCAGCGGCACGAAGTTCATGCCCGGCGAGCCGATGAAGTGGCCGACGAAGGCGTGGCTGGGCCGTTCGAAAAGCTGGGCGGGCGTGCCCACCTGCACGGCGCGCCCGCGTGTCATGACCACGACCTGCTCGGCAAAGGTCAGGGCCTCCACCTGGTCGTGCGTCACATAGATCAGCGTGAGCCGCAGTTCATGGTGGATCTGCTTGAGCTTGCGGCGCAGCTGCCACTTGAGCTGGGGGTCGATCACCGTGAGCGGCTCGTCGAACAGCACGGCCGACACATCGGGCCGCACCAGGCCCCGGCCCAGCGAGATCTTCTGCTTGGCATCGGCCGACAGGCCGGCCGCGCGCTGGTCGAGCTGGCCGCTCATCTCCAGCATCTCGGCGATCTGGCCGACCCGCGCGCGGATGCGCTCCTCGGGCATGCGGCGGTTCTTCAGCGGAAAGGCCAGGTTCTCGGCCACGGTCATGGTGTCGTAGATCACCGGGAACTGGAACACCTGGGCGATGTTGCGTTCCTGGGGCGTGGCGCGCGTCATGTCGCGGCCGTCGAACAGCACCTTGCCCTGCGAGGGGACCAGCAGGCCCGACATGATGTTGAGCATGGTGGTCTTGCCGCAGCCCGAGGGGCCGAGCAGCGCATAGGCGCCGCCGTCCTCGAAGACCATGCTCAGCGGCAGCAGCGCATAGTCGCTGTCCTGCTGCGGGTTCGGCTTGTAGGAGTGGGCCAGATCGAGTTCTATGCGGGCCATCTCATCGTCCTCCGGGCCGCGCCGGCGCCAGCAGCAGCGCGCCGTCCGTGCCGAACACGTAGGCATGGGCCGGGTCCAGGTGCAGCGTGACCGCGCTGCCTAGATCCAGGTGGTGCACGCCCGTGACCTGGGCCACCAGCTCGCCCCAGGGCGTGGTGGCATGCACGAAGGTGTCGGAGCCCGAAATCTCGGCCAGTTCCACCACGCCCTGCAGTGCCAGATCGCCGGGCCGGGACTGCAGGCGCAGGGCGCTGGCGCGCAGGCCCAGGGTCAGTGGGCCGGACACGGCCAGGTCCGCAGGCAGCGCCACGGGCAGCCGCGCGCCGCCCGGCAGTTGCAGCCCGCCCTCCACGGCACTGGCCACGATCAGGTTCATGGGCGGATCGCTGAAGGCGCGCGCCACGCGCAGCGAATTCGGCTGATGGAAGACCTCGGCCGTGGGGCCGTACTGCAGCAGTTCGCCCTCATGCAGCACAGCCGTGTAGCCACCCAGCAGCAGGGCCTCGCCGGGCTCGGTGGTGGCATAGACCACGGTGGAGTCGCCTGTGGCGAACAGCTGGGTCAGTTCCTCGCGCAGTTCCTCGCGCAGCTTGTAGTCGAGGTTGACCAGGGGCTCGTCCAGCAGCATCAGCGGAGCGCCCTTGGCCAGGGCGCGCGCCAGCGCCACGCGCTGCTGCTGGCCGCCCGACAGCTCGGCCGGGTAGCGGTCCAGGAACATGTCGATGTGCAGCCGCTCGGCCAGGGCGCGCACGCGCTGCGCCACGTCGCGGTCGCCGCGCAGCTTGAGCGGCGAGGCGATGTTGTCCGCCACCGTGAGCGAGGGATAGTTGATGAATTGCTGGTAGACCATGGCCACGTTGCGCTCGCGCACGGGCATGCCGGTCACATCGACGCCATCGGCGCGCACACGGCCTTCGGTGGGCACGTCCAGGCCGGCCATGATGCGCATCAGGCTGGTCTTGCCGGCCTGCGTGGCACCCAGCAGCACGGTCACCGCGCCGCTTTCCAGTTCAAGGTGCATGGGGTGCAGCCAGGTCTGGCCGCCCACGCGTTTGCTGATTCTCTCCAACACCAGTTCCACGACCGCCCTCACTGACGAGGCCGCCTCGGGGGCAGCGATTGAACAAGGAGAAACATCTCGCTCAAGGCGGCGATTGCGCGCCATCCGAAAGCAAGAACGTGATCATTTTTGTTCTTTCCAGATCGCAGCCCATCAACACATACCCTAGGTGCTGTTCTTTTTTCTTCGTTTTAAAGTTCCCCAACCCACGGCCGGCCAGGGGCAAATGCGCTATAAACCGGTCGCCCCGCCTTGTTTGCCTGAGAACGCACCAGATCTGGAATCGCCGCCGTGAACACCAATCCCCGACAACTACAGCTGCTCGACGAAGTGCGCAGCCGCCAGTCCACTTCGGTGGAGCAGCTGGCCGAGATCCTGGGCGTGACCCTGCAGACCGTGCGCCGCGACATACAGAAGCTGGCCGATGCGGGCCTGATGGTGCGCTTTCACGGCGGCGTGCGCGTGCCCAGCGCCACGGTGGAGAACCTGGGCCACACCCAGCGCCAGGTGCTGCATGCCGAAGGCAAGTCGCGCATTGCGCGCGCCGTGGCCGAGGCCATTCCCAACGGCTGCTCGCTGATCCTGAACATCGGCACCACCACCGAGGCCGTGGCCCAGGCCCTGCTCAAGCACCGGGGCCTGCGCGTGATCACCAACAACCTCAACGTGGCGGCCATCCTCAGCTCCAACGCGGACTGCGAAGTCATCGTGGCCGGCGGCGTGGTGCGCACGCGCGACCGGGGCATCGTGGGCGAGGCGGCCGTGGACTTCATCCGCCAGTTCAAGGTGGACATCGCCCTGATCGGCATCTCGGCCATCGAGCCCGATGGCAGCCTGCGCGACTTCGACATGCGCGAGGTCAAGGTGGCCCAGACCATCATTGCCCAGTCGCGCGAAGTCTGGCTGGCCGCCGACCACAGCAAGTTCCACCGCCAGGCCATGGTGGAGCTGGCACGCCTGGACCAGATCGACCGCCTGTTCACCGATACCGCGCCCCCCGCCCCGTTCGATGCCCTTCTGCGCGAAGCAGAAGTGCAATGCGTGGTGGCGCAGTAAGTTTTCCGCAGCCGCTGCGCCACCGCCCGCACAGGACACGCGCACCGGCCCTGCTTTTCCTGGATACCGCACCATGACCTATCTGCTTGCCCTGGACCAGGGCACCTCCAGCTCGCGCAGCATCGTCTTCGACACCCAGGGCCGCATCGTGGCCTCGGCCCAGCTGGAGCTGCCGCAGATCTATCCGCGCCCCGGCTGGGTCGAGCACGATCCGCGCGAGATCTGGCGCACCCAGCTGGCCACGGCGCGCGAGGCCCTGGCCAAGGCCGGGCTGGCGGCGGCCGACATCCGCGCCCTGGGCATCACCAACCAGCGCGAGACCACCGTGGTCTGGAACCGCGCCACGGGCCAGCCCATACACCACGCCATCGTCTGGCAGGACCGCCGCGCCGAGCCGCTGTGCGCCCAGCTGCGCGAGGCCGGCCATGCCGACACCATCCAGCGCAAGACCGGCCTGCTGATCGACGCCTATTTCTCGGGGACCAAGCTGCGCTGGATCCTGGACAACGTCAATGGCGCGCGCGCCGCCGCCGAGCGCGGCGAACTGGCCTTCGGCACCGTGGACAGCTGGCTGATCTGGCAGCTCACGGGCGGGCGCCGCCATGTGACCGATGTCTCCAACGCCAGCCGCACCATGCTGTTCAACGTCCACACCAACCAGTGGGACGACGATCTGCTGGCGCTGCTGGAGATTCCGCGCGCGCTGATGCCCGAGGTGCTGCCTTCCGCCGCCGATTTCGGCCGCACGGCAGCCGAGGTGCTGGGCGGCGAGATCGCCATCGGCGGCGTGGCCGGCGACCAGCAAAGCGCCCTCTTCGGCCAGGCCTGCTTTTCGGCCGGCATGGCCAAGAACACCTATGGCACGGGCTGCTTCATGCTCATGCACACGGGCGGCGTGTTCCAGACCTCCGCCAACGGCCTGCTGACCACCGCTGCGGCACAGCCCACCGCTGCGCCGGCCTATGCGCTGGAAGGCAGCGTCTTCGTGGGCGGCGCCGTGGTCCAGTGGCTGCGCGACGGACTGCGCGCCATCGAGCACAGCGGCCAGGTGCAGCAACTGGCCGAGAGCGTGCCCGACTCGGGCGGCGTGATGATGGTGCCGGCCTTCACAGGACTGGGCGCCCCCTACTGGAAGCCCGATGCCCGCGGCACCATCACGGGCCTGACGCGCGGCACCACCATTGCCCACATCGCGCGGGCTGCGCTTGAATCCATCGCTTTCCAGAGCGCCGCCCTGCTGCTGGCCATGAGCCGCGACGCGGTGGCCAGCGGCGGCGCGCCGGTCAGCGAACTGCGCGTGGACGGCGGCGCCTGCGTCAACAACCTGCTCATGCAGTTCCAGGCCGACCTGCTGGGCATTCCCGTCGTGCGCCCGGCCTGCGTGGAGACCACGGCCCTGGGCGCTGCCTACCTGGCGGGCCTGTCCTCGGGCGTGTACCAGAGCACCGAGGAACTGTCGGCACTGTGGAAGGCCGAGCGCCGCTTCGTGCCCACACTGGACAAGCACCGCGCCGACGAGCTGATGGCGCGCTGGGAGCATGCGGTGGCCCAGACCGCGCTGGCGGCCTGACAACGGGCTCACGGCCTTGTTCAAGGCGGCCAGCCTGGTGCTTGCGGGCCTGCTGCTGGCCGGCTGCGCCGCGCCGCCCCAGGCCCTGCCGTCCCCGCAGCCCACGGCATGCACGCGCCTGCAGTGGCTGGGCAGCACCACGATTGCGCGCGATGAGCCCATCCATGGCGCCACCACCGGCGGCATCTCGGGCCTGGACTACGACGCCCGGCGCGGCGACTACGTGGCCATCAGCGATGACCGCTCGGCGCGCGGCCCCGCGCGCTGGATGCGCCTGCGCATAGAGCCGCTGGACGCGGGCCAGCGTGCCGGCCCCAACCCCTGGCAGGCGCAGGTCACCGAAGTGCATCCGCTACTGGATGCCGAGGGCCGCTGGCTGCGCCCGCGCCATGCCGCGCCCGCCACCCAGCCCGTGCCCGACCCCGAAGCCATCCGCCTGCTGCCGGACGGCGGCCTGCTGTGGACCGATGAAGGCGACCCGGGCCGGGGCTTTGGCACCTCGCTGGTGAGGACCGACGCCACGGGCCGCCAGATTGCGCGGTGGTTCTACGCATTCAAGGACGAGGACGGCAGGCCGGGCCTGCGCTCGAACTTCGGCTTCGAGGGGCTGGCCGTGACGCCGGACGGCCAACAGGCCTGGCTGGCCCTGGAGGCGCCGCTGCGCCAGGACGGCCCGCGCGCCAGCGCCGCCACGGCAGGCGCGCCCGTGCGCATCAGCCTCGTCAGCCTGGACGATGGCCGGCTGCTGCGCCAGATCGCCTACCAGCCCGATGCCGTGCCGGCCGCCAGCTGGGCCCTTCCCCAGCGCGAGGTCAACGGCATCAGCGAAATCCTGCCGGACGGTCCCGACCATCTGCTGGTGCTGGAGCGCTCCTACAGCCCGGGCCACGGCTTTGGCGCGCGGCTGTACCGCATCGGCCTGGAGGCACCTGACACGCTGGCCCTGGCCAGCTTCACTCAAACGCCGCCACAGGTGGCGGTCAAGCAACTGGTGGCCGATCTGTCCACCGTGCAGCCCGGCCGGCTGGACAACATGGAAGCCATGTCCTGGGGCCCGCCGCTGCCCGATGGCACCCGCGTGCTGGTGTTCGCCAGCGACGACAACTTCAACCCGGCGCAGGCCAACCAGATCCTGATCACCGCCTACCGGCCCTCGCCGCCCTGCGCCCCCTGAAGGCGCTTCAGGGCGTGGCCTGCACCTGCTCCTGCGGCAGGTAGATGCGCGTCAGCCCGCGCGCAATCGCCTCCACGATCTGCTCGCGCCGCAGGCCGATGTGCTCGGCCATCAGGCGCTCGCTGGCCTGGGCGTCGCGCGCGCGCAGGGCCTGCAGGATTTCCAGGTGCTCGTGCTGGGTGGAGGCGCGCCCCACGTTCTCCATGTCGATCCACCGGATGAAGCGGATGCGCTCGTTCAGGCTCGCCAGCATGCGCCGCAGCTCGGCGTTGCCGGCCATGTCGGCAATGCGCAGGTGGAATCCCTCGTCCAGGTCCACCAGTTGCCGGATCGGCGTATCGGAGGCCACGCGCTGGCTCTGCTCCAGGTAGGCCAGGGCCTCGTCGAGCTGGGCATCGGAGGCGCGCTCCACGGCCAGCCGCACGCATTCGCGCTCCACGGCCACGCGGGCCTCGTACAGGTCCAGTGACTCCTTCACGTCCAGTTCGCGCCGCATGTAGCCGCGGCTGGCCGGCAGCAAAAAGCCATCGGCCACCAGCCGCGTCAGTGCCTCGCGCACGGGCGTGCGGCTCACGCCCAGGCGCAGGGCCAGTTCGCTCTCGCTCAGGCGCTCGCCTGGCTTGAACTCGTAGGAGATGGCCATGTCACGCAGCGTGCTGTAGACGCTGGAGCCCCGTTCATGGCGGATGTTGGAGATTTTCATGGCGCCATTGTGCCCTTTGGCGCTGCGCATTCTTTTAAGTATACTGAAATGGATTCTTAAAAACCCCATCACCCAACCTGCCTGGAGACTCCCGACATGACCACCGCTTTCAATGGTGCCGACGCCATGGTCCGCATGCTGCAGCTCAATGGCGTCAAGCACATCTTCGGCCTGTGCGGCGACACCAGCCTGCCCTTCTACGACGCCATGGCGCGGCTGGACCACGGCATGGACCACATCCTCACGCGGGACGAGCGCAGCGCCGGCTACATGGCCGACGCCTATGCGCGCGTCACAGGCAAGGTAGGCGTGTGCGAAGGCCCCAGCGGCGGCGGCGCCACCTACCTGCTGCCCGGCCTGGCCGAGGCCAACGAATCCTCGGTGCCCGTGCTGGGCATCACCTCGGACGTTTCCGTGGGCGCGCGCGGCAAGTTCCCGCTGACCGAACTGGACCAGCAGGCGCTGTACAGGCCGCTGACCAAGTGGAATACCACCATTGACCGCGTGGACCAGATTCCGCACGCCGTGCGCAGCGCCTTCCGCGCCATGACCACGGGCCGGCCCGGCGCCACCCATATCTGCCTGCCCTATGACGTGCAAAAGCACACGCTGGATCCGGCCGATGTCTGGGCTCAGCCAGGGCATGACCGCTATCCGGCCTACCGGTCCGCGCCCGATCCGGCGGCCGTGGCCGAGGCTGCCGACCGCCTGGTGGCGGCCCGCTGCCCCGTGCTGATCTGCGGCGGCGGCGTGCTGATCGCAGGCGCCAGCGCCGCACTGGATGCGCTGGCCACCCTGCTCAACGCGCCCGTGTGCTCCAGCGTCAGCGGCCAGGGCAGCCTGGCGGGCAGCCATCCGCTCAATGCCGGCGTGGTGGGCACCAATGGCGGCGTCGAGGCCACGCGCGCCGTGGTGGCGCAGGCGGACCTGGTGATGTTCATCGGCGCCCGTGCCGGCTCCACCACCACCGAGCACTGGCAGATGCCCTCGCGCAAGGTCACCATCGTCCACCTGGACGTGGACGCCATGACCATAGGCACCAACTACCGCACCGACGTGGCCCTGGTGGGCGACGCCCTGCTGGGCCTGCAGGCGCTGCACGCGGCCGTGCAGCAGCGCATCGCCCGCCGCCCCGCTGATGCCGCGGACGGCGCCGCGCTGGCGGCCACCGCGCGCGCCACCAAGCAGGCCTTCTTCGCACCACTGGCGGCCTCGCTGGAGCGCCCCATCAAGCCCGAGCGCGTGGTGGACACGCTCAACCGCCTGCTGCCCGCGCGCGCCATCGTGGTGGCCGACCCCGGCACGCCCTGCCCCTACTTCACGGCCTATTTCGACGCGCCCCAGGCCGGCCGGCACTTCATCACCAACCGCGCGCACGGGGCGCTGGGCTTTGCCATGTCCGCCGGCTTTGGCGCCGCCATCGGCCAGCCTGATTCCGTGGTGGTCGCGGTCATGGGCGACGGCAGCTTCGGCTTCACCTGCGGCGAGCTGGAAACCATCGTGCGCCGCAACGTGCCGCTGAAGATGATCGTGTTCTCCAACAGCGTGTTCGGCTGGATCAAGGCCAGCCAGAAGTCCGGCTACGATGAACGCTACTTTTCAGTCGACTTCAACCGCACCCACCATGCCCGCGTGGCCGAGGCCTTCGGCGTCAAGGCATGGCGCGTGGAGGACCCGGCAGACCTCGAAGCCGCGCTCAAGGCCGCGCTGATGCACGACGGCCCGGCGCTGGTGGATGTGATCTCGCAAGAGCTCCAGGACACGGCCGTGCCGGTGAGCCAGTGGATGGGTTAACGCCAGGCCCCACGCACAGATTCCCGATTTCCTGCCCGCCAATGCGCTTGAAAAGGAGCCTTCCCATGCCCCATCCACCCTCACGCCGCCAGTTGCTGCTGGCCACGGCCGCCGCATGCCTGCTGGGGCCGGCCGGCACGGCATCCGCGCAGGGCGCCGCCCCGCTCAAGCTGGTCATCACCTTCCCGCCGGGGGGCAGCACCGACATCGCCGCCCGCATACTGCAGCCGCGCCTGGGCGAGGTGGCCGGGCGCCCGGTGATCGTGGAGAACCGCCCCGGCGCCGCCAGCCAGATCGCCACCCAGTACGTGGCCAAGTCGGCCCCGGACGGCAACACCCTGCTGTTCAGCTTCGACACCCATGCCATCAATCCCATCGCCAAGTCCCGGCTGCCCTACGACACCTTCAAGGACTTCACGGGCGTGTCGCTGGCGCTGCGCTTCCCGCTGGTGATCGGTGCCTCGGCCTCGGTGCCCGCCAGGGACCTGGCCGGCTTCCTGGAGCTGGCGCGCCGCAACCCGGGCAAATACAGCTACGCATCGACCGGCCTGGGGTCCATGAACCACCTGGTGATGGAGGACATCAAGCGCCGCTCGGGCACCTACGTGCTGCACGTGCCCTACGGCGGCGGCGGCCCGGCAGTGCAGGCCGTGCTCGGCAATGTGTCCGACCTCACCCTGCTCAGCTACGCGGCGCTGCGCGGCCAGATTTCGGCGGGCAAGATCAAGCCGCTGGCAGTGACCGGCCTCAAGCGCCTGCCCGAGCTGCCCGACGTGCCCACCGTGGCCGAGTCCGGCTTCCCGGGCTTCGAGGCCTACTCGTGGATCGGCGTTTTCGCACCTTCCGCCACGCCGGCAGCCACGGTGCACAAGCTCACCGAAGACTTCCAGGCCACGCTGAACACGCCCGACATCCGCAGCAAGCTCATGCAGTCGGGCTTTGAAGTCATGGCCACGGACGGACCCGCCCTCGACCGCTGGGTGCGCCAGGAATATGAGCGCTGGGGCCGCTTCGTGCGCGACAACAAGGTCCAGCTCGAAGACTGAGAATCCGGACGGCACCCCCTTACACCACACAGGAGCTTTCATGGCACTTCCGCTGGACCACATCGTCATCGCCGTGCAGGACCTCGAGGCCGCCGTGGCGGACTACCGCGCGCTGGGCTTCCAGGTCGCCATCGGCGGCCGCCATCCGGGCCGCACCTCGCACAACGCGCTGGTCGTGTTTGCCGACGGCGCCTACCTGGAGATCATTGCCTGGACCGCCCCGGCGCCCGAAGAGCGCTGGTACCGCACGCTGCGCGACCATGGCGAGGGGCTGGTGGACTTCGCCCTGCTGCCCCAAAGCACCGCCCAGGCGCTGGCCGAGGCACGCGGGCGGGGGCTGGATACCCTGGTCGGCCCCGTGGACGGAGGCCGCGTGCGCCCCGACGGCGCGCAACTGCTGTGGCAGACGGCGCGCCACGCCACGCCCGACTTGCCCTTCCTGTGCGGCGACGTCACGCCGCGCGCCCTGCGCGTGCCCGAGGGCAGCGTGCGCGAGCATCCCAACGGCGCGCTGGGCGTGGCCTCGCTGACCGTCGCTGTGCACGATCTGGACGCCAGCCTGGACCGCTACCGGGCGCTGCTGGGCCCGGGCCTGCAGCTGGAGAGGCTGGACAACCAGGGCGCGCGGCTGGCATTGCCGGGGTTCGACCTGCTGCTGCAAGGCGCGCAGGCACTGGCGGCCTCCGACGCACTGCGCCAGCGCCTTGCCACGCGCGGAGAGGGCCCTTGCGCGCTCACCCTGCGCCAGCGGCCCGGCGCCCCGGCACAGCCCCTGGACCTGGCCACCAGCCATGGCGTGGACATGCGCTGGCACGGTGGGAACACGCTCTAAACTCTTCGTTTTCCTTCTCCACCGCCACCAGCATGAACACCGTTTCCACAGCCTCCCCTGTCATCGCCTTCATCGGTGGCGGCAACATGGCCAGCGCCATCATCGGCGGACTGATCGGCCAGGGCCAATCCGCAGACCGCATCGTCGTCGTCGAACCCTTCGAGGCTGCGCGCGACGCGCTGCGCACGAACTTCGGCATCACGGCGCATGCCGATGCCGCGGCCGCCGCCAGCGCGCTGGACGGTGCCGGCATCGTGGTCTGGGCCGTCAAGCCCCAGACCTTCAAGGAAGCCGCCCAGGCCGTGGCGCCGCATACCGCCCAGGCCCTGCACCTGAGCGTGGCCGCCGGCATTCCCACGGACTCCATCGCCCAGTGGCTGGGCACGGGCCGCATCGTGCGCGCCATGCCCAATACGCCGGCCCTGGTGGGCAAGGGCATGACGGGCCTGTTCGCCCGCGCCCAGGTCGATGCCGCAGGCAAGAGCGCCATCGAGCAGGTCGTTGCCACCACGGGCCAGTTCGTCTGGGTCGACCAGGAAGCGCACCTGGACGCCGTGACCGCCCTATCGGGCTCGGGCCCGGCCTATGTCTTCCTGTTCCTCGAAGCCATGACACAGGCCGGCGTTGACATGGGCCTCACGGCCGAGCAGTCCTACCGCCTGGGCGTGGCCACCTTCCAGGGCGCATCGGAACTGGCCGCCCGCTCCACCGAAAGCGCCGACGTGCTGCGCCAGCGCGTGACCAGCAAGGGCGGCACCACCCACGCCGCCATCACCCACATGCAGGCGCAACAGGTGCCCGAGCATTTCGTGGCCGCCATGCGGGCAGCGGAAACACGGGCCAAGGAGCTGGCCGCCGAATTCGGCAGGTAGGACACGCCCGCGCGCGCCCCTCTTTGTGGTGGCAAGGGGACGGTGCGCCAGATTCCTGCAAAAACCAGATAGTTCTGATGGTGGAAGCAAGCGGCACTCGGTAGAAATCGGCAATTGACCGGCAGCGCGGAAAGCCCCGCGCCGGTCATGACCTGCCACCGCAGTTTCCACCAAGCATCCGCCTCGGCGGGACGTGCATCGCCTGCCCGCCCCTGTCCATGGCTTGCCTTGGATTCGCTGCATTCAAGGAGAAAGCATGCGTTTCCATCCCCCTTCCGTGCCCAGGCGGCGCCGCAGCAAGCCGGCCCTGGCGGCATGCCTGCTCTGGGCATCGACCGGCCTGGCCCACGCAGTACCCGGCCCCTCCCAAAGTCCTGCCCACCACCGCGCGCACACACCAGCGCACTCACCAGCCCATGCCCCAGCACATGGCTCCGCCCAGGCCCGGCAGATACCGCACGCGCAGCAGGCCCTGCAGGGCCTGTCCGTGCCGTTCGAGGCCAACAGCGGCCAGTTCGACCCTGCCGTGGCCTTCACGGGCCGCACCTTCGCGGGCGCGATCCACGTCACCCGCCAGGGCCAGATCGTCTACAGCCTGGCCGCGCCCGCGCAGCAGCAGGGCGTGACCTCGGCCCCCCCGCCCGAGATGCCTCCCCAGGCCCCCCCCCAAGCACCCCCCAAGAAACCGCCCAAGGCGCCCGCAGGCACCCAACCCCAGGCACCGTCCCAGACCCCGCCAGCCACCCAGCCCCTGTCCGGCTGGAGCCTCACCGAAACCCTGGCCGGCGCGCTGCCGCTGTCGCCCACGGGCGGCGAGGCCGCCGCCACCCAGATCACCCGCTTCAGCGGCCCCCACAGCTATCAGCCGGCCACCTACCGCAACCTGCACCTGGGCCAAGCCTGGCCCGGCGTGCAGGTGGAACTGGCCGTGCGCGGCGCCAATGTGGAAAAGCTCTTTCACGTGGCCCCGCAGGCCGACCCCGGGCAGATCCAGGTGCGCGTGGACGGCGCGCTGTCCCTGCGCCTGGGCGAAGGCGGCGAACTGGTGGCCGCCACAGGTCATGGCGATGTGGCCTATACGGCGCCCGTGGCGTTCCAGGAAGTTGCGGGGCGGCGCGTACACGTGCCCGTGCAGTACGCTCTCAACAGCCGGGGCGATGGCTACGGCTTTGCGCTGGGGGCCTATGATCAGGCGCTGCCGCTGGTGATCGACCCCTTCCTACAGAGCACCCACCTTGGCGGGTCTGGCAACGATGCCATCACCGCCCTGGCCCTGGCCCCTGCGGGGCAGGTGCTGGTGGCCGGCATAACCCGCTCCAGCGATTTCCCCGGCACGGCCGGCGGGGCTCTGGCCCCCTCAGCGACCAACGTTCACCTCTTTGTGGCACGCCTGTCCGGCGACCTGCGCACCCTGGAGCAAAGCTCCTATCTGGGCATGAACGATGGAGGAGACTTCCACTTCCCCAGCATGGCCATCTTGCCCTCGGGCGATGTGGTGGTGGCGGGCGACACCTCGAGCGGAAATCTTCCTGGCGCGGTGAACGGAGCGCAACCGGCAAATCCAGGCGCACGCAGCGGCTTTGTCACACGCCTGTCGGCCGATCTGCGCACCCTGGTGCAGAGCACCTATCTGGGGGGAAGCGGTGGGGACAGCCTGACAGCCCTGGCCATCACCCCCTCGGGCGACATCGTGGTGGGCGGATCTACGGAGTCCTCCGATTTCCCCGGTACGGCACAGGGCGCCATTGCGGACGTAGCGCCAAATACCCGCAACGGCTTTGCGGCCCTGCTATCGGCAGACCTGCGCACGCTGGTGCGCAGCACCTATATCACCGGAGCAGACTCGCCTACGGCGCTGGCCCTCACGCCTTCGGGGGACGTGCTGGTCGCCGGCTCCACAACTTCCCCCAACCTGCCTGCCACCACCGGCAGCGCCCAGCCCAAGCCTGGGTCGGACAACGTCCTCCTCGGACGGGAGGACGGCTTCATCACACGCCTGTCCGCCGATCTGCGCACGCTGAAACAGAGCACCTACCTGGGTGGAGCGGCCAATGACGCCATCACAGCATTGGCCATCACGCCCTCCGGGGAAGTGGTGGTGGGCGGATCTACCGGTTCAAACGACCTGCCGGGCACGGCAGGCGGCGCACAGCCGGATTACTACTTCATCCGCGGCAACCCCAGCGACGGCTTCGTCACACTTCTGTCCGGGGACCTGCGCACGCTGGGGCAGAGCACCTACCTGGGTGCCGCGGACTCTGACGACATCACCGCATTGGCCATCACGCCCTCCGGGGAGGTGGTGGTGGGCGGCCATACCCGATTCTCCGGCTTTCCGGGCACAGAAGGCGGTGCACAGCCGGTTCGCGTCAGCTTCGGCTTCCAGAGCGGCTTTGTCACACGCCTGTCCGCCGACCTGCGCACGCTGGAGCAAAGCACCTTCCTGAGCGGCGAGTCCGATGATCACATCACCGCATTGGCCACCACGCCCTCCGGGGAAGTGGTGGTGGGCGGCTATACCCAATCCCGCAACCTGCCGGGCATGGCCGGTGGCGCACAGGAGACCAATGCAGGCACTGCAGACGGCTTCATCACACGCCTGTCCGCCGACCTGCGCGCCGTCTCCCCCCAGGCCATCACCTTCCCGCCCCAGGCCGATCAGGTGCTTACCGCGACCGGCGACACCTTCCAGATCAGCCCGATCGCCACGGCCAATTCCGGCCTGGCCGTGAACTACACCGCCCATACGCCGGCCGTGTGCACCGTCTCGGGCACCACGGTCACCATGGTGGATGCGGGCCCCTGCATGCTGGAGGCCTGGCTGCCCAGCGTGCCCGGCCAGTGGCTGGCAGCCAACGGCATCTTCGTGACCCTGCAGATCCGCAGGCCGCAGGTGATCTCCTTCCCGGCCCAGGCCGACCAGCCCTTCACGGCCGGCGCCAGCTTCGACCTCGGCCCGCCCGCCACGGCCAGTTCGAACCTGCCGGTGGACTACGCCAGCACCACGCCCGGCGTTTGCACGGTCTCGGGCGCCACGGTGACCATGGTCAGCGCAGGCACCTGCAGGCTCACAGCCAGCCAGCCGGGCAACACGCTGTGGCTGGCGGCCACTGACGTGTCGCAGGACATCGAACTGGTGGCCAGCACCGTTTCACCTCCGTCGCCACTCCCGCCACCTCCTCCTCCCGCACCCGGCCCGGGACCCGGCGCTGCGTCCCCCGTGCCCGTGCCCACCCTGGGCCCCTGGGCCCTGGTCTGGCTGGGCACGCTGGCGGCAGGCCTTGGCGCCATCTCGCTGCGCCGCCGGGCGCGCCATAGCAGCGCTCGCTAGCAACGCACGCGTGGCCGGGCAGGAGGGGATAGCCCCCGTGCCGGTCACGCCCCAGGAACCCGGCCCCGCCAGGCCTCCGCCTGCGGGGCTCACGCCCGGAGGCAGGCTTGCCTCGGGGCGGCCGCATTCAGGGAGACCCCATGAGCCTCTTTCTTCAGCCTGCGCCCTGGCTCCGGTGGCGCAGCACAAGTCGCCCAGCCCTCCTCTGGCTCGCCATGGCAGCAGCCGCATGCATGGCCGCCAGCACCGCCCATGCAGCGCCGGGTGAGAGACCCGGTGCGGCGCAGTTGCAGCATGCGAAGCAGGCCCTGCAGGGCTTGTCCATGCCCTTCGAAGCCAACAGCGGCCAGTTCGACCCGGCCGTGGCCTTCATGGGCCGGACCTTCGCGGGCGCCGTCCATGTCACGCACCAGGGGCAGATCGTGTACGGCCTGCCCGGGCCCGACACGGGACGGCTGGCGGACTGGGCAAGAAGCAAAGCGGCCGGCGGTGCGCCCAAGAGCGCCCCCATCCTGCGGCCCGGCTGGAGTCTCACGGAAACCCTGGTCGGCGCGCTGCCGCTGTCGCCCTCGGGCGGCGAGGCAGCCGGCACCCAGATCACCCGCTTCAGCGGCCCGCACCGCTACCAGCCGGCCACCTACCGCAACCTCCACCTGGGCCAGGCCTGGCCCGGCGTGCAGGTGGAGCTGGCCGTGCGCGGCACCAATGTGGAAAAGCTCTTTCACGTGGCGCCGCAGGCTGACCCCGGGCAGATCCAGGTGCGCGTGGACGGCGCGCTGTCCCTGCGCCTGGGCGAAGGCGGCGAACTGGTGGCCGCCACAGGCCATGGCGATGTGGCCTATACCGCGCCCGTGGCCTTCCAGGAAGTTGCTGGGCAGCGCGTGGAGGTGCCCGTGCAGTACGCGCTCAACAGCCAGGGCGATGGCTACGGGTTCGCACTGGGAGCGTATGACCGGGCGCTGCCGCTGGTGATCGATCCACTGCTGCAGAGCATCTATCTGGGCAGCCCCGAGAGTTCCTGGATAGAGGCCATAGCCACAGCCGCCCCTTCAGGCGACGTGCTGCTGGCCGGCACTACCCTTTCCAACCGATTCCCCGGCACTGCGGGTGGAGCGCAGCCTGCGAGCCCCCCTGGCATATTTGCATTGCATGGCTTCGTCGCCCGGCTGTCCAGTGATCTGAGCCGCCTGATACAGAGCACCTACCTGAGCGGGTCGTGGGGCAGCCAGATCCACGCACTGGCCGTCACGGCGTCGGGTGACGTGGTGGTAAGCGGCGAGACGATGACCAGCGATTTTCCCGGCACGGCCGGGGGAGCACAGCCTGTGTCGCTCAGCGTTCCTGCGGGCTTCGTCGCCCGGCTTTCCGGCGACCTGCGCACCCTGGAGCAGAGCACCTATCTGACCGGAGACGGCTGGGTGGTCGCCACTGCCCTGGCCCTTCCTGCCTCGGGGGAGGTCGTGGTGGCCGGGGACACCCTTGCCAAGGACCTGCCCCGCGCGGCCAACGGAGCCCAGCCCGCCCTCAGCGCCGATCGTGACGGCTTCGTCATGCGCCTGTCCGCCGACCTGCGCACCGTGGTGCAAAGCACCTATCTGGGCGGGACGGGAGCGGAGAGTATCTCCAATATCGCCATCGGACCTTCAGGAGAGATACTCGCCGGCGGGCAGACCCAATCCCCCGATCTGCCTGCCACGGCGCACGCAGCCCAGCCAGACATCAGCGGCGATGCCGACGGCTTCATCGCATTGCTTTCAGGCGATCTGCGCACCCTGGTGCGCAGCTCCTACCTGGGGGGGAACGGCTGGGAGACACTCTCGGCATTGGCCTTCCACCCCTCGGGAGAGATCGTGGCAGCCGGGCAAACATCGTCCTCTGCCTTTCCTGGCACGAGCGGTGGTGCGCAGCCTGCCAGCAATGGCAACTACCCCGGCTACATCACAAGGCTGTCCGCCGATCTGCGCACCCTGTTGCAGAGCACCTATCTGGGCGGCGCAAACCCAGACTGGATCGCTGCCCTGGCCATCGCTCCTTCGGGCGAGATCCTGGTGGCCGGCAACACCTCATCCGACAATTTTCCCGGCATGGCGGGCGCCATTGAGCCTGTCTACGGTGGTGGATTTCAAACCGGCTACGTGGCACGCCTGTCGGACGATCTGCGCACCTTGGAGCAAAGCACCTACCTGGGCGCAAGCGGCCTGGATGGTGTCACCGCGCTGCACATCACTGCTTCTGGCGAGCTTCTGGCCGGGGGCTACTCCGGAGCACAGTTCACGAACCCTGATGCCTTTGTCTCACTCCTGACCGTGGACCTGCGCGCCCTCTCCCCCCAGACCATCACCTTTGGGCCACAGGCCAGCCAGGTCCTCGGCAGCCCTGGCTCCACCTTCACCATAGACCCTCCCGCCACGGCCAGCTCCGGCCTGCCGGTGGACTACGGCAGCGCCACCCCGGCCGTCTGCACCGTCTCGGGCACCACGGTCACGATGATCGATAGCGGCATCTGCACCCTGGTGGCCCGCCAGGCGGGCAATGCCCACTGGCTGCCCGCCGACGCAAGCGCCGATGTCCGCATCCGCAGAGCCCAGGCCATCCGCTTCCCGGCACAGGCCAGCCGGTCCTTCGAGGCGGGAACGGTCTTTGCCATCGACCCGCCCGCCACGGCCAGCTCCGGCCTGCCGGTGGAATACGCCAGCACGACCCCAGGCATCTGCACGGTCTCGGGCAACAGGGTCACGATGGCAGGCGAAGGCATCTGCACGGTGACCGCCAGCCAGCCCGGCGATGCACGGTGGATGCCGGCCACCGAGGTGGCGCAGGACATCGCGCTGACTGCGGTGGTGCCGCCTACCCTGCCGCTCCCCGTAGATCCTCCTGTAGATCCACCCGTAGATCCTCCTGTGGATCCACCTGTAGACCCACCTGTAGACCCACCTGTGACTCCACCCGTGCCACCGCCCGCTCCGGCGCCCATTCCCGCACTCGGCGCCTGGCAGCTGGCACTGCTGGGTGCCATGGCGGCAGGCTGCGGAGCGCACGCACTGCGGCGGCGTGGCGCCTTCAGCGCAAGGCGAACCCCAGCGCCACGCCCGCGAACAGGCTGGCACCGATCCAGTGGCTCTTGCTGAAGGCGACGAAGCAGCCCTCGCGCGTGCGGTGGCGGATCAGGGTGAAGTGCCAGATCACCTGGGCCGCGGCCACGGCCAGGCCCAGCCAGAAAGGCCAGGCCAGGCCATAGGGCGCCAGCGCCCAGACGGTGAGCAGGCCGCAGAGCACGAAAAAGCCCATGACGGCCACCACGTCGAAGCGGCCCAGGGTGATGGCCGAGGTCTTCATGCCGATCCTGAGGTCGTCGTCGCGGTCCACCATGGCGTATTCGGTGTCATAGGCCAGCACCAGGAACATGTTGGCGAGCCACAGAATCCAGGCCGTGGCCGGCACCTGGCCCTGCACGGCGGCGAAGGCGATGACGATGCCGAAGTTGAAGGCAATGCCCAGGAAGGCCTGGGGCATGGCGAAGAAGCGCTTGGTGAACGGATAGAGGATGGTGAACAGCACGGCGGGCACGGACCAGGCCACGGCCTCCCAGCGCGTGGTCAGCACCAGGCCCAGCGAGACCAGGGCCAGGGCTGCGCCCAGCAGCGCGGCCTCCTTGACCGAGACCTGCCCCGAGGTGATGGGCCGCTGCGTGGTGCGCTTGACGTGGCGGTCGAAGTCGCGGTCGGCGATGTCGTTGATGCAGCAGCCGGCGCTGCGCATCAGCACCGTGCCCAGCACGAAGACCACCAGCAGATGCCAGCCCGGAAACCCGCCCGCTGCCACCCACAGTGCGGCCAGCGTGGGCCAGACCAGGACCAGCCAGCCGGCCGGCCGGTTGAAGCGGACCAGGTCCAGGTAGAGCGACAGTTTGCTGCGCCGGGGCGCAGGCATGGGCGTAGAGGAGGTGGTGGGCATGGCGTCTGGGCGCCGATGGCGGCCGTGGGCCGACCATCGCACGCATCACATTCGAAAATGCCCGCATTGTCGCCGCTGGGCGGGCAGGCTCGGCGGCGCGCCTCAGCAGCGCCTGCCGGCAACGCGGGTTTGCGCCCACTCCACGGCACAGATCACCAGCGCCATCCAGGCCAGGCCCAGCAGCCAGCCGGCCAGCACATCGCTGGCATAGTGCACGCGCAGCACCACGCGGCTGGTGCCCACGCCCAGGGCGACAGCCAGGGCCGCCAGGCCCACGGGCCAGCGCCAGGCCGGGCGCAGGTACGGCAGCAGCAGCCAGGCCAGCATCAGGTAGAGCACGAAGGTGCCCGCGCTGTGGCCGCTGGGGAAACTGAAGCCGCCTTCAGGCACCCAGCCACCCACGGGGCGCGGACGGCCCACGCTGGTCTTGATGGCGCGTATCCACAGGCCCACGCCAGCCGTGGCCACCACCCAGGCGGCCGCATGCAGCCAGTCGCGCCGCCACAGCAGCAGCGCCAGCACGGCGGCCGACAGCGACACCATCCAGGCCACATTGCCCAGTTGGGTGAAGGCGACCACGGGGCGCACCCAGGCATCGGTGGCATGGCCGGCCAGCCACAGGTGCAGGGCCTCGTCGAGCACCGGCCAGTCGGTGCAGGTGGCGCAGCCTGCGGGCTGGGCCAGGCCCAGCATGTCGCGCACCATCACGGCCAGTGCCAGCAAGGCCAGCACGCCGGCGGCAGCCAGGCCCAGCCATGCGGCCCGCGGCATGGGCAGGCCTGCGTGGCGCAGCCGGGCCGTGGCAGGCAGGCGCAGATAGAAAAAAAGGCCGCCCAGGGCGGCCAGTACCAGGCACAGGCCGCCCGTGGCGGCGTGTGCGTCAATCCAGGTCCAGAGCATGCGGTGGCATCACTCCCGGGCCAGGGTGGGTACGCGGGAAGACTGGGGTTTGCGCAGCATCAGTCTTCGAGCAGGGCGCGCAGCATCCAGGCGGTCTGCTCGTGCACGGTCAGGCGCTGGGTCAGCAGGTCGGCCGTGGGTTCGTCGCTGGCCTTGTCGGCCAGGGGGAACAGGCTGCGCGCCGTGCGGGCCACGGCCTCGTGGCCGGCGACCAGGATGCGCACCATCTCCAGGGCCTTGGGCGGGTCGTGGGGCACGTCGGCCAGGCTGGTGAGCTTGCCGAAGTCGGCATAGGAGCCCGGCGCGAAATGGCCCAGCGCACGGATGCGCTCGGCGATGGGGTCGACGGCGTTCCACAGCTCCGTGTACTGCCCCATGAACATGGTGTGCAGCGTGTTGAACATCGGGCCGGTGACGTTCCAGTGGAAATTGTGCGTGGTCAGATACAGCGTGTAGGTGTCGGCCAGCAGGGCCGACAGGCCCTTGGCGATGGCCGCGCGGTCCTTGTCGCTGATGCCGATATGGATGGCGGAGGAGCGCACGGACGCCGGTGCCACGTCGGCCAGCGCGGCCTTTGCAGGCTGCACTGCCTTGTCCGCCTTGTCGGCCTGCACGGCCTCTGGCTTCTTTGCACCGGACTTGTCTTTGCTGGCATTTTTGGCCATGGGATCCCTTTCAGCTTCGTACAAACGGAAGATGCTCCCGGCAGGTCGCCCGGGAGCCAGTTGCAACGATAACGCAAGCGCAGCGGCCCCACAGGCCCGGCGCGCGCGCCGGTGCGGTCATCAGGACAGGCGTTTGACGCCGGGCAAGGCGCAGGCGTAGACGGCGTTGCGCAGGGCGGCGATGGCCTCGTAGCGCGTGAAGCTGCGGCGCCAGGCCAGGACCACGCGGCGTGTCGGCGGGGCCGAGCCGTCGTCCTCGAGGATGGGCAGGTAGCGGATGTGCGGCTCGTCGGTCTTGCGGCGGCGCGCCGTGGTCTCCAGCGCATCGGCGGGCACGGACAGGCGCGGCACCAGGGTCACGCCCATGCCGGCGGCCACCATGTGCTTGATGGTCTCCAGCGACGAGCCTTCGAAGGTGCGGCGAATGCCTTCGGCATTGCTGGCATAGCGTGCGAACTCGGGGCAGACCTGGAGCACATGGTCGCGGAAGCAGTGGCCCGAGCCCAGCAGCAGCATGGTCTCGTTCTTGAGATCGCTGGTGGAGACGTGGTCCTTCTGGGCCAGCGCATGGGTGCTGGGAACGGCGGCCATGAAGGGCTCGTCGTACAGCGGCGCCAGCGCCAGGCCGGTGTCGGGGAAGGGCTCGGCGACGATGGCGCAGTCGATCTCGCCGGTGCGCAGCATCTCCAGCAGCTTGATGGTGTAGTTCTCCTGCAGCATCAGCGGCATCTGCGGCGTGCGCATGATGGAGTTGCGCACCAGGTCCGGCAGCAGGTAGGGGCCGATGGTGTAGATCACACCCAGGGTGAGCACGCCGGACAGCGGGTCCTTGCCGCGCTTGGCGATTTCCTTGATCTCGGCGGCCTGCTCCAGCACGCTTTGCGCCTGACGGATGATCTCCTCGCCCAGCGACGTGACCGACACTTCGCCGGCACTGCGCTCGAAGAGCTTGACATCGAGCTCCTCCTCCAGCTTCTTGATCGCCACGGACAACGTGGGCTGGGACACATAACAGGCTTCGGCGGCGCGGCCAAAATGCTTTTCACGTGCCACGGCCACGATGTATTTGAGTTCGGTAAGTGTCATTGGCGAGCTGTGTCTGGGAGGGAGCCTCGGAAAATACGATGGTCTTACACCAAGAACCTGTGCCGGAACCTTTGTGCAATCAGGCCTTGCGGCCCGCTTGCCGGGGTGCTCCCCTAAAAAGTTCCTGCACAGGTTCTAGGATTTGTCCTAATTCGATTGTGCCAGTCCTCGTCCGCGCATGACCACTGCGCGCTCCCCGACCCGCCGGCTTTTTGTATTTATCCACCTAGTGCAACGGCCGGCGCATCCGGTCGCGTTGCTGCATGAGCTGGTCCATGCCTATCAATGCAGCCAGGCCTATGGCCACGATCACGGTAAAGACCGGAAGGTCCAGGGCGCTGATCACGGCAAAGCCTTGCGGCCTAGCATAACGCTGTGCCTCTGAAATGCATACGAAGTCCGCTGCGGCCATGCCGGTGTAGTGCATGGAACAGACCGCCGCGCCCATGACGGCGGCGGCCAGCGCACGCATGCCCGGCGAGCTGGTGCGAAACGACAGCCACAGCGCGGCGCTGGCCGCGGCCACGGCGATGCCTACGGACAGCAGCACGGTGGGAACGGACCAGACGATGAAGCCCGGAAAGCGCATGCCATACATGCCCAGGTAATGCATGAAGGCCACGCCCAGGCCCAGCAGGGTGCCAGCGGCCAGCACGCGCGCCCCGCTTTCGGGCCGCCGCGCGACAAAGGCCAGCGCCACCGAGGTGGCGGCAACGGCGGCGCACAGGGACAGCAGGGTTTCGACCATGGAGTAGCCCGAACCCATGCCCAGGTTCAGCGCCAGCATGCCCGTGAAATGCATGGACCACACGCCGATGCCGCCCAGCGCCGTGCCCGCCGCCAGCAGGTTCAGCCAGCTGATGCCCTCGCGTCCCCGGATGCGCTGCGCCGCAGTCAGGGCCACGAAGGAGCCCAATACGGCAATGCCATAGGACAGGACCACCAGGCCCATGCGCCAGGAGGTCTCGACGATCTCATTCGCTTGAACGGCTTCATTCATGTTGGCAGCTCCTCATTCGCAGAAAAATGGGACAACACAAGAGTGATCGCGGCCGTCCTCCCGTGGGGGAGGCTTGGCAGGCCATCCCCTCCCGGATGGAGCTACCCTGTTTTTTGTGACTCAATGTACCAAAAGGTCACAAATATTCAATGCCGTAACGGGACGACGCTGTCACCGCCAGGACGGCATGAAGCGCTCCATTTCGATGGCTACAACGCGTGTGGAAACCATGTCTGGCGCGGGCTGCAGGCCTGCGGAAGATGCAGCCGCCAGGCAGCGCCCGGACACGTAAAAATACGTAACACAGCCACCCGACAGGAATGGAACGGGCCGATCAGGCCTTGAGGAATTCGGCCTTGCCGCCCAGCCAGCGGCCCACATGGCGCTGGGCCAGTTGCGGGTGCTGCTCCAGCATGCGCGGCGCCAGTTCGCGTGCCCAGTCGAGCAGCATGAGGTCCTGCTCCAGGTCGGCGAAACGCAGCATGGGAGCGCCGGACTGGCGCGCGCCCAGGAATTCCCCGGGGCCGCGGATCTCCAGGTCGCGCCGCGCGATCTCGAAGCCGTCGTTGGTCTCGGCCATGGCGCGCAGCCGGTCCTTGGCCGTCTCGCCCAGGCGCCCGCTGTCTCCCACCGAATACAGCAGCACGCAGGCCGAGGCCGCCGCCCCCCGCCCCACGCGCCCGCGCAGCTGGTGCAACTGCGACAGGCCGAAGCGCTCCGCATGCTCGATGACCATAAGCGAGGCGTTGGGCACATCAACGCCCACTTCGATCACCGTGGTGGAGACCAGCACGCCCATGACCCCGGCGGAGAACAGCTCCATCACGGCCTTCTTCTCGGCCGTGGGCATGCGCGAGTGCAGCAGGCCGACCATGACGTCGGGCAGCATCTCGCTCAGATAGGCATGGGTGGCCGTGGCGTTGGACAGGTCCAGCGCCTCGCTTTCCTCGATCAGCGGGCAGACCCAGTAGACTTGGCGTCCTTCCGCGACCTGGGCGCCTATGCGCTCGATGACCTCGTCCTTGCGGCTGTCGGCAATGAGCTTGGTGACGATGGGCGTGCGGCCCGGCGGCAGTTCGTCGATGGTGGACACATCCAGGTCGGCGTAGTAGCTCATGGCCAGGGTGCGCGGTATCGGGGTGGCGCTCATCATCAGCAGATGGGGCTCCATGCCCGAGGCCGCGAGCTTCTGGCGCAGCGCCAGCCGCTGGGCCACGCCGAAGCGGTGCTGCTCGTCGATGACGGCCAGCGCCAGGTTCTTGAACTGCACCTGGTCCTGGATGACGGCATGCGTGCCCACGACCAGGGCCGCCTCGCCGCTGTGGACCAGCTCCAGCATGGCGGTGCGTTCCTTCTTCTTCTGCGCGCCGGCCAGCCAGGCCACGCGCTTGCCCAGCGGGGCCAGCAGCGGCTCCAGCCAGCCGACCAGCTTGCCGAAATGCTGCTCGGCCAGGATTTCGGTGGGCGCCATCAGCGCGCACTGCCAGCCGGCCTCGATGCAGGCCACGGCCGACAGCGCCGCCACCACGGTCTTGCCCGATCCCACATCGCCCTGCAGCAGCCGGTGCATGGGCATGCGGCGCTCCATGTCGGCAAGGATCTCGGCCACCACGCGCTGCTGGGCGCCGGTCAGGCCAAAGGGCAATTGGTCCAGGAACTGGCGCGCCAGGCCCTGGGCGCTGTCCATGGGCAGGGCGCGCAGCACGGGCGCCCTGAGCCGCGCGCGTTCGCGCTTGGCCTCGTATTGGGACAGTTGCTGGGCCAGCAGCTCCTCGGCCTTCAGGCGCTGCCAGGCCGGGTGCGAATGGTCTTCCAGCGTGGCCAGGGCCACATCGGGCGTGGGGTGGTGCAGGAACTGCAGCGCATCGCGCAGGCTGAACAGTGGCGGCAGCCCGCCATTGCCATGGAACTGCGCCACGGGCGGATGCTCGCCCTGGGGCAGGGTATCGGAGAGATCGGCGCGCAGCATGGCCGTGACCGCCGCGCGGCGGATGTAGGCCTGGGGCAGACCCGCCACCGTGGGATAGACGGGCGTGAGCGCAGTGGGCAGGTCGCCGCCCGCCGCGCGAAACGCCGGGTGCAGCATCTGCCGGCCCCAGAAGCCGCCCTTGACCTCGCCGCGGATGCGCAGCCGCGCGCCAACGGACAGGGTCTTCTGGTGCGAGGGGTAGAAGCTGAAGAAGGTCAGCACGCATTCGGCCGTGCCATCGTCCACCGTGACCTTGAGCATGCGGCGCGGGCGCAGTTGCACCTCGCTGTGGGTCACCGTGGCCTCGATCTGCACCGTGTCGCCCTCGCGGGCATTGCGCAGCGCGGTGATGCGCGTCTCGTCCTCATAGCGCAGCGGCAGGTGCAGTGCCAGATCGATGTCGCGCACCAGGCCCATCTTCTGCAGCGCCTTCTGCGCGGCGCTGGCTGCGGGCTTGTCTCCTGCTTTGTCCGCTGCCTTGCCGCCCTTGCCTGCGGCCTTTCCCTTGCCGGCACGCGCGGCCTTGCCGCCGGGGGCGTCGCGCCCCAGATCTGGGAAGGCAGAGGAGACGTTCAAGGGCATGGGCTATCCTGTTTCAGAGCATGCGCATGGGCATGGGCGGGCATGCAGCATAGTGTATGAATATACAGGTGTAGGCAACACGCCACGTTCATGCCGGATGCCCTTGCCCAAAGCACCCTTGAGGCCCCGGGTCTCTGGGGAAGCCGCTACCATGCACGCTGACGTTACGTAGTGTTACCCCGCCACCGAATGCCATGTTGAAGCGTATCAATGTCCAGCATGTCACTCTGGGCATGTTCCTGCACGAGTTCTGCGGCTCCTGGATGGAGCATCCTTTTTGGCGAACCCGTTTCCTGCTCCGCTCCGAGGCCGACCTCCAGCGCCTGCGCTCCACCTCCATCCAGGAGGTCTGGATCGACGTGCGCAAGGGCCTGGACGTAGGTGTCCAGGTGCCTTGCCTGCGCTTTGACCCGCAGGACGAGCTTCGCCACCAGATCCCGGACAGCGCCCGCCCTGTCTCCGAGCAGAGCACGGCCCCCATTTCCACCGCCACCGAGCTGCGCCGCGCCGCGCAGACCTGCGTGCAGGCCAAGCAATTGCTCAGCCGCCTGTTCAGCGACGCGCGGCTGGGCCGGCCCGTGGACGCCACGGCCGCCGGGCAGCTGGTGGACGATGTGACGGCCTCCGTGGCGCGCAATCCCCACGCCCTGATCGGCCTGGCACGGCTGAAGACGGCCGACGACTACACCTACATGCACAGCCTGGCCGTGTGCGCGCTGATGGTGGCCCTGGCCAAGCGCATGGGCCTGGACGACCACAGCCTGCGCAAGGCCGGCATGGCCGGCCTCATGCACGACCTTGGCAAGACCGCGATCCCGGTCGCCGTGCTCAACAAGCCCGGGCCGCTGGACGATGCGGAATGGGCGCTGATGCGTGCCCACCCACGCCATGGCGAGCAGCTGCTGCGCCCGCTGGGCCTGGACGACGAGGTCATCGATGCCTGCCTGCACCACCACGAAAAGGTGGACGGCAGCGGCTACCCCGACGGACTGCAGCAGGGCGACATCGGCCTGCTGGCGCGCATGACGGCGATCTGCGATGTGTACGACGCCATCACCTCAGACCGGCCCTACAAGAAGGGCTGGCCGCCCTCGGAGGCGCTGCGGCGCATGGCCGAGTGGAGCCCCCGCCATTTCGACAAGCGGCTGTTCGAGCAGTTCGTGCAGACCGTGGGCATCTATCCGCTGGGCTCGCTGGTGCGCCTGCATTCGCAGCGCCTGGCCGTCGTGGTCGATGCCTCGCCGGGCAGCCTGCTGGCGCCGCGCGTCAAGGTGTTCTATTCGCTGCGCCAGGCCTGCCGCATCACGCCCGAGATCGAGGACCTGTCCGAGAGCCAGGGCAACGACCGCATCATCGCGCGCGAAGACCCGGTGAACTGGGACTTCCCGGATCTGGAGACGCTGTGGCTGGAGTTCGAGCGCCAGCCCCAGACACAGGCCCAGATGGCCAAGTGACCGCCGCGAAATTCCGGGGATGACCCCAGGGTTTGCGACAATGGCGGACTTCCGTTCAACGAACTTGGAACGGGCCATGTCCGGCCCTCAAGCACTGCATGTCCTCCCTGTCCCGTGTGTTTTCGCTCAGCGATTTCGACTTCGAGCTTCCTGAGAACCTGATCGCCCAGCATCCTGCCGCCCAGCGCAGCGCCTCTCGCCTGCTCGACGGCCGCGACGATGCCACCCCGCCCACCGACCGCATCTTCCACGAGCTGCCCGACCTGCTGCAGCCCGGCGACCTGCTGGTGTTCAACGACACGCGCGTGCTCAAGGCGCGCATCTTCGGCGAGAAGGCCAGCGGCGGCCGGCTGGAGCTGCTGGTCGAGCGCGTGCTCGAAGGCAACGATGTCGTGGCTCACATGCGCGTCAGCAAGAAGCCCCTGCCCGGCTCGCGCATCCACCTGTGCGGCGGCAAGAACCGCGGCGGCTTCGACGCCGTGCTGCGCGGCCGCTGGCCCGACGAGAACGGCCCGCTGTTCCACCTGAGCTTCGAAGGCCCGCGCGGCGAGACGCCGCACGAGCTGATGGAGCGCTTCGGCCACCTGCCGCTGCCGCCCTATATCGAGCGCCACCAGGACACAGGCAACGACCCCGACGCCGCCGAAGACAGCGAGCGCTACCAGACCGTCTTCGCGGCCCGCCCCGGCGCCGTGGCCGCGCCCACGGCCGCCCTGCACTTTGACGACGCCGTGCTGGCCCGTCTGGCCGAGCGCGGCATCGAGCGCGCCAGCGTCACGCTGCACGTGGGCGCCGGCACCTTCCAGCCCGTGAAGACCGAGAACCTGGCCGACCACCAGATGCACAGCGAGTGGTACGAGATCCCGCTGGCCACGCTGGCTGCGCTGGAACGTTGCCGCCAGCGCGGTGGCCGCGTCGTCGCCGTGGGCACGACCACGGTGCGCACGCTGGAGTCCTGGGCCCAGACAGGCCAGTTCTCCGGCGACACGCGCATCTTCATCACGCCCGGCTTCGAGTACCAGGTGGTCGATCTGCTGATCACCAACTTCCACCTGCCCAAGAGCACGCTGATGATGCTGGTCAGCGCCTTCGCTGGCTATGAGCAGGTGATGGCGCTGTACCGCCATGCGATTGCGCAGGAGTACCGTTTCTTCAGCTATGGCGACTCCATGCTGTTGAAGAAGAAAAGCACCCCCTGAGTCGCTTCGCGCCTTCCCCCCGTTGCACGGCGCCTCTCTACTCGCTTCGCGAGGGAGGGGGCATACGGGCAGCCGGCGACACCCTCGGTGCGGGGCGGCGCGGCCAGCTTAGGCCCTTGCTTGGTGTCCCTCGCCTAGGCCGCGCCAAGTTCAAGCGCCAAGCCCGAAACGCCGCATGTTCAACCAAAGTAATGGCAAAGCCTGCGGCCCTTGACCTCGTGCACGCTGACGGGGATGCCGTAGAGGCGGCTGAGGACCTCGTCCTGCACGACCTCGGCCGGCGAGCCCGCCACGGCCAGACGGCCGTCCTTGAGCGCGATGATGTGGTCGGCGTAGCAGGAGGCGAAGTTGATGTCGTGCAGCACCATGACCACGGTCTTGCCACGCTCGGTGACGGCGCGGCGCAGCAGGCCCATCATGCTGACGGCGTGGGCCATGTCCAGGTTGTTCAGCGGCTCGTCCAGCAGGATGAAGGGCGTGTCCTGGCACAGCACCATGGCGATGTAGGCGCGCTGGCGCTGGCCGCCTGAGAGTTCGTCGAGAAAGCGCTCGGCCAGCGGCGTGAGCTGCAGGTATTCCAGCGCCTCGTCCACATGGCGCAGGTCTTCGGGGCCCAGCCGGCCCTTGCTGTGCGGAAAGCGGCCAAAGCCCACCAGGTCGCGCACCGTCAGGCGCAGCGTGCTCTGGTTGTCCTGGCGCAGGATGGCCATGATGCGCGCCAGCGCCTCGGTGGGCGTGGTGGCCACGTCGAGGCCGGCCACCCGCACCTTGCCCGCCGTGATGGGCATGAGGCGGCTGACCAGGGACAGCAGCGTGGACTTGCCCGCACCGTTGGGCCCGATGATGGCCGTCAGCGCCCGCTCGGGCACATCGAAATTGAGCTCCTGCAGCACTGCCGTGCCGCCATGGCGCTTGAGCAGATCACGCACCTCGATCATTGGGTCCCCTTGCGCATGAGCAGCACGATGAAGACGATTCCACCCAGGAACTCCACCACGATGCTCAGCACGGTATTGAATTGAAAAAGCTGCTCAAGCAGTACCTGCCCGCCCATGAGCAGCACGCAGCCCCAGAGCACGGCCGCAGGCAGCACCCAGGCATGGCGGCGCGTGCCCATGGCGTGATAGGCCATGTTGCTGACCAGCAGGCCGAAGAAGATCACCGGGCCGACCAGGGCCGTGGACACGGCCACCATGCAGGCCACCACGGCGAGCAGCCGCAGCACGCGGCCCTCGTAGTCCAGGCCCAGGCTGACGGCGGCATCGCGCCCCAGCGAGATCACGTCCAGCACGCGGCGCTGGCGCCAGATCCAGGCGCTGCCCAGGGCGATCAGCAGCAGCGACGGCAGCAGCAGCTGCAGGTTCACCGCGTTGAAGTTGGCGAACATGCGGTCCTGCAGCGCCGTGAACTCATTGGGATCGAGCACGCGCATGGCCAGCCCGGCCAGGCTGCGAAAGAAGATGCCGCCCACCATGCCCACCAGCAGCATCAGGTGCAGGCTGCTGGCATGGCCCACGAACAGCCAGCGCATCAGCAGCACGCTGAAGCCCATCATCAGCACGATGTTGAGCGCATAGCGCCCGACCTCGCCCATGGCGGACACGCCCGCCGCGCCCAGCATCAGCACCATGGACGCCTGCACGAACAGGTACAGCGCATCCAGCCCCATGACGGAAGGCGTGAGGATGGTGTTGTGCGACACGGTCTGGAACACCACGGTGGACAGGCCGATGGCACAGGCCACCAGCGTCATGGTCAGCACCTTGGCGCCCCGGTGCTCCAGCACGAAGGCCCAGTCGGTCTTGACGCCCACGGTCATGAAGGCCAGCAGGCACAGCAGGGCCAGCGCGCCCAGCAGCGCCAGGCGCGCGCCATGGCCCCAGCTGCGCGCTGCAGGCTCATCGGAAGCAACGGATTGCGGCAGGCTGCTCATGCACGGTCCTTGCGGCGGCGCAGGATCAGCGCCAGGAACAGGGCACTGCCCAGCACGCCCAGCACGGTGCCCACGGGGATTTCATAGGGAGCGATCAGCAGCCGCCCGACCAGGTCGCACAGCACGGTCAGGCCCGCGCCGATCAGCGCCACCCACAGCACGCTGCGGCGCACGTTGTCGCCCAGGACCAGGCGCACCAAATTGGGCACGATCAAGCCCACAAAGGGCAGGCTGCCGGCCGTGACCACCACGGCGGAAGTGGCCACGGCCACCACCACCAGCCCCTGCCAGACCAGGCGCCGGTAGTTCAGGCCCAGGTTGGTGGCAAAGCTCTCGCCCAGGCCCGCCACGGTGAAACGGTCGGCCGCCAGGCAGGCCAGGGCCGTGACGCCCAGCGACAGCCACAGCAACTCGTAGCGGCCCTGAACCACCAGCGAGAAATCGCCGTTGGACCAGGACTTGAGCGCCTGCATCATGTCGAACTGCAGGGCCAGAAAGCTGGCGGCTGCCTCCAGCACGCCGGCCAGCACCAGGCCGACCAGGGGCACCATCCACGACGAACGCAGTCGGATGCGCGAGAGCACGGCCAGGAACAGCGCCGTGCCCAGCAGTGCCGCCACGGCCGAGATGCCCATCTTGGCCATCACCGGCCAATGCGGCACCCAGAGGAACGCGGCCAGCATGCCCAGGCTGGCCGACTCCACCGTGCCCACGGTGGAGGGCTCCACGAAATGGTTGCGCGCCAGCATCTGCATGAGCAGGCCGCAGACCGCCATCGATGCGCCGGCCAGCACCAGGGCCAGCGTGCGCGGCACGCGGCTGTAGACCAGCACCTGGCTGGCCAGGTCGTCCTCGCTGCGCGACCACAGCACGCTCCAGTGCATGTCGCCCGCACCCACCATCAGGCTGGCCAGCGACAGCGCCAGCAACAGGCCCAGCGCGAAAAGCCAGGCAAGGGCCTGGCGAGAGGGGCGTGACATGGGCGCGGCGTGCGCGGTGGTGACAGGCGGGCTCAACGCTTTGAGGTCATGTGCGGGCAAAGGCATCCGACAGTTGCTGGATATTGGCCTTCAGCGCGCCCGGCCCGGCGTTGGACAGGGTGTACCAGTTGGCCGCATTCAGATAGACCACCTGCTTGCCGCGCCATGCCTTGGTGGCACGCACCAGCGGGTTGTCCAGCAGTTGCTGGGCGGTCTTGCCATCCTGGCCGATGGCCACGTCGCGGTCGATGACGAACAGCCAGTCGGGATTGGTCTTGAGCAGGAACTCGAAGGAGACCACCTGCCCATGGCGCGCCACCGTGAGGTTGTCGATGGCCGGCTTCACGCCGAACACATCGTGCAGCATGCCGAAGCGCGAACCCGGCCCATAGGCACTGAGCTTGCCGCCCGAGGTCAGCAGCACCAGCCCCTTGCCGGCGTCCTGCGCCTTCCCATGCAGTGCGGTGATGGCCTGCTCCACCGACCGGACCTCGGCCTCGGCCTTGTCCTGCAGGCCGTAGACGGCGCCCAGCGTGCGGATGTTGCGGTAGATGTCGGCCATCTGGTGCTGGTCGCTGACGCTCAGGTCCAGCACGGGGGCGAAGCGCGACAGCTCCTTGTACTTGGCCTCGGAGCGGCCGCCCACGATGATGAGGTCGGGCGACAGCGCCTTGATGGATTCGTAGTCAGGCTCGAACAGGCTGCCGATGCGCGCGTATTTCGCATCGGCATAGCGTGCCAGCAGCGGCGGCATCTTGAACTCGGGCACACCCCGCACCTCGCCGCCCAGCGCCTGCAGCGTGTCCAGCGCCGCCAGCTCGAACACCAGCACGCGCACGGGCTTGAAGGGCACCTGGATCTCGCCCTTGGCATGCGGCACGGTCACGGTCTTGCCAGCCGCTGCCGTCTGGGCATGGGACATCTGCGCCGCCAGCGGCAGCGTGACCAGCACGCCCAGGCCCTGGCCCATCTTCGCCAGGATCTGGCGACGGGAATGATTTGCATTCATGGTGTTCATCTTTACAGTGATTGCTGTATTGCCAGGAAGTTCAAACATTGGCCTTTGCGGCATCAGGGAAGTGCCGGCGTGCCGTCCGGCATGCGCTCGCAGGCCGGCAGGCCCTGGGCAAAGCGCCCGGGGTTGAGCAGGGCCACCAGGCCGCAGGCCAGCGAGCCCTGCCACTGCAGGTAGTCATGGCTGGTCTCGTGCTCGGCCTGGGTGACCTCGTAGCCCTTGGCGCGCAGCACGTCGGCCAGGTGGCGGTTGGTTTCCAGGATGCCGTCCTGCCCGCCGCGTGCGCGCTCGTAGCGGCCCGCATCCAGATAAAAGCGCACGGGCTGGCGCGGCTCCTGGGCATAGCGGCGCTGCACCCAGCCCGGCACCTCGCCGGCCGGCGACCACCAGAACGATCCCGACATGCTCAGCACGTTGCCGAACCAGCGCGCATTGACCAGACCCGCGTAGGCCGAGGCCAGGCCGCCAAAGCTGGAGCCACCGATCACCGTGCGCGCCGCCGGCTGGCCCAGGCCCTGTTCACCCACCCAGGGCATCAGCTCCTCATCCAGAAAGCGTGCGAAAGCAGTGTTGGGCGGCAACTCCCTGCCGCGCGCCTGCGGGCTGGCGTTGTCCACCAGCACCACGGCCGTGGGCGGGATCAGGCCGTCGGCCATGAGGTTGTCGATAAGGGTGGGCGTGGACACCTGCTTCGCATAGGCGTTGCCGTCGAACAGCACCAGCAGGGCCTCGGGCGCCTGGCCGCCCGCCGGGCGGTAGGTCCAGACATCGCGGCTGTTGCCCAGCACGCGGCTGGACAGGCGGTGCTGCACCAGCGCCCCCTGGGCCACGCCCGCGCGCGGCGCCACCCAGGGCTGGGGCGGCGCCTTGGGCAGCTCCAGCACGGAGGCGCCCTGGAAGGCGTCGATGAAGCCGCCCTGAGGCGACTTTGGCGGCTGCGGAAACACCTTGGGATTGAGCGGATCGCGCTGCGCCGTGGCCAGCAGGGCGCGGCGCTGCTCCATGGCCGAGCCTGCGATCAACGGCACATCGGGCGCCAGGCGGTAACTGAGCCGCGCGTTGTCGGCCATGCGGAAGCTGGCCCACCAGACATCGCTGCCGGCCAAATGCTGCAGCGGATCATGGTTGCCGGCCGGGCTGCCGAACAGGCGAACCCCCTGCATGCCGGCGCGCGGCTGGCCACGCCACAGGAAGGTGACCAGGGACTGGCCGCCGGGCAGCGGCTCCACCATCGGCGCGCCCTCCTCCTGCACGCGCCGCCAGAAGGCGTCTGCCGCCACGCCCGAACCCGCGCCGCGCTGGATGGCCTGCGCCAGGGCCTGCAGGCGTGGGCTTTCCAGCGCAGGCCGCTCCGAGGCCTGCACAGCCTTGGCGCCCAACGGCGCAAAACTGGAGGTCAACCGCAGCGCAAAGCGACCGGCTGCGGATTTCACCTCGCCGGCCATCAGCGCGTCCGTTGCGATGTAGCGCGCCACCAGCCTTTGCCTGCCGGCCCCCTCCGTGACCCACATCAGCGACTGCGCGCCGCCATCGGGCCGCGCCAGGCGGCGCAGGTGCCGGCCCTGGGCATCCTCCAGGTCCAGGGCCACGCCCTGCCCTTCGAATTCACCCTGGACCACGTGGCCGGCGGGCAGATCGACGCGCCAGGACTCGCACCCACCGGCAGCCAGGACCCCTGTGGCCCCCTGGCCCGGCGCCAGCGTGCCCGGCCGTGCGGCCAGGGCCTGCCGCGATGCGGCTGCCGTCATGTCTTCACCGGCATGGACGGCTGCGCCCAGCAGGCACAGCAGCGAGGCGGCCAGGCACAGGCCTTGTCGTGCAGCTTGCGCCATGGCGTCAGAAGTCCACCGTGGCCGAGACACGTACCGTGCGCGGGCCGCCCGTGGTGGCGAAGTTGTCGTTGAAGCTGCCGGCCCAGTAGGACTTGTCGAACAGGTTCTCCACCGTGGCGCGGAAGGTGACGGGTTTGGCCGCGATGCGGGTGGCATAGCGCGCGCCCACGTCCACGCGGGTCCAGCTGGGCATCTTCAGCGTGTTGGCCGAATTCACCCACTGGGCGCCCGTGTAGATCAGGCGACCGGTGAGCGTGGCGCCCGGGAGCGCGGGCACGTCCCATTCGCCGCCCAGGTTGGCCGTCCAGCGCGGCACGCCGTAGACGCCGAAGCCATTGCGCGCGCCGCCCTGGGTCTTGCTCTGGATGGCCTGGGTGTAGGCCAGGCCGCCCAGCACGCGCGTGCCGCGCAGCGGCTCGCCGAACACATTCCACTCCAGGCCCCGGTTGCGCTGCTCGCCATCCATCAGCAGGCGGTTGGTCGCTGTCTCCACCACGGACGAGGGCCGCTCGATCTGGAACAGCGAGACCGTCTGCGTGAAATCACCCGTGCGCCACTTGGCGCCGATCTCGAACTGTTTGGTCTTGTAAGGCGCGAACACTTCGCCGGCATTGGCATAGGTGGCGCCGACGATGGAGCCCGCGCTCAGGCCCTGCACATGGTTGGCGTACAGCGAGACCGCATCGCCCCAGGGCTTGACCACCAGGCCCAGCGCGGGCGAGACGGCCTGCTCGTTGTAGCCCGCCATCTTCTGGTTCACGCGCTGCAGGCGTGCGCCCACGGTCAGTTGCACGGCATCGCCTCCCCAGCTCAGCGTGTCGGCCAGGGCCAGGCTGCTGAGCACATCGTCGCGCTCCTGCTTGATGGCGCCGTAGGGGCCGGCCAGCGTGATGGGCGCGGGGTTGTAGATGTTGGTGATGTAGCTGGCGCTGGTGGCCACGGCCGCGCGCCCGCCCTTCTGGTTCATCCAGTTCAGGGAGGCTACCAGCAGGTGGTTCACGCCGCCCGTGCGCAGGCGCCCGCGCACGCCGAACTCGGCCGCCGTGCTGTCGGTATAGCCGTACTGGTTGTAGGTCTGGCCCACGGCCGAGCCGTCGCCCTGGGCGCGCAGCACCACGCGCGTGCCGTTGAGCATGCCGTCGTAGGCATGCTGCGCCGTGCCTGCGGAGCCGAACAGCGTCCAGTCCGCGCCCAGGTCCACCGAGCCGCGCAGCATCAGCGCATCGCTTTGCTGCTTGGCGTGTATGCCGGGGAACAGGTTGGTCGTGGCGTCGGGCGCCGCGATGACCTGCTTGAGGTTCTGCATGCTGACCATCATCGGGCTGCCATCGCGGATGGTGGAGCGGTAGCTGTAGGCATCCAGCCCCAGCGTGAATCCGTCGCCCTGGTAGTCCAGCGCCAGCGCGCCCAGGCCGTGGCGGCGGTTCTGGCCGTCGATCTCGGTGTCGCCGCTCGAGGTGCTGCCGTTGACGCGTATACCCAGGCGGCGCTCGGGGCCGAAGCGGCGCGAGACATCGGCCTGCAGGCCCAGCTGCGAGCCGCTGCTGAACATGGTGGTCACGCGCGTGAGATCCTGGGCCAGCGGGCGTTTGGTCACCAGGTTGATGGTGCCGCCCACGGCACCGCCGGGCGTCATGCCGCTCATCAGCGCACCGGGGCCCTTGAGCACCTCCACGCGCTCGATCATCTCGACGGGCACGTGGCCGTCGGGCGCCAGGCCATACAGGCCGTTGAAGCCCAGCTCCGAGGCATTCACCCCCAGGCCGCGGATGGTGAAGTTCTCATAGGCATGGCCGGTGTTGGTGGTGAATCGCACCGAAGGATCGTTTTCCAGCACCGACATCAGCGTGGCCGCGTTCTGGTTGGCAATGCCTTCGGCCGTGTAGGAGGTGATGTTGAACGGCGTGTCCATCACATCGCGCTGGCCCAGCACGCCCAGGCCCGCACCCTTGGCCACCTGGCCGCCCGGGGCCACCGTGGGAAGGGTCTGGGGATCGGTGGTGCCGCGCACCGTGACCTCGCCCAGCTCGGCGTCAGCGGCCCAGGCGCCCGCGGGCAGCGCCGCGGCAGCCACCATGGCGCAGACACGGGCGATGGTGCCCAGGCGGTGGAGCGTGCAAACAGGGGTGCAAACAGGGGTGAAGGGGCTGACGGCGCCTGTGCGCGGCAGGCCGATGCGGGTACGGGAAGACATCCGGGAGGGCTTTCGAGACGGAAGGAAATGCGCCGCATCCAGCCCGGAGCCACTCGGACACACTCGGACACAGGCCGGATACGGCATCTGCCCGAATTATAGAAAATGAGAATTATTCTTATTAAGAAAGCAGCAACAACGCACCGCGCGCAAACATGGGCGCACGGCCAGCAAACAATCGCGTTGAAAACAGTGGGGGCCAGGCAACAGGCGGCCCGGCCTCGGCGACGCCAGAGGTCGCTAGAAGGTGTCGCCGCGCTCCATGGCGCGGCGGTGGCGCTGCACGAATTCCTGGTAGGTGTCGATGCCGCGCAGCTGCAAGATGGCATTGCGCACGGCGGCCTCGACCAGCACGGCGATGTTGCGGCCCGCCACCACCTGGATCACCACCTTGCGCACGGGCACGCCGAGCACATCCTGCGTCAGCGGCTCGGCCGGCAGGCGCTCGTACTCGCGCTCCATGGTTTCCTTGCGCACCAGGTGAACGATGAGCTTGAGGCGCATCTTGCGGCGCACGGCCGTCTCGCCAAAGATGGCGCGGATGTCCAGCAGCCCGATGCCGCGCACCTCCAGCAGGTTCTGCAGCAGCTCGGGGCACTTGCCCTCGATCGTCGTCTGGTTGATGCGGTACAGGTCCACCGCGTCATCGGCCACCAGGCCGTTGCCGCGCGTCACCAGTTCCAGTCCCAGCTCGCTCTTGCCCAGGCCCGACTCGCCCGTGATCAGCACACCCATGCCCAGGATGTCCATGAACACGCCGTGCATGGTGGTGCGGTCGGCGAAATGCTTGGCCAGGTAGGCGCGCAGCACATCGATCACGAAGGCCGACTGCTCGCGCGTGGAGAACATGGGAATGTGGGCGCGCTCGCACATGGACAGCAGCGCATCGGGCGCCGTCTGCCCGTCGGCCAGCACCAGCACGGGCGGCTCCAGCGTGACGATGCGTGCCACGCGGCGCTGGCAGTCCTGCGGCGTGGCATTGCTCAGATAGGCGATCTCGCGCTCGCCCAGCACCTGCAGCCGGTAGGGATGGATGTAGTTCAGGTAGCCGACGAGGTCCGCGCCGGAGCGCGCCGAGCGCACGGCCATCTCGTCGAAACGGCGCTCCGAGGCTCCCAGGCCCGCCACCCACTCCCAGCGCAGGCTGGAGCGGAACTCCTCGAACAGGACATCGGCGCTGATGGCACTGGGTCTCATGGCAAGGCCCGTGAAAAGGGGAAGGAAAAAGTCTGGAAGACTAGACCAGGGGCGCAGCGGAGGACTGCCAGCCGGCAATCATTCCATGCAGCCGGGCGGCATCGGCGCAGGACTTCAGGCGCTCGCGCAGCTGGCTGTCGCTAAGAAGCTCGGCGATTTCGGACAGGATTTCCAGATGCTTCTGTGTGGCCGCTTCGGGCACCAGCAGAAAGATCAGCAGGCCCACGGGCTGCTCATCGGGGGCATCGAAACCAATGGGATTGTCCAGTTGGAACACGGCCGCCATGGGAGCGGTCAGGCCCTTGATGCGTCCATGGGGAATGGCCACGCCGTGGCCAAGCCCCGTCGAGCCCAGGCGTTCGCGTGCAAACAGGCTGTCGGTGATGAGTGCGCGGGACAGGCCATGCAGGCTCTCGAAGAGCAGACCTGCTTCTTCGAAAGCGCGCTTTTTGCTGGTGACGTCGACGCTCACGAGCACTTGAGCGGCGGGCAGGATGGAGGCAAGACGGTTCATGGTTCGGGAAACAATTATGCACCGCAGTGCCGGAAACCGTGGGGAAACCCTGACCCCCATCAAAAACCGCCCCGAAGGGCGGTGGTCGTGCGTGGCTCATCAGCCACATAAGCGCAGGTATTGTAAGCGCCCGCACAGGGCTGGCGCCTTACCTGTCACCCGACTGACGCCAAGGTCAGCCCAGCATCATCGAGTCGCTTGGCCGAACCATAGCGGCTGCCCTGCTGGCGGGTCTTGTAGCGCACCACCACGCGGTCCAGCTTGTCAGCCAGCGCATCGACGGCGGCGTAGAGATCGAAGTGAGAGGTCTCGACAAAAAGATCCTGGCCCTTGACGCGCAGCGTGCAACCGGCACGTTGGCGCTTTTCCTTCTCCTTTTGGTTATGAACGGTCAGCAAGACCTTTACATCCACCACCTGGTCAAAGTGTCGAAGAATGCGTTCGAGCTTGGCCATGACGTAACTGCGCAGCGAGGGAGTGACCTCCAGGTGATGCCCACTAATCGTCAGATTCATATCTAAACACTCCTTGCTCTGGATGAAAACAGCCCGGTCCACCGGGAGACGATCCGCAGGGACAGGTGCTTGCAGGCCGGAATGCGCATTCGTTTGCTTGCGAATCCACTATGCGCCGGGGTCTGCCCAAAAGCAACGCCGCACGCCGATAGCGCAGGACGGTGCAGGGCCTTGGAGGCGGGTTTTGCGCGCCATGCAATTGGGCGCACAATCGGCGGGTTTGCCAGGCTGCGCCCCTGGGGTGGGGCTTGCCACGGGCCGCCCGTCACCGCGAGGCGCCGTTGGTTAGAATCGCGCTCCTGCGCGTGCCGCTTGCAGCCATCCGGCCGCTGCAGCCTCTTTGCCAGATTGCCCCTTGCCTCACATGACCACCCAGTCCCGCCCCTCCGCCCTGCACACTTCCAACATTGCCTCGCTGCCGCTGCTCGCGCGCGGCAAGGTGCGCGACAACTATGCCGTGGGCGATGACCGCATCCTGATGGTGGCCTCGGACCGCCTGTCGGCCTTCGACGTGATCATGGGCGAGCCCATCCCCGGCAAGGGCGAGCTGCTGACGCAAATGGCGCTGTTCTGGTTCGACAAGCTCGGCCACATCTGCCCCAACCACCTGACCGGCGAAGCACCCGAGTCCGTGGTCACGCCCGCCGAAGTGCCCCAGGTCACGGGCCGCTCCATGCTGGTCAAGCGCCTCAAGCCCGTGCTGATCGAGGCCGTGGTGCGCGGCTACCTGGCCGGCAGCGGCTGGAAGGAATACCAGGAATCGCGCTCGGTCTGCGGCGTGCCCCTGCCCGAAGGCCTGACCAACGCCGCCAAGCTGCCCGAGCCCATCTACACCCCGGCCGCCAAGGCCGAGATGGGCGACCATGACGAGAACATCACCTACGAGCGC
Source organism: Delftia sp. Lp-1 (assembly GCF_020523835.1). Taxonomy (NCBI): domain Bacteria; kingdom Pseudomonadati; phylum Pseudomonadota; class Betaproteobacteria; order Burkholderiales; family Comamonadaceae; genus Delftia; species Delftia sp. Lp-1. The sequence goes on along the minus strand of NZ_JAJALJ010000003.1, from coordinate 379,887 downwards.
ACGGTGGAGATGGTCGGCGAGAAGCTGGCCTCCCAGATCCGCGACACAGCCATCCGCATCTACAAGGAGGCTGCGGCCATCGCCCTCGAAAAGGGCATGATCATTGCCGACACCAAGTTCGAATTCGGCCTGGACGAAAACGGCGAACTGGTGCTGATGGACGAGGTGCTCACGCCCGACAGCTCGCGCTACTGGCCCGTGGAAGGCTATGCCGAAGCGCTGGCCAAGGGCGAGAACCCGCCCAGCTACGACAAGCAGTTCGTGCGCGACTGGCTGGAGCAGGCCCAGGTCAACGGCAAGCCCTGGGACAAGAGCGCCCCGGCCCCGCGCCTGCCCCAGGAAGTGACCGAGAAGACGGCCGCCAAGTACCGCGAAGCCCTGCAGCGCCTGACGGCCTGACGGCCTGACGGCCCGCCATAGTCTGGCCCCGCGCGCCTTCCCCGCAAAAGAGAGCTTCGGCTCTCTTTTTCGTTGCGGGCCTGCGTTTTTGCAGCCGGTCATGCCTGCGTCACCGAGGCTGCCACAATGTTCGCTTCCTCTGACTTTTTCTGAAGGAGCAAGCACATGGCTGGCAAGAAGATTCTGATGATCTGTGGCGACTACTGCGAGGACTACGAAACCATGGTTCCCTTCCAGGCCCTGCAGGCCGTGGGACACACGGTGCATGCGGTCTGCCCCGACAAGAAGGCCGGGGAACACATCAAGACGGCCATCCATGATTTCGAGGGCGCGCAGACCTACAGCGAAAAGCCCGGCCACAACTTCACGCTCAACGCCAGCTTCGCCGACATCAAGCCCGAGCAGTACGACGCCCTGGTGATCCCCGGTGGACGCGGCCCCGAGTACCTGCGCAACTACGACGCCGTGCGCGCCGCCGTGCGCCACTTCTTCGACAACAACAAGCCCGTGGCCGCCGTCTGCCATGGCGCCCAGCTGCTGGCCGGCGCCGGCGTGCTCAAGGGCCGCACCTGCTCGGCCTACCCGGCCTGCCGTGCCGAGGTCGAGCTGGCCGGCGGCACCTATGCCGACATCGGCGTGGACCAGGCGCATACCGAAGGCAACCTGGTCAGCGCCCCCGCCTGGCCGGCCCATCCGGCCTGGATCGCCCAGTTCCTGACACTCCTGGGCACGCGCATCAGCCACGGCTGAGCACGCAGCAGCCGTTGGCGCCAGGCGGCTCAACCGCCCCAGCGCACCAGCACGATGCCGCCGAACACCAGGGCCGAGGCCAGCATGCGCACGCGGCCCAGGCGCTCGCGCATCAGCCAGGCGGCAATCCAGCCCGCAAACAGCACGCTGCTTTCACGCAGTGCAGACACCAGCCCCATGGGCGCCTGCGACAGCGCCCAGGTCGCCATCCAGCTGGCACTCAGCTGCATGGCGGCGGCCAGGGCGCACAGGCGCCAGGTGCGTGCATCGGCACGCAGCACGGCGGGGCCGCGCCGCCAGGCGACGATCAGCACCGTGGCCAGGCCATCGCCCAGCGTGAGCAGGGCCGCATAGAGCAGCGCGGAGCCGGATGCGCGCGCTCCCAGCCCGTCGATGACCGTATAGCAGGCAATCATGGCGCCGGTGGCCAGCGCATAGCCGCTGCCGCCATAACCGCTGGCCGCGCCGCTGCGCAACGACAGCGCCAGCACGCCCAGCGACAGGCACAGCACGCCGGCCAGCCCGGTCGCGCCCGGCCACTCTCCGGCCAGCAGCGCCGCGCCCAGCGTGACGAACAGCGGCGCACTGCCGCGTGCCACCGGGTAGACCACGCCGAACTCGCCATGCTGGTAGGCGCGCGGCAGCACGAAGTGATAGACGGTGTGCACGGCCACCGAGGCCGCCAGCCACCACCACACCGATGCGTCCCACAACCCCGCCGCGCGCCAGTCCAGCCAGGGCAGCACCAGCAGCGACCACAGGCTGGCCAGCCCCGTGGTCAGCGCCATGGCGACCATCTTGTCGCCGCCCAGCTTGATGGCGCTGTTCCATCCCGCATTCATCAGCGCGGCCCCCAGGGCCGCGGCCAGCACCGCATTGCTCAATTCCATTCCATGGCCTCGTTCTTGATACGGGACGGGATGATGGATTCGCACCCAGATTAGATAAAGTCGAATCTTCAGAACATCATCTTCAGGAAACCTGATGCGACGCCTGAACCTTGACCAGCTCCAGACCCTGGTGGCCGTGGCCGACCTGGGCACGCTGGCTGCCGCCGCCCAGGCCCTTCACCTGTCGCCGCCCGCCGTCAGCCTGCACATCCAGGAACTGGAAGCGCGCCTGGACACCCCCCTGCTGGTGCGCGGCAAGCGCCAGGCGCAGCTGACGCCCGCAGGCGCTCTGCTGGCCGAAGGCGGACGCCGCCTGCTGGCCGACAGCGAGGCCCTGCTGCGCCAGGTGCGCAAGCGTGCCGAGGGCTTTGGCGCCAGCGTGCGCATAGGCGCCTCGGCCGGCGTCAGCCCCCTGCTTTTGCCCGAACTGCTGCAATGGCTGGCCGAGCACGCGCCCGGCGTGGAACTGCGCCTGGAAGTCGTGAGCTCCGCCCAGGCCATGCAGCGCCTGGCGACTGGCCACCTGGACCTGGCCCTGGTCGGGCTGCCCCAGCCCGTGCCTTCCGGCCTGGAAATGCGCGCCTGGCGCAACGACCCCATGGAGCTGTTTGCCCCGCCGCAGATGCCGCTGCCCGACCAGATCACGCCCGAATGGCTCAACGCCCAGTCCTGGATAGGCTTTGCCGCCGGCACCCAGATGCACCGCCTGCTGTCCCAATGGTTCGCCCAGGCCGGCCTGCTGCCCCAGCCGCGCATGGAAATGAGCTTTCCCGAAGGCATACGCGCCCTGGTCGCCGCAGGCCACGGCCCCACGGTCCTGCCGCGCGAGGAGCCCATGGACGCCGTCAGCCGCACGCTGCAGCAGCGCGGACTCAGCCCCGCCCTGACACGCCCGCTGGGACTGGCCTGCCGCAGCGCCGCGCAACAAGACCCGGCCGTGCAGGCCGTGGTGCGCGGGTTGATGCGATTTGCCGATCCCGTACGGCAGTAGGCGCTACAGCCCGGCCTCCTGCAGCACCCACGCACGCAGCGCCTCGATGGCCGGCTGGCCCTGGCTGCGCCGGGGGTAAAGCAGGTGGTAGGCGTAGGCCGGGCCCAGGCCCACGGCGATGTCGAACAGGCGCACCAGGCGGCCACGGGCCAGGTCTTCGGCCACCAGGTCCTGCTCGACCAGGCCCACGGCGCCACCGTCCATCACGGCCTGCACGACATGGCTGGAGTCGGTGAAGGCGATGCAACGGCCTGCGTCCAGGCCCTCCACGCCGGCCGCCGCCATCCACATCGGCCAGTTCGGCCAGACCTGGCCGTCCACCCTGCAATCGACATGGCATAGCGTGTGCGCCAGCAGGTCAACGGGCCGGGCCAGCGGCGGGTCGGACTGCAGCAGGGCCGGGCTGCAGACGGGGATCACCCTGGCATCGAACAGGCGCACCGCCAGGGTGTGCGGATCACGGCCGGTGCCGAAGCGGATGGCGGCGTCGATGTCATCGGCGTCGAAGTCGCGCACCTCGTCGCAGATGTCGAAGCTCAGTTCGATCTGCGGATGCGCGGCGCGAAAGCGCGGCAGCCGGGGCAGCAGCCACTGCGTGGCAAAGCGCGCGCCCAGCGACAGGCGCAGCCGCGTCTCGCCCCGGGCCAGCTGGCGCGCCCGGCCGGTGGCGCGCCGCAGCAGGCCCAGCGCCTCGGCCGTGGCCTCCAGCAGCACGCTGCCTGCGGGCGTGAGCTGCATGCTGCGGCTGTTGCGCGTGAAGAGGACGAGGCCCAGCTGTTCCTCCATCTCCTTGATCTGGTGGCTGACCGCCGCCGGGGTCAGCCCCAGTTCGTCGGCCGCGCGCGTGAAGTTCAGGTGGCGCCCTGCAGCCTCGAAGCTGCGCAGGGCGCGCGTGCCGGGTGGAAGCTGGCGCATGGATCTTCAAATTCTTCTTGATGAATCGCGGAATATTACTTGCTTCCTCTTTTGGGACCGCCATCGAACAATCAAGAAAACTTGATGGATGAACCCATGGAAACCGCCTCTTTCTTCACCAGCTTTATCGATGGGCAGCCCGCTACGGCGGCCGAGCTCGCCGCCCTGGCCTTTGCCGGCCATGCCCATTTCACGGCCATGCAGGTGCGCGGCGGCAGGCTGCGCGGGCTGGACCTGCATCTGCAGCGCCTGCGCCAAGCCTCGCTGGAGCTGTACGGCCAGGCCTTGTCCGATGACCATGTCCAGGCGCAGCTGCGGGCGGCGCTTGCCAACGGCCCGCAGGATGTGTCGCTGACCGCCACGGTGTACTCGCCTGCCGGGGAATTCACGGCCGCCGATGCGCGGCCGCGCATGCTGGTGCGCACCTCGGCACCCGCCTCGGGCCCCGCCGGGCCCTTGAGCCTGGCGCTGTTCGAGCATGAGCGCATGCTGCCCCACCTCAAGCATGTGGGCGAGGTGGCCAAGACGCATCTGCTGCGCCGCGCCGTGGCCCAGGGCTTTGACGACGCCGCCTTTGCCGACCGCCACGGCCGCATTGGCGAGGCCACCATCTGGAACCTGGCCTTCTGGGATGGAGATGCCGTGGTCTGGCCGCGCGCCCAGGTGCTGCCGGGCACGACCGAGTCCATGCTGCGGCGCCAGTTGCAGCGCCTGGGCGTGGCGCAGCGCCAGGCCGTGCTGACCCGGGCCGACCTGCCATCCCTGGCCGGCGCCGTGGTGATGAATTCATGGTCCCCGGGCATTCCAGTCAGGCGCCTGGCCGATGTGCATCTGCCCGATGCGCCCGGCTTCGTGCAGTTGCTGCACCGCGCGCATGCGGCCGAGGAACCGGTTGCACCCTGAGCCCTCGCCATGAAAAAAGGGAGCCGCAAGGCTCCCCCGTCTCGTCACCCGTGCAGCGCCGGTCTCAGTTCAGCGCCATGCTGAGCTTGCGGCGGTAGCTGTTGACCAGTTGCGTGGCTTCGTCCTGTTCGGCGCCAGCCTTGCCCAGCAGCTCGATGCCGCCGCTGCTCTTGCCGGGGATGGCGTCCTGCTTCTTGGGCTTCGGGGGCGTGAGCAGCTCCAGGATGCCCACGTAGAGCTTGCGCGCGGCCTGGCCGTTCCAATCCTTGTCGCGCATGATGATTTCCAGCAGTTCGTCCATGCTGGCTGCCCATTGGCCTTCGGCGGCCAGGGCCCGGGCCTTGCCGAAGCGGGTGTCGAAGTCGCGCTTGTTCTGCGCGATGACGGCGTCGAACTGCGCAAACTCCCAGTTGCCACGCTCGTCGTTGTGCACGAACAGCATGCACTGCAGCCACTGGTTGAGCGCCTCGAAGCGCGTGGCCTGGGGAATGCGCTTGAGCGGCTCGGCCAGCAGGGCGCCGGCCTCTTCGTAGCCGCCCGTGGCGATCAGCAGGCGCACGTAGTCGAAGCGCGCATCGTCGTTGGCCGGGTCGGCGGCCAGGGCGTCGGCCAGCTTTTGCAGGGCGGCCTGGGTGTCGCCGGCTTCCAGCAACTGGTGGGCCTCGTCGGCTTCGGCCTCGGCGGCCAGCTCGCCTTCCGAGGGCAGGTGCTTGTCGAGGAACTCGCGCAGCTTGCCTTCGGGCTGCGCGCCCATGAAGCCGTCCACGGGGCGGCCGCCCATCATCAGAATGCAGGTCGGGATGGAGCGGATGCCGAACATGCCGGCCAGTTGCTGCTCCTGGTCGGAGTCGATCTTGACCAGCTTGAAGCGGCCTTCGTAGGCCACTTCGAGCTTTTCCAGGATGGGGCCCAGCGTCTTGCACGGGCCGCACCAGGGCGCCCAGAAGTCGACGAGCACCGGCACCTGCATGGAGGCGGCGACGACTTCGGCTTCGAAATTCTCAATGGTGACATCAATCATGTGATCAGACCCTGTGGCAAGGCGCGCGGCCAGGGCGCGCGGACTGTGGCGGTTCGGAGCTCGGCGGCCGAATGCCTCCGATGCGGACCGTGTGATTCTCCAGCAATTCCAAGGCCCAGGGCGTGAACGCCATGGGCGGCAGCCACCCCAGATGGGAGCAGGCTGCGCGCATTTCAAGCCGCCCGGCCGAGGGCACGGCGCGGCAGCGCTGGGCTATATTGGCGCGCTGTGCCGCCATTGCGGCCTGCCATCAACGCAATGAGGGAGGGCTCGCCTTGATCAAGGTTTCGCAGCTGGTGTTCGAGTACCCCGGCCACCGCGCGCTCGATGGCGTCAGCGTCCATATCGCCGCAGGCACCGTCACGGCCCTGGTGGGGCCCAACGGCGCCGGCAAATCCACGCTGATGCGCTGCATCGCCGGGCTGGACCAGCCGCTGTCGGGCCAGGTCGAGGTGCATGGCATTGCGGTGCAGGAGCAGCCCCGCGAAGTGCACCGGCACCTGGGCTATCTGTCGGATTTCTTCGGCCTCTATGACCGCCTGAGCGTGCGGCGCTGCCTGCAGTACGCGGCCCTGTCCATGGGCGTGCCCCCGTCCGAGGCGCCCCAGCGCGTGGCGCACGTGGCCGGGCAGCTGGGCCTGGCCGATCTGCTGGAGCGCCTGCCCACCGAGCTGTCTCGCGGCCAGCGCCAGCGCGTGGCCATTGGCCAGGCCATCGTCCACCAGCCGCGCGTGCTGCTGCTGGACGAGCCGGCCAGCGGCCTGGACCCCGAGGCCCGCGCCAGCCTGTCGCAGCTGATGCGGGCGCTGCAGGCCCAGGGCATGACCCTGATCGTCTCCAGCCACATCCTCAGCGAACTGGACGAGTACTGCACCCACATCCTGAGCCTGCGCGGCGGCCGCGTGGAAAGCCACGAGGCCCTGCACGGCGGCATTCAGGCGCCGGCCGCCGGCGGCGATGTGCCGCTGGCGCTGTACGCGCTGGAGCTGGCACCGCCCCCGGGTGCCTCGGCCGGGTCGCTGGCACGGCAACTGCATCTGGTCCTTCCCGACACCCCTGTGCCGCCGCCCGATGACCAGGGCCTGGTGCATCTGCAGCTGTGGCTGCCCACCCTGCCGCGCGAACGCGCCGACCTGCTGGCACGCCTGGTTGGCGCCGGCCTGCCCGTGGCCAGCCTGGCGCCTGTGCGCGAGCGCCTGCAGGACCGCTACGCACGCGGCCTGCAGGCCGCAGCCCCCCTCACCCCTGCGGAGCAGCCATGACGCACAACCCGGAATTCCAGCGCCAGCTCTGGCTCAACTGGCGGCCCGCCCAACTGGGCTGGAGCCTGCTGCTCACCGCCTTGCTGCTGGCCACGCCAATGGTTCTGGTCCAGCCCGAAGACCGCCTGCATGCCCTGCTGGTCGCCGCCCTGATCGGCATGTGGATCGCCGCGGCCGGCCTGGGCAGCGTGCTGGCCGGGCGCGGCCTCAACGAAGAAGCGCACCAGCACACCTGGGACTGGCAGCGCCTGTCGGCCCTGACGCCCTGGCAGATGGCCTGGGGCAAGCTGCTGGGCGCCCCGCTGGCGGCCTGGCTGTACATGCTGTGGTGCGCGCTGGCCGTGCTGGCCACCTCGGCGGGCCAGCCGGGTGGGCTGGCCTGGGGCGTGCACGCCGTGCTGCAGGCCGTGCTGTGGGGCCTGGCCCTGCAGGCCTGGAGCATGCACTCCGTGCTCATGGGCTGGGGGCCGAAGGAGCAGCCCGCGCGCCGCATCCGCTTCGTGCTGGTGCCGCTGCTGTTCGTGATGGTGCTGCCCGGACCTATCCTGGGCCGGTTGACCGAGCAGCTGGGCCGCGAAGAAGGCCGCCCTGTGCTGTGGTGGTCCGTGCCGCTGCACGGGCGCGGCGCCATCTACCTGTTCGGCGCCATCGCGCTGGGGCTGGGCCTGCTGGCCCTGTGGCGGCTGCTGTGCACGCGGCTGGATGTGCGCACCCTGCCCTGGGCCTGGCCGCTGGGCCTGTGCGTGGCGGGCCTGGCCTTCGGAGGCATGCACCTCGATGCAATGCAGTTGCAGGGCCCCGGCCCGGCCTCCTTCTTCGCTTGGACCACCGGGCTGGCGCTGGCGGGCACGGCCTATGTCTGCCTGCACGGCATGGACGAGGGCCTGCGCAGCTGGCGCCAGGTGCAGTGGTGCGTGCTGCAGGGGCGCTGGCGTGGCGCGCTCGAAGCGCTGCCGCTGTGGCCCGTGAGCTGGCTGCTGGCCGTGCTGGCCTGCGCGCTGTGGCTGCTGTGGCCCGCGGGCGGCCAGCCCCTCGTGCCGGGCGCGGCCCAACTGGCGGCGCTGGCCGCGGCGCAGTTGCTGCGCGATGCCGCGCTGGCCACGGGCTTTTCCCTGCTGGCCGGGCGCATCAAGTCGCCGCTGGCCGCGTTTGCCGTCACCTGGCTGCTGGTCAACATCGTGCTGCCGCTGCTGGCCTTTGGCCTGGCCGGGGCCGATGCCGCCGTGCTGGCCCAGCCGCTGGCAGCCGGCCTGACAAAGCCCGTCACCAGCGGAATGTGGCTGTCGCTGGCCGTGCAGGTGGGGCTGGCCCTGGCCTGGCTGGCCCATGTGTTTCGCCAGCGCGTTCTGGGTTTTGCGCGCGAGCAGCACACGGCTGTGCGGTGATTTGGCGCATGGATTACGCGAATTAGGACTAAAAAAGTAAAATCGCGGGTTCCACTAGGCCGGGCCGCAGGCGCCCTCACGACATGAACTCCATCCAGATCGGTGTGGTCATGGGCTCCAGCAGCGACTGGGAGACCATGCAGCACGCAGTTGCCATTCTTCAGCAATTTGGCATCGCCCATGAAGCCCAGGTCGTCTCGGCCCACCGCATGCCCGACGACATGTTCGCCTACGCCGAGGCCGCTGCCGGCCGTGGCCTGAAGGCCATCATCGCGGGTGCGGGGGGCGCTGCCCACCTGCCCGGCATGATTGCCGCCAAGACCGTGGTGCCCGTGCTCGGCGTGCCCGTGGCCAGCCGCCACCTGCAGGGCGTGGACTCGCTGCACTCCATCGTGCAGATGCCCAAGGGCGTGCCCGTGGCCACCTTTGCCATCGGCGCGGCCGGTGCGGCCAATGCGGCCCTCTTCGCCGTAGCCCTGCTGGCCAATGAGGACCCGGCCCTGCGCTCCAGGCTCGAAGCCTTCCGCGCCGAGCAGACCGCCGCAGCGCGCGCGATGACGCTTCCCCCGGTGGCCGTATGAGCGCAGATGTGATCCTGCCGGGCGCCACGCTGGGCGTGCTGGGTGGCGGCCAACTGGGCCGCATGTTCGTGCAATCGGCCCAGGCCATGGGCTATTTCACGGCCGTGCTCGACGCCGACCCGACCAGCCCTGCCGGCCTGGTCAGCCACCACCACATCCGTACCGGCTACGAAGACCCGCAGGGCCTGGCCGAACTGGCGCGCCTGTCGGCCGCCGTCACCACCGAATTCGAGAACGTGCCCGCCGCGGCGCTGAACCTGCTGGCCGCCCAGCGGCCGGTCTCGCCGGCCGGCTCCTCCGTGGCCATTGCCCAGGACCGCGCCCAGGAGAAGGCCCACTTCGTGCGCTGCGGCGTGCCCTGCGCGCCCTATGCGGTGATCGAGACGCCCGCCCAGCTGGCGGCCGTGCACGCCAGCCTGCTGCCCGGCATCCTCAAGACCGCGCGCATGGGCTACGACGGCAAGGGCCAGGTGCGCGTGAAGAACGCCGCCGAGCTGGCCACCGCCTGGGAGCAACTGGGCCGCGTGGCCTGCGTGCTGGAAAAAATGCTGCCGCTGGCCCATGAATGCTCGGTCATCGTGGCGCGCGGCCGTGACGGCTCCATGGTCAACCTGCCCGTGCAGCGCAACCTGCATCGCGAAGGCATCCTCTCCGTCACCGAAGTCTACGAAGGCAACCTGCCGCAGGCTCAGGTCGAGCAGGCGCTGGCCGCCGCACGCTCCGTGGCCGACGGCCTGGACTACGTGGGCGTGCTCTGCGTCGAATTCTTCGTGCTGCAGGACGGCATGCTCGTGGTCAACGAGATCGCGCCGCGCCCGCACAACAGCGGCCACTACAGCCAGAACGCCTGCGATGTCTCGCAGTTCGAGCTGCAGGTGCGCTGCATGACCGGCCTGCCGCTGACGCAGCCGCGCCAGCACAGCCCGTCCATCATGCTGAACCTGCTGGGCGACCTGTGGTTCAAGGACGGCGAACAGGCCAAGGCGCCGGCCTGGGACCAGGTCCTGGCCCTGCCCGGCTGCCACCTGCACCTGTACGGCAAGCACGACGCCAAGCGCGGCCGCAAGATGGGCCACCTGAACGTCACCGGACCCTCGCCCGAGGCCGTGCGCTCCACCGCCCTGCAGGCCGCTGCCATCCTGGGTATAGAGCCGTTCTGAAGGCCCGCGCGATGATTCTTGATGGAACGCTGGCGGCCTCTGTCCAGGCCGCCGCACAGGCGCTGCAGCGCGGCGAACTGCTGGGCCTGCCCACGGAAACCGTCTACGGCCTGGCGGCCGATGCCGACAACGACGCGGCCGTCGCGCAGATCTTCACCGCCAAGGGCCGGCCACCCAACCATCCGCTCATCGTGCATGTGGCCGACAGCGGCGCCATCACGCGCTACGCACGTGAAGTGCCGCTGTTCGCGCAGCAGCTGATCGACGCCTTCTGGCCCGGCCCGCTGACCCTGATCCTGCCGCGCCTGCCCCAGGCCGCCCGGGCCTCGACCGGCGGCCAGGACAGCGTGGGCCTGCGCTGCCCCTCCCATCCCGTCGCCCATGCCGTGCTGGCCGCCTGCCAGCAGCTGCAGCCGCCCGTCTGGGGCGTGTCGGCGCCCAGCGCCAACAAGTTCGGCCGCGTCAGCCCCACCACGGCGGCCCATGTGGCCGGCGAGTTCGGCGACACGCTGCTGGTGCTGGACGGCGGCGCCTGCGAAGTGGGGATTGAATCGACCATCGTGGACTGCACGCGCGGCGTGCCCGTGCTGCTGCGCCCCGGCGCCATCACGCGCGACGATATCGAGCGCGCCTGCGGCCAGCGCCCCCTGTCCAAGGAAGAGCTGCAGGAAAACACGCCACGCGCCTCCGGCACCCTGCTGGCCCACTACGCGCCCAACGCCCAGGTGCGCCTCATGGACGCAAAGCAGCTGCAGGCCGGGCTGGACGTGCTGGGCGCCGACGCCAGGAACCTGGCCGTCTACCACCGCACACCGCTGCGCACTGCATCGCGCGCCGTCACGCTGCGCGCCATGCCCGCCGACGCCGCCGCCACCGCGCGCGAGCTGTTCGGCGCCCTGCGCGACTTCGATGAAGTCGGCGCCAGGCTGATCTGGATCGAGACCCCGCCCGACACGCCGGACTGGGAAGGCGTGCGCGACCGGCTGCTGCGCGCGGCGGCGGCCGGCTGACACCAACACCCTCTTCTAAGGCTTGCGGGACGGCTCGTACGCCAGCTCCATCCGGTAGGCCAGCGCCAGGAACAGCGACTGCGCCAGGGTCAGCGTGCTGGTCAGGGAGCGAAAGCCGAAGGTGGCTGCGTCCTGGGCCAGCAGGGTGACGGTGGCGCGGGATGCCAGGGGGCTGAGCTGGCTGTCGGTCAGCGCCAGCAGGCGCGCGCCGCGTGCCAGCGCTGCGTCCACCACCTCCAGCGTTTCGGGCGCATAGGGCTCGAAGGAGACGGCCAGCATCACGTCGCCGGGCGCCAGCGCGCGCAGCTCGCCCTTTTGCATGGCGCCCAGGCCGTGCAGCCAGTGCACGGGCTTTTCGGTGTGCTGCAGTGCATATGCCAGGTAGGCGCCCACGGGGAAGGCCCGGCGCGAGGCGGCCAGCCACAGCGAGGGGGCATCCAGCATGAGGTCCACCGCCGCCTCGAACTGCTCGGGCGGCAGGCCGCGCTGCAGGGCCTGCAGGCTTTCGATGCTGCCTTCGATGACCTCGTGCGCCAGGCGCGCGCTGCTGCGTGGCTCGTTGCCCGAGGCGATCAGGCCCCGGATGCGGTCCTGGTAGTCATGCTGGGCCGAGAGCTGGCGCGCCGCATCGGCGCGGAACAGCGCCTGCAGTTCCGAGTACCCCGAGAACCCGAAATGCTTGGCAAAGCGCACCACGGCCGAAGGCTGCACGCCACATTGCTCGGCCGTGGCCTGGATGCCGTCGAAGGCCAGGCGATCGCCCTGCATTTCCACATGGCGGCCGATGGCCTTGAGCTGGCGACTCAGGGCCTCGAAGCCTTCGCGCAGCACGGTGAGGAAGGCGGCGCGGTCGGCGTAGGGGCCGGCCAGCGAGGGGGCGCCTGCATCGCCAAGGGTTTTTCTATTTTTCATATATATGGAAAACTTTTTCTATTTCGATCTATGATCGGATGCACGCAACGATTATGGACAGGCCCGCACGCGGGTGTCCGCAACGCACAGGCCTATGACGATGAGCATGCTGAACTTTCCCTCCGACCGGCCGCTGGACGTGGCCTGCCTGGGCCGACTGGCCGTGGACCTTTACGCGCAGCAGATCGGCTGCAGCCTGGAGGAGGCCAGCAGCTTTGCCAAGTACCTGGGCGGCTCCTCCGGCAACATGGCTTTCGGCACGGCGCGCCTGGGGCTGCGCTCGGCCATGATTTCGCGCGTGGGCGATGAACAAAATGGCCGCTTCCTGGTCGAGACGCTGCGCCGCGAGGGCTGCGACACCAGCCAGGTGCAGGTCGATGCCCAGCGCCTGACCGGCATGGTGCTGCTGGGCATCAAGGACCAGGAGACCTTCCCCCTGCTCTTCGCCCGCGAGAACTGCGCCGACATGGCCCTGGACGCCGAGGCCATCAGCGAGGCGTTCCTGGCCCGCTGCCGCTGCCTGGCCATCACGGGCACCCACCTGAGCGCACCCGGCGTGCTGGCCGCCAGCCGCAAGGCACTGGAGATGGCAGGCCGCCACGGCCTGGTGCGCGTGCTGGACATCGACTACCGGCCCGTGCTGTGGGGCCTGGCCTCGCGCGGCGACGGCGAGATACGCTATGTGGCCAGCGCCGAGGTCAGCCGCAGGCTGCAGGCCGAGCTGGGCCAGTTCGAACTCATCATCGGCACCGAAGAGGAATGGCTGATCGCCGGCGGCGTGGAGGGCGACCTGATCGCCAGCCTGCGCCGCGTGCGCGAATGCAGCCGCGCCGTCTTCGTGGTCAAGCGCGGGCCGCTGGGCTGCTCGCTGATCGAGGGCGAGGTGCCCGATGCGATCGCCGATGCGCCCACGGTGCTGGGCGAGCGCGTGGAAGTGCTCAATGTGCTGGGCGCGGGCGATGCCTTTGCCTCGGGCCTGCTGTCGGGTCTGCTGCGCGGCAAGAGCCTGGAGGAATCTGCGGCGATTGCCAACGCCTGCGGCGCCATCGTGGTCTCGCGCCATGGCTGCGCGCCGGCCATGCCCACGCAGGCCGAGCTGGCGCACTGGTTCTCGGGCCACCGCCATCCGCGTCCCGACCAGGACCCCGAGCTGTCCCACCTGCACCGCGTCAGCCGCGCGCGGCCGCAGTGGCCCGCGCTGTGCGTGCTGGCCTATGACCACCGCAGCCAGTTCGACGATCTGGCGCGCGAGGCCGGCGCAGCGCCCGCGCGGCTGCGCCCGCTCAAGCGGCTGATCAACGAGGTGGTCGCCCAGGTCGAGCGCGATCCGGGCAATGCGGGCCGCATGGGCGTGCTGATCGACGGCCGCCATCACCTGGGCGAGGCCGCGCTGCACGACGCCACGGGGCGCGGCTGGTGGATAGGCCGGCCCATCGAGCTGCCGGGCTCGCGCCCGCTGCGCTTTGACGGCATGGACTCGCTGGCTTCCGAGCTGCTGCACTGGCCGCAAAGCCATACCGTCAAATGCCTGGTCTTCTACCACCCCGACGACACGCCCGCACTGCGCGCCGAGCAGGATGCCTGGCTGCAGCAGGTCTGGACCGCCACGCGCGCCAGCGGCCATGAGCTGCTGCTGGAAGTGATCCCGCCAAAGGACACGCTGGCGCCCGACGACCGGGGCGAGGCCGTGCTGCGCGCCATACGCCACTTCTACGACCTGGGCCTCAAGCCCGAATGGTGGAAGGTCGGCACCATGGCGCGCGAGAGCTGGGAGGCGCTGGACGCCCTGGTGAACGAACGCGATCCCTGGTGCCGGGGCGCCGTGATCCTGGGCCTGTCCCAGCCCGTGGAGCAACTGGTGCAGGGCTTTGCCCAGGCGCGGGCGCCCGTGGTCAAGGGTTTCATGATCGGCCGCAGCGTCTGGGCCGGACCCGCGCTGCAGTGGCTGCGCAACGAGCTGGACGACGCCGCGCTGCGCGATGCCGTCGCCGCCAACTTCCGCGCGCTGATCGCGGGCTGGGATGCCAGCCGCGTGGCCGCGCGCCAGGACATCACCGAAGGAGCCGCGGCATGAGCCTTCTCGTCAAGGCCGCGCCCGGCCGCATCGTCACCGACATCACGCCCGCCAGCGCGGGCTGGAAGCACATCCACTTCAAGGCCCTGAGGCTGCAGGCAGGCGAGCAGGAGGCGCTGTCCACCGGCCCGCTCGAATACTGCATCACCGTGCTCACCGGCCAGGTGGATGTGCAGGTCGGCAGCCAGGCGTTCAGCGCCCTGGGCAGCCGCGCCAGCGTGTTCGAGGAGAGTGCGCCCACGGCCGTCTACGTGCCGCCCGGCCAAAGCCTGCGCATCACGGCGCGTGGCCCGGCCGACATTGCCTTGAGCGCCGCACCCGCCACGGGCCGCCACGCCACGCGCGTGATCGCGCCCGAAAGCATGCGGCGCAGCGTGCGCGGCCAGGGCAGCAACACGCGCCATGTCTGCGACATCCTGCCCGAGACCGAGGCGGCCGAGTCCCTGCTGGTGGTCGAGGTCATCACGCCCGCAGGCAACTCGTCCAGCTATCCGCCGCACAAGCACGACAGCGCCGACCCCGCTGCGCCGGACGCCGAGACCGTGCTGGAGGAGACCTACTTCCACCTGCTCAACCCCAGCCAGGGCTTTGCCTTCCAGCGCGTCTACACCGATGACCGCAGCATCGACGAAGCCATGGCGGTGGAGCACCGCGACACCGTGATGGTGCCGCGCGGCTACCACCCCTGCGTGGCCCCGCACGGCTACGACCTCTACTACCTCAACACCATGGCCGGGCCCGAGCGGCGCTGGGCCTTCCGCAACGACCCCGCGCACGAATGGATGCTGCGGCCGCGCTGACGCACGGCGCAACAGACACCCATAAAAACCACCGGAGACAAAAAATGCTGTTCAACTCAATGGCCCTGCACCGCCAGGCCTGGCTTTCCTGCGCCCTGCTGACGCTGGGCATGGGCACCGCCCAGGCGCAATCCACCCCAGCCCCGTCCTCCCAGAGTGCGCCAGCCTGGCCCACCCAGCCCGTCAAATGGGTGGTGCCCTACGCACCGGGCGGCACCACCGACGTGATCGCGCGCCAGCTGGCCGTGCAGATGGGCAAGGACCTGGGTCAGCCCGTGGTGGTGGACAACCGTCCCGGCGCGGCCAGCATCATCGGCGCCACGCTGATCGCACGCGCCCCGGCCGATGGCTACACGCTGGGCACGGCCGACTCGGGCACGCTGGCCTTCAACCCCGCCATGTATGCGCGCCTGAGCTATGACGCGGGCAAGGACTTCAGCTACATCGGCGGCCTGGGCCGCATGCCGCTGGTGCTGGCCGTGCATCCGTCCTTCCCTGCGAAGAACGTGCAGGAATTCCTGGCGATGGCGCGCAAGGAGCCGGGCGGCATCTCCTCGGCCTCGTCGGGCCCGGGCTCGCCGCTGCACGTGGCGCTGGAGCTGTTCAAGCAGCGCACGGGCACCCAGATCCTGCACGTGGCCTACAAGGGCTCGGCCCCGGCGCTGCAGGACCTCATGGCCGGCCAGATCCAGTCCATGTTCGTGGACCTGCCGCCCAGCATCTCGGCCATCCGCGCGGGCAAGCTGCGCGTGCTGGCCGTGGCCACGCCCCAGCGCCTGCCCATCCTGCCCGACCTACCCACCATGGCCGAAGCCGGCGTGCCCGGCTTCGAAGCCTATGCCTGGCAGGGCTTCGTCGGCCCCGCCCACCTGAGCCCCGCGCTCACCGAGCGCCTGAACAAAAGCCTGGCCACCGCCCTGCGCCACCCCGAAACGCGTGCCAAGCTCGAAGAGATCGGCATACAGCCCATGGAGATGACGCCGCAGCAGTTCGCAGGCTTCGTGCGCTCGGAACAGGCGCTGTGGAGCGGCGTGATCAAGGCCGCCAACATCAAAATGGATTGAAGCGCAGACATCGCCACATAAAAAAGATCCCGGAGACAAGCCATGACCCTCGCATCCCGCCGCCAATTCATCCACTCGCTGGCCGCCCTGGCCACAACGCCGGTCCTGCCCGCCATGGCGCAGGCACCGGCCGGCGCCTGGCCCCAGCGCCCCATTGAACTCATCGTGCCCTTTGCCGCTGGCGGCGGCACCGACGTGCTGGCGCGCGCGCTGGCCGAGGTGGCGCGCAAGCACCTGCCGCAGGACCTGATCGTGCTCAACCGCGCGGGCGCCAGCGGCGCCGTGGGCTGGACCGAACTGGCCAATGCCCGGCCGGATGGCTACAAGATCGGCATCATCACCGTCGAGCTGACCATGATCCCGCACATGGGGCTGACCAAGATCAGCTCCGACGCCGTGCTGCCCGTGGCCCGCCTGAATGCCGACCCCGCCACCATCGCCGTGCGTGCCGACTCGCCCTATCGCAGCATCGAGGAACTGATCGCCGCCGCGCGCAAGGACGAGGCCGCCGTGCGCATCGGCAATGCCGGCCCGGGCTCGCTGGGCCACCTGGCCGCCGCCGCGCTGCAGGACAAGGTGGGCGTGAAGTTCAACCACGCGCCCTACCGCGGCGCCAACCCTGCCGTGCTCGACCTGCTGGGCGGCCACATCGAGGCCGTGGCCGTCACGCCCGTGGAGGTGGCCACCTATGTGGCGGCCGGCAAGATCCGCCCGCTGGCCATCATGGCCGAGCAGCGCATACAGGCCGGCTGGGAAGCCGTGCCCACGCTCAAGGAGCGCGGCATCGACCTGCTCATCGGCGGCTGGCGCGGCCTGGCCGTGCCCCGCAACACGCCCGACGCCGTGGTCCAGACCCTGCGCAAGGCCATGGCCCTGACCCTCAAGGACCCCGCCCTGCGCGAAACCATGGCCAAGCAGAACATGGGAGAGGGCTACCTTGACCAGCCCGAATTCAAGGCCGTGATCGACCGCGACAACGCGGTGTTCAAGCAATTGGTGGACAAGCTGGGGATCAAGGCCTGAGGGGCAGCAGCCTTCACCGAATGAACCCCGCCGCAAACGACGCCCGCAGGAACTCCACGAACACCGCCACCGCGCGCGGCACGTGGCTGGCGTAGGGGCGTATCGCGAACAGGTGTTCGCCGAAGGCATCGACAGGCCGCCAGCCGGGCAGGACCTCGCGCAGGTGGCCGGAGGCCAGGCCCGACTGGGCGCTGAAGTCGGGCACCAGGGCGATGCCCAGGCCTGCCATGGCGGCGTCGCGCAGCATTTCGCTGTTGTTGGCGGCAAAGCCGCCGGCCACGGGCACGACGGTGCGTACTGCGTCTGCACTGGCGTCTGCACCGGCGTCCGCACCGGCATCGGCGGGCACGAAGCTCCAGGCCATGGCGCCCTGGGTGCGCGGGTAGTGCAGGCAGTGGTGCGCGGCCAGGTCCTGCGGGGTGGCCGGGGTGCCGTGCGCGGCCAGGTAGTCCGTGCTGGCCACCAGCAGCGAGCGCGTGGGCGCCAGCGCCCAGGCCACATGGGTTTCGGGCGGGGTGGAGGCATGGCGCACGGCGATGTCGAAGCCCTCCATCGCCAGCGAGCGCAGGTGGTCAGACAGGTCCAGCTCCAGCCGGATCTGCGGATGGGCACGCAGGAAGGCCGGCAGCCGGGGCATGAGCTGCTGACGCGAGAAGGCCACGGGCGCGGTCACGCGCAGCAGGCCGCGCGGCTCGGCCGCCAGGTCGCGCACGCCCGCAAAGCTGTCGGCGATGTGCTCGAAGGCGCCGCGCGTCTCGTCCACCAGGCGCTGCCCCGCTTCGGTCAGGCGCACGCTGCGCGTGGTGCGTGTGACCAGGGCCACGCCGGCCGCGCGCTCCAGCTCGGCCACGCGCTGGCTCATGGCCGCCTTGCTCACGCCCAGGCGCGCGGCGGCCGAGGTGAAGCTGCCTTGCTGCTCCAGCACGACCAGCCAGTGCAGGTGGCTCCACAAGGCCTCGGCCTTGGTATCGGGTTTTTCATTTGCCATGCAGGGATTGTTCAGCAAAATGAACAATCAATTCAAGCGCAGCGCCTAGGCAGGCCGAAGGCGCACTCCTAGACTGGCCGGCATGAACACCGCAAACACCTCCTTCGCTTCCATCGTCCACTACGTCAACGGCCAGCGCACGGCAGGTGCCAGCGGCCGCGAGCAGGACGTGACCAACCCGGCCACTGGCCAGGTCACGGGCCGCGTGGCCCTGGCCTCGCGCGCCGATGTCGATGCCGCCGTGGCGGCCGCCCAGGCGGCCTTCCCCAAGTGGGCCGACACGCCGCCGCTGCGCCGGGCGCGCGTGATGTTCCGCTTCCTCGAACTGCTCAACCAGCACAAGGACGAACTGGCCCACGCCATCACGGCCGAGCACGGCAAGGTCTTCACCGATGCGCAGGGCGAGGTCAGCCGCGGCATCGACATCGTGGAGTTCGCCTGCGGCATTCCGCAACTGCTCAAGGGCGATTTCACCGACCAGGTCTCCACCGGCATCGACAACTGGACGCTGCGCCAGCCGCTGGGCGTGGTGGCGGGCGTGACGCCGTTCAACTTCCCCGTGATGGTGCCGATGTGGATGTTCCCGGTGGCCATTGCGGCGGGCAACACCTTCGTGCTCAAGCCCAGCCCCATCGATCCCACGCCCTCGCTGCTGATCGCCGACCTGCTCAAGCAGGCCGGCCTGCCCGACGGCGTGTTCAACGTGGTCCAGGGCGACAAGGAAGCCGTGGATGCGCTGATCGAGCATCCCCAGGTGAAGGCCGTGAGCTTTGTCGGCTCCACGCCGATTGCCAACTACATCTATGAGACGGGGGCCCGCCACGGCAAGCGCGTGCAGGCCCTGGGCGGCGCCAAGAACCACATGGTGGTCATGCCCGACGCCGATATCGAGCAGGCCGTGGACGCACTGATCGGCGCCGGCTACGGCTCGGCCGGCGAGCGCTGCATGGCCATCAGCGTGGCCGTGCTGGTGGGCGACGTGGCCGACCAGCTGCTGCCGCGCCTGATCGAGCGCACCAAGGCCCTGAAGGTGCTGGACGGCGAGGACCTGGCCGCGGAAATGGGCCCCATCGTGACCCGCGCCGCGCACGAGCGCATCAGCGGCTACATCGACCTGGGCGTCAAGGAAGGCGCGCAGTTGCTGGTCGATGGCCGGGGCTTCGACGGCAAGGCGGCCGGCGCCGCCACGGGCACCGACACCTCGGGCGGCTTCTGGCTGGGCGGCACGCTGTTCGACCATGTCACGCCCGACATGCGCATCTACAAGGAAGAGATCTTCGGCCCCGTGCTGGCCGTGGTGCGCGCCAAGGACTTCGCCGAGGCCGTGCAGCTGGTCAACGACCATGAGTTCGGCAACGGCGTGGCCTGCTTCACGCGCGACGGCAACGTGGCGCGCGAGTTCGGCCGCCGCATCGAGGTCGGCATGGTCGGCATCAACGTGCCGATTCCCGTTCCCATGGCCTGGCACGGCTTCGGCGGCTGGAAGCGCAGCCTGTTCGGCGACATGCACGCCTACGGCGAGGAAGGCGTGCGCTTCTATACCCGCCAAAAGAGCATCATGCAGCGCTGGCCCGAGAGCACGCCCAAGGGCGCGGAATTCGTGATGCCCACGGCCAAGTAGGCGCAGGCCCGCTCCATGAAAAAACCAGCCCGCGGGCTGGTTTTTCTTTGGGGACTGCGACCTGTCAGAAGCGGTATCCGATGCCGATGGCGTAGACATTCGGATTGAGCTTGAGCGAGACGCTCTGGCCCGAGGACAGGTGCGCCGTGGTCTTCAGGAAGCTCTTGTAGTAGGCCACGTCCAGGAACCAGCGTTCGTTGAAGTTGTAGACGAAGCCGATCTGCGGCGTCAGGCCCCATTTGCTGTCCACCGAGGCCGTGGTGGGGTTGGCCAGCGTGCCACCGGTCAGGCCGTTGAGGGAGGCCGTGGTGCGCTCGCCGAAGAACTTGGCATAGGTCACGCCCAGGCCCAGGTAGGGGCGGAAGGCGGAATTGGCCTCGCCAAAGCGGTACTGCGCGAACACGGTGGCGGGCAGCACCTTGGTGCGGCCGAGATTGCCCGTGCCGGAGATGGCGCCATTGCCCACGAAGTCATGCTTGAACGGCAGGCCCATGGGCACGTCGATGGCCCAGTTGTTGGTGACCATGTAGGTCACGCCGCCCGTGAGCTGGCTGTTGGCCTTCACGTCCACGCGGGTGTCTGGGAAGCTGGGCGTGCTCAGCCAGCCGCTGCTGGTCTGGGGATCGATGCGCGTGGCGCCCAGGCGCACGCTCCAGGTGCCGGCGGACTGGGCGGTGGCGGCCATGCAGGCCGTGGCCATGGCCACGGCGGCGGTGATACGCAGGAATGTCTTCATGGATGTGTCTCCTCGTGCTGCGTGTCTGCGATCACAGCCAGCCGGCACGGGCCAGGGTGCGGGAGGCCAGCTGGCTCATCTGCTGGTGGCCATAGGGCGTGGGGTGGAAGCTGTCGGCAAAGGCATAGCTCTTCCACCAGTTGGCGCTGGTCTCGCCCACGGGAATGGAGGCGGACAGCGCGGCCTCGGTGCAGGTCGGGAAGCTGTAGGTGGGCAGGCCGTCAGCGCCCACGCCGGTGGCAGGGCAGGCCGCCTTTTTCACGTTGGTGTAGGCGTACTGGGCGGGGTCGGCCATCTGCTGGCGGAACTCGCTGTAGAAATCGATGATGGCCACGCGGCTCTCGCCCGCGAAGCCGGTGGCAACCTGCTGGTTGAAGGCCTTGACCCAGCCGTCGAACACGGTCTCCAGCTGCGCGGCGGCGGCCGAGCCCTGCTGCTGGGCCACGGACTGCAGCACCAGCTGGAAGCGCGGCGTCAGCGTGATGGCGGGCACGTTGAGGATGGCCACGCGCGTGGCGCCCTTGCCCAGCACATTGGTCTGGATGCTGGAGACAAAGCCCTTGGCCAGGTTCTGCATGTACAGGCCACCGGCCTGGGCCATGCCGGTCTGGCCCTGCTGCAGCAGCGCGCCCAGCGTGGCCGCGTCGATCTTGGTGGACAGCAGCGCCTTGAAGTTGGCGCCCTGGTCCCTGGAGGCGGCCAGGAAGGCGCCGATCACATCGGCCGCGTCATTGGCGCCACCGTCGATCACGGCCAGGTCATCGGCCGTGAAGCCTGCCGCGCCGGCCAGCAGGATCTGCTGCGTGATGGAGATGGGCGCCGTGGGCGCGCTGGTGTAGTTGATGCGGCCGCCGCCCACGGCGTAGTTGTTGCACGAGGTGTTGGGCGTGAAGGCCGTGCCGTTGAAACGCGGGCACAGGGAGATGTTGTACAGGCCCGCCACGCGCTCGGCCCAGACCTGGTTGGAGCCTGCGCCCGTCAGCGTGGCGTTCTGGACGGTGAACTTGTAGCCGAAGGTGCCGCTGTCGGAGAGGCTGTCGCCCATCACCTTGACGGAAGTGATCTTGGCGCGGGGAGTGGTGTCGGCGCCGCTGCCGCCGCCGCAAGCGGCCAGCAGGCCGGCCGTGGCCAGAGCGGCCGCGAGGATTCGATAACGATTTGCCAAGATGGAATCTCCGTGAAGTGTTATGAATAGCACGACCGTGCTTTTTTGCTAAAGCCATCGTAACGACACTTGCGCATTGGCGACACCGGGCAACTACGGATAGAAATCGCACGCCGACAAGGCAATTCGCACGCGGGCGAACAGACGATAAGGATCGCCGCATGGCCCGTGGGTAGGACAACGTCCTTGCTGGAAAAACAATGAAAAAGGGCCTGCGAAAGCAGGCCCTGCACAAGACGCGAAGGCGCCCGATCAGCGGTCGCGCGCCGTCCAGTCCACCAGCGCATCCCAGGCCGCGCGCGCGGCCGGGGCGTTGGTGTGGTTGGCCATGGCCACCAGCACGTAGCGGCGGCCGCTGGCCCCGTCCACATAGCCGGCCAGGGCCGAGGCATCGCGCAGCGTGCCGGTCTTCAGATGCGCCATGCCCTGGGCCCGGCTGAGGCTGCGGCGCAGCGTGCCATCCACGCCGACGATGGGCATGGAGGCCACGAACTCCGGCATCACCGGCGAGGCCCAGGCCTGCTGCAGCATGCGGCCCAGGCCCGAGGCGGTGATGCGCGCCTCGCGGCTCAGGCCGGCGCCGTTGTCGGCCACGGGCTGCTCGGCCGCGCCCCAGCGCGCCTGCCACCACTGGCCCAGGGCCTGGCGCGAGGACTCGAAGCTGGCCACGCCCGTGCGCTGCATGCCCATGGTCAGGAACACCTGCTGGGCCATGACGTTGTTGCTGTACTTGTTGATGTCGCGCACCACCTCGGCCAGCGAAGGGGATTCGTTCTGGAATGCTGGCTGCAGCCCGGCCGGCACGCGGCCGTCGTGCACGGTGCCGGTGAGCTTGCCGCCCAGCTCGCGCCACATGCCCTCGATGGCGCGGGCCGCGAAGGCCTCGGGCTGGGCCGGCGCCAGCGACCAGCTCTTGTCGCCGCAACTGGCCGGGAACGGGCCGGCAAAGGCGATGCGCAGCGGGTCGGCCATGTCCAGCTGCAGCCGGGCGCGCCAGTCGCCGCACTCGCTGCCGGCCGGCGCCAGCGGCACGGTCTCCTGCTGCTGGATGCCGGCCAGCGGCGGATCGTATTGCAGCCGCGCCACGCCCGCCGCCGCGTCGGGCGTGAAGCCCACGGTCACGGCCTTGTAGTTGACCAGCAACGCGTCGGGCGCCACGTTGTAGGGGCGCCAGGGTTCGTTGTCGAAGGTGGCCGCGTCATGGCCGCTCACGGAAAACGCGCTGCGGTCCAGCACGATGTCGCCCACGATGACCTTGATGCCCATGCCCTGCAGGCGACGCAGCATCAGCCACAGCCGCTCCATCACGAGCTTGGGATCGCCCTGGCCCTGGATGTACAGCGGCCCGCGCAGCACGCCGTCCTGCACCGGCCCGCCCAGGAAGACGGGCGTGCGCCAGACATGTGCGGGACCCAGCTGGTCCAGCGCCGCATAGGTGGTGACCAGCTTCATGACCGAGGCGGGGTTCATGGCCACGTGGCTTTGCCAGTCCAGGCGCGGGGCAGCCCGGCCATCGACCTCGACCACCAGGGCCGAGACCGCCTCGCGCGGCAGCTTGGCGCGCGCAAGCGCCGCCTCCACGGCCGGGGGCAGCCGGCTTTCGCGTGCAGTCTTGGTGGACAGCGAGGCCGGCGAGGTGGGCGCATCTGCCTGGGCGCTTGCCACGCCGGGCAGGACAGACGCCGCCAGCAGCGCGGCCGCCAGGCCCCGGCGTGAACGCGGCGTTCCGAGTGAGAAGGCGGAGGAAATCGAGGAAATAAGGGAAGAAGACGGCGAAAGATGCAACATGGCCGGCAAGTCTACGCCGGTCATTGCAGCCCTGCCGGGCGCGGGACGGGCGGGGCACCGATAATCCTGCACTTGCTGCGGCACCGCCGCCTGCCCCAAGCCATGAATCTTCTTGCCCTAGACACCAGTACCGACACCCTCTCCATCGCCGTGCAGCGCGGCGATGCCGTCTGGGAGCACAGCGGCCCCGGCGGCCCGCAGACCTCGACCGAGCTGATCCCCGCCATCCTGGCGCTGATGGCCCAGGCCGGCCTGGAATTCGCCGAGCTGCAGGCCATCGTCTTCGGCCGGGGTCCGGGCTCGTTCACGGGCCTGCGCACGGCCTGCTCCGTGGCCCAGGGGCTGGCCTTTGCCGCCCGCGTGCCCGTGCTGCCCATGGACAGCCTGCTGGCCGTGGCCGAGCAGGCCCGCATGCAATACGGCTGCACCGACCTCATCGCCGTGATCGATGCGCGCATGAACGAGGTCTATCACGCCGCCTATCACTGGAGCGACGGCCGCTGGAACGACATTGGCGAGCAAAGCGGCGACTTCGGCCTGTGCGCGCCCGAGGCCCTGCAACTGCCGCCCGGCACCGTGGTGGCCGGCAACGCCCTGGCCGCCTACGGCGAGCGCCTGGCGCCCCAGGCCAGCCACCTGGCCGCCCTGCCCACCGCCGCCGCCATGCTGCGCCTGGCCCCGGCCCTGCTGGCGGCCGACCGCGCCTTGCCGGCCGACCAGGCCCTGCCGCGCTACATCCGCGATAAAGTCGCGCAGACCACGGCCGAGCGGGAGGCTGCCAAGGCGGCCGCCGCGCTGGCCCTGGCCACGCCCACTCCAGAGGCCACCCCACCCTCACCATGAGCACGCACACGCCACAGCCCTCGCGGCCGCAGCCGCCCCTGACCGACGCCCCGGCTCCGGCTCCGGCGCCGGCGCCGGAGCGGGACAGCGTGCGCTTCGAGCCGCTGAACGTGCTGTCGCTCGACATGCTGCTGCCCGTGGAGCAGCAGGCCTACTCGCATCCCTGGTCCCGTGGCAACTTCATCGATGCCATGGCGGCCGGCAATGAAGCGCAGCTGCTGGTCGATGCCCGGGGCGAACTGGTGGGCTACTTCGTCGCCATGATCGTGCTCGACGAGGTCCACCTGCTCAACATCACCGTGGCCCCGTCGCGCCAGCGCCAGGGCTGGGCCCGCATCCTGCTGGACGCGCTGGCCCTGTGGGCGCGCCAGCGCAAGGCCCAATGGATCTGGCTGGAAGTGCGCGAGAGCAATGTCCGCGCACGCAGCATCTACGCCGCGCATGGCTACCAGGAGGTGGGCCTGCGCAAGAACTACTACCCCATGCACGACGGCCCGCGCGAGCATGCCGTGCTCATGAGCCTCAAGCTATGGCCCTGAATCTAGACACCCGCCAGCGGGCCATGCTGTACGCCATGGGCATCACCGTCTGGCTGCCCGAGCCCGAGACCGCACCCGCCGTGCTGTCCGAGGCCCTGGCTGCGCCCGCCGATGCGCCTGCAGCGGCGCCCCTGGCAGATCCGCCGGTGGCCCGCCCCGTGCCGCCGCCCGTGCAGGAGGCGCCCCCCCCGACGCCTGCTGCACCGGCGCCTGTCCAGGCGCCACCGCCTCCCGCACCCGTGCACGCCTCTCCAGCACCCGTCATCCCCGAACGCGAACGCCCGCCGCGCCGCTACGTGCAGCAGCCCGTGGCCGGCGCCCCGGGCCTGGGCTGGCGGCTGGGCCCCGTGCGGCCCGTGTATGCGGCAACCCCGCCTGCCGGTGATGGCGGCGAAGGCGGCTGGCTGATCCTGCTGGAGCCGCCCGCCAACTCCCTGCCCCTGCCACCCGCCCAGCGTCCCGGCCCCGACTGCGCGCGCACTGCGCTGGAAGGCGACGCGGCCCGGCTGCTGGACAACATGCTGCGCGCGCTGAACCTGCAGGACCATCCGCGCCTGTACAGCGCCGCCCTGCACCGCGTGCAGCCTGCCGCCGAAGGACAGGAGGCGCCCGAGGTCCCGGCGCTGCAGCCATCGCTGGAGGCGCTGCTGCGCGATCTGCGTCCGGCCTGCGTGCTGGTGCTGGGCCTGGCCACGGCGCGCGCCGTGCTGCAGCGCCAGGAGGCGCTGGGCCGCCTGCGTGCCGAGCCGCACCGCATTGCGGGCGTGCCGGCCGTGGTCAGCTACGACCCCAACTACCTGCTGCGCGCCCCCCAGGCCAAGGCCGGCGCCTGGGCCGACCTGTGCCATGCGCAGGCTTTTGTGACAGGCCGCCAGATGCCCCCTGGAGCCGCTTCCGAATAGCGCAGCCGGCCCGCATGTTGCAGCGCAACGCTGCATAATCCAACGCTTTGCATCTTGGAGAAAGCTCCGTGGAAACCTACCCCAGTTGGTAGCTTTCAACTCCCGGTTGGCCTGTGGGGTTGAAAGCACCTCCGATACCCCGCACGCCTGAGAAGAACACCTGGAGTGAGCCTATGCTCAACATCTTTACGCTGGCCAATGGCCGCCTGGTTCAAGAAGAGATCGAGTCGCTGGAGGAGCTGTCCCGCTTCAAGCCGATCTGGGTGGACCTGGAATCGCCCACAGTCGAGGAAAAGCGCTGGATCAAGCAGCACTACGAGCTGTCCATCCCCGAGGATGCGATGGACGACGACATCGAGGAATCGGCCCGCTTCTACGAAGAAGACAACGGCGAGCTGCACATCCGCAGCGACTTCCTGATCGACGATGACGAGGACCCGCGTTCGGTGCGCGTGGCCTTCATCGTCAACGAGCACAACAAGAACCTGCGCAGCTGCGGCGTACTTTTCTCCATCCACGACGAGGACGTGCCCGTCTTTCGCCTGCTGCGCATGCGCGCACGCCGCGCGCCGGGCCTGATCGACGAGGCCAAGGACGTGCTGCTCAAGCTCTTCGACGCCGACGCCGAATACTCGGCCGACACGCTGGAGCGCATCTACGACGACCTCGAAAAAGCCAGCCAGATGGTGCTGTCCGGCGACGTGACCGACGACGTGGCCCGCGAGGTGCTGGGCGCCATTGCGCGCCAGGAAGACTTGAACGGCCGCATCCGCCGCAACGTCATGGACACGCGCCGCGCCGTCAGCTTCATGATGCGTTCCAAGATGCTCAATGCCGAGCAGTTCGAGGAAGCGCGCCAGATCCTGCGCGACATCGAATCGCTGGACAGCCACACGGCCTTCCTCTTCGACAAGATCAACTTCCTGATGGATGCCACGGTCGGCTTCATCAACATCAACCAGAACAAGATCATCAAGATCTTCTCGGTGGCCAGCGTGGCCCTGCTGCCCCCCACGCTGATCGCCAGCGTCTACGGCATGAACTTCCGCTTCATGCCCGAGCTGGAGTGGGAGTTCGGCTACGTCTACGTCATCGGGCTCATGGTGCTCAGCGCCGTGGGGCCCATGCTCTACTTCCGCAAGCGCGGCTGGCTGAAGTAGCGGCAGCCGGCCCCCCCCGGCCGGAACGCCTTCTCAGGCCAGCGCCACGGCCTCGATCTCCACCTTCAACCCGAAATGCAGCGCCCCCGTGGGTACCACGGCGCGCGCGGGCCGGTGCGTGCCGGCCCAGTCCGCGTAGATGCGGTCAAAGGCCGGCCAGTGCGCCATGTCGTCCAGGTACACGCGCACCTGCAGCAGCCGCGGCACGCCGCTGCCGGCCAGCTCCAGCGCCGCTGCCAGGTTGGCCAGCGCCTGCCGGGCCTGGTCCTCGAAACCGGCATCCACCAGGCGCGTGCCGTCGGGCCGTATGGGCAGTTGCCCTGACACGAAGACCAGCCCCTGGCCCGTGGCCGTGTGGCTGTAGTGGCCGCCCGGCGCAGGCAGGTTCGGCGATGCATGGCGCAGATCGATCCCGCTTTCACCAGCCATGGAGCCGCTCCCAGGTTTGCACCGAGCCATCTGCCGCCAGCGCCTGGTAGGCAGGGAATTGCGCGCCCGTGGCGCAGGCATGGTTGGGCAGGATGCGCAGCCGCGTGCCCAGGGGAAAGCGCGTGGCGATGTCGGCCTCGGCACTGCCGTCGGCGCGCGCCAGGATGCCGTGCTCCTGGTTGGCGCCCGTGAGCACGAAGCCCGGCATCACCCGCCCCTGCAGGTCGCAGACCTGGCCGTAGCCGAAATCCTGTTTCTGCCGGGCCGTTCCGCGGTCGCGGCTCATGGCCATCCAGCCCGCATCCACGATGGCCCAGCCCTTGTCGGCCTGGTGGCCGATCACGGTGGCCAGCACCGACAGCGCCACGTCCTCGGCCGTGCACACGCCGATGTTGCGCATCACCAGGTCGAAGAACACGTAGACGCCTGCGCGCACCTCGGTCACGCCGTCCAGCCGGCTGGCCGCCAGCGCCGTGGGCGTGGAGCCCACGCTGACCACGGGGCAGGGCAGGCCGGCCGCGCGCAGGGCCTCGGCAGCCTGCACGCAGCCGGCTCGCTCGCGCTCGGCCAGGGCCTGCAGCGCCTCGGGCGTGTCCAGCTCGTAGCTGGAGCCCGCATGCGTGAGCACGCCGCCCAGGCGCATGCCGCCGTCGTGCAGCGTGCGACCAATGGCCAGCAGCAGCGGCGTATCGTCTGCGCCCACGCCGGAGCGGTGGCCGTCGGTGTCGATCTCTATCCACACCTCGAAGGCCTCGCCCTGCTCGCGGCCGAACGCGGCAATGGCCTGGGCCGCCGCCACGCTGTCCACGATGAGCTTGAGATCGCAGCCGCGCCGGCGCAGTTGCAGGGCCTGCGGCAGGCGGTGCGGCGCCATGCTGACTGCATAGAGGATGTCTGTGGTGCCTGCCGCAAAGAACTGCTCGGCTTCCTTCAAGGTGGAGACCGTGATGCCCGAGGCCCCGGCCGCACGCTGCGCGGCGGCCACGGGCACGCTCTTGCTGGTCTTCACATGGGGGCGCAGGCGCACGCCCTGCGCGTCCATGCGCTGCTGCATGCGGGCGATGTTGCGCTGCATGCGGTCGAGGTCGATCACGGCAGCGGGCGTGTCCAGCGTCAAAAGGGTGTCTTGCATGGCGGCTCCTGAAAAAGACTTGGCACAGTCAGCGGCCTGCGGCAAAGCCGCGCAGCCAGGGCAAGGCGGGGGCCAGCGTGGAAGCTTCAGCTTCGGCGGCAGGCGCTCCATCGGGCCGTGACAGACCCACGCGGTTGTGCCAGAAGGTGCGCAGGCCCACGGCCGAGGTGCCGAACAGGTCATAGCCCGAACCGGCCACGAAGGCGGCCTGGTCCGCAGGCAGCCCCAGCCGGTCCAGCGCCAGCTGGTAGGGCCGGGGGTCGGGCTTGTAGAAGCCTGCTGCTTCGGAGGTGACCACCACGTCCCAATCCACGCCCAGCAGCGCGGCGGCACGCTGACCCAGGCGTTCGGAGCAATTGGTCACCACGGCCAGGCGGCAGTGCGGGCGCAGGGCGGCCAGCAACTCGCGCGCGCCGTCCCAGGGCTGCAGCTGGTCCCATTGCGCCTCCAGCCGGTCGGCGGCCGAGGCGGGCAGGCCCCGGTTGCGGGCCGCGTCGCGCACCAGGTCTTCATAGGGCTGGTAGGCGCCGCAGCCATAGGTCAGGCGCAGGTACTCGGCGCGCCAGTCGCGCCCTGCGGCCTCGCTGCCGGCAGCGCTGTTCCAAACCGTCCAGGAGTCGAGCAAGGCGGTCAGCAGGTCGAAAAGCACGGCACGGGGCCAGGCGGCGGCGGTCGGTTCCGTCAGTGGGGCTGGGGTGTTCATGGCCTGGAACTGTACGGATGGAACCTGTGCTCGTGGTTAAATCCGCCGTCATCAATCGTTAAGGCAAATTGAATGATTGCCATCGAAGACCTGCAGCTTGCCGCCGCCCTGCTGCGCGAAAGCTCGCTGAGCGCCGCAGCCCGTGCGCTCGATGTGACGCCGCCCGCCCTGTCCATGCGGCTGCGCCGGCTGGAGGCCGAACTGGGCCTGTCCCTGGCCAACCGCAGCGCGCGGCGCCTGGCGCTGACGCCCGAGGGCGAGCGCTTCGCCCGCGAGGCCGTGCGGCTGCTGGGCCAGATCGAGGAGCTGCGCGACTCGCTGCACGGCGATGCCCGCCAGCTGGGCGGCACGCTGCGCATTGCCGCGCCCTTTGGCTACGGGCGCAGCCGGCTGGCCCCGGCCCTGGTGCCCTTCACGCGCCAGCACCCGCAACTGAAACTGCAGCTGGACCTGCGCGAAACGCCCTTCCCCGACCGCCACGATGCCGACGCCGTGGTCCACATCGGCGCGGTGCGCGACTCCTCCTGGGTGGCGCGCGAGCTGGCCGCCAACGACCGCTGGCTGTGCGCCAGCCCCGACTACCTGCGCCGCCACGGCACGCCCGCCACGCCGCGCGAGCTGCTGCAGCACGCCTGCATCTGCATCCGCGAGAACGAGGAGGACGTGACGCTGTGGCACCTGCGCCCCGCCGCCAGCCGGCGTGCCGCGGACGGCCAGACCCTGCGCGTGACGCCGTCCTACGTCACCAACGATGGCGGCGTGGCCCGCCACTGGGCCGAGCAGGGCCTGGGCCTGGTGCTGCGTTCGCAATGGGACATGGAGCAGGCCGTTGCCGAGGGCCGGCTGGTGCGCGTGCTGCCCGACTGGCATTTCGGCAGCGCGCCCGTCACCCTGCTGGTGCCCACGCGCAAGGGACGCACGGCGCGCGTGCAGGCCCTGGTGAAGTTTCTGGAGCAGTGCGCCGCAGCGGGCGCGCTGTAGTGCAGGTCAGGCCGTGCGCGCGGACCTGTCCCGGGCATCGCTGGCACCGTCGGCGCCCTGGCCGCGCTCGCGCAGCCACAGCACCAGACCGCAGACCATGACCACCAGCTGCGTGCCCACCAGCAGGCTGAAGCCTGCGACGAACCCGCCACCGGCCGAATGCGAGGTCCAGCCGATGACGGCCCCCATGAGCGCAGGCATGAAGCCCGCCACCAGGGTCGCCGTGCCGTTGACGACGCCATAGGCGCTGGCCACATGCTCGGGCCGCGCGCAGTACTGCACGGTGCTGGGAATGGCGGGGCTCATCAGGCCCCAGCAGAAGTTGGCGGCGATCAGGCAGTAGGCCGCCGCGTAGCGGTCTTCCATGTGGATGGCCAGCCAGATGGCCAGCGCCAGGCCCAGGCTGCCGCCGACGAAGATCAGCGGCACCTGGCGGCGCGGCAGGCGGTCGATGACGATGCCGCCGACCAGTACGGCCAGCACCGTGGCGTATTGGGGCAGCGAGGCCAGCCAGCCCATCTCGCGCAGCGAAAAGCCGCGCGACTCCAGATAGGCCGGCAGCCAGTTGCTGCTGCCCCAGAGGTAGGAGAAGAAGGCCGCCGACAGCACGGCCACCAGCACCAGATAGCGCGTGTGCATGGCGCCGCGCACGATCTGGCCGACCTGGCCCACCGCCTCGCCCAGCGAGCGCGGGCGCGGCATGCCGGTGTCCACGCGGGGCATGCGGATGAAGGCCAGCACCAGCGGGATGCCGATGGCCACATTGATCAGGCCCAGCACGTGGAACGAGGTCTGCCAGTCATGGCCTGCCACCAGGTAGCCGATCAGCGGATAGCCCACCGCCAGCCCCAGGCCCGTGCCCATGTTCACGAAGGAGTTGGGCAGGCCGTTCTCGTGGCTCTGGAAATGCGCCTTGATGTAGCTGCCCGCCAGCGAGTACAGCGGCCCTTCGGAGATGCCCAGCAGGATGCGCGAGGCCAGCAGCAGGCCATAGCTGTTCATGGCCGGGGACAGAAAGGACACGGCGCCCCACAGCAGCAGGCCGACCACCAGGCTTCGGCGCACGCCGAAGAGCGCCGCGCAAAACGGCGTCAACACGAAGGAAGAAACGCCGTAGCCCACCATGAAGGCCGTGGCCAGCAGGCCCTGGCGCGTGCGGTCGTCGTGCGTCAGCCCGATGTGGTCCAGGAATCCCTGGTCGAGGATGAGGATCGAAAGGTTGATCCGGTCCACATAGGAAATGGCGACGATGATGAAGAGGCTGATCACCCCCCACCAGCGGGCCGCACGCATATCTTTCATGGCAAGTCTCTATCGCCCGATGGGCTGTATCAGAAGAAGTGGCGCACGCCCACCTCGAAGCCGGAGGAGCGGCCGCCCAGCGTGGTGCCCGGGGCCGACAGGCCCTGCACGCCGATGGACTTGGCCGCGCCGTCCTTGTTCTTGAGGAAGGCCACCGTGCCGTAGACCTGGGTGCGCTTGGACAGGTTGTGCCCGTAGCCCACGCTGATCTTGTTCCAGTCGGCATTGCTGCCGTCGGTGTTGTAGTGGCCGTAGGAGGCCTTGAACTCGCCCATGCCCACGGGCGCGGTCACGCCCAGCTGCAGGGCGGTGACCTTGAGGGCGCCGCGCTTTTCGCTGGCCCACAGCAGCATGGGCTTGGCCACGCCGAAGTCCCAGCTCAGGCCCACGTTGCTGGCCGTGAGGTTGGTCGCATCGCTGTCGCCATAGAACTTGCCCGTGGCCAGCGCGCCGTTGAAGGGGCCCTGGCGGTAGCCGAAGCGCAGGCCGCGGTAGTCGCCCTGGTTCTTGTTGGGTGCGCTGCGCGCCTGCTCGCCCATGGCCACCTGCACCTGGCCGTAGAAGCCGCCCAGGTTCTGCGGCAGGAAGTAGCTGACCGCGTTGCTGATCTGGATGGGCGCGCCGCCCGTGGCCGTGCCCGTGCCGGGAATGCCCAGCATGGTGAAGCCCATGGTGCCGCCCACGCCGTTGGTGAGGAAGGGGTCGAAGATCAGCGTGCTCAGGAAGGTGGCCGAGTCATCGCGGCCCAGGCGCACTTCGCCGAAGTCGCCCGACAGGCTCACGGTGGAGCGGCGGTTGAAGCTCAGGCCGCCACCGCTGGCCTTGCCCGAGCCGCTGTCCACGTCCATGCCCGCCTCCAGCCAGAAGCCCGCGCGCAGGCCGCCGCCCAGCTCTTCCGTGCCGCGAAAGCCGAGGCGGCTGATGTTGGCGCCGCCCGTGGACAGACCGGTCTTGGAGGGGCCGGAGCCGTTCAGGTGCGTGACGCCGACATCGACGACGCCGAAGATCTCGACCTTGGACTGCGCCGAAGCGGCACCGGGCAAGGACGCCAGGCAGGCTAGCGCCACGCCCAGCATGGGCGTATGGATGGTTTTCATGGGGTTGTCTCCTCTGGGGGTGGTGGCTTGGGGGGTGGCTTGGGGGTGGTGGGTTGTTGCCTTGCAGGTCTGATTGCCTGCTCAGATATCCAGGACCAGTCGCTCGCTCTTGCAGCCGGAAACGCAGACCATCATCACTTTGTTGCTGGCCTTTTCCTTGGGGCTGAGCACCGAGTCGCGGTGGTCCGGAATGCCTTCGAGCACACGCGTCTCGCAGGAGCCGCAGACGCCTTCGCAGCAGCTGTGGTCCATCTGGATGCCGGCATCCAGCAGGGTGTCGAGCAGCGACTTCTCGGGTGTGATCTCGATGAAGCGGCCGCTGCGCTTGAGCTCCACCGTGTAGTTGCTGCGCGCATCGTCGGCGGCCTTGACCTCCACGGGCGTGAAGCGCTCGACGTGGGCGTTGGCGTGGCCCAGCTCGGCGCAGAACTTCTCGAAGGCGTCCAGCATGGGCGTGGGGCCGCAGGCGTAGTGGTGCGTGCCCGCGTCGGGCTGCCGTTGGGCCAGCAGCGCGCGCAGGTCGGGCGGGCCGCCGGCCTCGCTGTCGAAGTGCAGGTGCAGCGGCATGCCCAGCGCCTGCAGCTCTTCCAGGAAGGCCGCGCCCTTGCGCTCGCGGGCGAAGTACAGCATCTCGAACGAGCGGCCCTGGCCCTTGAGCCGGCGCGCCATGCACAGCAGCGGCGTGATGCCGATGCCGCCGGCCACCAGCACGGTGTGCGCGGCGCTTTCGTCCAGCGCGAAATGGTTGCGCGGCTCGGAGATGGTGATGGGCATGCCCACACGCAGCGACTCGTGCACGCAGCGCGAGCCGCCGCGGCTGGCGCGGTCGCGCAGCACGCCGACCACGTAGCGGTGGCGCTCCTCGCTGGGGTTGCTCAGCGAGTAGCTGCGCACCAGGCCGTTGGGCAGGTGCAGATCGATGTGCGAGCCCGGCGTGAAGGCGGGAAGCTCCCCGCCCGCCACGGGCCGCAGGTCCACGCTGATGGTGTCCTGGGCCTCGAAGCGCAGCGTGTGCACGAAGGCCTGGAGGTTGGTGCTCATGATGCGGCGCCTTCGTCGATCTGCTCCTGGGCCAGGCGGCGCAGGTGGCGGCGCAGGCGCACCAGGCCGATGTCGTGCTGGTAGAGGTTCTCGCGCTCGTTGGCGTCCAGCTCCATCTGCTCCATCATGATCCGGTCCTGCTCCAGCACGGCCCAGTGGCGCGCCTCCAGGCGGTTGCGGTACAGGAAGCGCCAGGTGTCGCGCATCCAGCCCTGCACCTTGCGGCAGCGCCAGAAGAACACGGCGCACAGGTCGGCGCTGATGGGCGTGACGCAGGCCACGATGGCGAAGTTGCCGCCGGGGCCGCCGGTCTTGGGATAGGGGATCTCCAGGCGCATCCAGTGCACGCCCGTGCTGCCCCACTCGGTCCAGTCGAAGTTCACGCCGCGCTGGCCCACCTTCTCGAAGACGAAGCCGTCATCGGTCTCGCGCACCTGGAACGTGGCCTTGCTGTCGCCCTCGGCCATGGAGTGCGACTGCTTGTGCAGGAAGGTGCCGTGCATGGGGTCCATGACGTTGTCCAGCGCATAGCGGTAGTCGCTGCGCCACTCGGCATAGCACAGGAAGTTGGAGTACTCGGGCGAGGTCAGCTCCTCGGGCAGCGTGAACTCGGGCGCCTCGTCAACGGCCTTGTCGCTGTTGTAGAGAAAGATGGCGCCATGGGCCTCGCGCGCATGGAAGGCCAGCGCCGCGCGCGAGCCTTCGAGCTTGCAGCCGGGGCTGCCGGGGACCTTGGTCACCGTGCCGTCGCCGCGCACTTCCACGCCGTGGTAGGGGCAGGCCAGGCGGTCGCCCAGGATCACGCCCTGCGACAGCGGCGCACCGCGGTGCGGGCAATGGTCTTCCAGCGCGTGGACCTGGCCGGCCGCATCGCGCCACAGCGCGATCTTGCGGCCGAAGCGGCGCACCGACACGGGCTGGGTCTTCACGAAGTCCGAGGGGCAGACCGCGTACCAGAG
The DNA here is from genome assembly GCF_020523835.1 of Delftia sp. Lp-1. Lineage (NCBI taxonomy): Bacteria > Pseudomonadati > Pseudomonadota > Betaproteobacteria > Burkholderiales > Comamonadaceae > Delftia > Delftia sp. Lp-1. The sequence continues at coordinate 345,361 of NZ_JAJALJ010000003.1, read as the reverse complement.
GTTCTTCAGGCCTTTGTTGAGCAGGCCGTCCACCGGATCGATGGTGATGGTTTGTACGTTCATGGGGCTCTCCAGTCCTGCTCGGTATCAATAGCCCAGCCGCGCCATCAGCGCCTGGAAGCTGTCTTCGGTCCAGGCCTCGCCGTTCTCGCCGGCGGGGCCGCTGCGGTTGAGATAGGCCACCAGTTCGGGCAGGGTCTGCACGCCTTCGCCGAAGGCGCGTTCGATGGAATCGCCCAGCAGGTCTTCCATCAGGGTGGGGGCACGTTCGCGCGCCTGGTGCGGCTCGAGATAGCGATCAGCGGCCATGGTTCTCTCCTTCGAAAACTGTCTTGTGTGGGGGGGCTCAATCAGCCCTGATATCCAGGTCTTTGATGAGCTTGCCGAAGCGATTGAAATCGGCGGCATTCGTCTTTTCCAGGCGCGCGGGCTCGCCGCCTGCGGGCAGCGCGCCGAAGGTGGCCATCTTGGAGACCACGTCGGGCATCTTCAGGATCTCGTTGAGGTGCGTGTTCAGCAGCTTCACGGTCTCGGGCGACATGCCCTTGGGGCCGAACAGGCCCTGCCATGCGGACACTTCCACGTCCTTGACGCCCAGCTCGGCCAGGGTGGGCACATTGGGGGCCAGCGCGCTGCGCTGGCTGTCGGCCACGGCCAGGGCGGTGACCTTGCCGCCGACGTAGGGCGCGATCGGTCCCCAGGTCATGAAGGTCGTGGGCACATGGCCGCCGATCAGGTCGTTGACGGCGGGTGCCACGCCCTTGTAGGGGATGTGGGCGATGCGCGTGCCGGCGGCGCGGTTGAACATCTCGCCCAGGATGTGCATGGGCGAGCCGCTGCCGGGGCTGGCGTAGGTCAGGCCGTCGCGCTTGCCCTGGGCGATCAGGGTCTTCATGTCCTTGATGCCCGAGGCCTGGTTGGTGGCCACGAACATGGGCTGCACGCTGGTCTGCACGATGGGCGTGAAGCCGTGCAGCACGTCGTAGCTGGAGCCCGAGGCCGTCTTGAGCACGAACTGCGCGATGGCGAAGGTATTGGGCGCCAGCAGCAGGGTGTAGCCGTCCGGCGCGGCCTTGGCCACATGCACGCTGCCGATGGTGCCGCTGGCGCCGGGGCGGTTGTCCACCAGCACGGGCTGGCCCAGGCGCGTGGACAGCTTCTCGGCATACAGGCGCGCCATGGCATCGGTGTCGCCACCGGCCGGATAGGCCACGATGATGGTGATGGGCTTGGCCGGATAGGCCTGGGCCATCGCGGTGCCGGACAGCGTGGCTGCAGCCAGGAATGCAGCGGCAAGAGAAACCTGGCGACGTGTCTTGTTCATGGTGGGGGCCGTGGGGTGGTTGGGTTGTGGGGGTAGGCCGTCAGGCGCGGTCTCAATGCCGCTTGTCGGTGATGAATTTCCCGTCGCTGGTACCCACGCCCTTTTGGCGCCGGGTGTTGCCGTCGATGCCGCCGTCGATGGCCCATTCGGCAAACACCGTGGGGCCGGGCTCGAACTCGCGCGGCTGCCAGTCGGCGGTGAGCTGGTCCTCGTCGGCGTAGTACTCGACCAGGGCGCCGGCCGGATTGCGGAAGTACCAGAAATAGGCCGAGGACACGGGATGGCGGCCCGGGCCCAGCTGGGTATCCCAGCCGCAGCGCGAGATGTGCATGCCGCCGCCGAAGACCTCGTGGATGTCGCGCACCGTGAAGGCCACGTGGTTCAGGCCCGCGTCCTTGGCAGGGCGCTGCAGCAGGAAGATGTCGTGGTGGCCGCCGTCGGGTGCGCAGCGCAGGAAGGCGCCGCGCTCGGGGTAGCGGTCCGAGGCTGCGAAGCCGAAGTGGTCCACGTAGAAGCGCTCGCAGGCCTGCACATCCTTGACGAAGAACACCACATGGCCGACCTCGATGGGCTGGGCGCGTTCGTAGGCCGGGCTGGCCTGGTTGACGCGGTCCTTGCGGTTCCAGGTGTTGTAGGCGGCGCCTTGCACATCCACATCACGCTTTTGCGTGACCTGCAGGCGCACGGACAGGCCGTTGGGGTCGGTGCAGCCTATGCGCCCCTGGCCCTGTGTGAAGCCCGGCAGCGCGGCGATGCGACCGGCGTACAGCGCCAGATCGGCCTCGCTTTCCACACCCCAGACCACCTCGCGCAGCGTCGGGCCGGCCTCGATGGCGGGCGGCAGATCGGGATGGTCCACGGCGGCCACGATCACGCGGCAGCCGTTGAGGGTCTCGAACACCAGCCGGTCGTCCGCTTCCTGCACCAGCGCCAGGCCCCAGTCCAGGAAGAAGCGGCGGCAGGTAGCCAGGTCGTCCGCGCCGTAGGTGATTTCGTCTATGCCCAGTACGCTCATGTCGATTCCCTTTCAGTTCGCCCAGGCCAAAGGCTGGTCGTTCAAGCCCCAGTACATGCTCTTTTGCTCCATGTACTGCTGTATGCCCAGCCGTCCCTTCTCGCGGCCCAGGCCGCTGTCGCGCCAGCCGCCGAAGGGTGTGGAGATGGAGAACTGCTTGTAGGTGTTGATCCAGACCGTGCCGGCCTGCACGGCGCGGCCTATGCGCCAGGCGCTCTTGTAGTCGCGCGTCCAGATGCCGGCGGCCAGCGCATAGACGCTGTCGTTGGCCTGGGCGAGCAGGTCGTCCTCGTTGTCGAAGGGCATGGCCACGAGCACGGGGCCGAAGATCTCCTGCTGGCAGATCTGCCAGTCGTTCTTCACGCCGTCGATGATGGTGGGACGGTAGTAGTAGCCGCGCTCGAACTGCGCACCCTCGGGCCGCTGGCCGCCCGTGAGCAGCCGGCCGCCTTCGGACAGGCCCAGGGCCACATAACTCTCTATGGATTCGCGGTGCTTGGCGGTGATCAGCGGCCCCATCTGCGTGCGCTCGTCGGCCGGGTCGCCCACCTGCAGCGCGGCGGCCTTGGCCGTGAGGCACTCCATGAATTCGGCATGCAGGCTGCGCGCCACGAACAGGCGCGAGCCCGCGATGCACGACTCGCCCGAGGAGCTGAAGATGCCGTAGAGCACGCCGTTGACGGCATGGTCGATGTCGGCATCGGCCAGCACCATGGTGGCCGACTTGCCGCCCAGCTCCAGCGAGACCGGCATCATCTTGTCGGCCGCGATGTGGGCGATGTGCTTGCCCGTGGACGTGCCGCCGGTGAACGACACGCGCTTGACCAGCGGATGCTTGGTGATGGCATCGCCAATCACCGAGCCCCGGCCCGGCAGCACGCTGACCAGGCCCTTGGGCACGCCGGCCTCTTCGCAGATCCTGGCCAGCTCCAGAGCCAGCAGCGGCGTGGCCTCGGCGGGCTTGACGACCACGGCGTTGCCGGCGGCCAGCGCGGGCGCCAGCTTTTGCGCCTCGCTGGCGATCGGCGAGTTCCACGGCGTGATGGCCGCCACCACGCCCATGGGCTCGTACACGCTCATGGTCATGAAGTCGCCGCGCGAGGGCGTGATGGTTTCCTCCATGGTCTCGCAGGCGGCTGCAAAGAACTGGAAGGTGGCGGCGGCGCTGGCCACCAGCATGCGTGTTTCCTTGATGGGCTTGCCGTTGTCCAGGCGCTGCAGCTGGGCCAGGGGCTCGGCGCGCTCGCGGATCAGCTGGGCCACGCGATGCAGCACGGCCGCGCGCTCATGGGGCTTTTTCTGAGCCCAGCCACTGGTGCGGAAGGCGTGGTCGGCCTTCTGGATGGCCTCCTCCACATCCTCCAGGCTGGGCGCGCGCAGGCGGCCCACCACTTCGCCGGTGGCGGGATAAAGCGTGGTGGATTCGCCACCGCCGCCCAGGCGCCATTCGCCGGCGATGTTGATTGGGAGCAGTTCCAGGTTCGACATGGTGAGCCTCTCTCGTTCGTTCGAATCCAGCCGCCTCAGGCGGCCTTGGACGCCGTGGTGGTGGCCGGGATCTGGTCCAGCTTGTTCACGGGCGGGCCCGAGAACGTGGCCTTGAAATTGCCGATGGCGCGCATGTCGATCTCCAGCAGGAAGGGGCCTTTCTTCGGCCAGGCCGAGGCCAGCACGGCCGGCAGCTCGTCAAGGTTCTGCACGCGGGCATGGGGCAGCTGGATGGAGGCGCACAGCTGCGCGTAGTCGGGCGTGTGCAGCTCCACATAGCAGCGGCGGCCGCCGTAGGAGGCGTCCTGGATGTTCTGGATCACGCCGTAGCGCTGGTCGTTCATCAGCACGATCAGGGTGTCGCACTCCTCCTGCACCAGCGTGGCCAGCTCTCCCAGGTTCAGGATGAAGCCGCCATCGCCCGCCAGGCCCAGCGTCTTGCGGCCCGAGCCGCTGACCGCCGCGCCCACGGCCGCGCCGATGGCCATGGGCATGCCCATGCCGATGCCGCCGCCCGTGGCGTGCACGCCCGCGTTGGGTTCGAAAAAGCGCAGCTCGCGGTTGCCCCAGGTGCTGTTGGAGACGGTCACGTCGCGCACCCAGTTGAAGTTGCGGCCCACGGCCTTTTGCAGCTCCTGCACCAGCACGCTGTACGGGCCCAGGCCGTCGCGCATGGTGGCCACGGCCTCGTCGTGCACCTGGCGCAGGTCGGCCAGCAGCTCGGGGTCGGCCTTGTAGCCGCGCGCCTCCAGCCGGTCGGCCAGGCCTGTCAGCGCCAGGGCCGAGTCGCCGCAGACAAAGCCGTCATCTGCATAGCAGCGGCCCTGCTGGGCGGCGTCCACATCGATGCGCAGCAGCGGGCGCGGCAGCTTCAGCTCGTACTTCAGCGTCTCATTGCTGCGCAGGCGCGTGCCCACGGCCAGCATGGCGTCGCAGCGCTGGTAGAAGGCCTCCACGGGCTTTTGGATGTTGTAGGCGCCCAGCGAGGCCGGATCGTCCTCGGCCACGATGCCGCGGCCCTGGCCCGTGCTGACGATGCCGAAGCCCAGCGCCTTCAGGCGCTGCACGGCAGCGACTGCGTGGCGTGCGCCGCCACCCAGCCACAGCAGCGGGCGGCGTGCCTTGGCCAGCGTGTCGGCCAGCGCATCCAGCGATGCCTCGCTGGGGGCCAGCACGGCCACCGGCAGCGGCGACAGGTCGGCCGGCATGTCGATCACGGTCTGCTGGATGTCGATGGGAATCTCCACGCTCACCGGGCCGGTCGGCGCGGTCATGGCGGCCTGCACGGCGGCCTTCAGGGTGGACAGGCAGGTCTCGGCGCTGCGCACGCGGAACGCCGCCTTGGACACGGCGCCCAGCATGGTCAGCTGGTCGGGCGCCTCGTGGATGTACGACAGCTTCTGGTCCAGGTACTGCGTCTCGATCTGGCCCGTGATGTGCAGCAGCGGCGTGCCGGCCGTATAGGCCTCCACCAGGCTGCCCGCAATGTTGCCTGCGGCCGGGCCGGTGCTGGTGATGCACACGCCCAGGCTGGAGGTGGAACGCGCGCAGGCATCGGCCATGTTGCCGGCGCCGGCCTCGCCGCGCGCCATCACGAAGCGGACATGGCCGCGCGCATTCATCGCGTCCAGGATGGGCATGTTGTGGATGGAGATCACCCCGAACGCGGCCTGCACGCCGCAGTGTTCGAGGAACTGGGCCACAACGGCGCCGACGGTGATTTTGGATGCGGAAGAAGTCATGTTCTGCTTTGAATCGGGTGAAGGGGCTGAAGCACTACGCTTGCCGTGCAAGACCACCGGAGACGTCGATGTGGCTGCCGGTCGTGTAGGAGGACAGGGGCGTGGCGAGATAGAAGATGGCGCGTGCGGCCTCGTCGGGCGAGCCCAGGCGGCCCAGCGGAATGGACTTCTTGCGGGCGAGGTCGGCGCTCCAGGCGTTCCAGTCCTGGCTGCGGTCCTCGCGCGCCTCGAAGCGGCGGCGCCACTGGCCGGACTCGATCAGGCCGACCAGGATGCCGTTGACGCGCACGCCCTTGGGTGCGAACTCGGTGGCCATGGAGCGCACCAGGTTCTTGAGGCCGGCGCGCGCGGCCGAGGTGGCCACCATGTGCGGCTCGGGCTGCGAGGCCAGCAGCGAATTGACGCAGACGATGGCCGGCTCAGCCGTGCGCTCGAGCTGCGGCAAAAAGGCGCGCGTGGGGTGCAGCACCGAGAAGAACTTCAGGTGCAGCTCCTCGGTCCAGGCCGCATCGTCGGTGCTGGCAAACGTCGAGACCCGGCCCTGGCCCGCGTTGTTCACGAGGATGGAGGCGGGACCCAGCGCAGCCTCGCTGTCGCGCGCGAACTGCTGCACCTGGGCGGCGTCGAGCACGTCGCAGGCCTGGGCGAACAGGCGGGCCTCGGGATGGCGTCCGCGCAGTTGCTGCACGGCCTGCTCCAGGCGTTCGGCGCTGCGCCCGCACAGGGCGACACGCGCGCCCTGCGACAGCAGCAGATCGACCGTGGCCAGGCCAATGCCCGAAGAGCCGCCGGTGACGACGGCCGTGGTGTCCTTGAGTTGGGAATCAAACATGGCCGCCTCCTGCGCGCCGGGAATTGAGGGAAAGAAGCTGTGCCGTCTGCGTTTGCGTTTGCGTTTGCGTTTGCGGGCGGTAGTTCAGCAGCTCGGACAGCTCGGCCGCCGCGTCGCAGACGCCGGCGATCAGGGTCTCGGCACGGCCCTCCTCCACATGGGGCGCGGGGACCGTCGTGCCCAGCGCCGCCACCACGCGGCCGCTGTGGTCGCGCACGGGAGCGGCGATGGTGCAGATGGAGCTTTCGTAGAAGCCTTCGCTGAACACATGGCCGCGCTCGCGGTCGGCCTCGACCAGGTTGAACAGGTCCAGCACCGTGCGCGGCGTCTTGGGCGTGTGCGCTTCCAGGTGCTCTTCGGGATAGAGCGCGCGCAGCTCGGGCAGGGACAGGTCGGCCAGCAGCACGCGGCCCAGGGCCGTGGCATGGGCAGGCAGGCGCGTGCCCACGCGTACCGAACTGGTCAGCGGCGTGGGCGGCGTGACCTTGGCCACGTAGACGATGGAGCGGCCGTCGCGCACCACGATGTTGCAGGGATAGCGGATCTCGCCGCACAGCCGCGCGATCACGGGCTGGCCCAGCTCGGTCAGGTCCATGGACGACAGGAACTCGAAGCCCAGGCGCAGCACGGACAGGCCCAGCCGGTAGTCATTGCTGCCCTCGGCACGCTGCAGAAAGCCCATGGCCTCCAGCGTGTTGAGCATGCGGAAAATCGTGGCGCGCGGCAGCTGCAGGCGGCGGGCCAGCTCGGGCGCGCCCAGCGTGGCATTGCCGCGCCCGAACTCCTGCAGCAGGCGCAGGCCGCGCTCCAGCGCGGGCACCATGTACTTGTCGGCGCCGTTGTCCGCGCTTTCAGCGCTCTCGGCATTCCCGGAAGAGGGGGTGTCGTTCATGGCGAAACCCCTTCAATTCATGACGAAGCCGCCGTTGACGGGCAGCACCTGCCCCGTCACGAAGCGCGCGCCATCGGACAGCGCATAGGCCACGGCGCCCGACACATCCTCGGGCCGCTGCTCGCGCTGCAGCGCGCGCTGGTCGATGTACAGGCGGTGGCGGTGCTCGGGCACGTACTCCGTGGCCTCCACCAGCACCAGGCCCGGCGCCACGGCGTTGATGGTGATGCCGTCGGCCCCCAGCTCGCGCGCCATGGAGCGCGTCATGGCCATCACCGCGCCCTTGCTGGCCACATAGGCCATCAGGTTGGGGGCGCCCCACATCGCGGTGTCGGACGCCAGGTTGACGATGGCGCCCCGGCCGCTGTCGCGCAGCGCGGCGCGGCAGGCCCGCGTCATCAGCCAAACGCCGCGCACGTTCACGTTCATCACCTGGTCCCACTTGTCCAGATCGATGTCGTCCATGCCCTTGCCGCCCGAATCGGTCACGGCCGCGTTGTTCACCAGGCCGTCCAGCCCGCCCAGCGCCTGCACGGCCTGCTGCGCGCAGCGCTCTATCGACTCCGGATTGCCGGCATCCAGCCCGAAGCCATGGGCCTCGAAGCCCTGCGCACGCAGCCGGGCCACGGACTCGGCCAGCAGCTCCTCGCGCAGATCGGCCATGGCGACACGCGCGCCCTGCTCGCAAAAGGCCTTGGCGAACGCAAAGCCCAGGCCGCGCGCCGAGCCTGTGACGAGGATGCGGCGGCCGGCAAGCTGGCCTGTGGAGGGCGTGGTGTTCATGGCGTACCTCAATCGAAGGGGGTTTGTGTCTGTTTCAAATTTGAAATGACACTTTTTTCTTGAAACAAGCATGAGTTTAGGACTGATGGTTCGGGGTGGGATTGGGGAAAACACGGAGGCGTGTGGGAAATGGATGACAGAGGTGTGTCTGGGTGTGTTTTGGATGGGGGGCTTTTTGTGGCTTGTGAGGGCATGCCCGCCCTGCGGGCGAGAGCCGGGTTTCGGCCCGGCGGCCGACCGACTTTCTTGCCGCGCGGCAAGAAAGTCGGCAAAGAAACGCGCCCAAATGCCCGCGACCCCTGCGCTTCGCTCCGGGGCAACCTGCGTCGTGGCGCGTTCATACGGGGAGTGGATGCGGGCCGTCGCTTCGCTCGGCCTGGGGTTTGAGGCAGGGTTGTGGAATGCCTCTATGATTTCGGTGGCCCCCTGTTCCGGGGCTGGTGCTTGAAAACACCATCAACACACAGCGGCAAAGCCTCCCCGAAAGAGAGGCCTCGTCACGTCTGAACACTTGGACAGTGGGCATCGCACCCGCACGTCCACACGGTTTTGGATGGGATGGGGCTACCCGCAAGGCTGCCCGCACGTCTGTGTGCGTGTTTTCAACATCCCATCCACCCTTCCTGCGCTTGAAAACGCAGGTCGGGTGTTTCCGTCTCGCACAGGAGTACGAAAACATGAACGATCAGCGCACCGCTCTTCCCACGCGCGCCAGCTTCGAGCAACTGGCTCGCACCATCACCGACACCAATGGATGGGTACAGGAAGGCTGCAACGAAATATGGGCCCTGGCCCAACTTGTGTTGGCCAGCCTCAATGCACCAGAAGACTTGCGACGTCCGCAAGCCATGGCTCACGCACTGCGCGCCATCCGCGACGGCGCTGAGTCACTGGCCGACTATGTGCAAGGCGAAGCCAGAAGCGTAGGTTGCGACAACACTCAAAGCCCATAGCCACGAGTGCGGCCACATCCGGCCAAGCGCAGCGAAGGCCCGAGCAAACTCCCCGTATGTCAGCGCCTGCGTCGGGCCGCCTGCGGGGTTGCAAGCCTGCCGAAGGACAGGCTTGCTTCGTCATCTGACTCGCCGTGATTGTCTGAACGTAGCGCGCAGCGCGAAGTGAGTTTCACGGCGAACCCCGCAGGTGGCCCGACGCAGGTTGCCCCGTAGCGCAGCGAAGGGGTCGCGGACATTCGGGGTGCTTTTCTTTGCCTACTTTCTTGTAGCAAGACAAGAAAGTAGGTCGGCCGCCGGGCCGAAACCCGGCCTCGAAAAACACCCCCCGGCAGGGTCAAAAAACGCCCCCACCAGCGTCAAAAATCAAACAGCAAGCCGCCGCAAAAACCCATCAACAACCCGCAACGCATACCGACTCGCCACCACCCTCACAAACTCCGCAAAGTCCACATGCGCACTGTCATCCGCCCGATCGGAAACAGTCCGCATCGCAGCAAACGGCACGCCATAGTCCAGGCAGGCCTGCGCCACGGCGGCGCCTTCCATCTCCACCGCCAGCACCTCATGCCCTGCAGCACGCAGGCCCTGCGCCAGCGCGGAAGAAGCGCCCGCCGTGCCCACGAACTGGTCACCGCTGGCAATCAGCCCCTGGTGTGCGCGCGGCGCCGTGGTGGCGTGGGCGGCGCGCAGGTCTTCGCCCGCCTCGGCCACGCAGGCCTGGGCAGCCGCCAGCAGCGCGGCGGTCATTTCGGGGTCGCAGGGCAGGCGCGTGCGGCCGTAGCCGGGCATTTCCCAGCGCGGGAAGATGGGCGAGGCGTCCAGGTCGTGCTGCAGGTATTCGTCGGCCACGACGACATCGCCCACGCGCACGCCTTCGCCCAGGCCACCGGCCACGCCGGTGAAGGCGATGCGGCGCACGCCGAAGCGCTCGATCAGCGCCGTGGCCGTGGTGGCCGCCGCCACCTTGCCTATGCCCGACAGCGCGCAGACCACGTCGTGCCCATGCAGGCGCCCGCGCCAGAACATGCGGCCGGCGTGGGCCGTGCCCTGGGCGTCGGACATGGCATGGACCAGGCCTTCCTGTTCCTGCGGCAGGGCACTGAGGATGGCGATGGTCATGGTGGCTTCTCTTTCAACGTTTCAACGGCACAGGCAAAAAGCAAAGGCGGCCCGGGGGCCGCCTGCGGGGCGAAAGTGCCCATTGTGCCGCGAGCCTGTGCCCGGTGCGGCTCAGATGGCGATGGCCGTGGCCTGGTTGAGCACGGCGCGCACCACGCTGTAGACGGTGAGGGCCGAGGTCTTGGGGTTGGCCTCCAGCGGCTTGCCGCGCATGGTCAATTCCATGGAACCGAAGGCGCCGCGCGCGGCCACATGGTGCACGTTCTCGTCCACGGCCGGGTCGGCGTACAGGCGCACCGTGGTGCGGTCCAGGCCCATGCCGGCCAGCGACAGGGTGGCGGCCACGTTGGCGTTCTTGGGGTAGAGCTGGGCGGCCTCGCGTGCGCTGCCTTCGAAGATGCAGAAGGCTTCCTTGAGGCTGGCGAGGTCGCAGCGCTGTTCTGCGGGCGTGCCGGTCCAGGCCAGGGGCGGCTTGCGGCCGGTGTAGACCACTTCGTCCAGGCCGCCGATGCGGGCTGCGGCCAGCGCATCCACGCCGCCGATGGCGCCCGACAGCAATTGCACCTGGGTGCCTCCGGCCTCGGCCGCGGCCTGCACGGCCTCGGCCATGCCGGGTGCGCTGAGTGCGCCGATGGAGGCCACGACGGCAGGAATGCCGCGCTGCAGGGCGGGCAGCACATGCTCTTCAATAGCGGTATGGCCTGCGCATTCGACGATGAGGTCGGGCCGGTCCTCAGTCGTCAGCGCAGGCAGCGCGCGGGCCTGGGGCGCATGCCGGGCCAGGGTGGCGCGCACGGCGTCCGTCACTTCGGGCACAAGCACCCAGCCCACCTGCACCGCGGCATGGCCCTTGAGCAGTTCGAGCACGCTGGCGCCAATCGCACCGCAGCCAATCACAGCAATATTCATCGTCATTTCTTTCTGAGCAAGAACGCGCTGAAGGCCGGTGGGGGCACCAGTTCCTCAGCGCAGAAAACCAGGATGCTGGGTGCGCAGGTGGCCCGTCAGTTCGACGGCGGCCTCGCGCACCTGTTCCACCCAGTGCGCCATGCGCCCGGGTGCGATTTCGGTAAAGGCCACGGCCATGCCCAGGCCCGCGATGATGCGGCCCTGCGCATCGCGCACGGGTGCGGCAATGCTGGAGACGCCGGGCTCGTAGAAGCCCTCGCCCATGGCGTAGCCGCGCTCGCGGTCCTGCAGCAGCAGCTGCTGCAGTTGCTGCACGTCGCGCGGGGTGCTTTCCGAGAATTGCGGCAGTTCGCTGCCGCCGAAGAGTTCGCGCAGCTGGTCTGCGTCCATGTCCTGCAGCAGGGCGCGGCCCAGCACGGTGGCATGGGCCGGCAGGCGCGAGCCCACGCGCACGGCGCCCTGGAAGGCGCCGGCCGGCGCAATGCGCGCCACGTAGACCACGGAGGTGCCGTCCAGCAGCGCCAGGTTGGTGGTGAAGCCCAGGCGCTCGCACAGCGCCTGCAGCACGGGCTCGGCCAGCTGTGCCAGCGGCTGGGTGGACAGGTAGTCGTAGCCCAGGCGCAGCACGGACAGGCCCAGCCGGTACTCGGTGCCCGAGCGTTGCAGATACCCCATGTTCTCCAGCGTCGTCAGCATCCGGAACACCGTGGAACGCGGCAGCGCCAGGGTGCGCGCCAGGTCGGGCGCGCTCCACACGGGCTGCGAAGGCGTGAAGCAGGCCAGCAGGCGCAGGCCGCGCTCCAGCGCGGGGACGGTGTAGCGGTCGTTGTCGTTCGAGAGGGTTTCGGAGGTGTCGCTCATCGCAATTCGGGCCGGTAGGCCATCAGGTCAGCAGGGTGGCCAGCCTCTGTGCGACATCCGCAGGTTGTTCGACGACAGAGGCATGGCCGGCTGCCGCAAGCGTAACGTACCGGGCGCCCAGCCTTGCGGCCCAGGCCGCGCAGGCGGCAGGCGGCGTGACCACGTCGTGCTCGCCCACCCAGACCTCGACAGGCATGTCCAGTTGCCCCGCTGCCTGCCCCAGGTCGCTGCCGCACAGCAGCTCCACGGCCTGGGCGTAGCCGGCAGCATGCAGGCGCGCCGTGTTCCAGCGCACCCATTGGCGCACGGGCTCGGGCGCGGCGGGCGAGACCAGGCGCTGGTCGATGGCGGCGGCCAGGCCTTCGATGCCTTTTTCCTGCAGGGCCGCAAGACGACCCTGGCGTACCTTGGCCTGCTGCTCGCCCATGCCGGGTGCGCCATAGCCGCCAGCGGGGCTGATCAGCACCAGTTGCTGCACGCGCCCGGCACCGGCCTGCACCGCCCAGGGCGTGCCCATGAGCGCACCCAGCGAGTGGCCTACCAGCAGGCAGCGGCGCACGCCCAGCGCCTGCAGCGACTGCTCCAGCACGCGGGCGTAGTCGGCGCCCGTGGGCGCGTCGGGTGCCAGCGGCGTGGAGCGGCCATAGCCGGGCGCGTCCCAGGCCAGCACACGCGTGCGCGGCGCCAGCTCCAGGGCCACGTCCAGCCAGGAGGCGGCGCCCGAGCTGATGCCGTGCAGCATCACCACAGCAAAGTCCGAGGCCGTGTCGCCGGCCTCACGCCAGGCGATCTGGGCGCCACCGGGCAGGGCGATGAGATGTTCGGGGAACTGCGCCTGAAGGCGCTGCTCCATGCATGCGGTTACCGAGGGGGTCATTTCAGTTATCCATGGCGATGGCATGGCCCTTCAGCCATGAGACTGGCACGATCCAAGCCAGGGACAGCAAGCAAGGGCCGCCCCGCCGCGAGGCTGTCGTCCCCCTTTCAAGGGGGAAGGCGCGAAGCGCCTCAGGGGGTGCTCCATTTCTAGCGTTTGATTTTTGCCAGAGGGTGCTCGGGCGGGTATGTGGGCGTGATGGGCTTCTTGGCGCCCAGCATCACGCACATCAGCGCGTCTTCGTCGCCGATGTTGATTTCCTCGCGGTACACGCCGGGCGGCACGGAGACCACGTCGCGGTCAGTGAGGATGGTCTCGAAGCGCTGGCCGTCCTTCTCCAGCACGAGCTTGAGCTTGCCGCGGATCAGGAAGAAGACTTCCTCCACATCGGTGTGCAGGTGCGAGGGGCCTTCATTACCGGCCGGGATGACCATGGTGGAAAAGGTGAAGTTCTCGGACGGGATGGTGTTGCTGTCCGCAGCCACGCCCGTGCCGCCCGTGCCGATGTAGCGCATCTGGCCACGGCGGTACTTGGGGTCGAAGTCGGCCTGGAACTTCAGCGCGTCGAAGTCGTACTTGCGCGTGGAAAACCGCGCCACGCGCGACTCCATCCATTGTTCGAAGCTGGAGCCTTCGGGCTGGTCCCAGGTGCGGGGCGTGTTCTGAGCGGATTCGGACATGTGTCTCTCCATCAACGTCGGTGGATCATGGCGGGGAAGGCGCCATTTGTTTTATCCATGAATCACAGTTCATGGGGTAAAACAATTATAGGAAGATTGATCGCACGCAACAAGGGCCACATGCGCAGCGGCATGTGGCCCCTTTGCTGCCCGTCTGTTGAGGGAACAGCGATGCGGGTGCAACAGCGATGCGGGTGCCTCAGGCAGCCATGCTGCGCCGCCCAGGCCGAAAGCCCGCATGGCTGGCAGGCCAGACCACGGACAGGCAGGCCAGTGCCAACACCGCCAGCGCCCAGGGCAAGGCACGGGCACCCAGCCAGCCCAGCAGCAGTCCGCCGGCCACGCCGCCGCTCGCCACGGCCAGGTTGAAGACCGTCACCAGCATGGACTGGGCCACGTCGGCGCCCTCGCCTGCCGCGTCGGCCAGCGCGGTCTGCAGCAGCGTGGGCGCACCGCCGAAGCTCAGGCCCCAGGCCGCAACCCCGATCAGAACGGCCACGGCCGACTGCCCGGCCAGCCCCAGCACCAGCGCAGACACGGCAAACAAGGTCAGGCTCAGCACGGTGAGCGCGCGCAGCCAGCGGTCCACCAGCAGGCCCGTGAGCCAGATGCCGGCAATGGCTGCAAGGCCGAACAGCAGCAGCACCCCATCCACCCTTTGCCCCAGACCCGCCGAAGCCAGGAAGGGCGCGATGAAGGTGTAGAGCATGTTGTGGGCCAGCATCCAGCCGAACAGCGCCAGCAGCACGGGGCGCACGCCGGGCACGAGCAGGATGCGCGCCACGGGCTGGCGTTGGTGTGCCGTCTGCCCGGCGTAATCCGGCACACCCAGCCGCACCCAGGCCAGCAGCAGCAGGCACAGCGCCGACAGCGCCCAGAACACGCCGCGCCAGTCGAACAGGCTGCCCAGCCAGGCGCCCAGCGGCACGCCGGCCGCCAGGGCCAACGGCTGGCCCACGCCAGCCACGGCCAGTGCGCGCCCCTGCAGATGCGGCGGCACCATGCGCCGCGCATAGCCGGCCACCAGCCCCCAGATCACGCCGGCAGCCATGCCTGCGGCAAAGCGGGCGGCCAGGGTCAGGCCGTAGTGGCCGGACAGCGCGGTGAGGCTGTTGAAAAGCAGCAGCCCGCCCACCGCCGCCATGAACAGCGGCCGGCGCCTGAGGCCGCGCGTGGCGGCCACGACGGGAATGGCGGCCAGTACCGAACCCAGCGCGTACAGCGTGACCATCTGGCCGGCCATGGCTTCGGACACTGCCAGTCCCGCGCCGATCTGCGGCAGCAGGCCGGCCGGCAGGGTCTCGGTCATGATGGCCAGAAAGCCTGCCATCGCCAGGGCCAGCAGCCTGCCCAGCGGCAGGCCCGTGTCGCCGGAGGTGTCCATGGGCTGGTTCATTGCCTTTTCCTCGCTGCGCATCTCAGGCATGGGAGGCTGGATGGGATGCCAGGTGGGATGCCGCCATGTCCTTGTCGCCATGCCCGGCGGCCAGCGCGCGCTCGAAGCGGCGCAGCCCGGCCTGGGCGCCATCCAGCAGCAGGCCTGCGCCGGCTGCGGCATCGGCCACCAGTTGCGCGTCCTTGACGGCATTGGCCACGGTGAAGCTGGCGTCGTAGCGGCCTGACAGCATGGCAGCAGCCTTGGCCTGGAAGAAGCCGCTGTCCATGGGCCCGCCCGTGACGGCATCGACCACCAGGGCCGGTTCTATGTCCAGCCCCTTGGCCAGCGCCAGGCTTTCGGCCAGGCCATGCGTGAGTGCGAAGGCCCAGTGGTTGAGCGCCAGCTTGAGCCGGCTGGCGGCGCCTGCCTGCTGCGCAATCCACAGGCTGCGTTTGCCAATGGCATCGAACACCGGCTGCGCCTGGCCGCGCTGCGCCAGCGGGCCTGCGGCCAGGATGACCAGCTGACCCTGCTCGGCCGGCTGGCGCGTGCCCTGCACGGGGCAGTCGTAGAACACCAGGCCATGCCGATCGGCGAACTGCGCCAGCGGCGCGATGGCGTCCACACCCACCGTGCTCAGTTGCAGCCACAGTGTGCCCGGCTGCAATGCGGGCGCTGCAGCCTGCATGGCCTGCAGCACGGCCGGCCCGTCCTTGAGCACAGTGACGACGATGCGGGCGCCACGCACGGCGTCGGCCGCATCGCCGCAGGCCTGAACGCCGTCGGCCGCAAGGGCCTGGGCCTTGGCGGCCGTCCGGTTCCAGGCGCGGACGGTGAAGCCCTTGCGTTGCAGGTTGCGCGCGACGGGCGCACCGATCAGGCCCGTGCCGAGCACGGCAATGGTGGTTTGAAGGTTTGAATGCATGGGAACTCCAGGGTGATGAGAGAGTGAAACAGACAAGGAAAACTGAAATCCGGATTACTGGAACGATCATTCCAATTTGAGGAAAATAAAAACCCGCAACGGCACGACATGCGCGCGGCGGGTGACGGGTGGCGGGTGGCCGGCTATTGCGCCTGCAGCGCCATGTCGACCACGTCGACCACGTCCATCAGGCACTGGCGGCGCTGCGGCGCGCTGCTGCCCTTGCCCAGCACGCGCAGGCCCTGCACGGTGTTCAGGACGAAGCGCGCCAGGGCGCGCGGCTTTTTGCTGTCGGTGATGTCGCCTTCCTGCTGGCCGCGCAGGATGAGCTTTTCCAGCGCCTTTTGCAGGCGCTGGAAGTTGTCGGCCACCCTCTCGGCGACGGCCTCGTCATGGCCGGCCAGCTCCAGCGCGGCATTGGCGACCAGGCAGCCACGGCGCCCGGCATCGCTCAATTCGTCCTGCACGATGCGCAGCAGCAGCTGCCGTACCAGGTCCCGGGCGCGTCCCGGGCCGGACAGCAGTTCCATGTTGGAGGTGGTCACGGCCTCATAGCGGCGCAGCGCATGCTGGAACAGCCCCTGCTTGTTCTCGAAGGTGCCGTACAGGCTGCTGCGCGACAGGCCCGTGCCGTCCACCAGGTCCTGCACCGAGGTGGCCGCGTAGCCGCGCTGCCAGAACACCTGCATGGCGGCGTCTGCGATGTCATCGGGGTCGAAGTCCTTGGTGCGCATGGTGGTTCATTGAATTGGAACGATCATTCCACTCAATGTAGGCGGCCGTTTCACGGCTGTCAAGATTGCGCCAAAGGGCCTTCACTCGCAGGGAATTTCCAGCCCCACCTTCACGCGGTCCAGCGCCACGATGGTCTTGAACCATTTGACGTTGGGGTTCTCGGCGAACAGGCGCCGCGCCAGGGCCTCGTACTCCTGCATGGTGGCCACGGTGAGCACGAGCACGAAGTCCACCTCGCCCGTGACGTAGTAGCACTGCTGGACCTCGGGCACGGCGAAGTGCGACTTCATGGCGTTGAGCGCGTCAATGCTGGTGCGCTCGGTCATGACCTCCACGATGATGGTGATGGGCCGGCCCACGCGCGTGGGGTCCACGGTGGCGGCCTGGCCGGTGATCACGCCTTCGGCCTGCATGCGCTTGAGGCGGCGCTGCACGGCGGCCGTGGACAGGTTGACCTGCTCGGCCAGCAGGCGCAGCGGCACCGTGCTGTCGCGCTGGACGATGGCCAGGATGGCGCGGTCGAAGCCGTCCAGGTCGGCCAGGTGAGCAGGGTGGGCGGTGTGCTTGGTCATGGGAAGCGAGGACTTTTGGAGGGTGAGAAATTTTCTCGCAAACACCCCCAATTCAGAGACCAAAAAACAGGGGCCGCGAAATAGTATTTCGTCGTTTTCCGCATCCAACGCATGCGGACCTGCCTGCCGAGAAAGCCCATCCCATGGCCACCCTGCTCCACCTGTCTCCCGTGTTTCTTGTGATGTCCATGCTCATGGTCTTGCGCCGCCCGCCTGTGCAGGCGGCCATGGCCGGGGCGGCGCTGGTCGCCCTGC
Source organism: Delftia sp. Lp-1 (assembly GCF_020523835.1). Taxonomy (NCBI): domain Bacteria; kingdom Pseudomonadati; phylum Pseudomonadota; class Betaproteobacteria; order Burkholderiales; family Comamonadaceae; genus Delftia; species Delftia sp. Lp-1. The sequence continues at coordinate 328,018 of NZ_JAJALJ010000003.1, read as the reverse complement.
TGTGGCTGGTCGATGCCTGGATGGCGACGGGCACCGCCGCTTCCGGCGCCGCCCTGGCCGCAGCGCGCGACACGGGCGTGCTGTTCCTGAGCACGGCCTTCGTGATCGTGCCGGGCCTGGGCTTTGTGATCCTCATCGAACGCATGGGCGTGAACCAGGCGCTGAGCCAGTGGGTGCGCTCGCTGGGCCTGGGGCCGGCCGATCAGGTGGTGTTCATCGTGCTGGGCCTGGCACCGCTGCTGGAGGCAATGACGGGCTTTGGCGTGTCGCTGATCGCCACCGTGCCGCTGCTGCTGAGCCTGTTCGAGCGGCGCGCCGCGCTGCGCATGGCGCTGGCGGGCATGGCCATCATGCCCTGGGGCACGCTGGGCCTGGCCACGGTGATCGGTGCCTCGCTGGCCCATGTGGACGCGGCCGCGCTGGCCGCTGTGTCCTCGCTGACCAGCGCGCCGGTATTCCTGGTGCTGGGCGCTCTGTCCCTGCACCTGGCCGGCGAGCGCGGTGCGCGGGCCTGGCTGCTGCTGGGCGGCTTTGGCCTGCTGTTCGTGGGGGTGCTGCATGGCATCAGCCGCTGGCTGGGCCCCGAGGTGGCGGGCGTGGGCGCGGGCTTTGCCGTGGCGCTGGGCATGCTGGTGCGCGCGCTGCTGCTGCGCGGCACGGCCCAGGCGGCACCCGGCTGGCCGCGACAGGCCTGGCCGTATCTGGCGCTCGCCCTTGCCATCGTGCTGCTCAAGCTGCTGGCCCTGGCCACGCAGTGGGACCAGCGCTGGATCGTGCAGGGCGCCCAGGTGGCCTGGAAGCCGCTGGCCTCCCCGGGCGTGGCGCTGACCCTGGTGCTGGCACTGCTGCTGGCGCGCGGGGCCGGCCATGGCGTTGCCCTGGCTGGTGCTCTGGCCGCCCGCGCCAAGCGCCCGCTGCTGACCATCTTCTTCTTTCTGGCCATGTCCCAGATGATGGTCAAGGCTGGTTTCCTGTCCGACCTGGTGCAGCTGCTGGCCGAGCTGGCGCCTGCGGCCCTGGCGCCCATCGTGGCGGCCTTCGGTGCGCTGGCCGGCTACATGACGGGCTCCAATGTGGGCGGCAACGCGATCTTCATGCCCGCCATCGCCCTGCTGCCCGAGTCCTCGCGCCTGCTGCTGGCCGCCGTGCACAACAGCGCCGCCGGGCATGCGGCGCTGGGCTCCCTGTCCATCGTGATGCTGGTGCTGGGCCTGGCACGGACCACCGCGCAGGAAGAGGGCGAGCTGGTGCGCTTCGGCTTTGCGCTGGCCTGCCTCAATGCGGCGGCCGTGGCGCTGGCGGCGCTGGTCCTGGCGGGTCTGGGCGTGTTCTGAAGACGTGTTCCCTCCCAATGAAAAGAGGCGCCGAAGCGCCTCTTTTCAAACACGGCAAGCCGCCCGCGTTACTTGCTGTCGCGCAGCTCCCGGCGCAGGATCTTGCCGACCGGGGTCTTGGGCAGTTCGGTGCGGAACTCGATCACGCGGGGCCGCTTGTAGCCCGTGAGGTTGTCGTGGCAGAAATCGCGCACGGCCTGCTCGGTAAGGCTGTCGTCCCTGCGCACGATGACCAGCTTGACGGCCTCGCCGGTCTTCTCGTCGGGCACGCCGACCACAGCGCATTCGAGCACGCCGGGGCAGTTGGAGACCACGTCCTCCACTTCGTTGGGATAGACGTTGAAGCCGCTGACCAGGACCATGTCCTTCTTGCGGTCCACGATCTTGAAGTAGCCGCGCTCGTCCATGGTGCCAATGTCGCCGGTGCGAAAGTAGCCGTCGGCAGTGAAGACCTTGGCGGTTTCGTCGGGGCGCTGCCAGTAGGCGGCCATGACCTGCGGGCCCTTGATGGCGACCTCGCCGCGCTCGCCGATGGTGGTCACGTCGTTTCCTTCGTCATCGACGAGCTTCATCCAGGTGCTGGGCAGGGGCACGCCGATGGTGCCCGAGAACTCGGTGGAGTTGACGGGGTTGCAGCTGACCGAGGGACTGGTCTCCGACAGGCCATAGCCCTCGCAGATGGGGCAGCCGGTCTTTTGCAGCCACAGCTGGGCCACGGCGCTTTGCACGGCCATGCCGCCGCCGACCGATACCTTCAGGTGCGACCAGTCCACGGTGTTGAAGTCCGGGTGGTTGGCCAGGCCGTTGAACAGCGTGCTCACGGCCGGGAAGCTGTGAAAGCGCTGCGTGGACAGTTCCTTGAGCGTGGCCTTGAGGTCGCGCGGATTGGGAATCAGGATGGTTTTGCCGCCCGTGCGCATGGACAGCATCATGTTCACCGTGAAGGCGAAGATGTGGTACAGCGGCAGCGCGCAGATGCTGGTGGGCTGCTCGCCGGCCGGCACCTTGCTCATGGCGGGCTGGTTCCAGGCCTCAGACTGCAGCACGTTGGCGATGATGTTGCTGTGCAGCAGCACCGCGCCCTTGCTCACGCCCGTGGTGCCGCCCGTGTACTGCAGCAGGGCCATGTCGGAGGCCTGCAGCTGCGGCGCCTGGAAGGGCGAGCGCATGCCCTTGGCCAGCGCGTCATTGAAGCGCACTGCACCAGGCAGCGAAAACGGCGGCACCAGCTTCTTGACCTTGCGCACCACGTAATTGACGATGGCGCCCTTGAGCATGCCCAGCTGGTCGCCCATGGTGCACAACACCATGTGCTGCACCGGAGTGGCAGCCTTGCAGGCCTGCAGCGTGTGGGCGAAGTTCTCGATGATGACGATGGCCTTGGCGCCCGAGTCCTTGAGCTGGTGCTCCAGCTCGCGCGCCGTGTACAGCGGGTTGACGTTGACCACGACGAAGCCCGCACGCAGCACGGCGGCCACGGCCACGGGGTACTGGGGCACGTTGGGCATCATCAGCGCCACGCGGTCGCCGCGCGCCAGGCCCAGGCTTTGCAGATAGGCGGCGAAGGCGCGGCTTTGCGCATCGACCTGGGAGTAGGTCAGCTCCTTGCCCATGAAGGAATAGGCCACACGGTCCGCGTAGCGGCTGAAGGCCTCCTCCATCAGGGCCACCAGCGAGGGGTATTGGGAGGGATCGATGTCGGCGGGCACACCTGCCGGATAGGCACCCAGCCATGGGCGGTCACTCATGCTGCTTGTCTCCTGGTTGTCTCGACTAATCGTGCATTCTCATAAAAAGCACGGTCGTTCGATACTGTGATAACCCTAGTACTACCCCTAGGGTCCGCATTGCGTTGCTCCAGGTCAAAGCCCGCCGGGCCGCGCAGGCCCCCGATCCCAGCCCCGCTCAATCCCAGGCGGGAGCCAGGCCGTCAGGGCTGACCTGGCGGTCGCCGCGTTCCAGCGCGGCGATGCGCTGCATGTCTTCGGCGCCCAGCACCAGCTGGCAGCTGTCCAGGTTGGCCTGCAGGTGGGCGCGCTGGGTGGACGAGGGAATGACGGCATAGCCCATGGCCATGGCCCAGGCCAGCGCCACCTGGGCGGGCGTGGCGCCGTGGGCGGCGGCGATGTCGGCCAGCACGGGATCGGCCAGCAGCTTGCCGTAGCCCAGCGTCATGTACGAGGTGGTGTGAATGCCCTGCTGGCGTGCGAAGTCGGTGACGGCGCGGTTTTGCAGATAGGGGCTCAGTTCGATCTGGTTGGTGGCGATGTTCGCGGCGCCCACGGCGGCGATGGATTGCTGCAGCAGCGCGATGTTGAAGTTGGACACGCCGATGTGGCGCGTCAGCCCCTGCTCCCTGGCACGCATGAGCGCGCCCAGGCTGTCCTCCAGCGGCACGCTGCGCGAAGGCCAGTGGATCAGCGTCAGCTCCACATGGTCGGTGCGCAGGGCTTCAAGGCTGCGCTCCAGGCTGGGGATCAGTGCGTCGGCGGACAGGTTCTCGGTCCAGATCTTGGTGGTGAGGAAGAGCTGATCGCGCGGCACGGCGCTGGCGGCGATGGCGGCACCCACATCGGCCTCGTTGCCGTAGATCTGGGCGGTGTCGATGGCGCGGTAGCCCACCTCCAGGGCCTGGCCCACGGAGTGGCGCACCACCTCATCCTTGAGACGGAAGGTGCCCAGGCCGAACGCGGGCACCACGGAAGCGAGAGAGGCAGTCGATGTCATGCAGGTCTTTCAAAAAAGCAAACAAGGCGCGGAACCACGCCCCGAAGACTGCAGTCTGGCGGGTTAACGCTTGCAGATAAAGCCTGGTATCAGCAGAAAATATTTGACGCTGCAGCAACAATTGCGCCAAGCTGGCGCCCCATGAAAACCACCCTGGACGAGTTGCAGGCCTTTCGCGCCGTGATCGATTGCGGCAGCATCACGGCGGCGGCCGAGCAGTTGGGACAGACCACCTCGGGCATCAGCCGCAGCCTGTCGCGCCTGGAGAAAAAGCTGGCCACCACCCTGGTGCGGCGCACCACGCGCAGCCTGGAGCTGACCGAGGAGGGCGCGCGCTTCCTGGCCCGCGCGCGCGAGGTGCTGCAGGCCCTGGACGCGGCCGAGGAGGAACTGGCCGCGCGGCGCCAGGCGCCGGCCGGGCTGCTGCGCGTCAACGCGGCCTCGCCCTTCATGCTGCATGCCATCGTGCCGCTGGTCGGCGAGTTCCGCGCGCTCTATCCGCTGATCACGCTGGAGCTGAACACCGATGACCTGCACATCGACCTGCTGGCCCAGCGCACCGACATCGCCATCCGCATCGGCGAGCTGCGCGACTCCACGCTGCATGCGCGGCTGCTGTGCCACAGCGTGCTGCGCGTGCTGGCCAGCCCCGCCTACCTGCAGGCCCATGGTCCCGTGGCGAGCGTGGCTGCGCTGGCGCGCCACCAGCGCATTGGCAACAGCCAGGTGCCCGGCCTGAACCACTGGCCACTGCGCACGCCCGAGGGCGGCGACCGCTGGGATGCCGCGCCCCAGCTCACGGCCTCCAGCGGCGAGACCATGCGCCAGCTGGCCCTGGCAGACCAGGGCGTGGTCTGCCTGGCCGACTTCATGACCGTGCGCGATCGCGCCCAGGGCGAGCTGGTGCAGGTGCTGGCGCGCGAGACCGTGCAGCAGCGCCAGCCCATCCACGCCGTCTACTACCGCAACACGGCGCTGGCCGCGCGCATCACGGCATTCCTGGACTTTCTCGCGCAGCGCATGGCGGCGGGCTGACACCGCGCGCGGGCAGGCGCTACCGCGCTACAGGGCTAGCACGTGCGCTTGCGCATCCGTGGCGCATGCTTATGCGCTTTGCTTCGTTGCCGCAAAGCAGGCCGCTGCCCAGAATGGCCGGCTCATCCCCGAAGCCGGACACACACGCCGCCGGCCGGGGACGGAGAAGACCGCCTTGCCCCACCTGATCGAAAGCTTTGCCGACATGGCGCCCTTCGTGGCCCTGCGGCGCGACCTGCATGCCCACCCCGAGCTGGGCTTTGAGGAACACCGCACCTCGGCCATCGTGGCCGAACGCCTGGCCGCCTGGGGCGTGGAGGTGAACACCGGCCTGGCCGGCACGGGCGTGGTGGGCGTGGTGCGCGGCAGGCATACGGACGCACGCCACGGCACGCGCACCATCGGCCTGCGCGCCGACCTGGATGCGCTGCCGCTGCAGGAAGAAAACCGGTTTGCCCACCGCTCGCAGCATGCAGGCCGCATGCATGCCTGCGGCCATGACGGCCACACCACCATGCTGCTGGCCGCGGCCTGGCATCTGGCGCGCACGCGCGACTTCGCGGGCACGGTGCACCTGATCTTTCAGCCGGCCGAAGAGATGGGCAAGGCCGGCGCACGCAGGATGATCGACGAAGGCCTGTTCGAGCGCTTTCCCTGCGATGCGGTCTTCGCACTGCACAACTTCGCGCTGGACCGCGTGGGCAGCTTCGCGCTCAACCCGGGCGCGCTCATGGCCTCCAGCAACACCTTCCGCATCGTGCTGCATGGGCAGGGCACGCATGCCTCGCTGCCGCACACGGGCATCGACCCGGTGGCCGCCACCATTGACCTGGCCCAGCAGCTGCAGACCCTGGTCGCGCGCCATGTGGATTCGCGCGAACGCGCGCTGCTGGCGGTCACGCAGATCCAGGGCTCGGACGCGCCCAACGTGATTCCCGACAGCGCCTGGGTGGGCGGCACGGTGCGCACCTTCTCCGTGGCGGCGCTGGACATCCTCGAAGCCGCCTTGCGCCGCCAGGCCGAGCACACGGCCCTGGCCCATGGCTGCCGAGCCGAGATCCATTTCCGGCGCGCCTCGCCGCCGCTGGTCAACCACGCGGCCGAGGCCGCCTTCGCCGCCGCCGTGATGCGCGAGATCGCGGGCGACGACGCCGTGGACACGCAGTTCCCCGGCGTGCTGGCGGCCGAGGACTTCGCCCACATGCTGCAGGCGCGGCCCGGCTGCTACGCCTTCATCGGCAACGGCCAGGGCGATCACCGACTGCCCGGCCATGGCGACGGCCCCTGCCTGATCCACAACCGCTCCTACGACTTCAACGACGACATCCTTGCCATCGGTGCCAGCTACTTCGTGCGGCTGGTGGAGCGGTGGCTTGCCGTCACCCAGGAAACTTCCCCATGAAAACCTCTCATCCTTCTCCCGTCACCCGCCGCGTTCTGCTGGCAGCAGCCCTGGCCCTGGGACTGGCACCGGCCGCGCATGCCGAACGCGTGATCCGCATCGTCGTACCCTTCGGCGCAGGCGCCACGCAGGACACGGTGGCACGCACTTTCAGCAATGAACTGGGCCAGGCCCTGGGTGCCACCGTGGTGGTGGAAAACCGGGCGGGCGCGGGTGGCAGCGTGGGCACGGCCCAGGTGGCCAAGTCCGCACCGGACGGCAACACCCTGGTGCTGGCTGCGGCCAGCCACAACCTGGCCGGCCATCTGTACGCGAAGCTGCCCTATGACCCGCTCAAGGACTTCGTGGGCGTGTCCTTCCTGGGCCGCACGGGCTATGTGGTGGGCGTGCCGGCCGCCTCGGGCGTGCAGACCCTGGGCGAGCTGCTGCAGCGCGCCCGGGCCCAGCCGGGCCAGCTCAACTATGCGTCGGCCGGCAATGGCAGCGCCTCGCACCTGGCCTCGGCCTCGCTGGCCGCGCAGGCGGGCATCAAGCTGCAGCACATCCCCATGAAATCCACGGGCGATGCCACCACCGAGCTGCTGGCCGGCCGCGTGCAACTGGTCACGGGCGCCACCATCGGCATGCTGGCCTTCCAGAAGGATCCGCGCGTGAAGCTGCTGGCCTACTCGGGCCAGCAACGGTCGCGCTTCCTGCCCGATCTGCCCACGGTGGCCGAGTCCGGCGTGCCAGGCTATGCCTTCGACTCCTGGCTGGGCCTGCTGGCACCGGCCGGCACGCCGCCCGCCGAAGTGGAGCGCATCAACGCCGCCGTGCGCAAGGTGCTGGCCGAGCCCGTGGTCCAGGAGCGCCTGGCCCGCGTGGGCGTGGAAGCGGCCACCCTGCCGGCCGCCGAATTCCAACGCCTGCTCAAGGACGACTGGGAAGCGTCCGGGCGCATCGTCAAGGCGGCCGACGTGCGCATCGAATAGTCACCCAGGCCAATAGTCACCCAGGCCGTCACAGCAGCTTGGTGCCCAGCGGCACCTCGCGGTCGGGCACGCACAGCGCCACCTCGCCGTTCTCGTTGTGGAATCCCGTGACCAGGCATTCCGAGCGCATGGGACCGATCTGCTTGCTGGGAAAGTTCAGCACGGCCACCACCTGGCGGCCGATCAGTTCCTCGGGCCGGTACAGCGCCGTGATCTGGGCGCTGGACTTGCGCAGGCCCAGCTCCGGGCCGAAGTCGACCTGCAGCACATAGGCGGGGCGGCGCGCCTCCTTGAACACCTGGGCGTCCACGATGCGGCCCACGCGCAGTTCCACCTTGAGGAAGTCGTCAAAGCCAATGGTCTCGTGCAATGCGGATGAAGTAGTCATGCGGCCATGATGCCGCGCCGCCGGGGCCGGCTTTGTCGAGCAACGCTTGCAGTGCCAGGGCAGACTGTCCGCCATGAAAAAGGCCGGCATCGCGTCCGATGCCGGCCTGGTGCGAGGCCCTCGACAGGCCCCGCAGCGGTTCGCGCCAGGATTACTTGGCGGCGACCACGCGCACCATTTCCAGGCACTTGTTCGAGTAGCCCCACTCGTTGTCGTACCAGGACACGACCTTCACGAAGGTCTTGTCCAGGGCGATGCCGGCTTCGGCATCGAACACGGAGGTGCAGGACTCGCCGCGGAAGTCCGTGGCCACGACCTTGTCTTCGGTGTAGCCCAGCACGCCCTTGAGCGCGCCTTGCGACTGGGCCTTCATTTCGGCGCAGATCTCTTCGTAGCTGGCTTCGCTGTTCAGCTCCACCGTCAGGTCCACCACCGACACGTCGGAGGTGGGCACGCGGAAGGACATGCCGGTCAGCTTCTTGTTGAGCTCGGGAATCACCACGCCCACGGCCTTGGCTGCGCCCGTGCTGGAGGGAATGATGTTTTCCAGGATGCCGCGTCCGCCGCGCCAGTCCTTGTTGCTGGGGCCGTCCACGGTCTTTTGCGTGGCGGTGGCAGCGTGCACGGTGGTCATCAGGCCGCGCTTGATGCCCCACTTGTCGTTGAGCACCTTGGCCACGGGAGCCAGGCAGTTGGTGGTGCAGGAGGCGTTGGAGATCACGTCCTGGCCGGCGTAGGTCTTGCAGTTCACGCCGAAGACGAACATCGGGGTGCTGTCCTTGGAAGGCGCGGACATGATGACCTTCTTGGCGCCGGCAGCCAGGTGCTTGCGTGCGGTCTCGTCGGTCAGGAACAGGCCGGTGGCCTCGATCACGATGTCGGCGCCGACTTCGTTCCACTTCAGGTTGGCGGGGTCGCGCTCCTGCGTCAGGCGGATGGTCTTGCCGTTGACGATCAGGTTGGAGCCCTCCACCGAGACCTCGCCCTTGAAGCGGCCGTGCACGCTGTCGTACTTGAGCATGTAGGCCAGGTAGTCGGGCTCGAGCAGGTCGTTGATGCCCACGACTTCGATGTCGCTGAAGTTCTGCACGGCAGCGCGGAACACCATGCGGCCGATGCGGCCGAAGCCGTTGATACCGATCTTGATCGTCATATTTGCCTCTTGGATTGACGGATTGCGAAAAACGGAAAAACTGAAACGGTGAGGGCCAGGCCGGGCCTGGCGGGCGGCAAAAAGGGGCCACAGGCCCCTTCTCGCAGCTTTACTTGCCGGCGCGCTGCAGCGCAGCCTGCACGGTGTCGGCCACGTTCTCGGCCGTGAAGCCGAAGTGCTTGAACAGCACGGGCGCTGGGGCCGATTCGCCGTAGGTGTCGATGCCGACGACGGCGGCGCAGCCGTACTTCCACCAGAAGTCGGTCACGCCCATTTCCACGGCGATGCGCGGCAGGTTGGCCGGCAGCACCTGGCTCTTGTACTTGGCGTCCTGCTTGTCGAAGGTGGTGGTGCTGGGCATGGAGACCACGCGCACGGCGACCTTGCGCTCGGCCAGCAGCTTCTGGGCTGCCAGGGCCAGCTGCACTTCGGAGCCGGTGGCGATGATGACGGCCTGGGCCTTCTTGTTCAGGCCGACGGCCTTGGGCTCGGACAGCACGTAGGCGCCGCAGGCGATGTCGTCCAGCGCGTCTTCGGTCTTGGCTGCGTAGGCCAGGTTCTGGCGCGACAGCAGCAGGGCCGTGGGCTTGTTCTTCTGGCTCAGGGCCACGGTCCAGGCGACGGCGGTTTCCGTGGTGTCGGCAGGGCGCCAGACATCCAGGCCCGGGATCAGACGCAGCGAGGCGGCGTGCTCGATGGACTGGTGGGTGGGGCCGTCTTCGCCCAGGCCGATGGAGTCGTGCGTGAAGACGTGGACCACGCGCTGCTTCATCAGCGCGGCCATGCGGATGGCGTTGCGGCTGTAGTCGCTGAAGGTCAGGAAGGTGCCTGCGTAGGGGATGTAGCCGCCATGCAGGGCGATGCCGTTCATGATGGCGGCCATGCCGAACTCGCGCACACCGTAGTTGATGTGGCGGCCGATCTTGCCGTCTTCGGTCAGGACCACGGCACCCTTGTCGTCCACGCGCAGCGAAGGCGTGCTCTTGGTGTTGGTCAGGTTGGAGCCGGTCAGGTCGGCCGAGCCGCCCAGCAGTTCGGGCAGGGCTGCGGTCAGGCCCTCCAGGGCCAGCTGGCTGGCCTTGCGGCTGGCCACGGTGGCGCCTGCGTCATGCGCGTCGGAGGCGATCTGCGCGGCGATCTCGCCGAAGTTGGCAGGCAGGTCGCCGGCCATGCGGCGCGTGAAGTCGGCAGCCAGTTCGGGGAAGGCCTTGGCGTAGGCGGCGAACTTCTTGTTCCAGGCCGCTTCGGCCTTGGCGCCGGCGGCCTTGGCATCCCAGTCGCCGTAGACGCTGGCGGGGATGTCGAAGGGGCCGTGCTCCCAGCCCAGGGCCGCGCGGGTCAGCGCGATTTCCTCGGCGCCCAGGGGCTCGCCGTGGGCCTTGGCCGTGTCCTGGCGGTTGGGCGAGCCCTTGCCGATGCTGGTCTTGCAGCAGATCAGGGTGGGCTTGGAGCTGTTCTTCTTGGCAGCGGCGATGGCGGCATCGAGGGCCTGGACGTTGTGGCCGTCCACGTCGCGGATCACGTTCCAGCCATAGGCTTCAAAGCGGGCGGGCGTGTTGTCGATGAACCAGGGGGCGACCTTGCCGTCGATGGAGATGCCGTTGTCGTCGTACAGCGCCACCAGCTTGCCCAGCTTCCAGGCCCCGGCCAGGGCCGCGGCCTCGTGGCTGATGCCTTCCATCAGGCAGCCGTCACCCAGGAACACGTAGGTGTGGTGGTCGACGATGGCGTGGCCGGGACGGTTGAATTCGGCAGCCAGCAGCTTTTCTGCCAGCGCGAAGCCCACGGCATTGGTGATGCCCTGGCCCAGCGGGCCGGTGGTGGTTTCCACGCCGGGGGTGATGCCCACTTCGGGGTGGCCGGCCGTCTTGCTGTGCAGCTGGCGGAAGTTCTTGAGCTCGTCGATCGGCAGCGCGTAGCCCGTGAGGTGCAGCAGCGCGTAGATCAGCATGGAGCCGTGGCCGTTGGACAGGATGAAGCGGTCACGGTCAGCCCATTGCGGGTTGACGGGGTTGTGCTTGAGGTGACGGCTCCACAGTGCCACGGCCATGTCGGCCATGCCCATGGGGGCGCCGGGGTGGCCGGAGTTGGCTTGTTGAACGGCATCCATTGCGAGTGCGCGGATCGCATTCGCCATTTGTTGAGTGTTGGCCATCAGGGCGCTCCGTGAAGGAGGGGGTAATCAGAATAAGCCGGCCATTTTAAAGGACTGGGGTTTTCGGCTCCCGGGCGCGGGGCAATGGCCGCTGGCAATGGTCTACAGTTGCCCTCCATGACCGCCCAGCCCATCCCGCCGTTCCCCGCCGCCAAGGCGCTTTCCCTCACCGAACAGCCGCCTGCCATGCTGCTGGCCGCAGGCCGTGGCGAGCGCATGCGGCCGCTGACCGACACCACACCCAAGCCCCTGCTGCAGGTGCAGGGCCAGCCGCTGCTGCAGCACCACATGCAGGCGCTGGCACGGGCGGGCGTGCGCCGCGCGGTGGTCAACACGGGCTGGCTGGGCGAGCAGATTCCGGCGCGATTTGGCCCCCAATTCGTGCCGGACGCCGGTGGCGAGCCGCTGCAACTGGCCTATTCCCCCGAGCCCGAGCAGGCGCTGGAGACCGCCGGCGGCATTGCGCGCGCGCTGCCGCTGCTGGACACGGTGTTCTGGCTGGCGGCCGGCGACGTCTACGCGCCCGACTTCGATTTTCCGTTCGAGGCGGCCCGCGAATTTGCCGCCAGCGGCCGCCTGGCCCATCTGTGGCTGGTGCCCAACCCCGAGCACCACCCGCGTGGCGACTTCGGCGTGGACGAACTGGGCCTGGCCTGCGACTGGCCCGAGGGCGATGCCCGCCCGCGCCAGACCTACGGCACCATTGCGCTGCTGCGCGCCGAGCTGTTTGCCGCGCCCTGGTGCGACATCCCGCCCGGCAACCCCGAGGGATGGCGCGTGCCGCTGGTATTGCTGCTGCGCCGCGCCATGGCGGCCGGCCAGGTGGGGGCCAGCCTGTACACGGGCCGCTGGACCGACGTGGGCACGCCCGAGCGGCTGGAACGCCTCAACGCGCCGGGCTGAGACACCGCGCGTCGGTGAGTGCGGCCTGGCGATCGGCGGCTTGGCCCCCTGCCCGCTGCGCCTGCAGGCAGCGGCGGGCGCTTCGTGATAGCGTCGCCGGTTCGGCGCAGCGGCGCGCCAGAAAGCCTTTCGATGAGCGTGATCCAGTATGTGATGTTCCTGGCCCTGGTGGGCCTGGCGACGTTTTGCCAGAACCTGACGGGCTTTGCCTTCGGGCTGATCTTCGTGGGCGTGGCCGGTGCCACGCACCTGATGGGCATTGGCGATGCGGCCAACGTGGCCTGCCTGCTGTCCGTGGTCAACGGCGTGGCCTACCTGCGCGCCCACCGCCAGGTGCCGCAGTGGTCCCTGCTCAAGCCCATGCTGATCAGCAGCGTCATCGGCGTGATCGGCGGCGTGCTGCTGCTGCAGTGGCTCAGCGGCAATGCGCTGAGCGGGCTGCGCATGCTGCTGGGCCTGGCCATCGTGGCCTGCGCGCTGTTGCTGTTGCTGCAAAAGCAGGTCAACGCGCAGGTGTCGGGGCCGGTGTCGCTGTGGGTGGCCGGTGTGGCATCGGGGGTGCTGGGCGGGCTGTTTGCCACGCCGGGTCCGCCCATGGTCTACCACCTGTACCGCCAGCCGCTGGACCGCCTGGTGGTGCGCCAGTGCCTGTTTGCCATGTTCCTCACCTGCGCACTGCTGCGCCTGGTGATGGTGGCCTGGGAGGGCGAGATCACCGCCAGCGTGCTGCTGGCGGCGGCCCTGGCCTTTCCCGTGGTGACGGTGGTGACCTGGCTGCACATGCGCCATCCGCCCACCCTGCCCAAGCGGCTGGTCGAATGGATGGTCTGCCTGCTGCTGGTGCTGTCGGGCACCAGCCTGCTGGTGTCGGGCTGGAACGCCAGCCACCCCCAGCCCGTGGTGCCCGATGACGAGATGGCCATGGCCGTACCCCAGCGGTCCCAGGCTGCGGCCCCCGCGCCGCGCTGACAACAAAAAAGCCCGCCGGGCGGACCGGCGGGCTTTTTTTGAAGGGGAAGGAACCGATCAGTTCACGACCTGCTGCAGCGAACCGGCAGCGTACTTGGCGGCCATCTGCTCCAGCGTGTAGCCCTTGATCTTGGCGCCCTGGCCTTCGCAGCCGAACTCGATGTAGCGGGCCTTGCAGATCTGCTTGGCGGCTTCGCGGGCGGGCTTGAGCCATTCGCGGGCGTCGAACTTCTCGGGGTTCTCGGCCAGGAACTTGCGCACGGCGCCGGTCATCGCCAGGCGGATGTCGGTGTCGATGTTGATCTTGCGCACGCCGTGCTTGATGGCTTCCTGGATTTCCTCGACGGGCACGCCGTAGGTTTCCTTCATGGCGCCGCCGTACTGGCGGATGATTTCCAGCAGTTCCTGGGGCACGGAGGAGGAGCCGTGCATGACCAGGTGGGTGTTGGGCAGGCGCGCGTGGATTTCCTTGACGCGCTGGATGGACAGGATGTCGCCCGTGGGCTTGCGCGTGAACTTGTAGGCGCCGTGGCTGGTGCCGATGGCAATGGCCAGCGCGTCCAGCTGCGTGGCCTTGACGAACTGGGCCGCTTCCTCGGGGTCGGTCAGCAGGGCCGAGTGGTCGAGCACGCCTTCGGCGCCCACGCCGTCTTCCTCGCCGGCCATGCCGGTTTCCAGCGAACCCAGGCAGCCGAGCTCACCTTCGACGGTGGCGCCCAGCTTGTGGGCCATTTCCACGACCTTGCGGGTCACGTCCACGTTGTATTCGAAGGAGGAAGGCGTCTTGCCGTCTTCCATCAGCGAGCCGTCCATCATCACCGAGCCGAAGCCCAGGTTCAGCGCGCCCTGGCAGATGGCGGGCGAGGTGCCGTGGTCCTGGTGCATGACCAGGGGGATGTGGGGATACTGCTCGGCGGCGGCCTGGATCAGGTGCTTGATGAAGGGCTCGCCGGCGTACTTGCGGGCGCCTGCGCTGGCCTGCAGGATGACGGGCGCGCCCACTTCGTCGGCGGCCGACATCACGGCTTGCACCTGCTCCAGGTTGTTGACGTTGAAGGCGGGAAGACCGTAGCCGTTTTCGGCAGCGTGGTCCAGCAGTTCGCGCATCGAAACGAGAGGCATGTGTAGGGTCCGTATCAAGTTGATGAGAGGGGGATGCCCCTGCCGCATGGCAGCCTCCGCTACGTCATGGGTGCGCTGCGGGGCCACGGCCGGGGGATCGCGGCAGTAACCGCTTGGTAACTGGCGATTTTAACCAGCTGCCGCCAACCCTGTCCCGGGCATTCCCATGCGGTAGCAGGTCGTGAAGCCTTCGGGCGGCGCGGCCTCGCCAAAGCTTCCCTGGTGGGCGCGCAGCACGCGCGCCACGATCTCGTGGCCCAGGTGCAGGCTGTCCACGGGCGCTGCCGCGCGCTCTGCGCCATCGCGGCGGCCGTCGTCGCAGACCTGCAGCCAGACCTCGCCATCCGGCCCCTGCCCGGCCTGGACTTCGATCTGCGTGCCGTGCGGCGTGTGCTTGAGGGCGTTTTCCACCAGGTTGCGCAGCGCCAGCTCCAGCAGCACGGCATTGCCCATCACGCCCAGTGCCTCAGGCGCCTGCACGGACAGGCTGCAGTCGCGCTGCCAGGCCGCCTGCGCATGGGCGGCCCCCACCTGCCGGGCCAGCGCGGCCAGGTCCACGGGCACGGGCGGCTCGGCCAGCATGGCGCGGCCTGCGCGCGCCAGTGCCAGCAGCTGGCTGAGCACATGGCCGGCATGCAGCGCGTCCTGGCCTATCTGCGCCAGCGCCTGGCGCTGGGCCGGCGCGTCCATGGCACCGGCCGGCGCATCGCCCAGGGCCCGCGCCTGCAAGGCGATGGAGGCCAGCGGCGTGCGCAGTTCATGGGCCACTTCGTTGGCCAGGCTGCGCTCTCGCTCCAGCGCCTCCTGCTGGCGGTCCAGCAAGGTGTTGATGGAGTTCACCACGGGCATGAATTCCCGCAGCGCGTGGCGGTGCGAGACGCGCTCGGCCTGGGCCAGGTCCAGGCGCTCCACCTCGCGCGAGAGTTCGTTGAGCGGCCGCATGCCCCGGCGAATCGCCAGCCCCAGCGCCAGCGCCACCACGGGCAGCAGCCACAGGCCGGGCTCGACCATCTGGCCCGCAATGTCGTCGGCCAGTTCGTCGCGCTCCTGCAGCTCGATCATCACGCTGACCTTGCGTGCGTGGTCGCGGCTCCATTGGGTGAAGCTGCGCCAGGCCCGATGCTCGGGACCCAGGCGCAGGGTGGCAAAGCCCTGCTCGGTGTCGAAGGCGGGTTCGGGGGCATCGCCCGTGCGCGAGATCAGCCGCCCCGAGCCATCCCACAGGGCCACGCTCAGCGACTGCTGGTAGTCGTGGGCCATGAGGCCGGGGGGCTCATGCACGGGCGTGGCTGCTCCCTGGCCTACGGCGCCTGCGACTTCCAGGTTGAGCACCAGCGCAGCCACGCCGGCCAGGTGGCCGTCGGTGAGCTCGTCGGCCTCGTGCACGCCGGTCTGGTAGCCCAGTGCCACGAAGCTGGCCCAGACCACGACCAGCGCGCCCAGCATCCAGGCCATCAGATGCCAGATCAGCGAGGGGCGGCGGTTCGGCGCGGTGCTCATGTGTTCTCCACGGGCAGGAAGTAGCCCACGCCACGCATGGTGACGATGCTGGCATTGCCCAGCTTCTTGCGCAGGTGGTGGATGTGGACTTCGACGGCATTGCTTTCCACGGCCGTGCCCCAGCTGTAGAGGTGCTCTTCGATCTGCTGGCGCGAGAGTACGCGCCCGCGCGCCTGCAGCAGCACCCAGAGCACGGAGAACTCGCGCGGCGACATCTCCACCAGCTTTCCGTCGCGGCGCACGGTGCGCGCGGCCGGGTCGACCTCCAGCTCGCCATGGCGGATCACGGGTGCCGCCTGCCCGCCTGCGCGGCGCAGCATGGCGCGCAGCCGCGCCTCCAGCTCGTCGATGTCGAAGGGCTTGACCAGGTAATCATCGGCACCCAGGTCCAGCCCGGCGATGCGCTCGCGCACCTGGTCGCGCGCGGTCAGGATGAGCACGGGCGTGTTGGGGTCCGGCAGGGCCTGGCTGTCGCCACCCGGGCGGCGCGGGCCCCGCAGGCGGCGCAGGATTTCGCTGCCGTCGCCATCGGGCAGGCCCAGGTCCAGCAGCACGGCGTCGAAGCGCTCCATCTCCAGCGCATGCCAGGCCTCGGCCACGGTGGTGCAGACATCGACCGCATAGCGGCGCTGTTGCAGATTGGCCTGCAGGCCTGCGGCAATGCCCGCGTTGTCTTCGACGACCAGTATTCGCATGCGCGCATTGTGCAATGCCCGCTGCCGGCTGCGGCGCCAGACGATGGCCGCACGCCGGGGCATGCGTTAAGACGGGTTTAAGCCGCGCTTCTCATGCTGCCGGCCATGCCGACACCTGAACCCCGAGATTTCTCCGCCGCCCCCGCGCAGGGCCCCTCCTTCAAACGCACCCTGCTGTGGACCCTGGCGGCCCTGGTCGTGGTCCTGGCCTGGGATGCCAGCGCCCTGGACCTGGCCATGGCCCGCTGGTTTGGCGACGCCGATGGCTTTGCGCTGCGTTCGGACTGGTTCTTCGTGAACATCGCCCACGAAGGCGTACGCCGCTTGGCCTGGCTGGTGGTGCTGGGCCTGACGCTGTGCGTCTGGCGGCCCGTGGGCCCGCTGCGCCTGCTGCCCCATGGGCGGCGCGTGCAGCTGGTGGCGGGCATCTTGCTGTCGCTGGCCCTGATCTCGCTGCTCAAGTACACCAGCGCGACCAGCTGCCCCTGGGACCTGGCCGAGTTCGGCGGCGTGGCGCGCCACGTCTCGCACTGGTCGCTGGGCCTGGCCGATGGGGGGCCGGGCCGCTGCTTTCCCGCCGGCCATGCCTCGGCGGGCTTTGCCTTTTTGGCCGGCTATTTCGCGCTGCGCCGCCATGCACCGCGCGCAGCCTGGATCTGGCTGGCCGTCTCGCTGGCCGCAGGCCTGTCGATGGGCCTGGCCCAGCAGATGCGCGGCGCCCATTTCATGAGCCACACGCTGTGGACCGGCTGGCTGTGCTGGACGGCTGGCTGGCTCTTCGACCTGGCGGTCACGCGTGCGTTGCGCCCCCGGGACAGCGCGCCTGACTCCCTGTGGCCCGCCGCCAGCCTTCCGCCTTCCGCACCCTGATCGAGCGTTGCCATGCTGCCCCTGGACCCCGCCCTGTTCACGCTGCTGAACGCCAACGCGCAAACGCCCGCCATCTCGATCGGGGCGGCGCGCGCCATCTCCTCCTGGCTTCCCTCGCTGTGCGCCGTTCCCGTGATGGCCGGGCTGCTGCGCGGCTCGCCCGCCCTGCGCCGCACCCTGGTGCTGGCCCTGCTGTCCATGCTGGCCGCCTGGGCCGTGGCGCGGCTGATCCGCTGGGGCTTCCCGGCGCCGCGTCCTGCCCAGCTGGGCATGGGCGTGCAATGGGTGGAACACGCGCTGCGGTCCAGCTTTCCGAGCATGCATGCCACGGGCGCCTTTGCCCTGGCCCAGGCGCTGACCCTGGGCTGCACGCGCCACCGCCGCTGGGTCATGGTGTCAGCCTGGTCGCTGGCCCTGGGCATGGCCTGGAGCCGCGTGCACCTGGGCGTGCACTTCCCGTCCGATGTGGTCGGCGGTGCCATCGTGGGCATCTGCAGCGCCACCCTGGTCTGGCATGCCGCGCTGTGGCGCCGCCGTGCAGGCGGGCCGCTGCTGGCACGCCTGGGCTCAGGCACGCTCTGAAACAAAAAACCCGGGAAGGCCTGTGGGCCTGTCCCGGGTGGGTTCAATCACTGACGCGCAGCGGATGCGTGTGCATCAGTTCACACGACATATCTTGAGCATGTTGGTGCCACCGGGCTGGCCCATGGGCTCGCCGCAGGTGATGGCATAGACATCGCCGCTTTGCACGATGTTGCGCGCGCGCAGATGGCCTTCGGCCTGGTCCAGCGCGGTGTCGCGGTCGGCGCTGGTGTCCATGAGCAGGGGGCGCACGTTGCGGTACATGGCCATCTTGCGCTGCGTGGAGATCTTGGGCGTGAGCGCGTAGATGGGGATGTGGATGCGGTGGCGGCTCATCCACAGCGCGGTGGAGCCGCTGTCCGTCATGGCGACGATGGCCTTGGCACCCAGGTGGTGGGCCGTGAACAGCGCGCCGATGGCGATCGACTGGTCGATGCGCGAGAACTGGCGGCCGGTGAACTCGGCATCGCTGTCCGGGTCTTCGGCGGCTTCTGCAGCGGCGCAGATCTTGGCCATTTCCTGCACGGTCTCCAGCGGGTACTTGCCGGCGGCGGTCTCGGCGCTGAGCATGACGGCGTCCGTGCCGTCCAGCACAGCGTTGGCCACGTCGCTGACCTCGGCGCGCGTGGGCACGGGGTTGGTGATCATGCTTTCCATCATCTGCGTGGCGGTGATCACGAACTTGTCCATGTCGCGCGCCATGCGGATCATCTTCTTTTGCAGCGCGGGCACGGCTGCGTTGCCCACTTCCACAGCCAGGTCGCCACGGGCGACCATGATGCCGTCGGAGACATGCAGGATCTCTTCCAGGCGCGGAATGGCCTCGGCGCGCTCGATCTTGGCGATCAGGCCGGGCTTGTGGCCGTACTGGGCCGCAGCCACGTTGCACAGCTGGCGCGCCATCTCCATGTCTGTGGCGTTCTTGGGAAAGCTCACGGCCACGTAGTCGGCCTGGAAGCTCATGGCGGTCTTGATGTCCTCCATATCCTTGGCCGTCAGCGCCGGGGCCGTCAGGCCGCCGCCCTGCTTGTTGATGCCCTTGTTGTTGGACAGCTCGCCACCCAGCTTGACGGTGGTGTGCACCTCGTCGCCGCGCACATGGTCCACGGTGAGCACGATCAGGCCGTCGTTGAGCAGCAGCACATCGCCGGGCTTCACGTCGCGCGGCAGCTCCTTGTAGTCAAGGCCCACGCCGCCCAGGTCGCCGGGCGCTGTGCGCGATGCGTCGAGCACGAAGCGCGCGCCGGGCTCCAGCATGACCTTGCCTTCGGCGAACTTGCCGACGCGGATCTTGGGGCCCTGCAGGTCGGCCATGATGGCCACCTCGCGGCCTGCGCGCTGGGCCGCCTCGCGCACCATGGTGGCGCGGTCGATGTGGTCCTGCGCCTTGCCGTGGCTGAAATTCAGGCGCACCACGTTGACGCCTTCACGCACCATCTGTTCCAGCAGTTGCGGGTCGCTGGAAGCGGGGCCCAGGGTGGCGACGATCTTGGTGGCACGGCGGACTTGCATGGAATGTCTCTCGCTCAGGGTTTGTAATCGGGTTTCAATTCTCACACGAATGCGGTTACATGAAGGCAACATTCCGGCATGTGGCAAGGGGCTGAAAGCCAGGCCCCAGGCATCCTGCAGATCGCGCAGGCGCGGCACGCAGCGCATCGCAAAGCACCGTGGCGCCTGGCCTTTGCCGCTATGGGTTTTGATGCTGCAGCGCAGCATCGCCGGCGCAGGCACGCCGCCATGCCTGCCGCCTGTGAAAGCAGTTTTGCCCGGGACGTTCGCAATGCCTGCCGCCCGCGTGTCGAACCCGCGACAGCCTCGCGCCCCTCCTGGCGTTTGAATGCCCTGCGCGCCTTGTTCGACAAACCAACGACAGGAGACAGACATGGGACATGCTCACGACCATGGACACACGCACGACGACGCCCCGCTGATGGAGGATCTGCTCAGGAACGCCCCCAGCAACTGGGGCCGCTGGGGACCCGACGACGAGGTCGGGGCGCTGAACTTCCTCACGCCCGCCGAGGTGCTGCGCGGCGTGTCCCACATCCGCTCGGGCGAGACCTTCACGCTGCAGCGCCTGATCGGCGACCCGCGCGGCGATCCGGTCTGGCCGGGCCGCACGCCGGCCGAGCGCACCATGGTGTTTGACGAGTCCAGCTGGGACGGCCCCGATGCGCCCCGGTTCCCCGGCGGCCTGCACTATGCCGATGACAAGCTGGACGCCTTCCTGCAGGGATCGACCCAGTACGACGCGCTAGGCCATGTCTGGTACGGCGGGCGCATCTGGAATGGCTATGACGCACGCACCACCATCGGCGGGCTGGACAAAGCCAGCGTGGAGGCGCTGGGCGCGCGCGGCATCGTGGGGCGCGGCGTGCTGCTGGACATGGCGCGCCACCGCGGCAAAGTGGCGCTGGAGCGTGCCGAGACCTTCACGCACGAAGACCTGATGGCCTGCGCCAAGGCCCAGGGACACACCATAGAAAAGCACGACATCCTGATCGTGCGCACCAATTTCCTATCGGGCTTCTACGAAGACCAGGCAAGCTTCTACAACGACTTCTGCGAGCCCGGCCTGACCTACTCGCCCGAACTCGTGGACTGGTTCCATGCGATGGAGATCCCCAACCTGGTCACCGACACCATCGCCAACGAAGTCACCATGGACCCCGTGCACGGCGTGGCCCTGCCGCTGCACTGCGCGCTGATGCGCAACCTGGGCGTGACGCTGACCGAGATCTGCGACCTGGAGGCCCTGGCCGACAGCTGCGCGCGCGACGGCCGCTACACCTTTCTGTACGTGGCCGCGCCGCTGAAGATCCACCGCGCCACGGGCTCGCCCGTCAATCCCGTGGTGATCAAATGAGCGCAGCCCCATCGCACGACAGGCCCTGGCTGGGCCTTTACGCGCCGGGCCAGCCGGCCGAGATGCGGCCGCAGTTCAGCAGCATGCTCGACCTGTTCGAAGCCTCGCTGGCTGCGGCACCCGGCTGCGCCATCGTGCGCTACTTCGACGGCGGACTGAACCTGCGCGAACTCGACCATGCCGCCAGCGCGCTGGCCCATGCGCTGCAGGCGCGGGGCTTTGCGGCCGGCGACCGGCTGGCCCTCTATACGCAGAACAATCCGGCCTTCGTCATCGGCCTGGTGGCGGCCTGGAAGCTGGGCGGTATCGCCGTGCCGGTCAATCCCATGAACCGGCAGCGCGAGCTGCACTACATCCTGCAGAACGCGGGCGCCCAGGCCCTGCTGTGCCTGGACCAGCTGTACCTGGACGTGGCCCGCGAGGTGCATGCGGCCGGCGGCCTGCCGCTGGCCACCGTGGTCACCACATCGGCGCTGGACTGGCAGACGCGCGGCGATGCGCGCGTGCTCGGCGACGGTCCGCGCCTGCCCGTGGCCGATGGCACGCTGGACCTGCTTGCGCTGGTGCAGGCCGGCGGCCAGCCCGCGCCGCTGGCGCGCCGGCCCACGGCGGGCGACACGGCCGTGATCACCTACACCTCGGGCACCACGGGCCAGCCCAAGGGCGCCATGAACACGCATGGCAACCTGGCCTTCAATGCCCAGACCTACCGCGACTGGATAGGCATCACGGCGGACGACAGCGTGCTGGGCCTGGCGCCGCTGTTCCACATCACCGGCCTGGTCGGCCATGTGGCCCTGGCCCTGCTGGTGCCCTGCCCGCTGGTGCTCAGCCACCGCTTCCATCCCGAGACCATGCTCGAATCCATGCGCGAGCACCGACCCAGCTTCACCATCGGCGCCATCACCGCCTTCGTGGCGCTGATGAACCACCCGGGCGTCTCGCGCGAGGATTTCCGCAGCTTCAAGGCCTTGTACTCGGGCGGCGCGCCCATTGCGCCGGCCGTGATCCAGGCCTTCGAGCAGCTGTCGGGCCTGGTCATCCACAACGCCTTCGGCATGACCGAGACCTGCTCGCCCACGCACTTCGTGCCGCTGGGCGCGCGGGCGCCGGTGGACCCGGCATCGGGTGCGCTGTCCATCGGCGTGCCGGTCTATGGCACGGTGGTGCGCATCATCGACGACCAGCACCGCGAGGCCGCGCCGGGCGAGATCGGCGAGATCGTCTCGGCCGGCCCGCAGATCATGTCCGGCTACTGGAACCTGCCCGAAGCCACGGCCGACGCCATGTTCGAGGGCGGGCTGCGCACGGGCGACGTGGGCTTCATGGACGAGCGCGGCTGGTTCTACCTGGTGGACCGCAAGAAGGACATGATCAACGCCGCCGGCTACAAGGTCTGGCCGCGCGAGGTCGAGGACGTGCTCTACACCCACCCCGCCGTGCGCGAGGCCGCCGTCATCGGCGTGCCAGACGACTACCGGGGCGAGACCGTCAAGGCCGTGGTCTCGCTGAAAGCGGGCCGGCAGGCCGCGCCCGAGGAACTCATCGCCCATTGCAAGGCGCACATGGCCGCCTACAAGGTGCCGCGCATCGTCGAGCTGCGCGAGGAACTGCCCAAGACCGTGACCGGAAAGATTCTGCGCAGGCAGCTGCGCTGAGTTCTCTTGCATCGCTCTGCAGAATCAGACGGGGCCGCATTGACCCGGCAGGCGGCCCCTCTCTAGCATCGCCTGTTCATATCTGCGCGCCCCCCGGGTTCGCAGACAGCAGCCAGAACATCCGGTGCCCCTTGGTTTCGCATGCTCAGCCAACCCATCCACCGCTTTGCCATGCCACCAGACAATCCAACATGCTCGACCGGAGACATTTTGTTCTGAGCGCCCTCGCTTCCTCGGCGCTGACCGCCTGCGGCGGCGGCGCACCCGCCAACCGCTACCTCCAGACACCCCTGCTCGCCAGCCATGCTGGCTACGGCGCGCGCTTCACGGAACCCGACTTCGTCAACGGCTGGGGCATTGCCATTCGCCCGGCCGGCGCAGGCGGCCATTTCTGGATTGGCGGCGGTGGCACTTCCTGGCAATACCTGGGTGACGTCTCGCGCTCGTCCGAGCCAAGCCTGCGCACACTGCGCCAGGACGGCCTTCGCAAGGTGGCCGTGCCCCAGTCGGACTCCCGGATCGACGACGGCAGCGCAGGCAAGGTCACTGGCGTGGTCTACCACGGCGCGCCCCTGGAATCCCACCTGTTCCGCGTGCGCAGCCAGCCCGCAGGCGGGCGCCTGCTCGACGGCGCGGCGCGCTTTGTCTTCGTGACCGACAGCGGCAGCGTCAGCGCCTGGACCGAGCGCGACGCCGAGACGGGCGCCATCGTGCGCGTGGACGGCCCAGCCGTCGAGGTCTTCGATGGCACGGGCCGGGGCATGGCCTTCTTCGGCGCGGCCCTGCATACGGGCCGCTGGGACCGTCTGTGGCTGGCCGATTTCGGCGACCAGCCTCAGATCCGCACACTGGACGCGCAATGGCAGCTCACCCCCACCCAGGGCTTCATCAACCCTTTCGCCAGCGGCCCTGCCGGCGTTGCCAGACCTGGCGATCCCGTGCCGTTCAACATCCAGGTTGTCAACGACGGCTCAAGAGACCGCGTCTTCGTGCTCTACGCCATGAGCCAGCCCGACCCCGAGGACGCCAGCGCCTTCTTCGTGGGTGAGGAAGATGCCATGGATGCAGAGCGCGAGGCCGCAACCGGCAACCGCCCCGCGCGCGGCAAGCTGGCCGAGTTCGATCTGGACGGCCGCCTGCAGCGGATCTATTCAGACGATGGCAGGCTCAACGCGCCCTGGGGCGTGGCCATCGCACCGCACGACTTCGGGCCGCTATCGGGCCGGTTGCTGGTGGGCAACTTCGGCGGCGCGGGCCGCATCTGCGCCTTCGACCTGGACAGCGGCAGCTACGTGGACGAACTGCGCGATGGCCAGGATCGCCCGGTCGCCATACCCGGCCTGTGGGCGCTGCAGTTCGGCAACGGCGTGGCCCTGGGCGACAGCAATGCCCTGTACTTCGCGGCCGGCCCCAAGGATGAGACCGAAGGCTTGTTCGGCTCGCTGAGGTTTGGTTAGATTCACACCAGCCCGTGCGAGAGCAGATAGGTGATCGCATGGGCCACCATGGCCGCCTCCAGGCCATAGCGCCAGAACAGGAAGCCGCCCACGGCGCCGTTGACGATTTCGAACAGCAGCAGCTGCAGCACCAGCGCGTCCGACAGGCCGCCCCAGGTACCCCAGGCCAGCGCCAGCTGCAGCAAGCCCCAGAGCAGGGCCGACAGCATCACCGACCACCAGCCCAGCATCCAGCCCGGGCGGCGGTCGGTGCGCCCGCTCAGCCGCCACAGCAGCCACATCACCAGCGTCATGCCGCCCAGGCGCATCACCAGCTCGGCCGTGATGCCCGCGTACAGGATCTTGGCGCCCAGCGGCATGGCGTAGACGGGGTCGATCAGGGTCAGGTCGTCGGGCCACGCCAGGGCCAGGGTCACCAGCCAGGCCGCGCCGACCACGCCGCCGGCCAGCCCTGGCAACGTGAGGTAGCGCACGGCGCGCTGGGGCGAACGCCCGGCCACCCAGGTGGTCAACAGCGGTGCGGACAGGCCCAGCCTTGGCCCCAGCCACACCCCGACGCCCACGGGCAGGGCCAGCAGCGCGGCCATCACGCCAATGCCGGCCAGAGGCGTGGCCAGCGGCTCCACGGGCAGGCCCAGCAGGCGCATCCAGTCGGGCAGCACGAACCAGGCCATGGCCGCCACGCCGGGCAGGCCCAGCAGCCAGAGCACCGTGAAGATGCGCCAGCTCAGCCGTGGCAGCGCGGGCGGGACATAGGCCGATGGGGCGGGCATGAAGGTGGACACGGGGCCGGTGGTGGGCAGGCTGGCGTTGTCAGTCACGCATCAAGGCTTCTATCTCGTCGGGCTCCACGGGCACGCCGCGCGTGATCAGCTCGCAGCCCGTCTCGGTGACGATGGCATCGTCCTCGATGCGGATGCCGATGTTGTGGAACTGCTCGGGCACGCCGGCCGCAGGGCGCACGTAGATGCCCGGCTCGATGGTGGTGCACATTCCCGGGCGCAGGATGCGGCTGGGGCGGTTGGTGATGGTCTCGCCCGACAGCGGGTCCTTGCGCTCGTGCGACTGGCCCAGCTCCGAGGGCTCCACATAGCTGCCGCAGTCGTGCACGTCCATGCCCAGCCAGTGGCCCGTGCGGTGCATGTAGAACTGGAAGAAGGCGCGCTGCTCGATCACGTCCTGGGCGTTGCCATAGACCTTTCTGTCCAGCAGGCCCAGGTCCAGCATGCCCTGCGCCAGCACGGCCACGGTGGCGTCGTGCGGATCGTTGAAACGCGCACCGGCGCGCGTGGCCGCCACGGCGGCCTTCTGGCTTTCCAGCACCAGCTCGTAGAGCGCGCGCTGCGGGCCGGTGAAGCGGCCATCGGCGGGGAAGGTGCGCGTGATGTCGCTGGCGTAGCCGTCGAGCTCGCAGCCCGCGTCGATCAGCACAAGCTCGCCCGCGTGCACGGGCGCCTTGTCGGCTTGGTAGTGCAGCACGCAGGCGTTGGCGCCGGCCGCCACGATGGAGCCGTAGGCCACGTACTGCGAGCCCTGCTGGCGGAATTCATGCAGCAGTTCGGCGTCCAGGTGGTATTCGCGCACCTCCTGGCCTGCGCGCAGCATGCGTGCCGAGCGCTGCATGGCGCGGATATGGGCCTGGGCGCTGATGGCGGCGGCGCGGCGCATGATGTCCTGCTCATGCGCGTCCTTGACCAGGCGCATCTCGTCCAGCAGCGTGCACAGGTCGCCCTGCTCGGCCGGGCACAGCGCGCCGAAGCGCACGCGCGCGCGCACCTGGCCCAGCCAGCCTTCCACGCGCACGGCCAGGCCTTCATGCGTGGCGAACGGATACCAGAGGCGGCCCCGGTTCTCCAGCAGGCGGGGCAGGCGCGTATCGATCTCGGCGCTGGAGAACGCCTGGCTCACGCCCAGCGTGGCCACGGCGGCCTCGGGGCCCAGGCGGATGCCGTCCCAGATTTCGCGCTCCAGGTCCTTGGGCTGGCAGAACAGCACGCTGGTGCCGTCGGCGGCCAGCACCAGGCAGGCATTGGGCTCGGCAAAGCCGGTCAGGTAGTAGAAGTAGCTGTCGTGGCGGTACAGGTAGCCGGTGTCCCGGTTGCGCTGGCGCTCGGGAGCGGTGGGAATGATGGCGATGCCGCCAGCGCCCAACTGGGCGGCCAAGCGTGCGCGGCGTTGAGCGTAAACAGATGTCATACAGCTATCGTACTGCCGTCCGGGGTTCTCCACAGTCCCCTGAACAGGGGAACTTGGGGGTCGGACAGCAGACGTCAGGCTGGATTCAGTGCAGGCGCCGTCACTGCCCCAGGGCGCGCCGGTTCCAGGGCGCCTTCATCAGAACGCGCGCCAATCCGCAAAAGCCCGTGGCACCGGCCACGATCAGGCCGCAGCCCACGAAGGCCGACAGCAGGTGCCACCACGGGGACACCGTGGCGCCGAGCACGGCGCCCAGCAGCGCCAGCCCGCCCGCACCCAGTTGCACCTGGCGCTGCAGCTCCAGCGGCTGGCGGCTGTCGCGCAGCACGGGCAGGCCTTGTGCCTTCCAGGCGTCCAGGCCGCCATCGAGCACATGGCCGGCACAGCCGGGCGGCAAGGCTGCCGCCAGGGCCTGGGCGTTGAGACGCGTGCGGTGGCCGGAGCGGCAGTGAAACACCACGGCGGCGGGCGCGCCGGCCAGGGCTCCCGCCGCCAGGCGGTCCATGGGCAAGCTGCGGGCGCCGCCTATGCGTTCGCGCGCATGTTCGTCCGGCGCGCGGATGTCGATGAGCCAGGCGCCCTGCTCCTGCATCTGGCGGGCGGCTTGTGAGGAGACGGAGGAAAGGGACATGGATCAGCTCCTTGGGAACAGAGGATTTCAGGCGCAGAAGATGCTCTTGAGCGTGGCCACCAGCTTTTGCACATCGGGATTGGCGATGCGGTAGTACAGCGTCTGCGACTCGCGGCGGTAGGCGACCAGACCCTCTTCGCGCATGCGGGCCAGGTGCTGGGACAGGGCCGACTGGCTCAGCGGGATCTGCTGCAGCAATTCGCCCACGGACAGCTCGCCATGCTCGATCAGCAGGCACAGCACCAGCAGGCGGTTCTCGTTGCCCACGGCGCGCAGCAGCGCGGCGGCACGTGCAGCGCCCTGCTGCAAAAAGGCCTGTTCGGGAGAGAGCGTAGGTTCGGTCATGGTTGATCAAGAACAATCTAATTTAGCAAATTCTAATATAATTGCCGACAGGCTGCACACGAGCCATCGAACCAGGAGTGCCTTCATGACATCACCGCTGCGCATTGCACCGTTCTTCGACGCCAACACCCACACCGTGACCTACCTGGCCTGGGACGCGGACACGGCCGAGGCCGCCGTCATCGACCCCGTGCTCGACTACGACCACGCCAGCGGCCAGGCCCACACCGGCTCGGCCGACGCCGTGCTGGACGCTGCGCAGGCCCAGGGCCTGCGAGTGCGCTGGATTCTGGAAACCCATGCCCATGCCGATCACCTCAGCGCAGCCCCGTACCTGCGCGAGCGCACGGGCGCCCCGATTGCCGTGGGCGAGCACATCCGCGAGGTGCAGCGCATCTTCCGCCCTGTCTTCAACCTGCCCGCGTCCGGCGGCGACCAGCCCTTCGACCGGCTGCTGGCCGACGGCGACAGCCTGCCGCTGGGCGGGCTGCGCATCGAGGTGATGCACACGCCCGGCCATACGCCGGCGTGCGTGTCCTACCGCGTCGCGGACGCGGTCTTCGTGGGCGATACGCTGTTCATGCCCGACTACGGCACGGCGCGCGCCGACTTCCCCGGCGGCGACGCGGGCACGCTGTTCCGCTCCATCCAGCGCCTGCTGGCCCTGCCGCCCGCAACGCGATTGTTCATGTGCCATGACTACAAGGCACCGGGCCGCGACCGCCATGCCTGGGAAACCACGGTGGACGCGCAACGCGCCGGCAATGTGCATGTGCACACGGGCGTGGACGAGGCCAGCTTCGTGGCCATGCGCAACCAGCGAGACGCCACGCTGTCCGCGCCCGCCCTGCTGCTGCCCGCCATCCAGGTCAACATGCACGCAGGCCATTGGCCTGCGGCCGAGGCCAATGGCGTGCACTACCTCAAAATCCCGCTGCGCATGAAGCACCGGCCCCGGGCAGCGGACGCAAAGCAGGCGTAGAGTCATCCGCTCCGCCTCCCCCGCGCCTCTTGCGGCAACTTCCAGGACAAAGGACTTTCCATGATCCACAGCGCCCACGCCACCAGCACGGACACCCCCTATCGCGTCACGCTCGGCGACCCCCAAGGCCACCGCTGGCATGTGGACGAGCCCGCGGACAAGGGCGGCGGCGACACGGCGCCCAACCCGCTGCAGCTGCTGCTGTCGGCCCTGGGCGCCTGCACCACGGTCACGCTGCAGATGTACGCGGCGCGCAAGCAGTGGAAGCTGGAGCAGGTGGACGTGCAACTGCGCCTGAACCCCGAAGGCACACCCGCCAGCGGCAACCTGATCGAACGCCAGATCACGCTGCAAGGCACGCTGGACGACGAGCAGCGCCAGCGCCTGCTGCAGGTGGCCGAGGCCTGCCCCGTGCACAAGCTGCTGGCCGGCGAGGTACACATCCAGACCGCGCTGCAGCTGCCGGCCTGAGCGTGCGCCAGGCCACCATGCAAAAAGCCCTGCAGCTGTCAGGCCGCAGGGCTTTTGGGAATGGATGGGGACATGGCCGGCGTCAGGCTTGGCTGACCTCGATCTCCCCGGTATCGACATAGAGCTCGAACTCGCGCTTGGCCAGCGACACGGTGATCGGCTGCTCGTCCTGGGTCCAGGACAGCACATAGCTTCCGATGGCCGTGGCCACCTGCACACGGGTGCCACGCGGAATGTCTTCCAGGGGGCCGTCGCCTACCCGGTGCTGCACATTGCCGGTGACCGTGGCTTCGAACTTCTCGGGGAATCGCTGGACTTCCACGGCGCTCTGGACCGCCTCTTCAGCGGCTTCGGCTTGCGTCTGTACGGATGTATTCATGGCGTTTTCTCCTGTAAGAGTGAGGCCGGCGCCCGCCAAAATGGCGGGCGCCGGTCCGTTCTTCGAATGTAAACAATGTTCCTGAGAACGCGCTGTCAGCGAACAGGCCCAATCGATGCGAGCCGCGTTTGCCTGCTGCGCCGCGCTGCACGACACTGGTGGCTTCCCCCACGAAACAGGCCGATCCGACCATGTCCGACACGTCCCAGCCCCACTCCCAACCCCAGCACCTGCCCACCCGCACCGCCGATGTGGGCGGCATTCCCATCCAGCGCGCCATTCCCCAGCGCGCCCTGCGCAAGGTCGGCGCCTGGTGCTTTCTCGACCACGCCGGTCCTGCCGACCCCGCGCCACCGGGCATGCAGGTCGGCCCGCATCCGCACATCGGCCTGCAGACCTTCACCTGGATGATCCGCGGCGAAGTGCTGCACCGCGACAGCCTGGGCCACACCCAGATCATCCGCCCCGGCCAGGTCAACCTGATGACGGCCGGCCACGGCATCGCCCATTCCGAGGAAAGCCAGACGCCCTCGCACATCCACGCCGCGCAGCTGTGGATTGCGCTGCCCGAGTCGCACCGCAACGGTCCGCCGCGCTTCCAGCACTACCCCGAGCTGCCCAGGACCACGGTGGGCGACTTCACGGCCACGGTGCTGGCCGGCGAAGCGCTGGGCCTGACATCGCCGGCCGAGGTGCACACGCCCCTGATGAGCGTGGACCTGCATGCGGACAGCGCGGGCAATGGCAATGCCGTCGCCACGCTGCCGCTGCGTGCCGATTTCGAGCATGCCGTGCTCAGCCTGGAAGGCAGCGTGAGCGTGAACGGCCAGCCCCTTCCGGTGGAGGAACTGCTCTACCTGCCCCTGGGCACGGCCTCGGTCGCCATCGAGACCACGCCCGGCAGCCGCCTGCTGGTCATTGGCGGCGAGCCCATGGATGAAGCCATCTTGCTGTGGTGGAACTTCGTGGCCCGCACCAGCGAAGAGATCGCCGAGGCCCGCGCGCAATGGGAAGCGGAGGCCGGTCAGGATGCGCAGGCCCTGCCCGCAGGTGCGGCACGCCGCTTCGGGCCGCCGCTGGCATCGCCACTGAAGCCGCTGCATGCGCCTTCGCTGGACGGCGTGGTGCTGCGCGCCTCGCGCTGAACACGCTTGCTGCGGCGATCAACCTGCAGCCATGGCCCTGCCCAACAAAAAGGCGCCCCAATGGGGCGCCTTGCCGTTTGTGTTGCGGGGATTTCGAGGGTCAGGCCGGACTGGCCGCATCCACCTCGGTGCCGTCTTCCACTCCGCGAACGCTCTCGCGGCCGTTCTTGTCCTTGAGCTTGCCCAGGTCGGTCTCCACGGCCCGCTTCAGCTTTTCAATGGCCGCGTTGAAGGCGTCCTTGACCTTTTCAGCCTCGGCGTTCACGGCGATCGGCGGGCGGCCATTGGCCCGGGTCTCCAGAACGCAGCGCTTGCCGGGAGCGCCGGAGGTCTTGAGCGCATCGACGCCGGTGAGGAAAACCTCCACGCGTACCACGTAGTCCTTGAATCTCGCCAGCTTGGCGTTGATCTCTTCCTGCGCCCATTGCGCCAAGGACTCGCCACCCTGGATCGAATCGTCGGCATGAACCTGAACTTGCATGCATATCCTCCTAGTCGCCAAAAGCCGCACCACCGGCGCGGCGGGG
Source organism: Delftia sp. Lp-1 (assembly GCF_020523835.1). Classification (NCBI taxonomy): domain Bacteria; kingdom Pseudomonadati; phylum Pseudomonadota; class Betaproteobacteria; order Burkholderiales; family Comamonadaceae; genus Delftia; species Delftia sp. Lp-1. Next base: position 297,552 of record NZ_JAJALJ010000003.1, on the reverse strand, counting down.
TTGTCGGGGCCATTGATGAACTGGCGAATCCATCGTAACGCCATGCGGGCTGCCTGCACAGCAAGTCGCACCCTGCGTCGTCAGGTTTTTCGCGCTGCAGCATCCGCAGCCCCAACCCCTGCCTACAGGCTACACCCGCAGGCGGGGCGCCTGCACGAATGGACCGAAAAAGCTTGAGATGCCTCAAGACAACTCTTGCATTCACCTACACCTATTTGCAGTGATGGCCCTGCGCCGGTCGCTGGCGTTCAACCCCTTCCTACAGGTCGCAGGCACGATTGGGCTTACAACGTGACCATCAGGACTTTCCCCTTGCCCACCACCCCATGAGCCCACTTGCCTCACGCCGCCTCAAGATCGGCCTTTCGGCCTGTTTCTCCCATGCGGACCCGCAGCGTCCGCTTTTCACGGGCAAGACGCTGCAGTACGTGGAGCAATCGATAGCGCACTGGATCATGTCGGCCGGCGCCATGGTGGTGATGGTGCCCTGCCCCACAGGCGAGACCGCGCGCGGCGACGTGACGCTGGAGCACTATGCCGAGTGGCTGGACGGCGTGGTCATGCACGGCGGCGCCGATGTCTGGCCCGGCAGCTATGGCGAGGAACCCATGCGCCCTGAATGGCTGGGCGACCGCGTGCGCGACCTCTACGACCTGGCCGTGGTCGAGGCGTTTTCCCAGGCCGGCAAGCCCATCTTCGGCGTCTGCCGCGGTCTGCAGCTGATCAACGTGGCCTTCGGCGGAACGCTCTACCAGGACATCGAGACCCAGGTGCCCGGCTCGCAGCTGCACCGCAATCCCACCGAGTACGACCGCCACTACCACGACATCGCCATCGTGCCCGGCAGCCGGCTGGAGGCGCTGTACCCCACGCTGGACCGCGCACGCGTGAACAGCATCCACCACCAGGGCATCAAGGACGTGGCGCCCGAGTTCGATGTGGAGGCGTGGAGCCTGCCAGACCGCATTCCCGAGGCCATCTTCCGCAAGCCCGGCACGCTCAAGAGCTATATCGCGGCCACGCAGTGGCACCCCGAATTCCAGTTCCGCAACCCGGACACCAGCACGCTGGATGACAGCGTGCTGCTGCGCGACTTCCTGGCCGCCTGCTCACGCGCCCGCGTGAGCCCGGCCGTGAGCCACAGCCCCTTCCAGATCCGCAACCGCGCCGCGCGCCTGCTGCGCCGCGCCTTGCTTCGCAGGCATTGACGGCCCGGCGCCGCCAAGCGCCTGCGCCACCACCTGCTGCAACTGCCCGCGCAGCCACGCATGGGCGGGATCGGCCTGGTGGCGCGTGTGCCAGATCATGAACATGGGCAGCGGCGGACAGTCCACGGGCACGGCAAAGCTGGCCAGCGATGACAGGGCCGTGCGGCCCAGCAGCGACGGCGCCGTCGCCAGCAGCGGCGTGCCGCGCACAAAGGCGGCCAGCGCCGCAAAGCCCGGCACGCGCACAGCAAAGCGGCGCTCCAGCCCGCGCGCCTGCAGTTGCAGGTCCAGGTCCAGCGCCTGGCGGTCGGCATAGGCCACGGTGGCGTGGTCGCCCTGCAGATAGTCGGCCAAGCTGACCGGCGGCTGTCGCACGGCGCTGTCATAGAAGACTGCGTACTCATCGCTGAACAAGCGCTTTTGCACGATGTCTGTGGCATCGGGCGGGCGCGGGCTGATGGCCAGCAGGCAGGCGTCCGAGCGCAGCAGTTCGGCATCCGGCGCGCCGCTGTCGATCACGCGCAGCATGGCTGCGGGCGCTTGCGTGCGCAGGCGCCGGGCCAGCGCGGGCAGCAGCAACTCGCGCTGCAGGTCGTTGGCGGCAATGGTGATCTCGGCACGCCAGTGCGCGGGGTCAAAGCTGGGCCCCTGGCCGAACTGCTGCATTTGCCGCAGCAGCTCGCGCGCCGGGTCCTGCAGCGCCAGTGCATGGGCCGTGGGCGCAATGCCCCGCCCCTGCCGCACGAACAATCGGTCGCCCGTGATGGCGCGCAGCTTGTCCAGCAGATGGCTGACGGCCGATTGCGTCACGCCCAGGCGCTGCGCCGCCGCCGTGACGCTGCCGGTCTCCAGCACGGCCAACAGCAGTTGCAGCAGCCTGCCATCGAGCTGCGATCCATCGATTTTTCTCATGCATTCCATGATTGGCCGCCGCTTTATCTTTGGCAACGCGGGCCGGACACTGCCGCTGATCCAACGCAAATACCGGAGACAAAACATGGCCGATCAGCCGCAGATTCCCGGCACCACCCTGTTCGATGGCAGGCAGGCCCGCAAGGGCTACGCGCTCAACAGCATGTGCTTTTCCTTCAACGAGCTGGCCAACCGCCAGGCCTTCCTGGCCGACGAGGAGGCCTATATGCGCAGCTACGGCCTGAACCAGGAGCAGGCCGATGCCGTGCGCGCGCGCAACGTGCTGCAGATGATCGCGGCCGGCGGCAACGCCTACTACCTGGCCAAGCTGGCCGGCATCTTCCACCTGGACATGCAGGACATAGGCGCCCAGCAGACCGGCATGACCAAGGCCGAATTCCAGGCCCTGCTGCGCTCGCACGCCTGAGCCCCGCCGCCGACCACACGCAAGACACAGCACAGGAGACACCCACCATGGCACATCTCATCGGCGGCCTCGGCACCTCGCACATTCCCGCCATCGGCAACGCCATCCACAAGGGCCTGCAGAACGAGCCCTACTGGAAGCCCTTCTTCGACGGCTTCCCGCCCATCCGCGAATGGCTGGCCGCCCAGCGCCCCGACGTGGTGGTGATGTTCTACAACGACCACGGCCTGAACTTCTTCCTCGACAAGATGCCCACCTTCGCCGTGGGCGCGGCCGAGCGCTACTGCAACGCCGACGAAGGCTGGGGCATTCCCACGCTGGCACCGCTGCGCGGCCACGCGGAGCTGTCATGGCACCTGATCGAGTCCCTGGTGGGCGAGGATTTCGACGTGGTCAGCTGCCAGGAAATGCTGGTGGACCACGCCTGCACGCTGCCGCTCAAGCTGTTCTGGCCCGAGGGCGACTGCCCTGTGGCCGTCGTGCCGGTGTGCATCAACACCGTGCAGTTCCCGCTGCCCTCGGCGCGCCGCTGCTATGCGCTGGGCCAGGCCGTGGGCCGGGCCATCGCGCGCTGGAACAGCGACCAGCGCGTGGCCGTCATTGCCTCAGGAGGCCTGTCGCACCAGCTCGATGGCGAGCGCGCGGGCTTCATCAACAAGGCCTTCGACCTGCAGTTCCTTGAAAGCATGGCCACCAATCCCGAATGGGCCACGCAGTTCAGCGTGCATGAACTGGTGGAAAAGACCGGCACCCAGGGCGTGGAACTGCTGATGTGGCTGGCCATGCGCGGCGCCCTGTCCGCGGCTGCGCCCGGCGTGCGCCGCGTGCACGGCAACTACCACATACCGATTTCCAACACCGCCACGGCGCTGCTGGCGCTGGAGGCGGTCTAGTCGGAAAACACAAAGGCCGCCGGGCATGCCAGGCGGCCTTTGTGTTTTGCGGGGCCGTGCGGACCGGGTGTATCCCGGCCCTGCCTCTCAATGGTGGTGACCGTGGCCGCCGTGCACGTGGCGGTGCTCGATTTCCTCGGGCTTGGCCGCGCGCACTTCGGTGACCTTGCAGGCAAAGTGCAGCGCCATGCCGGCTAGCGGGTGGTTGCCGTCCAGCAGCACCACGGGGCCCTTGATCTTGACCACGTGGTAGATCTGGGGCTGGCCCTGGTCATCGGTGCCGCGCAGCTGGCCGCCGACCTTCACGCCGGGCGGGAACTCGCCCTTGGGAATGGTGCGAGTCAGGCTCTCGTCGCGCGCGCCGAAGGCGTCTTCCACGGCCAGGTCCACGGTCAGCGTGTCGCCCACGGCCTTGCCGTCCAGGGCGGCTTCCACCTTGGCGAAGATGTTGTCGTAGCCGCCGTGCAGATAGGCCACGTCGCCCTTGTCGAGCAGTTTGCCCAGCTTGTCGGTGATCTTGTAGTTGATGGTGACGGCGGTGTCTTTGGTGATGTTCATGGCAAAGGCCTTGGAAAACCGCAGCGCAGAAGGCGCGCCGCGCAAAGCTGCCATTGTCGGCGACCTGGGGCATTCCAGCGTCGCGGCCGTGGGTTCACCGGCCGCCCAACCTCAAGCCAGGCACTCGCGCGCGCATTCGAGCAGGCTGCGCGCCCAGCGCGCGCGGGCCGAGGTGTTGAGCCACAGCAGGCCGACCTTGCGCGCATCGGCGGGGCGGGAGCCGGCGCCGTCCGCAGCGGCGCCGTGCTCGGGCAGCGCCAGCACGCGCACGTCACGGCCCTGGGAGAGCACGGGGCCGATGTCGGGCACCAGGCCCACGCCCAGGCCCTGGTCCACCATCATGGCCACGGCCAGCACCGAGTTCAGCTCCATGCGCTCCAGCGGCGCAATGCCCTGGGAGCGCAGATAGCGGTCGGCCAGCCGGCCACCGGCCAGGGAGCGGTCGTAGCGCACCAGGGGCCGGGTGCGCAGCAGGGCCAGCGGGTCCTGCTGCGCGTCGCGGGCGCGGCACAGCACGACCAAAGGCTCCTGGCGCAACTCGGCCCAGCACACGGTCTTGGGCAGGTCGAACGAAGGTTGCAGGCAGATCAGCACGTCCAGCTCGGACTGGACCAGGGCCGTGTACAGCTCGGGCGTAAGGCCGGCACGCACGCTGATGCGCACCTCGGCGTGGCGCGCCACGAAGGCCCGCATCACGGCGGGCACAAAGCCGTGCAGCGCCGTGTTCACGGTGCCCAGCCGCAGCTCGCCGCCGTCCGCGTCCGAGGCCACCCATTCGCGCAGGCCCTCGAAGTCCTGCAGCAACTGGCGGCCGCGCTCGAACAGCCGCTCGCCCGCCTCGGTGGCGCGCACGCTGCGGCCATGGCGCACCAGCAGCGGCGCACCCAGCTCGCCCTCCAGCACGCGCATCTGCTGGGCAATGGCCGAGGGGCTCAGGTCCAACTGGCGAGCGGCTTCGGACATGGAGCCGGCGTCCACCACTCTCAAGAAATTGTGTATGTATTTCACGTCCATTTCACACATTTTCTTGAATCACAACGCAGATGCAACTGCTGTTTTCCCAGGCTGCGCTGCACCACACTGCGTGACAACGACTATTTCAGGAGACAGACGCATGGATTCCCGGCCCACCTCTCAAACCGCTCAAACCGCTCAGACCTCTTTGCCGCGCCGGATGTGGCTGTCCACCGCCGCCGCCGCGCTGGCCGCCTGTGCGCTGCCGGCCTGGGCCCAGAAGCGCGGCAGCCGCCTGGTGGTGCCGTTTGCGCCGGGCGGCGGCAACGATGTGTTCGCGCGGCAGATGGCGCATGGCCTCAACGAGTCCTTCGGCTACGGGATGATCGTGGAGAACAAGGCCGGCGCGGGGGGCAACCTGGGCACGGAAGCCGTGGTGCGTGCGGCGGGCGACGGCAGCACCTGGCTGCTGGGCCACACGGGCACGGTGTCCATCAATCCCTCGCTGTATCCGGGCCTCAAGTTCAATGCAGCCACCGATCTGCAGCCAGTGGCCATGTTCGCCTCGTCGGCCCTGCTGCTGGTCGTGCCGGCTTCCTCGCCCGCGCGCAGCGTGGCCGATCTGGCCGAGCAGATGCGCAAGCGCAGCGGCGAGATGAACTACGCCTCCAGCGGCTCGGGCACGGGCGGCCACCTGACGGGCGAGATGTTCGCCCACGCGCTGGGCGCCAAGGCCATCCACGTGCCGTACAAAGGCACGGCCCCGTCGCTGACCGACCTGGTGGGCGGCAATGTGGACTTCAGCTTTGGCGTGATTCCCGCGGCCATGGCCCTGGTGAAGGCCGGCAAGCTGCGCGCCCTGGCCGTGACCGGCGCCAAACGCCAGCCCCAGCTGCCCGACGTGCCCACGGTGGCCGAGTCCGGCGTGCGTGCGCTGGCCGACTTCGAGAGCTCGCTGACCTACGGCATCCTCGCGCCCAGGGGCACGCCTGCCGAGACGGTGCGCGCGCTGGGACGCGACATCCTCAAGGTGGGGTCTGCCGAGTCCTTCCAGTCGCGCCTGGGCATCGAGGGCGCCGTGCCGCTGCTGGGCGATGGCGCACAGTACGCGGCCCGCATCCAGGTGGAGAGCGCCAAGTGGGCCGCCGTGATCAAGGCCTCGGGCGCCACGGCCTGAGACCGGCAAGGACAGCATGTCATTGGTGAAGGACTATCTGGGCCCCGCCGACAGCGGCCACTGGTTTGCAGACGCGCGCTGGCTGCAGGCGCTGCTGCGCTTCGAGAGCGCGCTGGCCCAGGCCCAGGCCGACTGCGGCCTGGTGCCCCGCCCGGCCGCCGAGGCCATTGCGCGCGCCTGCGCGCAGGCGCCGCTCACGTGCGAAGGCGTGGTGGAGCAGGCGCGTGCCAGCGGCGCGCTGGGTCTGGCTGTGGTGCGGCCGCTGCAGCAGTGGCTGCAGGCCCACGCCCCCGAAGGCCTGCCCTGGCTGCACTGGGGCGCGACCACGCAGGACGCCGTGGACACAGCGCAGGCCCTGCTCACGCAGCAGGCCCTGCAGGCGCTGCTGGCCGAGCTGGACGCGCTGCAGTCCGCACTGCAGGCCCTGGCCCGCACGCATGCGGCCACGCCCATGCTGGCGCGCAGCCTGCTGCAGCCCGCGCAGATCACCAGCTTCGGCTTCAAGTGCGCGCAGTCGGCTGCTGCCGTGGGCCGCAGCATCGAACAGTTTGAAAGGCTTGCCACCGCTGCGCTGTGCGTGCAATTGGGCGGCGCCGTGGGCAATGGCGCCGTGCTGGGAAGCCACCGTGCCGAGGTAGAGCAGGCACTGGCCCGGCGCCTGGGCCTGTCGGCCTGCGGCCACAGCTGGCATACCCAGCGCGACGACTGGATGCGCCTGGCCATGGAGGCCGCCGTATGCGGCGGCAGCCTGGCCAAGCTGGCCAAGGACTGGTCGCTGATGGCGCAGTACGAGGTGGGCGAGGTCAGCGAGGCGCCGCGCGGCAGCACCTCGAGCGCCATGCCGCACAAGCGCAATCCCGTGCACCTGATGCAGGCGGTGGCACAGGCCCAGGCCGTGCCCCCGCTCGCGGCCCTGCTGCTGGGCTGCATGGCCCAGGCCCATGAGCGCGCGCTGGGCGAGTGGCAGGCCGAGGTCGCCCACTGGCCCGACCTGTGGCGCCATGTGCATGGCGCCGCCGCCGCATTGCGCCAGGCCGCGCAGTCGCTGCAGGTGCATCCGCAGCGCATGCTGGGCCATGTGCGGGGCCTGCACGGACTGGTGTTTTCAGAGGCCTGCGTGCACGCCATGGCGCCCTGGACAGGCAAGCCCGAGGCCCTGGCCGCCGTGGAACTGCTGGCCCCGCAGGCGCTGGAGCAGGGGCGCGAGCTGCGCCTGCTGCTGGCCGAATGGGCCGCGCCCCGGCTGGACGCAGCGGCCCTGCAGGCGCTGCAAGATGCGCTGGCCCGGGCCTGCGACCCGGCCCGCGCCGTGCAAGCATCGCATGATGCATGCCTGGCGCTGCTGGCAGCGCCGCAGATCCATGCCAATGCCCATTCCCATGCTTGACACAGGAACCCCCGCCATGACCGAATCTTCCGCCGACGCCCTGCAGCGCGGCCTTGCCAACCGCCGCCGCGTGCTGGGCGATGAATGGGTGGACCAATCCGTGGCGCGCGCCAACGAACTGAATGTGGAGTTCCAGCGCATGATCACGGCCTATGCCTGGGACGGCATCTGGAGCCGCCCCGGCCTGGAGCGCCGCACGCGCCGCATCATGGTGCTGGCCATCACGGCCTCCATGGGCCGCTGGGAAGAGTTCGAGCTGCACATCCGCACGGGCCTTCTGGCCGACCCGGCCGATGCCGAGGCCGCGCCGCTGGATCTGGACACCATCCGCGAAGTGCTGCTGCAGACCGCCGTCTATGCCGGCGTGCCCGCAGGCAACACCGGCATGGCCATCACGCTGAAGATCCTCAAGGAGCTGGGGCGCACGCCCGCGCCGGCCAGCTTTCATCCGCCCGCAGACACGGCCTGAACGGACTCAGGCGGCCGGAGGCTGCTCTTCGGCCGCAGCGCCCGGATAGCGCGCAAAGCGCCGGTTCTCTGCGCCATGCACCGGGTCCTGCTCGGCCCAGGGCCACCCGCCGAACTGGGTGCGCCGGTAGTCCTGCATGGCCTGCATGATTTCCTGCTGCGTGTTCATCACGAAGGGGCCGTACTGCGCCACGCTCTCGCCAATGGGGCGACCCTGCAGCACCAGGCATTCCACGGCGTCGGCGCCGCTGTTGTGCAGCTCCCAGTCCTGCGTGGCATCCACATGCAGGGCCGCATGCTGGGCCAGCGCCGTGGGCCCGACCTGCAGTGCCTGGCCCGCAAAGAAATACAGCATGCGCTGCGTGTCCGCACCGGCTGCGCGCGGCAGCGTCCAGCGCGCACCAGGCTCCAGGCGCAGTGTCCAGATGGCCACGTCGCCCTCGGGTTGCGAGGCCCAGGATTCGGGCGGCGGCGGCAGGGCGGCCGCCGTGCCGGGCAGGCTGCCTGCCACCACCGTGACCACGGTCCTGCGGCCTGCGGCGTCTGCGTGCTCCAGGCGCGGAATGCGCTCATTCCAGAACATGGTGAAGTGCGGCTCCACCATCTTGGAGCGCGCAGGCAGGTTCAGCCAGATCTGGAACAGCTCCAGCGGATTGGGCGCGTCGCTGTTGAGCAGCGGGAACATCTCCGAATGCTGGATTCCCTTGCCGGCCGTCAGCCACTGCACGTCGCCGCCGCCAAAGCGCGCGGCCGCGCCCAGCGAATCGGAGTGGTCGATCAGGCCCTTGCGCACCAGGGTCACGGTCTCGAAGCCGCGGTGCGGATGGCCGGGAAAGCCCGGCACGCCATCGCCGTGGTACATGGAAAAACCGTCCTTGCGGCTGAAGTCGCTGCCCATCTGGCGGCCCTCCAGGTCCACGGCCTGCACGCCCAGGCGGCCATCGCTGGGCGGATAGGCATCGTCATGGTGGGCACAGAACAGGAAAGGGTCCATGGTGGGCCACAGCGGGCCCAGCGGCTGGCTCTGGAGGACGGGGGTGGTGGCTGCGGTCATCGTGGCTCCTGTGAGGCTGCGCCCGCAAGAAAAAAGGGGGCGCTGCATTCTCGGACAGATGCGGCCCCCGCGCCCGTTTTGAAAGCCACCATGGCTGGGACAGTGCGGCCCAGGAATGCAACGCCCGCCGGGTCAGTTGCGCGGCGGCGTCACCAGACCCTTTTGCACGGCCGGGCGCGCCACGAAGGCGGCCAGCACGCGCTGCAGCTCGGGAAAGCGCTCCCAGCCCAGCAGTTCGGCCGCGTTGTAGCCCTGCTCCACCACCATGTTGCGCACCCAGGGCCACAGGGCGATGTCGGCAATGGTGAACTGCTCGCCCATCACCCAGGCGCGGCCTGCGAGGCGGCGCTCCAGCACACCCAGCAGGCGCACGGACTCGTTCACGTAGCGGTCGCGCGGGCGCTTGTCCTCGAAGTCCTTGCCCGCGAATTTGTGGAAGAACCCCAGCTGGCCGAACATGGGGCCGACGCCACCCATCTGGAACATCAGCCACTGCAGCGTTTCATAGTGCGCGGCCGGGTCGGCGGGCAGCAGCGGGCTGCCGGTCTTCTCGGCCAGGTAGACCAGGATGGCGCCCGACTCGAACAGCGCCAGCGGCTTCCCGCCCGGGCCTTGCGGGTCCAGGATGGCCGGGATCTTGTTGTTGGGAAAGGTGTCCACGAACTCGGGCGAGAGCTGGTCATTGCTCTCGAAGCCCACGCGGTGCGCCTCATACGGCAGGCCCATCTCCTCCAGAGCGATCGACACCTTGACGCCGTTGGGCGTGGGCAGGGAATACAGCTGGATGCGGTCCGGCTGCGTGGCCGGCCACTTGCGCGTGACGGAAAAGGCGGAAAGCGGATTCTGTGAAGTCATGGGGCACCTTGAAGGCTGGACGGGTTCGCCAAGAAATCGATGGCCGCTGCATCGTAACGTTCGGCGCCCAGCCATGCTTGGCACGCTAAATAATGGCGGGCCCGGCCCTGCCGCCGGGTCATAACAATCAACGGAGACATGCATGACAAGACATTCCACCCGCCGCCACGCACTGGCCCTGCTCGGCACCACCGCCGCCGCCTGGGCGGCCCTGCCCCTGGTCGCCACAGCGGCCGGCTACCCCGAGCGCCCCGTGACCGTGGTCGTGCCCTACTCGCCCGGCGGCGGCGTGGACATCATCACGCGCCTGGTCACGCCGCCCATGGCGGAGCTGCTGGGCCAGTCCCTGGTGGTGGACAACAAGCCCGGCGGCGGCACCAACATCGGCATGGGCGCGGTGGCACGCGGCGCGGCCGACGGCTACCTGCTGCTGACGGCCTCCAACACGCTGACCACCAACAAGGCGCTGTACGCCAAGCTCAATTTCGATCCGCTCAAGGACCTCATCCCGGTGGGCCGCATCGGCGAGGCGCCGCTGGTCGTGGTGGTCAACGCCAAGTCACCCCACAAAAGTTTGGCCGAGCTGATCGCCGCCGGGAAGGCCAAGGCCGGCGCCCTGTCCTATGGCACGGCTGGCGTGGGCAGCTCGGGCCACATGGCCAGCGCCCTGCTGGAGCGCGCAGGCGGCTTCCAGGCCGTGCACATCCCCTACAAGGGCGGCTCGGCCGCCGTGACCGACCTGCTGGGCGGGCGGCTGGACTTCATGGCCATCAACCCGCTGGAGGTGGCAGGCCATGTGGGCAGCGGTGCGCTGCGCGCCCTGGCGGTGCTCAACCACAATGGTTCGCGCCTGTTGCCGGGCGTGCCCACGGCACGTTCGCTGGGCGTGAATGTGCAGGCCACCGTGTGGTGGGGCCTGGTGGCGCCGGCCGGCACGCCGCCGGCCGTGGTGCAGGCGCTGAACCAGGCTTTGAACAAAAGCCTGGCCCAGCCCGCCGTGCTGCAGAAGCTGGCCGACATCGGCGCATCGCCCATGGGCGGCACGCCGGCCGAGTTCGGCGCCTTCATTCAGGCCGAGAGTGCCGAGCTGGGCGAGGTGATCCGCGCGGCCAATATCCGCGCGGACTGAGGCGCAGGCGAAGGGAAGGACGAAGGTGCGCCGCTGCGCTCAGCGCGGCGCGACGGGCTTCTGGACCAGGGCCACGCTCAGGCCGTCCGGCGTCACCGTGATGGCGCCGGGCTCCATGTTCAGCGAGTCCATCAGGGCCAGTTCCTTGTCCTGCAGCTGGTAGAGCACGAGCTGGCCCAGCGCCTGCTCGGCCAGCGCGCTGGCGTAGGTGGTGAGCATGTCGCTCATGGCGGGCGCCAGGTCGTTGATGACCAGGCTGTTGACCTTGATCTGGTGGGCGCGCAGCGTGCGGTCCGTGGGCTCGTAGCGCAGCGCGAAGTCCAGGTTCAGATGGCCGCCATAGCCCTGCTTGAGCACGGGCCCCGACAGATCGGCCTGCAGCACCGCATTGAGCGCGTTGCGCTCGGGCAGCAATCCCAGCACCGGCGAATGCAGCTTGAGCTGCAGCATGCCGGCCACGGGGAACTGCCGGGGAAAGCGCTGGGCCACCACCTCCTGCAGCCTTTGCCGCGAAACCGAGACATTCCCAGGTCCGGACTTTCCCGAACATCCGGTCGCGGCCAGGCTCCAGCCCGCTGCCACGACCATCAACAAAAAGCGGCGATTCATCACGACAGCACAAGCCTCAGAAAGCCCGACACGAAACCCTGAAGCGCCATGCATGCCATACGCATGGCGCTATGTTTTTTGAGAGCGACATTGTCCCGCCAGGGGCTATTCCCTGTCCCTGCAGTGGGTGTTGCCCGGCACCTGCGCGCAGCCACCTCGAGAACGAAACGACATAGCAGCTAGTGCCCGCCGGACATAGGCAGTGCCGGCTCCCATACGGAAACTCGGCCGCTCGCAAAGTTCCCGCCTTCCAGAAGAAATCAAGGAGACACCATGAAGAAGAAGAACATCGCCCTCGCCCTGCTGGCCACAGGCTGCGCGGCCGGCCCCGCCCTGGCGCAGTCCACCAGCAGCGTGAGCCTGTACGGCATCATCGACGTGTCGGTGCGCACGCAAAGCGGCCTGTCGGGCGCCAATGCGCCGGCTGCGGGCAGCATGGGCTCGGTCAACAGCGGCGTGGGTCCCACCAGCCGCTGGGGCATACGCGGCAGCGAGGACCTGGGCGGCGGCCTGCGCGCCATCTTCAACCTCGAATCCACGCTGGGCGCCGACGTGGGCGGCATCGGCGGCGTGGCCGGCACCTTCGACCGGGCGGCCATCGTGGGCCTGGCCGGCCACTGGGGCGCGGTCACGGCTGGCCGGCAGAACACGCTGATCTCCGACTCCGTGGGCCTGGTCGATCCCATTGCCCTGCGCTTTGCGGGCCTGAACCCCAACATCCAGGTCACCAGCCTCACGGGCCACGGCCTCAACAACGAATGGGGCGCCACCAACACCAAGGTGGGCTCCAACCGCGTCAACAACTCCATCAAGTACTCGGGCAGCTTTGGAGGCCTCACGGCGCGCGCCATGTACAGCTTCGGCGAGACCGGCGTGTCGGCCTCGCGCCTGGACACGCGCGGCCTGGGCCTGGACTGGCGCCAGGACGACCTGGTGCTGACCAGCGCCTACACCCAGTTCCACGACGCCAGCGGCCGCACGCTGGACGCCGCCAACATCGGTGGCGCCTGGAGCCGTGGCGACCTGCGCCTGATGCTCAACTACGGCCGCAACAAGGCCGAGACCAGCGACACCGCGAAAACCACGAACAAGATCCTGGCCCTGGGCGCGCGCTACGCCGTCACGCCCGTCATCGGTCTGAACGGCGGCTACTACAAGGTGGACCGCGAGCGCACGGGCCAGGGCGACGACGGCTTCCAGCGCCTGATCGGCTTTGTGGACTACCAGCTGTCCAAGCGCACCAGCCTGTTCCTGGAACTGGACACGACCAAGTGGAAGAACGGTTACCAGGGCGCAGGCAACAAGACGCGCGCCAGCGGCATCAGCCTGGGTATCACGCACAATTTCTGACCCCCTGAGCGGCTGGCGCCGCTTCCCCCAGGGGACGACGCCCTCGGCTAGGCGCCCCCGCCGCGAGGCGGCTCTTGCTCGGCGTCTCTGAGTTGGAGCACGCCAGTTTCACAGGCTGTGATCGTGATTCGCAGACCTGCAAGCCGCCGCGAAATCCAGCTTTGCCGCGCCCTTGGGCGCGGTTTTTTTATCTATTCATATATCTATTCATGGATTTGCATAAATCCTTGATTTTCAATAAATTAACCCCTTGTTTCATCCATTCATTAATTGATTCCCCATGGCCACTGAAGACCTCTCCCTGCAGGTGCTGGCAGCACTGCGCCGCCAGGGCGGTGCGCTCGCGGCGCGCGAGTTGCAGCAGATGCTGGGCGTGAGCCAGCCCACGGTGTCGCGCGCGCTGGCACCGCTGATCCAGTCGGGCCAGGTGCGCAAGGTGGGGGCGGCGCGCACGCAGCGCTATGTGCTGCCGCGCCAGGTGGCGGGCGTGGGCGCCGAGGTGGCCATCATGCGCGTGGACACCGAAGGCCATGCATCGCCCTTTGGCCGCATGATCGCCCTGCACGGCGGCGGCTTCTGGGTGGATGAGGCCGACGGCCTCAGCGAGCAGCACGACGGCCTGCCCTGGTTCCTGGACGACATGCGGCCCCAGGGCTTCATCGGCCGCAGCTTTGCGCACAGCCACCCCGAACTGCAGCTGGGCGGCGACCCGCGCCAGTGGGGCGAGGACGATGTGCTGCGCGCCCTGGCCCGCTTTGGCGAAGACCTGCCGGGCAACCTCATCGTGGGCGAAGCCGCCTTCGAGCGCTTCCACTCCCTGCCCGCGCGCACGCTGCGCGCCGCCTCGGCGGCCGACTATCCGCGCCTGGCCATGCAGGCCATGCAGGGCACGCATCCGGGCTCGTCGGCGGGCGGCGAGCAGCCCAAGTTCTGCTGCATCACGGCCGGGCGCAGCGTCATCGTCAAGTTCTCCCCGGCAGGCAACGCGCCGGCCGAGCAGCGCATCCGCGACCTGCTGGTCTGCGAGCACCTGGCACTGCAGACCCTGGCCGAAGACGGCCTGCCCGCAGCGCGCACGCGGCTGTTCCTCGATGGCGGCCGCGCCTTCCTCGAATCGGAGCGCTTCGACCGCAGCCAGCCGGCGCCACGCGATGTACCGGGCGATGTGCCAGTCTCACAGGCCCACCCGGGCAGCAACCCTGGACGCATCGGCATGGTGTCCCTGCAGGTGCTCAATGCCCAGTACGTGGGCGAGGTGGACAACTGGGCAGCCACGGCCAACCGACTGGCCGCACGCGGCCTCATCACCGAGGCCGACGCGCGCAGCCTGCGCCTGCTCGAAGCCTACGGCCAGCTCATCGCCAACACCGACCGGCACTACGGCAACATCTCCTTCGTGCTGCCTCATCCCCATGGCGACTGGGCGCTGTCGCCCACCTACGACATGCTGCCCATGCTCTACATGCCCATCAACGGCGAGATCGTGGAGCGCGACTTCGGCGCCCAGCCCCAGCGCCCCACGGCCGCCACGCTGGCCGAATGGCCGCATGCCCAGGCGCTGGCACACCGCTTCTGGCAGGCCGTGGCGCAGGATGCGCGCATTTCCGGGGAATTTCGCAGCATCGCTGCGCTAAATCTTGATTTCATGAGTGCCTGATTGACAGGCACCAGCAATGAAATCCGAACACCAATCTGTGGATAACACCGGTAATTTCTCTTGAAAAATCTGTGCACATTCTCTTGAAAAACATTTGCACAAGCTGTGCTTTGTCTGCGCAAAACCGCCATCCACAAGGGCAGTACGCCACCGCCTGCACAATCGAAGGCTTCCTCATCCGACAAGAGCCTGGCCACCGATGACAAGCATTGCCCCTTCTCACGCCGCAGACCCGCCCATCGCCGACGTGCTCAGCTACTGGCTGGGCTCCGCGCATCCCGACAACGCGGGCGCCCTGGCCTGCAAGAACCTGTGGTTCATCAAGTCCGATGCCACTGACGACCAGATCCGCGAGCGCTTCGGCGCCCTGGTCGAAGATGCGCTGGCCGGCCAACTGGACGGCTGGGCCGGCACGGCGCTGGGGCGGCTGGCGCTGATCGTGTTGCTGGACCAGTTCACGCGCAACCTGTTCCGGGGCACGGCACGCAGCTTTGCAGGCGACCCGCAGGCGCTGCAACTGGCGCTGGACGGCATCGCCCTGGGCCATGACCGCCATGCCGACCTGCCAGCCGTGGCGCGCATCTTCTGCTACCTGCCGCTGGAGCATGCCGAAGACCTGGCCCTGCAGGACCGCAGCGTGGCCGCCTTCCAGGCCCTGGCCGACCAGGCCGGTGACGCGGGCGGCGAGGGCGTGCGCGAGTTCCTGGCCGGCACGCTGGACTACGCCCACCGGCACCGCGACGTCATCGTGCGCTACGGCCGCTTTCCGCACCGCAATGCCATCCTGGGCCGCCCCAGCACGGCCGAGGAACTGCAGTACCTGTCCCAGCCCGGCTCAGGGTTCTGAGAGCACAGCGGATCTCCTTCACCCACAAAAAAAGGGAACGTGCCAACGTTCCCTTTTTTGCTTTCGGCACGCTGCCGGCATTCAGGCCGGCTGCGCCTGCGGCTGGCGCTCGCCGCCCTTGCGCTCGCCATCGCGCATGCGCAGCGCCCAGCGCTCGATCGTGTAGAACGACAGCGCCGACAGCGCCACCGAGATCGCCAGGCCCAGCGCCACCACCACGGGCCACGAGAAGTCGGCGCGCAGATAGCGCACCACCGGGTAGTGCCAGAGGTAGACGCCATAGGACAGGCGGCCCAGCTTCACCAGCGTGGGCGACGACAGCATGTCGAAGACCAGGCCCGAGCCCTGGCTTGCCGCCACCAGCAGCACCACGGCGGCGCATTCCACCACGGTGATGCCCCAGACCATGGCGTCCTGGTTGTCCCATTGCAGCGCCATCAACAGCGGCACGGCCAGTGGCACCCACATGGCGTGGTGCATGCGCGCCTTCAGTGCAGCGATGAAGTCGGGCCGCTCGATCATCACCGCCGCCAGCAGCGCACCGGCGAACAGGCCCGAGGCACGGGTGTCGAAGCGAAAGAAGATCTCATAGAAGTGCTGGCCCTGGTCCACCCAGTACACGCGCCACAGCCAGCTCAGCGCCCACAGCAGGGCAATCGGGCGCCACAGACGGCCCGGCTTGGAAAAGCGCAGCAGCAGCACCAGCAGCGGCGGCCAGATCAGGTAGAAATGCTCCTCCACCGACAGCGACCACATGTGCAGCAGCGTGTCCGGGCTGTCGAAGAAGGCGATGCCGTAGTCGGCCAGATAGAGGATGGAGACCAGCGCATCTGTGTAGATGTCATTCAGGTCCGGCCACAGAAAGGGCGCGAAGATGCAGTACGCGCCCAGGAACAGGGCCAGCGCCGGCATCAGGCGATAGAAGCGGCGGCGATAGAAGCGCCAGAAGCCGATGCGGCCTTCGGATTCGTTCTCCATCAGCAGCAGCGAGGTGATCAGATAGCCGCTGAGCACGAAGAACAGGTCCACCCCGAAGAATGCGCCATCGAACAAAGGCGCATGGGAGTGCGACAAGATCACCAACAGGATCGCCACGCCCCGCAGCCCGTCAAGGGCGGGGTTGTAGTGCAGTTTGAAATCCTTGACCACCAAAACCGGACACCTTTCCAACGCCGGGGCATAGGCCCCGGGCCATGAACAAACCCCATGAAAAATGGAGCACGCGGACATGGCGCAGCCGTCCCCGGGAGGGTCGCAACGCATGGTCCAGCGCGATAAGAGAGACGGCACGCCCCAAGGTTCCCGGCGGATGCTGTGACCAGCAATCCGCGAGCCGCGGCTGCGGCGCACCTGGAGGATGCGGGCCGCCTCCACGGGCGGCCCTGCGTGCACGAACATGCCCTGCAGTGCAGGGCAATGGCTGATGAATTTCAGCGAAATCCGATTTTAGCCATCACCGCCTGCGGGCCAGGTTCGATGGACATTCGGCCTGGAGTCCTGGGTCACCCCGCCCCGCCGTCTGTCCACCTCTCATCGCACGCCGCGAGTATGGGCAGCGCACCGCAGCCAGAACGTAACAGGAAGTTTTCGCCGACGCTGCTGCGCCCGGCCTCACGCCGCCCTGCGCCGCCCCGTTGAGCCACTGGCGAACACAGGGCAAGGTGAGTTGGATGCGTCGTCAACAATTTGGAACAAAACGCCACCAATCCCAATGAACACCAGCATCTTCCGCTATCGTTTTTAACAAGCAGGCGGACAAACGGAAGAGATCGCGTCCTGCAGACCACGGCGCGCGTCACTGTCTGGCTGCACCGGCTGCTGGTTCTTGGCCCGCAGATAGTGCTCGGTGAACAGCGCCAGGTAGCTCTCCAGCGCGCGGCCCGCGCGCCGGTCGCCGCCGTCGCCCGTCAGCTCCAGGCACAGGGCCGCCACCTCGCTGGTGCAGAAATGGTCTTCGCGCTGCGAGCGGCGCAGACGGTACTGCGACACCTGGTCCGGGTGCAGGCTCAGCACCGGAAAGCGGTCCAGGTAAGGGCTCTTGCGGAACATCTTGCGCGCCTCGGGCCAGGTCGCGTCCAGCAGGATGAACAGCGGGCGCCGGCCCGGGTCCGGTTCGGTCCCGGCCTGGACTCCGGCCCCGTGCACCGGCAGCGTATGCACCACGCGCTGCGGCGGCTCCACGAACTCGCCGGGAAACACCACATAGGGCTGCCACTGCGGGTCATCGAGCAAGGCCAGCAGGCCCGCATCGGCCTCGGTGCGCGCCCAGCCGAAGGCGTGCGTCTGATCCACCACATCGGCGATCAGCCAGCCCGTGTTGCTGGGCTTGAGTGGCTCGGCATCGTGCATCAGCAGGCAAAAGCCCGCCCGCGTCGGCAGCATGGGCCGCAGCGCGCAAAGGCAGTGCGAAGGCCGCAGCCGGCAACCCTCGCAGCGCTCGCCGCGCGGCCCGCCGCGTGACAGAAAGGGCCGCGTGCTGCGCGCCAGCCGCTGCGTGCGCAGCCGCGAGACCGCATGCGGCGCCACGCCGGAGTCCACGCCGCGCAGATAGGACAGAGGCACGCAGGCATCCTGCGCCGCAGCAGGCACAGCTGACATTTCCAGGCTCATCCCACGCTTTCCAGCTCGAACAGCGGCAGCTCGGCGCGGCGGCTCAGCCACACGCCGCCGCCCAGCTCCTTGAAATGCTCGGCCAGCCCGCGCCGGTACAGATCGGCCCGGTGGCGGAACAGGCGCGGATCGGTCAGATCCTCATCGATCACGCCGCGTTCGTAATCCTCGCGCGCCACCGCCTCCACATACAGACCGCCTCGGCTCAACCGCCCCAGATTGGCCAGCGCGCGCTTGAGATCCGGCGGGCTCAGATAGGGCAGCACGCCCTGGCAGATCACCAGATCGAAGGGCTCTGCAGGATCATGCGCCGCATAGTCCACCACCGAGCCGCGCTCCCAACCGAAGCGCCCGCACAGGTACTCGCTGAACTCCACGCCGTGGTAGCTGGCGCCGGGGAAGTGGCGCTGCACCGCCTCGCGCCACAGACCGATGCCGCAGCCCACATCCAGCACGCGGCGCACGGGCACGCGCACATAACTCAGGTAGGAACAGACGAAAGCGCCCAGACGGTTCACATGCTCGGTATCGACCACGCTGGTCTTCTTGTCGAAGTAGTAGCGCTGGTAGTACGCCTCGTCGAACCACTGGTCACTTGCTGATTGCACGCATTCTCCTTGGGGGTGAGCGCCCGGCGGGCGCGTTCGGGCGGGAGTATGGCGCAGAGGGGTTTGTATATGCCGGGATGCGGTATTCGCTCAGGCCTTGGGCGGCCGATGCAACAGGCACAGCTTGTTGCCATCCAGATCCCGCACATAGGCCAGGTACAGCCGGCCACCGGGCGAAGCCTCGCGCCAGCCGGGCGGATCCTCGCAGGTCACGCCCCCGGCTGCCACGGCGGCGGCATGGGCCGCGTCGGCCTGCTCGGGCGACTGCGTCGCAAAGCCGATGGTCGCGCCATTGCCGTGGCAGGCAGACTCGCCGTTGATCGGTGTGGAAATGGCAAACGTGCCGCCCGCGCTGCGGTAGAAATAGCGGTTCTTGTTGGCCATGCCCGGCGCAATGCCGAGCGCGCCCAGGAATGCGTCGTAGAACTGCTTGGATTTTTCGAGGTCGTTGACCCCGACCATGACGTGGCTGAACATGCCTGTGTCTCCTTGGTTGATGCGAACCGGGATGTTAGCTGCGGCACGCCGTCCTGCTGTCACCCATGCGCGCCAGCGACCATACTGTCGCCCCCGCCACAGCCGGCGGACATTGCACCGATACCGCGATACCGAAACCATGCGCCTTCTTCACACTTCCGACTGGCACCTGGGCCAGCACTTCATGGGCAAGAGCCGCCAGGCCGAGCACGCTGCGCTCATCGACTGGCTGCTGGAGCAGGTCGATGCCCAGGCGGTCGATGCCGTGCTCATCGCGGGCGATATCTTCGACACCGGCGCGCCGCCCAGCTATGCGCGCGAGCTGTACAGCCAGCTGGTGGTGCGCTTGCATGCGGCAGGCGTGGCCCTGCTGCTGCTGGGCGGCAACCACGACTCCGTGGCCACGCTGGCAGAGAACCGCGAGCTGCTGGCCTGCCTGGACACCACCGTGGTTGCCGCCGTGGGCGAGACGGCCAGCCACGTGGTCGAGCTGCCGCTGCGGCGCCGGCCGGGGCAGCCGGCCGCGCCCGGCTGCATCGTCTGCGCCCTGCCCTTCATGCGCCCGCGCGACCTGGTGCTGAGCCAGCCGGGCCAAAGCGCCGAGCAAAAGCAGCAGACGCTGCAAGCCGCCATCGAGTCCTGTTACCGCAGCGTGCACGACGCCGCCATGGCGCGCCGTGACGCGCTGGCTGCCGCATCCGGCCAGCGCCTGCCCATCATCGCCACGGGCCATCTCACCACCGTGGGCGCCAGCAGCAGCGAGTCCGTGCGCGAGATCTACGTGGGATCGCTGGATGCCTTCCCCACCTCGGCCTTTCCGCCCGCCGACTACGTGGCCCTGGGCCACATCCACCAGCCGCAGAAAGTGGGCGGCCTGGAGCACATCCGCTACAGCGGCTCGCCCATTGCGCTGAGCTTTGACGAGGCCCGCCAGTCCAAGCAGATGCTGCTGGTGGACCTGGGCCCCGAAGGGCTGCAGGCCGTCACGCCGCTGCCCGTTCCCTGCTTTCAGCCCATGGCCTCGGTGGCAGGCAGCCTGACCGCCTTGCCGGATCTGATGCGCGCCGCCGCCCAGGCCGGCAGCCCTGCACGGCCCGTGTGGTTGGAGGTGGTGGTGGAGCAGGACGACTACCTGCCCCAGCTCACCGACCGCGTGCAGGCCCTGGCCGACGAGCTGCCCGTGGAACTGCTGCGCGTGCGGCGCCAGCGCGGCCGGGCGGTGGCCGGCATGGCCGCCGCCGCCGGCGAGTCGCTGCACGAGATCAGCCCCGCCGACGTCTTCGAGCGCCGCCTGGCGCTGGAAACACTGGAGCCCGGCCTGGCCCAGGCCCTCACCCGGCGCTACCAGGAAGTGGTGGCCGGGCTTGATGCGCCCCAGCCAGGCGCCGGCGAACACGGCGAGGAGGCCCGCGCATGAAGATCCTTACGCTGCGGCTCAAAAACCTCAACTCGCTCAAGGGCGAATGGCGCATCGACTTCACGCAGGCACCGTTCGCGGGCAACGGCCTGTTCGCCATCACCGGGGCCACGGGCGCGGGCAAGTCCACCCTGCTCGATGCCATCTGCCTGGCGCTGTACCACCAGACACCCAGGTTGAACAACATCTCGGCATCGGCCAACGACCTCATGACGCGCCACACGGCCGACTGTCTGGCCGAGGTCGAATTCGAGGTCAAGGGGCAGGTCTACCGCGCCTTCTGGAGCCAGCGCCGCGCACGCGACAGGCTCGATGGCGCACTGCAGGCGCCCAAGGTGGAACTGGCCCGTGGCGACGGCAGCATCCTCAGCAGCCAGACGCGCGACAAGCTGGAGCAGACCGCCGCCATCACCGGCCTGGACTTCGAGCGCTTCACCAAGTCCATGCTGCTGGCCCAGGGCGGCTTTGCGGCTTTTCTGCAAGCCAATGCCAATGAGCGCGCCGGCCTGCTGGAAGAGCTGACAGGCACCGAGATCTACGGCCTCATCTCGCAGAAAGTCTTCGAACGCGCCCGCGATGCGCGCCAGCGCCTGGACCAGCTCAAGGCCCAGGCCGATGGCGTGGAGTTGCTGACGCCCGAGGCGCGCGATGCCCTGCAGGCCCAGGCCGACAGCCTGGTGACGGAGCAGGCCACGCTGCAGGCCGACTACCTGCGCACCCAGGCCCAGCACCAATGGCAGCAGCAACTGGCCCAGGCCACCCAGACACTGCAGGCCGCCCGCACCGGCTGCGCAGACGCCGCTCAGGCACTGGAGCAGGCCGCGCCCGAACTGGAAAGCCTGGCCCATGACGAGCCCGCGCAGGCGCTGCAGCCGCTGCACCAGGCCTGGCAGCGCAGCACCGCCGCCTGCGATGACAGCCGCCAGCAACTGCAGCAACTGCGCGAGCACGAACAGCAGACCCAGGCCCGGCTGCTGCTACAGCACCGCCATGCCCAGGCCCTGTCCGCCCGCCTGGCCCAGGCTGCGCAAGACACCCTGGCCCGCCAGCAGACCGAGCACCAAACGCTGGAACAGTTCTGCACCCACCATGCAGCCCATGCCCTGCTGGGCGAGCGCCTGGGCAGTTGGCGCCAGCAGTTCAAGCTGCGCGCCAGCCAGCAACAGCAAGCGGCCAACCAGCAGCAGGCCCTGCGCAAGCTGGATGCCGAACAGGCCCGCATGGCGCAAAGCGCCGAAGCCGGCGCGGCCCAGGTCCAGGCCGCCACCGACGCCCAGGCCCGCGCCAGCGCCGCACTCCTGCACGCGCAGGACGAACAGGCGCAGCGCCTTCAAGGCAGCGGCGGCATGGCCGAACTGCGCGCTCGCGAGCAGGCAGAGCAGGACCGCCTGCACCTGTGGCGCCAGGCAGAAACCCAGGCCGCGCAGCGCCGCGAACTTGCGCGCCAGCAAGCTGCGCTGGAGCAGGAATTGCGCGATGGAGAGGCACAGGCGCGGGCGCAGGACACATCGCTGCAAGCCCTGCGGCAGCAGTACAAGAGCGTCAAGGAACAGGTCGCGGACAAGCAGACCCTGCTCCTCCAGGAGCAGCGCATCCAAAGCCTGTCCGAGCACCGCCACGCCCTGCAGCCCGGCCAGCCCTGCCCGCTGTGCGGCGCGCACGAGCACCCGGCCGTGGCCGCCTACGAAGCGCTGGACGCCTCGGCCACCGAAGCCGCGCTGCGCCGCAAGCAGGATGAACTCGACGCCCTGCAAACCCAGGGCGAAACCGCCCGCGCCACGCTGGCCGCCACCACGGCCGCGCAGGCGGCGCGCCAGCGCCAGGCCGACGAACTGGTACAGGACATCGCACGCTGGCACGGCACATGGAACGACACATGGCAGGGCCTCACGCAACCCCTGCAGCTCGCGCCAGACAGTTGGCAACAGGCCGACACCCTCGCCGCATCGGCCCAGGCCTGCGCCCGCCAGTTGGACACACTCAAGCGCGCCGTGCAGGCCGCCGAGCAAGGCGAGCAGGCCGTGCAACAGGCCAAGGACGCCGCCCAGCACAGCCGCCAGTCACTGCAGACCGCGCAAGGCCAGCTTGCGCTGCAGCAGCAGGCCCTGGCCGACCACAGCGCACGCCGCGAAGAGCTGCAGCAATCCGTCGCCGGCCTGCAGGCCGAAGCCCAGGCGCTGAACGCGCAGTTGCAGGCTTCACTCGGCGAGGCCGGCCACACGGTGCCCGACGACGCCCAGCCCTGGCTTGAAGCGCGCGAAGCCGAATGGCAGCACTGGCAACAGGCCCGGCACGACCTGCAGCAACTGGCCCAATCCATGGCCTTGCAGCGCAAGGAATGCGAGGCTGCCGAGGCCGATGCGCAGCGCTGGAACAAACAGTCGGAAACACAGTGGGAGGCGCAGTGGGAGGAGCAGAGAACGGCGCAGCACCATCCCGCCGATACGGCTGTGGCAGAGCCGCCTTCCCTGCCCTTGCCGCCCGTGGAACAGCTGCCGCAGGCCCTGGCCGAATGCGCCAGCGACATCGCCGCTCTCACGCGGCGTCAGGATGCCCTGCAAGGCCAGCAGCAACAGGCCCAGGCCACGCTGGCCCGCCAGCGCGAGGAAGCGGCCCAGGCCGAATCCGCATGGCAGGCCGCCCTGGGCACCAGCCCCTTTGCTGACGAGCCCACCTACCTGCAGGCCCTGCTGCCCGCACCCGAACGCCAGCGCCTGGTCGCGCTGCGCCAGCAACTGCAGGCGGCACAACAGCGCGCGGCCACCCTGCTGGAAGCCGCGCAGCGCGAGCACGCGCAACTGCAGGCCCAGGCCCTGACCGACCTGACGCCCGAAGCCATCCAGGCGCTGCTGCAAACACTGCAGGAGCGCCATACGGCACTCAGCGAACAACTGGGCGGCGCCCGCGCCCAGCTGGCCGACGACCAGCGCCGCCGCCAGGGTCAGCAGGACCTGTTCGAGCACATCGCCGCCCAAGCGAGCGACAGCGACCTGTGGCAGCACCTGGATGGCCTCATCGGCTCGGCCAAGGGCGACAAATACCGGCGCTTTGCCCAGGGCCTCACCCTGGACCACCTGCTGCACCTGGCCAACCTCCACCTGGCGCGCCTGCACGGCCGCTACCTGCTGCGCCGCAAGCCCGAGGTCGAGCTGGAACTGGACATCGTCGACAGCTGGCAGGGCGACACCCCGCGCGACACGCGCACGCTATCGGGCGGCGAGGCCTTCCTCGTCAGCCTGGCCCTGGCCCTGGCGCTGTCCGACCTGGTCAGCCACAAGACCTCCATCGACTCCCTGTTCCTCGACGAAGGCTTTGGCACGCTCGATGCCGACACGCTGGAGATCGCGCTCGACGCACTCGACCGGCTCAACGACAGCGGCAAGATGATCGGCATCATCAGCCACGTGGAGGCGCTCAAGGAGCGCATCGCCGTGCAGGTGCGGGTGGAGAAAGGCGGTGGCGTGGGGCATTCGAGGTTGGTGGTTTCGTCGTGATGCGGAACTGTCACCAAACTGCCTCCCAACGCCTGCACCATCCTGCGGGCACGGCCTGCGTGGCCGCCGTTCACTCCTTTTCAAGGACCGTTCCATGCAAGTGCGCTTTCCCAATCCCTTCGGCCTGGCCCTGCCCGACGCCCAGGCGGTGCGCGAGTACCAGGCCGCGCAAGGCTTCTCCGACGCCTACGCGCAGTTCCTGATCACGCAGAACGGCCTGGATTTCGACCGGCTCGAAGCGGCGCCCGACCGCGAGGACTACCTGCAGGCCGACGACGAGACCGGCGACAACCACGCCTGGCTGCGCACCCTGCACCACTTCCGCGCAGGCTCGGAGCACTGCGACGTGGAGGACCACCAGCGCGAGAACCTGTTTGCCGCGCACTTCATGGTCATTGGCCATGACCCCGGCGGCAACCCCTTCGTGGAAGTGCTGCACGGCGCCTTCAAGGGCCGCATCGGCAGCCTGGACCATGAGCTGTTTGCGGGCTGCGAGGACCTGGAGCAGTTCCTCGAAGAAATGGAACTGAGCGGCTTTGCCGCCGCCAGCGTGGACGAACAGACCGACATGCTTTGCGACGAAGACCAGGGCCTGATCTGGTTCCACGCCAGCAGCCTGGACAGCTTCGTGCAGCAATGCGTGTTCTGCGACGAGGACGGCTCGGGCTTCGTGGTGGACGAGCCGGGGCTGCAAGAGGATTGAGCCACGGGGAGCGGACGGGTGCTGCCCGGCTCTACCAACTCGATATAGCGCGGCAGCCAGCATGCACACATCGATGGTCAACTGATTGAGTAGCAGCTCGCTGATCTGAGCCTCAATAGCACCCGGCGCCTTCCACCAAAGCCATCAGCATCGCTGCGACTTGGACTTGACCCAACTGAACTCTGCTGGGCGGCCGTACTCCTGGTCCAAGGTCTGCACGCAGACTCTCACTTCGTGCCGCGCCTGTCTTCAGGCATCACCAAAGCCCCCCCATCGACCGAGCCGCAGAACAAGGTATGAACGCTGGAATGCGGGTCTCTTGGCACGACCGCAGCAACAGCACAGTTGACGGCCACGGCCTGTGCTTCGTATACCAACCGATGCAACGGTGGAAGTCCATCTTCACTCGAAAGACCTTTGCTTGCCGCCGGACTCAAAGGATCAATAAAACCAGCAGATCAATATGTATTTAATTGAAACAACAACCAGATCATGGGCAGCTATAGCTCCACCCACAGCATATCGCCGCGGATTGCAATGAAGGGCCTCAACTCCTGTATGCCAGAATGCCGGACACCAACCGGGAAACTCTCAGGCAGGACTTATATGGCGACTCAAGCACCTCAAAAAATGGACTTTGAGCAATGGAAAGAAGGCATTACAAAAGCTGTCGGTGACCCAAAGTGGAACGCCTGGGACTGTGACATTCAAATGGCAGTCAACGAGTACAACCGCCATCTTTCCAGTACAGCAGGATACGTGTCCCTCGACTGGCAACTCATCAAGGCTATGCTATGGGTTGAAACTGGTGCCAATAACTCACAATGGAACTCCAAGCCCATGCAAATCGGTGTCACGGGAGATCCTGGGCTGTCATCATTTCTGTCGAATGACGAAGGCAGCGACCTGATTCTGCCGCCCGCCTGGAAGGGCCGTCTGACCACGGGATCTGTTCGCTCCATACCCACGCACAATATTCATGCAGGCATTGGCTATCTGCTCATGCGCATGGCCAATTTCGAGTTCCAGACTGTGCCTGCTTCAGATCCGAAGATGTACGAAGTCACAGTCAAACGCGGTGACAGCCTGGAAAAGATTGCAAAGGCACAGGGCAGCACCCCAGAGACACTCAAGAGACTCAACCCCAAAGCGGCCACGCTACAGCCGGGGCAGGTTTTGAGGTACCAGAAGGCGTCCGTCCAGCGCGTCATTACAGGCTGGCGCTCCATTTCCGCCAACATGGTGGCGCAACGCTACAACGGCGGCGGCGATCCCAACTACGCCCGTAAACTCAACCACACCCTATCGCTGGTTCGCAGCGCAAAGGCGGTCGCATGCGCACAATAAAGCTGACAACCCTGGCACTGGCAGCCTGCATCCCTCTGTGGAGCCTCGCCACGGAAATCATTCCTCAACCCGATGAACGCGCCTTGCGCGAGGAATGCAGTGTCCACTCCCAGGCCGGAATGCGAGACTGCCTGGCGCGCAGGCTCGCAGACAGCCACAAGGCCTTGAAGCAGGCCGAGGAACAGGCAGCCAGCGCACTGGGGCAATGGGATGAGGATGCCAAATATGCCGCCCAGGCCAAGGCCAGGCTGTCCGCCTCCGGCAAGGAATTCACGCAGTACCGCGATGCCCAATGCAGCTGGCTTGCTTCTCTGGCTGGCGGCGCAGCCGGCAACGCGACGGAGATCAGGCGCCTGTCCTGTGCTGCAGCACTGAACTTCGGGCGGGCCGCGCAGCTGCGCGATGCCACATTCGAGCTGCCGTTGAAATAGCACAGAGCGCCCGATGCGGGCGCGCCTGAGGTGCGTGTCAGCGGAACTTCACCGGCTGCACCCCCCGGTGCTTGGGCCTGACCACCACGGTGCCCGCAATCTTGTCGTGCCAGCCCTGCTTGCGCGGGTCAAAGGCCACCCAGATCAGCCCCAGGCACAGCGGGATGATGGACACGAAATAGGCCAGGTAGCGAATGATGGCCTGCCGTGTGCTCATGTCCGCGCCGGTCTGCGCGTCCACGATCCTGGCGGCGATGAGCATCTTGCCCGGCGTCGCCTGTTTCTTGATCCAGAAGATGACGACGGCAATGGCAGGCAGCACCCAGGAGATGACGAAATCGGCCGGGCCGTGCAGCAGTTTTTCGGACTCCAGGTATTCCCAGCCATAGATGGAGATCAGGGCCGGAAGCATGAGCACGAGCAGGATCACGGTGTCGATCAGCGCGGCGCCGGTGCGGGCCCAGAAGCCTACGTATTCGAGATCGTCATCCTGCATGGTGCGCCCTGGTTGGCATATGAGGCTGCCAGTGTGCCACCTCGGTGCCCACCAGAAATGCCGCGCAAGGCCGGGCCTGCGCGGCAGGGTTGCGGCGGCCTGTCGGTCGAACTATCGATCGAATACTGCCTGCAGGTCCTTCTGCCCCGTCACGCCGGACTGCAGCGCCAGCATCAGCAGGATCCGCGCCTTGGGCGCGCGCAGATCGTCGGCCATGACGGCGCCGGCCTCGAACGAGGTCTTGCCGCCGCCCTCGAAGCCGTAGCTGGGCATGACGCGGCCGTTGTGCACGCGCGTGCTGACGACCACGGGCACGTTCTTGCCGACGGCGTACTTGGCGGCATCGAGCATGGCGACGTTCATGTTGCCCATGCCCAGGGCGTCGATGACGATGCCCTTGACGCCCCGGTCCACCGCCTGGCGCACGGCCTGGCCGTTGGCGCCGCCGTACATGGGGAAGATTTCCACCTCGGGCATGGTCTGCGCCTGGATGGGCAGGTGCTGGCGGCGCGCGGGGGCGGAGGCGAAGTTCACGCGGTCCGGGTAGACCTCGCCCAGAAAGCCGAATTCACCCGAGCGGAAGGTCTCCACGTTGGCCGTGTGTGTCTTGGTGACGTAGCGCGCGGCATTGATCTGGTTGTTCATGGCCAGCATGGCGCCCTTGTCGCGCGCCTTGGGGTCCACGGCGATGCGCACGGCGTTGAGCAGGTTGCGCGGCCCGTCGAAGTCGGACACCGAGGCATTGCGCTGCGCGCCGATGAGCACGACGGGCTTGGACGACTGCACGGTCAGGTCCAGCCAGAAGGCGGTTTCCTCCAGCGTGTCCGTGCCGTGCGAGACGATGGCGCCGGCCACCTCAGGGCGGGCCAGCGCGGCCTGTACGGCCTGGGTGAGCTGCACCCAGCGGGCCGGGTCCATGTAGTCGGAGGGCACGTTGGACAGGTTGTTGACCTGGATGCGCGCGTACTTGCCCACGTCGGGCACGGTGGCCAGCAGGTCGTCGCCCGAGATCGCGGGCACGGGCGCGTTCTTGACCGGGTCGATCTTCATGGCGATGGTGCCGCCCGTGGCGATGAACTGGACCACGGGCTTGTCCTGGGCGGCGGCGCTGGTAGCAATCATGGGCAAGGTGCAGGCTGTGAGCAGGGCGAGGGCGGTGCGGCGGAAGGCTTTCACGGGTGTTGTCTCCTTGTTGTGATGTCAAGGAGCATGCTAACCATGGCGTGCGGCCGGCCCGCGCTGCCGGCCCTGCGTGAAACCCCGATGGACAGGCGCGATCAACGCGCCTCAACGCGCATCAACGCGTCAAGGCGCCAGCGCGGCCTCGATGTCCGTGGACAGCTTGGCCGGCGCATCCTGGGGCGCATAGCGGCGGATGACCTGGCCGTCACGGCCAACGAGAAATTTGGTGAAGTTCCACTTGATGGCCTTGGTGCCGAGCACGCCCGGCGCCTCGGCCGTGAGCCAGCGGTACAGCGGGTGGGCGTTGGCGCCGTTGACGTCGATCTTGCCCATGAGCGGAAAGCGCACGCCAAAGTTCAGGTCGCAGAAGCTGGCGATTTCCGATTCGCTGCCCTTTTCCTGGGAACCGAACTGGTTGCACGGAAAGCCCAGCACCACCAGGCCGCGCTCGCCGTACTGCTCATGCAGCGCCTGCAGGCCCGCGTACTGCGGCGTGAAGCCGCAGGCGCTGGCGGTGTTGACGATGAGCAGCACCTTGCCGCGGTAGTCCGACAGGGGGACGGCCTGGCCCGTGATGGAGGTGGCCTCGAAGTCGTAGGCCGAGCGGGGCGCGGCGGCGGTGTCGTTCATGCGGGTGCTCCTGGAGTGGAGCGCCCATGGTAGCGCCGGGACACCCAGGGGCGCGCTGGCCGGGCATGGGGATGCGGACTTGTCTCACAGACAGCAGGCGACCAAAAACTTACCTTGGAAGGCAACAGGCGGGCACATCGGCCCGCCTGGTCCCGTTTCGCTGGCAGGTGTTTACAAGCCGCATAGGCGCATGCCTGCCGTAGTTTTCGTCCCACGATGAAGAGACCACGTATGAACCCCAACAGCACCCCCACGAAGCAAGCCAAATCCAACGCCGGCAACGGCCACCTGGCGCTGGACCCCAAGGCCCTGGAGGCCGCCAAGCACAGCCTGGACGATGGCGCCGTGACCCCGCACTTCGGGCCCTGGCGCGAGGACATCATCAAGCTGCTCAATGACTCGCTGGCCACCGAGCTGGTGTGCGTGATGCGCTACAAGCGCCACCACTTCACGGCCGTGGGCCTGGCTTCGCCCGCCATTGCCGACGAGTTCCTGGTCCATGCCAACGAGGAAATGGCCCACGCCGACAAGCTGGCCCAGCGCATCGTGCAGCTGGGCGGCGAGCCCGACTTCAATCCCCAGACGCTGACCCAGCGCAGCCACGCCGACTACAACGGCGAGACGGACCTGAAGGCCATGATCCGCACCAACCTGATCGCCGAGCGCGTGGCCATCGAGGCCTACAGCCAGATGATCGACCTGATCGGCGACAAGGACCCGACCACGCGCCGGCTGATCGAATCCATTCTGGAGCAGGAGCAGGAGCATGCGGACGAGCTGTCCGACTGGCTGGAGAAATAAGCACTTCCCGCCAGTACCCGCCAGCCCGACAATACCGGGGCTTGGCCCATAGGCAAGGCACCCCGCGCGAGCGGGGTGCCGTTTTTTTGGGCATTCTCTCGGCTTCGCGGAATGGTCCCGCCCTATCGGCCCTGATGTCCTGTCATCAGGGCCGTCTTGCAATATGCGCTTTTCTTTCAATGACTTGAAGCTGCCCGAAGCTGTGCTCGCAGCCTGGCAAAGGCTGCTGGCCAGCCGCATCGGCCAGCGCGTGGCGGCCCTGCCCTGGTGGCACCGCTGGCCCACGCGGCGTGAATGGTTGCTGTTCGCCGCTGCGCTGCCGCTGCTGTTCGCGCTGTATGTGCTGGCCCTGATCCCGTTCACGCCCGGCATCCGCGACATACGCAAGGCCAAGCTGGAGCAGCCCGCCCAGATCATGAGCGCGGATGGCAAGCAGCTCGCGCAGTTCAAGCGCAGCAACCGGCAGTGGGTGAAGCTCGACGAGATGTCGCCCTCGGTGATCAAGGCGCTGATCGCCACGGAGGACCACCGCTTCTACGAGCACCACGGCATGGACTGGCGGCGCACGCTGGGCTCGGTGGTGCACACGCTGCGCGGCGATCCGCAGGGCGGCTCCACACTCACCCAGCAACTCGCACGCAACCTGTACCCGACCGAGATCGGCCGCGCGCCCACGCTCAACCGCAAGCTCAAGGAGGCGATCACGGCCTTCAAGATCGAGGCGCTCTACACCAAGGACGAGATCCTCGAAACCTATCTGAACACCGTTCCCTTCCTCTACAACGCCTTCGGCATAGAGATGGCGGCGCGCACCTATTTCGACAAACCGGCCGCGCGGCTGACGGTGCTGGAAAGCGCCACGCTGGTGGGCATGCTCAAGGGCACGAGCTACTACAACCCGGTGCTCAACCCAGACCGCGCGCTGTACCGCCGCAACACGGTGCTGTCGCAAATGGTCAAGCGCGGCGTGCTGCAGGAGGCCGAGTTCGCCCAGCTCAAGAAGCGCCCCATGCGCATCAACTTCGAGCGCCAGGAAGAGCCCCTGGGCATGGCGCCCCACTTCGCGCAGCAGCTGCGCAAGTGGCTGATCGACTGGGCCGACCGCAACGACTACAACATCTACACCGACGGCCTGGTGGTGCACACCACCATCGACTCGCGCCTGCAGAACTGGGCCAACCAGGCCGTGGCGCGCCAGACGCGCACGCTGCAGGGCGTGGCTAACGGCGCCTGGAGCCAGCGCGACGGCTGGAATGCCACCAACCCGCTGGTGCAACAGCTGGTGCGGGAGACCCCCGCCTGGCGCGCGGCGCGCAAACGCGCGGACGGCCAAGGCAAGGACAAGGTAACGGACAAGGACAGCGAGGAAGACACCCTCAAGGCCCTGCTGGCCGACAAGGCCTTCATGAAGCAGCTGCGCGAGGACAAGACCCGAGTGCAGGCAGGCTTTGTGGCGCTGAACCCGGCCACCTCCGAAGTGCTGGCCTGGGTGGGCAGCCGCGACTTCACGCAGGACGCCTACGACCATGTGCAGCAGGCACGGCGCCAGCCCGGATCGACCTTCAAGCCCTTTGTCTATGGCGCCGCGCTGCAGCAGGGCGCCACCCCCGACGACAAGCGTGTGGACGGCCCCGTGGAAATCAAGCTGCCCGGCGGCGAAGTCTGGCGCCCCACCGACGCCACGCCACCCACGGGCCGCGAGATGACGCTGCGCGACGCCCTGGCCTACTCCAAGAACACCATCACCGCCGAAGTCATGCAGTCCGTGGGCCCCGCCCGCGTGGCACGCCTGGCGCGCGCCCTGGGCGTGCGCCAGAGCCCGCTGGACGAAGTACCCGCCCTGGCCCTGGGCAGCAGCCCGGTGTCACTGCTGGAGATGGTCAACGCCTATGCCAGCCTGGCCCACGGTGGCCGCTGGCTGCCCCCCATGATGGTCACGCGCATCGAGGACGCCGACGGCAAGGTCATCGCCGAATTCGCCCCGCCCAAACCCGAGCGCGCGCTGGACGAAGACCACGCCTACGCCCTGGTGGACATGCTGCGCTCCGTGGTGGACAAAGGCACGGCCGTGGCCGTGCGCCAGCGCTACGGCATCCACGCCGACGTGGCCGGCAAGACCGGCACCACCCAGGGAAATGCCGACGGCTGGTTCATCCTCATGCACCCGGAAATCGTCACCGGCGCCTGGGCCGGCTTCAACGACCCGCGCATCACCCTGCGCAGCGACCGCTGGGGCCAGGGCTCGCGCAGCGCCCTGCCCATGGTGGGAGACTTCATGTCCCGCGCCCTGCGCAGCCCCGTCATCGACGCCAAGGCCCGCTTCGAGCCGCCCGAACAAAGCCACTGGTGGTCCGACATGGTCGGCCGCCTGCGCGAACGCATGCAGGACTGGTGGCCTGACCAGCCGCCGCCCGCACAGCCCGGCCAACCCACCACCCCGGAGCCAGCACCGACCCCGGAACCCGCACCCGAGCCCACGGAGCCACCCGGCCCGGGCCTGTCGCCCGGCGAGGAAATCATAGAAAGCACTCCCGCCCTGCCCGCCCCCAGCATCCCCCTCACCCAGGGCACGCTGGGCCCCACGGACCAGCGCGCAGTGCAGGAAGCCACCCCCGCCACACCCGCCCTGCCCGGCGGCGAAGACGCCCCCGCAGGCACCGGCGTGGTGATCACGCCGATCCAGCCCTGACCCGGCTGGCTGTTGGCTGTTGGCTGTTCCCCAGCCTCCCCCCTTCTGCCCACGCCTGCGTTGGGCGGGATGCGGGGTGGCAAGCCTGCCGAAGGACAGGCTTGCTTCGTTGTCTAGCTCGCCGTGATGTTTGAGTGAAGCGCGCAACGAGTTTCACGGCGCACCCCGCATCCCGCCCAACGCAGGTCGCCCGTAGCGAAGCGAAGGGTCGTGGGCAGTGCGGGGCGCGCTTCTTTGCTTCCTTTCTTATCGCGCGATAAGAAAGGGAGTCGGCCGCCGGGCCGAAACCCGGCTCCTGCCCGCCGCAAAGGCAAGCAGCAAAAATCAGTCCAGAAGATCAGCCCAGATCAGGCAAGAAACCAAGTCACCGCGAAGTCCGCGTATGACTCACATTGGCATCCACAGTCCCAAACACCGTCACCCCACTGCCACTGGACGCCTGGCTCCCCGAAACATCCCCAGGCACGCCGCCCGCACAGCCAGCCAGCCCCACACTCAAGGCCACCAGCACCATCGCGGCCAGCTCACGCATGCCGTACTTCATCGCAATCTCCTTCATCTCCGGCGCAACCGACCGGCACAGCCCATGTTAGCCGCGCCAACCCGCCGCCCCGTGAGCGAAGGTAATCACCCTTCCAGGTAAAGCGCAGCCAGCCGCTCGCGTGCAGCGCTGTCGATGCCCAGCGCATCCCGCAGATACCCCTGCATTCCACCGAAGTCGGCCCGCACCATGTCGGTGGCCGCCGCCAGGTAGGAGGCCTGCACGCGCCACAGCACATCCATCACCTCGGCAGGCATGGGGGCGAAGGTGGTGGCGGGGCGCTGGTAGAGCTGGTTGGTCAGCAGGTAGTCCTGCATCACGGTGTCCTCGTCCACGCCCAGCGCGGTGAGCAGCAGGGCGGCGGCCCAGCCCGTGCGGTCCTTGCCGGCCGTGCAGTGGAAGACCAGCGGGTCCTGGCTGTCCAGCAGCAGTTGGAACAGCTGTGCAAAGCGTGGCGCGTAGTCGTGCACGAAGCTGCGGTAGGTGTCCTGCATCAGCTCCTCGGCATGGGCGGCCGTGAGGTCGTTGCCTGCGGCGATCAGGGCGCTGGCGCGCTGCACCACGGTGGGCTCGACGATGAGCGCATGGCGGGCAATGCCCGGCCATTCGTAGGCCAGGTGGGCGCTTTCCATCTTGCCCCGGAAGTCCGCGCTGCGCGCGAGCTTCAGGCCCTGCAGCACGTCCAGGTCCGCCGCGCTGAGGCCAGCCAGGTGGTCGGCACGGAACAGCGTGCGCCAGCGCACGCGCCGGCCATCCAGGCCCGCGTAGCCACCGAGGTCTCGGAAGTTGGAGGCGCCGTCCAGGCGGATGGAGCGCGAGGGCGCCGGGGAGGAAGCAGCGGCGGCAGCCGCTGCCGGGGTGAGCATTTCGGTATCCATGCCCGCTAGATTAGCCCAAGCATGTGTTGTCCCCGTGTCAGGCCGGCGACCCGCTCCGGCAAGGTGCAGAAGCGGGTCGCAGGATCAGGTCAGGCAGGCGCCTTACGCCAGATGCTTGCCCACGATGCCGGCCAGCTCGAACATGTTCACGCTGTCCTTGCCGAAGACGGGGCGCAGCTTGTCGTCGGCGCGGATGACGCGCTTGTCCTTGGGGTCCTGCAGGTTCTGGGCCTTGACGTATTCCCACAGCTTCTTGACCACTTCGGTACGCGCCACCGTGCCTTCGCCGATGACGGCGGCCAGGGCCGCGCTGGGCTGCAGCGTGCCGGCAGCCGGCTTGCGCGCGGTCTTGGTGGCCGTCTTTGCCGTGGTCTTGGCCGCGGCTTTCTTGGCAGGCGCCTTCTTGGTCGGCGCGCTCTTGGCGGCCGCCGTCTTGCGCGGCGGGTATTTGCTGTCGCGCTGCTCGAACTCGAAGTTGACCTTGCCGGCCGCGCCATCCCAGACCAGGAAGGCCTTGAAGCTGCGGCGCGTGCGGTTGGAGACGAACTTGTCCAGCAGGTCGGTCTTGCCGGTCTGCAGCAGCTTTTGCATCTGCTCGCGCTCTATGGGCTGCTGCAGGATGATCTGGCCGCTCTTGAAGTCGCAGCTGGGCGTGGCCTGGGCCAGCGTGGGCACGGCCTTGGCGCAGACGTAGTTGCTGCCGTGCTCGAAGACCGGCGCGCCGCACTTGGGGCAGGGGCCCAGCGATTGCTGGCTGGCAAAGTCCACCAGCTCGCCCGTGTCTTCGGAGGCGGCGTCGTCGCCGAAGTCGAACTCGAGCTTGTAGTTGCCGCCTTCCTCATCGTGCACGATGGTGACCTCGGCCACGAAGGGCCAGCCGGCCTTGGAGCGAAAGCCATCCAGCGGGCCCAGGCGGCGGTCGCGCAGCAGTTGCTCGGCCTCGGCCGTCTCGAAGGTGCGGCCGGCCGGCGACTTGGTGAACGAGAAGCCACAGCCCGCGCCCTGTCCGTCGCTGCCCGTGCAGCCGTAGCGGCGGTAGTTCTCCTTGACCACGCCGCCGCAGTTGGGGCAGGGGGTGGACAGGGTGGCGTAGTCGCCGGGCACGGTGTCCCGGTCGTATTCCTTGGCCTTCTTGACCAGCTTTTCCGTCATGGACTGGATCTGCTGCATGAAGGCATCGCGCGAGAGCTGGCCCTTTTCCATCTGCGCCAGCTTGTACTCCCATTCGCCGGTGAGGTCGGCGCGCGAGAGTTCTTCCACGCCCAGGCCGCGCAGCAGCGTCATGAGCTGGAAGGCCTTGGCCGTGGGAATCAGCTCGCGGCCTTCGCGCAGCATGTACTTTTCGGTCAGCAGGCCTTCGATGATGGCCGCGCGCGTGGCAGGCGTGCCCAGGCCCTTTTCCTGCATGGCCTCGCGCAGCTCGTCGTCCTCGACCTGCTTGCCGGCGCTTTCCATGGCGCCCAGCAGCGTGGCTTCGGAGTAGCGCGCGGGCGGCTTGGTCTTGAGGCCCTTGGGATCGACCTGGCCGGCGCGCGGCTGCTCGCCGGGCTGCACCGCGACCAGGGGCTGGCCCTTGTCGCCGTCCTTGCCGCCTTCGACCTCGTTGGCGGCCTCCTTGCCGTAGATGGCCAGCCAACCGGGCTTGACCAGGATCTTGCCCTCGGTCTTGAAGCTGTGCTGCTCGACCTTGCTGATGCGTGTGGTCACCTGGTGCTCGGCGCTGGGGAAGAACACGGCCATGAAGCGGCGCACGACGAGGTCATAGAGCTTTTGCTCGGCCTCGGACAGGCCGCTGGGCGCCTGCGTGGTCGGGATGATGGCAAAGTGATCCGACACCTTGCTGTTGTCGAAGATGCGCTTGGTGGGGCGCACGTAGTTCTCGTCCAGCGCCTGCTGGGCAAAGGGCGCCAGGTGGCGCATGCCGCTGCCGGCCAGCATGGCGAAGGTCTGGTGCGCCACGGGCACGTAGTCCTCGGGCAGGGCACGCGAGTCGGTACGCGGGTAGGTCAGGGCCTTGTGGCGCTCGTACAGGCTTTGCGCCAGCGACAGCGTGGTCTTGGCCGAGAAGCCGAACTTGCCGTTGGCCTCGCGCTGCAGGCTGGTCAGGTCGAACAGCAGCGGGCTGGCCTGGGACGTGGGCTTGGACTCCTCGGTGACCTGGGCCGGCTTGCCGCGCACGGCGTCGGCAATGGCCTGGGCGTCGCGCTGGTTCCAGATGCGGTCGGCGCGGGCTTCCGCATCCTCGCTCTTCTTCCATTGGGGATCGAACCACTTGCCCAGGTACTGGCCGGCCTGCGCATCGAAGGCGGCATGCACTTCCCAGTAGTCGCGGCTCACGAACTTGCGGATCTTTTCCTCGCGCTCCACCACCAGGGACAGCGTGGGCGTCTGCACGCGGCCCACGGTGGTCAGGAAGAAGCCGCCATCGCGCGAATTGAAGGCCGTCATGGCGCGCGTGCCGTTGATGCCCACCAGCCAGTCGGCCTCGGAGCGGCTGCGCGCG
Organism: Delftia sp. Lp-1; assembly: GCF_020523835.1. Classification (NCBI taxonomy): domain Bacteria; kingdom Pseudomonadati; phylum Pseudomonadota; class Betaproteobacteria; order Burkholderiales; family Comamonadaceae; genus Delftia; species Delftia sp. Lp-1. The sequence goes on along the minus strand of NZ_JAJALJ010000003.1, from coordinate 261,260 downwards.
GCGCTGGCCAGGCCCAGCATCTGCGCGTCACTGCGCAGGTTCTGGAAGCCGTCGCGGATGGCCTGCGGCGTCATGGATTGCAGCCACAGCCGCTTGACCGGCTTGCCCAGGCCCTTGCCGTCGGGCTTGGCGCCTGCGGCGTACTGCTCGATCAGGCGGAAGATCAGCTCACCCTCGCGGCCCGCGTCGCAGGCGTTGATGAGTTCGGTGACATCCTTGCGCTTGGCCAGCTTGACCACGGCATTGAGCCGGCTCTTGGTCTTGTCCACGGGCTTGAGGTCGAAATACGGCGGAATCACCGGCAGGTTGGCAAAACTCCATTTACCGCGCTTGACGTCGAATTCCTCGGGTGCCTGGATTTCCACCAGGTGGCCCACGGCGCTGGTCACGACGTAGTGCTCGCTCTCGAAGTATTCATCGTGCTTGTCGAATTTGCCCGCCACCGGAGTCAACGCGCGGACGATGTCCTGCGCGACCGAAGGCTTCTCAGCAATCACCAGGGTCTTTGTCATTGTGTGTACTCGTCATTCCCCGCAGGACCTGCATGTCGCAGCCTGCGCTTCTACAATCCATGGCTCACGCGTGTACGTACGTGTACGCGCACGCGCATGTGTGCCTATTCAAGTTATCAGAGAAAACATGCCCCGCACAGCTTTGGCCCCTTCCGGCGGCCGCCGTATCCAGACCCGCCGCTCGGGTGTCCATGGCAAGGGCGTCTTCGCCGCGCAGGATCTTGCCGAAGGCGAGGTCCTTGTCGAGTACGTAGGGGAAATCGTCAGCTGGCAGGAAGCCCAGGACCGGCATCCGCACGACCCCAGCCAGCCCAACCATACCTTCTACTTCCACGTGGACGAAGACCGCGTGATCGACGCCAACTACGGCGGCAACTCCTCGCGCTGGATCAACCACAGCTGCGCTCCCAATTGCTACACCGATGAGCGCGATGGCCGGATTTTCATCGTCGCGCTGCGCAACATCGCCGCCGGCGAGGAGCTGAGCTACGACTACGGCCTGATCATCGACGAACCCTACACCAGGAAGCTGAAGGCCGAGTATCCATGCTGGTGCGGCGCGGCCACCTGCCGCGGCACGCTGCTGGCGCCCAAGCGCGGCTGGCGCCCGCCCATGCCCGGCGATGCATTGCCGGCCAGCGCAAAGCCGGCATCGGAACAATCTGAAAAGACAAAGCGGGCCAAAAAGCAGCAGGTCAAAGCGGAAAAGCCTTTGGAAAAGCCCTTGGAAAAGGCCCCCCAAAAGCCAAGGAAAAAATCCCGCAAATCCTCCACAAAGGCCGGCGCATGATGGCATCGACCCCCATTCACTGGCCTGCGGAATCGCTGTGGCAGGCCATCGAGCCGCAGTTGCCGGGCTTTTCCGTGGAAATCGTGCCCAGCATCGGCTCGACCAATACCGAGCTGATGGCGCGCGCCCGCGATGGCCGCAACGAACCCGTGCTGCTGGTGACCGAAGTGCAGACCGCCGGCCGGGGCCGGCTGGGCCGCCAGTGGACCAGCGGCGTGGGCGATTCGCTGACCTTCTCGCTGGGCATGCCGCTGGCGCCTGCCGACTGGTCCGGCCTGTCGCTGGCCGTGGGCCTGAGCGTGGCGCAAAGCCTGCAGCCGCAATTGCCCGCCCCGGGCTCGCAGCGCCCGCGCATCGGCCTCAAATGGCCCAACGACCTGTGGATCGACGGCGACCGCAAGCTCGGCGGCATCCTGATCGAGACGGCCAGCTTTGTCGGCAGCGCCGCGCATGAGCCCGGCACACCGCGCTACGTGGTCGTGGGCATCGGCCTGAATGTGCGCCCACGCCCCGGCGACGGCATGCGCACGCCCCCGGCCAGCCTGCTGGAGCTGGACGAACGCCTGGACGCACCCACAGCCCTGGCCTGCGTGCTGCCGGGCCTGGTCTCCGACATACAGACCTTTGCCGCCCAGGGCTTTGCGCCGCTGGTGGAGCGCTTTGCCCAGCGCGACCTGCTGCGTGGCCGCGCCGTCAATCTCAGCGATGGCGAAAGCGGCACGGCCGAGGGCGTGGGCCCCGATGGCGCGCTGCTGGTGCGCACGGCGCGCGGCCTGCAGGCCGTCACCAGCTCGGAAATCAGCGTGCGCCCGGCTGCTGTAGGCTAGGGCGGGTGACTCATCACTAGGGCCCAAGAAACGACATGCTGCGAATCGCCTTCCTGCTGCTGGTGCTGGCCAATGCCGGCTACTACCTCTGGAACCACGGCCAGCTCCAGGCCCTGGGCCTGGCACCGCCATCCCAGACCGAGCCCGAGCGCCTGGGCCAGCAGGTGCGCCCGGAGGCGCTGAGCCTGCTGAGTGTGGACAACGCGCCAGCCCCCTCCTCGGCCACCCCGGGCACGGCTCCTGCGTCCCCTGCCGCACCCGCCACAACACCCGCGGCACCCGCGGCTCCTACAAGTGGCGAGGAACCCGCCGCACCGGCTCGCCCCGAGAAAGCCGCGGGCCAGCCCACCAGCTGCCTGGTGGCCACGGGCATCGAAGACCGCCATGCCGAGGCGCTGCGCCGCGGCCTCATCGCCCAGGTCGCCAGCGACCAGTGGGACCTGAGCAGCACGCACCAGCCGGGCCGCTGGATGGTCTACATGGGCAAATTCCCCGATGCAGAGTTCCTGGAGCGCAAGCGGGCGGAACTGCGTGCACGCAAGATCGACTTTGACCGCGCGGGCGGCGCGCTGGAGCCCGGCCTGTCGCTGGGTCGCTTCTCCTCCGAGGAAGCGGCCACGCGCGAGCTGACCAACGTTGCGCGCCAGGGCGTGCGCACGGCCCGCGTGGTGCAGGAGCGCCCCGACATCACCCTCTACACGCTGCGCCTGCCCCAGGCCACGCCCGCGCTGCGCAGCCAGGTCGAGTCCATGGGCGGCAAGGCCTTCGAGGGCAAGCCGTTCAGGCCCTGCTGAACCCCGCCAGGGCACGATGAAAAAAGGCCCGCGATCACAGGATCGCGGGCCTTTTGCATTTCACTCGCAGGGGCTTCAGAGCGTACGCGGATCGGTGGCCATCAGCTGCTCCACCAGCACCTTCAGGTCGGTGGTCAGGCGCAGGTAGCCGGCCTGGTCGAGATCCAGGGTCTGCTCGTTCATGTAGAGCTTGCGGTTGATCTCGATCTGGATGCTGTGGCGGTGCTCGGCGGGCTTGCCGTAGCGGCGCACCAGCTCCACGCCCTTGTAGGGATGGTTGTAGTCCACGCTGTAGCCGCGCTCGCGCAGGAAGGCGCAGATGCGCTCGGACAGCGCCGGGCTGGCCGTGCTGCCGTCGCGGTCGCCGATGACGAAGTCGGCATGGACCAGGCCCGGGTGCAGCGTGGCATGGCTGGCTGCGACGGAAGGCATGGAGTGGCAGTTGATATGGATGCTGTAGCCATGGCGCGCATGGGCGCCGTCGATGGCGCGCTCCACGGCGGCGTGGTAGGGCTTCCAGCAGCGCTCGATGCGCTGCAGCAGTTCCGCGGCGGGCAGTTGGCGGTCATAGATGGGCACGCCCTCATCGGTGAACTTCCAGATCAGGCCCTTGCCCAGGCGCACCTTCTGCAGCACGCCCTGGTCGGTGGTGACGGGCAGCGGCCACTCGCCCTCGATCATGGTGGTGTCGATCTCGGTGGTGTCGCGGTTGGCATCCAGATAGATGCGCGGGAAATGCGCCTCCACCCAGCTCACGCCCAGGCCCGGCGCAAAGGCGTAGATCTTCTCCACATGCGTGTCCTCGGCCTGGCGCAGCGTGGCCAGCGGCAGGCAGGAGCCGAAGTCCGCCGGGTAGACCGTGCCGCTGTGCGGCGAGTCCAGCACCACGGCACTGGCGCCGGCAACGCTGGTGACCATGGGCGGCGCGGCATCGGCCGCGCCGGAGCCTGCCGCGCCGGGCAGGGATTGCAGGAAGTTCTGACTGATCAGTCGCAGGACGGGATGCATGAGATGTGTCTACTCGGTTGTGCAGACGCCACTCGCCGGGCGCACTCCATGAACAGGGCGCAGCCTCATATCAGGCACGCCCAGCAAGGGCCGTCCCGCAGCGAGGGCGTGGTCCCCCTCCCGCGAAGCGAGAGAGGGGGAAGGCGCGAAGCGCCTCCGTGGGAGCCTTAATCCAGCTGGATCTGGGCCGTGGCGGCAATCTTCTTCATCTTGGCGACTTCGCTGGCGATCTGCTTGGTGAAAGCGTCGCTGCTGGTGCCGGAGATGTACAGGCCCTGGGCCGCCATGCGCTTTTGCACGGCCGGGTCCTTGAGCGCGGCCGCGATGGCCTTTTGCACGCGGGCGATCTGCTCGGGCGGCGTGCTCTTGGGGGCCACCAGGCCGAACCAGGAGGGGTCGTTCAGGTCGGCATGGCCGGCTTCGGCGTAGGTCTGCACGTCGGGCAGCACGTCCAGACGCTCATGCCAGGACACGGCCAGGGCCTTGACCTTGCCGCCCTTGATGTGGGGCAGCGAGGAAGCCACCTGGTCGAAGTACACGGGAACCTGGCCACCGAGCACGTCGTTGATGGCCGGGCCTGCACCGCGGTAGGGAATGTGCTGCATCTCGGTGCCCGTGCTCTTCATGAACTGGGCGCCCCACATGTGGCCGATGGTGCCGTTGCCGGGTGTTGCGAAGCTGACCTTGCCGGGGTTGGCCTTCAGGTACTTCACGAACTCGGCGAAGTTGTTGGCGGGCACCAGCTTGGGGTTGATCACGATCACGCCAGGCGCCTTGACGATCTCGGTCACGCCGACGAAGTCGTTGATGGCGTCGTAGGGCAGCTTCTTGAACACGGCGGGGTTCACGCCGTGCGTGGACAGCGTGGCGATGCCGAAGGTCACGCCGTCGGTGGCACGCGCCACTTCGGCCATGCCGATGGAGCCGCCAGCGCCGGCCTTGTTCTCGATCACCACGGCCTGGCCGCCCAGCAGCTTGGGTAGCACGTCCTGCATGTTGCGCGGGACCATGTCGGTGGAGCCACCAGCAGGGAACGGAACGACGATGCGCAGGGGACGGGAGGTGTCCTGGGCGAAGGACATTCCAGGAACGACAGAAGAAGCGGCGATGGAAGCAAGGAAATGACGTCGTTGCATAGGATCTTTCTTACAAACAAGTTCAGATTAAAAGAAATCTGCTCACAAAAAAAGCAAATACTGTGCCTGTTAATATTCCAAACAGGAATACTTTCATCATATCCCTGTCATGAGTTTGCGCCGCCTCAACCCGCCCACGCATCTGCTGCGCGCTTTCTCCACCGTGGTGCGCTTCGGGGGCGTCTCGCGCGCGGCCGAAGCCTTGCACCTGACGCAAAGCGCAGTCAGCAAGCAGATCCAGGAGCTGGAGAAATGGGTGGGCGTGCCGCTGTTCGAACGCGAGCGCAAGCGCTTGAGGCTGACGCCCGCGGGCGAGCGCTATGAGCGCGCAGTGCGCGCCCTGCTGGGCCAGCTGGAGGCAGCCACCCTCGAACTCATCACCAGCGATGACAGCCGAGGCGCGCTGCACCTGTCATCGCTGCCGACTTTCGCGGCCAAGTGGCTGATCCCCAGGCTGCCCCAGTTTCAGCAGCGCTATCCACAGATCACGCTGCACTTTGTACCCTACGTACACAGCTACCAATTTGACAGCCCGGGGCTGGACTGCGCAATTTTGTTTGGCGACGGGCACTGGAATGGCGCGCATGCCCACTATCTGGTGGGCCGCCAGGTGGCGCTGATCGCACCGCCGCGCGGCGCGGGCCCCGAGGCACGCATCACCACCCCCCAGGACGTGGCGCGCTGCACCCGGCTGCGCCATGTGACCATTCCCGATGCCTGGGCGCGCTGGAGCGAGGCCCATGGCGTCAACGGCATCAGCCCCCTTGCGGGCCCGCAGTTCGACCAGTTCCAGACCATCATCCGCGCCGTGATGGCCGGCATGGGCATCGCCCTGGTGCCGCGCTGCCTGGTGCAGGACGAGATCGCGGCCGGCCTGGTGAACGAGCCCCTGCCCCAGCACGGCTACCAGAGCGCCCTGGGCTACTGGCTGTGCTATCCGGCCGACCGCGCCAACCACGGCACCCTGGGCATCTTCCGCAACTGGCTGGTGGACCATGCCGCGCAGACGCCGGGACGGATCGCGGTAGCGCCTGTGGCTCCCGGGGAATCTGCGGCAGCCGGGGATGCCCCGCCACCTATGCCGCAGGCTTGGGCGGCGGCGAGCGCAGCGCCGTGAAGCGCACACTGAAACGCGCACCCGGCGGCTGCTGGCCAGGATGCGCATCTTCCAGCACCACCTGGGCGCCATGCTGGCGCGCGATCTCCAGCACGATGGGCAGGCCCAGGCCCGAGCCATCGGCCTCCGAGCCCAGCACGCGGTAGAACGGCTGGAACACCAGCTCGCGCTCGGCCTCGGGCACGCCCGGTCCCGAATCCTCCACCTGCAGCAACAGGACCTGGCCGAAGGGGTCGGCCAGCACGCGCACCGTGACCATGCCGGGCCGGCTGCTGCTGGAGGGCGTGTAGTTGATGGCGTTGTCCACGAGGTTGCGAACCAGCTCCGTCAGCAGCGTGGCGTTGCCCTGCAGCCAGACGCCGGTGGCCGATGACTCGGCGCCGTCGTATCCCAGGTCCACATGCTTGTCCATGGCGCGCGGCAGGCAGTCGCGCACCACGTCGGTGACGATGCGCACCAGGTTGCAGGGCTGCATGGCCAGGCCGCGGCCCACGCCGGCGCTCTCGGCGCGCGCCAGCGCCAGCAACTGGTTCACCGTGTGCGTGGCGCGGATGCTGGCGCGCGCAATCTGTGCCAGGGACTGCCGCAACTCCTCCGTGCTCACGCCCTCGCGCTGGGCCAGTTCGGCCTGCATGCGCAGCCCGGCCAGCGGTGTCTTGAGCTGGTGGGCCGCGTCGGCCAGAAAGCGCTTTTGCGTGGCCAGCGAATCACCGAGCCGACCCAGCAGGTCGTTGACCGAGTCCACCAGCGGCACGACTTCCAGCGGCACGTCCTTGTGGTTGATGGGCGAGAGGTCCTCGGGCCGGCGCGCGCGGATGCGCTCCTCCAGCCGGTGCAGCGGCTTGATGCCGCGCGCCAGCGCCAGCCACACCAGCAAGGCCGCCAGGGGCAGGATGACGAACTGCGGCAGCATCACGCCCTTGATGATTTCCGTGGCCAGCACGCTGCGCTTTTCGCGCGTCTCGGCCACCTGGACCAGGGCCTGGGGCTCGTCGGGCAGGGGCATGCGCACCCAGACATGGGCCACGCGCAGGTCAATGCCGCGAAACTCCGCATCGCGCAGTTGCACGGCCCCGCCGGTCGGTGCACCGCCGGGCGACAGATCGCCAGATGGCGGATCGTCGGACTCGGGCGGCAGCGGCAGATCGCGCTCGCCAGCCAGGTACTCGCCCTTGACGCCCAGCACCTGGAAATACACGGTGTCCGACTCGTCGGCGCGCAGGATCTCGCTGGCCGATTGCGGCAGGTTGAACAGCACCTTGCCCTGCTGCACCATCACCAGCTGCGCCAGCGCCTGGGCGTTGTACTCCAGCGCGCGATCGAACGGCTTGTTGGCCAGGCCCTGGGCCACCAGCCAGGTCAGCGCCAGGCTCACGGGCCACAGCAGCAGCAGCGGCGTGAGCATCCAGTCAAGGATCTCGCCGAACAGTGAGCGCTGTTCACGCTGGAAGATTTTCATCGGCGGGCAGCCCTCACGACGGGTTCACGGCCCCGTGGCATCCGCCACTATGCGCAGGCAAGCCAACCCGGGCCTGACAGCCAGGGCAGCGGCCTCAGGAAGCGATCTTCTCAAGGCAGTAGCCCAGGCCGCGCACGGTGGCGATGCGGATGGGGCCGCGCTCTATCTTCTTGCGCAGGCGGTGGATATAGACCTCGATGGCGTTGTTGCTGACCTCGTCGCCCCATTCGCACAGGCGCTCGACCAACTGGTCCTTGCTGACCAGCCGGCCCGCACGCTGCAGCAGCACTTCCAGCAGGCCCAGCTCGCGCGCCGACAGCTCGACCATCTTGCCGTCGATGGTGGCCACGCGGCCAGCCTGGTCGTAGACCAGGGGGCCGTGCTTGATGGTGCTGCTGGCGCCACCCATGCCGCGCCGCGTGAGCGCGCGCACACGCGCCTCCAGCTCGGACAGCGCAAACGGCTTGGCCATGTAGTCGTCGGCGCCGTAGTCCAGCCCCTGCACGCGCTCTTCCACGCTGTCGGCCGCCGTGAGGATGAGCACCGGCAGCGCATCGCCCCGGCCGCGCAGCTTCTTGAGCACTTCGAGCCCGTGCATCTTGGGCAGGCCCAGGTCCAGGATGAGCAGGTCGAACTCGCTGCTGGTCATCAGCGCGGTATCGGCCTCGCTGCCGTTGGCCACATGGCTGACCACGGCGCCCGAGCCGCGCAGGCTGCGCAGCAGACCATCGGCCAGGACCTGGTCGTCTTCGGCAATCAGAATGCGCATGGGGTTGTCTCCTGAAATACAGACGCGCTCTGGATGTTGGAAATGCGCGTCTTTGATTCCCAGGATTCTAGGATGCGCCCCGCCCCACGGGCAGGGACCTTACCCGAGTGAGCCGCCGCCCGCATAGGCCTCCAGCCCCAGCGCCACCACGGTGGCGATGTCGTCGCCGACTTCCTCGCGGAACTCTGCCTCGGCCTGGGACACGGCGTCATGGAAGGCCTGCAGCCATGCCAGGCCCGCAGGCGTGAAGCGGATGCGGCGTGCGCGCGCATCGCGCTCGTCGCTCTCGCGCGTGACCAGGCCCCAGGCCTCGCACTGGGCCACCAGGTCGCCCATGGACTGCTTGGTCATGCCAGCGCGCTCGGCCAGGTCGGTGAGCCTGTCGCCAGCCAGCGACAGATGCCGCGTGATGTGGATGTGGGCCGCACCCACCTTGTCGCGCGCCGCAAGATTGGACAGCGCCAGCGGCACCTCCACATCGCGCGCCATGAGCTGCAGCACACGCGCGTCGAACCGCCGCATGGCATGGCCGAGCAGGCGGCCCAGGTGGGTCTGGCGCCAGGCGTCGGCGGGCGGCGTGGCGGGGGAAAACTCACTCATGGATGCATTGTGGAGGCAAATCCAAAAAGTCAGGAAAACTGACTAAAAACACCAACAAAACAAACCAACAAGCCCATAAACTACTGTTCAAGCATCCAGCCTGAATGCAAATACAGAGCTGAAACCCCAGCCAACCCAGGAGTCCGCATGAACACCGCCGTCACCACCGCCAACAGTGAAAAAGCCAAGGCCCTGCAGGCCGCACTCGCCCAGATCGAAAAGCAGTTCGGCAAGGGCACGATCATGCGCCTGGGTGAAGGCGAAGCCATCCAGGACATCCAGGTCGTCTCCACTGGCTCGCTGGGCCTGGACATCGCCCTGGGCGTGGGCGGCCTGCCCCGTGGCCGCGTGATCGAGATCTACGGCCCTGAATCCTCGGGCAAGACCACGCTGACGCTGCAGGTCATCGCCGAAATGCAAAAGCAGGGCGGCACCTGCGCCTTCATCGACGCCGAGCACGCACTGGACACCAGCTACGCTCAGAAGCTGGGCGTGAACCTCAACGAAGTGCTGATCAGCCAGCCCGATACCGGCGAGCAGGCCCTGGAAATCGTGGACAGCCTGGTGCGCTCGGGCGCCGTGGACATGATCGTCGTGGACTCGGTGGCCGCCCTCACACCCCGGGCCGAAATCGAAGGCGAGATGGGCGACCAGCTGCCCGGCCTGCAGGCCCGCCTGATGAGCCAGGCGCTGCGCAAGCTGACAGCCACCATCAAGAAGACCAACTGCATGGTCATCTTCATCAACCAGATCCGCATGAAGATCGGCGTGATGTTCGGCAGCCCCGAAACCACCACGGGCGGCAATGCGCTGAAGTTCTACGCCTCGGTCCGCCTGGACATCCGCCGCACCGGCACCATCAAGAAGGGCGACGAGGCCATCGGCAACGAGACCAAGGTCAAGGTCGTCAAGAACAAGGTCTCGCCTCCGTTCAAGACCGCCGAGTTCGACATCCTCTTCGGCGAGGGCATCTCGCGCGAAGGTGAAATCCTGGACATGGGTGTCAACGCCAAGATCCTCGACAAGTCGGGCGCCTGGTATGCCTACAACGGCGAGAAGATCGGCCAGGGCCGCGACAACGCCCGCGAATTCCTGCGCGAGAACAGCGGCCTGGCCGTGGAGATCGAGAACAAGGTGCGCGACAGCCTGGGCATCGCCCTGCTGCCCACGGCCGGTGGCGATGCCCCCGAAGCCAAGGCCGCCAAGGCGGGCAAGGCCAAGGCCGACAAGGACGGCGTGATCGAAGCCTGAGCGGCCTGACCCCTCACTGCAGGCGCTGCCGCGCCTGCACACACTGTGTTTGCCATCTTGGCGCAGGCTCACGTCTGCGCCTTTTTTATCGCCGGGACGCCCCAAGGCAAAAAAGCTGCCCCCTTGGGGGGCAGCGGACCTTGCGCAGCAAGGGGAGCGTGGGGGCCTTTTTTATTCGGGACGATTCAGGAGACATTGCCGCATGGGATTCGCCAAGCTGTCGCTCAAGGGCCGGGCGCTCAAGCTGCTGGGCCAGCGCGAACATTCACGGCTGGAGCTGGAACGCAAGCTCGCCCCCCATGTGGAGGAAGGCGAAGACCTGGGCGCCATGCTCGACGCGCTGGAGCAGCGCGGCTTCATCAGTGCCCAGCGCGTGGCCGAGTCCGTGCTGCACCGCAAGGCCGCGCGCTTTGGCACGGCACGCGTGGTGCAGGAGTTGCGCAACAAGGGACTGGACGACGGCCTGGTGCGCGCCGCCGCAGAGCAACTGCGTGCCACCGAACTGCAGCGCGCCCTTGCCGTATGGCGCCAGCGCTTCGGCGCACCACCGGCCACACCGCAGGAACGACTCAAGCAGATGCGCTTTCTGGCTGCTCGCGGTTTTGGAGGAGAAATTGCGAGCAAGGTGCTGCGGGGGCGCAGCGAAGACTGGGACGCAGGAGCAGAGGACGAAGGCTAGTCTGCGCGCCGGGTCGCACCCCAGCACACCAGCGACCCCACGGTCACCAGCACCACGCCCTGCCAAAAGCCCCAGCCCGGCTGCACCTGCAGCCAGGCACTGGCCAGCAAGGCAGAGAACACGGGCGTGAAGTACGAGGCGGCAGCCATCACGGCCAGATGCCCGTGCTGTATGCCGTGCTCCCAGCAGCTGTAGCCCAGGGCGGTGAGCCCGCCCACGGCCAGCAATTGCAGCACCACGGTGCCCGACCATTGCATGCCGCCTTCACCGCCCAGCCACAGCCATTTGATCCACAATGCCAGCGCGGTCCATATCAGGAAAAGGCCTACGGCATTGTGGCCGCCGCCCCAGCGCCGCGCAGCCAGCGAATAGCAGGGCCACAGCAGGGCAGCGCCAAAAGCCAGTCCATACGCTAGCGGGTTGGACAGCATGTGGTCCGCCATGCCCCGCAGTTGCAGGGAGTCGCCGCCCAGTACGCGCGTCAGCCCCCACAGGCACAGCAGCACGCCGGGCCACAGCCACCAGCGCGCATGCTGCTGGCGCAGCAGCACGGCCAAAACGATGGTCAGGCTGGGCCACAGGTAATTGATCAGCCCCAGCTCCAGCGCCTGGGCGCGGTCCTGCGCCAGGCCAATCGCCAGCGACAGACAGATCTCGTAGACCGCAAACAGCAGGCCGCAGCCCCAGAAGTAGGCCGGATGCATGGCCCGCCACTGCGAGGGCCTGGGCAAGCCGCGGACGGCGGCCACGCACAGTGCGCTGACCGTGTAGAGCATGGCTGCGCCGCCCACGGCGCCCAGCGGCTCGGCCACCGAGCGCATCAGGCCCACTGTGCAGCTCCAGCACACCACGGCCAGCAGTCCGATGGCGGTGGCCCGGCCGGCGGCCACAGGGGAGTTGTTCTGCAGGGAAGACACGTCGATGGCTGCGCGCGGCAGATCAGTGCGGTTGCAGCAGCTGGCGCAGCGAGTGGTAAAGCGCATCCGAGCCATGCGCGGTGTTGTCCGCATCGAACGAGAACTCGTTGCTGGACTGCGTGCCCGTCGCATCCTCGGGCCGGGCTTCCATGAAGAAGGACAGGAAGCGCGCGCCTTGGCGGCGGTGCATGGTCAGCACTTTCTCCAGCCGCTGCGGCGACAGGGCCACCAGCGGATGGAACTCCGTCACGCCATAGGCCGTGTGGCCATAGCGGCGCAGCATCTGGCCGACCAGCGGGCCGTAGGTATCTTCGCCGTACAGGCTGACGCCCAGGGACAGCCCCGGCATGCGCTGCAGGCTGCGCTCCACGGCATAGCGGTTGGCATCCCAGCTCGGATTCGCATGGGGGTTGAGCTGGTGGGCAAAGCGAGGAACCCGGCCCAGGCAGCCGTGGCCGATGTGCTCGGAAAAGCCCTGGATGTAGTCGGCCACCTGCTGCTCGCGGAAATCGTTCCAGTCCGTGACCAGCGGGTTGTAGAACAGCGCCAGCCGGTCCTGCGGGCTGTCCACCCAGAATTCCACGCCGTCCGGCAGCTTGCCGAAGTCGGGCAAGGCCTCGGCGGCATGAGGCCTGGGCTCGCCCTGGTTGCGGTCCATCACGGCGATCTGGCGCGTGGCCAGCAGGCCCAGGCTGCGTCCACCGGCCTGCAGTACCACGTCGATGCGGTGCAGGCCCTCGCCCAGCGCCGGATAGCGGATGTCGGCACGCCAGCCCACATCGGGCGTGAGGAACCCGGGCTTGGCCTGTGCCACGTCCTGGCGGTGCATGTGCACGGGGGCGTGCGAGTAAGGATGCCCGTCCACGAAGACGGCCACGGCCAACTGCTTTTGCAGCTTCGCATCGGGCGAGTGGACCCAGCCGGACACGGGCACGGTGCCGGCTGCATAGCTGTCGATGTGCTGGAAGAAGTTCTGCAGCGGCTCGCTGCGGATGTTGCGCGATGGCGGCTCGACCGCGTCGAAGCTGTCAAAGCCGGACTTCAGATGGGCATTGAGCCGCGCGATGTCGCCATAGCGCTGGCGCAGGAATGCATGGAAGCCCGCCACGGAGGCCGGGCTGTAGTCGGTTACCGCATAGCCTTCGGCCGCGAACCCCATGCCGGCCTCGAACCCCGGGAACAGCTGGTGCGTCTCGCCCAGCACGGTGAGGGCGCGCAGCTGGTGCATGGCGGCATCGCCTGCGGCGCACATCCGCTCGGCCAGGGCATCGACGACCAATTTGCGCACGCGCGTGACTTCGTTGTCCTGCCGCGCGACCGACCACGGGAAGATGCGCGCGCCCAGATAGCTGTCCAGCGGCAGCGGCCCCTTGGGTGTCCACGCAAGATTGGCGGGATCGGCGGCCAGGCGCTCCTCGGCCTTGGAGTGCACCTCGAAATGCGTGGCGAACAGATACAGCACCACGGGCCGGTGCGCCTGCGCCACCGTGCGCACCACGCGGTCCAGCGCCTCGCCCCGGACTTCCCAGGCCTGGCCATTCCACTGCACATAGCGCAGCAGCGGCACGCTGAGCGTATAGCCCAGGTCCAGTTCACCCTGGGGCCGGCCCAGGCGCTGCAGCGTGGCTTTCACCATTTCTGCGGCCGAGCCCTGCGGACCCAGGCAACTGGCGGGTATCTGCTGAAATTCCTTGGGAAAGTCCTCGCGCAGCCCGTCCTGCACCAGACAGGCTTCCATATTGCCCAGCAGCGGACTGAGCAGCAGGCGCGATGAAGACGGCAATGCAGGCCGCAGCTTCCAGGCAAACACAACGACCAGCAGGCACAGCACGGCCAGGGCCAGGACATGGCCCCAGACCGGACTGCGCCGGCCCGGCAGGGACGCGGACGGAGGCGTGGCCGGGCTCACAGGCCCAGCATGATCTGCAGGTTCTGCACGGCGGCGCCGCTGGCGCCCTTGCCCAGGTTGTCCAGACGGGCGATCAGCACGGCCTGGCGGTACTGCTCATTGGCGAACACGCGCAGCTCCAGCTTGTTGGTGTCGGTCAGCGTGTCGGCGGCCAGCTTCATGTCCTCGGTGGGCGGCAGCACCGACACCCATTGCTCCGGCGTGTTGGTGGCCGCGTAGTGGGAGGCCAGCGCATCGTGCAGGTCGGCCGCCTTGGGCGCGCCCGGCAGCAGGTCCAGATGCAGCGGCAGCTGCACCAGCATGCCCTGGCGGAAATTGCCCACGGCGGGAATGAACACCGGGCGGCGCGTCAGGCCGGTGTATTGCAGGATCTCGGGAATGTGCTTGTGCGTCAGGCCCAGCGCGTAGGCCTCGTAAGGCGCGGCCGTGCCGGCCTCATAGGCTTCGATCATGCTGCGGCCGCCGCCCGAATAGCCGGACACCGAGGGCAGGCTCAGGCCATGGTCGGCGGGGATGAGGCCCGCGGCAACCAGCGGGTGCAGCAGCGCGATGGCTCCCGTCGCATAGCAGCCGGGGTTGGACACGCGCTTGGCAGTCTTGACCGCCTCAAGCTGGCCGGCACGCAGCTCCGGGAAGCCATACACCCAGTCGGGCGCCACGCGGTGGGCCGTGGATGCATCGATGATCTTGATGGTGCGGCCGGTCTCGGCCTCGATGGAATCGACCATGGCCACGGTCTCGCGCGCGGCATCGTCATGCAGGCACAGGATGACCAAGTCCACGCCGGCGATCAGCGCACGCTTGGCGGCAGGATCCTTTCGCAGCTCGGGGGCAATGCTGACCAGCTCCACGCCGGACAGATCGACCAGACGCTCACGGATCTGCAGCCCTGTCGTGCCTGCTTCGCCATCGATAAAGACTTTTGCCATCGCTGTATTTCTCCTGCTGCGCGGCCCTCCTGGAGCCGCTGCGGCACCATTGCCGCGTTCCAGCTGCGGATTCTCACCGAAACCGGGTCCCCCTGCGCCCGTTGTCGCAAAACGGTTGGCAGTGGCGATCAAGGGCGCGCTGACATGCGCCTGTTACAAACAGCGGGCAGCGCCGTCTGCAGATCCTCTATAAGACAAAAGATCTGTGGGGCCTGAAAGAAATGTCGGGAAACCGTCTTTTCCCTGACATATCAATGCATTGCACAGTTCCTGGCATGCTGCTTGGCCCGCAGGAAATTGTGGATTCTGCGCATGGGGGCGTGTCGGATGGCGCAGTGCAGCATGGTACATTCGGCGATTGCCAGGTCACTCCGCCTTGAGGCAGCACCCCAGGGCTACCGGGTCAATCCCCCCCTATTTGTTTGAGAGAGACATCATGAAGATTCATGAATACCAAGGCAAGGACATCTTGCGTCAGTTTGGTGTGCCTGTACCTCGCGGTATCCCTGCGTTCACAGTGCAAGAGGCCGTCGAGGCCGCCCAGAAGCTCGGCGGCCCCGTGTGGGTCGTGAAGGCCCAGATCCACGCTGGTGGTCGCGGCAAGGGCGGCGGCGTGAAGGTCGCCAAGACCATTGACGACGTCAAGGCACTGGCTGGCCAGATCCTGGGCATGCAGCTGGTCACGCACCAGACCGGCCCCGAAGGCCAGAAGGTCCGCCGCCTGTACATCGAAGACGGCGCCGACATCCAGAAGGAATACTACCTGTCGTGCGTGACCGATCGCGGCACGCAGAAGGTGGCCTTCATCGCTTCCAGCGAAGGCGGCATGGACATCGAGGAAGTGGCCCACTCCACTCCCGAGAAGATCATCACCATCTTCGTTGACCCCCTGGTCGGCCTGACACAGGCCCAGGGCGAAGAACTGGCCAAGGGCATCGGCATGCCTGCCGACTCCACCGCCCAGTTCATCGACATCTGCCAGAAGCTCTACAAGTGCTACATGGACACGGATGCCTCGCTGGTCGAGATCAACCCGCTGAACCGTGACAGCAAGGGCAACGTGGTTGCCCTGGACGCGAAGTTCAACTTCGACGCCAACGCCCTGTTCCGCCTGCCCGAAATCGTGGCCCTGCGCGACCTGGACGAAGAAGATCCCGCTGAAGTCGAAGCCTCCAAGTTCGATCTGGCCTACATCTCGCTGGACGGCAACATCGGCTGCCTGGTCAACGGTGCAGGTCTGGCCATGGCCACCATGGACACCATCAAGCTGTTCGGCGGCGAGCCGGCCAACTTCCTGGACGTGGGCGGCGGTGCCACCCCCGAGAAGGTCACCGAAGCCTTCAAGATCATGCTCAAGAACCCCAAGGTCGAAGGCATTCTGGTCAACATCTTCGGCGGCATCATGAAGTGCGACACCATCGCCACCGGCGTGATCACTGCCTGCAAGGCCGTGAACCTGCAAGTGCCCCTGGTCGTGCGCATGAAGGGCACGAACGAAGAACTGGGCAAGAAGATGCTGGCCGAGTCCGGCCTGCCCATCATCAGCGCCGACACGATGGCCGAAGCGGCCACCAAGATCGTCGAAGCCGTCAAGTAAGCAGGCCCGGAGAAAACACCATGTCGATCTACATCAACAAAGACACCAAGGTCATCACCCAAGGCATCACGGGCAAGACGGGCCAGTTCCACACTGAAAAGTGCATTGAATACGCGAACGGCAAGAACTGCTTCGTGGCCGGTGTGAACCCCAAGAAGGCCGGCGAAAAGATCTTCGACGTGCCAATCTACGCCTCCGTCAAGGAAGCCGCGCAAGGCACGGGCGCCACGGTCTCCGTGATCTACGTTCCCCCCGCAGGCGCTGCCGCCGCGATCTGGGAAGCCGTGGAAGCCGACCTGGACCTGGCCATCTGCATCACCGAAGGCATCCCCGTCCGTGACATGCTGGAAGTGCGCAACAAGATGCGCGCCAAGGAAGCCGCAGGCGGCAAGCGCACCCTGCTGCTGGGCCCCAACTGCCCCGGCCTGATCACGCCCGACGAGATCAAGATCGGCATCATGCCCGGCCACATCCACAAGAAGGGCCGCATCGGCGTGGTCAGCCGCTCCGGCACGCTGACCTATGAAGCCGTGGCACAGCTGACCGAACTGGGCATTGGCCAGTCGTCGGCCGTGGGCATCGGCGGTGACCCGATCAACGGTCTCAAGCACATCGACGTGATGAAGGCCTTCAACGACGATCCCGACACCGACGCCGTCATCATGATCGGCGAAATCGGCGGTCCCGACGAAGCCGAAGCTGCCCGCTGGTGCAAGGACAACATGAAGAAGCCGATCGTCGGCTTCATCGCTGGTGTCACCGCCCCTCCCGGCAAGCGCATGGGCCACGCCGGCGCGCTGATCTCCGGCGGTGCCGACACGGCCGACGCCAAGCTGGCCATCATGGAAGAGTGCGGTTTCGTCATCACCCGCAATCCTTCCGAAATGGGTCGCCTGCTCAAGGGCCTTATCTAAGCGGCACCGGTTCTGCGTGACATCCTGGGGTTCGCCCCAGGAAAAAATTACGCAGAATTACGAATCGGTAAGGCGGCAAGTCCGCCCTACACTGACGACTCCAAAAAAGAAAAAGCGCCAGAGGCCACCGCCCTGGCGCTTTTCAACTCATAACAGTGGAGAAACCATGGAATACCTGCAAAGCGCCGATTTCTGGATCGGCCTGTTGAAGATCGTCTGGATCAACATCATCCTGTCTGGCGACAACGCCGTTGTCATCGCCCTCGCAGCACGCTCGCTGCCCCCCGCACAGCAAAAGAAGGCCGTCATGTTCGGCTCCGGCGCCGCCGTGGTGCTGCGGATCATCCTGACCGTGGTCGCGGCCAAGCTGCTGGAGCTGTCCTTCCTGCAGATCGTGGGCGGCTGCCTGCTGCTGTGGATCGGCTTGCAACTGCTGACCGGCGAAGAAGAGGATGAAGGCGAATCCAAGGGTCACGGCAGCATGATGGTCGCCATCCGCACCATCCTGATCGCCGACCTGGTGATGAGCCTGGACAACGTGATTGCCGTGGCCGCCACGGCGCAGGGCAACATGGTCCTGCTGATCCTGGGCCTGGCCATCAGCATCCCGCTGGTGATCTTCGGCTCCACGCTGATGATCAAGCTCATGGAGCGCTTCCCCGTCATCATCACGCTGGGCGCCGCCCTGATCGGCTGGGTCGGCGGAGAAACCATCGTCAACGACCGCCTGCTGCACGACTACGCCATCAGCCATCCCTGGCTGCACTATGTGGCGGCTGCCGCCGGTGCTGTGCTGGTCGTCGGCATTGGCAAGCTCCTGCAGTCGCGCTCCGGCGCCAAGCACGCGGCACAGGCCTGATACTGCCGCAGGCGGCCCCTCGCCACCTCCACAACGCACTGCCTCGGCAGTGCGTTTTTGCTTTGTGAGGATCCGTTCTTGATGTGGCGTCAAGCTGACGAGCCGCTACGCCGGCCCATTCTTGGCACTTGGGGGCACTGTTTTCATTTACGCTGTGCACCGGCTTCACCATTGCATCTGCACACAGGGACTGATGGCAACACCGCCGCGCCCGCCCTTCGCCACCATGCCCAGCGCACCCAAGACCCCGGACCAGCCCTGCCGACAGGCAGTCCCTGCGCAACACTGCGCCATGGTTGCGCGCACCGATGTGGGCCGGCGCCGTGACAACAACGAGGATGCGGTCACTATCCACCCCAGCGCCCAGCCCTGGCCCATTGCGGTGCTGGCCGATGGCATGGGCGGCTACAACGCCGGCGAAGTCGCCAGCGCCATGGCCATCAGCCTGGTATCCGTGGCACTGCAAAGCGTGGCCACCGAGGCGCCGGCAGCCAACACTCCGCAAGCCCGCCAGGAATTGCAGCAGTCACTGGCCAATGCCTTGAACCTGGCCAACGCCGCCATTCTTACGGCTGCCCGGGAAACACCGGGCTGCCGCGGCATGGGCACCACCATCATTGCCGCAGCCCTGCTGCCAGGTCTGCTGATGCTCGCCCACCTTGGCGACTCGCGGGCCTACGGCTGGCGCGAGGGTCAACTGCTGCGCCTGACCCGAGACCACACCTGGCTCCAGGAAGAAATCGACGCAGGCCGCATCCAGGACCACGAAGCCCGGCAATCCGGCCTGGGCCACCTGCTCACCCAGGCCCTGGGCGTCACGCCGGACGTCACGCCCGATTTCAATGAGTGGCCGCTGCAACCCGGCGACCGCATCCTGCTGTGCTCCGACGGCCTCACCGACATGCTCGATGACCAAGCCATCGCCACCCTGTTCACCCAATCCAGCCCGCTGCCCGTCTTGCTGACCTCGCTGCTCGCCGCCGCCAATGAAGCCGGCGGAAACGACAACATCAGCGCGGCGCTGATCGAGATACAGGCCAGCCCGCCCCCTGCAGCCAGCACTTCCCTCGATTGAGCCCCACACAGCGATCGACGGCAGATCCCAACCGATGGACGCGCTTGCCTGCACCGCCCTCGCAGGTTCCAATTGTTAAAAATGATTGCAAATCCAACAATCAGGAAAAGACAATCCATAGTCTGTATCAAATACGATGGCAGACCTCGGCGCGCGCAGGCCGCAGACATAATATTTGGATACACCCCAGCTCCGGATCGCCCAGTGGATGGTGCAAGCCGGGCATAACAAAGGAACTTTGAGCATGCCGACCCTGGTCATCTCCATCGACGGCGCCGTCATCAAGGAAGTGCAGCTGGCCAAGGAGCGCACCACGCTGGGACGCCGCCCCTACAACGACATCGTGATCGACAACCTCGCCGTCAGCGGCGAGCACGCCGTTCTCAGCATCGTCGACGGCACCGTCACCATCGAAGACCTGCGCAGCACCAACGGCACCTATGTCAACGGCCAGCCCATACTGCGGCAGACCCTGAACCACGGCGACCTGCTGGACATCGGCAAGTACAAGATCCGCTTCGTGCAGCAGCAAGTCAGCGCCTCCTCGCGCTCGGCACTGGCGGCCATTGCCGCAGCAGTGGAGGCAACCCGCCCAGCCCCCTTGGCGGAAGACCTGCCATCGCAGTTCAGCACCCAGACCCCCTCAGGCTTCGACCACACCCTGCCCCCTTCCATGGCCGGACTGGCCACACGCCAGGCCGCCATCCGCATGCTCAACGGCAACGCCGCCGGCCGCGAAGTACCACTGGTCAAAGTCGTCACCACCCTGGGCAAGCCCGGCGTGGCCGTCGCCTCCATCACCCAAAAGCACCACGGCTTCGTGCTCGCCCAGCTGGAAGGTGACGCCCTCAGCCTCAAGCTCAACGGCCAGGAAATCGGCCGCCGCGCCATGCCGCTGCAACATGGCGACACGGTGGAACTGGCAGGTACGCAGATGCAGTTCCTGGTGGCGTGAGGGACCCTCTTGATCCACTGACAAGGTTCGCTGTTGCTTCGTTGGCAAGCGCATCATCCTTGACAAAAATGTCACGCAAAATTGGATCGATTTGTCAGAGAATGTCGACCAGCCGTGTAATTTGCAACCAAACAATACACAAGCGCGAACCTTGGTCTCAAGGCGCGACTGGCACGGCTCTTGCTCGACAGAGCATGCAATCAACCCCCTATGAGGAGAAGTTCATGAAGCGTTCCATCCAGCAAGGTTTTACCTTGATCGAACTGATGATCGTTGTGGCGATCATCGGCATTTTGGCAGCCGTTGCGCTGCCGGCTTATCAGGATTACACGGTGCGTGCGCGCATCACCGAAGGTCTTAGCCTTGCTCAACCTGCTCGCTCTGGCTTGGCGACTGATGGTTCAGCAGGAGTGGCTGACTATCAACGCTACACAGCATCTTGGAATGACCAAGCCAACAAGACCGGTGCGAACTCCAAGTATGTCAAGTCCGTACAGTTTTCTGCGGCAGGATCCGGTGCCACAGGTGCTGACGGCGAACATATTCTCATCACATACATCGCTGCTGCTGTCGGTGGTTTGAATAATAATGTTGAACTGCGTCTGTTTCCCCGCGTGCGTGTTGATACATCCTCTAAGGATGCAGTATCGCTGGCTACGGCTTGGGGAAAAAGCGAATCAGGCTCTATCGACTGGGCTTGCACCAGCACTGAAGCCAAAACTGCCAATGCGCGCAAAATGGGCACCTTCACTCCTGACACTACTAAGGGCGTGATGGCAAAGTTTGTCCCCGCAGAGTGCCGATAATCCATTGCCAAAATAAAAAAAGGAGCGCTTGCGCTCCTTTTTTTTATTTCCTTTGCAACAGGCAACATCTCATAATTTAATATTCAAAGAAGAGTTCCTCCATGGGATGGTTCGTTCATGTGATGCCAAAGACAAAAGCGGCAGCATTACATTTTCTCGCAAGCTTGATCGTCACCATATTGACGGCATTCTTAGTATTTTTGATCTGGTTCCCTCCTCCTTACCAAGAGCTTGTAGGTGGGAAAAACCTATTTCTGCTTGTAATAGCGGTTGACACAATCTGCGGCCCTTTGCTTACTGCAGTAGTTTACTCACCTTTAAAATCCAGAAAAGAACTAATACAAGACTTGGGATTTATCGTCTTAATACAATTAACAGCGCTTACTTACGGAGTGCACACCATTGCCCAATCAAGACCTGTCTATCTTGTATTTGAAGTAGATAGATTTCGAGTCATCACTGTCGCAGATATACAAAAAGAAAAACTGCGACCACAACAAGGTGGACTGCACGAGCTTCCCTGGTTGGGACCAATAGTAATTGGGATACGTGATGCAAAAGATAACAAAGAGCTAATGGAAAGCCTTGATCTATCCCTCAACGGCGTCGCTCCCTCATCCAGACCAGAATGGTGGGAACCACTTTCCTTAAGTGCTTCAAAGATCATATCGGCCGCTCATCCCATCAAAGAGCTATTAGAAAAACACAAAGACAAAGAGACCTTAATCTATGAGGCAATCAAGGCCAGTGGCCTCCCAAAAGAATCCCTATCCTGGCTCCCCGTTACCAGCTTCAAGACAAATGAGTGGATTGCCCTCATTAACAACCAGACCGCTGAAGTAATGTCATTTGCTCCTATTGATGGATTTTGAGATATAAATTAAAACTATGCCTCTTAGATTCTTAATTTCACTCACGGCCAAGGAGCGCAATAAAAATATTGCAAAACCCGCCTGGAAAAGCCAGGCACTTTTTTTCTTAATCCTATCAATTTCGAGTATTGCATTTCAATGTGCTTCTATTTATTTTGGATATAAGCGCTATTTATTCAATCTCGAAACAATACTCTCATTTTTAATATTTTCCATGGGGTATAGATGGTTTGCGACCATCATCTTTATAGCTTCTGTGTTTCAAGAAATATTTCTTGGAATGGCGTCTATATTGTATTTATTCGACTATTCTCAGATAAAAACAATCGCAGGATTTATATTTGAAGCAAAAACCTCATATATATTTAGCTTAGGCATTGCACTATTAATAATTTCTACAATTTTTATAGGAACTTCGCATTTACTTCGCAAAGTCAGTTGGCAACGGGTATTATTTATCTTGGTTACACTTACGGCAGTCCAGCTTACAGCTTCTTTCAAAGAAGGAAATTTTAATAAGCCGTCTCTGGCAAGCAGGGAAAATCTGATATTTGGAAGCTCCTCTTATTTCATCCAAGAGCTTTTCGAGCTGAACAGGAAATTATTCAATCTCAGAAGCCACGATAATGTTGACTATGTACAAATTCAGTCTCCTTCAGCATTCGAACTAACAGTGGACAATTCGCTAAAGAAAGAAAATCAGCCTGATAAAATTTTGTTTATTATTGCAGAATCCTGGGGATTACCAACAGATCCAAAAATACTGGAGCAACAGATCCAGTCACTACGGGATAATAAAAAACTTGAAATTATCAAGCTAACAAATATACATGCTGTCGGTGCCACCGCATTCGCAGAGTTCAGAGAGCTTTGCGGGAAGATCCCGACAAAGCTCAACCTGAACAAGATTGCAGAATCGGACCTGGGCCCCTGCAGACCTAAGAAATTTTCAGAACAAGGATACAAGACCATATCGATACACGGCGCACATGGCACGATGTACGACAGAGTTAACTGGTATCCAGTTCTTGGCTTCCAAGAGATGATATTTAAAGAGATACTTCCTTTTGGAAAGGAATACCAATGCTACTCATTCCCAGGATATTGTGACAGATATTTATTTCCCACAGTAGTAGAGAAAATCAGTTCAACTGAGAAAGTTTTCCTTTATTGGATGACATTAAACTCCCACACACCCTATGATCGACGAGATACTCATAACTACAGAGAGAATCTATGCAAAGCAGTCTTTAAAATTGATTATGAAGCCCAGCTTTGTACCTACCAAAATCTTCACACTCAGTTCTTCGATAATCTATCGGAGGCCCTCCAAAATCCATCGTTAACTGGCACAGAAGTAGTTATTGTTGGAGATCATGCTCCAATATTTAACAACGAATCATCCAGGTCATTATTTGAGACACAAAAGGTCCCGGTGCTTCATTTACTAGTAAAATGACACCATTGCAGAGATGAATCGAGACAAATGCAATTAAGATTAAATATTAATCCAATTCAGAATCGCCAACACATTTTAGTCAAAGACCAGCGCTAAGCAGTTATGTTTCGTATCCTCACGGTAAGACTATCCTTCTGTGGCTACAGCTATAACCTCTTTTCCCAGCATTCGTACCCTTCGCCAAAGGTGGTGCACGCAATTTCGCTGTGAGCAACGAGACCACCCTCAATGGCATCCTGTATGTTCTACACGCTGGTATTCCCTGAGATGATCTCCCTAAGTCAAGCATCGCTGGGTGGTGGAGAAAACACACGGCTTGTTTGCAGGTTTTGACAAGATGCGCATAGGTTTCGAGAGGCCGCTGGACATCCACGAGGCTCTGCTAAAATTAGCGGCGGCAGTCTCATCTGTGCGCGCTTCGTGAATCGGTGGTTTTAGCGGTTCTTAATTACCCCGACTTCCCCCCTCGCTTCTCCACCACCCGCACCCCCTCCATCACCATCGCCTTATCCACCGCCTTACACATGTCATAGACCGTGAGCAGCGCCACCTGCACAGCGGTGAGTGCTTCCATCTCGACTCCTGTAGGCCCCACCGTTTCCACGGTAGCCACACAACGGACAGCAGATACATCTGGCAATAAATCAAAGTCGACCGCCACCCGCGTCAACGCCAACGGGTGGCACAGCGGAATCAGGTCACTGGTCTTCTTGGCCGCCATGATGCCGGCAATGCGCGCAATGCCCAGTACGTCACCCTTCTTGGCGGTGCCGCCCTGAATGATGGCAAGGGTAGCGGGCTGCATGACGATGCGGCCTTCGGCGATGGCGATGCGGTGGGTTGCGGGCTTGGAGCCAACATCGACCATGTGGGCCTGGCCCTGGGCGTCGAAATGGGTGAGGGAAGACATGGCAACTCCTGAAAATGCACGGGCCGGCCTACGGCAGTCCTGACACGCTGGTCAGTCCTGCCATGAACGTTCGGCGAACCGAGGCATCATAGTGGGGTGTTTCACCGCCCCGTGCCAATGCACGGGCCCGGCCCCTTGGTTCTTACCTGCCCATGCGCCCATCACGCCTGAAGACACATATCGCCGTCGGCCTGCAGTTGCTGGCGGCCGCTCTCACCATCGCAACGCATGTCCCCGCACAGGCCCAGTTGCGCCTGCCCACGCTGGGCGACGGCGCGGCCACGACCACCAGCGACGAGCGGCGCCTGGGTGACCGCATCATCCGCTCGCTGTACCGCGATCCGGACTACATAGACGATGCGGTACTGCAGGAATATGTGGAAGGCATCTGGCAGCACCTGGTCGATGCGGCACGCACGCGCGGCGAGCTTTCGGATGAGCTGGAAGAGCGCTTTGCCTGGGAGATCCTGCTGGGGCGGGACCGATCGGTCAACGCCTTTGCGCTGCCCGGCGGCTATCTGGGGGTTCACCTGGGCCTGATCGGCGTGGTCAGCACACGCGACGAGCTGGCGTCGGTGCTGGCACACGAGCTGAGCCACGTCACGCAGCGTCATATCGCGCGACTCATTGCCCAGCAGGGCAAGCAGACGCCGCTGATGATCGGCTCGATGATTCTGGGCGCGCTGGCTGCCAGCCGCAGCCCCGATGCCGCCATGGCCATGATGATGGGTGGCCAGGCGCTGGCCGTGCAGAACCAGTTGAATTTTTCGCGCGACATGGAGCGCGAGGCAGACCGCATGGGATACGGGCTGATGGCGCCTGCGGGCTTTGCGCCGCAGGGCTTTGTGACCATGTTCGACAAGCTGCAGCAGGCCAACCGCCTGAATGACAACGGCAGCTGGCCCTATCTGCGCAGCCATCCGCTGACCACAGAGCGCATGGCCGACATGCATTCGCGCCTGCCGCGTGGCGTTGCGCCTGCGCCAGCACCATCCCTGGAACACGTGATGATGGCCGCACGGGCCCGCGTGCTGTCGCGCCCCGGCGTGGATGTGCTGCGCCAGTGGGCCGAGCAGCCGCGCTCCACCAGCTTTGGCAGCCAAACCCAAACCCAGCAGGTGGCGCAGCTATATGCCGCCACGCTGAGCGCCGTGCAATTGCGCGATTGGGCCGAAGCTCGGGAAATGTCCGGGCGGCTTCAAGAGGCAACCGCCGCAGATGCCGGCGCCCAGCGGCAGGCCAAGCTGCTGCAGGCCGAACTGGAGCTGACGGCCGGCAAGCCCGGCGCCGCGTTGCAGGCGTTGCCACCGCTCTACCTGCCGGCAGCTGCGCCTGCCCAGGCCAATCCCACGGAATCCATCCCCGCCAAGACAACGGAAAGCGGCCCCAGCCTGGCCACCGTCAATGTGGTCGAAAACCGCGCCGTGCGCAGGCCGGAATTGCTGATGCGCACCCAGATCCTGCTGCGCGAGCAAGGCGCCGCCAGCATGGCGGGCCCGCTGCAGACCTGGGTGACGGACCACCCGCGTGATGCCAGCGCCTGGCAGTTGCTGGCCCAGGTGCAGCGCGCCCAGGACCAGGAGCTGCGAGCGCTGCGCGCAGAGGCCGAGGCCCAGGTCGCGCACTACGACTACGCGGCGGCAGTCGACCGTTTCAAGGCCGCGCAGGATTTGGCCCGCAAGGGCGGGCCCAAGGTGGATTTCATCGAAGCCTCCATCGTGGACACGCGGCTGCGTGCTGTGGAGGAGCTGCTAAGGGAACAGGCGCGCGAGAAGTGATTCGATGGCCAGGCCCAGCAGCGAGTAGATGAGCGCACCCAGCATGGCCGCCCAGAAGCCCGCGACGTGAAAGCCGCTGAGCAGGCCCGAGGCTGCCCAGAACATCAGTCCGTTGACCACGAAGAGAAACAGCCCGACCGTCACGATGGTCACGGGCAGCGTCAGCACCACGAGGATGGGGCGCAGCACCGCATTGAGCAGGCCGATGACCAGCGCCGCGATCATGGCCGAGCTGAAGCTGTTGACCTGCACGCCACCATAAAGATAGGCCACGACCAGCAGGGCACCGGCGCTGAGCAGCCATTTGATCAGGATTTTCATGCGGGCAGCATAGCAGCAGCCGGCAGATCCGGGTTGAGGCGGCGCACTGGAAACCGTGGACCGGAGAACCCCATGAAAAACGGCATCCCTTTTTCCGGGATGCCGTCCTGAAAGCGATCGCCTGACCAGAGCGGCCAGGCAGACGCCAGCCTTTAGATCATCGCTTCCTCGAACACCAGGCCCATCAGCGCGCCGATGGCCGCCAGCGTTCCCGGAAGATTCCAGCGCCGGCCCAGCGGGGCGCCCGGCGCCACGGCAGGAGCCGTGGCTTCCTGCTTGGGGCGGCGTGCATCGACGATCTGGGCCGTGCCGTGCTCCTGCTGGAGCTGGGCCACCAGTTCGGCCAGCGGGCCCTTGGCCAGCACCGGCGTGATCCTGCCAGCGCTGTCACCGAACACCGGCAACAATTGGGCGAACAGCTTGTCCGCCCACTTGCCGCGCCAGCTTTCGCGCGCGCTGTGGCTCACCCATTTGCTGACCCGGTGGGTAATGCGCGGCGCGCAGGCCACCAGCAGCCAGTGCGAGGCCTGGGCCTGCGGCGAGGCGGCCAGGGCCTGTACCAGAGGCAGAGCGTAGGAAGCGTCATCCACGTAGACGATGATGGGGTTCAAAGCAAGTCCTTGTCGAACTGGGTTTGCGGGAGTGGGAGAGGCAGGCGGCCGGGGCCGCCCTTGCCATGGATTGTCGCGAATCGGCGCGGGCGGCCCATCGGGCCAACCCGGCGCCCACCTCAACTTTTCAGCGGATCAGGCTCCGTGGGCGCCGGCCTTGGGAGCAGGACGGCGCGAAGCGATGTACTTGCCCAGCGCCAGCACCAGCAGGGCTCCGAACACGCTGGCACCGTACTTGAGCATGTCGGTCTGGGGCAGCTTGACCATCCAGTCCCACTTCTCCGTATTGGCGAAGACGGGGTCGGTGACCAGCATGCCGCCGGCAATCCAGCCCAGCAGCATGCCGCCGGCCACGATGATGATGGGGAAGCGCTCCATCAGCTTGATCACGAGCTGCGAGCCCCAGACGATGATGGGGATGGAGATCAACAGGCCCAGCACGACCAGCAGCATCTGGTGCTCGCCCGAGCTCTGGGCAGCGCCGGCGATGGCGATCACGTTGTCCACGCTCATCACCAGGTCGGCAACGATGATGGTCTTGATGGCGGCCAGCAGCTTGTCGCTGCCCTGGATGTTGTCGTGGCCGTCTTCATCAGGGGCAATCAGCTTGATGCCGATCCACACCAGCAGCAGTGCGCCGACGAACTTCAGGAAGGGCAGCGCCAGCAATGTCATCGCGAAGGCGATCAGGATGACGCGCAGGATGATGGCACCCGCCGTGCCCCAGATGATGCCCTTCTTGCGTTGCTCGGGCGGCAGCTTGCGGCAGGCCAGCGCGATCACGACCGCGTTGTCGCCGCCCAGCAGGATGTCGATGATGATGATTTGGCCCAGGGCCACCCAGAACGGGGCGTGAGTCAGAAAGTCCAAGTCCATAAGGTCCTCGCTGTTGAGTAAGGCCGGCGAGAACTCCTCCCTCCTGGAGAAACACCCACCGGCACAGAAAGACCGATGCAACGCCGCAGCGCCTACCCGGGCAAGGACATGCCTGGCTCAGGGGAGAACACATTGATCGACCGTCATCAGGTCCATCAAAGGTCTTGCTCGGCTGCGGTATGCACCGCAACCCGGAAGGCCGGAAGCTTGCGCTTCGTATTGACGACCATTCCGATGCCGGCACGGTGGCTTTGCAAAAACCACCCCCGCCGGCAGAGAGCTACTCCCCTTCGAACCTGTGGATTGCAACACAAAGCCGCCACGGCACGCAAGTGAAAAAACCCTTCATTTCCACGGAAAGCACAAGTCGCGCATCCCCCAGACCATTTATTCGCCTACCTCAAATGCTTCACTATCCATAGCAACCCTTGAACCAACGGAGTGTTGCAGCCATGCCCGGCCGTGCGCGGGCAGGCGTCTTATCATCGCTGTCCCTTCCCCCTGACCGTCCATGACCGCACTGCACATCACCGACATCGAAGCCGCCATCAACTACTGGCGTGAGCGCCATCCGTCCCCGGACGGCGTGCTGCTGCAGCCCGAAGTACGGGCCCTGGCCGAGGTGTACGCGCTGATGATCTTCTGGCATGAGAGCGAAGTACAGGTTGAGGGCTTTCCCTCGCACGCCATGGCGGCCTGGCTGGCCTGGTACGACACCACGCCCGATACGCCCTGCATCGCCATCTGCTCCACCAGCCAGGGCGACGAAAGATGCAAGGGCTGCGGCCGCAGCTTTGACGAAGTGCAGCTGTGGACCGCGATGGAGCCGGCACAAAAGCGGATGGTCTGGCGCAGGATCACGGCAGAGGGCGACTCCTGGCGTTTCACCCGCTATGCAGAGCGTGCGGCCGAGCGCACGGACACATCGCGTGACTCTGGCTGATTGCTGGTTGATTGCCGGCTGATCTGCCGGATACCGCACCGGACCAGTGCGATGTTGCAGACGGCCTAACATCGGCCGCCATGCTGCAGACCGCCGCTTACCGCCACAGCCACCTCCGCCTTTGCTTGCGCCTCACGGCACGTGATGCGGGCGAGACGCGCGTGCCGGCCGGCAAGGCCTGGCCCGCCACGGCCACGCGCCTGCGCGAGCGTGACGCAGCACGGCTGAACATCGGCCCCCGACAGGCCGCACGGTCTTGATGCGCTGCCCTGCGCGGAACCGGGCAGCGTCGCTTCACTGAATCCGCTCTTCTTGCGCCGCCTTCATCTCTAGGCTGAAGGCGGTTGGATTTTCACGCGTCTGCCCGGCCTCAAGGCCAGCCGACGAAGCGAGCCCTGCCGTGACCTGTCTAGCCCTTGCCCCAGCCGGGCCCTCTTTTGCCGCCCCCTCTTTTTCCACGCTCTTGCGCCATCTGCGCCATCTGAGCGATACCGTGGCGCATCGCGCCCTGCCCCGCTGCGCGCCACGCCACGTCACCGAACTGCGCATCGACGTGATGCAGCCGCTGGTGGAGGGCGAGCTCGAAGCCATTCACGAGCGCCTGTACCAGCCCGGCAACAAGCTCCATGGCCTGGAGCGCCGCCCGTTGCACGACCCGCAGTTCCAGCTGCACTGGCGTGAAGCCGACGGCGAATGGTTTGCCTACGTGGAGGACATGGAGCGGCGCTGCCTGGCCGGCTACACGGTGTTCAATCGCCTGGTCGAGGTGGACAAGCGCACCGACCGGCGCGTGCGCTCGCCGCATTCGCGCTTTGCGCCGCATTACCAGCGGCGCGGCATTGCCAGCGCCGTGTATCGCAGCGTGCTGGACAAAGGCACCTGCCTGGTCAGCGGCGCACGCCAGTCACCGGGCGCCCACGGCCTGTGGAACCATCTGGCGCGAAGCTATGACGGCCGATATGTGGGCATTGCGGACAGCAAGTCGCTCATCCATCTGGGCCGCAATGTGCCGGACGATGTCATGGACCGCCTGTCCACGCGCCGCATGCTGCTGGGCGCGGGCTGGACCGTGGAGTCCTTCGCCCAGGCCGTCCGGATGCAGTTGCCAGGTTGAAACGGGGACTTGAGCGGGAGCCCGTTTACTTCCAGCGCAGCGGCTCGATGAAGACCGTGCCCAGGTTGCTGCTGAGCGTCAGTGCGCCTTCCTGGATGGTGGCCTGCAGCTGCATGCTGCGCTCGGCCAGCTCCGCCAGGGATTGGGATGTTTCGGAGGGAATGCGCCAGACCTGCAGCTTGTTCAGCCGCGCCAGCTTGCCCTCCAGGCCCTTCCACCAGACCTCGGCCGCATGGTGGAAGGCGTAGAGCACCACCGCATCGGATTTGTTGCAGGCCTTGGCGATGGGCTTTTCCTCGGGCTGGCCGACCTCGATCCACAGGCGCTTGGCGCCTGTGAAGTCGGTCAGCGAGACATCGGGGTCTTCGGGATCGGACAGGCCTGCACCAAACGCCAGCGTGCCGTCGCCCTTGCACATGTCATTGAGCTGGTGTGCATTGAGGGCCAGGGCCACCAAGCGCACCATCATGCGTTCGTCCGTCTCGCTGGGATGGCGCGCCAAGGTCAGCGCATGGTCGGCGTAGTAGCCGTGGTCGATGTCGGCGATGGACAGGTTCGCCTTGAAGATGGTGGATTTGAGGGCCATGAGACAGAACCTATCAAAAACAAGAGCTGCCGCAGCAAGCCTGTGCTTGCATCGGCAGCCCTGAATGGTTGAAGCGCGCCCTTCATGGCGCGGCAAAGGATGGATTAGACGCGGCGGGCCAGCTCGGCCGCCTTGCCCACATAGGAGGCAGGCGTCATGGCCAGCAGGCGGTCCTTGTCGGCCTGGGGGATTTCCAGGCCGTTGATCAGGCGGTGCAGGTCGTCGGCCTGCACGGTCTTGCCGCGCGTGACTTCCTTGAGCTTTTCGTAGGCGCCCTGCACGCCGTAGCGGCGCATGACGGTCTGGATGGGCTCGGCCAGGACTTCCCAAGCGTGATCCAGGTCTTCCTGCAGGCGCTCTTCGTTGAGTTCGAGCTTGTTCAGACCCGTCATCAGCGAGCTGTAGGCCAGCGTGGCATAGCCCATGGCCACGCCGATGTTGCGCAGCACGGTGGAGTCGGTCAGGTCGCGCTGCCAGCGCGAGATGGGCAGCTTTTCGGCCAGGTGCTTGAGCAGGGCGTTGGCCAGGCCCAGATTGCCTTCGGCGTTCTCGAAGTCGATGGGGTTGACCTTGTGCGGCATGGTGGACGAGCCGATCTCGCCGGCCTTCAGGCGCTGCTTGAAGTAGCCCAGGGACACATAGCCCCAGACATCGCGCGAGAAGTCGATGAGGATGGTGTTGGCGCGCGCGATGGCGTCGAACAGCTCGGCCATGTAGTCATGCGGCTCGATCTGGATCGAGTAGGGCTGGAAGCTCAGGCCCAGGCCCTGGGGCTCGGGCGACTCGATCACCTTCTTGCTGAAGGCTTCCCAGTCGAACTCGGGCCAGGCCGACAGATGGGCGTTGTAGTTGCCGACGGCGCCATTCATCTTGGCCAGGAGCTTGACCTCGGCGATGCGGGCAGAGGCCTTTTCCAGACGCACCAGCACGTTGGCGATTTCCTTGCCCACGGTGGTGGGGCTTGCGGTCTGGCCGTGCGTGCGGCTGAGCATGGGAACGGCCGCGTAGGCGTGGGCCATCTCGCGCAGCTTGGCGGTGATGCCCGTCAAGGCCGGCAGCAGCACGCTGTCACGGCCGGCGCGCAGTTGCAGCGCATGGCTGGTGTTGTTGATGTCTTCGCTGGTGCAGGCGAAGTGCACGAATTCGGCGGCCTTGAGCAGCTCGGGACGGCCGTCGAACTTGCCCTTGATCCAGTACTCCACGGCCTTGACGTCGTGGTTGGTGGTCTTTTCGATGTCCTTGATGGCCACGGCATCGGCCTCGGAGAAGTTCTTCACCAGATCCTGCAGATAGACGCGGGCGCCTTCGGTCAGGGGCTTGAACTCGGCAAAGCCGGCGTCCGACAGGGCGATGAACCAGGTCACCTCCACCTGCACGCGGCGGTGCATGTATCCCATCTCGCTCATGATCGGGCGCAGAGGAGACAGTTTGGCGGCGTAGCGGCCGTCGAGCGGGGACAGGGCGGAGATGTGCGGCAGATTCATGGGCCGTGATTGTAGGTGCGCGCGGCAAAAACGGGGGCTGTAGGGGGAGATCGCCGGGCAGCGCATAGAATCGGCTGCCCGCCCATGGGCCGCCTCTTCGCCACGGAAAACAGCCATGAAACTGATAGGTTCCTCCACCAGCGCCTACGTACGCAAGGTACGCGTCGTACTGGCCGAGAAAAGGCTCGACTATCAGTTCGTCGAGGAAAACCCCTGGAGCCGCGAGCTGTCGCCGGGCACCGGCAACCCGCTGGGCAAGGTGCCGCGCTTGGTCATGGACGGCAGCGATGCCATGTTCGACTCGCGCGTGATCGTCGAATATCTGGACACACTTTCCCCGGTAGGCAAGCTGATCCCCGGCACAGGCCGCGAGCGTGCCGAGATCAAGACCTGGGAAGCCCTGGCCGATGGCGTGCTGGACGCCGGAGCCCTTGCCCGCCTCGAGGCCACCTGGGATGGCCGCAGCGAAGAGCAGCGTTGCCAGGCCTGGATAGACCGCCAGTTGGCCAAGGTGCGCGCCGCACTGAACGTGATGTCCCAGGGCCTGGGCGACAAGCCCTATTGCTGCGGCATCCACTTCACCCTGGCCGACGTGTGCGTGGGCTGTGCCCTGGGCTGGCTGGACTTTCGCTTTCCCGAACTGGACTGGCGCGCCGACCACCCAAATCTGGCCACCTTGCAGGCAAAGCTGGCGGAACGCGCCAGCTTTGCGGCCACACGCCCGCCCCAGCCCTGAAAACGGGTCACCCCCCGCAACGACAACTGCAGCTGCCGCGGCAACAAAAAAGGCCACCCGATGGGTGGCCTTTTTGCTGGCATAAAAAAGTTGCGAAGCATCCCGAAACGAATAAAGAGAGGGAGGGAGGAGAAGCGCTTCGGGCGGAACAGTTCAGGACTGTGGCCCCAGAGGCTTCGCAACGTGAAATTCGGTCTGGATACCCTCTCTCGTCAACCTGTCCAATAGATGAGCTACTTTTGCAGAAGTTCCAGGGGTCGGGGGCGGGAAAAATGTAACATTTTGACGAGCAGCGTCATTCTGCTGTAGGCCGTGTTCGATGGATGCTGACGGGACGGCGTCGGCCAGGGCCGACCACCTTCCCTCCCCGCATCCTCACACCAGAGCGCCCCCCGTGAAAACCGCTTCCCACAGGGCCTTGACCGGCGCGCTGAGCGGTTCGGCCTGGCCGGGCACCAATTGGGCCGTCCGCTCGTCCAGCCGCGCTACGTGCTGCAGGCGGCGCAGTTCACGGTAGGCCCGGGCGGCCTGCTGGCCCACGCCTGCAGGCAGCAGGCCCGCCTCTTCCGCACGCTGCAGCAGCGCGATGTTGCCCAGATTGGCCATCAGCCCCGGATGCAGGGCCGATTGCGAGAGAACCAGGTACTGGACGGCGAACTCCACATCGACCATGCCACCGGGGCTGTGCTTGACGTCGAAGAGGCCGCCGCGCACCGGATGCGCGCTGCGCACGCGTTCGCGCATGGCCACGATCTCGTCGCGCAGGGCCGCGGCGTCGCGCGGCGCGGTGATCACGGCCTCGCGCACGGCGTCGAAGCGGGCCTGCAGATCGTCGCTGCCCAGCACGAAGCGCGCCCGCGTCATGGCCTGGTGCTCCCAGGTCCATGCCGTGTTGCTGCCGCGCTGCTGCTGGTAGTTGGCATAGGAGGCAAAGCTGGTCACCAGCAGGCCGGAGTTGCCGTTGGGGCGCAGCGCGGTGTCGATCTCGAACAGATCGCCCTCGCCCGTCTTGACGGCCAGCCAGTTGATGAGCTTGCGCACAAAGGCGGCATAGATCTCGGAGGCGTGCTCGTCGTCGTCATCGAAGACGAAGACGATGTCCAGGTCGCTGCCGTAGCCCAGCTCCTTGCCGCCGAGCTTGCCGTAGCCAATGATGGCGAACTGCGGCGACTCGCGGTGGCGGTTCTTGAGCCGGCTCCAGCACCAGCTGGCCGTCACGCGCAGCACGCAGTCGGCCAGCGCACTGAGGTCGTCCGCCACCTGCTCGACCGTGATGCGGCCCTCGATATCACGCGCCAGCGTGCGGAAGACCTCGGCATGGTGGGCGCGGCGCAGCAGGTTCAGCAGGGTTTCGTCGTCGTCCTCGCCCGTGGTCTGCAGCGCGGCCAGGCGCAGGGCCAGCTCATGCTCGAAATCCATGGGAGAGAAGCGCTCGCCCAGCATGGCGTCGTTGGCCAGCTCGTCGATCACGCCCGGGTGCTGCTGCAGATAGCGCGCGGGCCAGCGCGCCGCGCCCAGCAGGTCCAGCAGCCGCTCGTGCACGGCAGGGCGCTCCAGCAGCAGGGCCAGATAGCTTTCGCGACGCAGCAGCGGCTCCAGCCAGTTCAGAAAGCGCACTGCGGCGTCTTCGGGCACGCTGCGCTCGGCCACCCATTGCGCCGTGCGCTGCACAAGGCGGAACAGCCGGCTGCGCGCCTCATCGCGCAGGTTGGCGATGCGGGCGTTGCCGCGCCAGTCGGCCACGTGGGCGGCCAGGGCGGGCGGCAGCTGCTCCATGAGTCCATCGATCTCGCGCGGCGTTCCTCCCTGGGCAGGGCTGCGGGCGCCGTTGCAGCGGCCCGCGCTGCATTGCGGGGGGGCCGAGCCGCCGAGCAGGGTGTCAAACTCCTCGGCCACCTTTTCGCGGTGGGCGTCGAACTGGTGCAGGAAGGCGCAGGTATCGGCAAAGCCCATGGTGCGCGCAATCCATTCGAGGTCGTCATCGCGCGTGGGCAGCACATGGGTCTGTTGGTCGTCCAGGTACTGTATGCGGTGCTCGACACGGCGCAAAAAGGTATAGGCCGCGCCCAGGGCGTCGGCCACTTCCTGGCTCATGAGGCCGGCGCGCGCCAGGCGCCCCAGCGCCTCCAGCGTGGGGCGGCAGCGCAGCTCGGGGAACTGGCCGCCACGCACCACCTGCAGCAATTGCACGGTGAATTCGATCTCGCGGATACCGCCGCGCGAGAGCTTGACGTCATTGGAGCGGCCGGGATGGCCCGCGCTGCGCCGCGCCGCATGCTCGCGGATCTGGCGGTGCAGCGAACGCAGCGCATCGAAGACCGCGTAATCCAGATAGCGGCGAAAGACGAAAGGCAGGACCACGGCGCGCAGCGCCTGCACCTGCGTGGAGCGCACGCTGTCCATGGGCGCCACCACCCGGCTCTTGAGCCAGGCGAAGCGCTCCCACTCGCGGCCATGGGTCTGCAGATACTCTTCCAGCGAGGCCAGCGAGACAGCCGACGGCCCCGAGTTGCCGTTGGGCCGCAGCGCCAGGTCCACGCGGAACACGAATCCGTGCTCGGTGGTGTCGCCGATCAGGCCATAGATGCCTTTGACAACGCGCGCGAAGTACTCATGGTTGGAGAGAACGCCGCGCCCGTCAGGCAGGCCGGCCGTGTCGCCGTCCTGCTCGTAGACGTAGATCAGGTCGATGTCGCTGGAGACATTGAGCTCGCGCGCGCCCAGCTTGCCCATGCCGATGATCCACAGCTGCACGGGCCGGCCCTCGGGGCCTTGCGGTGCGCCATGGCGCGCATCGAGTTCGGCGCGCACCTGGATGCAGGCGCGCTCCAGCGCCAGCTCGGCCAGCTCGGTCACGGCCCGCGTGACCACGGCCAGCGGCGCCTGCTGCTCGCAGTCGAGCACCATGGTGCGCTCCATGACCAGCTGGCGCAGCACGCGCAGCGCGGCCGACAGGTCCAGCCCGCGCTCCAGCAGCGCCGCCAGGGCCTGCTCCATGGAGGCGCGCTCGGGTGGGCCCGGCGGCAACAGGCTCAACTCGTCGCCATAGCGACGATGCAGCCGTTGGTGGAAACGGGAATAGGCGGCCTGTGCGGGGACATTCAAGGCCGTGTCTGCCATTGCGTGCTCTGAGGATTGCATACGGAACGCGAAAGAAGCGGCCACTCACGCGCAGAGGGATCGCAGCAACCCTTGGTTACCGTCCGGTCCCCGAGGGTGCCGGTCATAATTCCCGTCATAGCTGATGCCGCCGATGATCGAACCGAAACCGCACCCCACACGCCTGACCCGTTGGATGGCCGGCCTTGCGCGGTGGTCACTGGGGCTGGTCCTGGCCTTCTGGCTGGTCCTGGGCTCCGTGTGGGGGGTGCTCCATGGCTGGATTGTGCCGCGAATCGGCGAATGGCGTCCTCAGCTGGAATCCCTGGCCTCACGCACGCTGGGCCTACCCGTGCGCATAGGCAGCATCACGGCCCGCAGCGAGGGACTGGTCCCCCGGTTCGAGCTGGGCGACGTGGTGATCGAAGACCCAGAACACTCCGCGGACGCCCTGCGCCTGCCCAGCGTGGTGGTGGCCGTTTCGGCCCGCTCGCTGATGCGCCTGGGCGTGGAGCAGATCTATATCGACCGCCCCGAACTCGTGGTCCGCCGCGCGGCCGATGGCCGTGTCTTCGTGGCCGGCATCGAGATCAGCCCTTCATCGGGCGGGGACAATGCCGCCGCCGACTGGCTGTTTTCCCAGACCGAGCTGGCCCTGCGCGGCGGCAGCCTGCTGTGGGTGGACGAAATGCGCCAGGCACCGCCGCTGGCCTTGCGCGATGTGGACCTGGTGCTGCGCAACAAGGGCTGGAGCCACGGAATCCGCCTGGATGCCACGCCCCCCGAAGGCTGGGGCGAGCGCTTCATGCTCGCCGGCCTGTTCCGCGAGCCGCTGCTGTCCACGCACGAGGGCAACTGGCAGCGCTGGAGCGGACAGGCCCATGCGATGTTCACGCAGATCGACCTGTCCCGGCTCGGGCAGTACATGGATACGTCCGACCTGCGCCTGCAGCAGGGCCGGGGCGCACTGCGCGCCTGGATCGACCTGCGCCAGGGCCAGCCCGTGGGTGCCATGGCCGATGTGGCGGTGAATGCCCTGCAACTGCAGTGGCGCGAGAACCTGGAGCCGCTGCAACTGCAGGCGCTGACGGGCAGGCTGAGCGTGCAGCACCAGGACGGCTGGCGCTTCGCCGCGCAGAACCTGGAGTTCTCCACGGGTGACGGCCTGCACTGGCCTGCCGGCAACCTGCGCGCGCGCTACAACCCTGCGGGCGCCAGCACGCAGGGGGCGCTGGGCGAGCAGGGCGAGTTCCAGGCCGATGGCATTGACCTGGCCATCCTCGCTCAGCTGGGCCAGCGCCTGCCGCTGCCAGAGCAGCTGCAGCGCCATCTGGCCGACATGGCCCCGGCCGGCCAGCTGCGCCAGTTCCAGACAAGCTGGCGCGGCCCGCTGCAGGCTGTGCAGCAGTACAAGGTCAGCGGCGAGCTGCAGCAGCTGTCGATCGACGGCGTGG
This sequence comes from Delftia sp. Lp-1, assembly GCF_020523835.1. NCBI lineage: Bacteria > Pseudomonadati > Pseudomonadota > Betaproteobacteria > Burkholderiales > Comamonadaceae > Delftia > Delftia sp. Lp-1. The sequence goes on along the minus strand of NZ_JAJALJ010000003.1, from coordinate 224,114 downwards.
CATCGTCCGAAGGCCCCACGAAGCCGGGCATGCCCGGCATCAAGGGCCTGAACGCGCGCTTCTCGCTGGACCAGGACGGCGGACAGGCGCAGCTGGAGATGGAGGGCACGGGGCAGCAGCCGGCTGCGCTGTCCTTTCCTGGCGTCTTCGAGGAACCCGAGATCCCGCTGCACCGCCTGCAGGCCAGCCTGCGCTGGCAGTTGCGCGGGCAGGCCATCAGCGTGCAGGTGCCCAGCCTGCGCTTTGCCAACGATGACACCGAGGGCGAAGCCCGTGCGCAATGGCACACCGGCGACGGCAGCGACAAGCACCCGCGCTTTCCGGGCGTGCTGGACCTGCAGGGCCAGTTGCGCAACGCAGACGGCACGCGCGTGCACCGCTACCTGCCGCTGGAAATCCCCGCCGATGCGCGCCATTACGTGCGAGAGGCCATCCACGCCGGGCGCGCAAGCACGGTGAACTTCAAGGTGCGCGGCCACCTGGACCACGTGCCGGCCGAAAAGCCCAGCCAGGGCGAGTTCCATATCGCTGCCAAGCTGCATGACGTGCACTATGAATATGTGCCGCCCCATCTGCTCACGCATGGCGAGGCGCCCTGGCCGGCCCTGGTCGATCTGTCGGGCGAGCTGGTCTTCGACCGCTCGTCGATGGCCGTGCGCAATGCACGCGGCGAGTTCGCGGGCTACCCGCAACTGCAGATGCGCGACATCCAGGCCAGCATTCCCAACCTGGGCCACACCGAGGTGGCCGTGACCGCCAAGGGCCAGGGCCCGCTGGCCGACATGCTGGGCGTGGTCAAGACCTCGGCCCTGTCGGCGCTGACCGGGCACGTTCTGGACGGCAGCGAGGCCACGGGCGCCGCGCAACTGGCCCTGCAGCTGCAATTGCCCATCGACCACCTGGACCGCAGCAAGGTGTCTGGACAGGTCACGCTGGCGGGCAACTCCCTGCAGCTCGATGATCAGACCCCCCATCTGAGCCAGTTGCGCGGGGCCATCAAGTTCTCCGAAACCGGCTTCTCGCTGGCCGGCCTGCAGGCGCGCGCGCTGGGCGGTGAGCTGCGCGCCGATGGCGGCATGCAGGCGCTGGCGCGCAATGCGCCGGCCACCGAATCGTCCGTGAAGGTGCGTGTGCAGGGCACGGCCACGGCACAGGGGCTGCGCGAAGCCAGGGAACTGGGCTGGGTGGCCGACCTGGCCCGCCATGCCGAAGGCCAGTCGCCCTATTCCCTGCTGCTGAAGGTGCGGCGCGGAACACCCGAAATCCAGGTCCAGTCCAGCCTGCAAGGCATGCGCATCAACCTGCCCGCCCCGCTGGGCAAGGCAGCGGAGTCCATCCAGCCACTGAACGTGAGCCACCAGCTCGCACCCGCCAGCTTCACCGCGCCCGATGCCCCGCTGCGCGACCAGATCAGCGTGCAACTGGGCGATACGGGCTCGGTGTTCTATGAGCGCGACATCAGTGGCAAGCACAGCCGTGTGCTGCACGGCAGCATCCTCATCGGCCAGGAAGCGGGCACGGCTTCCACTTCGGGCCAGGGCGTGCAGGCCCACGTGCAGCTGCCGCTCTTCAATCTCGACGACTGGCTGGCACTGGCGCCGCAGTCCAGCGGCGCCAAGCCGGAGCCCGCCGATGCCGCAGACCCTGCGCGCGAATACCTCCCCGACCGGCTGACCCTGCGCGTCAAGCAGCTGCAGGCCAAGGGGCGGCAGCTGCACGACGTGGTGGCGGGCATCTCGCGCGATGGCGGCTCGTGGCACAGCAACCTCGCCTCCCAGGAGCTTGACGGCTACGTGGGCTTTCGCGAAGGCACGGATGCCCAGCCCGAAGGGCAGCTGGTGGCCCGGCTGTCGCGCCTGACGGTGCCCGAGGCCAAATCCGACCGCGTGGACGCCCTGTTCAGCGAGGGGCCGCGCCAGCTGCCGGCCCTGCAGATCGTGGTGGACGACATGCACCTGTCAGGCCACGCCCTGGGCCGCCTGGAAGTGGAGGCCCGCAACCGCCCCGTTCCCGGCAATGCGGCGGCGCGCGAATGGCAGTTGTCGCGCTTCAACATCGCCACGCCCGAGGCCACACTGACGGCCAGCGGCCAGTGGCGCCTGCCCCAGGGCCAATCCGAACACCCGGGGCGCAGCCAGTTGCAGTTCCAGCTGGACCTGCGCGACGTGGGCAAGCTGCTCACGCGCTTCGATATGCCCGGCGTGGTGGGCAACGGCAAGGGCGTGCTGCAGGGATCGGCGGGCTGGACGGGCTCGCCCATCACGCCCGACTTTCGCAGCCTCTCTGGCTCCATGCACCTGGATGTGCAGACCGGCCAGTTCCTCAAGGCCGAGCCGGGCCTGGCCAAGCTGCTGAGCGTGCTCAGCCTGCAGGCGCTGCCCCGCCGGCTGACGCTGGATTTCCGCGATGTGTTCAGCAACGGCTTCGCCTTCGACTTCATGCGCGGCGACGTGCAGATCACCGACGGCGTGGCGCGCACCAACAACATGCAGATGAAGGGCGTCAACGCCGCCGTGCTGATGGAGGGCACGGCCGACCTGGTCCAGGAGACGCAGAATCTGCATGTGGTGGTGGTGCCCGAGATCAATGCCATGACGGCCTCCCTGGTGGCCACGGCCATCAACCCCGTGGTCGGCCTGGGCAGCTTCCTGGCGCAGGTGCTGCTGCGCGGCCCGCTGATCGCGGCGGCCACCAAGGAATTCCGCATCGACGGCAGCTGGGACGAGCCCCAGGTCACGGCCCTGCCGCGGCGCCGGGCCACGACACCCTCCGATCCTGCCGGCAACAGCCCCGCCAGCACGCCCTCCGGCGCCACCGAGCCCGCTTCTTCAGGAGAGAACCCATGAAAATCGCAGCCCTGCAAATGGTGTCGGAACCCGATGTGCGCGCCAACCTCGACCAGGGGCTGGCACTGCTGCGCCAGGCGCGCGACCAGGGGGCCGAACTCGCGGCCCTGCCCGAGTATTTCTGCGCCATGGGCCTGCGCGACACCGACAAGCTGGCCTACCGCGAGAGCTTCGGCGCAGGCCCCATCCAGGACTTCCTGCGCCGCGCCGCGCGCGAGCTGCAGCTGTGGATCGTGGGCGGCACCCTGCCCCTGGTGGCCGATGACGATGCCCACGTGCTCAACAGCTCCCTGGTGTTCTCGCCCCAGGGCGAATGCGTGGCGCGCTACGACAAGATCCACCTGTTCCACTACGACAACGGACGCGAGCGCTACACGGAAGCCGCCGTGGTCCAGGCGGGCCACACGCCCGTGACCTGCGACATCACCTCGCGCGAGGGCGAGACCTGGCGCCTGGGTCTGAGCGTGTGCTACGACCTGCGTTTTCCCGAGCTGTACCGCCGCCTTGCCGAGCAGGGCGCCGACCTGCTGCTGGTGCCCGCCGCATTCACCCACATCACGGGGCTGGCGCACTGGGAAGTGCTGCTGCGCGCCCGCGCCATCGAAAACCAGGCCTACCTGCTGGCACCCGCCCAGGGCGGCCACCATGAAAACGGCCGCCGTACCTGGGGCCACAGCCTGCTGGCCGATCCCTGGGGCATGGTGCTGGCCCAGCAGGCCGAGGGCGCCGGCGTGGTGCTGGGCGAGATCAAGCGCGAGCGCCTGGCGCATGTGCGCCGCCAGCTGCCGGCCCTGGAGCACCGCGTCCTGTGAATCCAACGCACCCGCCCATGTCGCCGATGTCGCCCATGCCCGAAGGCCGCTGGCCCTGGCGCCGCTGGCGCACGGCCTGGCGCCGCTGGTCGCTGTGGAGCCTGCTGGTCGCCCTGGTCCTGAGCATGCTCGTCACCATGGTCTGGCTGGCCGGGCGCTACGAGGCCTCCCAGGTCCAGGACAAGCTGGAGCGCGACACGGCCAATGCCGTGGCCGACATACGCGCCGCGCTCAACCGCAACCTGCAGGACCTGCAGGCGCTGAACGCGCCCGACAACGAGCCCGCCGAATGGAAGACCCGCGCCGCCGAGCTGCTGCAGGTGCGCCGCGAGCTGATGCGCATCGAGTGGCGCGACGCGGGCCTGCAGATCCGCTCCCATGCCGAGACCCCCTATCGCAACGTGCAGTGGGAAGACCAGCTGCGCACGAACAACACCCACCCCGAGGCCGTGCTGACCTGCACGCACGCGCGCCGCCTGAACGGCCCCGCCTACTCGCCCAGCTACTTCCAGCTGCTGGCCGAGGGCCTGGGCACGGAGATGATGGAGGTCTGCCTGCCGCTGACGCAAAGCGGCCACATCATCGGCTTCGTCATCGGCACCTACAGCCTGCAAAGCCTGCTGATCACCCAGGTCAGCAAGAACCTGCCGCGCACCCAGGAAGTGTCCTTTACCGAGCCCGACGGCACGCGCCTGGCCCTGCTGGGCGCCTCCTGGCGCGGCACGCGCATGTTCACGGCGCAGCAGCTGCTGGACCTGCCCGGCAGCACCCTGGTGCTGCGCATGGACAGCTGGCACCGCGCGCCCAGCGTGTTCCCCAACGTGCTCACGGCCCTGGTGACGCTGATGTCCATCGCCCTGGTCTCCGTGGTCGCCGTGCTGGTGCGCGACAACCGCCGCCGCCTGCGTGCCGAGCGTGACCTGGGCGATGCGCTGGCCTTTCGCAAGGCCATGGAGGACTCGCTGGTCACGGGCCTGCGCGCGCGCGACCTGCAGGGCCGCATCAGCTATGTGAATCCGGCCTTCTGCAACATGGTGGGCTTCACGGCCGAGGAGCTGCTGGGCCTGAGCATCGCGCCCTACTGGCCGCCCGAGCGCGCCGAAATCTACGCGCGCCGGCGCGACAACCGCCTGTCCGGCAACGCACCGCCGCCGCGCGAGGGCCACGAAAGCATCTTCATGCGCAAGGACGGCACACGCATTCCGGTGCTGATCTTCGAGGCGCCACTGATCAATGCCCAGGGCCAGCACACGGGCTGGATGAGCGCCTTCATCGACATCAGCGAGCAAAAGCGCATGGAAGAGATCTCGCGCGCCTCGCAGGAGCGCCTGCAGGCCACGGCCCGCTTGGCCACCGTGGGCGAAATGGCGTCGCTGCTCAGCCATGAACTCACCCAGCCGCTGGTGGCCATCTCCAGCTACGCCACAGGATCGCTGAACATGCTGGGCAGCGACGACGGTACGGCAGGCAGCGCCGGCAACGAAGCCCATCTGCGCCAGCAGTTGCAGGACTTGCGCATGGCCATGGAGCGCATCAGCTTCCAGGCCGACCGTGCAGGCCGCGTGATCAAGAGCGTGCGCGACTTCGTGCGGCGTCGCGACCAATCACGCGAAGTCATAGGTGCCGCCGAACTCATAGACGCCGTGCTGCCGCTGGTCAGCCTGCAGGCGCGCAACCTGGGCGTGCGCGTGACCACCGATATCGAGCCCGGCCTGTCGCCCGTGCTCTGCGATCCGACCATGATCGAGCAGGTGCTGCTCAACCTGGCGCGCAACGGCATGCAGGCCATGGACTCGCCCGAGACCGTGGACCGCGAACTGCAGTTGCGCGTGCGGCGTGCGGCCGCCAGCACGCGCCGCAGCTGGGTGGAATTCGCCGTCATCGACTGCGGCAGCGGCATCCCCAAGCATGTGGCGGAGCAGTTGTTCACGCCCTTCTTCACCACGCGCAACGAGGGCATGGGCCTGGGCCTGAGCCTGTGCCGCACCGTGGTCGAACAGCATGGCGGCCACCTGCAGCACAGCCCGCACAGCCCGCGCGGAACCGTCTTCGCCTTCACGCTGCCGACCCACAACCCGGCACAGGTGGAACCATAGATGGAACAATAGGCCCATGGAACCTGTACCCGACGCCACCGTCTACATCGTCGATGACGACACCGATGTACGCGAAGCGCTGGCCTGGCTGCTGCGCTCGCGCCGCCTGCTCAGCGAATGCTATGACAGCGCAGAGGCCTTCGACGCCATGCTGCAGTCGCGCCCGCCGCCACGCAATCCCTGCTGCCTGCTGCTGGACATGCGCATGGGCGGCATGAGCGGGCTGGCGCTGTTCAACCTCATGCTGGAGCGCAACCAGATCGCGGGCATGCCCGTGATCTTCCTGACCGGCCATGCCGACGTGCCCACGGCCGTGGACACGGTCAAGCGCGGCGCCTTCGATTTCTGCGAAAAGCCCTTTTCGGACAACGCGCTCGTGGACCGCATCGAGCAGGCGCTGGAACTGTCAGCCCAGCACCAGGCCGAGACCCGCGCTCGCGAGGCCGTGCGTGCGCGCTTCAACGAACTGACGGAGCGCGAGCGCGACGTGATGCGGCTGGTGGTGGAGGGCATTCCCAACAAGCTCATCGCCGACCAGCTGGACATCAGCGTGCGCACAGTCGAAGTCCACCGCGCGCGCGTCTTCGACAAGATGCAGGTCAAGTCGGCCGTGGAACTGGCCAACCTGCTGCGCACGCACGGCTGACTCCTTCAGAAATACGTGGCGATCACGTCCACCACGTCATAGCGGTCATTGACGACGGCCATCTGCCGCCATTTGTCGAAGGTCAGGCAGGGGTGGGAGATATCGAAGGCCAGCATGTCGCCGACGCGCAGGCCATCGTCCTCGGCCACCTTCAGGAAAGCATGCTGGTCCATCATGGCCGTGACCTCCCAATGGGGCGGTGCGGCCACCGGCGCGGCATCACCGGGGCGGTAGCGCAGCGCGGGCCGGGGCGGCACGGCCTCGAAGGCGGTATCGCGCTTGCCCAGCGCCACGATGGCGCGGCCAGGCTCGGGCAGTGACTGCACATAGGCCCAGACCTGCAGCGCAGGCAGCAGGCTGGCACGCATCTGCTGCGCCACGGGGTTGGTCTGGTCGATGCGCTGCTGCGCTGCCTGGTAGATGCCCGCATCATGCGTGAGATAGCAGCCGGGGCGCAGCACCAGATCCAGGGGGCCGCCAATGTCGGCCTTGCCGAATTCCTGGGCCACCACGTCGTACCAGGCCGAGCCGGCTCCCGTGAGCACGACCGGGCTGCGCTGCAATCGTCCATCACCTGCGAGCCGCTCAAGCCAGTGAACGGCGCGCCGCAGCAGGGTGCGGATGGCATCCTCTTCCTTGAGCACGCCCTCGTAGACCTCGATGCCGGCCAGCCGCACGGCCGCGCCAGCCCTTGCCAGCGCATCCAGCAGCGGCTGCATCTGCGCATCAGAGCGCACACCCGTGCGCCCGCCGGGCGGGCCCAGCTCGATCAGCACCTGCACGGACTGGCCCGCCGCGCCAAAGAAGGCCGCCAGTTGCTCGACCTGCTCGGCGCAGTCCACCAGGCAGAAGAACTCAAAACCGGGATCGGCCAGCAGCTCGGCCACGGCGGCCATATTGCGCCGTCCGATCAGCTGGTTGGCCATGAGCACGCGGCGCACGCCGTGGGCATGGGCCACGCGTGTCTGCTGGGCGGTCGCCAAGGTGATGCCCCAGGCGCCCGCATCGATCTGCTGGCGGAACAGGCGGGGCGCCATGGTCGTCTTGCCGTGGGGCGCGAGCTTGGCGCCGTAGGCGTTCACAAAGCGCTGCATCCAGGCCAGGTTGTGCGCCAGGCGCGACTGCGAGAGCACGGCGGCCGGCAGGCCCAGATCCTCGCGCAGCAGGTTCCAGCCCTGCGCTGCAGCGTCCTGCGGCGCGCAGGGCGCCGACAGCGCACCCAGGCCCTTGTCGAGCGGGCTGACCACGTCGGCCATGCCTGCTGTGCTTGCTTCACTCATACGACTCCCCATTGATGGATGGGTGCCAGCATAGGGCAAGGCAGGTGGCCGTCCACGCAAAAACGCCCCGCGTTGCGGGGCGTTGCATCCGGGCCAGAGCCGGGATCAGCGGGGCTGCTGGTACTGGGGCTGGTATTGCGGCTGCTGGTATTGCGGCTGCTGTTGATACTGGGGCTGCTGTTGATGCTGCTGCGGGATCTCGCCCACGAAGATTTCCACGCGGCGGTTCATGGCGCGGCCGCTGGCCGAGTCGTTGGAAGCCACGGGCTGGTGCGACCCACGGCCTTCGGTGGCGATGCGAGCGCCCGAGACGCCGCGCATGGTCAGGTAGTTGCGCGTGCTGTTGGCGCGGTCCAGCGACAGCGGGTTGTTGATGGCGTCCGAGCCGGTGCTGTCGGTATGGCCGATGATGCGCACCTCGGCATTGGGGTTGTTGCGCAGGCCTTCGGCGAAGCGGTCCAGGATGGGGGCGAAGTTGCCCTTGATGTCGGAACGGTTGGTATCGAACGAGATGTCGCTGGGAATGTCGAGCTTGAGCTGGTTGTCGGCCGTCTGGCTCACGTTCACGCCCGTGCCCTGGGTGGCCTGCTCCATCTCGCGCTTTTGCTTTTCCATGTTCTGCGACCAGATGTAGGTGCCCAGTGCACCCACGCCGGCACCGATCACGGCGCCCGTGCCGGCCCTGCCGCCGGTGACCGCGCCCAGCACGGCGCCGGCTGCAGCGCCCACGCCAGCGCCCGTGGCCGTGCGGCGCTGGGTGTCGCTCATGTTCGCGCAGCCGGAGATGAACAGTGCGGCAGCCGTTGCGGCGGCCAGAACGATGTGCTTGCGCATGGGAAACTCCTTTTTGAATCTTGGGAACGCACCGTGCGGTAGCGCCAGGGTCCCCATTGTGGAAAGCAGGCTGAGCACAGCCTATCAGTGCGGGCAGGGCATACCCGTAGGACGGCGCCCGCTCCGCGAGGCTGCCTCCACGGCCGTCACGGGCCGCTGCGATCCTGCCCGGGAGAGGGTTTGTCTGGAGACGGATGCGAATCCCGTGGCGTGTCCACGGGCAACTCGCCCTTGCGGCGCCCGGAGAACATAGTCCACCACACAATAGCGACCAGAATCACCAAGGCCAGCAGTGCTTCGAGCAAAATCAACCCCATGAATTTCCACCTCCTGCGCCATGCCGCGATGGCGCTGATTGTAGGGACGCTGGTCGCCTGCACGACCACCACCAAGCCGGTCTATGACCCTTCGCCCGTGCCCGACCTGCAGCCGGGAGGCCCGGTCACCGTGACACCCAGGCCCCCGCTGGTCACCAGCACCCCCACCAAGAGCCGCTGGATCGCAGCCGACTGGAGCGAATTGCCCGGCCTGCAGGAAGACGCCCTGCACGAAGCCTGGAATGCCTGGCTCAAGAACTGCGAACGGCCCAGCTCGGTCTTCGCGGGCCTGTGCCGGGACGTGCGCCAGCTGAGCATTGCCACGGGCGACGAGCAGCGCGCCTGGCTCATGGCCAATCTGCAGCCCTACCGCATCGAAGCGCTGGGCGGTGGCCCGGACGGCATGCTGACCGCCTACTACGAGCCGCTGTTCGAGGCACGGCGCCTGCCGGGCGACGGCTTCAACGTGCCGCTGTACAAGACGCCGGCCGGCGCCGGCTTCGGCAGCCGCAAGCCCTGGTTCTCGCGCCAGCAGATCGAGACGATGCCCGAGGCCCAGGCGGCCCTGGCCGGCCGTGCCATCGCCTGGATGCGCGACCCCGTCGATGCGATGGTGCTGCACATCCAGGGATCGGGGCGCCTGAACATCACCGAGCCTACAGGCGCGCAACGCACGATCCGCGTCGCCTTTGCGGGCACCAATGACCAGCCCTACAAGAGCGTGGGCCGCTGGCTGCTGGACCAGGGACTGGTGCGCGACGCCACCTGGCCCGGCATCAGCGCCTGGGTGGCCGCCAACCCCGGCCGCGTCAATGAAATGCTGTGGAGCAACCCGCGCTATGTCTTCTTCCGCGAGGAGCCGCTGGAAGGCCTGGACCTGCAATTCGGCCCCAAGGGCGCCCAGGGCGTGGCCCTGACCCCGGGCCGCTCCATCGCCGTGGACAAGCAGAGCATTCCCTACGGCACGCCGGTCTGGCTGTCCACATCCGGGCCCACCGTGGCCCTGAACCGCCTGGTCTTTGCCCAGGACACGGGCAGCGCCATCGTGGGCGCCGTGCGTGCCGACTACTTCATGGGCTGGGGCCCCGAAGCCGGCGACCTGGCCGGCCGCATCAAGCAGAACCTGCGCCTGTGGGCCTTCTGGCCGCGGAGCCTTGCCAGCCAGGCACCGCACTTGAGGTGACCCCCTGAGCGGCTACGCCGCTTCCCCCCGCTTTGGGGTGCACCGGCTTTATCCTTTGCGCCAAGGCTCGCCCCGCATGGCACAAGACCAGCGCAGACACACCTCTATCCACTGTCCCTCGCTCTGGCGCGGCCCAACGCCAGGGGCGCCAAGCAAGAGCCGCCTCGCGGCGAGGGCGCCGTCCCCCTCAGGGGGAAGGCGCGCAGCGCCTCAGGGGGTATCAAAATACCTGGTAACGCGCGGCGGTTCCTTGCCCTTGTGATAGGCGAGCTTGCGGTCGCGCAGGGCCACGTCGGCGGCGGTGACGCGGTCGAAGCGGCGCAGGTGCTCGGTCCAGGACTCGTCGATGATCTGCTCCACATAGCGCTCGGGATGGCTCATGCTGTGCAGCAGGCTCCAGCCCAGCGCGCCCTGGCGCATGCGGCTGCGGCGGCTTTCCTGCATGAGGGCGCGGAAGGCCTCGGCCTGGGTGGGGTCGATCTGGTACTCGATGGTGACGACCACGCGGCCGGCTTCGGGGATGTTGACCTCGGGGCGCTGGAAGGCCTTGGAGGGACTCAAATCCTCCTCAATCTGGCGGTCGCGCACCAGGCGCTGGACCAGCAGCATGCAGACCACGCCGCTGGCAGCGGCCACCATGAGGCTGCCCCGCACGCCCACCATGCTGGCCACCTGTCCCCAGAGCGCGGCGCCTGTCGCCGTACCGCCCATGATGGACATCTGGTAGATGGACATGCCGCGCGCCCGCACCCAGTTGGGCAAGGCCATCTGGGCCGAGACGCCCAGCACGTTGGCGGTGGAGATCAGCGCCATGCCGGCCAGCATCATGGCCGGCACGGCCATGTAGACATTGGGCGACAGGGCCACGGCCAGCGTGGCCAGCGCATGCACGGCAGAGCCCGACCGGATCAGACTTTCCTTGGACATGGCCTGGCGCAGGCGCGGCAGGAACATGGCGCCCACGATGGCGCCCGCACCCATGGAGGCCAGCAGCAGCGTGAAGGTCTCGGCGCCGCCCCCGCCCTCGGTGGGGCCGTGCAGGCGCTGGGCCACCAGGGGCAGCAAGGCCATCACGGCCGTGCACTGCAGGAAGAAACACACCGTGCGCGCCAGCACCGCATGCATGCGGGGCGACTCGCGCACGAACTGCAGGCCCACGCGCATGGCCGAGGGCAGGCGCTCGCGGCCCAGCGGGTTGGCCACGTGGCGGCGCTTCCAGCGGATCAGCACGATGCCCGAGAGGATGGACAGCACGGCGTTCAGCACGAACACCCATGCGCTGCCCAGGCTGGCGATGATGGCGCCGGCCACCAGCGGGCCGATGATGCGCGAGGCGTTCATGGCCACGGCATTGAGCGCCATGGCCGAAGGCAGGTGGTGCTTGGGTACGAGTTCGGGGATCAGCGCCGAGAACACGGGCCAGCGCATGGCCAGGCCGATGCCGTTGGCAAAGGTCAGCACCAGCAGCCAGTGCGCCGTCATCTGGCCGGACAGCACGAACAGGCACAGCACCAGGGCCACGGCCGCCACCCAGAACTGGGTGACGATGAAGTAGCGACGCCGGTCCAGGATGTCGGCCAGCGCGCCGCTGGGCAGGCCCAGCAGGAAGACGGGCAGCGTGGAGGCCGATTGCACCAGGGCCACCAGCACGGGCGAGGTGGTCAGCGAGGTCATGAGCCAGGCCGCCGCCACATCGTTCATCCACATGCAGGTGTTGGCCGCCATCCAGATCAGCCAGAGCATGCGGAAGGTGGGGCCGGACAGCGGCGCCCAGACGCCCTGCTGGGCCTGGGCCGTCTTCTGGCCTTCGGCCTCGGCAGCCGCCTTGTCGGCGGCCGTCATGCCTGACGGGTCTTCGATCAGGGTGCCCGGCGCCCCCATGCCCGAAGGCTCGGCCGGGGGCGGGGTGGAAGGCTCGGATTCAGAGGCAGGCGGCTGGGCGGGGACTGGTGTTGTTTGTTCTGCGGCCATGTGCCCCTGATTCTCGGCCCAAACGCGGGGGTGGCGCCAGAAATGGTTGTTGCACTAAGAACCACGATCACCGCCTTGCGCGGCAGGTGTTTTTTGCTCCTTTTGCAGGAGCACACTGTCGCTTCGGCGCGACCTTCATAGGCCAGTCCGCCGGCGTGCGGCTACTGGTCCGGCAGGCCCTTGCCCGCCATGGGCCCCAGCTGGGACAGGGGCAGCGCATGGCTGGACTTGATCTCGCCCAGCGAGAAACTGGTCTGCATGTCCTTCACATTGGGCAGGTTCAGCAGCGTGTTGCGCGCGAACTGCGCAAAGCTGTCCAGGTCGCGCGCCACCACCTGCAGCTCGAAGGTGCCGGTGCCGCTGATGTAGTGGCAGGTCACGACCTCGGGCAGCTTGCGGATGGCGTCCTCCATCTCCAGCGTCAGCGTGCCGGCCGTGCGCACGGCATCGAGCCGCACGAAGGCCAGCACGCCCAGGCCGATCTTGTGGCGGTCAATGTCGGCGTGGTATCCGCGGATGAAGCCCGCCTCCTCCAGCGCCCGCACACGGCGCCAGCAGGGCGCGGCCGACAGGCCCACGCGCTGGGCCAGCTCGGCATTGGTCAGCCGCGCATCGGCCTGCAGGTGGCCGAGGATGGCAATGTCGAATTTGTCCAAAGTTTGCACAAAACACCGTTTTCAAGAAAGATTCTTGCCAAGAATACTTGAAACAGCGCAAAGAAAGCAAAGACCTATCAGACGAGCACGAATACACTGAAAAAAGGCGATTTGGTTCAGACAACGAGTGCCGTGCATGCCTCTTTCCCGTTCCGGGCAGGACATGACAGGGCGCCGACCATCGATGGAGACAAGCCATGAATGCCCCACTGCCCGAAGACGTGCGCCGCGCCCTGGAGACGGTCACTCTCGACGACAAATACGCTCTGCAGCACGGCCGTGCGTTCATGAGCGGAGTACAGGCCCTTGTGCGCCTGCCCATGCTGCAGCGCCAGCGCGACGCTGCAGCGGGCCTGAACACCGCAGGCTTCATCAGCGGCTACCGGGGCTCCCCGCTGGGCGGCTATGACCAGGCGCTATGGGCCGCGAAAAAGCACCTCGAATCCAACAACATCGTCTTCCAGCCCGGCGTCAATGAAGAGCTGGGCGCCACGGCCGTCTGGGGCACGCAGCAACTGGATCTCTATCCCGAGACCAAGAAGTTCGACGGCGTCTTTGGCCTGTGGTACGGCAAGGGCCCGGGCGTGGACCGCTGCTCCGACGTGTTCAAGCACGCCAACATGGCGGGCACGGCCAGGCACGGCGGCGTGATCGCGCTGGCCGGCGACGACCACATCAGCAAGAGCAGCACGGCCGCCCACCAGAGCGACCACATCTTCAAGGCCTGCGGCACGCCGGTATTCTTTCCCAGCAATGTGCAGGACATCCTGGACATGGGGCTGCACGCCTTTGCCATGAGCCGCTTCTCCGGCCTGTGGTCGGGCATGAAGACCATCCAGGAGGTGGTGGAGTCCTCGGCCAGCGTGTCGGTGGAGCCGGACCGCGTGAACATCATCCTGCCCGAGGACTTCCAGATGCCGCCCGGTGGCCTGCACATCCGCTGGCCCGATGCGCCGCTGGAGCAGGAGCAGCGGCTGATGAACTACAAGTGGTATGCGGCCCTGGCCTATGTGCGCGCCAACCGGCTCAACCACAACGTGATCGACGGTCCCAACGACCGCTTCGGCCTGATCGCCAGCGGAAAGGCCTACAACGACATGCGCCAGGCCCTGGCCGACCTGGGCCTGGACGACGACACCTGCCGCCAGCTGGGCATACGCGTGCACAAGGTCAACGTGGTCTGGCCGCTGGAGGCCACCATCACGCGCGACTTCGCGCGCGGCCTGCAGGAAATCCTGGTGGTGGAGGAAAAGCGCCAGGTCATCGAATACCAGATCAAGGAAGAGCTGTACAACTGGCGCTCCGACGTGCGGCCCAACGTGGTCGGCAAGTTCAGCGATGAGCACGGCGGCGAATGGTCGGTGCCCAATCCCAGCCAGGACTGGCTGCTGCGCCCCAATGCGGACCTGACGCCGGCCCTCATCGCGCGCGCCATCGTCCAGCGTCTGACCAAGATCGGCGTGCCCGAACACATCGCCCAGCGCATGCACGAGCGCATTGCCGTGCTGGACGCCCGCGAGGCCGCGCTCAAGGTGGCCCAGAGCCAGCCCACGGGCGACCGCGTGCCATGGTTTTGCAGCGGCTGCCCGCACAACACCAGCACCCGCGTGCCCGAGGGCAGCCGCGCCGTGGCCGGCATCGGCTGCCACTACATGACGGTGTGGATGGACCGCTCCACCAGCACCTTCACGCAGATGGGTGGCGAGGGCGTGACCTGGGTGGGCCAGGCGCCCTTCACCAAGGACGCCCATGTCTTCGCCAACCTGGGCGACGGCACCTACTTCCACAGCGGCCTGCTGGCGATACGCCAGAGCATCGCGGCCGGCGTGAACATCACCTACAAGCTGCTGTACAACGACGCCGTGGCCATGACGGGCGGCCAGCGCGTGGGCGAGCGGCCCGAGGGCCACTCGGTGCTGCAGATCATGAACAGCCTCAAGTCCGAGGGCGTGGCCAAACTGGTCATCGTCACCGACGAACCCGCCAAGTACGACGGCGTGCCGCTGGCCGAGGGCGTGACCGTGCACCACCGCGACGAGCTGGACCGCATCCAGCGCGAGTTCCGCACCCTCAAGGGCTGCACGGCCATCATCTACGACCAGACCTGCGCCACCGAAAAGCGCCGCCGCCGCAAACGCGGCACGCTGGCCACGCCCGACAAGACCGTGGTCATCAACGAATTGGTCTGCGAAGGCTGCGGCGACTGCTCCGTGCAGTCCAACTGCCTGTCGGTCGAGCCGGTGGAGACCGAGTTCGGCCGCAAGCGCCGCATCAACCAGAACACCTGCAACAAGGACTACTCCTGCGTGAAGGGCTTTTGCCCCAGCTTCGTCACCATCGAAGGCGGACAGCTCAAGAAGCCCAAGAAGGAGAAAAAGGGCGATCTGTCCATGCTGCCCGCCATCCCGGAGCCCGTGCTCCCCGTGGCCGAGCAGGCCTGGGGCATCGTCGTGGCCGGCGTCGGCGGCACGGGCGTAATCACCATCGGCTCGCTGCTGGGCATGGCGGCCCACCTGGAGGGCAAGGGCGTGATCACCCAGGACGCGGCCGGCCTGGCGCAAAAGGGCGGCTCCACCTGGAGCCACATCCAGATCGCCAACCGTCCCGAGGCCATCTACACCACCAAGGTGGACATGGCCAAGGCCGACCTGGTGATCGGCTGCGACCCCATCGTCACGGCCACGCCGACCACCATGTCCGTGATGCAGCCGGGCCGCACCTTCGTGGCGCTCAACAGCCACGGCTCGCCCACGGCAGCCTTCGTCACCAACCCTGACTGGCAGGCGCCGGACGACCGCTGCGCCAGCGCACTGGCCCAGGCCGTGGGCCCCGAGCTGCTGGGCAGCTTCGACGCCGAGCAGGTGGCCGTGCAACTGCTGGGCGACAGCATCTACACCAATCCGCTGATCCTGGGCTACGCCTGGCAAAAGGGCCGCGTGCCGCTGTCGCATGCGGCGCTGATGCGCGCCATCGAACTCAACGGCGTGCAGGCCGACAACAACAAGGCCGCATTCGAGTGGGGCCGCCGCTGCGCCCATGACCTGGCTGCCGTGCGCGCCCTGTTCCAGACGGCCCAGGTGATCCAGTTCGTCAAGAAGCCTTCGCTGACCGAGATGGTGGCCAAGCGTGTGGACTTCCTCACGGGCTACCAGAACGCCGCCTATGCGGCCGAGTACCAGGCCTTCGTGGACAAGATCCATGCCGCCGAGCGCGGCGTGGCGGGCTCCGGCACGCGCCTGTCGGAGGCCGTGGCCCGCTATCTGTTCAAACTCATGGCCTACAAGGATGAGTACGAGGTCGCGCGCCTGCACACCGATGCGGCCTTCAGCCAGCGCATCGCCGGCATGTTCGAGGGCGACTACCGCGTGGTCCACCACCTGGCGCCACCGTCGTCGGCCGGCAAGGATGAGCACGGCCATCTGGTCAAGAAGTCCTACGGTCCCTGGATGCGCAAGGCCATGGAAGTGCTGGCGAAGATGAAGGGCCTGCGCGGCACGGCGCTGGACCCCTTCGGCCGCACGCAGGAACGCCGCACCGAGCGCGCCCTGATCCAGGAATACCGCCAGTGCATCGAAGGCCTGCTGGCCGAACTCACGCCCGAGCGCCTGGCGCTGGCCGTGGAGATCGCCAGCATTCCCGAGGACATCCGTGGCTACGGCCATGTCAAGGAGCGCAATCTGGCAGCGGCCCGCATCAAGTGGAAGGCGCTGATGGCACGCTGGAGCGCACCTTCACGGGGTGCGGGCAGCACGGGCAAGCCCGCCGTCGGCGTCGCCTGAAACCACACGGACCGCCCCGCTCCAGGGGCCTCCTGTAAGATCGCTGCCGCCGCCCGCACCGCAAGGTGTGGGCGGCGCGGCTCCGTCAGGGTCCGTTTCATGGACCGTCAAGCCGGGCGCAAAAATCACGAAAAACCGCGCTCCACCCCTTTAAAAACGGCAGATGGCAGCCAGTTGCAGCCATCGTCGCCGAAAAACCCGCAGCCGCCAGATCCTGGCAGCCCATGTGGGTCAGGGCTGACGCATACAATGCTCCGTTCTCCTGCGCGGGCCCGTGCATACGGCGTGCGCAGCGACCCTTTTTCGACCTTCCAATCCTGGAGTCTTGCCCGTGTTTATTTCTTCCGCTTTTGCCCAGACCGCACCCGCAGCAGCAGCCTCCGGTGGCGACTTCATGTCGCAGCTGTACGGCATGGCACCGCTGGCACTGATGTTCGTGGTGCTGTACTTCGTGATGATCCGCCCCCAGATGAAGCGCCAGAAGGAGCACCGCTCCATGATCGAGGCGCTGGCCAAGGGCGACGAAGTGGCAACGTCCGGCGGCATCATCGGCCGCGTGACACGCATGTCCGAGCAATTCCTGCACATCGAGATCGCCTCGGGTGTGGAAGTCCAGATCCAGCGCAGCGCCGTCGTACAGGTGCTGCCCAAGGACACGCTGAAGTAAGCGCTGTCCCTGTCTTGTGGGTGTGCGGACCGCGCAGGCGGCAGCACACCCTTTTGTGCGTTGCTGTCTACAAAGAGCGAAGAGCGCGATCATGAACCGATATCCGGTCTGGAAGTACGCGATCATCGTGATCGCGCTGCTGGTGGGGGTGCTCTACACCCTGCCCAATTTTTTCGGTGAGGCGCCTGCGGTCCAGGTCTCCTCGGCCAAGGCCACCGTCAAGGTGGACAACGCGGTGCTGCACAGGGTCGAGGAGGCCTTGAAGGCTGCCGATGTCAAGCCCGATGTGCTGACCATCGAGGGCACCTCGGTGCGGGCGCGCTTCAACACGCCCGACGAGCAGCTCAAGGCCAAGGACGTGATCCAGAAGGCCCTGATCCCCGATGCCAACGATCCGGCCTACATCGTGGCGCTGAACCTGGTGTCGCGCTCGCCGCAATGGCTCACGGCCGTCGGCGCCAAGCCCATGTACCTGGGCCTGGACCTGCGCGGTGGCGTGCACTTCATGCTGCAGGTGGACATGGCTGCGGCCCTGACCAAGAAGGCCGACTCCTTTGCCGGCGACCTGCGCACCTCGCTGCGCGACAAGAACATCCGCCACGGCGGCGTCTCGCGCAACGGCAACACCGTCGAGATCCGCGTGCGCGACGAGGCCATGCTCACGGCCGCACGCAATCTGGTCACCGACCAGTTCCCCGATCTGGCAGCCACCTCCGAGCCTGATGGCGCCGGCTTCAAGCTGCTGGCCTCCATCAAGCCCGAAGCCCTGCGCAAGGTGCAGGAGCAGGCGCTCAAGCAGAACATCGTCACCCTGCACAACCGGATCAACGAGCTGGGCGTGGCCGAGCCCGTGATCCAGCAGCAGGGTCTGGACCGCATCATCGTCCAGCTGCCCGGCGTGCAGGACACGGCCAAGGCCAAGGACATCCTGGGCCGCACGGCCACGCTGGAAGTGCGCCTGGTCGACGAATCCTCCGAGGCGCGCGGCGCCGAGCTGGGCTCGGGCCCCGTACCCTTCGGCTCCGAGCGCTACCTGGACCGCAACGCCCAGGCCGTGATCGTGCAAAAGCAGGTCGTGCTGACCGGCGAGAACCTCACCGACGCACAGCCCGGCTTCGACAGCCAGACCCAGGAACCCACGGTCAACCTGGTGCTCGATGCCAAGGGCGCGCGCATCTTCAAGGACATCACGCGTGAGAACGTGGGCAAGCGCATGGCCATCATCCTGTTCGAAAAGGGCAAGGGCGAGGTCGTGACGGCTCCCGTGATCCGTACCGAGATCGGTGGCGGACGCGTGCAGATCTCGGGCCGCATGACCACGGCGGAAGCCAACGACACGGCCCTGCTGCTGCGTGCCGGCTCGCTGGCCGCGCCCATGGAGATCATCGAGGAATACACCATCGGCCCCAGCCTGGGCGCCGACAACATCAACCGCGGCATCCACTCCGTGGTCTGGGGCTTGGTGGCCATCGCGGCCTTCATGTGCGTGTACTACATGCTGTTCGGCGTGATCTCCACGGTGGCCCTGTCGGTCAACGTGCTGCTGCTGCTGGCCATCCTGTCCATGCTGCAGGCCACGCTGACCCTGCCCGGCATCGCCGCCATGGCGCTGGCGCTGGGCGTGGCCATCGACTCCAACGTGCTGATCAACGAGCGCATTCGCGAGGAGCTGCGCGGCGGCGTCTCGCCGCAGGCCGCCATCCATGCGGGCTACGAGAACGCATGGCACACCATCCTGGACTCGAACGTGACCACGCTGATCGCGGGCCTGGCGCTGCTGGCCTTCGGCTCCGGCCCGGTGCGCGGCTTCGCCGTGGTGCACTGCATCGGCATCCTGACCAGCATGTTCTCGGCCGTGTTCTTCTCGCGCGGTCTGGTCAACCTCTGGTACGGCCGCCGCAAGAAGCTCAAGAGCATCTCCATCGGCCAGGTCTGGAAACCGGAAGACACCAGCCAGCTGCGCTCCGTGGCTGCCAAGGGTTCCAGCGTCGCCGATTCCGGCGCCAACAACTGAAAGGGGGAAGACCATGGAGTTCTTCCGCATCCGCAAAGACATCCCCTTCATGAAGTACGCGTTGGTCCTCAACGCGATCTCCTTCATCACCTTCGCGCTGGCCGTGTTCTTCCTGCTCACGCGCGGCCTGCACCTGTCCGTGGAGTTCACGGGCGGCACCGTGATGGAGGTGGCCTATACCCAGACCGCCGACATCGCCAAGGTGCGCGATACCGTCTCCAAGCTGGGCTACAGCGACGTCACGGTGCAGAACTTCGGCACGTCGCGCGACGTGATGATCCGCCTGCCAGTGCAAAAGGACGTGTCCTCCGCGCAGCAAAGCGAGCAGGTGCTCACGGCGCTCAAGAAGGAAGACGCCGAAGTCACGCTGCGCCGCACCGAGTTCGTGGGCCCGCAGGTGGGTGACGAGCTCATGCACAACGGCCTGATGGCACTGGGCTTCGTGGTGCTGGGCATCGTGATCTACCTGGCCATGCGCTTCGAATGGAAGTTCGGCGTGGCCGCCGTGATCGCCAACCTGCACGACGTGGTCATCATCCTGGGCTTCTTCGCGTTCTTCCAGTGGGAGTTCTCGCTGTCCGTGCTGGCCGGCGTGCTGGCCGTGCTGGGCTACTCGGTCAACGAGTCGGTCGTGATCTTCGACCGTATCCGCGAAGCCTTCCGCAAGTTCCGCAAGCTCAGCACCACCGAGGTGATCGACCACGCCATCACCAGCACGATGAGCCGCACCATCATCACCCACGCCTCCACCGAGGCCATGGTGCTGTCCATGTTCTTCTTCGGCGGTCCCAGCCTGCATTACTTTGCGCTGGCGCTGACCATCGGCATCCTGTTCGGCATCTATTCCTCGGTCTTCGTGGCCGCCGCCATCGCCATGTGGCTGGGCGTCAAGCGCGAGGATCTGATCAAGGCGCCCAAGGCTTCCACGGACCCCAACGATCCCAACGCCGGCGCTACTGTGTAAGCGAATGTTCTAGCTCCAGACCGGCTTACACTCGCGGGCATGCCCTCCCTGCCCACCCCTTCCAACGCGCCTGCTGGCACCCAGTCCTCACTGGGCCAGCAGGCGCGTTTGCATTGGGTGCGTGGACTGTGCAAGGGCCTGCCCGGCGTGGCCCAGCAGCTGCTGGCCCAGATGGAACAACAGGCCCAGGCCGTGGGCACCGCACGTGAAATGCAGGAGCGTCGCGAGGCCTGGTCCAGCTACCGCCAGCACCAGGCGGCCTGGCTGAATGCCTGCATGCAGGCCCTGCAGGGCGCACTGCAGCCGGGCAGGGCCACACCGGCCTCCGTGCCACAGCGCGGGGCGCTGCAGTTCGAGCTGCTCAGCGACGATGTGGTGGAGAACAAGATCCTGGCCTCCCGCATGGCGCTGGCCATGGGGGAAACCACGGCACCCGTCTTCGATACGCTGCGCCTGCGCATGCAGGCCATCGAAAACCAGGAACTGCCATCCGACGACATTCTGCGCAGCGAGTCCGTGTGCCGCCATCTGGTCGAGCAATGGCTCGCCAGCGGCCTGCAGCGCGGCGATCTGCAACGCGTGATCGATCTGCTGCAGACAGCCCTGGCACCGCTGCTGGTGGCCGGATACCAGGCGGCCCACCAGCTGCTGGACGGCCAGGGCGTCACCCGTTCGCAGGACGTGGCCATGCGGGTGCGGCGCACCGAGGGCGGCCACTCCACGCGCGCCATGGGCCTGGGCCCGGCCACGGCGCCTGCCTCGACCTCGCAGTCTTCCTCGGCCTATGCGCCCACGCAGATGGGCGGCGTGCCGGGCGCTGCCGCCTCCTATCCGCCCAACGGAGCACTGCCCCAGGGCCAGATGCCCGTGGGCCTGACAACACTTTCGCGCGCACGCCACCGCGCCCATGAAGTCGTGGGCCAACTGCGCCGCCTGCTCACGCAGCCGGGCGTGGGCGTGCCGGGCCTGGTGCCCGGCGTGGGCGGCGTGGGCGGTGGCCTGCAGCAGGCCCCCGCATCGGCCGCGCTGACCCAGGCCCTGCTGGAGCAGCGCGTCGTGGCCCAGACGCAGTACCAGCAGATGCTGGCCCGGGGACTGACCACGCTGCAAATCGATGCCAGCCCGGCCGCCATCGGCCAATTGGTGGGCCAGGTGCGCGAGCGCTCGGCCGAGCTCAAGCGCAAGGCCACCACCTCGGGTGAAAAGGCCACCATCGAGATCGTGGCCCTGATGTTCCAGGCCATCCTGACCGAGGACCGCATCCCGCCCTCGGTGCGCGTCTGGTTTGCCCGGCTGCAGGTGCCCGTGCTGCGCGTGGCCCTGGCCGAGCCGGAATTCTTCAGCAACCTGCGCCACCCGGCCCGGCTGCTGATCGACCGCCTGGGTTCGTGCGTGATGGGGTTCGACGCCTCCAGCATCAGCGGCAGCGCGCTGGAGTCGGAGATCCGGCGCATCGTCCAGGTCATCGAGCAGTACCCGGAGACCGGCCAGAAGGTCTTCGTGCTGGTGCTGCGCGAGTTCGAGGACTTCCTGGCGCGCTACCTGACCCAGTCGCAGGACAAGGCCAAGATCGTGAGCGTGGCCCAGCAGGTGGAGCAAAAGGAAACCCTGGCCATCCAGTACACGATCGAGCTGCGCCACCTGCTCACCGACATGCCGGTGCGCGAAGAGATCCGCGAGTTCCTGTTCAAGACCTGGACCGAGGTGCTGGCACTGGCCGCCGTGCGCCACGGCGCCAAGGACGCGCGCACCATGCGCTTCAAGCAGGCCGCCAGCGAACTGGTCTGGGCCGCCAGCGCCAAGCCCACGCGCCAGGAACGCTCGCGCGTGATCCAGACGCTGCCGACGCTGCTGCAGACACTGCGCGAAGGGCTGGCCCTGATCGGCGTCACGGGCGAGGGGCAGTCCGCACGCATCAAGCTGGTCACCGACACGCTGGCCGAAGCCTTCGTCTCCAAGACAGCGACCATCGCACCGGCCCGCATCGAGGCCATGGCCCAGCGGCTGTCCCATCTGGAGCAGTACATCAGCGAAGACGGCATGCTCGACGAGGACATGCCGCTGTCGCCCGAGAACATCGAGATGATCCTGGGCGTGGACACGGCCGGGCTCAACGTCATCCCGAGCACCAACACCCCCGTGGACCCGGTGATGCTGGAGTGGGCCACCTCGCTGGAGCCGGGCCGCTGGTTCACGCTGGACCACAACGGCGCGCGCATCCAGGTGCAATACACCTGGCGCAGCCGCCGCAAGCAGCTTCACCTGTTCGCCGCGCTCGATGGCACCTGCCACCTGCTGCAGCTGCGGCGCATGGCCTCCTACCTGCAGTCCGGCCTGCTGTCCGTGCATGACGAAGAGGCGCTCACGGTGCGCGCGACGCGCGATGCACTGGAGAAGATTCAGGCGAACCCTGAAAGGCTAAGCTCCCCCTGAGGCGCTACGCGCCTTCCCCCTCTCTACCCGCTTCGCGGGGGAGGGGGACGATGCCATCGCCGCGAGGCGGCTCTTGCTCGGCATCTCCCGCTTGGGGACGCGCCAGTTTTTGAGATCAGGCCTGGGCCAGGCGCTGGAACAGGCCGCCGGGCAGGCGCTCCACGCGGCCTTCCAGTTCCAGCTCCAGCAAGTGGGCCTGCAGGGCTGCGGCATCCATGCCTGTGCGGTCCATGAGCTCGTCCAGCGACAGCGGGTCGTGGGCCAGGGCGCGCAGGGTGGCGTCGTTCTCATGGTCCTGGGCGGGCTGAACAGCTGCCGCTGCCGCCGCTGCTGCCGGTACGGGCTTGGCAAGCGGCAGGCGCACGGCCGTTCCCTGCAGCTCATCGAGCACGTCCTGCGCCGTTTCCACGAGCTTGGCGCCCTGGCGCAGCAGCGCATGGCAGCCGCGCGACTGGGGCGCGTGGATGGAGCCGGGGATGGCAAAGACCTCGCGGCCCTGTTCGCTGGCCAGTCTTGCGGTGATCAGCGAGCCCGATTGCAGGGCCGCCTCGACCACCAGCGTGCCCTGCGACAGGCCCGCGATGATGCGGTTGCGCTGCGGAAAGTGTGCGGCCATGGGGCCGGTGCCCAGCGGATATTCGCTGACGATCAGCCCGTGGCTGGCCACTTCGCGGGCCAGGCCGATGTGGCGCCGTGGATAGACCTGGTCCAGGCCCGTGCCCACGACGGCAATGGTGACGGGCGCCGCCTGGGCGCCCGTGCGCAGCACCGCGCGTAGTGCGCCCTCATGGGCAGCGCCATCCACGCCCTGCGCCAGTCCGGAGACGATGCACAGGCCGGCCTCGGCCAGCGCCTGCGCCATGGCGCGCGCATTGGCCGCGCCCTGGACCGTCGGCCCGCGGCTGCCGACCATGGCCAGGGACTGTGGATAGGGGAACCAGGGACCAGAACCTGTCATGCAGCGCTCGCTGCCCTGCACATGCAGCAGCAGCGGCGGATCTTCGGTCTGCAGCAGCGCCTGCGGATACTGGGGATGGCCCAGCGCAAGCACGGCATGCAACTGCCCGGAAGCGGGCTGGTCCAGCCATTGCACCGTGGCCGCCACAAGCTGCTCCAGGCGCTGGGGCACGGTCTGCAGCGAATGGGCCTGTGCCGCCGTCACCAGGCCGTGCCAGGCGGCTGGAGGGCCGCTCCAGATGTTCTGCGCGCCACCGCAGGCCGCCAGCAGGCGCCGCGCCGTGGTGCGGCCCACGCCGGGCGTCAGCAGCAGCCGAAGCCAGGCGGACAGCTCCTCGGGAGCGAGCCGGTCGGTGGACTGCAAGGCGGCCGCCATGGCGTTGCCGGCAGGCCGCTGGGGCTCAGGGAGCCGGCGAGGTCAGGCTGTCGCCCACCTCGACGCCGCGCCGTGCCTCCAGGATCAGCGCGTAGGAGACGCGATCGAAGGTGCGGAACACCATGGCGTGGCCATTGCGTTCGTCGGGCAGCTGCACTTCTTCCTTCTTGTCGCCCGTCTTGTCCACGATGCGCACGCCACGGCGGATCAGCTCCAGCACCGTGCCCACGTCCATGCCGTCCTGCGTGCCCTTGTTGATGGCAATGACCTGGTTGTTGGCCGCCCAGCGCACGGCCTGGTCGCCGTACAGGGACACCACGTGGGCCTTCACGGCAGCCTGCGGCGCATGCGGCGCATAGTTCATGTAGGTTCGTTCCGGTGCGGGCAGCAGGCGGTCGCCAGCACGCATCTCGGTCTTGGCGCGCGACAGGTCCACCGTGGCGGGGGAGGCCTGCTCGTGCTTTTCGCCCTTGCTGTCCACGATCTCCAGCGAGGTCTCTCCCTCGATGAGATCGGCCAGGCCCAGGTACTTGGCCTCGTAGCCCAGCACCTCGCCGGAGATGGGGTCCTTGAGCGCCACCGCATCGCGGAAGACACGGTACTGGCGCGGCAGGCCGTCGCCCTTGCGCAGCGGCGCCTCGGCCGTACCACGCGCATAGGCGCGGTCACCGCTGGCCATGAGCACGCGCTCGTCCGTGGTGGCGATGAGGCGGGGTGCGCGCAGCAGCGTTTCGGCATCCACCACCAGCGGCTCGGCCAGGAAGGGCTCGATCAGATGGGGCTGCAGCGTGGGCAGGGCCGCCTGCGCCAGCGACTCGCTGCGCGTGCTCGGAGACACGCGCACCACACCGGGCTCGCCACCGTCGCCCATGGGACGCGCCGTGCTCAGGCGGGCATAGCCATCACGCTTGTCCAGGTACAGCACCTGGCCCGGATAGATGAGGTGTGGATTGGCGATGGCCTGCATGTTCATGCCCCACAGCTCGGGCCAGCGCCAGGGACGGCGCAGGTACATGCCGGAGATGCCCCACAGCGTGTCGCCGCGCTTGACGGTGTAGCTGTCGGGCGCATCGGGCGCCAGCTCGCCCACGGGAACGCCCTGCTGGGCCACCTGCTGGGCGGCCGAGCGCTGCGATGCCGTCACCGGAAGCTGCTGCGCGTGGGCCGCTGCGAACGCAGCGATCAGGGCCGTTGCGACAGTCCAGGTACGAGCTGTGGCGAATGCAGTCATGGAATTCCTCTTCTTGTGGCTGACGCAGCGTCCCTCCTAGGCACTGCGGCACGGCCGATCTTGTCATGAACGGCCATACAGGTCTTACAAATCAGCAAAGATTCTGCGTGCAAGGCCATGAGAGGGCAACGCTTATTGCGTCGTCCCGCTGCGCCCAGGCAGAAAAGTGGCGAAAATAACGACATTCACCGACCACGCCATGTCCATTCTGCCCATTCTTTGCTATCCCGACCCCCGCCTGCACACCGTCGCCAAGCCGGTTGCCAAGGTCGATGACCGCATTCGCCAGCTGGTCCAGGATATGTACGCCACCATGTATGACGCCCAGGGCGTGGGCCTGGCAGCCACCCAGGTGAACGTGCACGAGCGCGTGGTCGTGGTCGATGTCTCCGAAGGCCGTGACGAGCCCTTTGCGCTGATCAACCCGGAGCTGCTCTGGGCCAGCGAGGAAACGCAGCTGGGCGAAGAAGGCTGCCTGTCGGTGCCCGGCATCTACGACGGCGTCGAGCGCTCCACCGCCATCAAGGTCAAGGCGCTGGACGAGAACGGCAACGAACGCATCATCGAGGCCGAAGGCTTCAAGGCCATCTGCATCCAGCACGAGATGGACCACCTGATGGGCAAGGTCTTCGTCGAGTACCTGTCGCCGCTCAAGCGCAACCGCATCAAGACCAAGCTGCTCAAGCAGCAGAAACAGGCAGAACGCGCATGACCCACCTGCCAGCGCTTCGCTTCATGCCGCGCTGGAAGATGGACGGCGCGGGCCTCGTTGCCTGGGCGCTGCTTGCCCTGGCCTTGTCCCTGCTGCTTGCCGGCTGCGCCGTGCCCGAGTGGCAAAAGCCCGGCACGCCGCGCTCCGAGATCGAGCGCTCCATGGGCCGCCCGACCCTGAGCCTGCCGCTGGACGGTGGCGGCACGCGCCTGGTCTACAGCCGGCAGCCTGCGGGCCAGCAGGTCTACCACATGGATTTCGACGCCAGCCAGCGCCTGGTGCGCGTGGAGCAGGCGCTCACCATCGAACGCTTCCACGCCCTGCGCAATGGCGAGGACACCCGCGAAAGCGTGCGTCAGCTCTTCGGCCCGCCTGCGCTGATCGAGAGGGTCTACAGTTTCAACGGCGACATCTGGACCTACCGTATTCTGGAAAATGGCATTCGCCGCCAGGCCCATGTGCATATCGACCCCGCCGGCGTGGTGCGCCGCGTGATGTTCACCGACGAAGTGTTCAACGACGACGACCGTCGCTGAGCCTGCACACCGTCCCACTGTCCCTACTGGATTGCATGAGAGTCATTTTTGCCGGCACGCCCGAGTTCGCGCGCGTTGCCCTTGAACGCCTGCTCGCCGCGGGCTTTACCGTCCCCCTGGTGCTGACCCAGCCCGACCGTCCCGCCGGGCGCGGCATGAAGCTGCAGGCCTCGCCCGTCAAGCAGTGCGCGCTGGAGCATGGCATTGCCGTGGCCCAGCCGCGCAGCCTGCGCCTGGACGGCAAATACCCCGAAGAGGCCGCCGCCGCCCGTGCCGCCATCGAAGCGGCCCAGGCCGATGTCATGGTCGTGGCCGCCTATGGGCTGATCCTGCCGCAGTGGGTGCTCGATACGCCCCTGCGCGGCTGCCTGAACATCCACGCCAGCCTGCTGCCGCGCTGGCGCGGCGCCGCCCCCATCCACCGCGCCATCGAGGCCGGCGATGCCGAGACCGGCGTCACCATCATGCAGATGGACGCCGGCCTGGACACGGGCGACATGTGCCTGATCGAGCGCCTGCCCATCACCGCCGACGACACCACGGCCAGCCTGCACGACAAGCTGGCCGACCTGGGCGGGCGCCTCATCGTCGAGGCGCTGGAGATGAGCGCCTGCGGCGGCCTGCCGCGCACGCCCCAGCCCGCCGAGGGCGTGAACTACGCGCACAAGATCGAAAAGGCCGAAAGCCAGATCGACTGGCGCCAGGATGCCGAGGCCATTGCCCGGCGCCTGCGCGCCTTCAACCCCTTCCCGGGCGGCGCCACGCAGTACGGCGATGAAGCCATCAAGGTCTGGGAGGCTCACGCCGACCCCACCATCGCCGTGGCGACGGCAGCCCCGGGCACCGTGCTGTCCGCAGGCGCCGACGGCGTGCGCGTGGCCTGCGGCCATGGCGTGCTGTGCATGACGCTGCTGCAGCGCGCAGGCGGCAAGCGGCTGGCGGCTGGCGATTTCCTGCGCGGTTTCGATCTGCCTGAAGGAGCCGTTCTGGACGGCGCTGCCAGCGGCGGCACGCCATGAACCTGCAGCCCCTGGTGGAACGCGCACGCGGCATTGCGCGCGATCCCGCCTTCATGACCGGCGTGCGCGACATGTCGGGCACGGCGTTGGGCATCGGCGCCTGGGGCCTGGTCACGGGCGTGGCCATGATCAAGAGCGGCATGTCCCTGCCCCTGGCGCTGTTCATGGGCCTGCTGGTCTATGCAGGCAGTGCCCAGCTGGCCGTGCTGCCGCTGATGGCCGTGGGCGCGCCCATGTGGGTGGTCTGGTTCACGGCCATCTGCGTGAACCTGCGCTTCGTCATCCTCAGCAGCATGTGGCGCAGCTACTTTGCCCACCTGCGCCTGCGCCACCGCCTGGCCATCGCCTATTTCAGCGGCGACGTGATCTTCGTGGGCTTCATGAAACGCTACCCCGATGCCCGGCCCCAGCCCGAGCAGCTGCCCTATTTCTGGGGTGCCGCCTCGACCAACTGGCTGGCCTGGCAGATCCCGTCCACGCTGGGCATCCTGCTGGCCGACCAGGTGCCCCTGTCCTGGGGCCTGGGCTTTGCGGGCGTGCTGGCCCTGATGGGCGTGCTGCTGTCCATGCTCAACGACCGTGCCACGTGGGTGGCAGGCGTTGTTGCGGCCAGCGCGGCCGTGGCGGCCTTTGCGCTGCCGCTCAAGCTCAATATCCTCGTGGCCATCGCTGCAGCCGTGGCCGCAGGCCTGCTGGCAGAAACGCTGCAGCAGCGCCTGCGCGCACTGCAGGCGCCTGAAAAAGGGGAGCCAAGCCCGGTGATTCTCCCGCCCGATACAGCCCGCGGCGAGCGCCATGCCCGGCTGCCGCTGGACGAAGACGCCCGGCCCGTGGAAACCAAGGAAAAGGAAACGCTCTGATGGATCTGTCCTGGCTGTGGCCCTGGCTGGCCTGCGTGGGCCTGGCGGCCATCACGCTGTTCACACGCGCCTTCTTCCTGATTCCCGAGCGCGAGGTGCCCCTGCCGCAATGGCTCAAGCGCGGCCTCAAGTACGCGCCGCTGGCGGCCCTGGCGGCCGTGATTGCGCCCGAGATCGTGATGACCAACGGCCGGCTGATCTCCACCGTGGTCGATGCGCGCCTGCCGGCCCTGGCTTGCGCGGTCATGTATTTTTTTTACAAGCGCAGCATCATGGGCACGATCGCGCTTGGCATGGCGGTCTATCTGCCACTGCATATCGGCCTGGGCTGGTAGGCGCAGCGCGGGCGAGAGCGGCCGAGAGCGCCCGGCTCCCCGGCTGAAACCGGATTACAGGCGCTCCCGATGCCCCGGATCGCCGGTGCGCCCGCCCGCTGCCAGGGCGGGCACGCCGCCTACAATGGCCGCGCTTTACCTCTTTTTCGTTTCAATTCCATGGCGATCGCCACCGATCGCAACGCCGCCGTCATGAACATTCTCCGTTTCTCCGATCTGTGCGCCCAGGGCAAGGCCCAGGGCCAGCGCGTCTTCATCCGCGCCGACCTTAACGTGCCCCTGAACGATGCCGGCGAGATCACCGAGGACACGCGCGTGCGCGCCTCCGTGCCCGCCATCGAGATGGCACTGAAGGCCGGCGCCGCCGTGATGGTGACCAGCCACCTGGGCCGCCCCACCGAAGGCGAGTTCAAGCCGGCCGATTCGCTGGCGCCCGTGGCCCGCCGCCTGGGCGAGCTGCTGGGCCGCGAAGTGCCCCTGGTCGCCGACTGGGTGGACGGCGTGCAGGTGGCGCCCGGCCAGGTCGTGCTGCTGGAGAACTGCCGCGTGAACGTGGGCGAGAAGAAGAACAAGGAAGAACTGGCCCGCAAGCTGGCCGCGCTGTGCGACATCTTCGTGCACGACGCCTTCGGCACTGCCCACCGTGCCGAAGGCACGACCTACGGCATCGCCCAGTTCGCGCCCATTGCCTGCGCGGGCCCCCTGCTGTCGGCCGAGATCGACGCCATCACCAAGGCCCTGGCCAACCCGCGCCGCCCGCTGGCCGCCATCGTGGCTGGCTCCAAGGTGTCGACCAAGCTGACCATCCTGCAGTCGCTGGCCAAGAACGTGGACCAGCTCATCGTGGGCGGCGGCATTGCCAACACCTTCATGCTGGCGGCGGGCCTGAACATCGGCAAGAGTCTGGCCGAGGCCGACTTGGTCGGCGAGGCCCGTGCCGTGATCGACGCCATGGCCGCACGCGGCGCCGAGGTGCCGATTCCCACCGACGTGGTGGTCTCCAAGACCTTTGCGGCCGACGCGCCCGCCACCGTCAAGAAGGCCACCGAAGTGGCTGACGACGACATGATCCTGGACATCGGCCCCGAGACCGCCGCCCGCCTGGCCGAGCAACTGCGCAAGGCCGGCACCATCGTCTGGAACGGCCCCATGGGCGTGTTCGAGTTCGACCAGTTCGCCAACGGCACCAAGGTCGTGGCCCAGGCGATTGCCGAGTCCGACGCCTTCAGCATCGCCGGTGGCGGCGACACCCTGGCCGCCATCGCCAAGTACGGCATCGAGGACAAGGTCGGCTACATCTCCACGGGCGGCGGCGCCTTCCTGGAGGTGCTGGAAGGCAAGACCCTGCCCGCCTTCGAGATCCTGCAAAAGCGCGCCAACGGCTGAGCACGGCAACATCCGGATACGGGGCACTTTCTTGTCAGTGCCTCGCGGCGAAGCCACAATCGACACTTTGCGCAGCTGCAGCAATCCGCCGCAGCGCGCCCCCGCACCGAGGAGAAATCCATGCGATCGTTCAAATCCGCTGGCGGCCTGGCCCTGGCGGGCCTCTGCCTGGCCCTGGCGGGCTGCGTCAATGCACCGATGACCAGCTACTTCGAAGCCACGGCCCAGCCCAAGATCGGCGCTGCCGGCCACTGGGACTCCGTGGCCAACGATGTCGTCGCCAAGACGCTGGAAACACTGCAAAAGACCGGCATCGAGCGCACCACTCCGGTCCACGTGGCCCTGCCGGCTGAGCCCAGCCAGTTCGACAAGGGTTTTCGTGAGCTGATCATCACCAAGCTCGTGCAAAGCGGCGTGACCGTCATGCAACAGCCGGCCCAGGCCCAGCTGCAGGTGAGCTATGGCGCCCAGGTCGTGCGCCACGGCAAGCGCCTGCCCAACCCCGAACTCGTGCTGACGACGACGGTGGTGCGCAACAACCAGTACTTGGCGCGCAAGACCGACGTCTACTACCTCGAAAAGAGCGACGCCGTGCTGTTCACGGCCGAGGACGAGCGCCCCGAATTCCCCGCCAAGAACCTGAAGGTGGTGGGCCAATGACGCTGCGCACGCCTTTCCTGCCGGCCGCGCTGGCTGCGGCGGCCCTGCTGTCCGCCTGCGCCGTGCCCGCTCCCGCGACCACGCCCGAATCGTCGGCCGCGCGCCGCGGCGAGCCCACCTACCAGTCGGCCGCAGCCAACCCTTTCATCGCCAGCAGCCGCGCTGCCGTGGACGAGCTGGTCAAGGGCCTGAACACCGAGGAACTGGGCGAGGCGCCCGTGCTCGTGGCCACCGTGGTCAACGTCAACGACCTGACGCGCTCGGCCCCGCTGGGCCGCACGCTCAGCGAGCTGTACGCCTCCCAGCTGTCCGCCAAGGGCTACAACGTCAAGGAGCTGAAGCTGCGCGGCGATGTGTACGTCAAGGAAGGCACGGGCGAGCTGCTGCTGTCGCGCGAGATCAAGGACATCGCCCGCAACCACAATGCGGCCCTGGTCCTGGTGGGCACGTACTCGGCGGCTGCCAAGTACACCTATGTGAGCCTGAAGCTGGTTCGCACCGACGACAGCCGCATCGTGCGCAGCCACGACTACGCGCTGCCCAACAACATCGACATCCAGCGCCTGCTGGGCGCCCCGGCCACGGCGCAACGCTGAGGCCCTGCAGCCTGACTGCGCCCGTGTGCGCAGTCAGGCTGCGTCTTCTTCTCCCGACCTTCCCCTGCTTGCCCTCAGCGGCCGCGCGCAGGCCACAGCACCGAGGCGATGGCCACCACCATCAGCGCCACGGCCGTCCAGTCCTGCCAGTGCAGCACCTCGCCCAGCCACCAGGCGCCGCTGAACACGCCCAGCACGGGGATCATCATCACGCTCAGCGTGGACGCCACGGGCGGCAGGCTGCGCGCCAGGAAGAACCAGACCGTCTGGCCAAAGCCCAGCACCAGCACGCCGTTGAAGACGATGGCGCCCGTGGCCTGGGCATCGGGCCAGTGCCACAGGTGGCGCTCGAAGACGAAGGCCAGCACCGTGAGCGTCAGCGCGGTCAGCGCCACCATCCACAGCGTCATGGTCAGCAGGGGCACGGGCACCTCGGCGCGGCGCAGCTTCTGCGTGCCGAAGGCCCAGCTCAGCGCGGCGGCCAGCATCAGGCCCACGCCGATGGGGCGGCTGCCCAGGGCGCCGACCTCGTGCCACAGCAGCAGGAGCACGCCCGCCAAGGCCGCCGCCACACCCGCCCAGGCACGCGGCGCCAGCCGGTCATGGAAGAACAGGCTGCCCAGCACGGCCGAGAAGATGGGCATGGTGTAGCCCAGGATGGCCGCCCGCCCGCTGGACAGCATGGGGATGGCAATGATGATCAGGCTGTTCCACAGCACCATGTTGAACAGCGTCAGCTGCGCCAGCCGGGGCCAGTAGGCACGCGGCACGGCCAGTGGCAGGCGGCGCCAGACCACGAAGGCCGCCAGGATGGGCAGGCCCACCCACATCGAGGCCATGCGGAAACTCAGCGGCGGGAAATGCTGCACGCCCAGCTTCATCACCGGCCAGTTGATGCCCCAGATCAGGGTCAGCGCGATCAGCAAAAGGATTTGTCGGGCAGTGAAGGCAGGCATAGGCCGCCGATTGTGCCCGCGGGCCGCCAGGCCCGCTGGATGCCCGGCGACAGGCCCCGGGAAGGGCCGATCGCTAAAATCGCGCCCCATGACCTTTCTCGACATGCTGCGCAATGCCACCGCCCAGAACCAATCCATGCTATGCGTGGGCCTGGACCCCGAACCCAGCCGCTTTCCTGCGGCCATGCGCGGCGATGCAAGCAAAATCTACGACTTCTGCGCCGCCATCGTCGAGGCCACGGCCGATCTGGTGAACTCCTTCAAGCCCCAGATCGCCTACTTCGCGGCCCACCGCGCCGAAGACCAGCTGGAAAAGCTCATGGCCCACATGCGCGCCGTCGCGCCCCATGTGCCCATCATCCTGGACGCCAAGCGAGGCGACATCGGCTCCACCGCCGAGCAGTACGCCAAGGAAGCCTTCGAGCGCTATGGCGCCGATGCCGTGACCCTGTCGCCCTTCATGGGCTTCGACTCCATCACACCCTACCTGCAGTACGAGGGCAAGGGCGCCTTCCTGCTGTGCCGCACCTCCAACCCCGGCGGCGACGACCTGCAGGCGCAGCGCCTGGCCGATCTGCCGGGCCAGCCCCACCTGTTCGAGCATGTGGCGCGCCTGGCGCAGGGCCCCTGGAACACCAACGGCCAGCTCGGCCTGGTGGTGGGCGCCACGCGCCCGCAGGAGATCGAGCGCGTGCGTGAATTCGCGCCCTCGCTGCCGCTGCTGATTCCCGGCGTGGGCGCCCAGGGGGGCGATGCCGTGGCCACGGTCAAGGCGGCGCGCATCGGCGGCGGCCCCATCATCATCAATTCCTCGCGTGCGGTGCTCTATGCATCGCAGGGCGACGACTTCGCTGCCGCCGCGCGCACAGCCGCCCAGGCCACGCGCCAGACGCTGCAAGACGCAGCCGCCGCCTGAGACGGCAGGGAAGCCCGGCCATGCAAGGCAAATGGCTGGAAGACTTCCTGCTGCTGGCCCAGGAGCGCAGCTTCACGCGCGCGGCCGAGCTGCGCCATGTCACCCATCCGGCCTTCGGGCGGCGCATCCGTGCGCTGGAGGCCTGGGCCGGCACGCCCCTGGTCGAGCCCGGAGGCGGCCCCGTGCGGCTGACGCCGGCCGGCGAAGCCTTCCGCGACACGGCCGAGCAACTGGTGCGCACGCTGGCCCAGTCGCACGATGAACTGCAGGCCGTGGCCGGGCGCCAGGCCCGCGTGATCACCCTGGCCACGGGGCGCACGCTGGCGCGCACCATCGTGGCCGACTGGCTGACGCGCAACGGCAGCGTGCTGCAGACGGCCGAGCTGCGCGTGGTCACGCGCACGCTGGACGAGACCGTGGCCATGCTGCAGCGCGGCGAAGTCAGCTTCACGCTGGTCTACCACCACGCCGCCATTGGCGTGCGCCTGGACGGCCGCCAGTTCAGCTACCTGACGGTGATGCAGGACAGGCTGGTGCCCGTGGCCCGCGCCGATGCCCAGGGCCGTCCGATGTACGAGCTGTCGGCCAGCCACCAGCCCGTCGCTCCCGTGCCCTACCTGGCCTTCTCGCACAGCATGGCCCTGGGCCGCCTGGTGGAAGACCACCTGGCCCGGCATCCGCTGGCGCCGCGTCTGCGCCGCTGCGTGGACTGCGACTCGGCCGACGCCCACTACGAATACGTGCTGCGCGGCCTGGGCCTGGCCTGGATGCCGTGGTCCATGGTGCGCGGCGACTGCCAGGCCGGCCGCCTGGCCGTGGCCGGCGACCCGGGCCTGGAAGTGCACTTCGACGTGCGCCTGTACCGTCCCAAGCGCCACCTGGGTCCTGCAGCCGAGCAGTTCTGGAGCGACATCACGGGCGCCTGACGGGTGCATGCATGCGCTCTCCTGGTGCAAACCCGCACAGCGCTGTGGAACAAGCGGGTTTTGGTGCTGCAATGGCTCCGCCTCGTGCCGAATCAGCACCAAATGCCTGGGTAGTCCTTCGCACAATCAATCTCATACATTTCAGGAATAACCCCATGCCCAGCAACTCCCTCCTGCGCCGCACCGCCCTGGCCTGCGGCCTGCTGATCGCTGCCACCGGCAGCGCCTTGGCCGACGACGCCGCCAGCTACCCCAACCGCGCCATCACCATGATCGTGGGCTACCCCGCCGGCGGCAGCACCGACTTGGTGGGCCGCTTCGTGGCCGATGGCCTGGCCTCGCGCCTGGGCCAGCCCGTGGTGGTGGAGAACCTGGGCGGCGCAGGCGGCGCCATCGGCGCGCAAAAGGCCGTCAAGGCCACGCCCGACGGCTACACGCTGTTCGTGGGCGCCAACAACGAGCTGGCCATCGCACGGCTGATCAACAAGAGCATCAAGTACTCCATCGGCGACTTCACGCCCATCGGCATGATCGGCTCCCAGCCCATGGTGCTGGTGGCCTCGCAGAAGGCCGGCGTCAAGACAGCCGCCGAGTTCAGCGCCCTGGTGGCCAAGAACCCGGGCAAGTTCAGCTACGGCAGCTCGGGCGTGGGCACGGCACTGCACCTGGCCGGTGAAATGATCAAGGAGCAGGGCAAGCTGCACATGACCCACATCCCCTACCGGGGCGTGGCGCCCCTGACCACGGACCTGGTGGGCAACAACATCGAGTTCGGCATGTTCGTGCTGTCCTCGGGCCTGCCCCAGATCCGCGCGGGCAAGGTCATCGCCCTGGGCACGACGGAGGCCAAGCGCTCGGCCATCACGCCCGACATCCCGGCCCTGTCCGAGCTGCCCCAGTACAAGAACGTGGACATCAACGTCTGGTTCGCGCTGATGGCGCCCAAGGGCCTGCCCGCACCCGTGGCCGCCAAGGTCAAGAAGGCGCTGGACGAGACCATGGCCTCGCCAGAGTTCCGCAAGAAGATGGAAGAGTCAGGCTCGGTGGTGGCCGATCCCAAGACGGATGCCGGCAAGTACATCAACGCCGAGATCGCCAAGTACACAAAAATCGTCCAGTTTGCCCACATCGAGAACTGAGCCAGCCATGGACGCTTTGCAATTTGACCTTCCCCTGCCCGACCTGAGCGCCTGGCGCGCGGGCAATACCGGTACCGATGGCGTGTGGCAATTCGACTCGGGACGCCCGGGCCGCCACGTGATGATTTCCGCGCTGGTGCATGGCAACGAGATCTGCGGCGCCTGGGCCGTGTCCGGGCTGCTTCAGGCCCTGAACAACGGCCTGGCGCTGGACAACGGCCGCCTGACCCTGGTGCTGGCCAACCTCGATGCCTTCGACCGCTTCGACGCGGCCAGCCACGATGCCTCGCGCTTTGTGGACGAGGACATGAACCGCCAGTGGATAGACGCACGCATCGACGAGGGCAGCACCCGCGAACGCCGCCGCGCCGCCGCGCTGCGCCCCTTCGTGCAGCAGGCCGACTGGCTGCTGGACCTGCATTCCATGCACGAGCCCTCGGCCCCGCTGCTGCTGACCGGCATGCAGCCGCGCAACCGCGATCTGGCACGCCAGATGGGCGCGCCGGCGAACATCGTCGTGGATGCCGGCCACAAGGACGGCACGCGGCTGCGCGACTACGGGCGCTTCGGCCTGCCCGACGCCGAGGCCGGCGACTCGCGCTCGCTGCTGATCGAATGCGGCTTCCATGGCGATCTGGCCAGCCGCGATGTGGCGCACGACCAATGCCTGCGTTTCCTCCAAGTGGCCGCCATCTTCGACAACGGCGCGTTGCACGCCGCCCTGCCCGGCTGGAAGCAGGCCGACGCACCGGCCCAGTGGGCGCTGGAAGTCACGGCGCCCGTGGTGGCCAAGAGCAGCGGCTTTCGCTTCACGGCGCCGTTCACGGGGCTGGAGCGCTTCGAGAAGGCCGGCACGGTGATCGGCGACAACGATGGCGAGCCGGTGATCACGCCCTATGGCGACTGCGTGCTGGTCATGCCCTCGGTGCGCCAGGCGCGCGCGGGCGTGACCGTGGTGCGCTTTGCGCGGCGCTCGCCGCTCTGAGCCTCAGCCGCGCTGGCAGCGCGCGGGCGACAGCCGTTCAGGCTCCACGCCCTGCGCGGCCAGGCGCGCATCCAGCGGCTCGCCGCGCAGCAGGTTGCGCGCCAGCAGGCTGTAGCCGAAGGCGCTCTGTATGCCGTAGCCGCCCTGGGCGGCCACCCAGAAAAAGCCCGGCAGCGGCGCAGGCGAGGCATCCCAGCCAATGGCCATCTCGCCGTCGGCCACAAAGCTGCGCAGCCCGGCCCAGGTGTGGGAGGGGCGACGGATCTGCAGCGTGGTCACTTCCTCGATGCGCCAGATGCCCGTGGCCACGTCCAGTTCCTCGGGCGCCACGTCCTGCGGCGCCACGGGGTCGGCGTTGGCGGGCGATCCCAGCAGTTGGCCCGCATCGGGCTTGAAGTAAAAGCCCTCGTCGGCGCTGATCACGGCGGGCCAGTGCGCGGCGTCCATGCCTTCGGGCACGGCAAAGGTGAAGGCACTGCGCCGCTTGGGCACCAGGCCTATGGGCGCTGCGCCCGCCAGCGCACCCAGCGCATCGGCCCAGGCGCCAGCGGCGTTGACCACGCAGCGCGCACGCACCTGGCTGCCGTCGGCCAGGTCCACGGTCCAGACACCTGCGGCATGCGCCAGCGCACGGACCTCGGCGCTGCAGCGCAGCTCGCCGCCGCACTGGCGCAGGCCGCGCAGGAAGCCCTGGTGCAGGCCATGCACGTCGATGTCGCGCGCGCCGTCGTCCGCAAAGCCATCGACCAGCAGCGTGGTGTTCAGGCAGGGCACCAGGGCCTTGAGTTCATCGGGCCCCAGGCGCCGCGCCTGGGGCGAGTGCAGGAGCGCCTCGGCATGGGCGGCATCGAGCAGGTCCTTCTGCGCGGCCGTGCCCACATAGAGCACGCCGCGCGGCGCCAGGATGGGCGCCTGCACAAAGCCTTGCGGCGGCTGCTCGTAGAAGGCGCGGCTGGCGCGCGTCAGCGCCTGGACCTGCAGCGGGCCATAGTGCTCCTCATACAGAGCGGCCGAGCGGCCCGTGCTGTGGTAGCCGGGCTGGGATTCGCGCTCCAGCACCAGCACCGAGGCCTGGCCGTCGCGCGCCAGCTGCCAGGCTACCGAGGCACCGGCCATGCCCGCGCCCACCACCACGAAATCACGGATGCTGCTGTCCATGGCCGGCCTCACTGTGCTTTCCGACGACCAGCCTTGGCCGCTGCAGGAGCCGCCACCGACGCTGCCTCCAGATAGGGCCGCAGGTAGCGCCCCGTGTGGCTGGCCGGGTTGGCCGCCACGTCCTCGGGCGTGCCCGTGGCCACCACCTGGCCGCCGCCCGAGCCGCCTTCGGGGCCCATGTCGATGATCCAGTCGGCCGTCTTGATCACGTCCAGGTTGTGCTCGATGACCACGATGGTGTTGCCCGCATCGCGCAGCTGCTGCAGCACTTTGAGCAGCAGGGCGATGTCGGCGAAGTGCAGGCCCGTCGTGGGCTCGTCCAGGATGTAGAGCGTGCGCCCCGTGTCGCGCTTGGACAGCTCCTGGGCCAGCTTGACGCGCTGCGCCTCGCCGCCCGACAGCGTGGTCGCGCTCTGGCCCAGGCGGATATAGGACAGGCCCACGTCCAGCAGGGTCTGCAGCTTGCGGGCGATGGTGGGCACGTCCTTGAAGAAGGCATGGGCGTCCTCCACCGTCATCTCCAGGATCTGGGAGATGTTGCGGCCCTTCCACTGCACCTCCAGCGTCTCGCGGTTGTAGCGCTGGCCGTTGCAGATGTCGCAGGGCACGTAGACATCGGGCAGGAAGTGCATCTCCACCTTGACCACGCCATCGCCCTGGCAGGCCTCGCAGCGGCCGCCGGCCACGTTGAACGAGAAGCGCCCGGGGCCGTAGCCGCGCTCCTTGGCGGTGTTGGTCTCGGCCATCAGGTCGCGGATGGGCGTGAACAGGCCCGTGTAGGTGGCCGGGTTGCTGCGCGGCGTGCGGCCTATGGGCGACTGGTCCACATTGATGACCTTGTCGAAATGGCCCATGCCGATGATGTCGTCGTGCGGCGCGGCCTCGCCGCCAGCACGGTGGATCTGGCGCGCCGCCTCGGTATAGAGCGTGTCGTTGACCAGGGTGCTCTTGCCCGAGCCCGAGACGCCGGTCACGCAGGTCAGCAGGCCCACGGGAAAGTCCGCCGTCACGCCCTTGAGGTTGTGGCCGCGTGCGCCCACCACGCGCAGGGCCTGCAGTTGCGGCGCGCCGGGGGCGGTTGCGTTGTCGGGATTGGCGGGGGGCTGCTGGGCGCGGGCCGGGAAGCCCTTGGCCGCTGGCCGGGCCTCGCCCTCGGCCGTTGCCTCCAGCACGGGTTGCCAGGGCGTGCGCCGCGCAGGCACTTCGATGCGCTGGGTGCCCGCCAGGTAGCGGCCCGTGGGTGAATCGGGGTTGGCGCGCACCTCTTCGTAGCTGCCCTGGGCCATGACGCGGCCGCCATGCACGCCCGCGCCGGGCCCCAGGTCGATGATCTGGTCGGCCGCGCGCATCATGTCCTCGTCGTGCTCGACCACGATGACGCTGTTGCCGATGTCGCGCAGGTGCTGCAGCGTGCCGATGAGCTTGTCGTTGTCGCGCTGGTGCAGGCCGATGCTGGGTTCGTCCAGCACATACATCACGCCCGTCAGGCCGCTGCCGATCTGGCTAGCCAGGCGGATGCGCTGGGCCTCGCCGCCCGACAGCGTGTCGGCCCCGCGCTCCAGGCTCAGGTAGCTCAGGCCCACGTCGTTGAGGAACAGCAGGCGCGAGGCGATCTCGCGCACCACCTTGCCCGCGATCTCCGCCTTGGCGCCCGACAGCTGCAGGGACGCGCACCAGGCATGGGCCTCGGCCAGCGTGGCATGGCCCACCTCGTAGATGGCGCGGGCCTGCTCGCCCTCGCCGATGCGCACGAAGCGCGCCTCACGGCGCAGCCGCGTGCCGCCGCAGTCGGGGCAGACGGCGACGCTGCGCAGCCGCGCCAGGTCGTCGCGCACCACGCTGGATTCGGTCTCGCGCCAGCGCCGCGTGATGTTGGGGATGATGCCCTCGAAGGGATGGCTCTTGACCATGGACTCGCCCTTGCGCGCGCCGCTGTCGAAGACGTAGCTGAAGGGCATTTCCTCTTCGCCCGAGCCCCAGAGCACCACATGGCGCACCTTCTCGGGCAGCTCCTCGAAGGGC
This sequence comes from Delftia sp. Lp-1, assembly GCF_020523835.1. NCBI lineage: Bacteria > Pseudomonadati > Pseudomonadota > Betaproteobacteria > Burkholderiales > Comamonadaceae > Delftia > Delftia sp. Lp-1. The sequence continues at coordinate 184,846 of NZ_JAJALJ010000003.1, read as the reverse complement.
AGCTCCACATCGGTGCCGTAGTGGCGCGCCACGCTCTCCAGCATGGAGAAGTAGTAGCCGTTGCGCCGGTCCCAGCCCTTGACGGCGCCGCTGGCCAGGCTCAGCGTGGGGAAGGCGACCACGCGCTCGGGGTCGAAGGACTCCGTGCAGCCCAGGCCGTCGCAGCCCGGGCAGGCGCCCATGGGCGAGTTGAACGAGAACAGGCGCGGCTCCAGCTCGGGCAGCGAATAGCTGCACAGCGGGCAGGCGAACTTGGCGCTGAAGAGGTGTTCCTTGCCGCTGTCCATCTCCAGGGCGATCACGCGGCTGCCGGCGTCGGCGCCACCCGCGCGCAGGGCGGCCTCGAAGCTCTCGGCCAGGCGCTGCTGGGCGTCGGCGCGCACCTTGAGGCGGTCGATCACCACGTCGATGTCGTGGCGCTCGTTCTTCTCCAGCGCGGGCAGGGAATGGGACTCGTGGATCTTGCCGTCGATGCGAAAGCGCACATAGCCCTGGGCCTGCATCTGCGCGAACAGCTCGGCGAACTCGCCCTTCTTGTTGCGCGCCAGCGGCCCCAGCACCATGAGGCGCGTGTCCTCGGGCAGGGCCAGGGCCGCATCCACCATCTGGCTGATGGTCTGGGACTGCAGCGGCAGGTTGTGGTCGGGGCAGTAGGGCGTGCCGGCGCGTGCGAACAGCAGGCGCAGGTAGTCGTTGATCTCGGTCACCGTGCCCACGGTGGAGCGCGGGTTGTGGCTGGTGGCCTTCTGCTCGATGCTGATGGCGGGCGACAGGCCCTCGATCAGGTCCACATCGGGCTTGTCCAGCCGCCCCAGGAACTGGCGCGCATAGGCCGACAGGCTCTCCACATAGCGGCGCTGGCCCTCGGCATACAACGTGTCGAAAGCCAGGCTGGACTTGCCCGAGCCCGACAGCCCGGTGATCACCACCAGCCGGTTGCGCGGAATGTCCAGGTCGATGTTCTTGAGGTTGTGCGTGCGCGCACCGCGGATGGCGATGCGTGACTGCGCCAGCGCCAGGCCAAGGTAGCGGCCGTCGGGCTGGGAGCGGGAGTCGGCGGCCCGGTCCAGGCCGCCGTCTTCGGAAATCGTGTGGGAACCAGGCATCGGGAAAACCCCTGCGAAGGCGAACCCGCCATGATAGGTCAGAACCCGTGCCACCGCATGGCGGCTCGGTCTGCGGGGCGGCAGGGCCTTCTGCGACGCCCATTCACAAAACTGTCTTGCACTGCCTTGCATAACCCAGCCACCCCGCAGCGCCGGCCTATGGGCGAGAATGGCGGATTGCTTGCCCCCACAACAGTGCACCCCGTGCTCGATTCCCCCACACCCGTCCACGGCGCCCAGGCGCCAGCCCCCTCTTCGGCCGCATCGGGCCGCATGACCTCGCAGGAACGCCGATCCAGCGCCAGCCTGGCGCTGATCTTTGCGCTGCGCATGCTGGGCCTGTTCCTGGTGCTGCCGGTGTTCGCGCTGGAGGCCCGCAAGTACCCGGGCGGTGACGATCCGGCCATGATCGGCCTGGCCATGGGCCTGTACGGGCTCACCCAGGCCGTGTTCCAGCTGCCCCTGGGCCTGGCTTCGGACCGTTTCGGGCGCAAGCGCGTCATCGTCGCCGGGCTGCTGGTCTTTGCGGCGGGCAGCCTGCTGGCGGCCACGGCCGACTCGCTGCTGGGCCTGATGTGGGGCCGGGGCCTGCAGGGCGCAGGCGCCGTCTCGGCCGCCGTGACCGCGCTGCTGGCCGACCTCACGCGCGACAGCGTGCGCACCAAGGCCATGGCCATGGTGGGCGGCAGCATCGGCCTCATGTTCGCGCTGGCCCTGGTGCTCAGTCCCCTGCTGGCGGCCTGGGGCGGGCTGCCCGGCATCTTCGGCCTGACCTGCGCCCTGGCGCTGGCGGGCATTGCCGTCGTGCTCTGGGTCGTCCCGCCCGAGCCCGCGCGCCACGCCGACCAGCCGCGCGGCCGCATGGCCGATCTGTGGCGCCACGGCGACCTGGTGCGGCTGAACCTGGGCGTGTTCGTGCTGCACACCGTACAGATGTCCATGTGGGTGGCCGTGCCCGCCATGCTGGTGCAGGCAGGCCTGGACAAGCAGGCGCACTGGCATGTCTACCTGCCGGCCGTGGTGCTGTCCTTCGCCGCCATGGGCGGCCTGTTCGCCATGGAGCGGCGCGGGCGCCTGCGCGCGGCCCTGCTGGGCGCCATCGCCCTGATCACCCTCGTGCAGATCGGCCTGGGCCTGCTGGCGGCCGGCGGCGCGCAGCCGCCACTGTGGGCCATGGCCGTGCTGATGTTCGTGTTCTTCTGCGGCTTCAACGCGCTGGAGGCCACCCAGCCCAGCCTGGTATCGCGCATGGCCCCGGCCCCGCTGCGCGGCGCGGCGCTGGGCGCCTACAACACCCTGCAATCGCTGGGCCTGTTCGCAGGCGGCGCGTTGGGCGGCGCCGTCGCCAAATGGGCTGGCATGCCGGGCCTGTTCACCCTGACGAGCGTCCTGGCCGTGCTGTGGCTGGTCGTCACCTGGCCGCTGCGCCCCGTGGGCCGCCACGGCTGAACGGCGGATTTTCAGACGGTTACAAGCCGCCGCCACAGACGGTTGCCACGGGATATCCGCCCCCTGCCATCGGCGGACGGCTTGCGGCACAATGGCGCGTCTGGCCCGGGATCCATCCCTCTATGCCCGGGCCACTTCCCTATGTAAAGGTATTTCACTCATGGCATCCGTCAACAAAGTCATCATCGTCGGCAACCTCGGACGCGACCCCGAAATGCGCACCTTCCCGAGTGGCGATCAGGTGGCCAACGTGACCATCGCCACCACCGACCGCTGGCGCGACAAGAACACCGGCGAGAACAAGGAAGCCACCGAGTGGCACCGCGTGGTCTTCAACGGCCGTTTGGCCGAAATCGTGGGCCAGTACCTGCGCAAGGGCAGCCAGGTCTATGTCGAAGGCAGCCTGCGCACCCGCAAGTGGACCGACCAGGCCTCCGGCCAGGAACGCTACGCCACCGAAATCCGTGCCGACAGCATGCAGATGCTGGGCAGCCGCCAGGGCGGCGGCGGTGGCCAGCAAGGCGGCGGCTACGGCGATGAAGGCTACGGCGACAGCGGCTACGACGCTCCTCCCCAGCAGCAACAACAGCGCCGCCCGGCCCCTGCCCCCATGGCAGCGCCCGCACCGCGCCAGGCCCCTCCCCAGCGCCCCGCTCCCGCACCCATGGCACCCCCGCCGCAGCGCGCAGCCTCGGGCTTTGACGATATGGATGACGACATTCCGTTCTGATCCGGACCATCAAGGTTCTTGAGCATCCAGACCCGCTTTCCCCGGAAAGCGGGTTTTTGTTTTTCCAGGCGCCCGACGACAAATCCCATGCCCCTGCCGCGTGCCAGAACCCTGTTGTGGAGTCTTGTCCTGTGCCTGCCGCTGGCCGTGTTCGGCTGGCTGGCTGCAGCCCTCTGCCTGATCTCGCAGGAGGACTACATGCCCGAGCCCGGCAGCTTCACCTACTACATCGGCATCTCGTCACTGGTGCGCCATGCGCCGCTGGTGGGTGCGCTGGGCAAGGCGGAGTACTTCGGCACCGTAGGCGACGGCAACAAGCCGCCACACGGCCTGGTGTCCTATGACGTGGAGTTCGCAAGCATTGGCCCCGCCACGCACGCCTTCGATGCCTACCTGCTCGGCAAAGGCTATTCCCGAACTGCGGACGACGAAACGCCCGGCCCCTCCTACGGCATGGGGCGGCGCGTTCGCCATGCCAGGTACACGGCGGCTTCGGACCAAGTCGTCTACGTGGAAGTGGTGCAGGCCTCATCGGCCGAGCAAGGCCCTGTGCGCTACCGCGCCACCATGGCGCACTACGACTGATTGCGGCCAGGGGTCCATCCCACGGCAGGCAGCACCCCCTCGTACAATCGCGCCCGTGATTTCAGTCCAACGGCACCGTCAACCAGGGGCTCGCCAAGCGCGCAGCCGCGATGCCGCACGCCTTCACAGCTTCACGCTGGCCCGCATCGCGCGCGGCTCGCAGAGCCGGCGCTCGGGCTGCACCCGCCTGGCGCCGCCGTAGCACGGCCGAACCGTACAAGCCGCCAGGTTTCGGGCATCGCCCGACGCCCGGCATGTTCATTCCCGTCTACAAAATCCTGCCCCGCCCTGCCACACCCAGCGCGGCGGGGCTGGCCATTTCCATGTCGAAACACCCCCATCCCTTTCGCGCCGAGTGGGCGCCCAGCATTCCGCGCGAGCTCATGGCCGGCGCGGTGGCCACCTTTGCGCTGATCCCCGAGGTCATCGCCTTCTCCTTCGTGGCCGGGGTCGATCCCGCCGTCGGGCTGTTCGCCTCCTTCATCATCAGCATCGTCATCGCCTTCACGGGCGCGCGCCCGGCCATGGTGTCGGCGGCTGCGGGCTCGGTCGCCCTGGTGGCCGCTCCGCTGGTGCATGCACATGGCGTGCAATACCTTTTTGCGGCCGGCATTCTTGCGGGGGCCGTGCAGATCCTGTTCGGCCTGCTGCGCCTGGGCGTGCTGATGCGCTATGTGTCGGGCTCGGTGCGCACGGGCTTCGTCAATGCGCTGGCCATCCTGATCTTCTCGGCCCAGATGCCGCACCTGATCGGCGCCAATGCCGCCACCTGGGCCATGGTGGGCGCCGGCCTGCTGATCATCTACGGCCTGCCCCGGCTGACCACGGCCGTGCCCTCGCCCCTGGTCTGCATCGTGGTGCTGACGGTGGCGGCGCAATGGCTCGACCTTCCCCTGAAGACGGTCGCCGACCTGGGCCTGCTGCCGGACGGCCTGCCCAGCTTCGGGCTGCCGCAGGTGCCGTGGTCGCTGGAGACGCTGCGCCTGATCGCCCTGCCCGCGCTGGCGATCGCCATGGTGGGATTGCTGGAGTCCATGATGACGGCCAGCGTGGTCGATGAACTCACGGACACGCCCAGCTCCAAGAACCGCGAGTGCAGCGGCATCGGCGTGGCCAACATCGCGGCCAGCCTGTTCGGCGGCATTGCCGGCTGCGCCATGATCGGCCAGACCGTGGGCAATGTGCGCTACGGCGGCCGGGGCCGGCTGTCCACGCTGTTCGCGGGCGCCTTCCTGCTCATCCTGATGGTGCTGCTCAAGCCCTGGGTGTCGCAGGTGCCGGTGGCGGCGCTGGTGGCCATCATGGTGATGGTGTCGGCCTCCACGCTGGACTGGGGATCGGCCCGCGCCCTGCTCAGGCATCCCAAGCTGTCCAGCGCCGTCATGCTGGCCACCGTGGTGGTCACCGTCGCCACGGACAACCTGGCCGCCGGCGTGGGCGTCGGCGTGCTGCTCAGCGGGGTGTTCTTCACCTTCAAGGTCTCAAGGCTGCTGTCCGTCGAGAAGAAGGAGGACGGCGCAGGCCTGACCTACCGCGTCTCGGGCCAGGTCTTCTTCGCCTCAGCCGACCTGCTGGTCGATGCCTTCGACGTGCGGGACATCGAAGGCCAGCCGGTGCGCATCGCGCTCGACAACGCCCATTTCTGGGACATCACGGCCGTCAATGCGCTGGACAAGGTCTGCCAGCGCCTGCGCAAGCACGGCAGCACGGTCGAGGTGACGGGCCTGAACGAACACGGCCGGGCACTGGTGTCGCGGCTGGATATCGGCATCGAGTAGGAAACCTGCCCCGGGCATGGTTTTCCAGCGCTGGCAGACCGCTTGCTTTCCTGGGGCAGACGCGGCCTGCTCTTTCGCAAAGAGAAATCCGTCAAATATCGAATGGGTCATTCAGAAATTTCTCTATTTCAAAAAGTTACTCTTTTGAAATAAAGATTTCAGCCCGCTCATTTAGGATCTGGACCGCTGTCACCTCCCCAAACCCGTCCCACCTCTTCCATGCGACTCAGATCCGTTATCTTGGGCCTTGTCCTCCTGGTCTTTGCCGCATCCGCATCCTGGTTGGCCGTGTATGGGTTTCTCATCTCCCAGGAGGACTACTCGCCTGAGCGGGGATCGCTCAGATATTACGTAGGCATCTCTTCCCTGATACGCAATGCGCCAGCGACAGGGACGATGGCGCAGCCCGCCTACTTCGGCTCCGTCGGTGATGGCAACAAGCCCCCGCAGTCCGAGATGACCTTCGAGACCAGCGCCAAGGACATCACCGAGGCCACTGCGGCCATCACCAGCTACCTGCGCCAGAAGGATTTCCACCAGAGATCCATCGATGCCGAAAATGCCGCCGCATCGTTTGTCCCCGAGGGAGATCGCCTTGTCCAATACGCGCAATACGCGTCATCGGCCGGCGAAGTTGCCGTACTGGCGGTCACCCAGGCAATGGCAACAGGCCTGTGCAAGGTCACGCTCACCCATTACGACTGAACATGTCCAGCAGATCCCACATACCCCGAAGACTCATCTATACCTGCAACTGCGGATGGATTGACCTGGGCCACCTCCAATCGGTCGAGAGCCATCGCAATCGCTACGCCAGTGCGGCCTATCTCTGGAAAGACATACTGCATGAGCGCGGCATCGGGATTCCCGGTCACTCCGACAGCCATCTGATTCAATACAAGCAATCCATGGGGCGCTTTGGCCTGACCCAGGAATTTGCCAAGTTCTATCTCGTCAAGAAAGGCCTGTCTCTTTCAGCGAAGCGCTCCGTGGCCCTGGCCATATTCATGGAGGTTTCCATGGGCTTCGAGAGCCTGCAGGCATCCATGTCGCTCCTCACAGACAGTGGATTCAGCCAGGAAGACCTCGTTTCCAACCTGATTGGCTTCTACATGGTCGTGCACGGGGCACTGGACTGGAAGAACCTGTGCAAGCCGGTTTCCACCGAGGCATCGCTGGCCGTCTGGGATGCCAACGGTCCCGTGGGAAGCCATAAAAACAAAGTCTTCCAGCCGCAGTTCCACGCCTGCGAGGAATGCAAGAGCAAGCACCATGTGCAGCTGCCGCGCTTTCCTTCCGCGTTTCAGTCCATACAGCCCGCATCCAAGGGTCTGCACTTCATCGAAGCATCTGATGGGCTGCCAGTGCCAAAGCACATGCTTTCGACACTGTTTCCCTGAGTCTTCCTGCCCTGCGCCAGAACGCAGGCGCCCTCACCGCTCATCGAACGACAGCACCACGCGCTCGGTCAGCGGATGCGCCTGGCAGGTCAGCACGAAGCCGCAGGCGACCTCGTTCTTGTCGAGGGCGAAGTTGCGCTCCATGCGCACTTCGCCCTCGACCACCTTGGCGCGGCAGGTGCCGCAGACGCCCGAGGTGCAGGAATAGGGCACTTCCAGCCCGGCCGAGGAGGCCGCGTCCAGGATGCTGGCCTGGCCGCGCGTGAAGGGGATCTCGCGCGAGAGGCCGTCGCGCACCAGGGTGATGCGGGCGGTGGCGGCGTCGCCGGGCTGGGCCTCGTGCACCACGGCGCCCACCGTGCCCTGGCCTGCGGCCGGCAGGGCCACGCCGAAGCGCTCGATGTGGATGCGCTCCTCGGGCACGCCGGCGGCCAGCAGGGCGGCCTCGGCCTCGTCGTTCATCTGGAAGGGTCCGCAGATGTAGACATGGTCGATGTGCGCGGCCGGCACCACGCCCTGCAGGAATTCGGCGATCTTGCTGCGGTCCATCACGCCCATGTTCAGCGGCAGGTCGGTGTGCTCGTCCGAGAACACATGCTGCAGCGACAGCCGCGACATGTAGCGGTTCTTGAGGTCCTCGATCTCCTCCTTGAACATGGTGGACTGCAGCTGGCGGTTGCCGTAGATCAGCGTGAAGCGGCTGGCGGGCTCGCGCGCCAGCACGGTCTTCATGATGGACAGGATGGGCGTGATGCCGCTGCCGCCGGCGACGCCCACATGGTGGCGCGCGGCCCCGGGCTCGATGGGCACGAAGAAGCGGCCCTGGGGCGCCATGACCTGCAGCGTGTCGCCGGGGCGCAGATGCTCGTTGATCCAGTTGGAGAACTGGCCGCCGCGCACCTTGCGCACGCCCACGCGCAGCTCGCCGTCATCCACGCCTGCGCAGATGGAGTAGCTGCGGCGCAGGTCCTGGCCGTCGATCTGGTGGCGCAGGGTCAGGTACTGGCCCTGGGTGAAGCCGAAGACCTCGCGCAGCGCGGGCGGCACGTCGAAGGAGACGACCACGGCCTCGGCCGTGTCGGGCGCAATGCTGCGCACGCGCAGCGGGTGGAACATCGTGGTCGTGGTCATATCGGCTTGAAGTGTTCGAAGGGTTCGCGGCAGTCCAGGCAGCGGTGCAGGGCCTTGCAGGCCGTGGCGCCAAAGGCCGAAAGCCGCTCGGTGTGCACGCTGCCGCAGTGCGGGCAGGCAACGGGCTCGGGCACGGCAATGCCCTGGCGGCGGCGCACCAGGCGGATGGGCGAGGTGCCTTCCGGCAGGCCGGCGTCGCCGCAGCGCCCGGGCGGCGCGATGCCGTACTCGCGCAGCTTGCGCCGGCCGTCGTCGCTGATCCAGTCCGTGGTCCAGGCGGGGGCGCGGCGCAGCACGGCGCGCGCGGGGCCCAGGCCCGCGGCCTCGATGGCCTCGAGCACGCTGCGCTCGATGACCTCGGTGGCGGGGCAGCCCGAGTAGGTGGGCGTGAGCACGATCTCCATGCCCTGGCCTTCGGGCAGGGCATGGACCTCGCGCACGATGCCCAGTTCGCAGACCGAGATCACGGGCACCTCGGGGTCGGGCACGTCCTGCAGCGCGGCCCAGGCCAGGCGCTCGCGCTCGGCCAAGGCAGATGTGACGGCCACAAGCCGTGCGGCAGCCATCACCACACCCCGCCCGGATAGGCGCGCTGCAGATGCTGCATCTCGGCCAGGATGAAGCCCATGTGCTCGCTGTGCACGCCGTTGCGGCCCGTGCTGCGAAAGGCGGATTCGGCCGGCATGCCCAGCGTGGCCTCCTGCAGCAGGGCGGCCATCTCGGCCTGCCAGGGCTCGCGCAGCTCGGACCAGGCCGGGCCCAGGCCGCTGGCGCGCGCGGCAGCGTCCGTGGCGTCGTCGGTGAACAGCTCGGCCGCATAGCGCCACAGCTGGGCCAGCGCCGCCTCCATGCGCTGGCGCGATTCCTCGGTGCCGTCGCCCAGGCGCACCACCCAGTCGCCCGCGTGCTGCTCGTGGTAGCGCGCCTCCTTGAGCGCCTTGCCGGCAATGGCGGCCAGCTCGGCATCGCTGGAGTGCACCAGGCGCTCCCACATCAGGCGCAGCCAGGTGGCGGCCATGGCGTTGCGCAGCACGGTGAAGGCGAAGTCGCCGCGCGGCAGCTCGGCCAGCGTGGCGTTGAAGTAGTCGCGTTCGTCGCGCAGAAAGGCGAGCTGGTCCTCGTCGTGCGCGCGGCCTTCGAGCTGGCCGGCGCGCGTGAGCAGCGCACGCGCCTGGCCGACGAGGTCCAGCGCCATGTTGGTCATGGCGATGTCCTCTTCGAGGATGGGCGCGTGGCCGCACCACTGGCCCAGGCGCTGGGCCAGGATCAGGCAGGTATCGCCCAGGCGCAGCAGGTACTGCACCTCGGGCCGGGCGTCGATGGCGATGGAGGAGGCGGAGGCGTTCATGGCAGCTCCCCGCTCACATGTGGTCCACCGAGGGCGGCAACTGGTAGAAGGTCGGATGGCGGTAGACCTTGTCCTGGGCCGGGTCGAAGAACATGTCCTTGTCGCCGGGGTCGCTGGCCACGATCTGGTCCGAGCGCACCACCCAGACGCTCACGCCCTCCTGGCGCCGCGTGTAGACATCGCGCGCCATCTGCAGCGCCATCTGCGGGTCGGCCGCATGCAGGCTGCCGCAGTGCTTGTGGTCCAGGCCGGCCTTGCTGCGGACGAAAACTTCCCACAGCGGCCATTCGTTGGTGATGTTCTGTTCGACGGCGGTCATGCGGCCTCCTTGCGGGTCTGGTTTCTCTGTGTCTGCTTGCGGGCATGGGCCAGGGCGGCCTCGCGCACCCAGGCGCCTTCGTCCCAGGCCTTGACGCGGGCGCCCAGGCGCTCGCGGTTGCAGGGGCCGTCTCCGGCGATCACGCGCCAGAACTCGTCCCAGTCGATGGGGCCATGGTCATGGGCCTGGCGCGCCTCGTTCCATTTCAGGTCGGGGTCGGGCAGGGTCACGCCCAGCACCTTGGCCTGGTCCACCGTGGCGTCGATGAACTTCTGGCGCAGCGCGTCGTTGGAGATGCGCTTGATGCCCCAGCGCATGGACTGCGCGCTGTTGGGCGACTGATCGTCGGGTGGGCCGAACATCATGATGGACGGCCACCACCAGCGGTTGACGGCGTCCTGCACCATGGCCTTCTGCGCCTCGGTGCCCTGCTGCATCATGGTCAGCAGCGCCTCGTAGCCCTGGCGCTGGTGAAAGCTCTCCTCGCGGCAGATGCGCACCATGGCGCGCGCATAGGGCGCATAGGAGCAGCGGCAGATGGGCACCTGGTTCATGATGGCCGCGCCGTCCACCAGCCAGCCGATGGTGCCCATGTCGGCCCAGGTCAGCGTGGGGTAGTTGAAGATGGAGCTGTACTTGGCCTTGCCCGTGTGCAGCGCGTGCAGCATCTGGTCGCGGCTGCTGCCCAGCGTCTCGGCGGCGGCGTAGAGGTACAGGCCATGGCCGCCCTCGTCCTGCACCTTGGCCAGCAGGATGGCCTTGCGCTTGAGCGTGGGCGCGCGGCTGATCCAGTTGCCCTCGGGCAGCATGCCGACGATCTCGCTGTGCGCGTGCTGGCTGATCTGGCGCAGCAGCGTCTTGCGGTAGTTGTCGGGCATCCAGTCCTTGGCCTCGATGAATTCGCCGGCATCGATGCGCTCGTCAAAGCGCTGCTGCAGGCGCATTTCGTCGGCCGAGCGCACGGCCTTGCCGCCATCGCCCGCTTCCTTGCCCATGGTGTCCATGGCCTGGGTATACATGTGCGATCTCCTTGAATGAAATGGTTGACGACGGCCGGCGGTGCCTCAGCGCGGCCGCTTGTCGTACACGCGCCGGGCCTTGCCGGTCTGCGTGCGCTCGATGGTGTCGGGATCGAAGACGCGCACCGCCGTGGAAATGCCCACCAGGGTCTTGATGCGCTGCTGCACCCACTGCGCGATCTCGCCGCGCTCGGCATCGCCCAGGCCGCGCCGCTGCGGCTGCAGCTCGCAGTGCACCTCGACGGTGTCCAGCAGGCCTTCACGGCTGATGTGCATCTGGTACAGGCCCGTGAGGCTGGCATTGGCCAGCACGATTTCCTCGATCTGGGTCGGAAAGACGTTGACGCCGCGGATGATCATCATGTCGTCGCTGCGCCCAACGATCTTGCCCATGCGCCGGAAGCTGCGCGAAGTCGGCGCCAGCAGCCGCGTCAGGTCCCGCGTGCGGTAACGAATGATGGGCATGGCTTCCTTGGACAGCGACGTGAAGACCAGCTCGCCCTCGCTTCCGTCGGGCAGCACCTCGCCCGTGTCGGGGTCGATGATCTCGGGATAGAAATGGTCTTCCCAGATCACCGGCCCGTCCTTGCTCTCCACGCATTCGCTGGCCACGCCCGGGCCCATGACTTCGGACAGGCCGTAGATGTCCACGGCATCCAGCCCCGCCTTCCCCTCGATCTCGCGGCGCATGGCCTCGGTCCAGGGCTCGGCGCCGAAGATGCCGATCTTGAGCGAGCTCTCGCGCGGGTCCAGGCCCTGGCGCTGCATCTCCTCCACGATCACCTGCATGTAGCTGGGCGTGACCATGATGATGTCGGGCCGGAAGTCCTGGATCAGCTGCACCTGCTTTTCGGTCTGCCCGCCCGACATGGGCACCACGGTGCAGCCCGCGCGCTCGGCACCGTAGTGCGCACCCAGGCCGCCCGTGAACAGGCCGTAGCCGTAGGCCACATGCACCATGTCGCCGGGCCGCCCGCCCGCCGCGCGGATGGAGCGCGCCACCAGGTTCGCCCAGTTGTCGATGTCATTCAACGTGTAGCCCACGACCGTGGGCTTGCCCGTGGTCCCCGAGGAGGCATGTACGCGCGCGACCTTCTGGCGCGGCACGGCGAACATGCCGAACGGGTAGTTCTCGCGCAGGTCCTTCTTGGTGGTGAAGGGAAAGCGGGCCAGGTCGGACAGCGTGCGCAGGTCGGACGGATGCACGCCCTTTTCATCGAAGGCGCGGCGGTAGTGCGGCACGTTGTCGTAGGCGTGCTGCAGCGACCAGCGCAGGCGCTGCAGCTGCAGCGAGGCGATCTCGTCGCGGCTGGCGGTTTCGATGGGGTCGAGTTCGCCGGGGGCGGGGCGCAGGTCTTTGTTCATCGGGGTTCTGGCGTCGTGAGGCAAGGGGTTCAGAATAATTGACCGACCGGACGGTAGGATTATAAGATGCAGCTTTCTTGAGCAACAAGGCTTGTTGTCCGGTACTAACCCTGATAGCGACGCCACATTCCAACCCAGGAGACATCCCATGCCCGCCCACGCCCTCTACGAACGCCACCGCCCCCTGCTCGACGACGCGCTGCAGGCCCTGTCCCGCCGGGGCCACTGGTCGCCCTTCCCCGAGGCGCCCTCGCCCAAGGTCTATGGCGAAACCGCCCAGGCCCAGGGCCACGCCGCCGTGCAGGCGCTGTTCGGCCAGGACTATCCGCTGCGCCAGCCCGGTGAATGCGCCCGCGTGGCCACCGAGCAGTCGCCCTATGGCGTGGCCCTGGACATCCGCTACCCCGAGTGCGATGCCCAGGCGCTGGTGGATGCCGCCCAGGCGGCCGAGCCTGCGTGGCAGGCGCTGGGACCCCAGGGCCGCACCGGCGTGCTGCTGGAGGCGCTGACGCGCATCCACCAGCGCAGCTTCGAGATCGCGCATGCCGTGATGCTGACCACGGGCCAGGGCGCGATGATGGCCTTCCAGGCCGGCAGCCCGCATGCCCAGGACCGCGCCCTGGAAGCCATTGCCGTGGCCTGGAAGGCCATGGCCGACGTGCCTGCCGAGGCCGTCTGGGAAAAGCCCCAGGGCAAGCATGCGCCCGCCGTGCTGCACAAGCGCTTCGAGATCGTGGGGCGTGGCGTGGCCCTGGTCATCGGCTGCGCCACCTTCCCGACCTGGAACACCTACCCGGGCCTGTTCGCCGCGCTGGCCACGGGCAACCCCGTGATCGTCAAGCCCCACCCCAACGCCGTGCTGCCGGCCGCGCTCACCGTGAGCGTGCTGCGCGATGTGCTGACCGAGCAGGGCCTGGACCCCAACCTCGTGACCCTGGCCGTGAGCGACAAGCCCGAATTGACCCAGGCCCTGGCCACGCATGCGGCCGTGGCCTCCATCGACTTCACGGGCGGCAATGCCTTCGGCCAGTGGCTGCAGGCGCATGCGCCGCAGGCACGCCTGTATGCCGAGATGGCCGGCGTGAACCTGGTGGTGATCGAGTCCACCGATGCCTACGCAGGCATGCTGCGCAATCTGGCCCTGTCACTGTCGCTGTACAGCGGCCAGATGTGCACCACCACGCAGAACCTGCTGATTCCGGCCGGCGGCATAGAGACTGACCAGGGCCACAAGAGCTTCGAGCAGTTCGGCGCCGATCTGGCCGCCGCCATAGACCAGTTGCTGGCCGATCCCAAGGTGGCCTTCACCGTGCTGGGCGCCATAGGCTCTGCGCAGACCGTGGAGCGCGTGGAACAGGCCGCCACCGTGGGCCGCGCCGTGCGCGCCTCGCAAAAGCTCACCCATCCCGAGTACCCGCAGGCCGAGGTGCGCACGCCCGCGCTGCGCGCGCTGGACGTGGCGGACGCTGCCATCTACGAGCGCGAATGCTTCGGCCCCGTCTCCTACCTGGTGGCCGTGCCCTCGGCCCAGGCCGCGCGCGAGCTGGCCGAGCGCAGCGTGCGCGCGCATGGCGCGATGACGCTGGGCCTGTACTCCACGGATGCGGCCTTCGTCGATGCCGTGGCGGCCTCGGCGCTGCGCTCGCGCGTGGCCCTGTCCATCAACCTCACGCAGGGCGTGATGGTCAACCAGTCGGCAGGCTTCTCGGACTTCCACGCCACGGGCGGCAACCCCGCGGCCAATGCCAGCTACACCACGCTGGCCTTCGTGGCAGACCGCTTCGTGGTCGTGCAGCGCAGGTGGTAAGGAACCGGGCCGAGCCTAGGCCTGGCGGGCCTTGCGCGGCTTCTTGCCATCCGGCACGCTGACCGCGCGCACGCCGCCGAAGAACAGCTGGGACACCATGGTGCCAATGGCGTCATGGTCCAGCGTTCCACCCGGCTTGAGCCAGGTGAAGGTCCAGTTGATCATGCCGAACAGCAGCATGGCCAGGGGCTTGCCCAGGGCGCTGTCGGCGGGCTCGCCGCGCACCTGGGCAATGGTCTGCGCAAAGGCCGCGACCACGCGGCGCTCCACGTCCAGGATGCGCTGCTGGTCTTCCTCGCGCAGAAAGCGCACGTCCTCGGTCAGCACGCGGTGGGCATTCTGGGCCTGGGCGTACTCCTGGCCGAAGCCGCGGATCAGCGCATGCAGGCGCTGCTCGGGATCGGCATGGGCCTGCAGGGTGTCGTTGACCAGGGCTTCGAGACGCAGCACATGCTCTTCGGCAATGCGCACGGCCAGGTCGTGCTTGTCGAGCACATAGTGGTAGAGCGTGGCCTTGGAGACGCCGCAGGCCGCAGCCACCTCGTTCATGGAGGTGCCCGCATAGCCGCGCTGCGCGAACAGCTGGGCGGCGTGGGAGAGGATCATTTCACGCTGGCCATCGTAGCCAGCAGGGTCACGTACGCGTGCCATGCGGCGGCGTCCTTTCGGTAGGTGTCGTTGCCAGGGTCCGCCCGTGCGGCCCGGGCCGGAATTATGGACGGCGCAGCGGCGCGCGCCCCCGCGATTACCAGTTTTCAGGGATATGCAAAGATGCGGGCTTCGCCCACAGTCGGGCGGCCATCCTGCCCCTTTTTACGCCCGCCGCTGCGCACGCCTTTTCCATGCCCGCCCACCTGCTTGTCCCAGAGTCCACGCTTCCGGCCCCGGTGCTGGTGGTGGAGGACGAGCCGCTGATCCGCCAGCGGCTGCAGTCCGTGCTGGGCCAGCTGGGCTACACGCCCGATGCCCTGCTGTTCGCCGGCTCCCTGGCCCAGGCCCGCGCCTGCCTGGCCGAGCCCGTGGCCCTGGCCCTGGTGGACCTGGGCCTGCCCGACGGCAGCGGCATCGACCTGATCGCCGAGATGCGCAGCGCAGACCCGGCCGTGGGCATCCTGGTGATCTCGGCCTGGAGCACGGAGGATGCCATCCTCGCGGCGCTGCGCGCAGGCGCCACCGGCTATGTGCTCAAGGAGCGCGACGACCTGGAAGTGTCGCTGTCCATCCGCAGCGTGCTGCGCGGCGGCGCCCCCATCGACCCCTTCATCGCGCGCCGCGTGATCGCCGAGCTGCAGGGCGCGGCACCCGCCACGCCGGAGAGCAGCGGCACCGAGTCCACGCTGAGCGCGCGCGAAAGCCAGATCCTGCGCCTGGTGGCCGATGGCCTGACCAACCGCGAGATCGCCGAGCAGCTGCACCTGTCGCGCTACACGGTGGAATGCCACATCAAGCACATCTACCGCAAGCTGGCCGTGTCCTCGCGCACGCGCGCCGTCAACACGGCACGCGTGCGCGGATTGCTGGGCTGACGGCCGTGGGCGGGTGGCGCCGGTGGTTCGGCCCGGTGCGGCACTTCGCTCTGGGCCAGGCCCTGGGCCTGGCGGTCCTCCTGTGCAGTACCTGCGCCTTGGCCCAGGCCTGCCTGCCGCAGATCCTGTCCATCCAGTCCGCCAAGGCGGCAGGCCTGGGGCCGCCGCCCATCGCCAGCGCGGTACGCGACTGGCACAGCGTGACCCTGCCCGACCACTGGCTGGACCGCTGGCCCGGCTACAGCGGCGCCGTCTGGTACCGCATCGACTGGCAGCGCGGCTGCGCTCACCCCGCTGCCGCTTCTGCCACCGCTCCCGCCGCCGATTCCGTGGCGCTGGCCCTGCACTCCATGGTCATGGCCGGCGAGGTCTTCGTGAACGGCGACCTGCTGTGGCGCGACCGGCACCTGGCCGAGCCCCTGTCGCGCAGCTGGAACATGCCGCGCTTTTGGCTGCTGCCCGAATCCGCCCTGCATGCGGGCACCAACAGCGTGTGGATACGCGTGCACGGCCTGGCCGAGCAGACGCCGGGCCTGGGCGAGGTGCGCCTGGGCGAGCCCGAGGCGCTGCGCCAGTGGCACGAGCAGACCTGGTGGGACCAGCGCACGCTGTTTGCCATGAACATCGTGGTCTCGCTGGTGCTGGGCGTGCTGTTCGCCTTTGCCTGGCTGCAGCGGCGCGCCAGCAAGGCCTTTGGCTGGTACGCGCTCAATGCCTTCTGCTGGGCGCTGTTCCTGGCCAATATCCTGGCCACCGAGGCCTGGCCCTTCCCCGACACCCTGGCCGTGGCACGCGGCAACCTGCTGGTCTTTTTGCTGTTCGGCCAGAGCTTTTGCCTGTTCACCTGGCGCTTCGGCAGGCTGCACCTGCCCCGGCTGGAAAAGCTGCTGTGGGCGCTGACGCTGGCCGGCATGGCCGCCGCCATCTTCGCGCCCTGGTGGCTGGTGGACGGCGTGCTGCACATCGGCCTGGTGTACTTCGGCATCTGCGTGGCCGTGTCGCTGCACTTTCCGCTGCACGCCTGGCGCACGCGCGAGCCGGGCCACCTGGTCTACGCGGCCTGCCTGCTGGTCTTCCTGTGCGCGGGCCTGCACGACATGCTGGCGCTCAAGAAGGTGATTGGCCCCGCCACGCCCTGGATGCCCTATACCGCGCCGCTGACCATGCTGGCCCTGTCCATGGTGCTGGGCCGCCAGTTCGTGCTCAGCATGCGCCGCATCGAACAGTTCAACCAGGAGCTGACCGACAGCGTGGCGCGTGCCTGCGACGAGCTCGGCGGCACGCTGGCGCGCGAGCATGCGCTGGCGCTCAGCCACTCGCGGCTGCAGGAACGGATGCAGCTGGCGCACGACCTGCACGACAGCCTGGGCGGCTCCCTGGTGCGCTCCATCGCCATGGTGGAGCAGGCCGGCACCCCCATGCACAACCGCCAGTTCCTGTCCGTGCTCAAGCTGCTGCGCGACGACCTGCGCCAGATGATCGACAGCGGCACCAGCGTCTCCGTCACCGTGCCGGACACGCCCCAGGCCTGGATCGCGCCGCTGCGCCACCGCTTTGCCAGCCTGTTCGACGCGCTGGACATGCAGTCCGACTGGCAGGTGCCGGCCGCCTGGCCGCAGCCGCCCGGTGCGCTGCAGTGCCTGGCGCTGACGCGCGTGCTGGAGGAAGCGCTGGCCAATGTGATCAAGCACAGCCGCGCCCAGTGCGTGCAGGTGCAGCTGCAGTGGCCCGAGCCGCATTGGCTGATGCTGCGCATCACCGACGACGGCGCAGGCTTTGCCGTGGCCGCCGTGCAGCAGGCCGGCATGGGCGTGGGCCTGCGCAGCATGCAGGCGCGGCTGCAGCGCCTGGGCGGCCATCTGGACATGGATTCAGAACCCGGCGCCACCGTGCTGGCCGCCTGGCTGCCCGTGCCCGGCGATCACCTGCACAACGGCGCGGAGCAGGCCACCCTCAGCGGGAAAAGCGCCCTATCCCCGCACTGACGCCGGCCGGCGTCAGCACATCGTCGAAATACTCCAGCGTGAGCTGGTTGCCGTCGAACGTGGCCTTGGACAGGCTGCCCGGCGAATCGCCCTCGGGCACGAAGCTGAAGACTTCGCCATCCCAGTGGCTGAGCAGCATGCGCTGCGAACCCAGGCTGACCTGCAGCCCCCCGCCACCCGTCTGCAGGCTGACCTGGGCCGGTCCGTAGAAGCGGTTGGCGTAGCTGCCCACATAGGCGCCCAGCGGCCGGGGCGGGCGGGGAAAGCTGGGCCGGGTCTTGCCCACCAATTCGCCATGCGGCTGCATGATGGGTGCCAGCCGCTTGGTCCAGATGCTCTCCCAGTCCTGGCGCTGGCGGCCCCATTCGACCTGCTCCAGGAACTGCGAGACCACGATCTCGGGCACGCCGATGGGCATGCCGTTGGTCAGCACCACGATGCCCAGCTTGAGCTCGGGCATGACGGTGAAGCTGGTCGCGCTGCCCGTGCCGAAGGCGCCCGAGTGGCTGTAGGTGGTGCGCCCCGCCTCGGACACGCCCACGTTGAAGCCGAAGCCGTAGTAGCGGGCGGGCTCGCCGCTGCCGGCCGGCGACTGCAGCATCTGCGGCGACAGCGCCGTGCGCAGCGCCTGCGCATCGACCACCTGGCGGCCCTCGAAGCGGCCCTCGTCCAACAGCATGGTCATCCAGCGCGCCATGTCGCGCACCGTGGAGCTGACGCCGCCGGCGGCCGACTGCGCATCGGGCCGGCGCACCGGCCCTGCCTGCCACACGCCGTTGACGCGCAGGTGGCCGGCCGCGCGGTTGGCGCGCGCCTCGAAATCGGCAAACAGCGAACTGGTCTGCGTCATGCCCAGCGGGCCGTAGACGGCCTGCTGCGACAGCGCCGCCCAGGACTGGCCCGCGATGGCGGCCACCGCCTCGGCGCCCGTGGTCAGGCCGAAGTTGCTGTAGGCGTACTGGGTGCCCACGGGCCGCAGCGGCAGGTAGCGCAGGCGCTCCAGAATCTGGCGCTGGCTGTAGCCCAGCTCCTCCAGCGCATCGCCGGCCTGGCCGGGCAGGCCCGAGCGGTGGGCATACATGTCGCCCACGGTGATGCGCTGGGCGGCGTCGGCGTCCTCCAGCGTCCACCAGGGCAGGCCCTGCTGCACGCGCGTGTCCCAGGACACGCGGCGCTGGCCCACCTGCTGCGCCACCACGGTGGCGCCCACGGACTTGGAGACCGAGGCGAGCTGGAACACCGTGTCCGCATCCACGGCCAGCGACGAGCCCAGACGGCGCACGCCCATGCCCTGGGCATAGACCAGGCGGCCTTCATGCACCACGGCCACGGCCACGCCGGGCACGCCCGTGCGCCGCATCTGCGCGCGCACCTGGCCGTCGAGTTGATCGAGCGCACGCTTGACGCGGTCCGTCACGGGCGGATCGATGGGATCACCCCAGGACACCTCGCCGTTGCATCCGGCCGTGGCCACGGCGCCCAGGGCCGCTCCCAGAAAATGCCGGCGCGCAAGAATCGATGAAGCCATAGGGTCTCCTGTGGTGCTGTCGTGAAGAACAAAAGGAAAAAGAAAAAGGGGCGGTTGTGCCGCCCCCCGTGACGATAGCAAAACGCGCCGGGCCGAATCCTGCCCGGCGTCAATCCGCATCAGTGCCGCGTCAGTGCTGCATCAGTGCGGATCCACCGCCGCGATGATGCCGCCGCCCAGGCACACGTCGCCGTCGTAGAGCACGGCCGACTGGCCGGGCGTGACGGCCCATTGCGGCTCGGGGAAATCCAGCCGGAAGCCCTCGGGCGTGGCGCCCGAGATCAGGGCCGGCGAGTCGGGCTGGCGGTAGCGCGTCTTGGAGCCGTAGGCCTTGCCCTCGGCGGGCGCGTGGCCGGCCACCCAGCTGACCTGGTCGGCCAGCAGCGACTGCGACAGCAGCCAGGGGTGGTCATGGCCCTGCACCACGCGCAGCGTGTTGGTGTCGAGCTCCTTGCGCGCCACGAACCAGGGCTCATGGTCGCCGCCGCCGCGCGGCGCGCCCTTTTCCTTGACGCCGCCGATGCCCAGGCCCGAGCGCTGGCCCAGCGTGTAGAACGACAGGCCCACATGCTTGCCCAGCTTGCGGTTGCGGTCGTCGAGGATGTTGCCGGGCTCCTTGCTGATGTAGCGGTTCAGGAAGTCGCGGAACGGCCGCTCTCCGATGAAGCAGATGCCCGTGGAGTCCTTCTTCTTCGCGTTGGGCAGGCCGATCTCCTCGGCAATGCGGCGCACCTCGGTCTTCTTCAGCTCGCCCACGGGGAACATGGACTTGGACAGCTGTGCCTGGTTGAGGCGGTGCAGGAAGTAGCTCTGGTCCTTGGCCGGGTCCAGCCCCTTGAGCAGCTCGAACAGCTGCGTGTCGGGGTTCTGGCGCACGCGGGCGTAGTGGCCCGTGGCGATCTTCTCGGCGCCCAGGCGCATGGCGTGGTCCAGGAAGGCCTTGAACTTGATCTCGGCATTGCACAGCACGTCGGGGTTGGGCGTGCGGCCGGCCTGGTACTCGCGCAGGAACTCGGCGAAGACGCGGCCCTTGTACTCGGAGGCGAAGTTCACATGCTCGATCTCGATGCCGACCACGTCGGCCACGGCGGCGGCATCGACGAAATCGACATTGGACGAGCAGTATTCGCTGTCGTCGTCATCTTCCCAGTTCTTCATGAAGATGCCGACCACTTCATGGCCCTGTTGCTTGAGGAGATGGGCCGTGACAGCGGAGTCCACACCGCCCGACAGGCCCACCACGACGCGGTGTTTAGTCATGGCAGCGATTATCCCAGCGCCCTTCAAAGGCTGCGCGCCACGGGCTTTGCAGCCCTGCGCCAGCAGGAATAATGGCCCTCTTGCCCCCTAGGAAACGCCCGCATGCGCTACGACCTGACCGATCTGAAGCTGTTCATGGCCATCGCCCAGGCCGGCAATCTCTCGCGTGCCAGCCAGGCGCGGCACCTGACGCCCTCGGCCGCCAGCCAGCGGCTGCGCAATCTGGAGCAGGCCCTGGGCTGCCAGCTGTTCACGCGCGAGCACAAGGGCATGCGGCTGACCGAGGAAGGCCACGCCATGCTCGAGCATGCGCGCGGCGTGTTCGCTGCCATCGACGGCATGGAGGCCGAGGCCGCCCTGCTGGGCAGCAGCCTGCAGGGCAAGGCAACGCTGGCGGCCAACAGCTCCTCGCTGCACGGCTTCATCGGCCCGCACATCGGCGAGTTCCTGACCGCCTTTCCCGAGGTGAACCTCACCCTGGTGGAGCAGACCAGCGAGACGATTGCCGCCAGCGTGGCCGAGGGCGAGGCCGACCTGGGCGTCTACGCGGGCGAGCCCATGGCGGGCGCCGTGGCCTGCGAAACCTTTGCGCTGGACCGCCTGGTGGTGATCGCCCCGCCCGGCCATCCGCTGGTGCCCCAGCCGGGCGAGAGGCCAGACGACGGCGAAGGCCCTTCCTGCCGCTTCTTCGACACCCTGTCCCATGCCTTCGTGGGCATGGCACTGACCAGCAGCAACTATGCCTTTCTGCGCGAGCTGGCCAAGCGCCATGGCCGGCCGCTGCGCTGCCGCATCCACGTGGATGATTTCACCTCCATCGTGCGGCTGGTCTCGCAGGGCGTGGGCCTGGCCATCATTCCGCACAGCATCTACCGCAGGCTCGGCACTGCGCATGCGGTGGCCTGCCTGTCGCTGGAGGAAACCTGGGCACGGCGCCCGCTGCAGTTGGTGCGCTCCAGCGAACGGCCGCTGACGCCCACCGCGCAGCGGCTGCGCAGCTTTCTGAAAGGGCTGGCCGACAAGGCCTAGCCCGGCCCGGCCTGGGTTCAGTGCTGGGCCTGGGCCTTGGCCTGCTTGCGCTCCAGGAAGGCATTCATGTGATGCTGCGGCTCGCCCGTGTTGAAGGCCGCGCCGAACTCGGCCACGCTGTCGGTGATGGCCGAGTCCACGCCCATGCCCTCCCAGCGGCGCAGCAGGCGCTTTTGCTGGCGCAGCGCCTCGATGCCGATCTCGCCCAGCCCCTCGGCAATCTGCGCGATGCGCGCATCGAGCTGGTCGCCGGGCACGCATTCGTTGAGCAGGCCCCAGCGCTCGGCCTGCAGGGCGCCGATGTTCTCGCCCGTGAGCAGCAGCCAGCTGGCGCGCGTGCCGCCGATCTGCGCGGGCATCATGGCCGCGTGGATCACCGAGGGAATGCCGACCTTGACCTCGGGCATGCCCACCACGGCATCATCGGCCGCGATGCGCAGGTCGGCCGCCATGGCCAGCTCCAGCCCGCCGCCCAGCGTATGGCCCTGCAGCCTGGCGATCACGGGCACGGGGAAATGCCGCACCGCGTTGCACAGGTCGCGCAGCCCGCTGATGAAGGCGCGTGCCGAGGCGGCGTTGAGCGACGCCATCTCGCGGATGTCGGCCCCCGCCACGAAGGCGCGCGTGCCCGATCCGCGCAGCACCAGGCAGTGCAGATCGGGGCGCTCGGCCAGCTCGGCCAATTGCGCGGTCAGCGCGCGGATCACGGGCGTGCCGAGGATGTTCAGCGGCCCGCCGCCGGTGATGGTGAGCACGGCGGTCTGCGGGGTGGGAAAGGTCACTTGTGCATGCACGGCAGATCTCCTCAAAGTTTCTCGAATCCGATGTCGCGGATCAGCTGGGACCAGGCGCGGTTGGAGCGCTCCACCGTCTGCCTGAACTGCGCAGGCTCCTGGAAGTCCACGACGGCGCCCTGCTGCTCGATGGTCTTGATCAGCTCGGGCTTTTGCAAGGTCTTGCGCATGGCTTCGCTGAGCCTGGCAAGAATGGCGGGATCGAGCCTGGCAGGCGCGCCCAGGCCGTACCAGGACATGTCGTTCATGGGCTTGAGCCCGGCCTCGGCATAGGTGGGCACGCCGGGCAGGGCCGGCAGGCGCACGGGGCTGGACACGGCCAGGGCACGCAGCTGGCCGCCTGCGATCAGCGCGCCCGAGGACGGCATGTTGTCGAACACCACATCGAGCTGCCCCGCCATCAGGTCGTTGAGCGCCGGCCCCAGGCCCTTGTAGGGCACATGGGTGAGGGTGGTGCCCGTGGTGCTGCCGAACAGCGCACCGCTCAGGTGGCTGAGCCCGCCATTGCCCGAGGAGCCGTAGTTGAGCCGGCCCGGCGCGGCGCGCGCCGCGTCGCTCACATCCCTGGCGCTCTTGTAGGCCGAGCCTGCGCTGACCACCATCACGCCCGGCACATTGGCGATGTTGGTGATGGGGGTGAAGTCCTTCACCGGGTCATACGCGGGCTTGGCGTAGACGTTGGGATTCACGGCATGCGAGCTCTCCACCATCATCACCAGGGTGTAGCCGTCGGCCGGCTGCTTGGCCGCATAGGCCGAGCCCGTGCTGCCGCCCGCGCCGGGGCGGTTTTCCACCACCACGGGCTGGCCCAGCGTCTCGCCCAGGTAGCGGGCCGCCACGCGCGCGATCACATCGGTGGCGCCGCCCACCGCATAGGGCACGACCAGGCGTACGGGCCGCTCGGGATAGCTTCCTGACCCTGCTGCCCCTGCTGCATATGCCAGCGGCAGCGCCGCCAGCGCGGCGGCTGCCACGGCGGCCTTCAGTGCTTTCATGCGTTTCGTCATCCTTGTCTCCTTCTTGGCTTGTCGATGTCTATGGATTCAGAGGTCCTGCGGCGCCGCACCGAGCACGGGCGGCGGCACCTGGGCGCCGCTGCCGGCCGGCACCATGGGGTTGCGCACCAGCTTCAGCGTGCCCAGCTGCGGGTGCTCCACCGTCTGCAGCATCTGGCGGTGCCGGACCTGCGGATGGGCGAAGACCTGCTCCATGGTGTTGATGCAGCCCCAGGGCACCTGGGCGGCGTCCAGCACATCGGTCAGGGCCTGCAGCGGCCAGCGGCCCAGCGCCGCGCGCAGCAGCGGGCGCAGCTGCGGCATGCCGGTCAGGCGCGCGGCATTGGTGGCAAAGCGCGCGTCCAGGTGCCAGTCCGTGCCCAGCACGGAGCACAGGGCGGCGAACTGCCCGTCATTGCCGATGGCCAGGATGAAATGCCCGTCTTCGCAGGCAAACACCTCGTAGGGCGCGCAATTGGGATGGGCGTTGCCCGTGCGGCGCGGGTTCTCGCCGCTGACCAGGTAGTTGGCCGCCTGGTTGGCATTCATGGCCACGGCCACGTCCAGCAGCGCCAGGTCGATGTGCTGGCCGCGCCCCGTGCGCTGGCGCTGCACCACGGCCGCCAGCACGGCGCTGGTGGCATACATGCCCGTCATCAGGTCCACCACGGCCACGCCCGTGCGCAGCGGGCCCGCGCCCTCCTCGCCATCGGCCACGCCCGTGTAGCCCATGAGGCCGCCCAGCCCCTGGAACACATAGTCGTAGCCGGGCTTGTGCGCAAACGGGCCGCTCTGGCCGAAGCCCGTGATCGACAGGTAGATCAGCCCGGGGTTGATGGCGGCCAGCGCCGCATAGTCCAGGCCGTGGCGCGCCAGCGCGCCGGCCTTGTAGTTTTCCACCAGCACGTCGGCATCGCGGATCTGGCGCAGCAGCCAGGCATGCGAGGCCGGCTCGGTGAAGTCCAGCGCCACCGACTGCTTGCCGCGGTTGCAGGACAGGAAGTAGGCCGACACGGCCTCGCCACCGGGCGCCTGCACGAAGGGTGGGCCCCAGGCGCGCGTGTCGTCGCCCGTGCCGGGACGCTCGATCTTGAGTACCGATGCGCCCAGGTCGGCAAGGTTCTGGGTGCACCAGGGTCCCGCCAGGATGCGGGACAGGTCCACCACGCGCAGGCCGTCGAGGGCGCCGGACAATCCATGGGTTTGTTGCATGGACTCCATGCTCGCGGCATGGCGCGCGGTGGTCCATCGGTCATTGCTTCACGCAGCGTTCGCGGAAACTGCATGCCCCGCGTAGGGGATGGCCTCCTCCACCGTTTCCCAGATGAACCGGCCCGACGGGCTTTGCTGCTCCTCCACCACATGCGCCACCAGCCCGGCCGCCCGCGAGATCACGGCAAAGCCGCGCATCACGGCTGTGGGCACGCCGATCTCGCCCAGCAGGGCGGCCACGGCCCCCGTGGCATTGATGGTGATGGGCCGGCCCGCTGCGGCGTCCACGGCGGCAGAGAGGATTTCGAGCGCGCGGATTCTGCTGCCCGCCAGTTCGGGTTCGGCGCGGCCCATGTCCAGCAGCTTGTAGGCGCGCGGGTCCACGGGCTTGTGCAGGTGGTGGCCAAAGCCGGGGACGGGGCTTTTCAACGCCTTGTGGTGCCGGGCGATGGCGCGGGCCTCGGCCTCGGGGTCGGCGGCGGCGGCGATGCGGTCGAGCAGCGCGGCGCAGTTCTCCATGGTGCCCACGAAGGAGCTGCCCACGGCCAGCAGGCCGGCCGAGACGGCGCCCTGCAGGTTTTCGGGCGCGCTCATGTAGATGAGGCGCGTGGCGATGGCGCTGGGCGTGAGGCCATGCTCCATGAGCACGATGAGCACCACATCGGCGATGCGCAGGTCCACGGGGCGCGGCGTGCGGCCCAGGATCTGCATCAGCATCACCTCGGTGAAGGTCTTCTTGCCCATCAGGTCCTCGACCAGGTCGGCATCGCGGTAATGCAGGCTGGTGAGGGTGTGGGTGCACAGGCGGGTGACGGGAGGTTGGGAGGTTGCCATGGCCAGGGTTTCCTTGTGATGGTGTGCGGGATCAACGGGGCGCCAGCGCAAGCTCGCGCACGGCCGTCTTGAGCAGCTTGCCCACGGGCGAGCGCGGCAGGCTGGCGTGAAAGTGGATGCGCTTGGGTGTCTGCACGGGACCCAGGCGCTGGCGCACGAAGGCGATCAGCTCGGCCTCGTCCGGCCGCTGGTCGGGGCGCAGTTCGGCGCGCAATTGCACGGCGGCCTGCACGGCCTCGCCCCAATAGTCATCGGGGATGCCGAAGACCACGCACTCGTGCACGGCCGGGTGCTGGCCCAGGGCGTTTTCCACATCCACGGGATAGACGTTGAAGCCGCCCGTGATGACCAGGTCCTTCAGGCGGTCCTTGAGGTGCAGGTAGCCCTGCGCATCGATCAGGCCCCGGTCCCCCGTGTGCAGCCAGCCGTCCACCAGGGTCTCGGCCGTCTTGCCGGGCAGGCGCCAGTAGCCGCTCATCAGCAGATCGCCGCGCGCCACGACCTCGCCCACCTCGCCCCGGGGCAGCAGGCGGCCGTCGGGCGACATGATGGCCAGGTCGCTGAACCAGGTGGCCCGGCCCACGGAGGTCCACAGGCCTTCGTCCTCGAAGTCCTCGGGCCGCATGGCCGTGAGGATCTGCGGTGCCTCGGTCTGGCCATAGGTGGTGGCCAGCACGGGGCCGAAGAAGGCGCGCACCTGGCGGATTTTCTCGGGCGGCATGGCGGCGCCGCCGTAGATGAGGCGGCGCAGGCCGGGGAAGTCCGCACGGCTGGCGTCCGGCAGCGCCATCAGCATGTAGATCAGGGTGGGCGGCATGAAGCACACGGTGCCGCCGCGCAGGGCAAAGGCGCTGCGCACGGCCCCGGCACCCACGCCGTCCAGCAGCACATGGCAGCCGCCCTGCGCCAGGATGGGCAGCAGATAGGTGGACGTGCCATGCGTGATGGGCGCGGCCATGACGTAGCGGTCATGCTCATCGAACCCCCAGGCCTGGATCTGGTTGGCAATGCCGGCCATCCAGGCGCGGCAGGGCTGCATCACGCCCTTGGGCAGGCCCGTGGTGCCGCCCGTGAACTTGATGGCCTGGATGGCATCGGCGGGCAGGTCGGGCACCACGGGAACGGCGCCACTGTGCGCCTGCTCCAGCGCCGCCGTGCCCTCGCCCAGCACCAGGTGGATGCCCGGCGCCCCCTGCACCAGTGCAGCGCCGCCGGCATCGCACAGCACGATGGAAGGCTCGGTGGCATCGATGATGCGGCGCACCTCGGACTGCGTGCTCTTGGGATTGAGCGGCACCCAGACCTTGCCGCTGGCCATCACCGCCAGCAGGGCGGCGATATGGTCTGCGCTGTTGCCCGCGCAGATGCCCACGCGGCTTTGCACGGCGGGCTCCAGCGCCTGCAGGCCGGCCGCCAGCGCGGCCACCTTGCGGGCCAGCGCGTCATAGCGGATGCAGCCGCCCGGTGCGTCGATGGCGATGCGCTGCGGCCAGCGTTCGGCCGCGCGCCAGAAAAAATCAATGGGTTGCATGGGGGTCGTCTCCTTGTGGGGCGGTTGTGTCGAGCTTTTGCCGAACGTGTGTCGAACTACTGGGCGGTGGCGCCTGAGGCCTTGACCACCTCGCGCCAGCGCCTGATCTCCGACGCCGCAAAGCTGCGCATCTGCGCCGGGGTGCCGGGCTCGGGCGTGGCGGCCATCTCGCCCAGGCGCTGGCGCAGCTCGGGTGCGGCCAGGGCGGTATTCAGGGCATGGTTCAGGCGCTCGATCACGGCGGGCGGCGTGCCCGCAGGGGCGGCCAGGCCGAACCACGACTGCACGTCGAAGCCCGCCTGGCTCGCATAGCCCGACTCCGCCAGCGTGGGCACATCGGGCAGCAGCGCCGAGCGCCGGCCGCTGGTGATGGCGATCGCGCGCAGCTTGCCGGCCTGCACATGGGGCAGGGCCGAGGGCGCGTTGTCGAACATGGAATCCACCTGCCCGCCCAGCAGGTCGGTGATGGCCGGTGCGCTGCCCCGGTAGGGCACGTGCAGCATGCGCAGGCCCGACAGCTGACGGAACATCTCGCCCGACAGGTGGATCGACGAGCCGCTGCCCGACGAGGCGAAGCTGATGCCCTGCGCACTCTGCCGGGCATGGCGCACATAGTCGGCCACGTTCTGTATGGGCAGGCGCGGGTTGACCACGAGGATGTTGGGAATCTTGGCGATCAGGCCGATGGGTTCGAAGTCCTTGACCGGGTCATAGCCGAGCCGGGGGTAGAGCGAGGCATTGATGGTGTTGGCAATGGTGTAGACATACAGCGTGTAGCCGTCCGCAGGCGCCCGCGCCACAGCCTCGGCCCCCACATTGCTGTTGGCGCCCGTGCGGTTGTCCACCACCACGCTCTGGCCCAGCTGCTCGCCCATCCTGGCGGCCACCAGGCGTGCGATCACATCGGTGGCGCCGCCGGCCGCATAGCCCACCACCAGCCGCACGGGCCGGGCCGGCCAGGCCGCCGGCTGCGCCAGCACGGGCGCGGGCGCCAACGCCACGGTCGCGGCGGCCATGCCGGCCAGTGCGCAGGTGAAGGAGCAGGCCAGCAGGCGCCGGCGCGCCCACGGATTGAAACGGGCAGGGGTGGTCATGTCTTGTCTCCAGGTGATCGTTCTGATGTCTGCTTATGTCTGCCTGTGTGGGCTTTCGACGGCCTGCGGCACACTGCGCGCTGCACGCAGGCCCTTTTCTGCCCTGCCTGCAATCACCGGGAAATTCTTTTCCATGCCTTCGCGCAGCACCAATCCAAACGTCCGGCCAGCGGACATTCCAGTCTCCGCCGACGATGCCGGCAGCCGCACGCTGCGCCGTGGCCTGCAGGTGCTGGACGCCGTGCTGGCCGCTGGCCGCGAAGGCCTGCGCGTCGCCGACCTGTGCCGCGCCACGGGGCTGGAGCGCGCCACGGTGTACCGCCTGCTGTCCACCCTGGTGGACAGCGGCTATGTGGCGCACAGGGGGCGCTTCGGCTATGCGGCCGGCCACCGGCTGGCGGCCACGGCCGCCAGCGCAGGCCGGCCCAACATGGCCGTGCGGCTGCAGCCCGTGCTGGAGCGCGTGAGCGCGGGCTGCGCGGACGCGGCCTTTGCCATCGTGCGCGAAGGCGCGGCATCGCACTGCATCGCCCGCCATGTGGGCACGCATCCGGTGCAGATCCTGGTGATCCAGGTGGGCACGCGCCAGCCGCTGGGCGTGGGAGCGGCGGGACTGGCCCTGCTGGCCGCCCTGCCCGATGCCGAGGTGCAGGCCGCGATGGCGGCCAACGCGCCCGTGCTGGAGCAGTACGGCGGCATGACGCCCGAGCGCATGGCCCTGCTGGTGAAGGCCACGCGCCAGCGCGGCTGGTCCGTCATCGGCAACCACGCCACGCGCGGCGTGCTGGCCGTGGGCATGGCGGTGCGCAATGCCGAAGGCGAGCCCGTGGCCGCCGTCAGCGTGGCCTCCACGCTGGAGCGCATGCCCGGCGAGCGCCAGAAGCTGATTGCGCGCTCGATAGGCGAGGCCCTGGCGACCCTGCTGCCGCGCGGCATCTGAGGCCAAGCCCCGGTCTGCACCGACAATCGGCGCTGCACACCACGAGCGCCGCCCCCATGGAACTGAGACAACTCCGCTACTTCGTCCGCATCGTCGAACTGGGCTCCATGAGCCGCGCCGCCCTGGACCTGGACATGGTCCAGTCCGCGCTGAGCCAGCAGGTCAGCCGCCTGGAAAGCGAGCTGTCCACCCGGCTGCTGCAGCGCACGCCGCGCGGCGTGGTGCCCACCGAGGCGGGCGTGGCCTTCTTCCGCGAGGCCCAGCTCACGCTGCGCCATGCCGAGCAGGCCGTGCGCAGCGCGCAGCAGGCGCGGCTGTCGGGCTCGGTCAGCGTGGGCCTGGCGCCCACCACCTCGGCCATGCTGGGCCTGCCCATGATGCAGGCCATGCGCGCGCGCTACCCCGATGTGCGCCTGCACATGGTGGAGGGCATGTCAGGCCACCTGACCGACATGCTCAATGCGCGCGCGCTGGACATGGCCGTGCTGTTCGACGCCCGCCTGCACGGCGGGCAGGCCCGCGCAGGCGGGCGGCGCTGGCAGGTGCATCCGCTGATCGAGGAAGAGCTGTTCCTGATCCGCGCGCGCGGCCACCACCCCGAGCCGCTGCCGCCGCAGATGGCGCTGGCCGACCTGGCCGGCGAATCGCTGATCCTGCCCACGGGCCTGCACGGCCTGCGCAGCACGCTGGACACGGCCTTCTCGCAGGCGCGCTTCACGCCGCATCTGGTGCTGGAGGTGGACTCGCTGTCCATGGTCATGGCGGCCGTGGATGCAGGCCTGGGCAGCACGGTGCAGCCCTGGGCCTCCATGGGCCGCTATGCCGATGCCGCGCAGCGCTTCGAGTGGTCGCGTATCACGGACAAAGATGCCCTGCGCACCAACCTGCTGTGCAGCCTGTCCGAGGATGAGCTGTCGCCCGCCGCCCTGGCCGCGCGCGTGGTGCTGATCGACTGCGTGCGCCAGCTGCTGCGCGGCGGCGCCTGGGCTGGCACGGCCCTCATCCATCACGAAGACTGATACCCCCATGCCGGCGGGCCCCTGCCCGCCGCGCGGCGTTCTCCCTACATTCGCAATCCCCACGATGGCGAATGCAAGGAGAACTCCATGGACCCCGATGTCCTGGTCATAGGCGGCGGCAATGCCGCCCTGTGCGCGGCCCTGATGGCGCGCGAGGCAGGCCGCAGCGTGCTGCTGCTGGAGGCGGCGCCGCGCGACTGGCGCGGCGGCAATTCCGGCCACACGCGCAATCTGCGCTGCATGCACGACGCGCCCCAGGACGTGCTGGTCGAGGCCTACCCCGAAGAGGAGTTCTGGCAGGACCTGCTCAAGGTCACGGGCGGCATCACCAACGAGCACCTGGCGCGCATGGTGATCCGCGCCTCCTCCACCTGCCGCGACTGGATGCGCCGCCACGGCGTGCATTTCCAGCCGCCGCTGTCGGGCGCCCTGCACGTGGCGCGCACCAATGCCTTCTTCATGGGCGGCGGCAAGGCCCTGGTCAATGCCTACTACCGCAGCGCCGAACGGCTGGGCGTGCAGGTGCGCTACGCGTCGCCCGTGGACCGGCTGGAGATCGAGGGCGGCGAGTTCAAGGCCGCCTGGGTGGGCGAGCAGCGCATCACCGCAAAGACCTGCGTGCTGGCGGCGGGCGGCTTCGAGTCCAACCGCGAGTGGCTGCGCGAGGCCTGGGGGCAGAACGCGCGCGGCGAGTGGCCGTCCGACAACTTCCTGATCCGCGGCACGGCCTTCAACCGCGGCGTGCTGCTGCGCCACCTGCTCGAAGACCATGGCGCCGACCGCATCGGCGACCCCACCCAGGCCCACATGGTGGCCATCGATGCGCGCGCGCCGCTGTACGACGGCGGCATCTGCACGCGCATCGACTGCGTCTCGCTGGGCGTGGTGGTCAACCGCGA
The DNA here is from genome assembly GCF_020523835.1 of Delftia sp. Lp-1. NCBI lineage: Bacteria > Pseudomonadati > Pseudomonadota > Betaproteobacteria > Burkholderiales > Comamonadaceae > Delftia > Delftia sp. Lp-1. The sequence goes on along the minus strand of NZ_JAJALJ010000003.1, from coordinate 154,163 downwards.
GGCCGAGCGCTTCTACGACGAGGGCGAGGACTTCTGGCCCAAGCGCTATGCCATCTGGGGCCGCCTGGTGGCCCAGCAGCCGGGCCAGACCGCCTGGTCCGTCATCGACGCCAAGGCCATTGGCCGCTTCATGCCGCCGGTCTTCCCGGGCGTGCGCGCCGACTCCCTGCCCGAGCTGGCACGCAAGCTGGGCCTGGACGAGGAACGCTTCATGCAGACCCTGGATGCCTACAACGGCGCCTGCCGCGTCGGCCACTTCGACCACACGGCGCTGGACGACTGCCATACCGAGGGCCTGGCGCCCGCCAAGACCCACTGGGCCCGCCCCATCGACACGGCGCCCTTCTACGGCTACCAGCTGCGCCCCGGCGTGACCTTCACCTACCTGGGCCTGGAGACCGACGACACGGCGGCCGTGCGCTTTGCCGGCCGGCCCAGCACCAGCCTGTTCGTGGCCGGCGAAATGATGGCCGGCAACGTGCTGGGCAAGGGCTATACGGCCGGCGTGGGCATGTCGATCGGCACGGCCTTCGGCCGCATCGCGGGCCGCAACGCGGCCCTGGCCGCCACGGGCCACCCCGCCGTGCGCGGCGCAGTGACAGAGAAGGCTTGACCGAGATGCAGACCCTGAACGCCCTGGCCCAAGAAGCCCAGGACCTGGCCGCCGGCCGGGTCATTCCCATCCTGCCGGTTTCCACCGAAACGGCCGCCGAAGGCGAGGTGGCGCGCGCCCTGCAGATCTGCAACGCCTGCCGCTACTGCGAAGGCTTTTGCGCGGTCTTCCCGGCCATGACGCGGCGCCTGGAGTTCGGCAAGGCCGATGTGCACTACCTGGCCAACCTGTGCCACAACTGCGGCGCCTGCCTGCATGCCTGCCAGTACGCGCCGCCGCATGAATTCGCCATCAACATCCCCAAGGCCATGGCCGAGGTGCGCGGCCAGACCTATGCCGACTACGCCTGGCCGCCCGCCCTGGGGCGCCTGTACCAGAGGAACGGACTCACGCTGTCGCTGGCCCTGGCCGCAGGCCTGTCGCTGTTCCTGGTGCTGGCCGTGGCCCTGCAGGGCGGCCTGGGCCGGCTGTGGGGCGCCGACCTGGGCGCCAACTTCTACAACCTGTTCCCGCACAACCTGCTGGTGGGCATCTTCGCGCCCGTGTTCCTGTTCGTGGTGCTGGCGTTGGCCATGGGCGTGCGCCGCTTCTGGAAGGACGTCAAGCCCGCCACCGGCGGCGTGGACGTGGGCACGCCGGCGGCGGCCGAGGCCGCGCACGACGTGCTGCGCCTCAAATACCTGGACGGCGGCCACGGCGAGGGCTGCCACAACGAGGACGATGCCTACACCCTGAGCCGCAGGCGCTTTCACCACCTGACCTTCTACGGATTCATGCTGTGCTTTGCGGCCACGGCGCTGGCCACGGTCTACCACTACGTGTTCGGCTGGGCGGCGCCCTACGAATTCCCCAGCCTGCCCAAGCTGCTGGGCGCGGTGGGCGGCACCAGCCTCATGCTGGGCACCGCAGGCCTGTGGCGCCTGAACCGCAGGCGCCACCCGCTGCATGGCGACGCGCGCCAGAAACCCATGGACCTGGGCTTCATCGCCCTGCTGTTCCTGGTCGCCGCCAGCGGCATGGCGCTGTGGCTGGGCCGCGGAACGCCGGCGCTGGCCCTGCTGCTGTGCCTGCACCTGGGCGCGGTGATCGCCCTGTTCGCCACCCTGCCCTACGGCAAGTTCGCGCACGGCGTGTTCCGCACGGCATCCCTGCTGCGCCACAACACCGAAAAGCGCCAGCCCAGCCCCATCGGGCTGGGCGCCGACTAGCCGCATCCGCCCCGATTCCCAGCCAATGACGGAGACAACCCCATGATGAACAAGCGCAACTTCCTGCACGCCACCGCCCTGGCCGCCTCCCTGCTCGCACTGGCCGCCAGCGCGCAGGCCCAGGACTTTCCTCCCAAAAAGCCCGTGTCCCTGGTCGTGGGCTTCGCCGCTGGCGGCGCCGCCGATGCGGCCGCGCGCCTGATCGCCAAGAAGCTGGGCGAGAACATCGGCCAGAGCGTGGTGGTGGAGAACAAGGGCGGCGCGGGCGGCAACATCGCCCACCAGCAGGTGGCCAACGCGGCGGCCGACGGCTCGGTGCTGCTGTTCGGCTCGGTGGGGCCGCTGACCATTGCGCCGCACCTGATGAAGCTGCCCTACGACCCCTTCAAGGACCTGGCGCCCATCTCGGGCGGCGTGAACTTTCCCAACGTGCTGGTGGTGCACAAGGGCGCGGGCGTGAAGACCCTGGCCGAGTTCGTGGCCAAGGCCAGGAAGAACCCGGGCACGGTGGACTACGCCTCGACGGGCGCGGGCTCGGCCTCCCACCTGGCAGGCGAGCTGTTCAACCAGCGCGCGGGCATCGACATGGTGCACGTGCCCTACAAGGGCGGCGCGCCCGCGCTGCAGGACTTGCTGGGCGAGCGCGTGACCAGCTACTTCGCCGCGCCGCCCACGGCCCTGCCCCACATCGAGGCCGGCAAGCTGATCCCGCTGGCCACCACGGGCCTCACGCGCCCGGCGTACATGCCCGACACCCCCACGGTGGCCGAAGCCGGCTATCCCGGCTTCGAGGCACTGAACTGGTATGCCTTCGTGGCACCGGGCAAGACGCCCAAGCCGATGCTGGACCGCTGGAACACCGAGATCGTCAAGGTACTCAATGACCCCGGCGTCAAGGAGGCGCTGAACAAGCACGGCCTCACCCCCCAGCCCACCACGCGCGCCGAGTTCGCGGCCTTCATGAAGAAGGAGTACGAGCAGTGGGGCAGGCTGGTGAAGGAGCGAAAGCTCTCGGCGGAGTGAGCTGCTTGCAGGCGTTCAGAGCTTGATCGGCTTGCGTGCCACGGGCGCTGCAAAGCCCGCGCACAGGCGGTTCCAGACATTGATGCTGCCGATGGCATAGGTCAGCTCCACCATCTCGCGCTCGCTGAAATGCGGGCGCAGCGCCTCGAAGTCCTGCTGCTCGGGATGGGCCTGGCTCAGGCGCGTGCAGCGCTCGGCCCAGTTCAGGGCGGCGCGCTCGCGCCCGTCGTAGAAATCCACCTCGGGCCAGGTGACGATGCTGTTGATGCGCTGCAGGTCCTCGCCCCGGGACAGCAGTTCGCGCGTGTGCATGTCCACGCAGAAGGCGCAGCCGTTGATCTGCGAGACGCGCAGGAACACCAGCTCCAGCAGCTGGATGCCCAGGCTGGACTGGTTGAGCAGCGCGTTGATGCCGGCCTGGGCCTTGTACAGCTCGGGGGCGACGGCCTGGAAGTTCAGGCGCGGCGTGGGGGCGGCAAGAGGACGGGCGCCGGTGGCAGCGGAAGACGAAGCGGTCATGGAAAACACTCCTTGAGGGATGTAGCAGCCGGCCGGAATGGCTGGCCCATACCTTCAAGACGCGCGGGGCGTGCGCGTTGTGACAGCGTTGGCGAAAATTTTTTCGCAGCCCCGGCCCCCTCCCCCATTCCCGCCCTGGCTGGCGCTCAGTCCGCCACGATGCGCCGCTCCGTGGCGATCTTGCGGTACAGGGCGTTCTCGGCCGCGATCTCGCGCGCGAACTCCTCGGGGCGGTTGCCGATCACGCGCGAGCCCGTGTCCTCGATCTGGCGGCGCACCTCGGGGCTGGCCAGCGCGCGCTGGGCGGCCGCATGCAGGCGCGCCACGATCTCGGGCGACAGCCCCTTGGGGCCGTAGATGCCATAGAAGGCGCTGCGGTTGACAGGCTCCAGCCCCAGCTCCTTGAAGGTGGGCACCTGGGGCAGCTGGGCCAGGCGCTCTGGCGCGGCCACCGCCAGCGCGGTGAGCCGGCCCGCCTTGATGAAGGGCAGTGCCGAGGGCAGGTTGTCGAAGACGATGGGCACCTGGCCCGCCACCGCATCGTTGAGCGCGGGGCCCGATCCCCGGTAGGGCACATGCGTGAGCGACAGCCCCGAGCGGCTGGACATCAGCTCCATCAGCATGTGGCCTATGGAGCCCGTGCCCGCCGTGCCGTAGGCATGCTTGCCGGGGTTCTTCTTCACCTCGTCCACGAAGGCCGCAAAGCTCTGCGCCTTGAAGCCCGGATGCACGGCCAGCACATTGGGCGTGGCCGCAATGTTGGTGATGGGCGTGAAATCGGTGAGCGGGTTGTAGGGCAGGCGCGGGTTGATGGCCGGGTTGGTGGCCGTGGTGGACACGGTGGCCACGCCCAGCGTGTAGCCGTCGGGCTGGGCGCGTGCGGCCTCGTGCGCGCCGATGGCGCCTCCGCCGCCGCCCTTGTTGTCCACCACCAGCGGCTGGCCCAGGGCCTCTGCCATGCGCGGCGCGATCGCTCGCGCCACGATGTCGGTGGTGCCGCCGGCCGCAAACGGCACAATCAGGCGCACCGGGCGCGTGGGATAGGCGCCGGCATCGGCCGCCATGGCGGCCGGTGCGACACCAGCGGCCAGCAGCAGGGCGCACAGGCTGCGGCGTGAAGTGAAGTGGTTCATGGAATGTCTCCTGGGAATGGCTGTGTTTTGAACGGACGGTGGAGGTTTCTGTCAGGCCGATGCGCGGCGCACGATATGCGAGCGGTCCAGCGCGCCGCAGGAGGAGGCGCCCAGCATGGCCAGGTTGCGGTCCACCTCGTCGCGCAGCAGGCCGATGGCGTGCAGCACGCCGGCCTCGCCGCCCACGGCGGCGGCATAGTTGAAGGGCCGGCCCACCAGCACCATGCGCGCGCCCAGCGCCACGGCCTTGAGCACATCGGAGCCGCGCCGAAAGCCCCCGTCGATGAGCACGGGATAGTCCGGTCCCAGGGCCGCCACCACGTCCTCAAGAATGCGCATGGCCGACACCGCGCCGTCGAGCTGCCGCCCGCCATGGTTGGACAGCACGATGCCGTCGGCCCCCACGCGCCGGGCCTGCAGCGCGTCCTCCACGCTGAGCACGCCCTTGATGACCAGCGGCCCCTTCCAGCGGCGGCGGATGGCCTCGATGTGGCGCCAGCTCAGGTGGTCGCGTGCCGAAAAGTCGCGCATCACGCTGGACGACATGATGGGCGCGCCGCGCGTGGCAAACGAGTTCTCGAAATGCGGCATGCCGTGGCGCAGCAGCGTGCGCAGGAAGGTGCCGGCCACCCAGCCCGGGCGCACCATGCCGTCCCAGGCCAGGCGCAGGCTGGGCTTGAGCGGCGTGGAAAAGCCGGTGCGGATGTTGTTCTCGCGGTTGGCGGAGATCGGTATGTCCACCGTCACCACCAGGGTGCGAAAGCCTGCGCGCTCCACGCGGTCGATCAGCGCGTCGATGCGGGCCTGGTCACCAGGGATATAGGCCTGGAACCAGGTGGCCGGGCTCTCGCGCGCCACCTCCTCCATGGGGATCAGCGAGGTGCCGCTCATCACCGACACAATGCCAGCGCGCTGGGCCGCGCGCGCCAGCACCAGGTCACCCCGGTAGGTGGACAGCGCATTGATGCCCATGGGCGCAATGCCGAAGGGGCTGGCATAGCGCTCGCCGAACAGCTCCACGGCCTGCGAGCGCTGCGACACATCGGCCAGCACGCGCGTGGTCAGGCCCCATTCGCCGAACACCTCGCGGTTGTCGCGCAGCGAGGCGTTGTCCTCTGCCGCCCCGGCGATGTAGCCGAAGATGGGCCGGGGCAGCCTGCGGCGCGCGGCCTCCTCGAAATCATGCAGCGACAGCATGCGGCGCAGCACGGCCGGGGCGCGCGGCGCAGGCAGCGCGGATGCCGAAGGCGTGGAGGCAGAGGAGGAAGCGATGGCGGCCATGGTGCGGACCTCGGAATGTTCAGGAACCGGCGCCACTGTAGGCTGCGCATCCATTGAATGAAAGTGGATTATTTAGAATGCACTTGTTCGCTTTTTTCCAATAAAAGACCCATGTCCACACCCTCGGTCAAGCAGCTCGAAGCCTTCTGGTGGGCCGCCACCTGCAGCAACTTCGCCACGGCAGCGCAGCGCGTGCACCTGTCCGTGTCCTCGCTGTCCAAGCGCATCACGGAACTGGAATCCGCGCTGGGCCAGCCGCTGTTCGACCGCAGCGGCCACCGCGCCGTGCTCACCGATGCCGGCCAGCGCCTGCTGCCCGCCGCGCTGGAGGTGCTCAACGCCATGGCCGCGCTGGGCCAAGCCCTGGACACGCGCGAGGCGCTGGCCGGGCATTGCCGCTTCGGCGTGGGCGACCTGTCGGCGCTGACCTGGCTGCCGGCCTTCGTGGCCGCCGCGCGCCAGGCCCATCCGCAGCTGGTGCTGGAGCCCCATGTGGACGTGGGCGGCGTGCTGGAGCAGCGCCTGGATGACGGCGAGCTGGACTTTGCCGTCATCGCGGGCCGCTCCTCGCGCAGCAGCCTGCTGTCCCGCCCCGTGGGCGCCGCACGCTTTGCCTGGGCCGTGGCCCCCGGCCTGGCAGGCGCGGGCCGCCTGGGCGCCACGGCCCTGCTGCAGCGCCATGCGCTGGTCACCCTGCCCCCGCAGGCCGGCACCACGCGCCTGCTGGACGACTGGCTGCTCGCCCAGGGCGCCAGCGTGCGCGAGCGCATCCTGTGCAACAGCTGGGGCGCCGTGGCCGGCATGCTGCGCGCCGGCCTGGGCGTAGGCTTCCTGCCCACCGGCTGGATCGCCGCCCTGGGCCTGCGCGCCGTCGGGGGCGCCCATCCCAAGGCCGCTCTCGCGCCCCTGCACTACGCCTTCCAATGGCGGCGCGGCGACGCCCGCGCCCTGATCCCGGCCATGCAGCAACTGGCGCAGGCGCAGGTGGATTTCACGGTGATGCCGGGGTTGGTGGGTGCAGGGCGATGAAGGCAAGGCAGCGGACTATCCGCATGCCTGCGGTATGACCTGGGATCAAGAATCGACGCGACCGGTTCTCCGCAATTTCAAACAACACTTTGTGGGCAAAGTTCTGCACACTCGCCCCATGCCTGAAAGCTCCCTCAACCAGATCCTTGCCGACAACCTGGCCCTCCACATGGAGAAAAAGGGCTTGAAGCAAATGGCGCTGGCCAAAAAATGCGGAGTGGGCCAGACAACGATCAGCCTGTATCTGAGCCCGGATCGGCGCAAGCCGGGCAAGGATGGCAAGGCCGGCTCCGCCAAGCTCACCGAAGTGGAAATGCTGGCAAGGGCCCTGGAAGTGGAGCCATGGGAATTGCTGCGGCCAGCCCGCAGCGGCAACCCGTGAGCGCAACAGGCAAAGCAGCGGCGTGATCCACGTCAGCCACATTGCGCAGCAAGACACTGCTGGCGCGCACTGAGCCAGCCGAGGTTTCGCGCCTATGGCGTGGGATGCACGCCCTCCCCCCACTCCACCAACTGCGGCCGCACCTGCACCACCTGCCCCGCGCGCAGGCCTTCGCCATCGATGGCGCGGAAGGCCTCGGCCATCAGCCCTTCGACGTTCTGGCGCACCATGTGCACTGGAAAGCGCAGGCATTCGGCATAGGGGTCCCAGTCGTAGCTGCCAAAGCTGCATTGCGCCAGTTCCGCATCGGGCAGTGCGCGCAGGAAGCGGATGGCGCCTTGCAGCGTGATGCCCGAAGAGAACAGCAGGGCGCGCGGCAGGCCGCCCAGGCGCTGGTAGAGCGCTGCCATGGCAAGGCGGGCCGCTTCGGGGTCGTAGCCGCAGCAGAGGATGTGCTCGTCCGCCACCGGCGTGTGGGGCGCCAGGGCTTCGCGAAAGCCGGCCAGGCGCTGCTCGGTGGCGTACTCCTTGCGGACGCCGCCCAGAAAGCAGATGGCGTCCTGCGGTGCACCTGCCGGGGGTCTGGAGCGCGCCAGCAGCAGGCGCGTGAGTTCGGCCGCACCCCAGCGGTTGTCGCTGGTGACGGAGGGCGCCTTTTTCCCGGGCAGATCCACGTTGACATGGCGCACGCCGGCCTTGCGGCATTCGGCGCTGACGGCGTCGGGCCGGGTGGCGCCCGTGACGATGAGGTGCTCCACGCGAAAGGCGATCAGCGAGCGCACGGTCTCCACCTCCAGCGCGCCATCGCGCAGCGTGCTGACCACCAGCGGGCACAGGCCGCGCGCGTGGGCCATGCGCTCGAAGGCCTGGGACAGTGCGCCGAAGAAGCGGTCCTCATGCGTGGGAATCACCATGCCGATCAGCCCCGAGCGCTGGCGGCGCAGGCCGCTGGCCTGGCGGTTCACGGCAAAGCTGTGTTCCTGGGCGAGCTGCTGCACGCGGCGCGCGGTCTCCTCGCTGATGCGCCGCGACTGCCAGCTGCCGTTGAGGATGGCGCTGACCGTCGAGGCCGAGGTGCCGGCCAGTTCGGCCAGGTCGTAGATGGTGGAGGTTCGGGGGCGGTTCACGGTGCTCTGCAGGGGTTGGGACGGGAGCGCTCGGCGGCCATCGTAGCCGCTGCGGCGGCGATTCGGGCGGACCGGCACCGGCACGCAGCAGCGGCCCGGGAAATCCCGCATCGGCAATGGAAGTCCATCTGTCTATAGTTTGCGCAATCGATTGTGCAAAACAAAGGGAGGAGCGCCATGTTCCATGGATTCAGCCGGTTCTCGAGGGCACTGTTGGCCTGCACCCTGGCGGTGCTGGCAGGCGCGGCCAGCGCCGAGGATGTGTCGGTGGTGGCCAAGGTCGGGGGCATTCCGTGGTTCAACGCCATGGAGACCGGCATCCGCAAGGCAGGCCGCGAGCTGGGCATCTCCAGCGGCATGGTCGGCCCCACCGAGGCCGATGCGGCCCAGCAGGTGCGCGCGGTCGAGGACCTGATCGCACGCCGCAGCAAGGTCATCGCCGTGGTGCCCAATGACGCCAGGGCGCTGGAGCCCGTGTTCCGGCGTGCGCGCAGCGCGGGCATCAAGGTGCTCACGCACGAGTCGCCCGACCAGAAGGGCGCCGACTGGAACATCGAGCTGAGCAGCGTCGCGGGCTTTGGCGAGCGCCACATGGACAGCCTGGCCAAGGCCATGGGTGGCGAAGGCAAGTACGTGGTCTTCGTGGGCTCGCTGACCGTGCCGCTGCACAACGCCTGGGCCGATGCGGCCATCGCCCACCAGAAAAAGCAGTGGCCGAAGATGCAGCTGGTGTCCGAGCGCTTCGGCGTGGCCGAGAGCCTGGACGACTCCTACCGCAGCGCCCAGGACCTGATGCGCGCCCACCCCGATCTCAAGGGCTTTCTGGCCTTCGGCAGCCAGGGCCCCATTGGCGCGGGCCGTGCGGTGGCCGATGCGCGCAAAGCCGAGCGCATTGCCGTGGTGGGCTCGTTCTCGCCGGGCCAGGGGGCGAAGCTGGTGCGCGACGGCGTGATCCGCGAGGGCTTCATCTGGAACCCCGCGCTGGCCGGCGAGGTGATCGTGCATGTGGGCAAGATGCTGATCGACGGCCGCGAGCCCACGGACGGCATGGAGATACCGGGCCTGGGCACGGTCCAGGTGGACCGCGAGCGCCGCAACATCCAGGGCCAGAAGCTGGAGCCGATCAACCGGCAGACCATAGACCGGCTGGTCAGCCTGGGCCTGTGAGCCGCGCGCTGCCATGGATGCCACCACAACGGCGCTGGTCCGCATGCAGGCGATCACCGTGCGCTTTGGCGACGCCACCGCGCTGCATGCGCTGGACTGGGACGTGATGCCCGGCGAGGTGCACTGCCTGATGGGCAGCAACGGCAGCGGCAAGAGCACGGCGATCAAGGTGCTCAGCGGCGTGCACGCGCCGCAGCCGGGCGCGCGCATCGACATCGGCGGACAGACGGTGCAGCGGCTGGACCCGGCGCTGGCCAAGTCCCTGGGCATCCAGGTGATCTACCAGGACCTGTCGCTGTTTCCCAATCTGAGCGTGGCCGAGAACATTGCCTTCGACCAGGCCATGAGCCGCTGGTGGGCGCCCGTGCGCCGCAGGCGCCAGCGCGAGGCGGCCCAGGCCGTGATGCGGCGCCTGGGCATTGCGCTGCCGCTGGATGCGCGGGTGGGCGACCTGCCCATTGCGGGCCGCCAGCTCGTGGCCATCTGCCGGGGCATGGCGGCCCGGGCCAGGCTGCTGTTCATGGATGAGCCCACGGCCTCGCTCACGCGCGCCGAGGTCGATGCGCTGCTGGCCGTGGTGCGCCGGCTCCAGGCCGATGGCATGGCCATCGTCTTCGTGAGCCACAAGCTGGACGAGGTCATGGAGATCGCCGACCGCGTCACCGTGCTGCGCGACGGGCGCAAGCTCGGCACCTGGCCCGCCGAACAGTTGTCGGGTCGGCAACTGGCCGCGCTGATGACCGGGCAGGAACTGAAGGAAAGCCTGCATGCGCGCGACATGTCCGCCGCGCCCGCGCTGCTGGAAGTGCGCGGCCTGGGCCGCGACGGCGACTACGAGGACGTGAGCTTCGATGTGCGCGAGGGCGAGATCCTGGGCCTGACCGGGCTGCTGGGCGCGGGCCGCACCGAGCTGGCCCTGGGCCTGTTCGGCATGCGCCGGCCCGAACGCGGCGGCATCCGCCTGGGCGGCCGCACGCTGGCGCTGCGCAGCAACCGCGACGCCATGGCCGCGGGCATTGCCTATGTGCCCGAGGACCGCCAGTCCATCGGCCTGAACCTGCGCCAGTCCGTGCAGGACAACCTGGTGCTGGCCATGCTGCCGCGCCTGTCCGGCCCGCTGGGCTGGCTGCCCGTCAGCCGCCGCGCCGCCACCGCAGCCCAGTGGCGCGACCGCCTGCACATGCGCCTGCCCGCGCTGGACGCGCCCGTGCACCAGCTGTCGGGCGGCAATGCCCAGCGCGTGGTGCTGGCCCGCTGGCTGGCGACCACGCCGCGCCTGCTGATCCTCGACTCGCCCACCGTGGGCGTGGACATCGGCAACCGCCAGGGCATCTTCGAGATCGTGCACGGGCTCGCCGCACAGGGCATGGCGGTGATCGTCATCTCGGACGAGGTGGCCGAGGTCCATGCCCACTGCGACCGCGTGCTGCACATGCGCGGCGGGCGCATGGCCGGCGAGTTCGTGCCGGGGGTGCATTCCGAAAGCCAGATCGAGGAGGCCGTCCATGCCTGAACACGCACACGCACACGCACACGCGCTGCTGCACCACCCCGTGGCCCGGCTCGGCCTGGCCATTGCCGCCATGGCCCTGCTGTTCGGCGCCCTGGCGCCGGGCTTCTGGACGCTGGGCAACTGGATGGACGTGGCCGAGGGCGCATCGGTCACCGCCATCATGGCCGTGGGCCTGCTGGTGGTGCTGGTCGCGGGCGGCATCGACATCTCGTTTGCCGCCACGGCCACGGTGGCGCAGTACCTTGCGGCCCTCGCGGCCACACGCCTGGGCTGGGCACCGGCGGCCAGCATCGCGCTGGGCCTGGCCACGGGACTGGCGCTGGGCGCATTCAACGCCCTGCTCATCCACCGCCTGCGCGCCACCTCCATCATCATCACCATCTCCACGCTGAACCTGTACTTCGCGCTGCTGATGCATGGCACGGGCGGCCGGTCCATCTACGACCTGCCGTCGTGGTGGAGCGATTCCGTGGTGCTGGCCCGCTTCGCGGGCACCGACAGCGCAGACCCCGTGCGCCTGACCCTGCCCATCGCCGTGGCCGCTGCGGCCGCCCTGCTGACCGCGCTGCTGCTGGGCCGCAGCGCGCTGGGGCGGCGCCTGTACGCCTTCGGCGGCAACCCCGAGGCCGCGCACCGCATGGGCATCGGGCTGGGCGCCATCCAGGGCGTGGCCTATGGCTGGCTCGGCATGATGGCGGCCATCGCAGGCCTGGTGCAGGCGCACCGCGTGGGCGAGTCGGTGCCCAACGCCCTGGTCGGCACGGAGCTGTTCGTGCTCGCGGCCGCCGTGCTGGGCGGCGCCAGCCTGTTCGGCGGCACGGGCAGCGTGGGCGGCGTGCTGATGGGCGTGCTGCTGCTGGCCGTGCTGCGCAACGGACTGAACCTGCTGGGCGTGTCGCCGTATTTCTTCCAGGTGCTGCTGGGCGCCGTGGTGCTGGCCTGCGCCGCCGCAACGGGACTGCGGCGCACGCAGCGAAGAACCCGGCAGCGCAGCGCTGACGCCACTCCTGCAGCGCCTTTGGCGGGGGCTGCGCCATGAACCGCAGCACTGGCGCGCCGCTGGGCCTGATCGCGCTGCTGGCGCTGCTGTGCGCCGTGTTCACGCTGCTGCTGCCCGGCAGCTTCGCCACCCTGGGCACGCTGCAATCGGTGCTGCTGCAAATCCCCGAGCTGGGCCTGCTGGCACTGGCGCAGATGCTGCCGCTGGTCAGTGGCGGCATCAACCTGGCCGTGGTCGCCAGCGCCAACATGGCGGGCCTGGCCATGGCCTGGGTGCTGGTGGGAGGCCTGTCGGCGCTGGGCCTGGACCTGTCGGGCCATGAGGGCCTGCTCATCGCCGCAGCACTGACCGTGGGCGCCCTCGCCAGCCTGCTGGTGGGACTGGCCAGCGGCTGGCTGGTGGCGCGCGTCAACGCCCATCCCATCCTCGTCACGCTGGGCACCATGTCGCTGATCAACGGCCTGTGCGTCTGGCTCACGCGCGGCAAGCCCATTGCAGGCTTTCCCGAGGCCTTCCAGGCCCTGGGCTCCGCCCAGTGGCTGGGCCTGCCGCTGCCGTTCTGGATCTTCGCGGCCGTGTGCCTGCTGGTGGGCCTGTACCTGGGCAGCACACGCCACGGGCTGGCCATCTGCATGGTCGGCTCCAATGCCGAGGCCACGCGCCATGCGGGCATCGACACGCGCCGCGTGCTGATCGGCGTCTACACCCTGTCCACGCTGCTGTGCTGGATCGCGGCCGTGCTGATGATGGCGCGCTTCAACTCGGCCAGCGCGGGCTATGCCCAGTCCTACCTGCTGGTCACGGTGCTTGCGGCCATCCTGGGCGGCACCGATCCCATGGGCGGCTTCGGCCGGGTGTCGGGGCTGTTCATCGCACTGCTCATCCTGCAGGTGCTGTCCAGCGGGGTGAACCTGCTGGGCGCCAATGCCCAGCTCACGCAGGCCCTGTGGGGCGCCACCATGATCGCCGCCGTGGCGGCGCGCCACTTGCTAGCGCGCTGGCGGGGCCGTGCCCGGGCACCCGCCGAACCCTCCCCTTCACGCTCTCGCATAGTCCACCCGGAGCCCCTATGAACCCCCTCGGCATCCACGCTCTTGTCTGGGCCGGCGACCTGTCGCCGGCCTCCACCCGCCATGTGATCGAGCGGACGCGCCAGGCCGGCTACGACTTGGTCGAGCTGTCCCTGCACGGCCCCCGGCTCATGGACCTGGCGCTCACGCGTGATCTGCTCCAGGAGCATGGCCTGGGCGTGGGCTGCTCGCGGGGCCTGACCTTCGAGGCCGATGTCTCCAGCGAAGACCCCACCGTGGTCGCGCGCGGCCTGGCGCTGCTGCAAGAGGGCGTGGACATCACGGCGCGCCTGGGCGGGCGCTATTTCGGCGGCATCCTCTACGGCGCCATGGCGAAATACGGCCACCCGTGCACACCACAGGGCCGGCGCAACGCGATCGAGGCCGTGCGGCGCATTGCCGACTTCGCGGGCGAGCGCGGCGTCACGCTGGGCCTGGAGGTGGTCAACCGCTACGAAAGCAACCTGCTGAACACGGCCACGCAAGCGCTGGAGTTCATCGACGAAGTCGGCCAGCCCCATGTCTGCGTGCACCTGGACACCTACCACATGAACATCGAGGAGGCAGACCTCGCCGCGCCCGTGCTGGCCTGCGGACAGCGGCTGGGCTATGTGCACATCGGCGAGAACCACCGCGGCTACCTGGGCGCGGGCCACATCGACTTCGCGCAGTTCTTCGGTGCGCTCGCGCAGATCGGCTACCAGGGCACCGTCACCTTCGAGAGTTTCTCGTCGGTCATCGTCAACGAGCAGCTGTCGAACGCGCTGGCCATCTGGCGCCCGATGTGGGAAGACGGCATGGACCTGGCCCTGCACGCACGCGGCTTCATGGCAGACGGGCTGGCCAGCGCGCAGCAGGCACGCGCATGACGGCCATCCTGCCGCCCGAAGCCCTGGCGCGTGCGTTTGCGCTGGCACGCTCCGGCCCCCGCCGCCTGCTGGGCCTGGCTGGCCCACCCGGCGCAGGCAAGAGCACGGCCTGCGCCGCCCTGCTGCAGGCGCTGGGTCCGCTGGCGGCGGCCGTGCCCATAGACGGCTTCCACCTGGCGCAGTCCGCGCTGGAGCGCCTGGGCCGCGCGCAGCGCAAGGGCGCGCCAGACACCTTCGACTCGGCCGGCTACGTGGCCCTGCTGCGCCGCCTGCGCGCGCCCGTGGCCGGTGAAACGGTCTACGCCCCCGAATTCCGGCGCGCCATCGAGGAGCCCATTGCAGGCGCCATCGCCATCGCGCCCGGCGTGCCCCTGGTCATCACCGAAGGCAATTACCTGCTGATGGATGAACAGGATGCGCCAGGCACGCACTGGCATGCCGTGCACGCGCTGCTGGACGAGGTCTGGTACGTGGACATGGACGACCGCCTTCGCATCGAACGCCTGACCCGCCGCCACGAACTCCACGGCCGCAGCCCCCAGGCCGCACGCGACTGGGTGGCGCAGGTGGACGAGCCCAATGCGCGCCGCATTGCGGCAACGCGGGGGCGGGCGGATTGGGTGTTGCGCTGGGGGTGAGGCTGCCGAACACAGCCCCCGCTCAGAACGCCACCACGCCCCCATCCTTGCGCGGGTCCGATCCGCCGATGTAGTGGTCGCCGTCGCGCAGCACCAGTTGTGCGCCGCCGAAGGCGAAGACGCCATGGCCTTCCTCCACCGTGACCTCATGGCCACGTGCGCGCAGGGCGGCGACGACCTCGGCGTCGAAGGCGGGCTCCACGGCCACGCCCTTGCCGCCCGTCACGCGCCAGCGCGGTGCGTCGGCGGCGGCCTGGGGGTTCTGGCCGTAGCGCAGCACACGCAGGGCCATCTGCAGGTGGCCCTGGCTCTGCATGGGGCCGCCCATGACGCCGAAGGCCATCTGGGGCGTGCCGTCGGCGTTCATCGCAAAGGCCGGGATGATGGTGTGCGAGGGGCGCTTGCGCGGCGCGACCTCGTTGGCATGGCCGGCTTGCGTGGTGAAGCCGTGGCCGCGGTTTTGCAGGCTGATGCCGGTGCCCGGCACGACCACGCCCGAACCGAAGCCCATGTAGTTGGACTGGATGAACGAGACCATCATGCCGCTGGCATCGGCCGCCGCCAGGTAGACCGTGCCGCCGGGGCGCGGTGCGCCGTAGGTGGGCGCGCTGGCGCGCTCGCGGTCAATGAGCGCCGCGCGTTCGCGCAGGTAGCCGGCGTCCAGCAGATGGGCGGATTCGACGCGCATGTGGTCGCCGTCGGCGTTGTATTCGTGCAGGTCGGCCAGGGCCAGCTTCATGGCCTCGACCTGCAGGTGCACGGACTCCACGCCGTCCAGCGGCTCGGCGCCCACGCCCAGTGCGTCCAGCATGCCCAGCGCCATCAGCGCGGCAATGCCCTGGCCGTTGGGCGGGATCTCGTGGATCACCGAGTCGCCAAAGGTCTGCGACACCGTGCCGACCCATTCGGCCTGGTGGGCGGCCAGGTCGGCCTCGGTCATGGCGCCGCCGCAGGCCTTGGCGTGCTCGGCCATCGAGCGCGCCAGTGCGCCACGGTAGAAGGATTCGCCCTTGGTGGCGGCGATCTCCTCCAGCGTGCGCGCATGGGCTTCGCTGCGGAACACCTCGCCCGCCTTGGGGGCCTTGCCATCGGGCAGGAAGCATTCGGCAAAACCGGGCTGGTCGCCGAGCTTGGCACCGCCCAGCGCCCACAGCGTGGCGATGGTGGGCGAGACCGCAAAGCCGTCGCGCGCATAGCGGATGGCGGGCTGGGCCAGTTGCTCGAACGGCAGCTTGCCGAAGCGGCGCGACAGCTCCACCCAGGCCGAGACGGCGCCGGGCACGGTGACGGCGTTCCAGCCCTTCTCGGGGATGCCGCCCAGCGCGGCGAAGTACTCGGGCGTCCAGGCCTGGGGCGAGCGGCCCGAGGCATTGAGGCCGTGCAGCTCCTTGCCATCCCACAGGATGCAGAAGGCATCGCTGCCCAGGCCGCAGCCCGTGGGCTCGACCACGGTCAGCGCCATGGCCGTGGCAATGGCCGCATCCACGGCATTGCCGCCGGCCAGCAGCATGGACAGGCCGGCCTGCGCGGCCAGCGGCTGCGAGGTGGAGACCATGTTGCGACCCAGCACCGAAGAGCGGTGCGAGGCGTAGGGAAGTGTCCAGTCCTTGATGGTGCTTGTCATGTCTCGATGGGGAAAAGGTTAGTCAAGGGTGATTTTGTTTTCTTTGATGACCTGCGCCCAGCGGACGCTGTCGGCCTGCACCATGGCAGCGAACTGCGCGGGCGTGCGGGGCGATGCGGCCTCCACGCCCTGCTTGGCCAGGCTGGCCACCACCTCGGGATTCTGGATGGCCTTGTTGAAGGCCTGATTGATCCGCGCCACCAGCTCGGGCTTCATGCCGGCCGGACCATAGACGCCGAACCAGGTGACCGAAGAATAGCCAGGCAGGCCGGACTCGGCCACCGTGGGCAGGTCGGGCGCCAGCGCGCTGCGCTTGTCGCCGGTCACGGCCAGTGCGCGCAGGCGGCCGCTGGCCACATGGGGCATGCCGGTGGGAATGGAGTCGAACAGCAGGTGCACCTGGCCAGCGGCCAGGTCGGTGATGGACTGGGCCGTGCCCTTGTAGGGCACATGGGTCAGCTGCAGGCCCGCGCGCGCCGCGAAGGCCGCCGCGTTCAGGTGGACGATGGTGCCGTTGCCGCTGCTGGCGTAGTTGAGGGCGCCCGGATGGGCCTTGGCATAGGCGATCAGCTCCTGCACGTTGCGCACGGGCAGCGAGGGCGTGACCAGCAGGATGCTGGCCGCGCCGCCGATCTCGGCAATGGGCGTGAAATCCTTGTCGGCCTTGTAGGCCAGACGGGTCATCAGGTGCGGCGAGATGGCATGCGTGCTGCTGGTGGTGAACAGCAGCGTGTAGCCGTCCGGCGAGGCCTTGGCGGCCTCGCCCGTGCCGATGGTGCCGCCCGCGCCGGGGCGGTTGTCGATGACCAGCTGCTGGCCCAGGTCCTGGGACATGCGCTGCGCCACCACGCGCGCCACGAGGTCGGTGGCGCCGCTGGCCGGAAAGGGCACGACCAGGCGCACCGGGTGCGAGGGCCAGGACGCCTGGCCCTGTGCCACGGCGGGCAGGGCGATGGCGCCAGCCAGGGCACAGGCTGCAGCCACGATGGCGCGGCGTGGAAGTAAAACGCTGGGCAATGCCTTCATGGGCACACTCCTGGACAGGGGTTGGACGGCTGCAGCCGCTGCTCCCCAGCAACGCCGCAACAGGCCATCGTAGAACCCTCTCCCCTTTGCCGCCATCAGCAAATTTGCAAACCTGCGTTGCCTCTGCGGCAAATTGATGACAATCGGGGCGACATGCCCGACGCCCGCCACCTTCTTTTGCAGGACACCGCGCTGCGCTACTTCCACGAAGTGGCGCAATGCGGATCGCTGACCGAGGCCTCGGCGCGGCTGCATGTGGCGGCCTCGGCCATCAGCCGCCAGATCGCGGCGCTGGAGGGGCTGCTGGGCACGCCGCTGTTCGAACGCCACCCGCGCGGCATGGTGCTCAATGCGGCCGGGGAGATCCTGGCCGACCATGTGCGCCGCGCCGGCCTGGATGCCGAGCGCGCGCTGGGCGAGATCGAGGCCCTGCAGGGGCTGCGCAGCGGCCGCGTGCGCATCGCAAGCTCCGACGCCTTTGCCAACGAGTTCCTGCCGCGCCTGTGCGCAGCGTTCCAGCGCGCGCATGCCGGCATCGTCTTCGAGGTGATGGTGCTGCCCACGCCTGCCGTGCCAGAGGCCGTGCGCAGCGGCACGGCCGACATCGGCCTGTGCTTCAGCCGCGCGCCTGAAAAAGGCATTGCCGTGGCCTGCCGCGTGGCGGCGCCTCTGGTCGCCCTGGTCGCACCCGGCCATGCCTTGGCCCAGGCGCGCCGCCTGTCGCTGGCCCAATTGGTACGCCACCCCCTGGCACTCACACCGGCCGATACTGCCGTGCGCCAGTTGCTGGACGCGGCCTGCAGCCGCCAGGGCCTGATGCTGATGCCGGTGATGGAGAGCAACCACGGCAAGACCCTGCTGAACTTTGCAGCCCAGGGCGCCGCCGTGGCCGTGGCCAGCGAGATCGCCGCGCGCCACATGGTGGCCACAGGCGAACTGGTGGCCGTGGCGCTCAGCGACCGGGGCATGGACCTGCGCGACATCGAGGTGCAGACCCTGGCCGGCCGCACGCTGCCGCATGCGGCGCAGTCCTTCCTGGAAATGCTGCAGCTGCGGTTGCCCGGTCCCTGGTAACCGGAGGGCATCGCGGGCAGCGCCCGCCAGACACCACGGAAACAGGGCCGACCAGAAAAGAGACCACAGTCCGAACATGGGCGGAGGGGCAAAACTCGGAAATCTCCGGTTTTTACTGCCCTGCAGACCCGTGATTCATCCATCGCCCTGATCGGTCCACCGAAGACGGGAGCGGATCGGGCATGAATCGGATAGGACTACTCTGATTCTGACTCAGCCGATTCGGATTCTCCTGCGCGACCGGACAGCCAGCCGCCGGCGCCGTTCCTATCATTCGCATCTCTGTCGCCGGGCTTCCTTTACGAAACCCCTTGACTCCCGCTCCTGAATGAATACACGGACAACCCGGCCATCGCCGGACCTGCAAACAAGAGGCAAGGCATGTACACGAACCAGACCGGAGGGCGCAAGCGGCAATTGCAGCGGGAGGGACAGCATGGATGAGCGAACCGAACTTACCTTCATGCTGCATGGCCTGTCGGAACGCGACGCCAAGCTGTTCCGCTCCTATGTGCTGATGGTGAATCACCGCACACGGCACCGCTGGACGTGGCGCGAATCCCAGGCGGACATGACGGTGGCGCATGGCGAACTGGCCGAAGCGCCTGCCGCCCCGCCCGCGTTGACGCTGCGCGTGGGCGGGCAGCCCAAGGGGGCCTTTCCTGCGGGCGGCCATCTGAGCATGCCCCTGCGCGCCGATGCGCTGGAGGAATGCCTCAACACCATGGGCGCACGCATCCTGTCGGTGCACGGCAAACCGGCCAGCGCCAAGGCACACGCCAGCGGCCTGCACACGCAGCATCAGCTGATGCTGCTGCAGCTGCGGCGCTGGCCGTCGCCGCAACTGCTGACGAGATCCCACCATATCCGCCTGGCCACCTTGCTGACAGGCCAGCCCACGACGATGCAGACCCTGTGCCAGCGCTCGGGCCTGCCGCCCGAGATCTGTGCCGGTTTTCTGAACGAGCTGGACGCCGCCGGCCTGCTGCGCTGGGCCTCGGCCCGCCCGCCCGCCGCACCGCCCCCCGGCAACCCTGCGCCGGACAGGGGCGTGCTCGAACGCATACGCCTTCGCCTGGCCCGGTTTGCAGGAGCGCGCCCATGAGCGAACTCAAGATCCTGATTTCCGGCCCTCCAGGCGCAGGCAAGACCACGGCCATCCGCTGCGTCAGCGAGATCGCCCCCGTGAGCACCGACGTGCGCAACACCGATGACACCCTGGACAAGGCGCTGACGACGGCCGGCATGGACTATGGCGAGCTGACCCTGGACAACGGCGAGAAGCTGTACCTCTACGGCACGCCCGGGCAGGAGCGCTTTGACTTCATGTGGCGCATCCTCTCGCGCGGCGCGCTGGGCGTGATCTTGCTGATCGACAACAGCCGCTCCGATCCGCTGGCCGACCTGGATATCTATGTCCAGGGCCTGTCCGATGTCTTGCGCAGCACGGCATGCGTGGTGGCGGTATGCCGCATGCAGGAGTACACAGCGCCTGATCTGGACAGCTTTGCCGTGCACCTGCAATCGCGCGGCCTGCTGTGCCCCGTGGTGCCGGCCGATGTGCGCAACCCCCAGCAGGTGGTGGCCCTGATCGAGCTGTTGCTGCTGCAGATTGAAGCCCTTGCCCAGGAGAAGTCCCATGAAGAATGACGCTGCCTTGAAGGCTGCAGCCCAGGCGGCGGTGCAGTCGCTGATGAGCAGGTTGCACGGCGTGCGTGGCTGCGTGGTCAGCACCGAGGACGGCTTCGAGGTGGCCGCCCGTGCGCAAGGCCAGGGCAGCACGGCGCGGCTGTCGGCAATGGCCAGCTCGATGGCGGCGCTGGGCATGATCGCCGGCGAGGAGAACCAGCTCGGGCATTGCGCCAACGTGGTGGTCGAGGCGGCCGAGGGCTTCATCGTCATGCTGCAGGCACAGCGCCCGGGCCTGACGCTGGTCATCAGCGTGGTGGCCTCGCGCGAGGCCGTTCTGGGCCAGGTTCTCTATGTCTCGCGCGAGGCCGTGCGGACGCTGGAACAAGCGTGATGGCAAGGCAGGCAAGGGCTGCTCATATGCATCCGGCAAGAAGGCACCGCGAAGGTGCAGAACATTTTCGCAACACAAGGGAGTTAGGAAAACAATGGCCAATATCAAGCAAACCATGGATGAACTGATGCGCTGTGACGGCGCCATGTGCGCTGCACTGGTGGACTACAACAGCGGCATGATCCTGGGGCAGGACGGATCGGGCGTGGACCTGGAGCTGGCTGCCGCCGGCAACACCGAACTGGTGCGCGCCAAACTCAAAACCATGCGCTCGCTGGGCCTGGAAGACACCATCGAGGACATCCTCATCACGCTGAGCAAGCAGTACCACATCCTGCGCCCCTCCACCCACCACGAGGGCCTGTTCCTGTACTTGGTGCTCGACAAGACCAAGGCCAATCTCGCGCTGGCGCGCCGCAAGGTGCAGGACGTGGAGAATGCGCTGGTGGTCTGAACAACAGCCCTTGACTGGCTGCGCCGCTCAGAACCGCTCGGCACACAGCGCCTGCCACTGCAGGATCTCGATCTCGCCGCGCTGCACCCGGATGAGGCCGCGCGCCTGCAGGCCCTGCAGCAGCACGTTGGTGGTCTGGCGTGAGATCGACAGCATGCGCGCCAGCTGCTCCTGCGTGATATCCAGGCGCGGCCGGGCCGGCACATCGTCCAGCCGCTCGCCGTAGCCACGCGCCATGGCCACCAGGCGGCGCGCCAGGCGCTGGGGCGCGGGCAGCAGGGCCAGGTCCTCCAGCGCCGCAAAGGCCGCCCGCATGCGCCCCGACATCAGCACGCCCAGGTCATGCCAGTGCGCGGGGTGCTGCTGCAGCCAGTCCAGCAGCGGCTGGCGTGGCACCTGCAGCACCACGCTGGGCTCCATGGCGTGGGCATCGTGGGTGCGCGGCGAACCGTCGAACAGCGCGATCTCGCCAAACCAGGTGGCCGGTCCCATGCGAGTGAGCAGGGCCTCGCGCGCCTGCTCGCTCTGGCCACCCACACCGGAGAAACCGATGCTGCCCCGGACCACGGCGAACAGCCCACCCTCCAGCGCATCGCCGCGCAGGAACAGGGCCTCGCCCGTCTCCAGGCTGCGCGGCTGGGCCAGCGCCAGCAGCAAATCGGCAAACTGCGGCGCCAATGCGCTGAACCAGCGGCCGGCGCGCAGCGTGGGCAGGTAGGAAGAGGCGAGGGAAGCTTGCATGGAAAGGGATGTCGGGTGGCTGACAGACACAGCCGGCGGGCCTGCGTATTTTCGCCGCTGACATCGAACATGCCAGGAGACCTTCCCATGCAAGCCTCACACCCCCTGCCCCGCGCGCTGGCGCGCCCTTCCCGCCTGCTGGCCAGCCTGGCCACAGCCGCTTTGCTGAGCGCCTGCGCCCAAAGCACCCTGCCCGTCTCCGACATGGCCAGGCCCCAGCCGGCCAGCGCCGCCACGCGCGCGGCCCAGCAGGCGGCCTTGGCACAGCAGCCGCTGGACGATGCGCAGGCCATGGAGGACGCCCGGCGCGGCCTGATCGCACCGGCGGACACCCTGGTCGTGCGCAATGCCCAGGGCCGTCCCATCTGGAGCATGCAGGCCTATGCCTTCCTGGAGCAGGACCAGGCGCCCGACACCGTGCACCCCGCGCTGTGGCGCCAGGCCCAGCGCAACCGCGTCAGCGGCCTGTTCCAGGTGACGGACAGGCTCTACCAGGTGCGCGGCCTGGACCTGTCGAACATGAGCATCATCGAGGGCGAGGCCGGCCTGATCGTGGTCGATCCGCTGATGTACACCGAGACCGCCCAGGCCGCCATGGACCTGTACTTCCAGCACCGCCCGCGCAAGCCCGTGGTGGCCGTCATCTACTCGCACAGCCATGTGGACCATTTCGGCGGCGTGCGCGGCGTGGTGCGCCAGGAAGAGGTGGATGCGGGCCGCGTGCAGGTCATCGCCCCGGCGGGCTTCATGGCCGAGGCCGTGGGCGAGAACGTGATCGCCGGCCACGCCATGGGCCGGCGCGCGCTCTACCAGTTCGGCATGCTTCTGCCGCGCGATGCCAGGGGACAGGTGGACGCAGGGCTGGGCAAGGCGGGTGCGCCCGGCACCATGGGGCTGATCGCCCCCACGCGCGTGATCGACAAGCCGCGCGAGACGCTGCGCATCGACGGCGTGGACATCGAGTTCGCGCTCACGCCCGGCGCCGAGGCGCCGGCCGAGATGATCATGTACTACCCCCAGCTCAAGGTGCTGAACATGGCCGAGATCGCCGTGCACACCCAGCACAACCTGCTGCCGCTGCGCGGCGCCCAGGTGCGTGACGCGCTGGGCTGGTCGCGCCACCTGAACGACGCCCTGCACACCTATGGCGGCCAGGCCGAGATCCTGATCGCCCAGCACCACTGGCCGGTCTGGGGCCAGCCCCGGCTGCAGCACCTGCTGGCCGGCCAGCGCGACACCTACAAATACCTGCACGACCAGACCGTGCGCCTCATGAACCACGGCTACGTGGGCTCGGAGATCGCCGAGATGCTGAAGATGCCCGAATCCCTGGCCCGCGACGGCGCCACACATGCCTTCTACGGCCACCTGCGCCACAACATCCGCGCCATCTACCAGCACTACCTGGGCTACTACGAAGGCAACCCGGCCCAGCTGGAAGCGCTGCCACCCGTGCCCGCCGCACGCAAGACCGTGGAATACATGGGTGGCGCCGACGCCGTGCTGCGCCGTGCGCAGGCCGACTACGAGCGCGGCGAATACCGCTGGGTGGCGCAGATCGCCTCGCAGCTGGTCTTCGCCGACCCGGCCAACCAGGCCGCGCGCCGCCTGGCCGCCAATGCCTATGAACAGCTGGGCTACCAGATGGAATCGGCCACGGCCCGCAACGCCTTCCTGCAGGGCGCGGCGGAACTGCGCCAGGGCGTGCCCCAGCTGCCCAGGCCCGGCAGCACCGCGCGCGACCTGGTGCGCAGCCTGCCGCTGGAGATGTTCTTCGACTACCTGGGCGTGCGGCTGGACGCCGGCAAGGCCGCAGGCCAGCGCATCGTGCTCAACTGGACCTTCACCGACACCGGCGAGCAGCGCAGCCTGAACCTGGAGAACAGCGCCCTCACCCAGAGCCCGGGCCTTGCGCCCGCCGCCCATGCCAGCCTGCGCCTGACGCGCGCCACGCTGGACGCCATTGCAGGCCAGGAGACCACGATGGCCGAGGCCATCAAGAGCGGCCAGCTGCGCATCGAGGGCGACGCCTCCAAGGTGACGGCGCTCATGTCCATGCTGGACCGCTTCGACAGCGTGTTCCCCATCGTGGAGCCACGCCCCGAGCGGGCCGCTCAGTAACCGTGCTGTGCGCGGAAGTCGCGCGCCTTGCCGAAGTGCCCGTTGCCGATGAAGGGCACGGGCGGGCGCAGCGCCGACAGCGGCGAGGGATGGTTGCTGGTCAGCACCAGATGGCCCCGGTCGGACGGAATGAAGGCGCGCTTGGACTGCGCATGGCTGCCCCACAGCATGAAGACCACGGGGCGCGCGCCCTGGGCGATGTGCCGGATCACCGCATCGGTCAGCAGCTCCCAGCCCTTGCCCGAGTGGCTGGCCGCCTGGCCTTCCTCCACCGTGAGACAGGTGTTGAGCAGCAGCACGCCGTTCCTGGCCCACTTGACCAGGCTGCCGCCCGGGTTGGGGAACGGCGGAAAGGGCACGCCCAGGTCACGCTGCATCTCCTTGAAGATGTTCTGCAGCGAGGGCGGCATGCGCACGCCCGGCGCCACCGAGAACGACAGGCCTTCGGCCTGCCCCCGGCCGTGGTAGGGGTCCTGCCCCAGGATGACCACGCGCACCTCCTCGGGCGGGGTCAGCTCCAGCGCGCGCAGCGGCTGGGGCGGAAAGATCACCGCGCCGGCTTCCAGGCGCTGGTGCAGAAAGGTCAGCAGCTGCTGGCCCGTGGCACCCGCGAAGAAGTCCTCGACCAGGGGCTGCCAGTCGGGCGCAACGGGCCAGTCGGCGGGATCGGCGGATTGGAGTTGGTCGGCTTGCGCCGGGGCGATTGCGTCGTCTTGAAGGGCCATGGCGGATGGGGCGCCAGCACGCGCATGGCGCGCGATGGCGTCTTCTCAAAGGTGCGAAAGAAGCGGGAATGCACCGGCGCGTGGCCGGTGCATTGATGTCCTGAGGATACCCGCAGTCGCACAGCCGCCCGGCGTGTGCGACATGCACGTCAGCGCATCAGCGCGTCCGGCGGCGCCGGCGCATTGCCGCCATGGCCAGCAGCACCGAGGCCGATGTGGCCGCCAGACCCGCGAGGTTCCACACGGGAATGGCTGCAGCAGAGGTCGCCGCCATCACCATCAGACCGCCCGGATCGACCACCACGCCATTGGCCTGCAGGTCATCGTCGCCCAGGCCACCGTCCTGGACTTCCAGGGTGTAGGTATTGGCCGAGATCACCTTGAAGCCGTCGTTGAAGGCATACCAGTGCGGTGCCGGGTTGGCCGCCGTGGGACCGTATTTCCAGTACTGGGCACCCGCGGGCAGGGCCTGCGGCATGGTGACGCTGAGCTTCAGCGTCGCGCCTGAGTTGCAGCCCGACGAGCGCAGGTCCAGCACACCCAGCGGATAGGCCGCCGCACCCTGGGGCGGCGCCGTGGGCAGGCTTTGCGCACGCACCAGCGATGCCGATTGCAGGCTGCAGCCGCTGGCCGGGTCAGCCACGCTCAGCGTGGCCATGCCGCCTTGCAGGGTCGATATCGTGGCGCCCGAAACCGGCGCCGTCACGGCCGTGGGTTGCGAGCTGGGGCCTTGGCCGCTGCTGGTCTGTGCCGCCACGCTGCAGTTGTAGGCCACGCCGGGCGTCAATCCCGTGACCGTCACGGTCGGGTTGCTGGAGGTGGCCATCAACACCGCACCACCGCCTTGCGGCACGCATTGCGCCTCATAGCCCGTGACCGTCTTGCCCGGAATCGACGACACGGGAGTGAAGGTGAGCTGCACGCTGCCGCCCTGCGCAAAGTACCCGGCATCGGCGGGCGCGCCCAGTGCGGGCGGCACAGGGCCGGACCAGACGCTCATCGCATCCACGCCGAAGAACAGGCTTTGCCGGTTGTCCACCTCGGCAATGCGCAGCCGCACGGTCTGGCCCGCGTAGGCCGACAGGTCGAACTGCAGCGACTGGTAGCCGCTGCCGCTGGCCGAAGGACCGGGCGCCGTGGCCGGCGGCCACTGGAAGACATTGGCCAGCACACCGGCGCCCAGGCTGCCGGGCGCGGCGGCAGGGTTCATGACGTCGATGCGCACCTGCTGGTTGGGTGCAGCCACCGTGTAGTCAAGCGTGGCCGGCGCCGCAGCGACCTTGGCCGCATTCTGGACATGGACGCGGGCGCTCAGCGTGGCCGGGTTGCCCGCCGGAATGGCGACGTCCTGGTAGAGCACATGGCTGCCGGGGCCCGGCTGGTCGCTCATGAGGGCAAAGGCCCCGTCGGGAGGTGCAGGCACGGCCACGGGTGTGATGGCGCCCCTGGTGCCTTGCTGGGCAGCGAAGCCGCCCTTGGAGCCGGCCTGGGACACGGATTGCCAGCCCGTGAAAACCAGGGAACCCGGACCGGAGTTCTGCTCGAAACTGCCGTTGGCCAGCAGTTCGGCGGCTTGCGCCGGGCCCAGGGCCGCAAACACCGCAAGCCCCAGACAGGAATTGCGGGCAACGCCTTTTACGCTGTGCATGATGCTGCCTTGCGCCGATCAGCGTTCGTAGACGGTGTCGGTGGGCGCGCTGTCCTGGGTGTTGCCCATGACCCGGTTGTTGTTGAACGAGGTGATCCTCCCGCCAGCCACAGCGTTGAACGCCTTGTCATTGCCGAACACCGTGGTGTTGGACAGGTAGACCTGGGCGGCCGTGCTCTGGACACTGATGGCGGCGCGTTCCGGCTCGCCCTGTGCTGGCACTACATTGCCCAGCAATTGCGAGCGTTGCACCAGAACAGACACAGAAGTAGCGCCCGTATCGACCTTCACCGCCGCCTGCGTGAAGCCCTGGATCCTGACGTTGTCCAGCACCACTTTGCCTGCCTGGACGATTCTGACGCCGAACGTTCCTGTGCCGTTGCCGACGATGTCCAGATCCCGCAGCACCACGGTGTCAGAAACACCCGCGTTGATGGTGATGCCCGCGGTACCGGAGACCAGCACGCCGGCAAGCACGCCTGTGCCGTCCACCTGCATGGACTTGGTGATGGTGAGTCCACCGACGCCCGCAGGATCCAGCACGTTGATCTCGCCATTGGCGGCCGTCTTGGCGATGGCCCCCGCAAAGGTCTTGCAGGGAGCCGTGCGGCTGCAGGGGTTGGCGTCATCGCCCACGCCCGAGACCCAGGTGCGCGTGGCCTGTGCCCAGGCGCCGGACGATGCCAGCGCGGCAGATGCGCAAACGATGAGGGCAGCCCAGCCGCGGCTGGACAGGAAAGGGGCACGGGGCATGAACGACATCGGAATCTCCGTAGGCGATGGGCTGCGGCCATGTTGCCGGAGCGGCATTTCATGCGCATTGTCAATAATTATCATGCAAACGAAAAACTTTTAGAAACACTATTTGCACAAAAAAAAGCCCGCACGCATGGCTGCGGCGGGCTGCTTCGGTGGCGCACCACCGAGGGACCGATCCGGTCTCGGCTTCAGGCAAACAGCTTGGCCAGCGCCTCTCCCGGCTCCTTGGCGCGCATGAAGGCCTCGCCCACCAGGAAGCTGTGGATGCCGGCATCGCGCATGGCCTTGACGTCCTCGCGGCTGCCGATGCCCGACTCGGTGACCAGCAGGCGGTCGGCCGGCACGTTCTTTTGCAGGTCCAGCGTGGTCTGGATGCTGACCTCGAAGCTGCGCAGGTTTCGGTTGTTGATGCCCACCAGCGGCGTCTTGAGCCGCAGGGCGCGATCCAGCTCGGCGCCGTCATGGACCTCGACCAGCACGGCCATGTCCAGGCTGTGGGCGATCTGTTCCATCTCGGCCATCTGCGCGTCGTCCAGGCAGGCGGCGATCAGCAGCACGCAGTCGGCACCCATGGCCCGCGATTCGTAGATCTGGTAGGGATCGACCATGAAGTCCTTGCGCAGCACGGGCAGGTGGCAGCTGGCGCGCGCCTGCTTGAGATAGTCCACGCTGCCCTGGAAGAACTGCTTGTCGGTCAGCACCGAGAGGCAGGCGGCGCTGACGCCCTTGCCGTCGCCATCGGCATAGCTTTGCGCGATGTCGGCGGGGATGAAGTCCTCGCGGATCACGCCCTTGCTGGGGCTGGCCTTCTTGATCTCGGCGATCACGCCGGCCTGGCCGGCGGCGATCTTGGCGCGCAGCGCGCCCACGAAGTCGCGCGTGAGCACGCGGCTTTCGGCGTCGCGGCGCATGTCCGCGAAGGGCATGCGCTTTTGGGCGGCGGCCACTTCCTGCACTTTCACGTCGCAGATTTGCTTGAGGATGTCGGACACGTTGCTTTCCTTGGTTTCTTGTATTCGGTGGTCGATGGGGGCTGCGCGGCTCAGGCCGTCAGCCGGGCCGTGTAGGCCACGAGTTCGTTGAGCTTGGCCAGGGCAGCGCCGCTGTCCAGCGCCGCCTGGGCGCGGGCCATGCCGTCCTCGATGCTGGAGGCCACGTTGGCCGCATACAGGGCGGCACCCGCGTTCAGGCAGACGATGTCGCGCGCGGCACTCTTTTCGCCATGGAGCACGCCCAGCAGCATGGCCTTGGATTCCTCGGGATTGTCCACCTTGAAGGCGCGCGTGCCCACCATGCGCAGGCCGAAGTCCTCGGGATGGATCTCGTACTCGCGCACCACGCCGTCCTTGAGCTCGCCCACCAGGGTGCCCGCGCCCAGGCTGATCTCGTCCAGGCCGTCGCGGCCATAGACCACGATGGCGTGCTCGGCGCCCAGGCGCTGCAGCGCGCGCACCTGGATGCCGACCAGGTCCTCGTGGAACACGCCCATGAGGATGTTGGGCGCGCTGGCCGGATTGGTCAGCGGGCCCAGGATGTTGAAGATGGTGCGCACGCCCAGCTCCTTGCGCACGGGCGCCACGTTCTTCATGGCCGGGTGGTGGTTGGGCGCGAACATGAAGCCGATGCCCACGTCGGCGATGCTGCGCGCGATCTGCTCGGGGCTGAGCTGGATGTTGACGCCCAGCGCCTCCATGGCGTCGGCGCTGCCGCTCTTGCTGCTGACGCTGCGCCCGCCGTGCTTGCTGACCTTGCCGCCCGCCGCCGCGATCACGAAGATGGAGCAGGTGGAGATGTTGAAGGTGTTGGCACCGTCGCCGCCTGTGCCCACGATGTCCACCAGGTGGCGCTTGTCCTCCACATGGACCTTGTTGGAGAACTCGCGCATGACCTCGGCCGCAGCCGTGATCTCGCCGATGGTCTCCTTCTTCACGCGCAGGCCGGTGACGATGGCCGCCGTCATCACGGGCGACAGCTCGCCGCGCATGATCAGGCGCATCAGGTGCAGCATCTCGTCGTGGAAGATTTCGCGGTGCTCGATGGTGCGCTGCAGCGCTTCCTGGGGGGTGATCTGGGTCATTGCGGTGTCTCGGTTGGGTGCCGGCCTGCTCAGGCCTTCTGTTCCAGGAAATTCTTGAGCATGGCGTGGCCATGCTCGGTGAGGATGCTCTCGGGGTGGAATTGCACGCCCTCGATGGCCAGGCTGGTGTGGCGCACGCCCTGGATCTCGCCGTCCTCGCTGGTGGCCGTGATCTCCAGGCATTCGGGCAGGCTGGAGCGCGCAATGGCCAGCGAGTGGTAGCGGTTGACCGTGAACTGCTCGGGCAGGTCGGCGAACACGCCCTTGCGGTCGGTGGTGATGACGCTGGTCTTGCCATGCATCTGCTGGCCCGCGCGCACGATGTCGCCGCCGAAGGCCGCGCCAATGCTCTGGTGGCCCAGGCACACGCCCAGGATGGGCAGGCGGCCTGCAAAGTGCTGGATGGCCGCCACGGAAATGCCGGCCTCGGCCGGCGAGCAGGGGCCGGGCGAGATCACCAGGCGGTCGATCTTCTCGCGCTCGACCAGGGCGATCACCTCGTCCAGCGTGGCCTCGTCATTGCGCACCACGGTGACATCGGCACCCAGCTCGCCGAAGTACTGGACGATGTTGTAGGTGAAGCTGTCGTAGTTGTCGATCATCAGCAGTCTGGTCATACCGGCTCCTGGGTCTCAAAGGGAAAAACGGGTGGCGCGGGCATGCCGCAGCGAAGGCTGGCGCGGGCATGCGCGCAATGCTGCCTGGGTCTGGAAGGGGGAATCTGAGGGCATCTGGGCAATCTCCTGGGTTCTGGGAGCCGCCGTGCCGGGGAGCCATCTGCTGGGTGAGCCTTGCTGCCGTCACGGCGGCAAGGCGCGGTACGCAACCGCAACGACGTGCCGCTTCCTTATTGGAAGCGCCACCACTGTGCAACGATGATAGAAACGGGCGTACCGTTCATGGCTGTCTTGGATCGAGAGTTCAAGTGTCTGGAAGACGGGAATGCAGCAGGCTGCATGGCGAAGCATGCTAACACAGCCCCAATCCATGAACACGCGCTGCCCAACTCAGGGACACCGAGGAAGGGCCTGTGCCGGCCGCGCCGCCCCGCACCGAAGGTGTCGTCCCCCTCGAGAGGGGGAAGCGGCGCAGCCGCTCAGGGGGTGCTCTATTTCAAGAAATCCGGCTGGTCGAACTTCTGCTTCAAAAAGCGCCCGTTGGCCAGCAGCGCCTGCGCATCGCTCGCCGCCACATGCGCCACCACCTGCTGCATCTGCCCGGCCAGCAGCGCCAGCTGCTCGGTCAGCAATTGCCTGGGCGTCTTGCCGTCCTGCACGGGCTGAGTGACACGGAACAGCGGCGGCAGCGCCGCATAGTGCGACAGCGTGGCGGGCAGGTACTGCAGCACCGTCTCGCGCACGGTGAACAGGCCGTCGTTGAAGACCGGGCCGGCCTCGGCCAGCGAGGGCAGCACCTCGTGCACCGAGCCGCGCACGCTGTCCAGGTGCTTTTGCATCTCGGGCGTGAGCATCGGGCGGGCCTTTTGCACCAGCTCGTCGATGCGTTCGCGGATGTCCTCGGCGCTCCAGTGCTGCTGCAGCGCCCGCTCGAAGCTGGCGCCCGCGGGCTGCAGGGCCCAGCCCAGCAGCAGGCCCGCGACGTACAGGCCCAGGGTGATCCAGCCCCAGCCGGCGCCGATCACGCCGGCAAACAGCAGCACCGGCCCCAGCAGGGCCAGCGCCAAGCCGGCGAGGTTGCCATTGCCGTAGAAGAAAAGCTGCAGGCGGCGCATCAGGCGGGTCCGATCGCTGGCGGCGCTGTCACTGGTAGCCCCGGATTTCCTTGAACACCAGCGGCAGTCCGCTCTTGCCGGTGTTGCGCGCATCGAAGGCGCGCCCGCCCGTCAGCGCGGCCAGGGCCTGCATTTCGCCGGACTGCGCCTCGCCAAAGATGATGGGAAAGACGCGCACCAGCGGCGCGCCGCCGTCGCGCGCCATGCGCTGCTCGCGCTCGAACGCGGGCCAGTCGCGGCCGGCCGTGTTGGCGCCATCGGTCAGCAGCACGATGCTGACGAAGCGCTCGGGATCGGCCCGCAGTTCCTGGCGTGCCTGCTGCTGGGCCAGCGTGAGCGCGTCGTAGATGGCCGTGCCGCCGTCGGCCACCAGGCTGTCGGCATAGGCCAGCACCTGGGCGCTTGCGGCCTGCAGGTCGCCCGCCGCGAACTGCACGCGCGCGGGCTGGCCGACCAGGCCCGAGAACGGAATCAGCAGCACGCGTTCGCGCGCCTGGAAGGCGGCATAGCGCTGGCTGGCGGCCGATGCCTCGGCGCCGGACAGCAGCTTCAGCGCCTCCTTCATCTGCGCCAGCCGCGCACCCTTCATGGAGCCGCTCACGTCCAGCACGAAGATGCTGGTGGCCGGGCGGCGCAGATCGCTCTGGTAAGCCGAGAGCACGGCATCGATCACCTCCAGCCGGTTCGGAAAGCTCAGCTCCACCACGGGCGCCGTGGGCAGGGCCGGGCTGGCCTGTGCCTCGGGGCTGGCGGGGCGCAGCTGGGCCTGGCGCAGCGGCTGGCCCTGGAAGGCGGGGGCCTTGAACTGGGCGACCAGCTTGTCATAGTCGGCGCGGCGGCCGGCGTTGAGCAGCATCAGCGGATAGTCGGCCGAGATCACGCCGTCGCGCGGGTAGACCAGGGTGAGCCGGTCGGCGGCGGGCAGCTTCTCGTTCAGGCGCAGGATCACGGCCTCGTAGTTGACCAGCGCATCGACGGCGCCGGGCTCGCGCTCGAAGGCCTCGGCCAGCCAGCCGGAGCTGCCGGCGGTGAGCTTGTGGCCCGACAGGAAGTCCTTGAGCACCTTGGCATTGACCTCCCTGGCGTCCAGGTCCTCGGTCTTGCCGGCCACGGCCGAGGCCACAGCGAACAGCGCGCTCATGCCGGTGTTGGAGCTGGCCGGATTGGTCATGCCGTAGCGCAGCCGGCCCTGGGCGGCAGCGCGTGCGATGTCGGCCCAGGTGGGCGGGGCCTTGTCCCAGCCCAGCTTTTGCAGCACGGGGGCCTTCACGCCCAGGGCCACGCGCGAGTAGAAAAGCTTTTCACGCGCCAGCGGCTTGTTCGCCAGCGCCAGCGCGGGATAGGCGCCATTGGGCGGCAGGATGGCGTCGTACTGCTCGCCCGCATTGATGCGCTCGACCATCTCCAGCGTGCCCGCATAGCTGAGCTTGAGCAGCACGCCCGCCGCCGTGGCGGCCTGCTCCAGCGCGGGCGCCACGTCCTTGAGTTCGGAGCCGGCCAGCACGGTGAATGCACCCTGGGGACCGGCGGGCGGATCGGACTTGGCGGCGGCCTGCGGCGCGGGCTCGGGCGACTTGCCGCAGCCGGCCAGGGCCAGCGCCAGGCCCAGCAGCCACCAGGCCGCCAGGCGCCGGAACATGCTCACAGCACCACCTCGCCGGCAGGCGCCTGCAGCGCCTCGCGCACGTCCTCGCGGCGGCTCTTTTCCAGATAGGCGCGGGACTTGTCCACCTCCTGCGACAGCGTGTCCACCGTGGTCTGCATGGAGGCCAGGGCCTTGACCTTGAAGTCGGCCATGGCGTCCATGGTCTGGTAGATGTTGCCGAAGGCCTGCTGCAGCCTGGCGATGTCGATGGTGCTGCCGGCCGCCTGCTCGTGGATCTTGCCGCTTTGCTCGCGCAGCAGCTCGCTGGTGCCGGCGATCAGGTTGCCCGTGGTGGTGTTCAGCGCCGTGATCTGGTCCAGCACCAGCTTCTGGTTGGCCAGCGCCTGCGCCACGATGACGGCCGTGCGCAGGGCAGAAACCGTGGTGGTGGTCGCGCGGTCCACGCCCTTAGCCAGTTCGAGGTTGTTCTTGCGCACCAGGTCCAGCGCCAGGTAGCCCTGCACGTTCACCGCCATCTGGGTGAGCAGGTCGGTGACCTTCTGGCGTGCGTAGAACAGCATGTCCTCGCGCACCACGCGCGCCTTTTCCGGGTCGCTGGCGTCCAGCTGCGCCGCCTTGGCCTCCAGCGCCGCGTCCAGCTTCTTGCCGATGTGGATGTATTTCTCCAGCCGCTCCATCAGGCCCCACAGGTTGGCCTTTTCCTGCTCGATGGCGGCGTTGTCGCGCAGCAGCTCGTCCTTGCCGCGCTTGAGGCTGTCGATGATGGCGTTCAGGTGGCTCTGGCTGGACTGGAACTTGTCGAAGTAGTCCACCAGCCTGTTGCCCATGGGGATCAGGCCCAGCAGCTTGCGCGGCTTGAACAGGTCGTCCTGGCGCGAGGGGTCCAGCGCCTCCACCTGGCGGCGCAGGTCGATCAGGCCCTGGCCGATCTGGCTGCCCTGGTCGAACAGGCCGTTGTTCAGCGTCTTGACGGGGCGCTCCAGCATGCGGTTGGAGACGGCGGCAGCGGCCTGCACCTCCTTGTTGCCCATGCCGTGGATGCGCTCGACCGCGCCCTTGAAGGCGGGCGACTGGCTGTCGTTGGCGGTGATGTCGTCGATGAACTGCGCCACCTGTGCGTCCAGCTGCTGCACTTCCTCGGCCTTGAGGCGGACCTTGCCGCTGGCCGACTCGATGGGCACGGGCAGGGCGGGCGCAGGCGGCTCCAGCACGAAATCCTGCTCCTGTGCAGGCACGGCCACGGCGGCGCTGGCAGTGGTGGTCTGGGGGGTGTTGCTCATCGGTTGCTCCTGGAACGTTCGGTCATTTGAAGCGCTGCTCCATGTCCACGATCATTCGCTCCAGCCACTCCTGGCTGGGCGGATCGATCACCTCCACCAGCTGCGCGGGCGCCTGCACGCCCTGCCCGGCCCAGCGCTCGGGCCCGTGCGTGTCGCCGCCGGTGCGAAAGCCGTATTCCTGCGCCAATGCGCGCAGTTGCGGATCGGATTCGAGCAGCTGGCCCACGCGGTCGCCCGCAGGCGTGTAGGGCACGAGCACATGCTTGGAATACAGCGTGGGCTGCGGGTAGAGCATCACCATCTCGCCGCTCCTGCGCTGCGGGTGGCGCAGCAGGAACTCCACCAGCTGCGATTCATAGGCCACCAGCAGCGGCGCCTTGCCCATGCCCAGGGCCAGGTAGTCCTCGAACGGCCCGGCCGACGAGCTTTCCTGGAAGCCCTGGCGCAAAAACAGCGGCGCCACCTGGGGCATCACGCGCTCCAGGTCGGCCGGGCTTTGCACCACCTGCTGGCCGTTGAGCACATAGCTGGCCAGCGCCAGGTACATGGCCGCGCTGTTGGAGCTGCGCACATCGGTGCTGGCGGGCAGCACGGCCTTGCCAGTGGCAAAGGCGCCGGAGGCCTTCAGGTCACGCCAGCGCGTGCCCTTGCCGGCCATGGCCAGCAGGGAGGGAAGATCGGTCACGTAAAAGAAGTCACCCTGCTTTTGCGCAACGCCGTTGGCGATCAGGATCTCGGCAATGGGCCGCCAGCTGGCGAACACGATGGGCGTGTAGAACGGCGTGTAGACCGTGCCGGCCCTGGCCGCCGCCTTGAGCTGGGCCGCAGCCGGCGCCCCCGAGGGAAAGCCGAAGTCGTACTGCTTGGGGTCGTAGCTGTTGGCAATGCTGCGCGAGCCGGCCTTTTGCACCGTCACCGTCACGCCGTGGCGCGCCAGCACGTCGCGCACGCGCTCGTCCTGGAAGAAGGCTTCCTTCTCGGAGCCGATCAGGCCGCGTGCCGTCACGGACTGCTGCTGCGTCAGCTGCGCCTGGCGGTCCTGCACCAGGGCCGTGCGCGAGTACCAGACGCCGCCGCCCACGGCCGCCAGCAGCAGCGCCGCCAGCCCCGCCGCCAAAGCACGGCGCGCGTTCATTGAGAGGCTCCGCCCTGGATGACGGCAAGATGAAATTCGGTCATGAACGCGCGGGCCGTTGTCATGTTTTGTTCAAAAAAACTTCTTATACGGAAGTTTTGTGACACAACGACGACACGCGGCCCGGCCCGCGCCGCGACTACCTCAACGCGACTATCTCAGCGCGACTACCTCAGCGCGAGTTGCTCAGTGAAGCTGCGCCCACCGGGCGTTTCGCGGTGCTGCTGGGTGCGGTGCTCCACCAGCTGGTCCCACGTCTGCATCTGGCGCTCTTGCGTCTTGCGCAGCGCGCCGGTGACCTGCTTGCCGGCTGTCTCGATCAGCGTGGTGATGGTGCGGCTGTCCTGCACCTTGGTCAGGTCATAGTTGCCCGACTGCAAATCCAGCATGCTGCGGTTGCGCGCCTTTTTGGATTCGGCGTTCAGGGACTCGGTCACCACCTGGGCGATCGACTCGCCCTCCCTGCCGCGGGACTGCCGGGTGGTCTTCTGGCCCACCTGGTATTCGGCGTGGCCGATTTCGGTCACGGCGCCGAATTCATTGGTGTTCTCGAAATCACCGCTGAAGCTGGCCTGGAAATCGGCCAGGCCGCTTTGCAGGGACTGCACGGAACGCTCCAGCCCGGAGAGCGCGACGATGGCGCCCGGCGCGGCCGGCGCCTGCGCGTTGTGCAACTGACTGAAGGCACTCTTGAACATGTCCACCAGCGCCGCATCCGCACGGCCGCGCTGCGCGGCGGCATCAAAGCGCTTCAGATGCTGGTCCAGCGCCGCCTGGCGCTGCGAAGCGCTGGCGCCCACGGGGGCATCGGACTCCAGGTTGACGGCCAGCTCGCCCGCCGCGCCCTTCATCGCCACCGATCGGCCATCGGCGCCCACATGCAGGCTGAACGAGGACAGGGGCTGCGAAGGCTTGGGGTTCTTGATGTCCAGGTCCAGGCCGGACAGCACGCTGCGGTCGAAGTCCATCAGCTTGCCCAGTTCCAGCTGGGGCTTGCCCGGCTTTCCCAGGCCTTCCAGCGCTTCGTCCAGCCCGTCGGCCAGCTGGGCAATGGCCGCGCTCTCGGCCTTGCTCAAGGTGCCGGAACTCTTGACCTCGACCCGCAGCCCGCTGCTGCTGCCCGCTTCGCTGCCGTCGTTCGTGGCAATCCGCAGCTCCACGGTCTGGCCCGATTGCGTGCGGATCTTCAGGCTCACGGTGGCAGCGCCCACGGACACATCGCTCAGTGCGGACTTGTCCAGGGCCTGCGCATCCGCGCTGCCTGCGACGGAGTCGGCCGCCGTGGGCGCCTGGTACTCCGCCACCGTCTGCTGGTAGTCCGACGGCGTGGCCGCAAAGCGCGACAGCAGGGCGCCGCCCAGGCCGCGCCAGCGGTCGGCCAGGCTGGCCGACGGGCCCAGGCCCAGGTTGCGCGCCATCAGGGTGCTGATGTCGTCCCTGTCTTGCGAGGCCCAGGCCCGGGTCAGCCTGAACTGGCCCAGTTCCACGGGCTGCGGTTTGGCATAGATGACGCTGGACCCTGCGGACTGGCCCAGCGTGACCTGCGTGCCCGGGTCGGCGGGTGCAGCAGCTGCCGTGGTCGCTGACGACCTCACGGACACCGTGGGCCGCATGCCCGCTGCGCTGGCGGCAAAGCTGGCGCCGGTGGATGAAATGCTGGTCATGGATTGATCGTCTTCCTTCGGTCTTGACCTGACTGAATGTGGCGGCCCAGGCCTTTGCAGGCAGGGGATTTTCTCTGTTCATGGACCATCGGCAGATTTCCGATTTTCTTTACCCCCCGTGCACCAATATGGTGTGAAAACCTTGTATTCATTGAAATCCGGCCAATACAGGGAATGTTCGGCTGTTGGCGCAAAAAAGACGCCATTGGTCTACTGGACGCAGCGACCGGCGGCAAGCGACATCCTCTCAGTGAGGCCGCCCTCTTTGACCTGAGTCAAGCCTATGGAGTGAACTGCATCGATATAACGAAACGGCATCGCCAAAATCGGTCGCTGCAGTGCAACATAGATAGAATGAAAAAGACCAGGAGACGATATTGGCATGCAAACCTTTGATTTGCATGCATCAAAACAAGCTATCAAAAGCTTCGTAGTCACAGGAAATACAAACATTCGCCGTGGCGCATATGTCGGCAATGCCGCGCCATGCCCCGTGATTCCTGACGAAGCCGCCCCAAGGCGGCCTGTTTCCCGGCAGACCTTCTGATCTGGAGCATTCGAGATGACGCTATTGGCTGGCAAAAAAGGCCTGATCGTCGGCATCGCCAACCGCGACAGCATTGCCTGGGCCTGTGCCCGGGCCATGCATGCGGCGGGCGCCGAGATCGGCGCGACCTGGCAGAACGACAAGGCCCGTGTGCATGTGGAGCCCCTGCTCGACGAGATCGGTGCCGAGCTGCGCATGCCGCTGGACGTGGGCGACGACGAGCAGATGCGCGCACTGTTCGATGCCGCCGCCGTGCGCTGGGGCCGGCTGGACTTCGTGCTGCACGCCGTGGCCTACGCCCCGCGCAAGGACCTGCAGGGCCGTGTGGTGGACAGCTCCCGCGAGGGCTTTGCGCTGGCCATGGACATCTCCTGCCACTCCTTCATCCGCATGGCGCACCTGGCCGAGCCGCTGATGGCCGCCAGCGGCGGCAGCCTCATGACGCTGAGCTACCTGGGCGCCAGCGAGGTCATGCCGCACTACGGAATCATGGGCCCGGTCAAGGCCGCGCTGGAGTCCACCACGCGCTACCTGGCGGCCGAGCTCGGCCCCTCGCGCATCCGCGTCAATGCCGTCTCGCCCGGGCCCATCGCCACGCGCGCGGCCTCGGGCATTGCCGCTTTCGATGAACTCGTGGCCGACAGCGTGCGCCGCTCGCCCATTGCCGGCGAGCTGCGGCCCGACGACGTGGGGCCGCTGTGCGCCTTCCTGGCCTCGGACGGGGCGCGCGCCATCACGGGCTGCACGCTGTATGTCGATGGCGGCCACCACATCCTCAACTAGCGGCTGCCGCACCGGCACCCCGCAGCACTGCAGATGACCCTCCCATTCCCCCGAACCGCCGCCGCCGCGCTGGCCGCCGCACTGGCCGCCGCACTGGCGGGATGTGCCTCCCTGGCGCCGCCGCACGAGCCGCCGCCCCTGCCCACGCCCGAGGCCTGGCCTGCCCATCTGCAGGCGGGCGCCCAGGGTGTCGCCGCCGCCGGCCTGCCCTGGCGCGACTACTTCACCGACCCCGTGCTGCGCCAGCTGATCGCCACCGCGCTGGAGCACAACCGCGACCTGCGCGTGGCTGCGCTGCGCGCCGAAGAGGCGCGCGCGGCCTTCCAGATCCAGCGCTCCGAGCTGTTCCCGGCCATTGGCGTGGGCGGCCAGGCCGCGCGGGCGCGCGTGCCTGGCGACCTCAACCTCTCGGGCCGCTCCGTGGTCAGCGGCGAGTACCGCGCCGAGGTCGGCTTCAGCAGCTGGGAGCTGGACCTGTGGGGCCGCGTGCGCAGCCTCAAGGACGCGGCCCTGCAGACCTGGCTGGCCAGCGATGCGGGCCGCCACGCCGTGCAGACCGCGCTGATCGCCCAGGTGGCCGATGGCTACCTGGGCCTGCGCGAGCTGGACGAGCGCGTGGCCATTGCGCGCGAGACGCTGGCCACGCGCCAGGAATCCTTTCGCATCTTCACGCACCGCGAGGCCGTGGGCGCCAGCTCGCGCCTGCAGCTGGCCCAGGTCCAGACCCTGCTGACCCAGGCCCAGGCCCTGCTGGCCCAGCTGGAGCTGGCACGCGCGCAGCAGCTGCACGCACTGGCGCAGCTGGTCGGCGCCCACCCGGGCCCGCTGCCCGCCGCCGCCCCCTTTGACGACGCCCTGGTGCTGGCCGAGCTGCGGCCGGGCCTGCCCTCGGAACTGCTCACGGCGCGGCCCGACATTGCCGCCGCCGAGCACCAGCTGCGCGCGGCCCGGGCACAGATCGGCGCGGCGCGCGCCGCCTTCTTCCCGCGCATTGCGCTCACGGCCCGCTGGGGCACGGCCAGCGCCGAACTCGACGGCCTGTTCGACGGCGGCAGCCGCGCCTGGGCCTTCGTGCCCACGGTGTCCCTGCCCATCTTCGACGGCGGCCGGCGCCGCGCCAACCTGGAGCTGGGCGAAATCCGCAGCGACATGGCCGTGGCCCAGTACGAGAAAGCCATCCAGACCGCCTTCCGCGAGGTGGCCGATGGCCTGGCTGCACGCCGCTGGCTGTCCGAGCAGATCACCGTGCAGCGCACCGCCGTGCAGGCCCAGGCCGAGCGCGCGCGGCTGGCGCAGCTGCGCTACGACAACGGCTCGGCCGCCTACCTGGAGGTGCTGGACGCCCAGCGCGACCTGCTGGCCGCACGCCAGCAACTGGTGCAGGCGCGGCGCGCCCTGCTGTCCAGCCAGGTGGGCCTGTATGCCGCCCTGGGCGGCGGCAGCGGCGCGGAACCTGCCGCGCTGCCCGCCACCCTGCCGGCCACGCCTGCCGATCCCCCGAATTCCTGAAGCCTCCGGACCCGCCCATGGACAAGAACACCTCTCTGAAGAACAAGATCGTGCCGATCGCCGCCGTGGCGGTCCTGGCCCTCGTGGCCTGGTGGGCCTGGAAGACCTTCACGCCCAAGGGCCCGGGCGAGGGCTTCGTCGGCAGCAACGGCCGTGTCGAGGCCACCGAGATCGACATCTCCACCAAGCTGCCCGGCCGCGTGGAGGAAATCCTGGTGCGCGAGGGCGACTTCGTGCAGGCCGGCCAGCCCGTGGCGCGCATGCAGATCGACACCCTGCGCGCCCAGCGCCAGGAAGCCGACGCCATGCGCCAGCAGGCCGAGCACAGCGTGGCCGCCGCCGAGGCCCAGGTCACCCTGCGCCGCAGCGACCTGGCCGCCGCCCAGGCCCTGATCGTGCAGCGCGAGACCGAGGTGGACGCCGCGCAGCGCCGCTTCAAGCGCTCGGAAACGCTGGCGCGCGAGGGCGCCTCTTCGGTGCAGGAACTCGATGACGACCGCGCCCGCGTGCGCGGCAGCGAGGCGGCGCTGGCCGCCACGCGCGCACAGGCCGCCGCCGCCCAGGCCGCCGTGAAGGCGGCCGAGGCCCAGGTGGTCGGCGTGCGCTCCCAGGTGCAGGCGGCCACGGCCACGGTGGCGCGCGTGCAGGCCGACATCGACGACGGCGTGCTCAAGGCCCCGCGCGACGGCCGCGTGCAGCTGCGCGTGGCCCAGCCCGGCGAAGTGCTGGGCGCAGGCGGGCGCGTGCTCAACCTGCTGGACCTGTCCGATGTCTACATGACCTTCTTCGTGCCCGAGACCGCCGCCGGCCGCATTGCCCTGGGCAGCGAGGTGCGCCTGGTGCTGGACGCCGCGCCCGAGTACGTGATCCCGGCCCGCGTCTCCTTCGTCGCCAGCCAGGCCCAGTTCACGCCCAAGACCGTGGAGACCGCCAGCGAGCGCCAGAAGCTGATGTTCCGCGTGCGCGCCCAGATCCCGCCGGAGCTGCTGCGCCGCCATCTGGAACAAGTCAAGACCGGCGTGCCCGGCATGGCCTGGCTGCGCACCGATGCCAGCCATGAGTGGCCCGCCAACCTGGCCATCAAGCTGCCAGCCCAGCCCGCGCAATGAGCGAGAGCACGACGCCCCATGCCAGCGGCTGGGTCGTGCGCCTGAAGGGCGTGCACCAGCGCTATGGCCAGGTCGAGGCCCTGGCGGGCATCGACCTGGACATTCCCGAAGGCCGCATGGTCGGCCTGATCGGGCCGGACGGCGTGGGCAAGTCCAGCCTCATGGCGCTGATCTCCGGGGCGCGCAAGATCCAGGAAGGCAGTGTCGAGGTGCTGGGCGGCGACATGGCCCAGCGCCGGCACCGCGAGGCCGTCTGCCCGCGCGTGGCCTACATGCCGCAGGGCCTGGGGCGCAACCTCTATCCCACGCTGTCGGTGGAGGAGAACCTGCAGTTCTTCGCGCGCCTGTTCGGCCATGACGCGGCCGAGCGGCGCCGGCGCATCGACGACCTCACCCAGGCCACGGGCCTGCGCAAATTCCTGGAGCGCCCGGCCGGCAAGCTGTCGGGCGGCATGAAGCAGAAGCTGGGCCTGTGCTGCGCGCTGATCCACGACCCCGACCTGCTGATCCTGGACGAGCCCACCACGGGCGTGGACCCGCTGGCGCGCGCCCAGTTCTGGGACCTGATCGCGCGCATCCGCCGCCAGCGCCCCGGCATGAGCGTGCTGGTGGCCACGGCCTACATGGACGAGGCCCAGCGCTTCGACTGGCTGGTGGCCATGGACGAGGGCCGCGTGCTGGCCACGGGCACGCCGGCCGAGCTGCTGCAGCGCACGGACAGCCGCTCGCTGGAAGAGGCCTTCATCGCCCTGCTGCCCGAAGAGAAAAAGCGCGGCCATGCGCCCGTCACCATCGCCCCCCTGCCCGAGGGCGGCGAGGACGACATCGCCATCGAGGCCAGGGACCTGACCATGCGATTTGGCGACTTCGTCGCCGTGGACCATGTGTCCTTCCGCATCCGCCGCGGCGAGATCTTCGGCTTCCTGGGCTCCAATGGCTGCGGCAAGAGCACCACCATGAAGATGCTGACCGGCCTGCTGCCGGCCAGCGAGGGCCAGGCCTGGCTGTTCGGCCAGCCCGTGGACCCGCGCGACATCGACACGCGCCGCCGCGTGGGCTACATGACCCAGGCGTTCTCGCTGTACGGCGAGCTGACCGTGCACCAGAACCTGGTGCTGCACGCGCGCCTGTTCGGCGTGCCCGAGGCGGACATTCCCGCGCGCGTGGCCGAGATGCTGCAGCGCTTTGACCTGCAGGCCGCGCAGCACAGCCTGCCGGCCGCCCTGCCGCTGGGCATGCGCCAGCGCCTGTCGCTGGCCGTGGCCATGGTGCACAAGCCCGAGCTGCTCATCCTGGACGAGCCCACCTCGGGCGTGGACCCCGTGGCGCGCGACGGCTTCTGGCGCCTGCTGGTGGAGCTGTCGCGGCGCGACCGCGTGACCATCTTCATCTCCACCCACTTCATGAACGAGGCCGAGCGCTGCGACCG
Organism: Delftia sp. Lp-1; assembly: GCF_020523835.1. Classification (NCBI taxonomy): domain Bacteria; kingdom Pseudomonadati; phylum Pseudomonadota; class Betaproteobacteria; order Burkholderiales; family Comamonadaceae; genus Delftia; species Delftia sp. Lp-1. The sequence continues at coordinate 112,525 of NZ_JAJALJ010000003.1, read as the reverse complement.
CATGTCCATGATGCATGCGGGCAAGGTGCTGGACAGCGACACGCCCGCGCGCCTGGTGGCCAAGCGCGGCGCGGCCACGCTGGAGGAAGCCTTCATCGGCTACCTGGTCGAGGCCGGTGGCGGCGAGGCGCCGGCCGCCGAGGAACCGGCCGCGCCTGCCGCCCCCGCTGCCGTGGAAACGCACGCTGCGCGCCGCCGCCATTTCAGCGCCCAGCGCATGCTCAGCTATGTCTGGCGCGAAGCGCTGGAGCTGCAGCGTGACCCGGTGCGCGCCACGCTGGCCCTGGTGGGCTCGCTGATCCTGATGTTCGTGATGGGCTACGGCATCAGCCTGGACGTGGAGGACCTGCGCTTTGCCGTGCTGGACCGCGACCAGACCACCATCAGCCGCAGCTATGCGATGAGCCTGTCGGGCTCGCGCTACTTCATCGAGCAGCCGCCGCTGACCGACTACGACGCACTGGACCGCCGCATGCGCAGCGGCGAGCTGACCCTGGCCATCGAGATCCCCCCGGGCTTTGCGCGCGATGTGCTGCGCGGCGGCTCCGTGCAGGTGGGCGCCTGGTTCGACGGCGCCATGCCCACGCGCGCCGAGACCGTGCGCGGCTACCTGCAGGGCATCCACCAGCACTGGCTGACCGAGCAGGCGCGCGAGCGCCTGGGTATGGCGCCGGCCGGCCTGATCGACATCCAGACGCGCTTTCGCTACAACCCCGACGTGCGCAGCCTGCCGGCCATGGTGCCGGCCGTCATGCCCCTGCTGCTGCTGCTTTTGCCGGCCATGCTGACGGCGCTGGCCGTGGTGCGCGAGAAGGAAAGCGGCTCCATCACCAACCTCTACGTCACGCCGGTCACGCGCACCGAATTCCTGCTGGGCAAGCAACTGCCCTATGTGGTGCTGGCCATGCTGAACTTCCTGCTGATGTGCCTGATGGCCGTCACCCTGTTCGGCGTACCCGTGACGGGCAGCTTTGCCACGCTGGCCCTGGCGGCGCTGATCTTCAGTGGCGCCTCCACGGGCTTCGGCCTGCTGGCCTCCACGCTGACGCGCAGCCAGATCGCCTCGATGTTCCTGGTGCTGATCGGCACGCTGATCCCCACCACGCAGTTCGCGGGCCTGGTCGATCCCGTGTCCTCGCTGGAGGGGGCGGGCCGCATCATCGGCGAGGTCTATCCGGCCAGCCACATGATCGCCATCAGCCGCGGCGTGTTCAGCAAGGCGCTGGGATTTCGGGAGCTGGCCGGCTCGTTCGGGCCGCTGCTGCTGTCCGTGCCGGTGATCCTGGGCCTGGCCATTGCACTGACCAGAAAGCAGGAGAGCTGACATGCGCACCCGCCTTTTCTCCAACATCTACCGGCTGGGCGTCAAGGAGCTGTGGAGCCTGTGGCGCGACCCCGTGCTGCTGGTGCTCATCGCCTATGTGTTCACGGTCTCCATCTACACGGCGGCCACGGCCATGCCCGAGAGCCTGCACAACGCGCCCATCGCCATCGTGGACGAGGACGGCTCGCCGCTGTCGCAGCGCATCGCGGGCGCCTTCTATCCGCCGCAGTTCGCGCCGCCGGCCATGATCGACCGCACGCAGATGGACCCGGGCATGGACTCGGGCACCTACACCTTCGTGCTCAACATCCCGCCCAACTTCCAGCGCGACGTGCTGGCGGGCCGCGCCCCCGAGCTGCAGCTGAACGTGGACGCCACGCGCATGAGCCAGGCCTTCACGGGCAACAGCTATGTGCAGCAGATCGTCACGGCCGAGGTCAGCGAGTTCGTGTGGCGCTTTCGGGGCGCCACTGCCCTGCCCGTGGACCTGGTGGTGCGCGCGCGCTTCAATCCGGCGCTGGACAAGGTCTGGTTCGGCGGGCTGATGCAGATCATCAACAACGTGACCATGCTGTCCATCATCCTCACGGGCGCGGCCCTGATCCGCGAGCGCGAGCACGGCACGGTGGAGCACCTGCTGGTCATGCCGGTGACACCGACCGAGATCATGCTGGCCAAGATATGGTCCATGGGACTGGTCGTGCTGGTCACCGCCTTTGCCTCGCTCAACCTCGTGGTGCGCGGCGCCCTGGGCGTTCCCATCGAAGGCTCGCTGCCGCTGTTCCTGGCGGGGGCCGCGCTGTGCCTGTTCGCCACAACGTCGCTGGGGATCTTCCTTGCCACGCTGGCGCGCAACATGCCACAGTTCGGCATGCTGCTGGTGCTCGTGCTGCTGCCGCTGCAGCTGCTGTCGGGCGCCATGACGCCGCGCGAAAGCATGCCCGAGCTGGTGCAGAACATCATGCTGGCCGCGCCGACCACCCACTTTGTCGAGCTGTCGCAGGCCATCCTCTACCGCGGAGCGGGGCTGGACGTGGTCTGGAAGCCCTTCCTCGCGCTGGCCGCGATCGGCTCCGTGCTGTTCGCCCTCACGCTCACCCGTTTTCGCAAGACCATCAGCCAGATGGCCTGATTTCGTTCCCGCCGCCAAGGCATCTTTCCATCTCAACCAGCAAGGAGTTTCATATGAGCGCACAGACCATTCCCCTCCATCTGCTCAAGGCACAGCTTGAACTGCAGCTGCACCTGAGCCGGCTGCTGCAGGAAAGCGGCCAACAGTGGCTGGAGCATGCCGCACGCAACGGCCCCGAGCGCATCGCCGAGACCGGCAGCGAGATCGAGGGCGTGCAGCAGACCAGCAGCTGGCAGGAGCTGGCCACCCTGCCCGCCCAGGCCTTCTGGCGCCACGCCCACCTGCGCATGGGCCATGCCCAGGCCCTGGCCCAGACCGCCATGGCCAGCCAGATGACCCTGGCCCAGGGCGTGCAGCAGGCCGTGCACGACTGGCAGCAACAGGTAGCAGCCACGCTGGGCAACAGCACCCAGGGCGCAGCCGACACCGCCGTGCCGTGGAGCGACCTGCTCGCCCGCTGGACCTCGGCCGTGCAGTCCGTGGCCCAGCCCGCCCATGCGGCGCAGCAGCCCATTGCGGCAGCCGCCGCCGAAACGGCCCGCGACACCACAGCCCAGGGCTGACGGGCCCCAAGGAAGCCGCCACGCGGTCCCGCAGGTTCGGGGCCGCATGGGCGCGGGGCGGCCATCCGCACCCAGCCACAAGCAATCACACGCAATCTACGAGCAGGGCATGACATGCCGGTAAAGGAGTGGGCCAGATGAACGAGAACCTGCAGAGCCACGGCACCGTGGACGTGGGAGGGATGTGGGGCGATCCGATGAAGCTGTCGCAGGCAGCCGCGCAATACGCCACCGATGCCTGGCAGCGCTCGCTGCTGTATGCCGACATCCGGCGCCAGCGTGGCAACCAGTACCGCGAGCATCTGGCCGAGGAAGTGCCCAATGTGCTGAGCTTCCGGGCAGAGATCGTGATGTCGGGCCTGGACCTGCCGCGCCCCGTCAACTACGGCCTGGCACGCATCGCGCCCATGGAGGGCACGGTCATCGACCCGGCCAAGCGCCCCTTCATCGTCGTCGATCCGCGCGCGGGCCACGGCCCCGGCATCGGCGGCTTCAAGCCCGACAGCGAGATCGGCGCCGCGCTCAAGGCCGGCCATCCCTGCTACTTCGTTGGCTTCCTGCCCGACCCCGTGCCCGGCCAGACCGTCGAGGACGTGATGCGCGCCGAGGCCCAATTCGTGCGCAAGGTCGCCGAGCTGCACCCCGAGAGCCGGGGCAAGCCCGCCGTCATCGGCAACTGCCAGGCCGGCTGGCAGATCCTCATGACGGCCGCCGTCTGGCCCGAGCTGTTCGGCCCCATCATCGTGGCCGGCGCGCCGCTGTCGTACTGGGCCGGCGACAACCCCATGCGCTACGGCGGCGGCCTCATGGGCGGCAGCTGGATGACGGCGCTGACCAGCGACCTGGGCGCGGGCCGCTTCGACGGCGCATGGCTGGTGCAGAACTTCGAGAACCTCAACCCCGCCAACACGCTGTGGGAAAAGCAGTACCAGGTCTATGCCGACGTGGACACCGAGGGGCCGCGCTATCTGGGCTTCGAGAAGTACTGGGGCGGCTATGTCTTCCTGGAAGGCCGCGAGATGCAGTACATCGTGGACAACCTGTTCATCGGCAACCGGCTGGCCACGGCCGAGCTGACGACCTCGGACGGCGTGCGCATCGACCTGCGCAACATCCGCTCGCCCATCGTGGTGTTCTGCTCGCATGGCGACAACATCACGCCACCGGGCCAGGCCCTGGGCTGGATCACCGACCTGTACCGCGACGACGAGGACATCGCCGCCCACGACCAGACCATCGTCTTCGCCACGCATGACAGCATCGGCCACCTGGGCATCTTTGTCTCGGGCGCCGTGGGCCGCAAGGAGCACCGCGAGTTCGCGGCGCACATCGACATCATCGACCTGCTGCCCGCCGGCATCTACCGCGCCGAGATCGCCGACCGCCCGGCCGGTGTGCCGGCACAGGATCTGACCGACGACGCCTACCTGATGAAGATCCGCCGCAGCGACCTGGCCGAGGTGCGCGCCATCGTCCGGCCAGACCCCGAAAGCGAGCGCCATTTCGCCGCTGCCGCGCGCGTCTCCGAAATCAACCTGGCCCTGTACCGCAACACCGTGCAGCCCTGGGTGCAGGCGCTGTCCACGCCGCTGTCTGCGCGCTGGCTGCAGGCCATGCACCCGCTGCGCGTGGGCTATGAGTGCTGGTCGGACTCGCACCCGCTGGCGCCCGTCGTGGCCCAGGCCGCCGAGCATGCGCGCGAGGACCGCCACCCCGTCGAGCCCGACAACCCCTTCCTGAAGGCGCAGCAGGCCATGTCGCAGGCCGTGGTGCATCTGCTCGACACCTACCGGGACCAGCGCGATGCCATGCAGGCGCGGCTGTTCCACGCCATCTATGGCTCGCCCCTGGTCCAGGCCCTGGCCGGCCAGAGCCGGCAGGACGACGGCCCGCCGCGCCCGCACCCCGGCGAATCGCCCGAGCACTGCCAGTACATGCGCCAGGAGCTGGCGCGGCTGCACGAAAGCGTGGCCCAGGGCGGGCTGTATGAGGCCGTCATCCGCGCCCTGTTCCACGTGCTGCGCGCACGCGGCGAGGCCGATGAGCGCCACTTCCGCCACGCCTGGCGGCTGCTGCAGGACCACCTGGGCGGCGTGCCGCCCGACATGGCGCAGTTCCGCCGCATCGTGCGCCGCCAGGCCCTGCTGATGCAGCGCGAGCCCGACGCCGCCATGGCCGCCATCCCCCGGTTGCTGGCCGCCTCGCCCGCCGCCGACATCCGCTGGGGCATGACCACGGTGGACGAACTGGCCAACCAGGGCGGCAACCTCAGCGATGCCGAGCACCAGCGCCTGCTGCAGGCCATGGGGCATTTCGTGCAGGCGCTGGAGGCCGCCGAGTCCAGGCAGGCGAAAGAGCAGGCCGAGCGGCACCCGGCCATCGCGCCAGCCTCGGTGGCCGAGCCTGAACCCGCACCTTTGACGGCACCTTCGGTAGCGCCTCTGACCGCTCCTGCTGCAGCTCCTGAACCGGCACCCGAGCCCGCACCTGTTCCCGACTCCGCGCCTGCCGCCAAGCGCCCCGCACGCGCCCAGGCCAGCCGCGCACACCCCAGCCCCCGGAAAAAGCGATGAACCTCTCCCCCGATTCCTATGCGGCCCTGCCGCCCGAAGACCTGGCCCTGCTGCGCAACCACAGCTTTGACGAACTGGACGTGGGCGACAGCGCCAGCCTGGAACGCACGCTGAGCACCCAGGACCTGCGCCTGTTCGCCGCCCTGTCGGGCGCGGCCGTGGCCGACGGCACTGGTGCCGGTGCCGGTGCTGGCACGGTTGCCGGCGCCGACGATGACGACACCGCCCTGATCGCCCACGGCATGTGGGGCGGCATGCTGCTGGCCTCGGTGCTGGGCACGCGCCTGCCCGGCCCCGGCACCACCCTGGTCGGCCAGACGCTGCGCTTTCTGGCGCCGCTGGCCGCAGGCGACCGGCTGACCGTGCGCGTGGAGGTGCTGGCCAAGCAGGCCGAGCAGCGCCAGGTCACGCTGGCCGTGGCCTGCACCAACCAGCATGGCGCCGCCGTGATCGAGGGCCAGGCCACCGTGCATGCGCCTGCGCGCCACATCGAGCGCCAGCGCACCAGCCTGCCCGAGATCCGGCTGGAAGCCGGTGGACGCGACGGCCTGCAGCGCCTGCTGGCCCATGTGGCCGGCCTGCCGCCCATCCGCGTGGCCGTGGTCCATCCCTGCGACGAGCCCAGCCTCTCGGCCGCGCTGGACGCGCGCCGCGAAGGCCTGATCGACCCCGTTCTGGTGGCCCCGCGCGCGCGGCTGGAGGCCGTGGCGGCCGAGCATGGGCTGGACCTGGGCGGCCTACGCATCGAGGACGTGCCGCACAGCCACGCCGCCGCCACGCGCGGCGCCGAGCTGGCCGCCTGCGGCGAGGTCGAGGCCATCATGAAAGGCAGCCTGCACACGGACGAACTCATGGCCGAGGTGGTGGCCGCCGCCGCCGGCCTGCGCACCAAGCGCCGCGTCAGCCACTGCTTCGTGCTGCAGACGCCGCACTACCCGCGCCCCTTCATCGTCACCGATGCGGCCATCAACCTCGCGCCCGACCTGCAGCAAAAGGCCGACATCGTGCGCAACGCCATCGCCCTGGCCCATGCCATCGGCGTGCCCGAGCCCAAGGTCGCCATCCTGGCCGCCGTGGAGACCGTGAGCCCGCACATGCCGGCCACGGTGGACGCCGCCGCGCTGTGCAAGATGGCCGACCGGGGCCAGATCGAAGGCGGCGTGCTCGACGGGCCGCTGGCCTTCGACAACGCCGTGTCCATGGCCGCCGCGCGCACCAAGGGCATCGATTCGCCCGTGGCGGGCCAGGCCGACATCCTGGTCGTGCCCGACCTGGAAAGCGGCAACATGCTGGCCAAGCAGCTCATGTACATGGGCGAGGCGGCCAGCGCCGGCATCGTCATGGGCGCCAAGGTGCCCGTGATCCTGACCAGCCGCGCCGACAGCCGCGCCTCGCGCATTGCCTCCTGCGCCATCGCCCTGCTGCTGGCCCACCGCTACCGGAACTCGCCGCCATGATCCCTGCCCACACCGCATCCTCCCCCGCCCGCGAACTGGTCGTGGTGCTCAACTGCGGCTCATCCAGCATCAAGTTCGCCGTCTTCGACGGTGCCCAGCGCCCGCTGCCGCGCAAGCCGCTGTGGAACGGCAAGGTCCAGGGCATCGGCGGGCCCGCGCCCGACTTCGGCGAGAGCGGCGTGCCGCCCTTTGCCATTGCCCTGGATGCCGCCCACCCCTACCGCGCCGCGCTGCAGCTGATCCGCGAGCGCATCACCGCGCGCCTGGCGCAGCTGGACGGCGCCCGCGTGGCCGCCGTCGCCCACCGCGTGGTGCACGGCGGCAGCCGCTACTTCGAGCCCGTGCGCGTCGATGCCGGCGTGCTGGCCGACCTCAAGGCCTTCATCCCGCTGGCGCCGTTGCACCAGCCCTTTGCGCTGGAGGCCATGGACATCCTGCTGCGCGAGCGGCCCGAACTGGTGCAGGTGGCCTGCTTCGACACCGCCTTCCACCACACGCTGCCCAAGGTCGAGCAACTGCTGCCCCTGCCGCATGCGGCCTGGGAACGCGGGCTGCGCCGCTACGGCTTCCACGGCCTGTCCTACGAATACATGGCCACCGCCCTGCCCGAGCGCCATGGCGACCTGGCACGCGGGCGCACCCTGGTGGCCCACCTGGGCAGCGGCGCCAGCCTGTGCGCCATGCAGGGCCTGCAAAGCGTGGCCACGACCATGGGCTTCTCTGCGCTGGACGGCCTGATGATGGGCACGCGCACCGGCGCGCTGGACCCCGGCGCCGTGATCTACCTGATGGAAATCGAAAAGCTCAGCCTGCAGGAAGTGGGCCGCATCCTGTACCACGAGTCCGGCCTGCTGGGCGTCTCGGGCACCTCGTCCGAGCCGCGCGTGCTGCTGCCGCTGGAGTCAGGCGGCGATGCCCAGGCCGAGCGTGCGCGCGATGCGCTGGCCCTGTACGTGCGGCGCATCGTGCGCGAGATCGGCGCCCTGGTCGCCGTGCTGGGCGGCCTGGACCTGCTGGTGTTCACCGCAGGCGTGGGCGAGCACAGCGCCGAGATACGGCGGCGCGTGTGCGAGGGCCTGGGTTTTCTGGGCCTGCGGCTGGACGCCGAGGCCAATGCGCGCGATGCGACCGTGATCTCGGCCACCGGCAGCGCCGTCACCGTGGGCGTGGAGCCCACGAACGAGGAATGGGTGGCAGCGCGCCATGCGCTGCGCTGGCTGCCGGGCAACGCGATCCCCGCATGAGTGTGAACAGGCCCTAGGAACGATCGTCCTGCGCACCGCCCTCGCGCAGCCGCGCGAACTCGCGGTGCTCGTAGGCAATGCATTCCTCCATGAGGTGGCGGTACACCGCCTCCATCATGTCGGGCTGGCCGCCCTCGGCGGCCGTGCGCTCGCGCACGCGGCGCACGATGGCCTCGATGCGGCCCTCGTCGCGCACCTGGGCCGCATCGGCCTTGATGCGCGCGGCCTGCTGCATGTAGCCCATGCGCGTGACCAGCAGCGGCACCAGCACATCGTCCAGCGCATCCACATTGCGGCGCACATCCAGCATGTCGGTGCAGTGCTGCACCAGGTCGATGGCCTGCTTGGCGCGGTCCGTGCTCATTCCAGTCCTTCCTCCACCAGCTCGGCCGCCCGCATCAGTGCGCGCGCCTTGTGCTCGGTCTCTTTCCATTCCATCTCGGGCACGGAATCGGCCACCACGCCGGCGGCCGCCTGCACGTAGAGCGTGCCATCCTTGATCACGCCCGTGCGGATGGCAATGGCCAGGTCCATGTCGCCCGCAAAGCTCAGGTAGCCGCAGGCGCCGCCGTAGATGCCGCGCTTGGTGGGCTCCAGCTGGTCGATGACCTCCATGGCATGCACCTTGGGCGCGCCCGTCAGCGTGCCGGCCGGGAAGGTGGCCTTGAACACGTCCATGTTGTCCATGCCGTCGCGCAGAATGCCCTCCACGTTGCTGACGATGTGCATCACGTGGCTGTAGCGCTCCACGGCAAAGGCCTCGGTCACCTTCACGCTGCCCGTCTTGGCGATGCGGCCGATGTCGTTGCGCGCCAGGTCGATCAGCATCACGTGCTCGGCGCGTTCCTTGGGGTCGGCCACCAGCTCCTTTTCGGTGGCCTTGTCGGCCTCGGGTGTGGCGCCGCGCGGACGCGTGCCGGCCAGCGGGCGGATGGTGACCTTCTGGCCCTCGTCCGTGTTCTCCTGGCGCACCAGGATCTCGGGGCTGGCGCCCACCACATGGAAATCGCCCAGGTGGTAGTAGTACATGTAGGGGCTGGGATTGAGCGAACGCAGCGCGCGGTACAGGCTCAAGGGGCTGGCCGTGAAGCGCTTGTGGATGCGCTGGCCCACCTGCACCTGCATGAAGTCGCCCGCGGCGATCAGCTCCTTGGCCTTCTCCACGGCCGCCAGGTAGTCTTCCTTGGCAAAGCTGCGCTGGGCCGGGTGGCTCTCGCCGGCCTTGATCTGTGGCGCGCTGACCGAGTAGCGCAGCAAATCCTTCAACTGCCGCAGCCGCTTCTTGGCGCGCGTATAGGCCTCGCTCTCGCCGGGGTTGGCATAGACGATCAGGTACAGCTTGCCCGACAGGTTGTCGATCACCGCCACCTCCTCGCACTGCAGCAGCAGGATGTCGGGGCAGTTGAGCGTATCGGGCGGGCAGGAATTTTCCAGCTTCTTCTCGATATAGCGCACGGCGTCGTAGCCGAAATAGCCGGCCAGCCCGCCGCAAAAACGCGGCAGCCCCGGGCGCAACGCCACCTTGAAGCGCTTTTGGTAGGCAGCGATGAAATCCAGCGGATTGCCCTTGGCCGTCTCCACCACCTGGCCATCGGTCACCACCTCGGTGCATGCCGCCTCGCCGAAGCCGCTGGCGCGCAGCAGCGTGCGTGCAGGCAGGCCGATGAAGCTGTAGCGCCCGAAGCGCTCGCCGCCCACCACGGACTCCAGCAAAAAGCTGTGCTTGCCGTCACCGCCCGCATGGGCCAGCTTGAGGTAGAGGGACAGGGGGGTTTCGAGGTCCGCAAACGCCTCGACCATCAGAGGGATGCGGTTGTAGCCCTGCGCAGCAAGGCTCTTGAATTCGAGTTCGGTGATCACGGGGGAAGGCTCCGGATTGCGTGGCGCTGGCAGACCTGGTGTGGGTGCGGGCTGCGTATGGATTGCGCCGATTCATTCGATTGGCCCGTAGGGCCTCGGGTGCACGCCGGGTCGCGCCCCGGGTGCTTCAGCTGTTCAGTTGGACAGGCTTGCGCCAGGGCCAGGCTCCCCGGTCTCCACAACCTGCAATGAACATGCGATGAATGAACATAGCGGGCAAGTGTAGCGCAGACGCGGCTGGGTACAAGTGCGGGCCGGCGCCTTGCGGGGGCGCCGCAGGGGCCTGCCATGGCCACAATTGACACCCTGGTCAGCCTGACCAACAATGGCAGCACAACCTGACCAGAAAGGTCGATCATGCCGTCCCATTTCTCCGCCCGCACCGACGCTGCCTTGCCCGAGGGCGAACGCGACCCGCTGAACCGCGCCCTGCGGGACCTGAGCCACCAGGTCGGATCGGCCATGCCGCGCAACACCACGCCCATGCCGATCTCGGTCTTCAAGGCGCAGTACGGCGCGGTGCTCAAACAGGCCGATCACGACGGGGTGGCCCTCATCTCCCAGGGCCGCAAGCGCTACGTGATCGTCAGCGAGGAGCACATGGTGGCCCTGTCCGCCAACGAGCGCGCCCCCCGCACGGTGGCCGACATCTGCCGGTCCCTGCCGCTGCCGCGCCAGGCCGTGGATCTGTCCGCTGCGCAGATGTCCGGGGCGCGCGGCGATATCGACGTACCCGCCCGGCGCGCGCCATGAGCCGCTACCTGCTGGGCCCCCGCTGCCTGCTGTGGATGGCGAACCAGGAGCCCGCAACCCTGCAATGGTTCTCCACCATCCGGCCGCTGGACTGCATCGTCAGCGACCTGTCCATGGCCATCGCCAAGGCGGCCGTGGCCGAGGCATTCCATGACCTGCGTGACCGCAACGAATGGTTCTCACTGCTCGACGCGCTGTATGCCAACCTGCGGGCCGAAGGCGCCTCCATGCTGACCAGCGTGGACAACAAGGTGCTGGAGCGCTTCATCGAATGGCGCAACTTCGCGCCGCTGGACAGCCAGGGCCCGCAGGGCACGGCGCCGCTGGCGCAGGACCTGCGGCTGCTCATCGCCACGGCCGACCTGCTCAAGGTCTGCTACACCGAACCCGCCAACCTCTACCTGACGCAGGCTGCCGCCCGGGGCGTTGCCGTGCACGCGCTGTGATGGACTTCGACGTACCGCCCCTGTCCAGCGCGGTGCGCCAGGGCCTGCGCAGGCGCCGGGTCGTCCTGAGCCTGTCGGGCGGCGGCTATCGCGGCCTGTTCAGCGCCCATGTGCTGGAGCGCATCCACCGCGAATTCGGCAACGGCGACCTGCTGGAGAAAGTGGACCTGTTCGCCGGCACCTCCATCGGCGCAATCATCGCCACCGCCCTGGCCAGCGGCTGCCAGCCCGCGCGCATCAAGCAACTGCTGCTGGACCACGGCCCCGCCATCTTTCCCTCCAAATGGCTGCCCGGCCTGCGCCAGGCCATGGGCAAGGCGCTCTATGACAGCGCCCCGCTGCGCGCAGCGATCAAGGAGGCCATGCCGCAAGCGGAGCAGTCCGCCCTGGGGCAACTGCAGGTGCCGCTGCTGCTGCCCGCCGTGAACTGGAATTCATCGCAGCTGCACGTGCTGGCCAGCGGCGCCCTGCCCGACAGGGACCGGCTTGGCCTGACGCTGATGGACGCCATGCTGGCCTCATCGGCCGCCCCCACCTACTTTCCCGCGCACGCCGCAGCAGGCCATGTCTTCGTGGACGGCGGACTCGCCGCCAACGCGCCCGACCTGCTGGCCCTGCAAGCCGCCCGCCAGCTCTGGGGGCCGGCCGCCGACATCGTGATGATCAGCATAGGCACCGCCAACCCCCAGCAGGGCCAGGACCCCGTGGCCATGCCCCGGCGCGGGCTGACCCTGGTCAAGCCCCTGCTGGACCTGGTCATGGCCGCCCAGGAGGTCCAGGCCGTCAAGGCGGCCCGCCAGGAACTGGGCACCAGCAGCTACCTGCGCCTGAACTTCACGCAGCCCCCAGCCCAGCAAAAGCGCCTGGGCCTGGACATCGCCAACGCCGACAGCACCCGGCTGCTGCAGGCCCTGGGCGACGAATGCATCGCCGCCCTCACGGACCAGGAAAAGACGCTGCTGAAGAACGTCCTGGGCTGAAACGCCAGGCGAAGCGAAGGCCCGACAGGGCTTGCAAAGAGAATCAGCGCTCAAACGCCGCCGAAGCCGCAGCCATCCGCCGCAGATACGCCGGATCCTCCTGCAGGCAATGCACGTAGCTCACCTCGTCCTCCACCAGCTCCTCCATCCGCTGCGCGGCCCCGCAAATGGCCTGCAGCGCATTGGCCACCACCTCCAGATTGCGATGGCCCTCGGGCCGCTCCAGCCAGGCCAGCGCCAGCTGGCCCAGCGAGTACACCTCGCTGCTGCCCTGCAGCGTCAGCCGGCCGATCTCGGTCACGGCATGGCTCAACTGTTGCGGCGTGGGCTGGGTCAGGGTTGTGGAAGAGGTACTCATGGCGCAACCCCTCCCACGGCAGACGCGCCAGAGTGAGGCGCTTGATGGGAGGAGGGGAAGGCAGAAATGGAAATGCCGTACATGATTTCGTACTCCTTTGCGAGAGAACAAAACCACCGGCCCGTGTTCTTACGCACAGACAGGTGGACGGGATGTTAAGAACACGTGCAAAGCCGTGCGGACGCCCTTGCGGGTAGCCCCATCCCGCCCGTAACCGCAGGGACGTGGGCATGCACCCACGATCCGACAATTCAGACGTGACAAGGCCTCGCTCACGGGGAGGCCGCACCGCTTTACACGCAGGTGTTCTTACGCACCAGCCCCTGAACAGGGGGCCGCCGCAATGATAGAGGCTTTCAAGACGGCAAATGCCCCGAAGCCCCAGGCCGAGCACAGCGAAGGCCCGGGCCAACTCCCCGTATGTCAGCGCCTGCGCCGTGGTGGTTGCGGGGTTGCAGTCCTGCCGAAGGACAGGACTGCTTCGTCATCTGACTCGCCGTGATTGTTTGAACGTAGCGCGCAGCGCGAAGTGAGTTTCACGGCGAACCCCGCAACCGCCACGGCGCAGGTTGCCCCGCAGCGAAGCGAAGGGGTCGCGGACATTCGGGTCGTCTTTCTTTTGCCTCCTTTTCTTTGACGAATCAAAGAAAAGGAGGTCGGCCGCCGGGCCGAAACCCGGCCTCGAAAAGAAACGCCCCGACAGGGGCTTGCAAAAGAGAACCAGCGCGGAAACGCCGCCAAAGCAGCGCCATCCACCGGCCCGCGAAAACCCTGTTGCCACCCCTCTCCAATCCCCACAACATCTCGCCCGGACGTAACAAACCGCAACCGGGCCACAGCCCGCCCCCCGCAGGAGACACCATGACCGCCTTGCCCCGCTGGATGAAGACAGCCGCCCTGGCCATGGCGCTGGCGATGCCGCTGGCCGCCACTGCCCAGGAGCCGCCGCGCAACGTAGCGGGCGTGGCCTATCCCGCCCAGGCGGGGGTGGGTGGCCAGACGCTGCAGCTCAATGGCGCGGGCATTCGCTACAAGGCCATCTTCAAGGTCTACACGGCGGGGTTGTACCTGGAAAAGCCGGCCGCCAGCCTGCAGGAGATCGCGGCCCTGCCCGGCCCCAAGCGCGTGAGCGTGACCATGCTGCGCGAGATCGATTCGGCCGAGCTGGGCAAGCTGTTCGCGCGCGGCATCGAGGACAACATGGAGCGCGCGCGCTTCTCGCGCCTGGTGCCCGGCGTGCTGCGCATGAGTGACATCTTCACGCAGCACAAGAAGCTGCTGCCGGGCGAGAACTTCTCGGTGGACTGGGTGCCGGGCCAGGGTGCCCAGGTCTTCGTCAAGGGCCAGGCCCAGGGCGCGCCCTTCCAGGAGCCCGAGTTCTTCCAGGCGCTGCTGGGCATCTGGCTGGGCCCGCACCCGGCCGACGATCAGCTCAAGAAGGCATTGCTGGGCGGTTGAACGGCTGCGCGGGCTCCTGCACGGGCCCGGCAAAGCGCGCCTGGATCTCCAGCCCCGTGGCACCGGGCAGGGCCGTGAGCGTCCAGCCATGGGCGCGCGCAATCTCCAGGCAGATGGGCAGGCCCAGGCCTGCGCCCAGGTCGCGCCGCTCGCTGCTGCGCCAAAAGCGCTCGAAGATGCGCGGCAGGTCCTCGGGCGGCACGCCACGGCCCTGGTCCAGCACCGAAAAGCCCAGCCCGCAGGCCTTCACGGTGACGGTGGCGCCCTGCGGGCTGTGCTGCACGGCGTTCTCGATCAGGTTCTTGAGCAGCACGAAGAGCGCGCCCCGGTCGGCACGCCAGGCAGGCGAGCCGTCCTTGACCTCGCAGTGGATGTGCACGCCGCATTTTTCGGAGGCGCGGGCCATGAAGTCGCAGACCTCGCCAATGATGTCGGCCGGCGCAATGTCTTCCATGCGGTAGCGCTGGTGTTCGCAGACCTCGGCCAGGTGCAGCAGCTGCTGGACCTGGCGCGCCATGTGGTCCACGTCCTTGAGCAGCTCGGGGCTGCGCCGGTCCTCGGGCTCCAGTTCGATTTGCACGCGCATCAGGGCCAGCGGCGTCTTGAGCTCATGCGCGGCCATGGACAGGAATTCCTGCTGGTTCCTGAAGCCGGCCTGCAGCCGGTCCAGCACGTGGTTGAAGGCCTCGACCAGAGGCGCGAACTCGCGCGGCAGATCCTTGGGCTGCAGGCGCGTGCCCAGCGTCTGCGGGGTGATGCGCTGGGCATCCTGCGCGGCCACGCCCAGCGGCCTGAGCATGCGCTGCAGCGTGCGGTGCGTGGAGAACAGGAACACCACCAGGAAAACCACGCCGATGGCCACCATGCCCCGCCACAGCGCGGGCAGACCCACCGATTCGCGCAGCCAGTCCACCATGCGGTCGCTGACGGCTATCTGCACGTGCCACGTCGTGCCGTCGTGGACCAGCGTGGCCGTACCCGCGCGCATGACCACGCCGCCGCGCTCGTAGGCAAAGGCCTTGAGCTCGGGGTCGAAGCCCTGGCCGGTCTGCGTCAGCGGCTGCATTTCGCCATTGGGGGCGAAGACCACGCGGCCACGGGCGTCGGTGATGCGCAGCTGCATTTCCTCGCCCAGGCTGGTCAGCATCCAGGCCTTGAGTTCACGCTCGCTGAACCCCTGGGGCACGCCCTTGGCATCGAAGCTCACCCACTCGGCCAGCTTCTCGGCCGCATGCCCCATGCCGCGCTGCAGCGCGTAGCTGTCGAAGGGCTTGGCGACGAGGATCACCAGCGCGCCGACCAGCAGCGCGCTGAACACCATGCTCAACCCATAGACGGCCAGCAGCCGCGAGCGCAGGCTACCGGGCCAGCAAAGGTTCGCGAAGCGCATAGCCCTGACCCCGGATGTTGACGATTTCCATGCACGAGCCGGCCGCGGCCAGCTTGCGGCGCAGCCGGTGCAGGGCCACATCGAGGGCGTTGGGCGTGACCACGCTGCTCATGCCCCAGGCCGCCGCCTCCAGCGTGGAGCGGCGCACCGTGGCGCCGGCCTTGCGCACCAGGCTGAGCATGATCTGCAGCTCCGCCGGCGGCAGCGCGATGGCCGAGCCCGCGCAGTGCATGCAGGCCTGCTGCGGGCTGATGCTGATGTCGCCCAGCTGCGGCGCCAGCTCCTGCACCAGGGCCGGGCGGCGCAGCAGGGCGCGCACGCGGGCAATCAGTTCTTCCATGGGAAAGGGCTTGGTCAGGTAGTCGTCGGCCCCGGCTTCCAGGCCGCCCACGCGGTCGCTGAGCGCGTCACGGGCCGTGAGCATCAGGCAGGGCGTGGAGCGGCCTGCGGCGCGCAGGCGCTGCACCAGTTGCAGGCCGTCGCCATCGGGCAGGCCGCGGTCGATGACGATCACGCCGTAGTCGATGTCCTGCAGGGCCAGCCAGGCCGTGGAGATCTGGTGGAAGACGTCAGTCTCTATGCCGGAGTTGGCCAGCGAGCGGCTGACCAGCGTGGCCAGCCTGGCATGGTCCTCAATTAATGCGATGCGATTCATGGTTTCCGTCGTTGCCGCACAGGGACAGCAAATGCTCCCTGATCCCGGTGATGCGCTGCGGCGCCATGGGCTCGACCAGCACATGGATGACCCACAGGTCCTCGACCATGGCGCGGCATTGCAGGGCAATGTCCTCGGACACCAGATCGTCGGCGCAGGCCGCGTCCACGAAATCAAACCATATGTTCTGGAATCTTGCGCGGGTCAGCAACTGTGCGGCCGTCTTCTGGCCGCGCTGGCGGGACAGGGCATGCTCGCAGACGCAGCGCACGTAGGCGCGCAGGTGGCGCGCAGGGCCTGGCGGCTCCTCGGCCAGCGCCTGCAGCAGGTCCTCGCGGAACTTGAGGATGACCAGCTCGAAGATCGTCTCCAGCCGCACTGCACGGTGCTGGCTGCATTCTTGGAAGCGCGAACCCAGGGAATACGCCTGGCCCGCCGCCTGGATACCTATCACGTCCTGGTAGATGGAGGCTTGCATTGCGATGGCACGTTCTGTCGTTTCAGGCTCCGTCGGTCCGCCGCGAGAGCGGCAAACCTGCGGGGAAAACGGCCATGCTCCCCGATTGCGTCTTACTGGCGACTTACCGGCCCCTGAATCTGCCCCATTACACCGGGAATATGCAGGCGGCCGGTTTGATCAATATTGACTCAAATATCTTCCTGCCAGCCAGCAACATACCTGACCAGCGCCCACTGTGCCAGCCACAGCGCCATATAGCCAAAGGTCTCCACCAGCTCCTCCAGCACGATCACCTGATAATCAAACCATTGCTGCAGGACAATGAAGCCATGACCTTCCGCATTGGTGGATATCACCATGGCCGCGACAAATATCGCCAGGCTGAATATCGGCAGCGCCTTCTCGCGCACCAGGCGCTTGATGACCTTGTTCCAGACACCGTGGCGCACAAACCAATAGCAGCACAGCAGCAGCATGGCACCCACCACCCATTTGACGGCGGGCCGGTACCACAGCACCTGGGAGCTGATCACCGGCCCCCACTTGCCAGCCTCCAGGCTGGGCAGGAAAGCCGCGCCCCAGGCCAGTTCACGCCCCAGAAAGGCCAGCCAGAACAGGGAGGCGATCCACCACAGTGGCGCTGCAAAGGAGCCCTTTTGCCGCCGCGCCGCAACCAGGGCCGCCACCATGCCCAGCAGCAGGGTCACGGCCTGGATATTCTCCAGGAATCCATTTTCCCAGCTCAGGCTTTGCGGCAATACGAAGCTCAAGGGAAAGCTCAATACCAGCCCCGCCAACAAAGCCCAATTCCAAAGCCGCAGCAAGGAATCATCGTGGTATTTGGACGCGGATATTCTTGTTTTTGAAAGGGAAGCAGTCATTTTGATACAGGGCGTCTGGCGCTTTATCTGTTGATATGGTTTTTGCAAGCACGCAATATCCCGGAATACTTACCAGGAAGCCGGAAAAATGGCGGGCGCACGGGCCTTCCCGCCGTTTTTCATTACAGCAGACTTGCCACCAGATTGCAGCACTGTGTCAAATTTGCCCTGCCGGGCGCGCAGTTGCCCCCGCAGCGGGCCGGGCTCGGCCCGTTGCCAGAACGGGCCGGGCTCAGGCGACGCGGACCGCGCGCGGGGGCAGCGCCGCCAGGGGCGCGGGCTGCACCAGGTCGCGGTAATAGTTGGGCAGCGCGAACAGTGCGGGGTGCACTTCGGCGTTGTAGTAGCGCAGGTCGGGCAGGCGGCGCTCGGCCAGGCGCTGGCGCAGCTGGGCGGGGGGCAGCGCCGCCGCGTCCAGCGTGTCGGAGGCCACGGCCAGGCCCCAGTAGGCGCCGTACAGGGGGATGTAGAGGCCGTAGCAGCGCACGATGGCAAAGCGCTCGCGCAGGCTGGCCACCAGCCGCGCCACCTGCTCGCCATGGAAGACGGGGCTGCCCAGGTGCAGCACCAGTGCGCCGCCCGGCGCCAGCACGCGCTTCATGCGCGCCAGGGCCTGGTCGGAGTACAGCGCGCTGGCAGGCGTGTCGGGGTCGGTGAGGTCCATGAGCGCGAGGTCGAAGCGCTCCTCGGTGTGCTCCACCATGGCCATGCCGTCGCCTATGCGCAGCTGCAGGCGCGGGTCATCGAACACGCCCCGGTGCACCTGCTGCAGGTGCGTGCGTGCGGCCTGGACCACGGCCTCGTCCAGCTCGGCCACCACCACCTGCTCCATGGACGGGTGCTTGAGCAGCTCCTCGGCCGCGCCGCCATCGCCGCCGCCCAGGATCAGCGCCTTGCGCGGCGCCGGGTGGGCCAGGGCCGCGGGGTGGACCAGGGCCTCGTGGTAGAAGAATTCCTCGCGTTCGGAGGTCATGAAGCGGCCGTCCAGGCGCAGCACCTTGCCGAACTGCGGCGTGTGCAGCAGCTCCAGTTCCTGATGGGGCGTCTGCACGGTTTCGCGCCGCGTGGCGCGCCAGCCAAAGCGCGCATGGGGCGTGAGCGCCTCCAGCGCCCAATCGCCTTCATCGGCCGCCGCCGTGGCCTGGGCGCCCAGGCCGATGTCGCCGCGCATCAGGTGCTGGCGCACGACGCGGCCCGGCGCGTAGGCGGCGATCACGCCCTCCATCAGCGCACGGGCCTTGCCCGAGTTGTCGGCGGAGAAATTGCAGACGTAGACATCGACGGTGACGCAGCCGGTCTCGGGCCAGGTGTGTATGGCCAGATGCGATTCGGCCAGCAGCACGGTGCCGGTGACGCCGCCGGGCTGGCCCTGGTAGTCCGGGAACTTGACCCAGCGGTCCTCCACCAGGGTCAGGCCGGCCTGCGCGGTCTGTGCGCGGCACAGGGCGGCGATGGCGTCGGCGTCGAGCATGTGGCGCGCGTCGCCCTGGCATTGGTAGAGATCAGCGGTCAGGTGCAGTCCGTGCATGTGGTGTGCTTCCTCCTTGTCTGTGGCCGGATCGCGGCCAGGATGGCAAAGCAGACGACTCTAGCAAAAACATAAATCGCACCGTCAAAGTGCGTTAACCATCGCCAAATCCCATTCTTTTTCCAAAAAACCTGGAACTGTGCGAATCAGGCCAGTTCGGTCAGCGCATCGACAAAGCCGTCGGCATCGACCTGGCGCACGGGCTGGCCATGGTTGTAGCCGTAGCTGACCAGCACCACGGGGCAGCCCGCGGCGCGCGCGGCCTGGGCGTCGTTGCTGGAGTCGCCCAGCATCAGTGTGCGTGCCGGGGATGTGCCCAGGGCCTCGCAGGTCTTGAGCAGGGGCAGCGGGTCGGGCTTCTTGCGCTCGAAGGAATCGCCGCCGAAGACCTGCTCGAACAGCGGTGCCAGGCCTTTTTGCTCGAGCAGCGGCCGGGCGAAGGACAGCGGCTTGTTGGTCAGGCAGGCCAGCCGCAGGCCGCGCGCGCGCAGGGCCTGCAGGCCTTCGAGCACGCCCGGATAGACCTCGGCGAACTGGCCGTTGAGCTGCAGGTAGTGGTGTTCGTAGCGTGTCCAGGCCTGGTCATAGGCGGCGTCCACGTCGGCCGCGCCCACATGGGCCAGCACCGATCGGATCAGGTGCTCCGAGCCCTTGCCCACCATGTTCTCTATGGCCTGCGGGGCGATGGCCGGCAGTTGCAGGTCCGCCAGCATGCGGTTGAGGGCTTCGGCGAAGTCGCCCAGGGTGTTGACCATGGTGCCGTCGAGATCAACGATGGCGGCGTCCAGTTGCTGTGGGTTCAACGGAATGAGGTTTGAAATCATGAAATGGGGGTGTCGAAAGCCGGGGGCTGCCTGCGCAGGAACAGCGTTGAAAATATCAGAACTTGCGCGGGCCCTGGGGCTTGGGCCTTGCGTCTCCTGGCAGCCCCTGCATGGCCGTGGCCCCGTATCCCGGTGTGCCGCGATGCGGTCTGACGAGTGCCAGGGCCGCACGCAAGGGGGAGGTTGATCAGAACGACACCCAGTCGTCCTGCTCCTGCGCTTGCTTGTGCACGGTCTGCACGGGCTGCACGGCGCGGGCAGCCTGGCGTGCGGGGAGTGCCGCTGTCGCGGGTGCCGGCTTGCGCGCCCGCACCGTCGGTTGCGGGAGCGGCGGGGTTGAGGAAAGCTGGGCCGCATGGCCTCCCAGCTGGAAGATCGACACGGCCTGCACCAGCTGCTGTGCCTGCGTTCTGAGGCTGGCCGCTGCCGCCGCACTTTCCTCCACCAGCGCCGCATTTTGCTGCGTTACCTGGTCCATCTGGCTGACGGCCTTGCCGACCTGCGCTACCCCCGCGCTTTGCTCATCACTGGCACTGCT
The DNA here is from genome assembly GCF_020523835.1 of Delftia sp. Lp-1. Lineage (NCBI taxonomy): Bacteria > Pseudomonadati > Pseudomonadota > Betaproteobacteria > Burkholderiales > Comamonadaceae > Delftia > Delftia sp. Lp-1. The sequence continues at coordinate 92,101 of NZ_JAJALJ010000003.1, read as the reverse complement.
GATCTCACCCATGAGATCTGTCACGCGCTGGATGGAATGCAGCACTTCCGCCATGGTGGCTCCGGCTTGGTCAGCCAACTCGGTACCCTGTTTGACGCGTGTGGCACTGGTGGCGATGAGCTGCTTGATTTCCCGGGCTGCCTGCGCGCTGCGCTGCGCCAGGTTGCGCACCTCACCGGCCACCACGGCAAAGCCTTTGCCCTGCTCGCCTGCGCGGGCCGCCTCGACCGCGGCGTTGAGCGCCAGGATGTTGGTCTGGAACGCGATGCCGTCGATCACGCCCACGATTTCGCCGATCTGGCGCGAGCTTTCGCTGATGTCCTGCATCGCATTGACGAACTCCTGCACGGAGCCGCCGCCCTTGGTGGCCACCTGGCTTGCTCCCAAGGCGAGTTGATTGACCTGCCTGGCGTTGTCCGCGTTTTGCTTGACGGTGGTCGACAGCTGCTCCATCGACGCTGCGGTCTCCTGCAAGGCACTGGCCTGCTGTTCGGTGCGCTGGCTCAAGTCGGCATTGCCATTGGCGATTTCCGTGCTGCCTCCAGCGACCCCGTCGGCATTGTTGCGAACTTCATGGACGACAGAGACCAGACTCTTGAGCATGGCATTGAGCGATGCCTGGACGCTGCCTTCAGGGGCTTGGTGGCGAAGCAATTCAGGGCTGAGATTGCCCTGGGCAATCTGTTGCGCAACGTCGCCCAGTTGTGCCGGCTCCGCACCCAGGGCGCGCGTCAGGCCGCGTGCTATCAGTTGCCCCATCAGCACGGCCAGGACAAAGGCCATGACGCTGGCGGCGATCAGTATGTTTCTGCGGTGCGCGTAGGCCTGCGCGGCCTCCTCGATCATCTGCTGTGAACGCAGGCGGGTCAGTTCACTGTACTGGCGGGTGGCCTCGATCAGCTGCGCCAACAAGGGCCGGCACTCTTCGTTCATCTTGCGGATCGCTGCCTCCTTCTGGTTTTGCAGAGCCAGCGCCACGATGTCGGTAGCGACCGGTCCATACCGTTGCTCCACGCCCGCAATTTTGGCAACCAGATCGCGTGCATCGGCCGCAACATCCTTTGAAGCCATTTTGGCCTGGAGTTCGGCCAGCGAGGTGTTGACGTCGGTGTGCGCGGAGGTCACGGCATCCTTCTCCGCCGCCAGGTCTGCAGGCGAGGTCACCAGCACCAAGTTGCGCGCCGCGATCGCCCGGCGGTCCACGGCTGTGCGAACCCTCTCTGCCAGGTGTGCACGGGCGTTGATGCCTTCGACAAAGCGGACAAGATTCAGATTTGCCTCGCTCAACGCCTGAAGGGCCAGCAGGGACACCACCATGGTGAGAAGCGCCAGGCAAGTGAAGGCCGCGGAAAGTTTGGTCTTGACAGTCCAGAAGCGAGGATTCATGACGCGTCTCCAGTGGGATGGGCAAATTGCGGTGTACGGGCGGGGAAAGGGGGCGTGTCGGAGCACATTGCTCAGCTCGCAGCGCAGTCCGGCAGGGCTGCCGTGGCCGTCGCCAGGAGCTTGTCGGCATCGATGAGCAGCAGCGAACGCTTCTCGAGCACGCCCATGGCCAGCAGGCAGTCATTGACCAGACCCCCGCCCATGGCGGGCACGGCACGCAGGTCCTGCGGCATGAGCGTCACCACGTCGGTGACCCCCTCCACCACCATGCCCGTCACTCCGCCAGGCAGGCGCAGCATGATGGTCACGGTGCAGGCGTCGTACGGCTTGGGCGCAAGCCCCAGCCTGAGCCGCAGATCGATGACGGGAATGACCTCTCCGCGCAGTTCCAGCACGCCGTTGAAGTAGGCAGGGCCGTTGGCAATGCGCATGGGCGACTCGTAGGACCGGATCTCCTGCACTTGCAGCAGGTCGATGCCGAACTCCTCATCGTCCACGCGGAAGGAGAGCCATTGCTTGGTGGTGTCGGTCTTCAGTGCATGCGGCATCTTTATCACTCCAATCAAATTTATTTGATGAATTTGATAAAAATTTAACAGAGAGCAAAGAACAGCACAACCGGTTGTTACATTTTTGGTGGGTTTGATGCCTCGCCGCGCGAGCCAGCCGGAACGCGTCACCAAGCGCTGCGGCACTGTGGCGAAGGCTCATCCAGAGAGGTAGAGGACTGCGGGGTGGCTCGGGCGCAGCGCATCCCGGAGCAATGGCCCAGTGAAAATAAATTGATAAATTCAATCACTCAAGATGAGCGCAAGCTTGGTAAATTATCAAATAAATCATATTGATCAAAATTACCAACCACATCTCAGGAGCCCCCCCACCATGTTCCTCCGCCTTCTGTCCATCCGCACACGGCTCATCGTTGCCTTTACCCTGCTTTTGCTCTTGTTGAGCACGGTGGCGGCCATCGGCTCCCTGCAGATCGCCCGGGTCCAGTTCAATGCCAGCGACCTGGGCACCAACTGGCTGCCCTCCACCAATGTGCTTGCCTCGATCCGGGCTAAGGCCAACGAAGCCCGCCGCGCAGGTCTTCGCCACGTGATCGAGGAGGACGCGCAAAGGAAGCGCGCCCAGGAGGACCTGCTGCTGCAGGCCCAAAAAACCCTGGAGTCGGAGCTGGCCGTCTATGAAAAGCTGGTGTCCTCGCCCGAGGAGCGGCAGCTGTATGAAAGGATGCTGGTGCTGTGGAACGCGGCCCGCGCCGCTGACCGCAAGATGGTGGAGCTGTCCAGTGGGGGGCCCGAGCAGGCGGCCCAGGCGCGCGCCCTGGCCACGGGAGCGACCGCTCAGGCATTCGCCCAGCTCATGGACGTCATCGGCCAGGACATTGCGCTGAACCAGGAAGGCGGGCGCAAGGCCACCGAGCAGGCCGAGAAGGACTACCACCTGGCGCTGTACCTGCTCGGCGGCCTGGCCGCCCTGGCAGTGGTCTTGGGCGCCGTGCTGGCCTGGGCGATCACGCGCTCGATCACCGAGCCCCTGCGCATGGCGGTCTCGGTGGTGGACACCGTGGCGCACGGCGACCTCACGGCCACCATCGTGGTACAGGGCAGGGACGAGCCAGCCCAGTTGCTCTCCGCCATGAGCAGCATGAACGACAAGCTGCGTGAAATCATGGGCCGTGTACGCCAGAGCAGCGACTCCATTGCCACGGGATCGAGCGAGATCGCCTCTGGCAGCCTGGACCTGAGCCAGCGCACCGAGCAGCAGGCCAGCAACCTTGAGGAAACGGCTGCCTCGATGGAGGAACTCACGGCCACGGTGCGCACGAATGCAGACACGGCCCAGCAGGCCAACAAGGTGGCCTCGGCCGCCTCGGCCTCCGCTGTCGAAGGGGGCAAGTCCGTGGCCCTGGTGGTGCATACCATGCAGGACATCTCGGAGGCCTCACGCAAGATTGCCGAGATCACGAACGTCATCGACTCCATTGCCTTCCAGACCAATATCCTGGCGCTCAACGCAGCCGTGGAGGCCGCGCGGGCCGGCGAGCAGGGCCGGGGCTTCGCCGTGGTCGCCAGCGAGGTGCGCGCGCTGGCCCAGCGCTCGGGCACGGCGGCCAAAGAGATCAAGGAGCTGATCGGCGCCAACCTGCAAAAGGTCGAGCAGGGCACCGAGGTGGCCACGCGGGCCGGCGAGCAGATGGGCCGCATCGTGGAGCAGGTACGCAGCGTGGACACCATGATCAGCGAGATCTCCAGCGCATCGGCCGAGCAGGCGGTGGGCATCCGTCAGGTCGGCGAGGCGGTGAGCCAGCTCGACCAGATGACGCAGCAGAATGCGGCGCTGGTCGAGCAAAGCTCGGCCGCTGCAGGCAGCCTGGAGCAGCAGGCCGCAGCTTTGGCGCAGATCGTCTCCACCTTCAAGATGCATCCCGAGCATGGCGCAAGCCAGCCTGGCGGGCTGCGCGCCGCGACGGCCCAGGCCACGGCCCCCAGGCAAGTGCAGCCCTCCAGGCCGCCACGCCTGTCGCCTGCCCGTGCGCAGCCGCAGGTCAAGGATGAGGAATGGGCAGCCTTCTGACCTGGATTCGTACCGAAGCAGGCAAAAGGCGGCAAGATGGTGCATACATGTGAGCCGTTGTGGGGTCCGAGTTCATGATCAAGCGCATCAGCGTGCGCCAGTTGCGGCTGGGCATGTTTCTGGAAAGCCTCTGCGGCAGCTGGATGGAACACCCGTTCTGGCGCAGCCGCTTCAAGCTGGAAGACCCTGCCGACCTGGCGAGGATCCTGCAGTCCCCCATCCAGGAAGTGTGGATCGATACCGCCAAGGGCCTGGATGTTGCGCAAGGCGGGCCGTCTTTCACCCGCGAGCAGGTGGACACCGTGATCGACGCCCAACTGTCCGAGATCTCGCAGCTGGCCGAGCTGGAGTGCGAGCTGCGGCCCGTTGCCTTCGACGAGGAGGTGAAGCGGGCCGCCCGCATCTGCCACCAGTCCAGGCAGGCGATCACCGCCATGTTCCGCGAGGTGCGCATGGGCAGGGAGATCAACCAGGACGAGGCCCGCTACGTGGTCGCCGAGGTGTCCGATTCGATCATCCGCAATCCGAGCGCCATGGTCAGCATCGCCAGGCTCAAGACCAGCGACGACTACACCTACATGCACTCGGTGGCGGTCTGCGCCCTGATGATCGTGCTGGCACGCCAACTCGACCTGCCACCGCAGCAGGTGCGCGAGGCGGGCTATGCGGGCCTGCTGCACGATATCGGAAAGATGGCTGTCGCCACCTCCATCCTGAACAAGCCGGGGCGCCTGACGGACCAGGAGTTCATCGAGATGCGTGAGCATCCGGCGCGAGGCCTGGAGTTGCTCAAGGCCGGTGGCGTCGATGACCCGGTCGTGCTGGACGTCTGCCTTCACCACCACGAGAAGGTGGATGGCACGGGCTACCCCCACAGGCTGCGCGGCGAGGACATCAGCCTGTTCGCGAAGATGGGCGCGGTCTGCGATGTCTACGACGCCATCACCTCGGACCGCCCCTACAAGCGCGGCTGGGATCCTGCGGAGGCGGTGCACAAGATGGCCGAATGGAGTGCCGGCCACTTCGACAAGACCGTTTTCCAGGCCTTCGTCAAAAGCATAGGCATCTATCCGGTGGGCTCCCTGGTGCGGCTGACCACGGGCAGGCTGGGTGTGGTCATCGACCCGGGCCGCCAGTCCCTGACCTGTCCGCAGGTCAAGGTGTTCTATTCCACGGCCAGCGGCATGCGGATGGCACCGGAGACCGTTGACCTGGCCCGGCCTGGGTGCACGGAGAAGATCGTCAGCCGGGAAGACCCTGCGAAATGGGGCTTCACCGATCTCGATGCACTGTGGAAGGACGAGGCCTAGGAACGGGCCCTGCGCACAGGCGCAGCGGCAGGTCTGGGACGAACCTGCCTCAGGGCTGCCACCTGCCCGGCTGGCGGCTCAGTTGCGCCTTCTGCCCCCCCAAGCGTTTTGCCTGCCTGCGACTTGTCGCGATCGTGCATGGGTCGCGCCCACCGGAGCACCTTGCCCGGCGTGGATCTGATAGAAAATTTCAATAAAATTTGATGAAATTGATATTTATGATTCACATGTCGGATCAAATTTCCGTTTCGGCATGAAAGATCTCCCCATGCAAAAAATACTCATCGTCGAAGACCATGCAGACATCCGCAAGCTGCTGCGCATGACGCTGGAACTCCGTGACTTCGAAGTCGTAGAGGCTTGTGACGGCGATGAAGCCTGGACGATGGCCCAGAGGCTCAGGCCCGACATCGTCCTGCTCGACATCATGATGCCGGGCACCATCAATGGCCTGGAGGTTTGCAGCCGCATCAAGAGCTCCTACGAGCTGCTGCATACGCTGGTCATCCTGCTGACGGCCCGGGGCAGCGCCGAAGACCGCAAGGCGGGCATCCTCGCCGGAGCCGACGAATACCTGGTCAAGCCCTTCAGCACCTTGAAGCTGCTGGAGACGATCGAAAGCCTGCAGAGGATCGACTGATGGCCCAGTACCAGTCCGGCACCCCGAGGGAGCCATCGCGACGTTTCGATCCTGCAGCCGTGGAGCAGATGGAGCTGCTCATCCAGGACTTCGGCCGCATGTACCGCGAGCGCAACGATCTTCTCAAGGAAGTGACACGTGCCCACCACGAGACCCTGCTGCGCCTGGCCATGGCCGCAGAGCTCAAGGATGACGATACCGGCTCGCACATCGTCCGCATCGGCTACCTGTCGGAGGCCCTGGCCCTGCGCCTGGGCTGCCGCATCGAATTCGCCAGCCTGCTGCGCAAGGCGGCCCCGATGCATGACATAGGCAAGGTCGGCATTCCGGACACCATCCTCAAGAAGGAGGGCCCGCTGGGACCGGAGGAGCGCCTCGTCATGAACCGGCATGCCGAGATCGGCGCACGCCTGCTGGGCCAGTCACGCATCCCCGTGTTCCAGATGGCCGCCGAGATCGCCGCAAGCCACCACGAACGCTTCGACGGCAAGGGCTACCCGCAGGGATTGGCAGGCGAAGAAATCCCGCTGTCGGCTCGTATCACGTCCATCGTCGATATCTTCGACGCGCTCACCATGGACCGGGTGTACCGGCCGGCGTTCGGGCTGGAGCAGGCCCTGGAGATGATCGCGGCGGAACGGGGCAAGGCCCTGGATCCCGGAATCGTCGACGCTTTCATGGACAACATCGAAGAGCTCGATGCGCTGCGCCTGGCGCTGACCCGGCAGGCTCCGTCCTTCACCGAACTGATCGACACACCCTGAAAGCCCGCCATGCGTCCATCATCGACCTGTTTCGGCGCACCGCCTCAGCGGCGCGTGCTGGCCCGTCTGGCAGCCGCAGCCGGATTGCTGCTGTGTCTTGTGCAATGGTCCGGTTGCGCCGAGGCAGGCGAGGTGCTGGACCGGATTGCCGCCACGGATGCCCTGCGCGTGTGCATATGGCCAGACTACTACGGCATCACGTTCCGTGACGCGCGCACAGGCAGGCTGACGGGCATCGATGCGGAGCTCTCGGTGGAGCTGGCCAAGGACCTGGGTGTGAGGTTGCAGTATGTGGACTCCTCCTTTCCCAGGCTGATACCTGACCTGCTGGAGTCGCGCTGCGATGTCGCCATGTTCGCCGTGGGCATTCTTGCCCAGCGCCAAAAGCAGCTGCGCTTCACGCAGCCGTATCTGAGCAGCGACATCTACGGTGTGACCACCAAGAGCAATCAGACCGTGCAATCCTGGGCGGACATCGACCAGCCTGGCGTGCAGGTCGCCGTGCAGCGCGGCACCTTCATGGAGCCCGTGATGCGCGAGACGCTCAGGCATGCGCGCCTCGTGCCCATCGAGCCACCCCAGAGCCGGGAAAAAGAACTCATGGCGGGGCGCGTGGACGTGTTCATGACCGACTACCCCTACAGCCGCAGGCTGCTCGACAGCTCCGACTGGGCCCGGCTGATCGCGCCGCCCAAGCCGTTCCATGTGCTTCCCTACGGCTACGCGACCAGTCCGGCCGACACCCGGTGGCTCGCTCGCCTGGACCAGTTCGTCTCCGACATCCGGCGCGACGGCCGCCTGGCCCGGGCGGCCCGCAACAACGGCCTGACCGCGATCGTTGCCCCCTGACCCTCCTTGCGCAGGAGTCCATCACCATGCCGCACAGAGCCGCCATGCATCGCTTCCTGGGGGCCAGGCGCAGCGCCCACATCAAAGCCTTGATCCTGAGCTTTGCGCTGTGCGTGCTGGCGGGGCTTGTGCTCTTCATCTGGGGCCAACTGCACACCCAGGCCGAGCAAAGCAGATCCCAGGCCGCATTGCTCAGCCGTGTACTGGAAGATCAGACCGGCAAGACCTTCGAGACCGGCGATGTCGCCCTGGCGAGCCTGGCCCACAATCCGGTCATCCTGTCCGCCGACAGCCCGCGCGCCGCGCGCGAGGCGGCCATGGCGCAAGTGGTCGCCCAACTGCCGGTTCTGCGTAGCATGGCGCTGCTCGATGGCCAGGGCCACATCCTGGCGAGCACGCAGGCGGGCGAAGCCGGCCTGCAGATCGAGGTGCAGCAGTTGCTGCCGGACAATGCATCGGCTCCGGTCCTGGGCAAGGTGCAACTGGGACGCCTTGTCAGCGGCCGCAGCCTCTCTTCCCTGACATTGGCCCCACATGCAATACCGCGGGGCGTCCACTACCTGCCCCAGATCCTGGCCTTCGAAAACGACAGCGGCGCACCCGCCGTGCTGGTGGGCCTGATCAATCCCGATGCCGTGGCCAACTTCTACCAGGCCACGCTGGAAACCCTCAGCTACGAGGCGGTGCTGCTGAGCTACGACGGCCAACCGCTGGCCAGCACGAACGCAGGCGGGGGCGTACAAACGGCCTCTGCACGCAAGACCCCCATCTTCCAGAAATGGCTGCCAGGCAGCGAATTCGGCTCCTACATTGGCGCCGGCCTGCTCGGCCCCCATGAGATCGTGTCCTTTCGCACGGTCCGCAACTGGCCCTTGCTGCTGGTGGTGGAGGAGCCCTACGCGGCGGTGATCGCGCGCTGGCGTGACGATGCCTTCGCCTTCTTCGTTGCCGGACTTGCACTTCTTGCCCTGGTGCTCGGCCTGAGCGCGTCGGTGCTCAAGACCCGCAGGGTGCAGAAGTCGGCACAGCAGGCCATGGAAAAGGCCCAGGCGCGCATAGCCCGCAGCGAGCATGAGATGGCCGTGCTCATGCGCAGCGTGCAGGAGCTGATCTTCCGGACCGACAGCCACGGCCGGCTGACCTTCGTGAACGCCCGCTGGGAGCAGTGGACCGGGCAGCCCAGCGTCGAGGCGGTAGGGCAGCCGCTGGAGGGCATCGTGCATGAAGCCTGCAGGCCCCAGATCCAGGCACTGCTCGACCCCCAGGCCAAGCTGGCCCTGCGCAACTGCCAGGCGCGCTTTCGCCTTCCCGACGAAAGGGAAATACTCTGCGACATCGCCGTGGTTCCCCTGCTGCGCGAGGGCCGGCTGGTGGGCTTTGCCGGCAGCGCCGTGGACGTGACCGCCCGCTGGAAGGCCCAGCAGGAGCTGCAGACCCAGCTGGCCTTCCAGCACCTGCTGTTCGAGACCACGCCCCTGCCCATGCTGGTCACGAACGCGGGCCAGCGCGTGGCCCTGGTGAACAAGGCCTGGGAAGACTTCTTTGGTAGGTGCCGCTACGCCGTGCTTGGCCATGAGGTCGAGGGCCTGCACTCTGGCGACCATGACCTGCTGCAGATGCACGGCAATGAGGATGTGATGCGTTCAGGCCAGCCCATGGTGCTGGAGGCCCGGCTGCCCCATGTGGACGGCAGCTACCGCGACGTGCAGATCTCCAAGGCGGCAGTCAAGGATGCCCAGGGCCAGATCACCGGCGTGCTCAGCATTTTTGTGGACGTGAGCGAATTCCGCGCGGCCGAGCATGCCATCCACGAAGCCCGCGACGCGGCCGAAGAGGCCTTCCGCGTGAAATCGGAATTCGTGGCCAACATGAGTCACGAGCTGCGCACCCCGCTGCAGTCCATCATGGGCTTTGCCGAGCTGGGCGGCCTGCGCTCTCTCGGCAATGCCGCGATGGCAGACATGTTCAACGACATCCATGCAGCCGGCCAGCGCATGCTGGCCCTGGTCAACGACCTGCTGGATGTCGCCAAGCTGGAAAGCGCCGTGGGAACCATCCACCTGGAACGCACCGACCTCAGAAGCCTGATCCGGCCCGTGGTCCGCGAGCTGGAGCCGCAGCAGCAGCACAAGCTCATCGACCTGCGGCTGGAGCTCGACGACACGCCGCTGATCGCCAAGGCCGACCCCGTGCGCTTTCAGCAGGTGGTGCGCAATGTGCTGGCCAATGCCATCAAGTTCTCGCCCATCGGCGGGCGCATCGATGTGCAGGGCCGCATCGACGGACAGGGCGACATCTGCATTGCCGTCTCCGACCAGGGACCGGGCATTCCGCCGCAGGAACTGGACAAGATCTTCCAGCCCTTCGTGCAGTCCAGCAAGACCAAGGACGGCTCGGGCGGCACGGGCCTGGGCCTGGCCATCTGCCGCAAGATCATCGACACCATGGACGGCACCGTCGTCGCCAGCAACGGCCCCGCGGGAGGGGCCCTGTTCTGCATCACCTTGCCCACCCGCAATGCCATGGAAACCCGTCCAGCCGAGTTGACATAGCCGGCACTGGCACTGGCACCGGCGCCGGGACGCGAAGCTCAGGCCTCGGACGGCATATGCCGCCCATGCGCCAGCCAGTTGTCCCCGGCCTGCCAGCGCGCGGCCCAGGCGGGCAGCTGGTCGGCGGGCATGGGCCGGGCGATGCCATAGCCCTGGGCCACGTGGCAGCCCATGTCGCGCAGGCGGCGCGCATGCTTGGGCGTTTCCACGCCTTCGGCCACCGATTCGAGCTGGAAGGTGCTGGCCAGCTGGATGACGCCTTCGACGATGCCCAGGTCGTCCGGGTCGGCGAGCATGTCGCGCACAAAGCTCTGGTCGATCTTGAGCGACTGCACGGGCAGCTTGCGCAGGTAGGTAAGCGAGGAGTAGCCGGTGCCGAAGTCGTCCAGCGCAAAGCGTATGCCCAGCTGCCGGCACTGGCTCATCACCTGGATGGCCTGCTCCATGTCGGCAATGGCGGCGCTTTCCAGGATTTCCAGTTCGATCAGGTGCGGCGGCAGGTCCGGGTGGCGGGCCAGCACCTGGGCCATCTTGGCGTGGAAACCGCCGTCCAGCAGCTGGTTGGCGCTGACGTTGATGCTCACGCACAGGTCCAGGCCCTGGCCGAACCAGCGCGCCGCCTGGGCCACGGCATCGCCGATGACCCAGTCGCCCAGCGGCCGCTCCAGGTCGCTGCCCGCCACGAAGGGCAGGAACTCGCCCGGCGCGCGCAGGCCCTGGCGCGGGTCGTGCCAGCGCAGCAGGGCCTCGGCGCCCACCAGCTTGCCGCCGCCCAGCTCCACCTTGGGCTGGTAGTGCAGCAGGAATTCGCCCTTCTCCAGCGCCTGGCGCAGCCAGCCCAGCTGCAGGCGGCGCGCATGGGCCTTGCGGTCGTTTTCCGGATCGAACAGCTGGTAGCGGTTGCGCCCGGCCTGCTTGGCCACGCACATGGCCTGGTCGGCATGGCGCAGCAGCAGGTCGGGGTCGGCCTGGTCGTCGGGGTAGAGGCTGACACCCACGCTGGCGGTCACGGACAGCACCCGGTCCTGCACGGGCACGGGACGGCTGGCCGCCTCCAGCACCCGGTCGAGGATGGTGGAGCAGTGCTCGGCCGAGCCGATGTGCGACAGCAGCAGCACGAACTCGTCGCCGCCGAGCCGGGCCAGCGTGTCCTCGGAGCGCAGCACGCTCTTGAGGTGGGCGGCCACGCCCACCAGCAGCGCATCGCCCGCGGCCGCGCCGTGCAGGTCGTTGATTTCCTTGAAGCCGTCCAGGTCCAGGAAGCACACGGCCAGGGAGCGGCCCTCGCGCGCCGTGCGCAGCATGGCCTGGTTGAGCCGGTCGATCAGCAGGCGGCGGTTGGGCAGGCCGGTGAGCAGGTCGTAGTGGGTGACGCGCTCGAGCTCGGCCTCGTGCGCCTTGATGTGGCTGATGTCGGTGAAGACGCCGATGTAGTGCTCGATCTCGCCACCGGCGCCCTGCGCGGCGGAGATGGACAGCATCTCGGCGAAGATCTCGCCCGTCTTGCGGCGGTTCCAGATCTCGCCGTGCCAGAAGCCGTCGCGCTCGATGCAGGCCCAGATCTGCCGGTAGAACTCCGGCCCGTGCAGGCCCGAGGACAGCACGCGCGGTGTCTTGCCGATCACGTCCTCGGGCGCATAGCCGGTGATGCGGGTGAAGGCGGGGTTGACGCGCGTGATGAGCCGCCCCGGATCGACCACCATGATGCCCTGGTGGCTGCTGTCGAACACCACGGCGGCCTGGGCCAGCTCGCGCTCGAAGCGCTTGCGCTCGGTAATGTCCCGGGAGATGCCGAACAGGCCCGCGATGTGGCCTGCGGTGTTGCGCACCGGGCCCTTGGTGACCAGGAGGTCCAGCGTCCTGCCCGGCTCCACCGTCAGTTGCTCCTCATGCGTGGCCACCTCCTGGCGCAGCACATCCCGGTCCTTCCTGCGGATGGCGCTGGCGATGCCGAAGGGAAAGAGCGCGAAGTCGTCCTTGCCCACGATGTCCTCGGCCTGCCGGCCCACCAGGCTGGCGGCGGCCCGGTTGACCAGCAGGTAGCGCCCGCGCAGATCCTTCACGAAGACGGCGTCCGAGGTGCCCGAGATCACCGAGTCCAGCAATTGCCGCTGCATGTTGGCCTTGCGCAGCGAGCGCTGCAGCGTCTCGGCCAGCACGCTCACGGCCAGGCCGTTGACGGCCACCACGCCCCACTGCGCCCAGTCGCGCACGGCGACGCCGTCGGTCTGGTCCAGGCTGTAGGCCGCAAAGGCCGTGGCCAGCAGGCCCGGCCCCAGGCCGCCGATCAGCGCACTGACCAGCACGGGCAGCATGAACAGCAGCAGCAGCGAGCGTTCACCGAAATGGCTGGCCAGCGTGCTGCTGGCGGCCAGCACGGCCAGGCTCATGGCCAGGGCAAACAGATAGGAGGCCCAGACCGGAAAACGGCGTGGCCCCATTTCCTGTGCGATGGCGGAGGCGCCAATGTTCTGCCCGGCCGGCACCGAGCACAGCGCGAAGAACAGCAGGAAGTCCGTGGCCAGCACAAAGAACAGCCCTTTGACGACGGAAAGCCAGCCGATATCCGCACTCCCTGCCAATGCGAACAACAGCTTGTCGGACAGAAGGATCCAGCCGAATGCGAACAATCCGTAGCTCACCGTGATCAGTCCGATAAATCGGCGTCTTGCTGATTTGGCCATTTCAGCGTGGCACTCCCTGTGTGTATGGCTGTCCCGAATTATTGCCAATCCCTGCTGGCAATCACGTCGTCATTCACCGAAAACAGGGGCAATAAAACCATTTACCGCACACTGGCTCATTCATAGAGAAATTGCATCGCAGGTTTTTCGCAATGGATGCAGGAATATCCGTCCTGCCCTTTTTCAGGGCTGGCGGCCAACTCAGTCCGGGCTTTGGCGGCAGGGCTGCTGCTCGGTGCGGGCAGCCTCGGCATGCAGCCAGGCCAGGAAGGCCGCCACGGCGGGCCGCCGGGCGTTGCGCGCGGGGTAGACGGCAAAGTGGGCCTTGACGCGCAGGGCCCGGTCCACGCCGAAGGGGGCCACCAACCGGCCGTCGGCAATGTGGCCGCCCGCATTCATGGCGCTTTCCAGCGCCACACCCAGGCCCTGCGTGGCCGCGTCCAGCGACATCTGGGCGCGGTCGAAACGCACGGCAAAGCGCTCTGGCGCGCGCAGCTGCGAGAACGACTGGAACCAGTCCGACCACTGGACGATGCTGACGTTGCTCTGGATCAGCGGCACATGCAGCAACTGCTGCACGCGCTGCAGCCCATGCTCGGCCACGAAGGCGGGGCTGGCCAGCGGCAGGATGTGCTCCTCGAACAGGGGCTCCACCTCCAGCTCCGGCCACTGCGCAATGCCGTAGCGGATGTCGATATCGGCCTGGCCCAGCGCGAAGTCGCTGTGCGAATGCGCAGCCGACAGGTTCAGCGCAATGTGCGGGCAGGCCCGCGCAAAGTCCCGCAGCCGGGGCATGAGCCAGAGGCTGGCGATGCTGGGCGCGCAGTGCACGTACAGGCTGTTGCTCATGCTGTGGCGCAGGTCCTCGGTCGCCGAGACGATGGCCGCCAGCGCGCCGCCGACGCGCTCCAGGTAGGCCTGCCCCGGGCGGCTCAGGCGCACGCCATGCGCGCTGCGCTCGAACAGGCGCACGCCCAGCTGCGCCTCCAGCTTGGCCACCTGGTGGCTGACGGCCGAGGCCGTCAGGTGCAGCTCGGAAGCGGCCAGCGCGAAGCTGCGCCGGCGCGCCACGGCCTCGAAGGCCTGCAGGTGGGCACTGCTGGGAATGGATGCCATGGCAAGTTCCTCGAAGACGCGGGCAGCTCACGGGCAGACACCGGGGGACACCCGGAAGACCCCGGGAGACCCCGTACGTGAGCTGAAGAACCGTCATCTTAGGCTGATGAAACATCGTTTGTCTTCATGCTCATGACAGCCCAAGATGGCTGCATCCACCACCACTACAGCGGAGACAGGCACATGCTGCTCAAGGACAGGGTCGCCATCATCACCGGCGGCGCAGGGATCAACGGACTCGGTTTTGCCACGGCGCGCCAGATGGCCGCCCAGGGGGCCCGCGTGGCCATCCTCGACCTGGAGCGGGCCGATCCGGCCGGCGCGGCCGCGCGGCTGGGCGACGGGCACCTGGGGCTGGTGGCCGACGTGACGGACAAGCCCTCGTGCGAGGCGGCGGCCGCCGCCGTGCTGCGCGCCTTTGGCCGCATCGACGCGCTGGTCAACAACGCGGGCATCACGCAGGCCGTGGGCACGCTGGAGATCGGCGGGGCCGACTACGACCGCGTGCTCGACGTGAGCCTGCGCGGCACGCTGTACATGTCCCAGGCCGTGCTGCCGGCCATGCGCAGGCAGCAAGCGGGCGCCATCGTCTGCATCTCCTCCGTCTCGGCGCAGCGCGGCGGCGGCATCTTCGGCGGGCCGCACTATTCGGCCGCCAAGGCCGGCGTGCTGGGCCTGGCCCGCGCCATGGCGCGCGAGTTCGGCGGCGATGGCATACGCATCAACTGCGTCACGCCGGGCCTGATCGAGACCGATATCACCCAGGGCAAGCTCGGCCCCGAACGCAAGCGCGAGATCTCCGCCACGATTCCGCTGGCACGCCTGGGCCGCGCCGACGATGTGGCCGGCGCCTGCGTGTTCCTGGCCAGCGACCTGGCTGGCTATTGCACGGGCATCACGCTCGATGTGAACGGCGGGATGCTCATCCACTGACTGCATCACCCGCACCCCACCGGCCTGGCCATGGCGCGCATGGCCCCCCAAAAAGCAAAGGAGACAAGACCATGCAGAACAAGCATTTCCAACGCGCTGCCCTGGCCGCAAGGGCCTTGGCAGCCTGCGCCCTGCTGCTGCCGGCACTGGCCGGCGCCCAGGCCGTGAAGCTCACGCTGGGCCACGGCGCGGCGCCCGACAATCCGCGCCACCTGGCCTCGCTGAAGTTCGCCGAACTAGTGAAGGCACGCAGCGCGGGCCGTATCGAGGTGCAGGTCGCCCCCTCGGCCCAGTTGGGCGACGACGCGGCCATGGTCACGGCCCTGCGCACGGGCGCGCTGGACCTGTCGGCCAATTCCCAGGGCGCGGTGGCAGCGGCCGTGCCCGAGTACGCGGCCTATGGCATGCCGTTTCTGTTCGCCACGCCGGCCCGTGCCTTCCAGGTGCTGGACGGGCCGCTGGGCCGGGAGCTGGCCGACAAATCGGCCGCCAAGGGCATGGTGGTGCTGGGCTACTGGGACAACGGCATACGCCACATGACCAACAGCAAGCGGCCCCTGCGCAGCGTGGACGATCTCAAGGGCCTGAAGATGCGCACGCCGCCCGACGCGGTGCTGGTGGACATCGTCCAGGCCCTGGGCGCCGAGGCCCAGCAGATCAAGTTCGCCGAGCTGTACGTGGCCCTTCAGCAGGGCGTGGTCGACGGCCAGGAGAACCCGCTGGCCAACTTCCACGCCAGCAAGCTGTACGAGGTGCAAAAGCACCTGACGCTGACGGGCCACATGTTCCAGATGACGCCGCTGATCATGGGCAAGCGCAGCTGGGACCGGCTGCCGGCCGCCGACCGCACGCTGCTGACCGAGGCCGCGCAGGAGGCCACGGCCTACCAGCGCCAGCTGGCGCGCGAGGCCGACGACAAGCTGCTGGACGACATCCGCGCCAAGGGCGTGGAGGTCAGCACCATCGACGCGCGGGCCTTCGCCCAGGCCACGGCCAAGGTGCAGGACAAGTGGCTGGCCAGCCCTGCGGGCCCCTATATCGCCAAGGTCGTCAAGGCCGCAGGCGCGCAGTGAAGCGCAGGGAGCCATCCATGAACCTCATCGAACGCCTGGTCACGGGCCTGTGCCGCGCCGTGCTGTGGACCAGCACCCTGGTGATCTTCGTGATCCTGGTGTGCAACACCGCGCTGCGCTATGCCAGCGGCGCCAGCCTGCAATGGGCCAACGAGGTGCCCGAGCTGCTGTTTCCCTGGCTGGTGATGTCGGGCGTGGTGCTGGCCGCCGCCCATGGTGCCCACATCACCACCAGCTTTCTGGTCGAGGCGCTGCCGGCCCGCGTGCAGCGCGCCACGGCCGTGATGGGCTGGCTGGCCGTGGCCGCCCTGTACGCCACGCTGGCTTGGTCCACGCTGAACATGCTGGAGATCGTGCATGACGAGCGCAGCCAGATCCTGGGCATTCCCGGCTCGCTGACCTATGGCTGCGTGATGGTGGGCATGGCGCTGCTGGCCTTGCTGGCCCTGCAGTCGGCCTGGCGCGCCTGCGTGGCGGGCGGGGACCGGGCATCCGCAGGGGCTGCAGATGCGGCCGATGCCCCAAGTGCCGATGCCGAACCCGCGCGGCCCGTGGCCGCCGTGCACTGGTGAAGGGGGCAGGTCCATGTCCTTCATCATGCTTTTCGTCTTCATGGCGGGCGCCGTGATCGCCATGCCCATTGCCCACGCGCTGCTCATGGGCGCCATGGCGGCGGCCGCCACCTCGGACCGCGTGCCGCTGGACCTGCTGGTGCAGCAGATGGTGGCCCAGGTGCAGAGCTTTCCGCTGATCGCCATTCCGTTCTTCATGCTCACCGGCTCGCTGATGATGGGCGGGCGCCTGGGCGAGGCCCTGGTGGGCGTGCTGTCGGCGCTG
The DNA here is from genome assembly GCF_020523835.1 of Delftia sp. Lp-1. Classification (NCBI taxonomy): domain Bacteria; kingdom Pseudomonadati; phylum Pseudomonadota; class Betaproteobacteria; order Burkholderiales; family Comamonadaceae; genus Delftia; species Delftia sp. Lp-1. The sequence goes on along the minus strand of NZ_JAJALJ010000003.1, from coordinate 75,377 downwards.
ATAGGGCGCTTTCACGGCGGGCCGGCCCAGGTGGGGGTGATGTCGTCCACGCTGTTCGGCGGGGTGTCGGGCTCGGCCGTGGCCGATGCCTCGGCCATCGGCTCGCTGATGATCCCGTGGCACAGGCGGCTGGGCTATCCGCCCGCGTTCTCGGCGGCCACGCTGGCGGCGGCGGCCACTATCGACATCCTGATCCCGCCGTCGATCCCCATGATCCTGTTCGCGCTCAGCGCCAATGCCTCGATTGCGGCGCTGTTCGTGGCGGGCATCGTGCCGGGGCTGCTGATGTGTGCGGGCTTCATGGGCGTGTGCTGGTGGGTGGGCCGCAGGCGCGGCTTTCCGCGCGACACCACGCCCTTTGCCTGGCCCGCCTTCCGGCGCCACCTGCTGTACGCCAGCCCGGCCCTGCTGCTGCCGGTGCTGATCATCGTGTTCCTGCGCTTCGGCATCGCCACGCCCACCGAGGTGGCCGTGCTGTCCACGCTGTATGCGGGCCTGGTGTCGGCCGCCATCTACCGCGACCTGGGCTGGCGCCGGCTCAACGATGCGGTGGTGCATGCGGGCCTGGCCACGGGCGTGGTGCTGCTGGTGATCATGGCCTCGTCGGCCATCGGCTGGCTGCTGACCTTCGACCGCATGCCCGACGGCATCGTGCAGTGGGTGCAGTCGCATGTGCATTCGGCCTGGCTGGTGATCGTGCTGATGAACCTGCTGATGCTCTTCATCGGCATGTTCATCGACCTGCCGGCCGCCGTGCTGCTGCTCACGCCGGTGTTCGTGCCGCTGGCCCAGAGCATCGGCATGGACATGACCCAGCTGGGAATCATGATGGTCGTGAACCTGGCCCTGGGTCTGTACACGCCGCCCGTGGGCACGACGCTGTTCATCACGAGCTCGCTGGCCCGGGTCAAGGTGGGCCAGACCGTGCGCGAGCTGATTCCCTTCTACCTGGTGGCGCTGGCGGTGCTGGCGCTGGTGTCCTATGTGCCGGCCAGCATCCTGCGCTGAGCCGCGTGCCCTTCCATCCCGAGGAGACGATGCATGAACCAAGAACCACTGCAACAGCGCCTGGACCGGCTCGCGGCCTGTGCCTGGCGCATACGCCGCCGCGCCCTGCAAATGGGCGAGGTGCAGGGCCAGGGCTACATAGGCCAGGCCCTGGGCTGGGCCGATGTGCTGGCCGTGGCCTATGGCGACGCGCTGCGGCTGCGGCCCGATGAGCCCGGGTGGGAGGGCCGCGACCGCTTTCTGCTCTCGCACGGCCACTACGCCATCGCCTTCTACGCGGCCCTGGCCGAGGCGGGCATCCTGTCCGACGAGGAGCTCCAGACCTATGGCAGCGATGACAGCCGCCTGCCCATGTCGGGCATGGCCAGCTATACGCCGGGCATGGAGATTTCGGGCGGCTCGCTGGGCCAGGGCCTGCCGATCGCCGTGGGCATGGCGCTGGCACTGCGCCACAAGGGCAGCGATGCCTTTGTCTACAACTCCATGTCCGACGGCGAGCTGGACGAGGGCTCGACCTGGGAAGCCGCGCTGTCCGCCGCCCACCACGGGCTGGGCCGGCTGATCTGCCTGGTGGACGTGAACAACCAGCAGGCCGATGGCCCCTCCACGCGCATGCTGGGCTTCGAGCCGCTGGCCGACAAATGGGCCGCCTTCGGCTGGCATGTGCAGCGCGTGGACGGCAACGATCTGGTCCAGGTGGTCCAGGCCTTCGACACGGCGCGGGCGCTGGCCGAGGACCGGCCCCGCGTCATCCTCTGCGACACGCTGATGGGCAAGGGCGTGCCCTTCCTGGAGCAGCGCGAGAAGAACCATTTCATCCGCGTCGATCCGCCCGAGTGGCAGCAGGCCATCGCCATCCTGGACGCATCGCAACCCCTGGAGCCCGCCCTGCCATGAACATGCCTCTTGCCACCCCCAAGCCCCGGCCGACCACCTCGGCCATGATCGCCTCCATCGCGGCCGAGGGCCAGCGCGTGCAGGCCGCGCCTTTCGGCAAGGCCCTGGTGGAGCTGGCCGCCAGCCGGCCCGATGTGGTGGGCATGACGGCCGACCTGGCCAAGTACACCGACCTGCACCTGTTCGCCCAGGCCCACCCCGAGCGCTTCTTCCAGATGGGCATGGCCGAGCAGCTGCTGATGGCCGCCGCCGGCGGCATGGCCAAGGAGGGGCTGACGCCCTTTGCCACCACCTATGCCGTCTTCGGCACGCGCCGGGCCTATGACTTCATCCACCAGGTGATTGCCGAGGAAAACCTGGACGTCAAGATCTGCTGCGCCCTGCCCGGCCTGACCACGGGCTACGGCCCCAGCCACCAGGCCACGGACGATCTGGCCATGATGCGGGCCGTGCCGGGGCTGACCATCGTCGATCCCTGCGATGCGCTGGACATCACCCAGGCCGTGCCCCAGATCGCGGCGCACCGCGGCCCCGTCTACATGCGGCTGCTGCGCGGCAACGTGCCGCTGGTGCTGGACGAGTACGACTACCGTTTCGAGCTGGGCAAGGCGAAGATGCTGCGCGAGGGCCGCGAGGTGCTCATCATCTCCAGCGGCTTCATGACCATGCGCGCGCTGGAGGCCGCACAGTTGCTGGCCGCCGACAACGTGGGCACCGCCGTGCTGCATTGCGCCACCATCAAGCCGCTGGATGTGCAGGCCATCGTGCAAGCCGTGGCCAGCGGGCCGCGCCTGGTGGTGGTGGCGGAGAACCATTCGGTGGTGGGCGGCCTGGGCGAGGCCGTGGCCGGCGCCCTGCTGGAGCGCGATGTGCGGCCCGCGCGCTTTCGGCTGGCGGGCCTGCCGGACGCCTTCCTCGACGCGGGCGCCCTGCCCACGCTGCATGAGCGCTACGGCATCAGTGCCCAGGCGCTGGCGGGGCGCATCCGGCAGTGGCTGGACTGAACGCCCGGCGTTGTGGCAGCGGGCGCTCCAGAGCAGAGCAGGGCAGTGCAGATGAGGGCTACTTGGCGGGATCCCCATCGCGCAACGCCAGCAGGTAGCCCATGCCGCGCACCGTGTGCAGCAGCTTGACCGCATAGGGATCATCGAGCTTGCTGCGCAGCCTGCACACCGCCACATCCACCACGTTGTTGAGGGCATCGACGGGCAGGCTCCAGACCTGCTGCACCAGTTCGGCGCGCGTGACCACATCGCCCTGGCGCTGCAGCAGCAGCCACAGCACGGCGAATTCCTGGCGAGTGAGGTCCAGTCGCCGGCCGGCACGCTCGACCCGCTTTTTCGACAGGTCCAGCACCAGGTCCGCCAATGTCAGGCGCAGACCCTCCTGGCCGGCAGAGCCTCGCATCCGCAGCCGTGCACGGGCCAGGAACACCGGCAACCTGACGGGTTTGACCAGGTAGTCATCGGCCCCGTTCTGCAGGCAGAACACCTGGTCCTCCAGACTGTCGTTTGCGGTGACCACGATGGTGGGCGTGCCGCCCGCCTGGAGCAGGTCCTGCAGGACCGCACGCCCGCTCTGGCCAGGCAGGTCCAGATCCAGCACGAGCAGGCTGTAGGCGCGGCTCAGTGCCAGGTTGCGGCCCTGCAGACCGTCATGCACGACATCGACGTTGAATCCGTCCTGGCACAGGCCCTGGCACAGGTACTGCGCCGACGGCGGGTGGGCATCCACGATCAGGATCTTCATGTCTTTTCCTTCGCACGCGGGCACAGGCGAGGCTCAGGCCAGCACCTGGCGGAGGATCTGCTGCTGCCGCCTGGCCCATTTCGTGCCAATGCGAATGGCATCGCGCTGCTGTGAGGAGGCAGAAGCGAAGAAGACCGTTTCACTGATCTGCAGGCGGTGAAACAGCCGCCGCATCTGCAGGGATCGGGCCCTCAGCGAGCCTTCCGGCGCCAGGGATTCCCCCTGCTGTGCCGAGAACATGGAAGCGGCCTGCTCCAGGCAGCGCTGGGCATCGGGCGTGGTCGCGGGCACGGCACGGGGCTCGCACAGCCGGGCCTTCGCCACCAGGGGGTTGTGGCCCACCACCAGCCCCCAGGGACGCATGGCGGTCGAGGGATTGACCGACAGCGCCTCCAGCTTGGTGAGCCCGAACACGCGCGCCAGGCGCAGGCGCATGGCCAGCAGCGGTGCATCTGGCTGTACGGCCTCGATGGCCGCGAGGGCCTCCTCCTCGTTGTCACCGCCCACAGGCAGCAGCAAGGAACGCAGCAGCAGCCCGGCCAGCACGTCCCCCTTGGCCGCTGCAGCATGGAGCAGGGCCACGCCCTGTTCCATGGGTTCGATGTGCGTGGCATCACGCAGCACCAGCGCACCCAGGCGGCGCTCGGCCTCGGGCAGCCCGTGACGTGCCGCCTTCTCCAGGCAAAAGCGTGCCAGGGTGGGATTGGCCACCGAGCTGCGGTAGTCGGAGCAGATGCGGAACAGGTGCAGCCAGGCGGTGACGATGCCGCCATCGGCAGCGCGCAGCAGCAGGGCTGCGGCCTTGCGCAGGTTCTGCGCATTCACGAGGTTTTCGGGAGCCAGGTGTGCACAGGGCAGCCCCGAGAGCGCCCGTCCAAGCACGTGGCAGGCGCGGACGTCTCCATTGGCGGCGCACCGGTCCAGGCTGGCTTCGATCCAGCCCACGGTCAGCCGTCCCAGGCCATGGCCCGCCACCTCCGCCTGGTGGACCAGGTCGGCAATCAGCTGCTGCATGACCGGGCCATGAGCGGCATGAGGCAGGTCGCGCAGGAGCTCCAGCATCCGCACGGCGCGGTGCGACTGGCCCTTGGCCATGGCCTGCCGGGCCTCGCAGGCCATGACTTCGGCAATGTCCAGCGGCTGTATGGCGCGCAGGATCTGCAACGCCTGCAGCAGCTCGCCGGATGTATGCGCAGACACGCTGCTTGCCAGATGGCTTGGCAGGGCGGCGCTGCACTTGCCAAGGCACTCCAGAGCCAGATCGAGCTCCCCCCGGATGAGATGCCATGCGGCAAGCTTCTGGCGCCCGACATCCTCATACTCCGCCGCGATCCTCAGGGTCTCCAGCAGCCCGTGCTCCAGCAACTCCCTGAGCGGCAGATGCAAGGCTATGCAGACCGAGGCCTGGCGCCTGGCCTGAGGCAGTGCGGCCTGCAGATACTCCAACCCCACCGGGATGCTCCTGGAAACGCCGGGGCCCCCGGTCAGATACGCCTCCCCGAGCTGAAGCCTGGCGCCCGTGTCCCCTCGCCTGGCCAGCATCCTCAGCTTGACATCCTCGCGCCGCATTTTTCTATCCCCTCCTATCTTGCGATACCCGCTCACAGCCGTATCAACAACCCGATACGAATTGATTTTTTCTTCTTTACCGGATTCAACCCACGGGATGCTATCAATCTCCAGAATCCATCTACCCAACAGAAAAGTGACATTCAAGACATATTGAAGAAAGATAACTGCCATGAATGGAATTGCAATCCATTGGTGTTGGCCGGACGGAACATGTTGAGCCCAAAAAACCTGTGATTGGCTTGCCACCCCCCGTCAATTCCTTTTCAAGGCTCCTGGTGCCGGCCTGTGAATTCTAGTATTTACAACAGCATCCGTTTGGAAATGGATGCGCATGGAATCCACATTCAATACAAGGACCAGGCATGAAATTCAATCGTATATTGGCGGCCGCACTGCCCGTCATTTCGCTGGCGGCCAGCGCGCAGTCATCCATCACCCTGTTCGGCATCGTTGACGTCAATGGGCGCTACGTGAAGAACAGCGATCTGCCCAGCAACATGACCATGAACAACAGCGGGCTGTCATCGGGCCGGTTTGGCTTTCGCGGCACCGAGGATCTGGGCGGCGGATTGAGGGCCGAGTTCTGGCTGGAGTCAGACCTCTATGCCGACACCGGCACGACAAACGCCAATGGCAAGTTCTTCCAGCGCCGCTCCACGGTGAGCTTGGCGGGCGGCTTCGGCGAGCTGCGCCTGGGCCGCGATTTCACGCCGGCTGCGCAAAATCCCACCAAGTTCGACCCGTTCAACGTGATCGGCCTGGCAAACTCCAACATCATCAGCCGCCTGCCCGGCACCTTCTCGAACTACTACCGCAGCGACAACGCCATCCAGTACTTCACTCCCAAATGGAGCGGCTTCCAGGCAGAAGTGATGTATGCCCTGGACGAAGACCCCGTGAGCAGCGCCGGCCGCCATTTCGGCAGCCGCCTGACCTACGACAACGGCCCTCTGAACCTGGCGCTCACCTATGGCTCGACCGATGTGAACGCTGCGGGCACCAAGCTCAAGCAATACGGCGCAGGCGCCTCCTACGATTTCGGCTTTGCCAAGCTGATGGGGTATTTCCAGCGCGAGGACCTGCCCTATGGCACCTATGGAACCCGCATCGCGGGCTCCGAGGACCGCTGGCAGGTCGGCCTTACCGTGCCCGTGGGGGCGAACTACATCCGCGCCTCCTATGTGCGCACCGATTCGCGCCGTGGGCCGCTGGCCTTCAATGGCAGCGATGCCAACAGGTATGCGATCGGCTATGTGCACAACCTGTCGCGGCGCACGGCGCTGTACGGAACCCTTGCACGCGTGACCAACAAGGGCGGGGCCAATTTCAGCCTCAATGGCGGCACCACCGGATTGGCTGCGGGCGGCAGCTCCACAGGCGCTGAACTCGGCATGCGCCATAGTTTCTGAAGATTGCCACGCATTTGCGGCAATATGGCTGAGATGTCATCCGGCTGCCCGGATATATAGAAGCCGATGACTCTACAGTCTCCGCCATGGACTGAATACAGTTCATGGCGGATTTCATGAATCCGCCCATGTATCCGCCCTATTTCGGAGGCATATTCAATGAAATCCATATTCATATTGGGCACCGCAGCAATCGTCATGGCTGCATTGCCGGCCCATGCGGAACGCTTTGCAAACGGCAAATCCTATTACGGATCGCCCGCGCCTGCGGGCGTCTACCGTACTGTCGATCTATCGCAGAAAGCGCCCATCAATATCGCCTGCGGCGAAACCGTGAATTTCACCAGCCAGGGCCGCACATTCGCGTGGAAGGTCAGCTCCATCCAGCACAACCATGTCCCGGTGGCGCGCTTTGCGCCGCCCGGTTTCGACACGCAGGGCAAGAGCATCTTCGTCATGCCCGGAGAGCATGAGCTGGGCGGCTGAAAGCGCCGTTGGCAACAAAAAGGGCCCGCAATTCGCGGGCCATTTTTTTGCTGGAGGCAGGCCGAAGCTCAGGCCGCCAGGGCGCCGCGCATGGCGTCGATCACGGCCTTGTAGTCAGGCTTGCCGAAGATGGCGCTGCCCGCCACGAAGGTGTCGGCACCGGCATCGGCCACGCGGCGGATGTTGGTTTCCTTGATGCCGCCGTCCACTTCCAGGCGGATGTCGCGGCCGCTGGCCTCGATGCGCTTGCGCGCGGCCTCGATCTTGCGCAGCGTGCTGTCGATGAAGCTCTGGCCGCCGAAGCCGGGGTTCACGCTCATCAGCAAGATGAGGTCGATGTCGTCGATGACCCAGTCCAGCACGTCCAGCGGGGCGGCGGGGTTGAACACCAGGCCGGGCTTGGCGCCCTGGGCGCGGATGTTCTGGATGCTGCGGTGCACGTGGGCCGTGGCATCGGGGTGGAAGCTGATGTAGTCGGCGCCGGCCTTGGCGAAGGCCGTGGCCAGTTCGTCCACGGGCGAGACCATCAGGTGCACGTCGATGGGCACGGGCTGGCCGTCGGGCGTCTTCGCATGGGGCTTCAGGGCCTCGCAGATCATGGGACCGAACGTGAGGTTGGGCACGTAGTGGTTGTCCATCACGTCGAAGTGGATCCAGTCGGCGCCGGAGGCGATCACATTCTTGACCTCGTCACCCAGACGGGCGAAGTCGGCAGACAGGATGGAGGGGGCGATGCGGTAGGTGGGGCTCATGGCCTGCGATTGTCGCAGCTAGCCCATGCCGGCACCAGCGACGGCACAAAGCCATGGGCGGCGGCGCGTGGGGACGTTCGCAAGCCGGTACATTGCGGGCAGTTACCATTGCCGCCATGCCCATGAACGAGTTCCAGGTCCAGGTCCGCCCCGCCTTTTTGCCAGAGCAATCCGCTCCAGCGGCGGGCGTATACGCCTTCTCCTACACGATCACCGTGACCAATACCGGCCAGGTGCCGGGCCAGTTGATCGCGCGCCACTGGATCATCACCAACGAACTGGGCCATGTCGAAGAGGTCAAGGGCCTGGGGGTGATCGGCCGCCAGCCGCTGCTGCAGCCTGGCGAGACCTTCGAGTACACCAGCGGCTGCCAGCTGCGCACGCCCAACGGCAGCATGCAGGGCAGCTATCTGTGCATCAGCCACGAGGGCGAGGTCTTCGAGTGCAGCATTCCGCGATTCCAGCTGATATCCGGTGCCGGCGGCGACAGCTTTCCAGACCCTGACAACCGCGTGCTGCACTGAGCGCGTTCCTCGGGGGAGGCGCTAGTCTTCCGCCCTGCCGCAAGACCCCTACATGAAGCGAATCACCCAAGACCTGCCCGGCCTTCTGGCCGCACTCGACCCCGAGGCCGACCTCGCGCACCGCCATATCTGGCTGATCCACCTGCTGGAGTGGGTGCGCGCGCCCAAGCCGTCGGTGGACGGCGCCGTGCAGCGTGTGCAGTTGCTGGTGGAGGCCGTGGAGGCCGACCCGGCCGTGCGCCAGCGCCTGCATGCCTGGTGGCTGCGCTTTATCGACACCGTGGACATCACGGCGCTGCTGGCCGATTTCGGCTTTGCGCCGCGCACCAACATGTTCAGCGAGCTGTCCGAGCGCGCACGCTACAAGCTGCTGCCCAGCACGCCCGAGACGGTGGATGCCTCCGAGCTGTTCATGCTGGCCATGCCCGACGAATTCGACGCGCGCTGGCTGCACGCGCTGGAGGCGCCGCTGCTCGAACGCATCGCACTGCTGCTGACCGATGGCAGCGAGGGCCAGGGCAGCAGCTTCTGGCAGAACAGCCTGCTGGGCTCCATCACCTATTGCACGGGGCAGATCCTGTCCACGGGCTTCTCGCCCGAACTGCGCCTGCGCATGGACGAGCAGGCGCGCGACGACCAGCCCTTCCACGCCCTGATCCACGACGCCGAAAGCCTGCGCGTGGAGGTGATGCACGCGCTGCGCACCAATGACCGGCGCGATGCGGCCGAGGCCCGGCTGCGCGAGCGCCTGGATGCCTGCCGCGCGGCCGTGACATCGGTCTACACACATTTCGAGTCCGAAGGGATTTCGGTGGGCCTGGTGTTCCGCCTGCGCCAGCTGCGCGCGCGCATTTTGCGCGTGCGCCGCCTGCTGGACTGCCTTGTGGCCGACAACCGCGCCACCGAGACGGCCGACCTGCTGGCCAACCTGGTGTCCGTGGGCATTGAGCGGCGCAGCCTGCGCGCGCTGCTGTCCACCAACACCTCGCTGCTGGCGGCCAAGGTGGCCGAGCGCAGCGCCGAGACGGGCGAGCACTACATCACGCGCACCGGCCGCGAATACCTGTCCATGGCGACCAAGGCCGCTGGCGGCGGCTTTGTGATGGCCTTCACCACGCTGCTGAAGTTCGCGCTCTACGCGCTGGGGCTGTCGGCGTTCTGGGGCGGGCTGGCGGCGGGCATCAACTACTCCATCAGCTTTGTGCTGATCCAGCTGCTGCACTTCACGGTGGCGACCAAGCAGCCGGCCATGACGGCACCGGCCATGGCCGCCAAGCTCAAGGACCTGCGCGCCAGCGAGGCCATCGAGGAGTTCGTGGACGAGGTCGCCCACCTGGTGCGCTCGCAGGTGGCGGCCGTGCTGGGCAACGTGCTGGTGGTGCTGCCCATGGTGCTGCTGCTGTCGCTGGGCTATGCCCAGCTGTTCGGCCACACGCCCATCGACGGGCCGCATGCGATTGCCGTGCTCGACTCGTTGAGCCTGCTGGGCCTGTCGCCGCTGTTCGCGGCCTTCACGGGCGTGCTGCTGTTCGCCAGCAGCCTGATCGCGGGCTGGGCGGAGAACTGGTTCGTGCTGCGCCGGCTGGACTCGGTGATCCGCTACAACCCCGGCATCACGCGCTGGCTGGGCGCCAAGCGCGCCGACCGCTGGGCGCATTTCTGGCGCAAGAACATTTCGGGCTTTGCCGCCAACGTCTCGCTGGGCATGATGCTGGGCCTGGTGCCCGCATTCGCTGCCTTCTTCGGCCTGGGGCTGGAGGTGCGCCACGTCACGCTGTCGGCAGGCCAGATCGGTGCCGCCATGGCGGCCCTGGGCTGGCAGGTGCTGCACTCCGACATGTTCTGGTGGGCGGTTGCCCTACTGCCGATCAATGGCGCGTTGAATGTCACTGTCAGCTTTTATCTGGCATTCCGCGTTGCGATGAGGGCACACAATGTCAGCGGAGTCGACCGCTCGCGCATCTATTCGGCCATCCGCCGCCGTCTGCGCACAGCGCCGCTGAGTTTCTTCCGCCCCTGAGCCTGCGGGACCTCGGGAACCACGCGGAACCCACGTGCTGGCGTGCCCGCCCGGCCTTGCAGCCCGGCAGTCACGCCAGTGGATCGCCAACGAAGTGTCCCCGTGCCAAGCGCACGGGACGCGGGCTTGCCCGCGCCGCAGGGAAGGCCCTGCGGAGCTTCGCTTGCGGGCCACTGGCTCGCGCAAAGGACCTCGCTTATGAATGACATGCTGAGCTTCTGGGAACCGTGGCTGCGGCCATCGGCCGGGTTGGCCACGGTGCAATGGTCCCTGCTGCTGGCCGTGGCCACCATGGTGGGTTACGCCTGCCAGCGCCATGCGGCCCTGCCCAAGGTGGTCGGCTATTCGCTGGTGGGCGGCATTGCCGGGCTGATCGGCTTTGGCGCCAACACCGCCTGGCCGCTGCAGGGCACAGGATTGTTCCTGCTGGAGCTGGGCGTGGCCATCGTGCTGTTCGAATGCGGCGGGCGCATCACGCTGCGCTGGTTCCGCCACAACCCCATGGTGCTGGTGCAAAGCGTGGCCGAATCCGCGTTGACCTATGTGCTGGTCTCCCTGGTGCTGCGCTGGCTGGGCGTGGCCCCCGAAGTGGCCGGGCCGCTGGCCCTGGTGGCCATGGCGGCCTCGCCCCTGGTGCTGACGCGCGTGGTGGCCGACATGCGTGCCGCAGGCGCCGTGACCGATCGCGGCCTGGTGCTGGCCACCCTGTCCACGCTGTATGCGCTGGCCCTGGGCAGCGCCAAGGCGGGCATGCTGACGCAGCCCAAGGCGGGCTTCGTGGCCTCGATCATGCCGGTGCTGGTGGTGCTGGGCGTCTCGGTGGCCGTGGCCCTGGTGCTGGCCGTGCTGATGCGCCTGGCGCTGCGCTTCATGAGCCCGGCCAGCGAGAACACCTCCATCCTCTTTCTCACCCTGATCTCGGCCAGCGTGCCCGTGGCCTCGTACCTGGGCGGCTCGGCGCCGCTGGCGGCGCTGCTGGGCGGCATCCTGCTCAAGCAGTTCAACCCGCGCCCCTGGGCCTGGCCCCGCCAGCTGGGCACGGCGGCCTCGCTGCTGACCATGCTGATGTTCGTGCTGGTCTCCACCGTGGCCGCACAGGCCGACTGGAGCGCGCCGGTGGCCGGCGTGGTGGGCGCCGTGATCCTGGCACGCCTGGTCGCCAAGACCATGGGCGTGGCCGTGGGCAATGTGGGCACGGGCGCCAACTGGCGTCAGGCCTTCTGGGTGGGCTGCGCCATGGCGCCCATGTCGTCGGTGGCGCTTTTGATCGCCTCGCAGTTCGTGGCCGCCGCGCCCGAGCTGGGCGCGCAGATCGCAGGCGTGGCCCTGCCCACCATTTTGGTGATGGAGGTGCTGGGCGCCGCCCTGGCCACCGTGGCCATCTACCGCTCCGGCGAAAGCTCCCGTCCCTGGAAGCCGCTGAGCCGCACGAATACTGCAGGAGATGAACGTGAGTCTTGAAGCCTTCAACTCGTCCGAACCGCTGACCCTGGGCGTGGAGCTGGAACTGCAGCTGGTCAACACCCACGACTACGACCTGGCCCCCTACGCCGAGGACATGCTGCGCCTCATGCTCAAGAACCCGCTGCCCGGCAGCGTGGTGCCCGAGATGACGAACAGCATGATCGAGATCTCCACCAGCGTCTGCCATTCGGCCTCCGAGGTGCTGGGCCAGCTCAGCCAGATCCGCGATGCGCTGGTCAAAAGCGCCGACAAGCTCAACATCGCCGTGGTGGGCGGCGGCACCCACCCCTTCCAGCAGTGGCATGAGCGGCGTATCTACGACAAGCCGCGCTTCCAGGAGCTGTCGCAGCTGTACGGCTACCTGTCCAAGCAGTTCACCATCTTCGGCCAGCACGTTCACATCGGCTGCCCCGACGCCGACGCGGCCCTGCTCATGCTGCACCGCATGTCGCGCTACATCCCGCACTTCATTGCGCTGTCGGCCTCCAGCCCCTATGTGCAGGGCCATGACACGGCCTTCGACTCGGCGCGGCTGAACTCGGTGTTCGCCTTTCCGCTGTCGGGCCGCGCGCCCTGCGTGCTGCACTGGAGCGAGTTCGAGCAGTACTTCGACAAGATGACGCGCACGGGCGTGGTCAAGAGCATGAAGGACTTCTACTGGGACATCCGGCCCAAGCCCGAGTTCGGCACCATCGAGATCCGCGTGTTCGACACGCCGCTGACGATCGAGCGGGCAGCCGCCCTGTCCGGCTATGTGCAGGCGCTGGCCGCCTGGTTCATGGACACCCAGCCCTTCACGCCCGTGGAGGACGACTACCTGGTCTACACCTACAACCGCTTCCAGGCCTGCCGCTTCGGCCTGGAAGCCGTCTACGTGGACCCGGCCACGGGCGAGCACATGCCGCTGGCCGACCACATCCTCAAGACCATGGATGCCGTGGCCGACTACGCGGCCCGCCATGGCGCGGCGCCCGCCCTGCATCTGCTGCGCAGCGACGTGGCCGCCGGCAGCAACGATGCCCGCTGGCTGCGCGAGCGCCAGCGCAGCGAGCAGCTGCTGGCCGAGGTCTCGCGCCAGGCGGCCATGCGCTTTCGCGGCCAGGCCGTCTGAGGCCTGCGTTCAGCGCAGGCTCAAGGCAGCACCGCCGCCGCACGCGCGGCGGTGATCTGCGCGTCGGCGTCGCGCTGCAAAAGCAGGCGCTGGCGCACCAGGTCCTGGGCCGCCGCCGTGACGGCGCTCACGTAGCCGGCCTGGTCGACATACAGCTCCTCCAGTGAGGGCCGCCCGTCACCGGCCGCCAGCCGCGCCGCGCGCGTCTTGTGGAAGGGGATGAAGCTGCCCGTGAGGTTGGACAGGTCCACGATGCCCGGCGTGGCCACGTAGTTGAACTCCATGCTGGTGCCCAGCGGTGCCCGCGCCTCCACGCTGCGGATGCCTGCGCGCGTGAGGCCGGTGGCCGCATCGACCTGGGGCACGAGGATGGCGTAGTCCTTGCCCGTGGCGCGCGGCGGCTGCAGCGTGGCGATGCCGCTTTCGTCCTGCGGCACGTACTGCGGGCCGAAGTCGAGCAGCGCAAAGCCGTTGTGGCGCGCCAGGTAGCGGAACTCGGGGATGGCGGTCTGCACGCCGCCCACGCTCCAGCTCAGGCCCTTCATGGCGGGAAAGACCAGCTTGTCGGGCCGCACCAGGGTGCCGTCGGCCAGCTTGGGCACCTGGCTGGCTGGCGGCTCGGTGCCGCGCACCACCCAGTCCTCCAGCGCGATGAACAGCGCGCGGAACGTGTCGTTGAAGTGCACCACGGTGCCGGCCGGATAGACATTGCGCGTGGGCGCATAGCCGATGCTGGCCGTGCCGCCTGCGCCGCCGTGCTGGGTGCTGGCGTAGTAGTAGACGCGCGCATTGGCGGGCTGGGCGATGTCGCGCAGGCCGTTGGCATCGGTCAGCACGGGCGAGCCCTGCAACTGCCAGAACTCCGTGCCCGACAGGCCCAGGAAGAACTTGGGGCAGGTGTTGCTGGCTTCGCAGCGCTTCATCACGCCGCCCTGGCGGCCGCTGACCTCGTCGCTGTAGTCCTTGTCCAGGCCGCGCGGCGCGGTCTGGCCGAAGGCCGTGTGGTCGTTGCGCAGGCCGCCCCCGCCGCCGGGCACGGCAAAGCGTGTGTTGATGTTGGTCTGGCGCGCGGCCACGTGGGCATACATGCCGTCGAAGACCTTGCCTCCATCGAGCGCCTGGTTGAAGCCCAGGTGCAGGAAGGTCTTCATGGCATTGCCCGACTGCGAGGTGCCTTGGCCGATGGTGTGCGTGATGCGCCCGGCCAGCGGGTTGGCCTTGCCGTCGGCGTCGGCCGCCTTGGCGCGGAAGAAGCTCACCGTGTCGCGCAGCGCCGCCAGGCCCACGCCCATGACCTTGGGGTCCTTGGCCACGTAGACCAGCTCGTAGAGGTACTGCGGATCGAACCCGCCCTTCAGGCAGACGCTGGTGGCCGCAGGCGTGCCGGGGAAGGGATTGGCAGCGGCATCGCAGCTGGCGAACTTCCAGTCGCCCGCAGGCACGGTCTGGCGCGCATCGGTTTCGTTGATGCGGCGCGTGAGCGAGTAGCCGGCCTGCGTGTTGTCCAGGCTGGCGGGCTCGTAGGGGATCATGGTCCCGTTGAACACGCCGCCGGGCAGGGTCATGGAGGGCACGGCGGCGGCCGGGACCAGCTCGGTGCGGTAGCTGCCCGTGATGCTGCTGCCGTCCTTGTTGCGGGCCACGGGCACGGTGACCGTCAGGCGCGCGGGCGTGGACTTGGGCACATCGCCCTGCCAGGCCGAGTACAGCAGCACATAGCCGCGCTCCAGGTAGACCGCATCGCCGGGCGTGGCCGTGGGGTTGGGCATGGTCAGGATGTTGCCGCGATTGGGCGCGTCATAGCGCAGCACGCCGCTGGCCTTGGACATGTCCTTGGGCTTGAGCATGACGAAGTCGGTGCTGTACTCGACCATGCCGCGCGCATTGACGGGCGCCAGCGCCAGGTCCTGGATCACGGCGTTCTTCGGGTCGGCCGGGTCCAGCTCGCCGCGCAGCACGCCGGTCACTTTTTCGTAGGCGCCGACACTGCCGTAGCTGCCGGCAAAGTCCTCGGTGGCGCTGATGCTCAGCTGCATGCGAGGCGCCTGCGAACCGGCGGGCGAGTCACTGCCGCCGCAGGCGGTCAGCAGACCGGATGCGGCCAGGGCAAGGGCCAGTGGATGGGTGGATCTGATGTGCATGTTGTCTCCTTGGGGTCATGGCACAGGCAAGGCTCCGCCCTGGCCGCCGTGCATTGCGGCGGCCTAGGACGGTTCGGAAAAAAAGGGAACGGGAGAGCGGGGAGCGGCCTACTCGGGCTGGATGCCGGCGGCCTTGATCACCTGTCCCCACTTCTGGGTCTCGCCCGCCTGGAAGGCGGCCAGCTCCTGGGGCGTGGCGGTCCAGCCCTCGGAGCCGGACATCTCGAAGAAGGACTTGGCGCCCGCGCTGTGCACGGCGTCGGACAGCAGGCGGTTCAGACGGGCCACCACGGCCTCGGGCGTGCCAGCGGGCGCGTAGGCCGCGAACCAGTAGCCCATGTCATAGCCCTTGACGCCGGCTTCCTCCAGCGTGGGCACCTCGGGCAGCTGCGGGCTGCGTTTGGTGGTGGAGTAGCCCAGGGCGCGCAGCTTGCCCGACTTGACCTGGGGCACGCCGGTGGAGGTGTCGGTGATCATCAGATCGATCTGGCCGCCCAGCAGGTCGGTGATGGCCAGCGGATTGCTCTTGTAGGGCACGTGCATCAGGTCCACGCCGGCCAGCTGCTTGAGCATTTCACCGGCCACGCGGCTGGAGGAGCTGCCGCTGCCGAACGACAGCTTGCCCGGCTGCTTCTTCGCCGCCGCCAGCAGGTCGCCCACGTTCCTGTACGGAGCATCGGCGCGCACCACCAGCACCTGGCCGCCCTTGCCCAGCCCGGCCACGGGCGCGAAGTCCTTGACCGCGTCATAGGGCAGCTTCTTGTACAGATGCTGGTTGGCCGCATGCGTGGTGTTGGTGGTGATCAGCACCGTGTAGCCATCGGCCGCCGAGCGCGCCACCTGCTGGGCCGCGATCATGCCGCTGGCGCCGCCCTTGTTCTCGACCACCACGGCCTGCTTGGTCGCCGTGGCCACGGCCTGGCCCAGCGCCCGTGCCAGCTGGTCGGTGGCGCTGCCGGCCGCAAACGGCACGACGAAGGTGATGGGCTTGGACGGATAGTCCTGTGCCAGCGCCGGTGCTGCGGCGGCTGCCAGCGCGCAGGCGGCCAGCGCGAGCACATGGCGGCGGGGGAAGTTGTGCGAAAGGTGCATGTCTGTCTCCTTTGTTGTGATGAATGTGTGACGGGCGGGTGCTGCCTGCTACTCCGGCGCCAGGTGGGGCAGCAGCGAAGCCGGTATGTGGACCTGCATCTGCAGCAGCCAGTACGACAGCGCCTTGCCGTGGCTGTCGAGGTTGAGCGCGTCGTTGACGCCGCCGTCCAGCACCGCGTCCAGCACCCAGTTCATGGCCTGCAGGCGCTGCAGCACGAAGCGCTGCACGCGCGCAGGGCGCCGGGCGGCGAAGTGCGCGGCCACGCGCACTTCGGTGATCTGCTCCACCAGCACGGGCCAGCAGGCGGCATTCCAGGCGATGAGGCTGATGTTGGAGCGGTTGCCCTTGTCCCCCGTGCGCCCGTGCGCCAGGCGGTACAGCGGCACGGTGACGGGCATCGTGGTTGACAGTGTGTTCATGCGGCGTGCTCCCCGGCTTCTTTCCCGGCCTCTTTCTCGACCCCTTTATCGACTCCCTCGGCCCACTTCCATCCGGTGGCGATGCTCTGCTGCGCCAGCAGGCAGGACACCGTGCCCAGCCGCGCGCGCAGCGCCGTGCGCACGCCGCCGCCGCCGGCCGGCCCGCAGGTGTACAGCGCATTGACCTCGCGCGGCAGGCGCCGCGCCTGGGCCTGCGTGGGGCGCAGCCAGGCGGCGCGCAGGCGCACGTCCTGGGGGGCGGCTGCGCTGGCCGGCTGTGCGTCGCGCCAGCGGCCGGCGTCGTCGCCCAGCACGCTGGCCACGCCGATCCAGTCCAGGCGCAGGTCGCCTGCGGCCTCGCCGCCCAGGCGCTCGCGCAGCACCTCGCCGGCCAGCCGGGCGCGCTCCAGGGCGCGCGGGCCGGCATAGGAGATCTCGCCCTCGGCCAGCCAGCCCGAGGCATGGCAGACATTGACCTTGTAGTGGCCGTTGTGCGGATGGCCGCGCACGCCGCTCAGGCGCACGACGTCAGGCCCCACCTGGTGCACCTCGGCCTCGGACAGGTCGGCCACCACGTCGGGCGTCAGGTAGGCGGCCGGGTCGTGCACCTCGTACAGCAGTTGTTCCTTGACCGTGCGTTCGCTGACCAGGCCGCCCGTGCCTTCGGGCTTGGTGATGGTGCAGTCGCCCGAGGGCTCGATGATGGCAATGGGATAGCCCAGCCGCGCCAGGCCCTGCACGTCCTTGAAGCCCGGGTCGGCGAAGTAGCCGCCCGTGACCTGGGCGCCGCATTCCAGCAGGTGGCCTGCCATGGTGGCGCGCGCCAGGCGGTCCCAGTCGTCCCAGGCCCAGCCGAAATGCGCCATGGCCGGCCCCAGAGTCAGCGAGGGGTCGGACACGCGGCCGGCCACCACGATCTCGGCGCCGGCCTGCAGGGCCTCGGCAATCGCGCGCGCGCCGATGTAGGCGTTGGCACTGACCAGCGAATCCTCGGGAAACTCCGCGCCCAGCGCGGCCCGCAGCGCCCCGCGGTACGCCGGGCCGCTGACATCGTCGCCATGCACCACGGCGATGCGCGGCGCGCGCAGGCCCAGGCGCTGCGCCAGCCGCTGGATGCAGCGCGCCGCGCCTTTGGGGTTGGCGGCACCGAAGTTGCTGACGATGCGTATGCCATGCGCCAGGCAGTCGGCCAGCACGGGCTCCAGCAGGTCCTCCAGCAGGGGTTCGTAGCCCGCGTCGGGCTGCTCGCGGCGCGCGAGCTGGGCCAGCGCCAGCGTGCGCTCGGCCAGGGTCTCGAAGATCAGGCAGGCGCTCTGGCCGCTGGCCGCCAGGGCGCGCACCACGGGCGCGGCGGCATCGGTGCGGTCGCCCGAGAAGCCGGCTGCGCAGCCCACCCACAGCGGGGGCTTGTCCGGGGCAAAGAAGGTTTCCAGGTGGTCCATGCAGGCCAATGTAGGCAAGGGCTGCTAATCTGTGAAATCGATTATTCGGATCAACTCATCCAAAAACCCGATGAATATCTCCTCCCGCCAGCTCGATGCCTTCATCGCCCTGGCCCAGCTCAGCAGCTTCACCCTGGCCGCGCAGCGCTGCCATCTGTCGCAGCCGGCCTTCAGCGCCCTGATCAAGGGCCTGGAAGACGGCGTGGGCGTGCGGCTGTTCGACCGCAGCACGCGCCATGTGGCGCTGACGCAGGAGGGGGCGCAGTTCCTCGATGCCGCGCAGCGCATACGCGCCGACCTGGGCGATGCCGTGCACGGCCTGCGCGAGGCGGCAGCGCTGCAGCGCGGGCGCGTGTCCATCGCCCTGCTGCCTTCGCTGGCGGCGGCCTGGCTGCCGCCCGTGCTGGCGCTGTTCCATGCGCGCCATCCGGGCATACAGCTGCAGGTGTCGGACCTGCTGTCCGAGTCCTGCATCGCCCAGGTGGCCTCGGGTCAGGCCGACCTGGCGCTGGCCGCCATCCGCGCCGACACCGAGGAGCTGCAGGCCGAATGGTTCTGCGCCGACCGGCTGCACCTGGTCTGCCGCGCCGACCATGCGCTGGCGGCCCTGCCCGCGCCAACAATGGCCGACCTGCGGGACCAACCCTTCATCCAGCTCGCCCGCCACAGCAGCGTGCGCCAGTACCTGGAATCGCAGGAGCAGGCCCCGCCCCTCAACACCTTGCTGGAAGTGGAGCACCTGGCCACCGTGATGGGCATGGTGCGCGCGGGCCTGGGCATCAGCGTGGTGCCGGCCCTGGCGCTGTTCCACTTCGTGCAGCCTGGCCTGGTGACGCGCCCGCTGGCCGATGCCGATCGCCGGCGCGACCTGTACCTGGTGCGCAGGCGCCAGCGCAGCCTGTCGCCTGCCGCCCAGGCCTTCCACGCGCTGGCGCTGGAGCATCGGCCCGGTGCGGGCGAGACCACCTGATGCGGGGCAGCACGAACCTCGCAGCACAATAGCCCGATCGCCAAACGCATCCGAAAGCCGCCACCGTGGGTGAATTCGACCTGATCCGCCGCTTCTTCCAGCGCCCCGTGCGCCGCGCCGCCCTGGGCGTGGGCGATGACTGCGCCCTGCTCGCCCCGGCGCCGGGCATGCAGCTGGCCGTCTCCAGCGACATGCTGGTCGAGGGCCGGCATTTCTTCGCCGACGTGGACCCGCGCCTGCTGGGCCACAAATCCCTGGCCGTGAACCTGTCCGACCTGGCGGCCTGCGGCGCGCGCCCGCTGGCCTTCACCCTGGCCCTGTCCCTGCCGCGTGCCGATGCGGCCTGGACCGAGGCGTTTGCAGCCGGCCTGCTGGCCCTGGCCGACGCCCACGGCTGCGAGCTGGTCGGCGGCGACACCACCCAGGGGCCCTTGAACATCTGCATCACCGTCTTCGGCGAGGTGCCGCCCGGCCAGGCCCTGCTGCGCAGCGGCGCGCACGCGGGCGACGACATCTGGGTCAGCGGCAGCCTGGGCGATGCCCGCCTGGCGCTGGAAGCCCTGCTGGGCCACACCACCTTGCCACCCGGCACGCTGGCCGCCGCGCGCCAGCGCCTGGAAGCGCCCACGCCGCGCGTGGCCCTGGGCCAGGCGCTGCGCGGCATTGCCAGCAGCGCGCTGGATGTGAGCGACGGCCTGCTGGGCGACCTGGGCCACATCCTCGCGCAATCCCGCGTGGGCGCCAGCCTGGATACGCGCCTGATCACGCCGCTGCTCGATGCCGGCCGGCACACGCCCCTGGCCATCGACCTGCTGCACCAGTGCACCCTGTCCGGCGGCGACGACTACGAGCTGTGCTTCACGGCCCCGGCCGACCGGCGCGATGCCGTGCAGGCCGCAGGCCGCGACACCGCCACGCGCGTCACGCGCATCGGCTGCATCGAGGCCCCGCCCGGCCTGCGGCTGATCGGCCCGGACGGAGCGGCCATGGCGCCCCGGTGGACCTCATTCGACCACTTCGCTGCGGCCTGACGCCGCGCCAAACCACTTTCATCCGAGAAGGACTGCCCATGGTTCAACGCTCCGCCCTGCCCGCCCTCTCTGCCCTGGCCGCCGCCTGCTTCCTGCTGGCAGGCACCCCGGTCCAGGCCCAGGCACAAGCCCAGGAAGCCACCATCGCCCGCGCCCCCATCGCGCGCGTCACCCTGTATGCGGGCGTGGCCTCGGTGGAGCGCACGGCGCGCATCACGGCCGCCACGCGCCAGCTGGTGTTCGAGTGCCTGCCCGGCTCCATCGACCCGCAGAGCCTGCAGGTCAGCGCCGATGCCGGCGTGCGCCTGGGCGACTACAAGCTGCAGTCGCAGCCGCGCGAACTGGCCTCCAAGGCCTGCGCCAGCCCGCTGGAGCAGCAGATCCGCACGCTGGAAGACCAGCTGGCCGCGCTGGAGGCCGACGAGTCCGCCGCCAAGCTCGTGGGCGACTACCTGCAGGGCCTGGCCAAGCCCGGCGATGACGCCAAAGCCCCCGCCCTGCCCGCCGCCAGCCAGCTGGGCGCCGCCACCGAGGCGTTGCGCACCACCAGCCGTGGCAACACGCTGCGCGCCCACCAGATCCTGCGGCAAAAGCAGGCGCTGCAGGAGCAGCTCAGGCCGCTGCAGCTCGAACGCGACCGCACGGGCGCAGGCAACGCCCAGGTGATGAAGGTCACCGTGCAACTGGCCAGCCCGGCCGATGCCAATGTGCAGCTGACCTACCAGGTGCGCGGCCCGAGCTGGCAGCCCACCTACCGCGCCCAGCTGGACCCGGCCAAGGGCACGGTGGCCATCGAACGCCTGGCCCTGGTGGCCCAGAACAGCGGCGAGGACTGGAGCCAGGTGCAGCTGCTGCTGTCCACGGGCCAGCCTTCGCGCAGCACGCAGGCGCGCCTGCCCAATCCCTGGACGCTGGATGTGGAACGGCCCCGCCCCGTGGCCGCCATGGCCCCTCCGCCAGCGCCGGCCCCGGCGGCCCCTGCGATGATGCTGGAGCGCGCCCGCAAGCCCGGGGCGGCCAGCGAGGCCGCCGAACTGCCGGTGCTCGATGTCGCCAGCCTCAACACCGCCTACGCCACGCAGTTCTCCGTGCCCTACCGCATCAGCGTGCCCTCCAGCAGCGAGCGCGTGACCCTGGCCCTGGGCTCGCAGAACCTGCCGGCCACCCTGCTCACGCGCACGGCGCCCGCCGTGGAAGAGGCCGCCTACCTGGTGGCCCAGCTGGCCGTGCCGGCCGGCGTCTGGCCCGCAGGCCCCGTGGCCCTGTTCCGCGACGGCGCCTTCGCCGGCCAGGGCCGGCTGGACTTCGGCAACGCCGCCGCGCTGGCCCAGGGCCTGTCCTTCGGCCGTGACGACAAGGTGGTGGTGCGCAACCTGCCCGTGGACTCGGCCACGGGCAGCGGCGGCCTGCTCAGCAGCAGCACCGAACGCCAGGTCACGCGGCGCTTCCAGGTGGACAACCGCCATGACCGCGCCATCGAGCTGCAGGTGGTGGACGCCGCACCCGTCTCGCGCAACGAGCAGATCCGCGTGCAGTCCCAATACAACCCGCAGCCGGCCACCACGCGCTGGAACGACCGCAACGGCATGATCGCCTGGCAGCAGCCGCTGGCCGCTGGCGCCAGCGCCAGCTTCGAGGCCCGCCACCAGATCCGCCATCCGCAGGATCTGGCGGTCGAAGAGCGTCAGTGAAGCACCAGGGCCGCGCTTATGATCTGGCCCCATGAGTGACGCGCCGCTGCGGCCGGAGGTTTCCGGCGATCCTGCTACCCCCACCTTTGCCTCTGCGGCGCGCCCACCGGAAGGCCCGCCGCAGGGCGGCATGGCTCGCCCCACGCTGGAATTCATGATGTCCCACCCGGCCCACTTCATCGCCATGGGGCTGGGCTCGGGGCTGGGGCGCATCGCGCCCGGCACCGTGGGCACGCTGTGGGCCTGGCTGTCCTTCCTGCTGCTGCAGCACTGGTTCACGCCCCAGCAGATCGGCCTGCTGATCGCGGGCAGCATTCCCCTGGGCTGGTGGGCCTGCACGGTCACGGCGCGCCACATGCGCGTGGCCGACCCGGGCAACCTGGTCTGGGACGAGATCGTGGCCTTCTGGCTGGTGCTGTGGCTGGTCATGCCCACCGGCTTCTGGGGCCAGCTCATCGCCTTTGGGCTGTTCCGCTTCTTCGATGCCGCCAAGCCCCAGCCCGTCAAATGGGCCGACCGGTGCTTCAAGGGCTTCGGCTGGCGCGGCGGCTGGGGGATCATGTTCGATGACCTGGTGGCCGCCTTCTGCACGCTGCTGGTCATCGCGCTATGGCGCCATTTCATTGGCTGAAGGAACGGGCATGAACGCATCCAACGAACTCGTCGAAACCCTGGCAGGCCTGCTGCTGCAGCGCGGCTGGATGCTGGCCACGGCCGAAAGCTGCACGGGCGGCATGATCGCTGCGGCCTGCACGGACCGCGCCGGCTCCAGCGAATGGTTCGAGCGCGGCCTTGTCAGCTACTCCAACGCGGCCAAGCACGACCTGCTGGGCGTGCCCGAGCCGCTGATCGCCGAGCACGGCGCCGTGAGCGAGCCCGTGGCGCGCGCCATGGCCGAAGGCGCCATCGCCCACTCACACGCGCAGTGCAGCGTGGCCGTGACAGGCGTGGCCGGGCCGGGCGGCGGCAGCGCCGCCAAGCCCGTGGGCACGGTCTGGTTCGGCTGGAACGTGTACGGCACCACGCACAGCGAATGCCTGCGCTTTGAGGGCGACCGCGCCGCCGTGCGCCAGGCCACCGTGGTCCATGCCTTGCAGCGCCTCAATGCGCTGATCAGCGCAAGGCTTTTATGAGCTTGTGCGCGATCTCCTGCAGCGGTGCAGGCAGGGCGCGGTAGCTTTCCAGCAGGCGCTGCTCGTCCACGGGCAGCGGCGCGTTGTCGTCTTCCAGGCCGGCCGTCAGCTCCAGCGCCGTGGTCTGCAGCGCCAGGGCCACGCGGGCCAGGGTGTCGTTCTTGAGGGTGCGGATGGCCCCCGATTCGATCTGCGACACGGCCGAGGCCGTGATGCCTGCGGCCTCGGCCAGCCGGCCCTGGGTCATGCCCAGTTCGGCGCGGCGGGCGCGTATGCGTTCACCGATATGTCTCATGGCCCGTGCATCCAAAGCCTGTGGCGCGGGCGCTCAGGCGCCGTGGCACTTCTTGAACTTCTTGCCGCTGCCGCAGGGGCAGGGGTCGTTGCGGCCCGGCTGCTCGCCCTTGACGATGGTTTCCTGGCGCGGGCCCATGCTCTTCCAGATCTGGCGCAGGTCGTACAGCGCCCAGATGGCCTCGCCGAACTGCTCCACGCGCTCCTGGCTGGTGCTGGCGGGGCCGTCCTCGTCGTACATGCAGACTTCGGGTTTGCCGGTGTCGTCCTCGGTCAGGGCCACGACGGCGTTGAGCGCCTCGTTGAGCCAGCCGGCGGCTTCCTTGTCGCGCGGGGCGGCCCATTCCTCGGCCCAGTTCTCGACCACGAACATGAAGCCCAGCGCCCAGATCTGGCCGAACGAGGGGATTTCGCCGTCATCGGGACGCTCTTCCTCGGGCAGCGACAGGATGGCGCCGCGCATGTCCATGGCCTCGGGCTGGAAGGTGCGGTCGTCTTCCAGCGTCTTCACGTCGGCGTCCAGCTGGGTGCGGATCTCGTCCATGCGCAGGCCCACCAGCTCCAGAAAGCGCGCCTGCTGCGCCGCGTCCTTGAACACTTCCATCAGCGGCAGCGGCTGGCCCTCGGCCGCCTCCAGCGTGCCGCCGTCGCCCAGCAGCATGGGCAGCCACTCGGCGGCCGGCACCTCGCGGCGCGTGCAGATCAGCGCCGTCAGGAAACCGTCGCAGAACTCCCACTGCGGAATCTCGTCGCCGCGCGTGCGCAGCTCGTCGAGCAGATCGTCGAGTTCCTCCAGCGCCTCGGGCGTCAGGGCAGGCTCGTCGGGCAGGGCGGTGGCTTCGTGGGCGTCGTTGGACATGGCGGAAATCTCTAGGGAAAACAGGGGGAAGGAACCGGCCACGGCCAGCCCCTCGAATGAATGGCCCGCAGTGTAGCCGCGCCGCCATGTCCGTGGCGCCCGGTCGGAACTGGCGCCCAGGGGGCCCTATCTCCCACATGGCCCACCCGCTACCCGGCTCCCTGCCAGGCCGCGAGCATGGAAAGCCCCACCCATTCCCCGACCCGGCTCATCGTCAAATTCTGCAAAGCGCCGCTGGCGCCGCCAAAGACTGCCACCAGTGCCCATGTCTGCTCGTCGAAACCGCGGGTCGTGCAGCAGGCCATCTGGGGCAGGCACAGCGCCTCGGCCGGGTCCTGGGCCAGCAGGCTGACGAATTCCTGCGCGGTCACGGTCTCCGGATCCAGGCCCATGGGCCAGGACCCCTTCCAGCGCTGCGCATCCAGGGTCACGCTGTGCACGCCCCATGTCGGAGCGCCTGGCATGTCGCCCCAGGCCAGGCGTTGAAGGACCAGGCCCAACCCCCTCTCCGCCCATGTCACCGGGTAAGGTGGGACGTGATCGATCTTCAGCAGCTGCGCATCGCTCAATCCCGCCTGGCGCAGAGCCAGGCGCAGGTAATCCTGCCGGCTATGCCGTCCCAGCGTGCGCAACACGGCATCCATCAACGGGGCGATGGGCTGTGGCTTCATGGTGCTTTCCATTCAAAACCCGTCAAACCGGCTCATATAGGCATCGCACGCCAGTAGCCATGCATGTTCATCATTCGAGCCCGAAGGCGGTGGGCCGATGAAGTTATTGAGCCGAGATTTGGCACGGACAGGCTTGAGCAGGCGTGCGGCCTCGCCAAAGGCGGGCAGCGTCAGTCCTTGATCCATATCCCCCAGACCAGGAAAGTCTCCTGCACGGATTCCCAGGCAGTTGCCTACATCACCGGCCGAAAGATACTGGCTGGCCTCGATCTGCTTGCGCACCGCTTCCCGCCCGCCCAGTTTCTCCAGCAAGGCATCGCTGACAAAACTGAGCCAGTTGATGCTGTACATGGCGTTGTTGAAGTCATGATCGAACAATGCAAGACTGCCCAGGGCATTCAATCCGGGGAACCGCTGCAGATAGGGATACAGCACCTGCTGACCCTTGCCATCGGGTCCAATATTGCGTTCTTCTACTGCGGGCATGACGCCCCAGCCTGCAATAGCCCAGAAGGGCTGCATCAACTCCACCATCTGGGTGGTAAGCCGGCCCACATTGTGCTCAGGTGGCTGGTCTAGAATCCACCACGCAGGAAATGCCATGCGAATAAATGACATGGCAGGACCTATGCCAGGTGATATATGGCGATCATGTAGCCAAATACCCTCATCGTTCTCAATACAGCAATAAAGACGAAAATCTTGAGCGTTGTTCTCCCACGCTTCAGGAGGATTTGGCTTACCCGATGCCATATGGAAAATCAATGCGTAACCTTTAGGGTTAACCAAGCTTTTTTGCTTCTTCGCGGCCAACTTCTTTTGTGCCATCGCGCTGGTCAGCATGGCAGGCATTCCGTCGTACCAATAAACCAATTTTTCTTTCCCCACGGCCTCACAAAAAAGATCGACCACTTTCCATGCGCGCTCACGCACGGCCAATGAATCCCCGTCATGGAACACCATCTCGATCGTCCAGCCTGCTCTTGCACAAATACGCCCAAATTGGTTCTGCAATACCAGCGCCTTGAGAATATCCATCGTCGCCGCGGTGGCAGCATCCGCTTCCTCATTGCCGCAAGGCCAGTTGAAATCATTTTCCGCAGCCATTGTGATCTTTCCCCATTCCTTCAAAACACCAGAAATCAGAACAAATCAAACCGACTCATATAGGCATCGCACGCCAGTAGCCATGCATGTTCATCATTCGAGCCCGAAGGCGGTGGGCCGATGAAGTTATTGAGCCGAGATTTGGCACGGACAGGCTTGAGCAGGCGTGCCGCCTCGCCAAAGGCGGGCAGCGTCAGTCCTTGATCCATATCCCCCAGACCAGGAAAGTCTCCTGCACGGATTCCCAGGCAGTTGCCTACATCACCGGCCGAAAGATACTGGCTGGCCTCCACCTGCTTTCGCACGGCCTCTCGCCCGCCCAGTTTTTCCAGCAATGCATCGCTGACAAAACTCAGCCAGTTAATGCTGTACATGGCGTTGTTGAAGTCATGGCTCATCAACGCAAGGCTGCCCAGGGCATTCAAGCCTGGAAAACGCTGCAAGTAGGGATACAGTATTTGCTGGCCTTTGCCGTCGGGTCCGATATTGCGTTCTTCCACTGCGGGCATGACGCCCCAACCTGCAATGGACCAATAGGGCTGCATCAACTCCACCATCTGGGTGGTGAGGCGGCCCACATTGCGCTCTGGCGGTTGACCCATAATCCACCACGCGGGAAATGCCATGCGAATGAAAGACATGGCAGGGCCTCTCCCCGGGGTTCTATATCTTTCACGATACCAAATACCTTCATCATTCTCCACACGACAGCAAAGGCGAAAGTCTTGTGCATTTTCCACCCAATCATCTGGAGGTTTTGGTTTGCCCGAGGCCAGATCAAACATCATTGCAAAGCCCTTCGGATTATTGAGCGTACTCGGTTTGTGTTTTTCCATCCTCTCCCGCCCTTTCTCGCTGGCCATAGCAACAGGAGCCAGCCCCCACCATATTGCAAGCTTTTCAGAACCAACGACTTCAATGAATAGATCTATCACCTTCCAAGCTCGCTCGCGCACAGCCAATGAATCCCCATCATGAAACACCATTTCAATGGTCCAGCCTGCTCGCGCACAAATACGCCCAAATTGGTTCTTCAATACCAGCGCCTTGAGAATATCCATAGTCGCCACAGTGGCCTTCTGTAGCTCTCTGGTACTCAAAGGTTTGTTGAAGTCTTTTGCCATATCCATCCCCCATATTTCGCTGTACCTAAACCATCGCTTCAAAAGGTCAATCCAAGGACTCTTGCGAGTGCACTCCCTACCGTACCGACACCTCTGAGTACCCGACCCAGCGCAGACGCACCGGCGGCAGCCCCGACAGCCGCCGCCGTATCCTTATTCACCCGTTCGGACAAAGAGATGACCTTTTCCCTGTTGGCCTGCCATTTCGCTGCCTGGTTCAACACACTTTCATTTGCGTTTTCGCCATCACTGTCGCAAGCACAGCTTCCAGCGTCCAAGGCATCCTTTTGAAACTTGTCTTCAAAAATATATGTGTAGGCCTGAAGCTGACTTCTGCCGTCTGGCCCAAGGTCTGAAGAAAATTTATCCCCCGGAAACTTCATCTCATAGACCCGCTGCACGTTGTCCAGCACAGGCGGCAGGCGCGGGTTCTTCACCACGACCACATCGGGAATGCGCGAGCCCGCAGGCCGGCTGCGCGTGGGGCGCACGGGCTCGTTGCGCGACATGACGGGGGCCTTGTTCAGGTACGGCACTTCCTGCTTGTAGTAGCCCCGGTAGCCTTCAAACCCGTCGGCCTGCATGACCACGCCGGCCACGCAGCGCTGGCCCAGGCCGCCGGTCATGCAGCAGCAAAACAGCTCGCACAGCGCCCTGCGGTCCAGTTCATTGTCGAAGTCCCGGGTACCGCATACCTTGTTGAAGCCCACAAGCACGACGGCCTTGCACAGGTCCCTGGACCGCTTCAGGCGATTGAGGGCGATGAAGGCGGGGACCAGTTGCTCGCAACTCATGCACCCGGGCCCCCCAGGGGCGAGGAGGACTCGCCCGCAGGCGTGCGCCGCCGCACCACGTCCCAGATGCCCATCGGCAGTTCAAGCATCATCAGCTGGATGCGTCCGTCAGGCGGCAGGTCGGTGCGCGAGAGAAACTTGCGCACAGCGGGAAACTCGTCGAAGCGCTCGCCAAACTGGTGGCGCAAGGCCAGGAAGCCGATGACATCGTCCGGCGTCGACAGACCCCAGCCCACCGCGCGGTCAAGGCCTCGCCGGGTATGGGCCAGCAGCCTGTCATGCGGCCAATCCTGCTCGCTGAGATGGCAGGTCTGCCGCACGATGGCGGCAATCCCTCCCTCGCTGGGCACCAGGTTGCGGCGCAGCGTGCGCTGCATTTCCAGGGTTGAAATTTCCATCATGGCGAAGACACCTCCCATTGCCTGTTGTCCAGGCGCGCCAGGCCTGTGACGTGGTCCAGAAACTTGCGCTGCGCCAAGCCGACCCAGATCCCCTCGGGATGCGGTGCCAGGCAGGCGAGGATGCTGTGGCCGCGGAACCAGTCCCCCAGATGCGCCGGGTCGAACTGCGCAAGCAGGCGAGGCAGCACGCGCGGGTCGTAAAAGCGCAGCCACAGCCGCTGGCCGCCGTCTCCCCTGGCCTGCAGAAACCGCTTGAGATGGCGCTTGAGCGCAGGGGCCGGCAGCCGGCTGATCAGGAAAATGCCCCAGTGCGCCTGCCAGCCTTCATGCGGCCAGCGCTGGAACAGCGGACTGCCTGCATGCACCCGCATGAGATAGGGCGCGTAGCGCGCATAGCGGGCGGCAGGCATGCCGTCATACAGGCAGGTGATGCACGACTGCGGCGGCTCGGCCAGGATGGCGTCATGCAGGTGCTCATCCGCCGCCGCATCCACGATGGCGTAGAGCAGGCCGTCATAGGTCGCCGCCACCTTTTCGAGCACGGCCTGGCGCGCCATCTGGAGATCGTCCGGCGTGCCGGGGCCTGGGGGGATCAAGGTGGACATGGCGATTCAGTCCTCCATGGCCGACACGAAGGCGGCCCCCGATTGCGCGGCTTCGGCCAGGCACCGGCCCGCATTCGCACCGATCCAGACGGTGGTGCAGCCCGAGACGACCACGCCGCCGTGCACGGTCCTGTCCCCCATGCGGGCCGCGGGCCTGCCACCGATCAGTACCGTGGCTTCGCCTTCGGCCAGGGCATCGGGCGGTGAACGGGGGCACAGCGCCTTGTCCGTGACCCTGGCCGCCGGCATGCCGCCGATGAGCACATTGGCCTGGCCGGAGAGAATGGCCCCGCCCCCGTGGGCGGGGCAGGCATGCATGTCGCCCACTCTTGCTGCAGGTTGTCCCATGCGAGTGTCCCGGGTTCAGCAGTTGATCTTCACCAGCGGCGACTTGATCTCGACCATGGCCGGAGAGATCTCGATGGAGCTCGCCCCCGATTGCAGCCGGATGCTTTGGGTGCCGGTGACGATGACCTGTTGCCCATCGACCGTCAGCGTGGTGCCTGCGGCCAGGGCCAGTTGCCCGCCCGCATCGACCATGCTGTTGGCGCCCACCCGCAGCGCGTGATCGTTGCCGACGTTGACTGCCTGGTCCTGCCCTACCTCGGTGCTGTCATTGTTCTGGATGGTGCTGCTGCGGTTGTGGCCCACGACGAGGCCTTCATCGTTGCCAATCTGCGCGCTGCGATTGCGCCCCACGGTCCGGCTCCAGTCCATCCCCACGCTGTCGCTTCGCAGGACACCCACGTTGCTCATCAGCACCGCGCCTACGTTGAGGTTGTAGGCACACCCCACGGTGACCATCTTGAACAGGCCCGTGCCCTGCGTGTAGCCGATGCCCACGGTTTCGGATTTCATGCGCCCCGTGGCCAGGGTCCAGTTGCGGCCGATGCTGTCGCGCCCATTGGCATCCACGGTTTTCGTGCGGTTCTTGCAGATGCGGATGCTTTCATCCAGGTCCACCGTGCGCGTGCGGTTCTGGTGGACGGTGAGGGTCTCGTCCAGGTCCACAACCTCCGTGCGCCAGCCATGCACGTCGATCTTCTCGTTGCGGCCCACGGTCTCCGTGCGGTCGCGGTGGATCACGCTGGTCTCGTCCCGGTCCACCGTCTTGCGCCGGTCGTTGCCCACCCATTTGTCCTCGTCGTTCTCGACTTCGGTGAGCTGGTCCTTTTGCGCGTGCAGCCACAGCTGCTCCTGCCCGGCCTTGTCCTCGAAGCGGATGGCATTGGCGTCGCCCGGGCCGTTCTTCATGCCCGCGCCCGGTGCGCCGCCCTTGCTCGATCTGGTCTTGATGCCCGATTGCGTGGCGTTGGCCGGCAGCGCCCAGGGCGGCATGTTGGCCGCGTTGTAGACGCAGCCCGTGACGATGGGGTAGTCGGGGTCGCCATTGAGGAAGTCCACCACCACCTCGTGCCCTATGCGCGGGATGGAGATGGCGCCAAAGCCCGGGCCGGCCCAGTTGGTGGCCACGCGGATCCAGCAGCTGGAGTTCTGGTCCTTCTTGCCCAGGCGGTCCCAGTGGAACTGCACCTTGATGCGGCCGTATTCGTCGGTCCATATCTCCTGCCCAGCAGGGCCCACGACGACGGCGGTCTGCGGGCCGGTGGTGCGCGGCTTGGGCGTGGTGCGTGCAGGGGTGTAGGCCAGGCTGGTGGGCTGGGCCTGCAACTCGTAGCGCTGGAAGGAGCCGTCTTCCTTGGCGCCGTCCCGGGCACTTGGTGCGGATGGGGCGCCACGTACGCTGGTGATCGCGCTGACGCGAGGGTTTTCTTTCAGGTGGTAGCTCAGGCCCGTGATCAGGTACTGCTGGTTCTGGTCGCCGCGCGGGTAGTTGCAGAGGCTGAACGTGTAGCCCGTGGCCAGCGCCCGGTGACAGGACTGGCCCCGCACCCGGCTTTGGCCCGTGAGGCTTTCCTTCAGGCGCACGCGGATGTAGGCATCTCCATCGCCGTACTCCGTGTAGCCGCCCGGCCATTCGTAGGTTTCATGGCCGTCGTGCGCATGGCCTGGTGGGTCGCGCCGCATGTGGGTGAGGTCGGCCCGGGGTTTCTTGAAGTCGTAGTCGTCGCTGTAATGGCGGCCCGATTTGATTTCCTGCTCCAGCTGCCAGGCGTGGATGTTTTCCTGATCGCCTGCGGCGGCTTTTTCGGGAGGATAAAAGGGAATGGAGGCGCCCCCGGGCAATACGCTGTGCGAGGCAATGATGTCGTCGCACAGCACCAGGGTGTGCTGGCCCGAGGCATGCTCGAAGAAGTAGTAAATGCCTTCGTGCTCCATCAATCGCGAGACAAAGTCGCAATCGCTTTCGTTGTATTGAACGCAGTAGTCCCAACTGCGATACGCACGCGTGAGTTTCTTTTGCAGGGGATGGCCATAGACGCCCAATACCTGCTCGATGATGTCGGGCACGGTCTGGTTCTGGAAGATGCGAAAGTCGCTCTTGCGCGTGGCCAGCCACAGCCAGGGGCTCAGGCGGGCCTTGTAGGCGTAGTGGCGATGGTCCTGGCCCTGCATGCCGAAGCGGGTGACGATGCCGTCGATGAAGCGCCTGCCGCCGCCCTGGGTTTCTATTTGGATGGTGGCGTTTTTTCCCAATAGGGCCTTGGGATCGATGCTTTCGCTTTCGCTGAGCATTTCCACATCGAGGCTGAAGAGCTGGCTGATGTTTTCCTGGCCGCGCAATTCACGGAAATGCAGCTGCTCGCCCAATGGCGTATGGATGGTGACTCGGCGTGTCATTGGTGCTCGCGCCCTGTCGGGGCGCCCTCCCGGTCTTTCGATACGGAAAGATCATGGAAGAATGAGCCGCCCCATGGAAATTCCAGTTTCTGCCGAAAAATAGGATTGCCAAAGGGAAGTTGCCGACTCTCCCACCCGGATCGGGCTTGGGAAAAGCCTAGGACAAGCGGCCGGAGCAAGGGCCTTCATGATGTGCTGCCGCCACACATCGCCCCGGCTGGCCGCCCCCGGATCAGGGCGCCGCACGCCCGCGCAGCCGCTCAGGGGTTCACAGAGTCCTGGCGATGATCTCCTTCATGATCTCGTCGCTCCCCCCGTAGATCCGCCCTATGCGCGCATCGGTCCAGGCGCGGCCGATCTGGTATTCGGTCATGTAGCCGTAGCCGCCATGCAGTTGCAGGAATTCGTCGAGCAGGCGGTTTTGCAGCGCCGTGGCATTGAGCTTGACCATGGCCGCCCGGTCGGGCGCGAGCGCGCGGCGCAGGTGCAGGGCGATGCAGTCGTCCACGAAGACGCGCAGCATGGTGGCCTGGGCCTTGGCCTCGGCCAGCTTGAAGCGCGTGTTCTGGAAGTCGAACACCGGCTGGCCGAAGGCCTTGCGCTCGCGCGTGTAGGCAATGGTCTTGTGCAAAAAGGCCTCGATGGAGGCGGCCGCGCGCACGGCCACCACCAGGCGTTCCTGGGCCAGTTCGTGCATGAGGTACCTGAAGCCCGCGTTCTCCTCGCCCAGCAGGTGGTCGGCCGGCACGCGCACGTTGTCGAAGAACAGCTCCGAGGTGTCCTGCGCCATGAGGCCGATCTTCTCGAGCTTGCGGCCCTTGGAGAAGCCGGGCATGCCGTCCTCGACCACGATCAGGGACACGCCCTTGGCACCCATCTCGGGCGCGGTCTTGGCGACGACGATGACCAGCTCCGAATTGATGCCGTTGGTGATGAAGGTCTTCTGGCCATTGAGCACGTAGTGGTCGCCCTCGCGCCGCGCCGTGGTGCGCACGGACTTGAGGTCGCTGCCCGCGCCGGGCTCGGTCATGGCAATGGCGCCGATCAGCTCGCCTGCGGCCATGCGCGGCAGCCAGCGGTCCTTCTGCGCCTTGCTGCCATAGGCATGGATGTAGGGCGCGACGATGTCCGAATGCAGCGGAAAGCCCAGCCCGCTGGCGCCCGTGCGCGCGATCTCCTCCAGCAGCACGGCCGCATGGCCGAAGTCGCCGCCGCCGCCGTAGGGCTCGGGCAGCATGGGGTTGAGCAGGCCTTCGCGCCCGGCCTTGCGCCAGACCTCCTTGGGCACGATGCCCTGGCGCTCCCATTCGGCATGGTGGGGCACGATCTCGCGCTCGAAGAAGCGGCGGGCCTGCTCGCGGAACTGTTCATGGTCTTCGCGGTAGACGGAGCGCTCGGTCAGGTCTTGCATGGGTCGGTATCCGGTGGTTGTCGGTGAGGAAAGACGGTGAAGGGCCGTTCAGGCGCTGCGCAGGTTGAAGCCCGCGTGGGGCTGCTCGCGCAGCCTGTCCTTGAGCACGCGGCGCAGCAACTTGCCCGTGGGCAGGCGCGGCAGCTCGTCCACGAACTGCAGGCGCTGCGGGCGCTTGAGGCGCGACAGCGTGGCGCCAGCCTCGGCGACGATGGCGCGCGCCATCTCGGCGCTGGCCGCATGGCCCTGGCGCAGCACGACCACGGCCATGGGCTGCTCGCCGAAGTCGGGCTCGGGCACGCCGACCACGGCCACCTCCTGCACGGCCGGGTGCGTGGCCAGCGCGTTCTCTATCTCCTGCGGATAGAGGTTGACGCCGCCCGACAGGATGAGGTCCGCCCGCCGGTCGCTGAGGAACAGGTAGCCCTCCTCGTCCACATGGCCCAGGTCGCCATAGGTGGCCCAGCCACGCTCGTCGATGGCCTCGCGGGTCTTGGCGGGATCGTTGAGATAGGCGAAGGGCGCCACGTCCGAGAAGAACACGCGGCCGATCTGGCCCGCAGGCAGCTCCTGCCCGTCGTCGCCCACGATGCGCAGCCTCCCGTAGCTGGCGCGGCCCACGGAGCCTGGGCGCCGGCGCCATTCGGCGGAGTTGATCAGGGTGATGCCGCAGCCTTCGGAGCCTGCGTAGTACTCCAGCAGGATGTCGCCCCACCAGTCCAGCAGCGCCTGCTTGACGGCCACCGGGCAGGGCGCGGCCGCGTGGATGGCGCAGCGGTGGCTGGACAGGTCATAGCCGTGCCGCACCTCCTCGGGCAGCTGCAGCAGGCGGCCCAGCATGGTCGGCACCCACTGGCTGTGGGTGATGCGGTAGCGCTCGATCATCGCCAGCGCCTGCTGTGCGTCGAAGCGCGCCGTGATCACCACCGCGCCGCCGCCGTCCAACGTACGCAGGCAGTAGCGCAGCGGCGCTGCGTGGTACAGCGGCGCGGGCGAGAGGTAGACCGTGTCGGCATCAAAGCCCATGTTGCGCTGCCAGACCAGGAATTCGGGGTCGGCCTGCGTGCGGTAGAGCGCGGCCGGCAGCGCCTTCTTGATGCCCTTGGGCCGGCCCGTGGTGCCGGAGGAATACAGCAGGTCGCGCCCCAGCGGACGGCCTGACAGATCGATGGGCGCGGGCGCCTGCGCACGCCAGGCGGCCAGGGCATCGGCCAGCGACGGCAGGCCCGTGGATGCGCAGTCTCCGTCCACCGAATGCACGGTGGCGGCCAGCGCGGCCGGCAGCTGCGCCGCCGTGGCGGCGGAGGCAAAGACATGGCGCGCCCCGCTGTCGCCCAGGATGTAGGCCACCTCAGGTGCCGTCAGATGGGTGCTGATGACCACCGCGTACAGGCCCGCCAGGCGCGCGGCCAGCACCAGCTCCAGGATCTCCACGCGGTTTTCCATCAGCACGGCCACCGTGTCGCCGGCCGCCAGGCCCTGCCCGGCCATCCACTGCGCCACCTCGCGCGAGCGCTGCGCCAGCGCGCCCGCCGTGTGCTGCTGGCCGCTGTCGCCCATGGTCAGCGCAACGCGGTCGGGCCGGGCATCGGCCCAGCTGTGAAAGTCATGCACGCCTGTCTCCTTTGCTTTTTTGAATCCGCCGTCTCGAATTCATCGGGTTTTCAGCAAGTATTTTTGTTTACGCTCGGTTTTTCATCCGGGAAAACGCTTTGTTCAATGCAAATTTCGAGACTTATCATTCATTTCATGAACCTCCAGTCTCATTAAATCCGCATGAACACACCCGTCATCGTCGATGCCATCCGCAGTCCCATGGCCCGGGCCAAGCCCGATGGCGCCCTGGCCCAGCTCCACCCCGTCGATCTGCTCAGCCAGGTGCTGGAGCAGCTCGTGCAGCGCAACCGCATCGACCCCGGCGCGGTGGACGATGTGATCACCGGCTGCGTGAGCCAGGCCGGCGAGCAGGCCGGCACGCCGGGCCGTCTGGCCTGGTTGGCCGCAGGCCTGCCGGCCCATGTGCCGTCCACCACCATCGACCGCAAGTGCGGCTCCAGCCAGCAGGCCGTGCACTTCGCCGTGCAGGCCATCATGTCGGGCACGCAGGACATGGTGATCGCCTGCGGCGTGGAGTCCATGAGCCGCGTGCCCATGGGCAGCTCGCGCATGGGGCAGAACACCACGGGCGCGCGCTTCGATGCGCGCTTTGCGCCGGGGCTGGTGGGCCAGGGCGTGTCGGCCGACCTCGTGGCCGCACGCTGGGGCCTGGGCCGCGACGAACTGGATGCCTATGCCGCGCGATCGCACCAGCGCGCCCATGCGGCCCAGTCGGCCGGGCACTTCGAGCGCGAGATCGTGGGCATCACCACGCCTGCCGGCCTCGTCACGGCCGACGAGACCATCCGCCCGGGCACCACGGCGCAGAAGCTGGGCGCGCTCAAGGCCGTGTTCCAGAACGACGAGCTGTCGGCGCGCTTTCCGCAGATCCGCTGGCACACCACGGCGGGCAATGCCTCGCAGATGACCGACGGCGCCAGCGCCATGCTGCTGATGAGCGAGAAGCGCGCCCAGCAACTGGGCCTGCGCCCGCGTGCGCGCTTCGTGGCGCTGGACGTGGTGGGCGACGATCCGCTGTACATGCTCACGGCCCCCATTCCCGCCACGCGACGCGTGCTGGCCAAGGCCGGCATGCGGCTGGAGCAGATGGACCACTGCGAGATCAACGAGGCCTTCGCCTCCGTCCCCCTGGCCTGGCTGAAAGAGCTGAGGGAACTGGGCGCCGACCCCGAGCGGCTGAACCCGCGCGGCGGCGCCATCGCCCTGGGGCATCCGCTGGGCGCCTCGGGCATCCGCCTGATGACCACCATGCTGCACGCGCTGGAGGACAGCGGCGCGCGCTACGGCCTGCAATCCATGTGCGAGGCCGGCGGCATGGCCAACGCCACCATCATCGAACGCCTGTGAGCCAGGCACGGGAGACACATCCATGCAACTGCAAGAGAACATGACGGCCCTGGTGACGGGCGGCGTATCGGGCCTGGGCGAGGCATCGGCCCAGGCACTGCTGGAGCGCGGTCTGAACGTGGTGGTGGTGGACCTGAACGAGGACCGCGGCGCGGCCATGGTGGACGCCGCCCGCCAGCGCCACGGCAGCCGCCTGCGCTTCGTGAAGGCCGACGTGGCCGACGCCGACCAGATGGCCGCCGCCATTGCCGCCGCCGAGGACTTCGGCGAGTTCCGCGCCCTGGTGCACTGCGCGGGCGTGGGCGGGCCGCTGCGGCTGGTGGAGAAGGACGGCAGCCCCGGCTCGCTGGACAAGTACACGGGCATCGTCCGCGTGAACCTGATCGGCACCTTCAACACGCTGCGCCTGGCCGCCGCCAGCATGGCGCGCAACGAGCCCGTGCAAGGCGAGCGCGGCGCCTGCGTGCTCACGGCCTCGGTGGCGGGCTACGAGGGGCAGATCGGCCAGATTCCCTACGCCTCGGCCAAGGCCGGCATCATCGGCATGACCATCGTCGCCGCGCGCGACCTGGCCACGCGCATGAT
This sequence comes from Delftia sp. Lp-1, assembly GCF_020523835.1. NCBI lineage: Bacteria > Pseudomonadati > Pseudomonadota > Betaproteobacteria > Burkholderiales > Comamonadaceae > Delftia > Delftia sp. Lp-1. The sequence goes on along the minus strand of NZ_JAJALJ010000003.1, from coordinate 38,908 downwards.
CCGCGTGTGCACCATTGCGCCGGGCCTGTTCGACACGCCAATCCTGGCCAAGCTGCCCGACAACATCCGCCAGTCGCTGGCCGCCTCCGTGCCCAACCCCGCACGCCTGGGCCACCCGTCCGAGTACGCGATGACCGCGCTGCACATTCTTGAAAATCCCATGCTCAATGGCGAGACGATTCGCCTGGACGGTGCCATTCGGATGAGTCCTCGCTGAGAAGCGCCCTGGCCCAGCACACGCGCGGAGAAGAAGCACCATGTTCAAACGCCTCACGCTGGCGGCTGCCGCCTGGCTGTGCGCCACGGCCGCCATTGCAGCCGACGCCTGGCCCACGCGGCCCATCACCCTGGTCGTGCCGGGCGCGGCCGGGGGCTCCACCGACATTCCCGCGCGGCTGCTGGCGCTCAAGCTGGGCGAGCGGCTGGGGCAGCCCGTCATCGTGGACAACAGGCCCGGCGCGGGCGGCTCCATCGGTGCCAGCCAGGTGGCACGCGCGCAGCCGGACGGCTATACGGTGCTGGTGGGCAACACGGGCTCCAACGCCATCAACTACACGGCCTACAAGAAGCTGCCCTACAGGCCCGAGGACTTCGTGGCGCTGACGGACATGATCTCGTTCTCCAACGTACTGGTCGTGCCGCAGGCATCGCCGGTGCGCTCGCTGGAGGACCTGCTCAAGGCCGCGCGGCAGGCGCCGGGCAAGCTGTCGTTCTCCTCGGCCGGCGTGGGCCAGACCACGCACCTCATGGGCGAGCTGCTGCGCGAGCGCACGGGCGTGGACGTGGTGCATGTGCCCTACCGCGGCTCGGCACCGGCCACGGCGGCCATCGTCTCGGGAGAGACGCAGTTCATGTTCGACAACCTCACGGCCTCGCTGGTGCATATCAAGGCGGGCAAGCTGCATCCCATCGCCGTGACGGGCGCGCAGCGCGAGCCCGAGCTGCCCAACGTGCCCACCACCACCGAGCTGGGCCTGCAGGACTTCGACAAGGTCGGCTGGATGGGTTTCTTCCTGCCCGCGCAGACGCCGCCCGCCGTGGTGCGCAAGCTCACCGACGGCCTTGTCGCCGTGCTCCGGGACCCCGAGGTGGCGCGCCGCTACCGCGAGCTCGGCGGCCGCCCCGGCGGCATGCCGCAGGCGCAGTTCACCCAGCTGGTGGACAACGACCGCAAGAGCTGGGGCGCGCTGATCACCAGCCGCCAGCTGCAACTCGACTGAACTGATTTCGACGGAGACGCCATGAAGGTGCTGGACAGCGTGCGCGTGCTGGAGATTGGCGGCATCGGCCCGGGGCCGTTCTGCGCCATGCATCTGGCGGACCTGGGGGCCGATGTGGTGTCCATCGTGCGGCCCGAGGCGGAACCCACCGCCACCTCAGCCACCTCAACCGCCTCCGCGCTGTCGCGCGGCAAGCGCTCGGTGTTCGCCGATCTCAAGTCGCCCGAAGGGCGTGACCTGGTGCTGGCCCTGGTGCGCGATGCCGATGCGCTGATCGAAGGCATGCGGCCCGGCGCCATGGAGCGCCTGGGCCTGGGACCCGAGGCCTGCCAGGCCCTCAACCCGCGCCTGGTCTATGGCCGCATGACGGGCTGGGGCCAGGACGGTCCGCTGGCCCAGGCTGCCGGCCACGACAACAACTATGCCGCCGTCTCGGGCGCGCTGTGGGGATGCGCGCCGGCCGATGCCCGGCCGGTCTCGCCCTTTGCCACGCTGGGCGACATCGGCGGCGGCGCCATGTACCTGATGACGGGGTTGCTGGCCGGCATCGTGCAGGCACGCGCCACGGGGCGCGGCACGGTGGTGGACGCGGCCATCGTCGATGGTGCGGCGCACATGCTCAACCTCATGCTGCATGCGCGCCAGCGCGGGCTGGTGGCCGACGAGCGCGGCCACAGCATCCATGACAGCGCACCGTTCTACGAAACCTATGCCTGTGCCGATGGCGGCTTCATCACCGTGGGCGCCATCGAGCCGCAGTTCCACGCCCTGCTGCTGGACAGGCTGGGCCTGGCCGGTGCCGCAGCGTTCCAGGGCCCCCAGTGGGACCGCGCCGCCTGGCCGGCGCGGCGCGCGCAGCTGCAGACGCTGTTCGCCTCCCGGCCCCGCGCGCACTGGCAGCAATTGCTGGAGGGCAGCGATGCCTGCTTCGGCGCGGTGCTCAGTCCCGTGGAAGCCGCCAGCCATCCGCACCTGCAGGCGCGTGGCGTCTATCTGCAGCCCGAAGGCGGCGCCCTGCAGGCCAGCCCCGCGCCACGCTTTGACGGCCAGGCCTATGCGCCGGGTCCTGCAAATGCCGCAGGCTCCGACACCGCCAGCGTGCGGGAGAAGGTGAGAGCAGGCCGCGCGCAGGAAGTCTGGCGCAGCGCCCGCTGATTCACGAAAGGCTGGAGGCGCCCAGCATGCCCTCGACCAGGCGCACCAGCGTGATCAGGCGCGGCCCGGCATCGCTTTCCAGCGCGCGGCTTTGCGGGCTGTAGATGGGCAGGGAGACCGAGAACACCCAGTACTCGCCGTCCTTGGCCGTGGACATGGGCACGGCAATGGACTGGATCTCGCGGTGCAGGTCGCCGTGGCTGCGGCAAAAGCCGTGCTCGGCCAGGTCGCGCCGCGCATCGTCGAGCCGCTCGCGCAGTTGCTGGGCGCGTGCGGGATCGTCGGCCTGCAGTTCCGCGATGAAGGCCTCGCGCTCGGCCTCGGGCAGGCTCAGCAGGTAGGCGCGGCCCGTGGCGGTGCGCGACAGCGAGATGTGCACCCCGATCTCGGGCAGGAAGACCTTGTTGGTCAGGCCGTTGGCCAGCTCCACCAGGCACAGCTGGCGGCCGTGGCCCACGGCCAGCTGGATCTGGCCTTCCAGGTGATTGGCCAGCTCCTGCATGTGCGGCCGCGCGAACTGGCGCATGTGCATGCGCGCCAGCACGGGCGAGGACAGGTTCAGCAGCCCCACGCCCGGCACGTACTTGGACAGGCGCTCGGAGTAGCGCATCAGGTTCAGTTCGCACAGGGTGTCGATCAGGCGGAACAGCGTGGGCTTGGGCAGGCCCGTCATGTCCATCAGTTCACGGGCGCTGAGTTCCTGGTGCTTGTTGGAAAAGCACTGGAGCACGGAGATGCCGCGCACCAGGGCGGCCACCAGCTTGCCACTGTCTTCTGTGTTCATGAATGGTTTTCGGCACTGCTAAAGATGAAACGATTGTCTCAATTTTCCGGCTGCCGGGCGGCAAATCCACCGGCCTTGCCGCAGTGCAAACCCTGGCGCCACCGCCGGCCGGCGCAAGCGGCAAGTCCTGGCACGGCACAATTGCCGCATCAGGCTGGCGTTGCGCGCCAGCCACTCACTTTCCAGAGCCTGCCGTGTCCGAACCGTCCTCCGCCGTCCCGCCTACCGAGCCGCCAGACTACGACGCCTTTTTGCGCGCCCATGTGCTGAGCCAGCCCCTGAGCATCCAGCGCTATGACCGGGAAGACGAAACCATCTGGGTCAAGCGCGCGGGTGCCAGCAACCCGGCATGGCGCTATCGCGCGCTGGCGCTGCTCGCCTTGTGCCTGCGCCTGCCCGTGCTGCGGCCCGTGCCCAATCCAGGCGGCCACGAAGCCATCCGCACCGAGGTACGCCGCCTGCGCCAGCTCGCGCAGCGCGGCCTGCGCGTGCCTGCCGTGCTGGCCGAGTGCGAGGACGGCTTTGCCATGCGCCACCTGGGCAGCCCCGGCGTGGAAGCGCCCTCGCTGGGCAATGCCATGGAAGCCGCCCTGCCCCGGAGCGATGGCAGCACGCTGGCGCTGTGGCTGCAGGGCCTGCAGACCCTGCAGCAGGTGCATGGCAGCGGCGACTGTCTGAGCCAGGCCTTTGCGCGCAACATGGTCTGCTGTGCCGATGGCGTGATCGGCTTCATCGACTTCGAGGACGCCCCTGCCGCCCACCTGCCCCTGGCGCTGTGCCGCGTGCGCGATGCCCTGTGCTACGCCCACTCCACGGCCTGGATACTGGAGCAGGCCGGCGCCATGCCGGCCGCGCGCATGGCCTGGCAGGATTTCGTGCAGTCCATGGAGCCCGAGACCCGCGCCCTGATGGCGCGCACCGTGAAACAGCTGGCCTGGGTGCGCCGCCTGCCCGAAAGCCGCCGCCTGGGCCGCGACATGCAGCGCGTGCGCATGGCCTACACGCTGGTGACGCCGTAGCGGCAGCGGGTTGCAGGCCTCAGCCGGGCCTCAGTCGGGCCTCAGCCGGGCAGGTGGCCCAGCGAGGCGCTGACGCGCGCCGCTTCGGCGCGCAGGGCCCGGGCCACTGCGCCCTGCGGGTCCGGGTCGAAGCCGCCGCTGGCGCCCAGCGCGCACAGCACGCCCACCACATGGCCCGTGTAGTCGTGCAGCGGCGCCGCCACGGCGCTGATGCCCGGCAGGTTGACGTCGCGCACCGAGGCGCAGCCCGCAGTGCGGATCTCGCGGCGCAGCGTGCCCAGAGGGTCCGCGCCATCGAGCAGCGCGCGCCGCGCGGCCGGCGCCTCGGCCAGCTCCCGGGCCAGCAGCGCATCCACGCGGGCATCGTCGTCCATGAAGGCGAAGAAGGCGCGCCCCGTGGCCGACCACAGCAGCGACATCACCGAGCCCACGCGCACATTGACGGTGACCGGCAGGCCCGGCTCCTCGAAGCGCACGATGGTCGGTCCCAGGTTGCCCATCACGGCCACGAAGCTGGTGACCTGCAAGGCCTCGCGCAGGTGCAATAGGGCCGGCTCGGCCAGGCGGATGGGATCGGACTGCCGCATGGCGGCCAGGCCCACGCGCATGGCCTCGGCCGCCAGCGCGTACTGCGTGCCACCACGGTCCTGCTCCACCAGCCCCTCGGCCATCAGGCTGGCCAGATAGCGGTGGACCTTGGCCGGGCTTTCCTCCACAGCGCCCGCGATGGCCGTGAGGCTGGCGCGTCCGCCCAGCGTGGCCAGGGCCTTGAGCACGGCCAGGCAGGTCTCGGCGGCCTGCACGCGCTGGCGCCTTTCGCGCGGCGGCGCGGGCTCGTCGATCTCGGAGGCAGCAGTGGAAGTCATGGCGGCAGGGCGGGTCTGGAAAGGCATGTTTTAAGGGCTGGCGGCGCATTGTGCCGCAGCTTGCGGGTAATCCCGGGCGGTGTTTTTACGCAATGCGTAGAAAAATTACGCAAAACAAGATTCCATGGATTCCACCCAGGCCTCACCGGAGACAAGCCCCATGCACAAGCGCCTTTTCCTCACCACACTGGCCGCAGGCCTGCTATCGGCCACCGCCCTGCCCGGCGCGCTGGCCCAGGACGGATTCCCCAGCAGGAACGTGCGCTGGATCGTTCCCTACGCGGCCGGCGGCGGCTCGGACTTCCTGGCCCGCACCATAGGCCAGGCCTGGGGCGGCCAGGTGCACCAGCCCATCGTGGTGGACAACCGCCCGGGCGGCAACACGGCCATAGGCGCCTCGGAAACCGCGCGCGCCGCCGCCGATGGCTACACCGTGCTGTCGGCCGACAACGGCACTCTGGTCTTCAATCCCGTGCTCTACAAGAGCCTCAGCTACAACCCCGCCAGGGACCTTGCGCCGGTCACGCTGATGGGCCGCTTCCCGATGATCCTGGTGGCCGGCCCCGGCATGGCAGCGGCCACGGCCAAAGACTTCCTGGCCCAGGCGCGCACCAGCAAGGACGGCGTGAACTACGCCTCGGCCGGTGCCGGCAGCCCGCACCACCTGGCCATGGAACTGCTCAGGGTGGAGGCCGGCCTGAAGCTGGTGCACGCGCCCTACAAGGGCGCGGCGCCGGCCCTGGGCGACGTGGCGGGCGGCCAGGTGCCCGTGATGATGGTGGACCTGGCCGCGGGCGCAGGCTTCATCAAGGGCGGCAAGGTTCGCCCGCTGGCCGTGGCCAACGCCACGCGCCTGCCCCAGTTGCCCGACGTGCCCACCTTCGCCGAGCTGGGCCTGCCCAAGGTGCAGGCCGCCGCCCTGGTGGGACTGGTGGCGCCCGCCAGGACCCCGGCCCCGGTCATCGCGGCCCTGCACAGGCAGGTCGTGGCCGCGATCAACGAGCCCGCCGTGCGCCAGAAGCTCGTGGATTTCGGCGTGGAGCCCGTGGGCAACACACCCGAGCAGTTCGCCGCGCTGCTGGCCAGCGAAAGCACGCGCTGGCACCAGCTGATCCGCGACCAGAACATCACTTTGGATTGACCCTCCGCGCCTGCCTGCGAACCTGCCATGACTGCCTCCGCCGCCTCCAACGCCGCCCCGTCCACCTCTGCGCCAGCCTCCGCGCGCTGCCCCTTCGACCACCGCCAGCCCAGCGGCCAGACCGGCCCCACGGGCTGCCCCGTCAGCGCGGGTGCCGCGGCCTTCGACCCGTTCAGCGACGGCTACCAGCAGGACCCGCCCGAATATGTGCGCTGGGCGCGCGAGCAGGAGCCGGTGTTCTACAGCCCACAACTGGGCTACTGGGTGGTCACGCGCTTCGACGACATCAAGGCGGTGTTCCGCGACAACATCGCCTTCAGTCCCTCGATCGCGCTGGAGAAGATCACGCCCACGGGCGAGGAGGCCAATGCCGTGCTGGCCTCCTACGGCTTCGCGCTGAACCGCACCCTGGTCAACGAGGACGAGCCCGCCCACATGCCGCGCCGCCGCGCGCTGATGGACCCGTTCACGCCCGAGGAGCTGCGCCACCACGAGCCCATGGTGCGCGAGCTGGCGCGCGCCTATGTGGACCGCTTCATCGACGATGGCCGCGCCGACCTTGTGGACCAGATGCTGTGGGAGGTGCCGCTGACCGTGGCCCTGCACTTTCTCGGCGTGCCCGAGGAGGACATGGACCGGCTGCGCGAGTACTCCATCGCCCACACCGTCAACACCTGGGGCCGGCCCCGGCCCGAGCAGCAGGTGGCCGTGGCCCATGCGGTGGGCAACTTCTGGCAGCTGGCCGGCAAGGTGCTGGCCAAGATGCGCGAGAACCCCGATGCGCCGGGCTGGATGCAATACGGCATACGCAAGCAAAAGGAGCTTCCCGAGGTCGTCACCGACTCCTACCTGCACTCCATGATGATGGCCGGCATCGTGGCCGCGCACGAGACCACGGCCAATGCCACGGCCAACGCCGTCAAGCTGCTGCTGCAGCATCCCGGCGCCTGGAAGCAGATCTGCGAGAACCCCGCGCTGATCCCCAATGCCGTGGAGGAATGCCTGCGCCACAACGGCTCGGTGGCCGCCTGGCGGCGCCTGGCCACGCGCGACGTGGTGATCGGCGGCGTGGCCGTGCCGGCGGGCTCGAAGCTGCTCATCGTGACCTCGTCGGCCAACCATGACGAGCGGCATTTCGCCGATGCCGACTTCTTCGACATCCACCGCGACAACGCCGGCGACCACCTGACCTTCGGCTATGGCTCGCACCAGTGCATGGGCAAGAACCTGGCGCGCATGGAGATGCAGATCTTCCTGGAGGAGTTTACGCGCCGCCTTCCCCACATGCGGCTGGCCGAGCAGCGGTTCACCTACGTGCCCAACACCTCGTTCCGGGGCCCCGAGCACCTGTGGGTGGAGTGGGACCCGGCCCTCAACCCCGAGCGCGCCCGTCCCGCCCTGCTTCAGGCGCGCCAGCCCGTGCGCATCGGCGAAGCCCTGCAGGGCGGCGCCAGCCGGCCCATGGTCGTGGCCGAGGCCGAGGCCGCCGCCGAAGGCGTGCTGCGCCTGCGCCTGAAGGCCGCCGATGGACACGCCCTGCCGCGCTGGACGCCGGGCTCGCACATCGACCTGCAATGCGGCGACACGGGCCTGTCACGCCAGTACTCGCTGTGCGGCGACCCCCAGGACACCGGCAGCTACGAGATTGCCGTGCTGCGCGAGGCCAACGGCCGTGGCGGCTCGGCCTGGGTGCATGAGCATCTGCACTGCGGCGCCACCGTACAGGTGCGGGGCCCGCGCAACCATTTCCCGCTGGACGAAGGCGCCAGCCACCTGATCCTGGTGGCCGGCGGCATCGGCATCACGCCCATCTCGGCCATGGCACGGCGCGCCAGGGCGCTGGGCCTGTCCTATGAAATCCACTACAGCGGCCGGCGCCGCGCGGGCATGGCGCTGCTGGCGCCGCTGCTGGCCGACCATGGCGCCAGGCTGCATCTGTACGTGGCGGAGGAAGGCCGGCGCGCCGACTACGCCGCCCTGTTGGCCACGCCGCGCGCCGGAGCCCGCATCCATGCCTGCGGACCGGCGCGCCTGCTGGACGGCCTGGAGGCCGCCAGCCGCCACTGGCCCGAGGACAGCCTGCGCGTGGAGCATTTCGTCTCCACCGTGGGGACGCTGGACCCTGCCAGGGAGCAGGGCTTCGAGGTGGAACTGCGCGCCTCGGGCCTTGTGCTGCAGGTGCGCAACGACCAGACGCTGCTGGACGCCCTGCGCAGCGCGAAGATCGAAGTGCAAAGCGACTGCCGGGAAGGGCTGTGCGGGTCCTGCGAAGTGCCCGTGCTCGAAGGCGAGGTGGACCACCGCGACATGGTGCTCACGCGCGGCGAGCGCGCGGCCTGCACCAAGATGATGAGCTGCTGCTCGCGCGCCAGGAGCGGCAGGCTGGTGCTGGGCCTGTAGCCAGGGCTACAGGGCAGCCCGGCGCCCGCAAGCCCGGCGCCCAGAAACACAAAAGCCCCAAGGCCATCATCGGCAATGGGGCGATCGCATCGGTGGGCGCGCTTCAGGGCGCACCTGCCTCCAACCGGATTACTGGTTGGCGATTTCGAGCTCGGCGTTGCGGGCTTGCTGGATGAAATCGATCAGGGAATAGATTGCTTGGCGCATGGTGAACTTCCTTACTGAGACGCTCAACAATCACTGGCGGCATGCATCTCAAGTGCCGCGAATGCCGGGAAAACCCTCTAAGCGTTTACCCTAGGAATAAGTATAAACCACTAGATCCTGGCGTGCAAACGCACAGTTGTAAGCGCACGTCAAGATTCCGCAGAGGAGCCCAACTGCGTCCCAATGTCAGGCATGGGATGATTCAGGCTTATGACCGCGCCTTCCGTTTCTCTCGCACCCTGGCACATAGAGCCGCTGAACCCGGCCGAGGCGCCGTGGCCGCTGCTGCTGTCGGCGGATCCGTCGCGGGAGAAGGTGCGCGGCTACCTGGCGGGCTCCACCTGTTTTGCCGCGCGCGAGTCCTTCCAGCGCGAAGGCCAGCCGCCGCGTCCCGGCGGGCGCGGCGAGGTATTGGGCATGTGCGTGCTGGTGCCGCTGCGCGCCAGCGGCGACGAGGCCTCAGGCCCACCCGCCTGGGAGCTGATGAACATCGCGGTCGCGGAATCGCTGCACCACCGGGGCCTGGGCAGCGCCCTGCTGCGGCGTGCCATCGAATGGGCGCGCTCCCAGCGAGCGCCGCGCATCGAGGTCGGCACGGGCAGCTTTGGCGACCAGCTGGTCTTCTACCAGCGCGCGGGTTTTCGCGTGACGGGCATAGACCGGGATTTCTTCCTCAGGCACTACACCACCCAGCTGTGGGAGCGCGGCGTGCAGCATCGCGACATGCTGCGCCTGACGCTGGAGCTGGGCACGGGCCGCTGAGGGCCTCGCGGGCGAGGTGAATCACGGGGAGTGAGGGCATGGCGTAATAATTGAGACGCATTCCCATCCCATCACCTGTCCCGCCGCATGCCCGCCCATCCCCTGCCGCCACCTCCCGTCGCCGTGCTCTACGCAGACCACCATGGCTGGCTGCAAGGCTGGCTGCGCCGCAAGCTGGGCGACACCGCACAGGCGCAGGACCTGACGCACGACACCTTCGTGCAACTGCTCACCACCCGCCACCTTCCACCGCTGGACAACCCGCGCGCCTACCTGACCACCATGGCCAAGCGCACGCTGTTCTCCTTCTGGCGCAGGCGCGACCTGGAGCAGGCCTACCTGGAGGCGCTGGCGGCCCAGCCCGCCATGCACCAGCCCTCGGAAGAGGAACGCTATGCCATCGTGCAGGCGCTGCAGGCCGTGGACCGCGTGCTGCAGTCGCTGCCACCCACCACGCGCCGCGTGCTGCTGCTCAACCAATTGCACGACATGCCCTACCGGGAGATCGCGCTGCGCCTGGGCATTGCCGAGATCACCGTGCGGCGCCACATGGGCCGCGCCATAGCCGCCTGCTGCGCACTGGACTGCGCAACGGCGCTGCCGCAATGAGTGCCACCTCGGCCGCCGCCCTGCGCCAGCAGGCCATCGCCTGGCTGGTGGAGTCGCGCTCGGGAGCCATGACCGAGCACCAGCGCAAGGCCCTGGACCGTTGGCGACAGGCCGACCCGGCCCACGAAGCCGCGTGGTCCCAGGTGAGCGGCTCGCTGGAGCGCGTGCTCCAACCGCTGGCGCCCCACACCTCCAGCCATGCGTCAGCCGATGCAGCGCTGAGCGCACTGCTGCAGCCCGACCGCCGCCGCAGGCGCATTGCGGGCGGCGCACTGGCCTTTGCGGGCGCGGCCCTGGGAGGCCTGGTGGCCCACCGATTCACGCCGCTGCCCGGCCTGCTGGCCGATGCCCATACCGCCACGGCCGAGCGGCGCAGCCTGGAGTTGGCCGACGGCAGCCGGCTGCTGCTGGACGCGCGCAGCGCCATCGATATCGACCTGGGCGCCGACCGCCGCCGCGTGCATCTGCGCCAGGGCGCGCTGATCGCGCAGGTGCCGGCCGGCAGCCCCTTCGCCGTGCAGACCCGGCATGGCCAGGCCCAGGTGCCGGCAGCGCAAGGCGCGCGCTTCATGGTGCGCCTGCAGGAAGAGCGCACGCAGGTGGCTGCGCTCGCGCAGGACGTGGACCTGCACACGCGGCTGGGCGCACAGTCCCCGCTGCAGGCCGGCGCCAGCGCCTGGATGGACGGGGCCGCCATTTCCGAGGCCCTGGCGCGCGCCGAGGCGGCAGCGGCCTGGCAAAGCGGCATGCTGGCCGTGGACGATTGGCCGCTGGACTCGGTGGTCGACGCCCTGCGGCCTTACCGGACCGGCCTGTTGCGCATCGCCCCTGCCGCCTCCCGGCTTCGCGTGCTGGGCACCTTCCCGCTGGACGATACCGACCGTGCGCTGCAGGCGCTGGCCAGCAGCCTGCCCATCCGCGTGACGCGCTATCGCGGCGGCTGGCTGACGCTGATCGATGCGGCCTGAGGCCCGGTCAACGCGGGGCTCCAAAAAAAACTGCGCCAGGGGTGATCACATCCGGCCCGCTCGCGCGACATGTCCTGTGTCATCCCCCATTCTCCGGAGTCCACAAGCATGTCCCGCTCTCTTTTCGCATGGCGCCCCGTGGCCCATGCCGCAGCCCTGGCCGCCCTCATCGCCACCCTGCCCGTCCAGGCCCAGACCGCCCAGGAGGCCGCGGTAGCCTCCGGCGCCGAAGCCGCCCAGCGCCAACGCTATGACCTGCCAGCCGGGCCGCTGGCCCGGACGCTGCTGGCCATTGGCCAGCACAGCGGCCGCACGCTGTCGCTGGACCCCGCCCTGGCCTCGGGCAAGCAGGCACCTGCCATCCAGGGCAGCTACACGGCGGAGCAGGCGCTGCAGGCCGCGCTGGCCGGCAGCGGCCTGGTGCTCACGCGCGATGCCCAGGGCGTGCTCGGCGTGCGGACAGCGCCCCAGGCCAGCGCCCTGCCTGCGTCGGCAGCGCCTTTGCCGGAGCAAGGCGTCAGCCTGGCCACGGTGACCGTGTCCGGCAAGGCCCCGGGCTCGACCACGGAGGGCACGGACTCCTACACCACGGCATCGTCCAGCAGCTCCACGCGCCTGAACCTGGCTCCCCAGGAGACGCCCCAGGCGCTGACCGTGATGACGCGCCAGCGGCTGGAGGATCTGGGCACCACGCGGCTCAGCGACATGCTGGAGGCCGCGCCCGGCATCATCGTCACGCGCGACGGCCTGGGTGCCGAAAGCGACGGCTACTGGTCGCGGGGTTTCGAGATCCAGAACTATGAGATCGATGGCGTGCCCACGGCCGCCGGCCTGAACCAGTACACCCAGCACATGGCCATGTACGACCGCGTGGAGATCGTGCGCGGCGCCACGGGCCTCATCAGCGGCATGGGCAACCCCTCGGCCACCATCAACCTGATCCGCAAGCGCCCCACGGCCAGACCCCAGACGCAACTCAATGTCGATGCCGGCAGCTGGGGACGCCGAGGCGCGGGCCTGGACATCTCCCGCCCGCTGAACCAGGACGGCTCGGCCCGCGCGCGCCTGGTTGCGGACTACCAATCGGGCGATGCCTGGCTGGAGCGCTACCACCAGGACTCGCGCCTGCTGTACGGCATCGCCGAGGTCGATCTCGACGACCGGACCCTGTGGACCGTGGGCTTCAGCTACCTGCGCAACGATGTGGATGCGCCGATGCGCTCGGGCCTGCCGTCGCGGTTTCCGGACGGCAGTGCCACCCGGCTGCCCCGCGCCCTGAACGGATCGCCGAACTGGTCGTACAACAACCATGAGCAAAGCGGCTTCTTCACCTCCATCGAGCGCGAGCTGAGCGGCGGCTGGACCGGCAAGGTCGAGTACGCCTACGGCCAGGACCGCTACGACTCGGTCTACACCTACCTCAACGGCACGCTGCAGGCCGATGGCAGCGGCACCAGCCTGCTGCCCGTGCGCTTTCAGGGCCAGCCGCGCCAGCACAACCTCGACATGTACCTGACCGGCCCGCTCAAGCTGTTCGGCCGCGAGCACGAGTTGATCGCCGGCCTGACGCTGTCGCGCTTCGAGGACAAGGGGCCCACCTCCGGCAGCTGGCTCTACGACTACTCCGGCTCGGCCGCAGGCCGCATAGACAACCTGTTCACCTATGACGGCAGCAATCCCGTGCCCGACTTCGCGACCAGCGGCCGGTTCTCCACCAGGGAGCACCAGTACGCAGGCTATCTGACCGGACGTTTCCGCATCTCCGAGCCGCTGCGCCTGATCCTGGGCAGCCGCCAGATCTACTGGGGGCGCGACACCGCCAGCACGCCGGACACAGGGGAAGCCACCACCACCCGCGCCCGGGAGAACGGCGCCTTCATCCCCTACGTGGGCGCCGTCTACGACATGACGCCCCAGTGGGCGCTGTACGCCAGCTACACCAAGATCTTCAACCCCCAGGCCTCCTGGGTGCGCGACGAGAACAATGCCACGCTGGCGCCCATGGAAGGCCGGGGACTGGAGGTCGGCATCAAGGGCAGGCACCTGGACGGCAAGCTCAACTCCAGCCTGGCCCTGTTCAACCTCAAGCAGGACAACCTGGCGGTGTGGCAGGCGCAATTCCCGGGCAGCAATGTCTACAAGGCCGAGCAGAACACCACCTCCCAGGGGCTGGAGATGGAACTGAGCGGCGAGCTGGCGCCGGGCTGGCAGGTCTCAGCCGGCTATGCCAACACCCTGACCACGAATGCAGAGGGCCAGCGCATCAACACCATGCTGCCGCGCAACAGCGTCAAGCTCTTCAGCAGCTACCGCCTGGGCGGCGCACTACAGGGGCTGACACTGGGCGGCGGCGTGAACTGGCAAAGCGAGGTGGGCGACGCCACGGTGCGGCAGGCCAGCTATGCCGTGGTGAACCTGATGGCGCGCTATGACATCGACCGGCACTGGAGTGCTTCGGTGCACCTGAACAATGCCCTGGACCGCAAGTACTTCAGCTACGCAGGCTACTACAGCCACTACGGCACGCCGCGCAATCTGATGGTGGGCGTCAAATACCGCTTCTGAGCCAGGTTCTGAGCCAGGTTCTGAGCCCGGTCCCCGATCTCCTGCCGGCCTGCCCGGCAGGGGGCGGCACCGCTCAGTCCGAGGACAGCTTCATCAGCACCAGGCCCGAGACGATGAGCACGGCCGCGCCGATGCGCATGGCGCTGACCTGCTCGCCCAGGACCGTGATGCCGACCAGGAAGGCGCCCACGGCGCCGATGCCGGTCCAGATCGTGTAGGCCGTGCCCAGCGGCAGGCTGCGCATGGCCACGGCCAGCAGGCCGAAGCTGGCGATCATGGTGACGATGGTGATGGCGCTGGGCACCAGGCGCGTGAAGCCGTGCGATTGCTTCATCGAGAACGCCCAGACCACTTCGAGCAGCCCCGCCACCAACAGATAGACCCATGCCATGGAAAACTCCTTGTGAAGCCGGGTCGTCCCGGCGCATGCATGTCCCGATGTGGGGGAGGCCGTCCTCCTGGCAGAAGGGCTTGCGCCTCCTGCATGGCCGCCAGTTTAGGAGAAAGCCTTCAAGCTGGCCGCACCCAGCCTGTTGCCCCATTGCCGCCTGGGTGGTTGCTGCACAACAGCATCCAGGGCGTCAGGCGGCCAGCGCCTCTTCCTGCTCGGCCAGCAGGATGTTGCCCACGGTGGCGCCCAGGCCGGCCACGCGCTTGCGCAGCTTGAGCACGGCCTTGTCCTTGCTGATCAGCAGCGCCTGGTGCTGGCTGGCCAGGTCCAGGAAATGCTGGTCGTCGGGGTCGGTGCAGGCAAAGCGGATGCGCGGCGCATCGGCCACGTACTCGACCGCTCCGTCAAAGGCCGAGAGCACGCCCTCGACCGTCTTGCCGTAGAAAGCCACGCGCGGCGCGATCTGGCTGTAGTGCAGCACGCGTTCGAGTTCGAGGCGCTGGGCCTGGTCGGCAATCCAGCGCATCTGCCCCTGCTCCACCAGTTCGCGGATGGGGGGGACATGCGGATCGTCGAAGATCAGCATGTCAAGGACCACATTGGTATCAAGCACCACGGGCCGGGGCAGGGGACCTTCGTAGCCGTCGTTGCACTGCGGCCAGCGCAGCACGATCTTCATGGCGCGGCGCCCTCTGCCGGGCCTTCGGCGGCCTTTCTGGGCTTGACTGCGCCACGGATCATGTCGAAGCGGAACAGCCGGCATTCGATGGGGCCGTTCCACATGGGCGTGCGGCGTGCCTCCTTCAGGCGCATCTTGCCGGGCAGCTTGAGGTCGGGCGTGAGCATCCAGGCGCTCCAGCCGCTGTAGTTCTTCTTCCAGTGGGTGGCCAGCTGGCTGAAGAATTCCACGCCGTCCTCGGTCTGGGCCGTCTCGCGGCCCGCGCGCTCGACCACTTCCATGCGCTCGCCGGCGCTGCGGCCGGCCGAGCCGGCTGCGGCAATGCGCTCGCCATAGGGCGGGTTCAGCAGCATCAGGCCGGGCTGCTCGCAGGGCGGCATGCGCTGCAGCGCGTCGCCACCGCGCAGTTGCACGGTCTGGCCCACGCCCGCGCGCTCGGCGTTGCGCTGGGCAAAGTCCACCATGCGGTGGGACACGTCGGAGCCATAGATGGCCACGGGGCTGTCGGGCAGGATGGCGGCCTCGGCCTCGTCCAGCATGGCTTCCCACACATGCCTCTGGAAGGGCACCAGCTTCTCGAACGCGAAGCGCCGCAGGATGCCGGCCGGAATGCGGCGTGCAATCTGCGCGGCCTCGATCAGCACCGTGCCGCTGCCGCAGCAGGGGTCGTACAGCGGCTGGGGATCGTCGCCGTGCGGGTCCCAGCCCGTGGCGGCGATCATGGCCGCGGCCAGGGTTTCCTTGAGCGGCGCATCGCCCTTGTCCTCGCGCCAGCCGCGCTTGAACAGCGCCTCGCCCGAGGTGTCGATGTAGATGGTGGCCTCGTCGGTCGTCAGGTGCAGATGCACGCGCACGTCGGGGTGGCGCGTTTCCACGTCGGGGCGCACGCCCTTCCTGTCGCGGAAGCGGTCGGCAATGGCGTCCTTGACGCGCAGCGCCGCGAAGTTGAGGCTGGTCAGCGGGCTGTGCTGGGCCGTGACCTCGATCTTGAAGCTCTCGCGCGGGGAGAACCAGATCTCCCAGGCCACTTCGCTGGCAGCGCGGTACAGGTCGTTCTCGTTGCGGTACAGGGTCTGCGACAGCTGCACCAGCACGCGCTGGGCAAGCCGGCTGTGCAGGTTCAGCAGCAGGGCGTCGCGCCACAGGCCGCGCACCATCACGCCGCCACGGCCCACCATGAGGTCGTGGCCGCTCAGGCCGGTGATCGCGTGGACCTCGTCGGCCAGAAATCCCTCAACGCCGGCGGCGCAGGGCAAAAACAGATGCAGTTGGTTCATAGCTTGGGTGCCGAGCATACGCGCACCGCGATTCCCCGCGCAGGCGCCAGCCGAAACCCGCTTGCCTGCGCTTCGGCCCGGGCCTACAGTGGAAGCAACCGCGAGGGAGAGCACCATGAAGCCTCGAACCACGCCCGTCCACACGGATTTCCTCGGCGCCACGCAGGCCGCACGCCTGGTGGCGCAGGTCGGCGTTGCCGCCTGCCTGGCCGGCCTGGCCGATGCCATCGAGGAAGACTTCGCGCGCTGGCCCGATTTCGAGAAATCGGCCCGCATCGCCCACCATTCGCCCGGCGGCGTGATCGAGCTCATGCCCGTGTCCGATGCGCTCGACTACGCCTTCAAGTACGTCAACGGCCACCCGGACAACGCCGATCGGGACCTGCCCACGGTGATGGCCTTCGGCGCCCTGGCCGACGTGGCCACGGGCCTGCCGGTCTTCCTGTCCGACCTGACGCTGGCCACGGCGCTGCGCACCGCCGCCACCTCGGCGCTGGCCGCGCGCCGGCTGGCACGGCCGGGCTGCCGCAGCATGGCGCTGATCGGCGCAGGATCGCAGTCCGAATTCCAGGCCCTGGCCTTCACCCACCTGCTGGGCGTGGAACGGCTGCGCATCTTCGACATCGATGTCCAGGCCATGCGCAAGCTCGTGGACAACCTGGGCCATGCGGGCATCGCGGCCCAGCGCATCACCTGCTGCGCCAGCAGCGCCGAGGCCCTGGAGGGCGCCGACATCGTGACCACGGTGACGGCCGCCAAGCACCGCGCCTGCGTGATCGCCGATGCCGACGTGCGCCCGGGCACCCACATCAACGCCGTCGGCGGCGATTGCCCCGGCAAGACCGAGCTGCCCCTGGCACTGCTGCGGCGCGCGCGCATCTTCGTGGAGTTCACGCCCCAGACGCGCGTGGAAGGCGAGCTGCAGCAGTTGCCCGCCGATGCGCCCGTGACCGAGCTGTGGCAGGTCATCAACGGCCAGGCGCCGGGCCGCGGGCATGACACGGAGATCACGCTGTTCGACTCCGTGGGCTTTGCGCTGGAGGACTATTCGGCCCTGCGCTGGTTGCGCGCGCTGGCCCACGACACCGGACTGATGCAGTCGATCGACCTGGTGCCTGCGCTGGCCGACCCCCGCGACCTGTACCGGCTGGTGCGCGAGGCCGGGCAGGCAGAACGCGGCTTTGGCTGACACGGGGACTGCATACCATGGGTCCCATGAGCATGAACACCCATACGACCCCGCAGACCGCACGCGCCCTGAGACTCATAGGCGTGCCCACCGACATCGGTGCCAGCCGCCTGGGCAGCGCCATGGGGCCCGACGCACTGCGCGTGGCCGGCCTGGGCCCGGCGCTGCGCCAGCTGGGCTGCCAGGTGAGCGACATCGGCAATCTGGCAGGCCCGCCCAATCCGCAGACACCGCCCGAGCAGGGGCTGCGCCACCTCGCACCGGCCCGTGCCTGGATGCAGGCCGTGCACCAGGCCGTGGGCCAGGCGCTGGACGTCGGCGAGCTGCCGCTGATGCTGGGCGGCGACCACAGCCTGGCCATGGGCTCGATCAGTGCCGTGGCCGCCCACTGCCGCCGACGAGGCCGCGCGCTTCGCGTGATCTGGCTGGACGCCCACGCCGACTGCAACACGCCCGATATCTCGCCCAGCGGCAACCTGCACGGCATGCCCGTGGCCAGCCTGTGCGGCCTGGGGCCCGCGGCGCTCACCGCGCTGTCCCAGGGCGGCGATCCGGCGCTGGCAGCCGCCTCGCTGTGCCAGATCGGCCTGCGCAGCGTGGATGACCAGGAAAAGCGCCTGCTGCATTCGCTGGGCGTGGAGGTCTATGACATGCGCGCCATCGACGAGCTGGGCATGCGCGAGGTCATGCGCCGCGCGCTGGAAGACCTGGAAGGCAGCGACACCCACCTGCACCTGAGCTTCGACGTGGACTACCTTGATCCCGACATCGCGCCCGGCACCGGCACCCCCGTGCGCGGCGGCCCCAGCTACCGCGAGGCCCAGCTGTGCATGGAGATGCTGGCCGACACCGGACGCCTGGGCTCGATGGATCTGGTGGAGCTCAATCCCGCGCTGGATGTGCGCAACCAGACGGCAGAACTGGTGGTGGATCTGCTGGAGAGCCTGTTCGGCAAGAGCACGCTGGTGCGGGCCGATCGCTGAGGCCGCTCAGGCTGGCGAGAGCGAAACACGCCAGCCGTCGCCCGCTGCATCTGTGGCGAAGCGCACAGGCACAAAGCGCTCGATCACCTCGAAATTGCTGCGCGCATGCGGCGTCAGTTCCGTGCAGGTGTAGCTGGCACCGCGCCCGCTGCGCCAGACGGCCAGCGCCAGCGGCAGGGCCCATTGGTCGGCCAGGTACGGGCCCAGCGCGGCCCGGCAGCCCTGGTGGCGGCGCACCTCGCGCGCCAGGTCATGCGCCACCTTTTCGGCGCTGATGCCCTTCATGCCGAACTGCGTGAACACTTCGCACAGGTGCTCATAGGCCAGCGTGGCCAGCAGCGCGTTGCCCGGCCCCTCGTTCTGGCGCACGGCAGCCACCTGCAGCTGCTCGCCAGACCAGCCCAGGGCCTGGCCCAGATGGTCCAGTTCGCGCTGGGCCACCGCGCGTGGCAGCGCGGGCGCAAAGCATTCGGCATGGCTGGCCACGGGGGCGCCGCGTTCGGTGATATCGAAAGGCATAAGCCCATTGGTTGCCGGCGTGATCGTCACGTCCATCTCGCCGCCACCGGCCGGATAAAAGCCCAGCCGGCGCAGCCGCAGTTCGCAGCGCGCGCCCAGCCTGTGCAGCAGCGGCGCATAGCTGCGCTCCAGGAAGTGGAAGGGCGGCGCGGCCGGGTTGTGGGTGCCGCCGCCCAGGGTCAGGCGGCTTTCGCCGTTAGCCAGCATCAGCGCGGGCCACAGCGTCTGCAGCAGCAGGGTGCAACTGCCCGCCGAGGCGATCACGAAGCGGTACTCGCCCGCACGCACCGGCCCCGGCGCAAATTGCAGCGCCTGCGAATTCATCTCGGCGCCCTGCATCTGCGCGCCGCAGATTTCGGCGGCGGCATTGACGCAGGCCAGGTGCTGGCGCATAAGGCCCGGCTTGGCGCGCCCAGCACGGATGCGCTGCATGGCAAAGGGCTGACCCGTGCACATGGACAGCGCCAGCGCGCTGCGCAGCAGCTGGCCTCCGCCCTCCCCGGCGGAGCCGTCGATCTCGATCACTTTCATTTTTCTCTTTCATTCATTGCCGCCAAAGCGCGCCACGGCATCCCGCAGATAGCGGTCCAGCGGCGCCGCATCGGCCTGCTCCCCCGGATCGGGCGCATGGGCCATGGCATGGGCCAGCTCGCGCTCCAGGAAATCATGGACGCGCACCCGGCGCGGCCCCTTGGCGGCCTCGCCCAGGCGCATCTTGAGCTCCAGCAGCTCGTTGAGCTCGGCCAGCAGGACTGCATCCTCCAGCGTGCCCGCCGCCAGCTGCGCAAAGCGCATGGGCGGCGCACCACGCCCCTCGCGTATCCAGCGCGCGGCCAGCAAGGGGCGCAGCACGTAGAAGTACTTCTTGTAGCGCACCACATCACCCTGCAAGTGGGCACGCAGGTTCTTGCGCGCCATGGCCACGTAGTGGTGGTAGCCGCGCACCGGCGAAAATCCCTGCTCGGCCAGCAGATGCAGGCGCTCGGCCCAGGGCTGCTCCTGCCGGTAGACCACGGGCGAGCGCAGCCATTCGAGCAGCGTGGGGTTGGAGGCGCGCAGCAGCCCCAGCGCCTTGCGCAGCTCCCAGCCGCTGACATCGAGCTCGCCGCTGAGCGGCTGCTCTATGACATCGCGGCCCGGCGCCACCGTCAGATACCAGGGCAGGCGGTGGACATAGATGAAGCGCACGTCATAGTCGCTGTCGGGCGAGGCAAAGCCCCAGCCGCGGCTGCCCGACTCGCAGGCAAACAGCACCGTGACCTCGTGCCTGCGCTCCACCTCGGCCAGGTTTGCCAGCACCGTGGCGCGCATGGCGTCGGAGACCGGATGCGCGCTCAATACCTTCTCTTCCCTCATGCTCTCATCCTGCTTTCTGTTCTGGAGGATGAGAGCCCGGGGCCCTCATCCACTCACCCTTTCACGCACACCACTTGCTTCAGGGTGTGCACCACCTCCACCAGATCCTGCTGCGCGGCCATGACCGCATCGATGTCCTTGTAGGCCATGGGAATCTCGTCCACCACATTGGCATCCTTGCGGCATTCCACGCCCTCGGTGGCCTTGATGTGGTCCGCCACGCTGAACATCTTCTTGGCCTTGGTGCGGCTCATCACGCGGCCCGCACCGTGGCTGCAGCTCTCGAAGCTCTCCGGGTTGCCCAGGCCGCGCACGATATAGCTGCGCGCGCCCATGCTGCCCGGGATGATGCCCAGCTCGCCGCGCCGCGCGCTCACCGCGCCCTTGCGGGTGATGAACACGTCCTGCCCGAAATGGCGCTCCTGCTGCACGTAGTTGTGGTGGCAGTTCACCGCCTCCACATGCGACTCGAAGGGCTTGGCGATCACCTTGCGCACCGTGGCGATGAGGTTGGCCATCATCACCTCGCGGTTGCGCATGGCGAACTTCTGCGCCCAGGACACGCCGCGCACATAGTCGCCAAAGTAGCGGGCCCCTTCCTCGAAATAGGCCAGATCCTTGTCGGGCAGGTTGCGCTGATGGAGTTCTGCATCCTTCTTGGCCAGCTCGATGAAATGGGTGCCGATGGCATTGCCCACGCCGCGCGAGCCCGAGTGCAGCATGAACCACACGAAGCCCGCCTCGTCCAGGCAGATCTCGATGAAGTGGTTGCCGCTGCCCAGCGTTCCCAGGTGCTTGCGGTTGTTGGTGTTGGCCAGGCGTGGATGCAGCTCGCACAGCAGGTCGAACTCATCGGCCAGCGTGGCCCAGACCTGGTCCACCGACACGGGCGGGTTTTCCCAGCTGCCGGGATCACGGCCCCGGTGGCGCGGCACCGAGCCATGCGGCACGGCCTGCTCTATCGCCGAGCGCAGCGGGCCCAGGTTGTCGGGCAGGTCCTCGGCGCGCAGCGTGGTCTTGGCGGCCATCATTCCGCAACCGATGTCCACGCCCACGGCCGCCGGGATGATGGCCTTGATGGTCGGGATCACCGAGCCCACGGTGGCGCCTATGCCCAGGTGCACATCGGGCATGGCCGCGACATGCTTGAACACCACGGGCAGGCGCGCGGCGTTCTCCAGCTGCTTGCGCGCCTCGTCCTCGACGGGCACACCCTTGGTCCACATCTTGATGGGGACGCCGTTTTCCACGTTGTGTTGCAGGTAGTTCATTGCGTTGTCCTTCAGTCTTCTTGTCTGTTCGTCTTGTTTAGGTCTTGCTGCCGCGCGGCTCATCCACGCATCAGGCGAGACAGGTCCCGCTTGCGGATGGCGCTGCCCAGGCTTTGATAGTCCCGCAGCGGGAATTCATGCTCCAGCCAGCGCTTTCTGTATTCCTCTACACCCATGCCGCAATAAATACCGTCCAGCACGCGGTACACGCTGCGCACCACGTCCTCGCGGGCCACCTGCCCACGGGCCAGCACTTCATAGTCATCCATGGCGGTGATGCCCCAGCTGGCCCAGTCCGCGTACTGCCGCAGCTCGTATGAAAGGGTGTCGCGGTCACCCTCCATGCTCAGGTGCACTTCGCCGGGCTCGTCCATGAACACGGCGGCAGCGCGGTGCGCGCCCTTGGCCAAGGCCAGCGCCATGGCGGCCAGATCACCCAGCGAATCATGCAGGTAGGACACGGCACACACCAGGTCCTCCTCGGGCGTGCTGAACTTCAACGTCGCCCAGCCCGCCTTGCCCACCTCATAGCTCCATAGTTCTTCGAATGCGGCCATGGCCGTACCTCTCTTTTGTTTCTTCGTTGTCCGTTGTGTCCCGACCAGCCTGCCGGTCAACGCATCTTCACCAGCCCGTTGAGCACCTGATCCAGCCCGCCGAACACGGAGATCTTGTCGATGCGCTCGGCCACGCGCTCCAGCGTCTCCAGCTCCTTCATGCGCAGGGCCACGGGGTTGTCCTCCATGACCTTGGCCGTGTTGAGCAGCGAGCGCGTGGCGGCCGTTTCCTCGCGGCGGCGGATCACGTTGGCCTGGGCCTGCTTCTCGGCCTGCACCACCTGGGTCAGGATGGCCTTCATCTCGCCGGGCAGCACGATGTCCTTCACGCCCACGCTCTCCACCACCATGCCGAAGGGCTGCAGCTTGGCCGCCATGTGCGCGGTCACCACGTCATCGATCACCGTCTTGTTCTCCAGCAGCTCATCGAGCGTGCGGGTGCCCACGGCGGCGCGCAGCGCGAACTGCAGCTCCCGGTACAGGTGCTCGGCAGGCTTTTGCAGCTGGGCAAAGGCGCGCAGAACGTCGGTGTGGCGATAGGTGGCGCTCAGGTTCAGGCGCAGGCTGACCTTGTCGCGGGTCATGATGTCCTGGCCCGAGACCTCGACGGCCTGCAGGCGCAGATCCACCAGCTCCACGGCAATGCTGCGGCCGAACTTCCAGAACGCATGGCTGCCGGCCTGCAGCAGGCGGTCCACCTTGCCGTCGATGGTCAGCAGCGCGCACTGGCCTGCGGGCACCTGCACCTGCAGCACACCGTTGAGGCCGGACACGCTGCGCTGGCGCAGCTGCGTCTGGGTCAGGCGCGCCGCCAGGGCGGCGGGCAGCTCGGCGCCGGCCTGCAGGTCGACCACCTGCACGCTCACATCCACCAGTCCCTTCCAGTACAGGCGGCGCGTGCCGGGCGGCAGGATCTCGACCAGCACACCGTTTTCGCTGCGCAGGCCCGCCTCGGTCTCGGACAGTTCCACGCGCAGGAATTCGGCGGCCACCACGGCGGGCTCCTGGGCCATCAGGTAGTCGGCCAGGCCGTGCGTGAAGGCGGGCTGCTCCAGGGCAAAGGTTTCCACGCGCAGCTGGTCGGTGCCGGCAAACAGCCAGTGCCGGCCGCTGTGCAGCACGCGCTCGAAATCGCCATTGCGCAGCAGCAGGGCGCGTTCGTTCTTCTTGACGGTGATGCGTTGGATCTTCAGCATTTCTTCTTCTCCTCGTTCGGCGTCTTCGCCGCAATCAACAGGGGTGCCGTTACAGCAGCGGCGGGGTTCCAGGGGGCACGGCCCGGGCCTTGCAGTGCGCCGTGGCGGCAACCCTGGAAACAGGTTGCAGCGTGGCTAGCTGCGGGCGCGGACCGTGCCTGGACCTGGCACAGCCGCCGCCGCTGACGGGTGGCGGCCTGGGGCTGCATCGCAACCCGGTGGCCACCTCCCGCGTTCGGCGGGTGGTCTTTCGACCGTTTCAATAGCCCGGCCTTGCGGCCGGAAGAGTGGACAGGAATCGAACCTGCGACAGTCCTCTTGCGAGGGTGCTCTACCAGACTGAGCTACCAGTGGCTGGCAAGCCTGGAGTCGAACCAGGCGTCCCTTGCGAGACGGTTTCCACAACCTTGCCGTTACCCAGCGCCTGCGGCGTGCGGCATGCGGGAAATCGACAAGCCCCTGAGGGCCCGGACTTCCAGCACCGGCGGGGCGGGCCTTTGCCCCAACCCCGGCCTGTGAGCGGTCACCGCCTGCACTGGATGCCTTGGTTATTGCGAGATGCGTGCCAGCCTGGCCTCAGGCGCCAAACAATTCTTCAACCCATTGATTTATTTGGATAAATCTCAAATCACACTTTTCTTGAATTCGTATTCGATCCAAAGAAACTAGAATTTCAGCTATTCAACTAGACAGAAACATGGAAAAGAAAAAGGTCGTCATCGGCTTTCTGGGTACGCAGCTGGACTCCGGCAGGGGCGCGGGGCGCTGGGAAAAATGGCGGCCGACCCTCTCCCTCATGCAGCACGAGGATCTGGTGGTGGAGCGGCTGGAGCTGCTCTACACGCCGCCCCATCTGGCCCTGGCGCAGCTGCTGCAGGGCGACATCGCCACGGCATCGCCCGAGACCCAGGTGAACCTCGTGCCCATGGACATTGCCGATCCTTGGGATTTCGGCGAGGTCTATGCGCGGCTGTTCGACTGGACGCAGGCCTACCGCTTCGACCCCGAGCGCGAGGAGTACTGGACGCACATCACCACGGGCACGCACGTGGCACAGATCTGCCTGTTCCTGCTGGTGGAGTCGCGCCGCATTCCCGGCGTGCTGGCCCAGACCTCGCCACCCCGGCGCCAGCGCATGGGCGACCCGGGCAGCTATGCGCTGATCGACCTGGACCTGTCGCGCTACGACGTGATCGCCCAGCGCTTCGGCGCCGAGCAGAGCGAGGCCGTGCAATTTCTCAAGAGCGGCATCGCCACGCGCAATGCCGGGTTCAACGCGCTGATCGACGAGATCGAGCGCGTGGCCGTGCGCTCGCGCGCGCCCATCCTGCTCACGGGTCCCACGGGCGCGGGCAAGTCGCATCTGGCGCGGCGCATGTACGAGTTGAAGAAGGCCAGGCACCAGGTGCAGGGCGACTTCGTGGAGGTCAATTGCGCCACGCTGCGCGGCGATGGAGCGGCTTCGGTGCTGTTCGGCCACAAGAAGGGGGCGTTCACGGGCGCTGCGGCCGACCGCGCCGGCCTGCTGCGCAGCGCGCACCAGGGCGTGCTGTTCCTGGACGAAATCGGCGAGCTGGGGCTGGACGAACAGGCCATGCTGCTCAAGGCGGTGGAGGAAAGGCGCTTCTATCCCATGGGCAGCGACCGCGAGGTCAGCAGCGACTTCCAGCTGGTCGCCGGCACGCACCGCGACCTGCGCATCGACGTGGCGCAGGGGCGCTTTCGCGAGGATTTGTTCGCGCGCATCAACCTGTGGTCCTACGCGCTGCCGGGCCTGGCCGGGCGCCCCGAGGACATAGAACCCAACATGGACCACCTGCTCGCGCGCTCGGCCGACGAGACTGGCCAGATGGTGCGCTTCAACGTAGAGGCCCGCGAGCGCTATCTGCGCTTTGCGCGCTCGCCCGAGGCGCTGTGGAGCGGCAACTTCCGCGACCTGTCGGCCAGCATGACGCGCCTGGCGACGCTGGCCGACGGGGGGCGCATCTCCACGGCCCTGGTCGATGCCGAGATCCAGCGCCTGAAGTGGCTGTGGCAAAGAGGCGATGCCGTGCAACCGGCCGGCGCCAGCCTGCAAAGCCTGCTGTCTGCCGAAGTGCTGGAGCCGCTGGATCTGTTCGACCGCATGCAGCTCGAAGCGGTGCTGCGCGTGTGCCGGGAGTCACCTTCGCTGTCCGATGCGGGGCGCCGTCTGTTCGACCGGTCGCGCACCCAGCGCAGCGTGCTCAACGATGCCGACCGCCTGCGCAAGTACCTGCTGAAATTCGGCTTGAAGTGGGATGCCGTGGCCGGTCGAACGCCATAGACACCACGGTGGCGCGATGGCGAGTTTGCGCGCCTGGGCTACAGCGCCTTGCGCAGCGTGGTCGGCGGGATCTTGAGCAGCTCGCGGTACTTGGCCACCGTGCGCCGCGCGCATTCGATACCCTGCTCCTTGAGCATGTCGGCGAGCTGGTTGTCCGACAGCGGCTTCTTGGGATCTTCGGCCGCGACGAACTGCTTGATCAGCGCGCGCACGGCAGTGCTGGAGGCATTGCCACCGGCCTCGGTGCCCAGGCCCGAGCCGAAGAAGTACTTGAGCTCGTAGGTGCCCTGCGGCGTGGCCATGTACTTGGCCGTGGTCACGCGGCTGATGGTGGATTCATGCAGGCCCAGCGCATCGGCAATGTCGCGCAGCACCAGCGGGCGCATGGCCAGCTCGCCATGCACGAAGAAATTCTTCTGGCGCTCCACGATGGCCTGCGACACGCGCAGGATGGTGTCGAAGCGCTGCTGGATGTTCTTGATGAACCAGCGCGCCTCCTGCAGCCGCTGCTGCAGCGCTGCATGGCCTTCGCTGCCCCTGTGGCTGCGCAGCGCGCTGGCATAGATGTCGTGCACGCGCAGCTTGGGCATGACGTCGGGGTTGAGCTGCACGCTGAAGTCCATACGGCCCGCGCCGCTGCGCACGGGGCGCACGATGACGTCGGGCACGACGATCTGGCGCTGCACGTCGGCAAAGCGCCGGCCCGGGCGTGGCTCCAGTCGGGTGATCAGCACCAGCGCCTCGCGCAGCCGCTCCTCGCGCGCACCGCACAGGCTGGCGAGCTTGCGCAGGTCGCGCCGCGCAAGCAGGTCCATGGGCTGGGCGCAGATGTCCAGCGCGGTGCGCAGCACGGCCTGCCGGTCTTCGTCCTCGGCACTGCCGTTGCCTTCGCGCTCGGCATCGGCCAGCTGGTCGCGCAGTTGCAGCGTCAGGCATTCGGCCAGGTCGCGCGCGCCCACGCCCACGGGCTCCAGGCTTTGCAGCAGGCGCAGCGCCACGGTGAAGCGGTGCACCAGTTCCTCGCACTCCTCCAGATCGTCGCCCGCCAGGCCCTGTGCCAGCTCGTCGAGCGGGTCTTCCAGGTAGCCGTCGTCGTTGAGGTTCTCGATCAGAAAGCGCAGTGCGGCGCGGTCCACCTCGCCCAGGCGCAGGCTCAGGGCCTGGCGGTGCAGGTGGTCGGTCAGGCTTTCGGCGCTGCGTGCCAGTTCGGTGGCATCGGCCTCGTCTTCCTCGCCCTGCCCGCGCGTGCGGCTGGAGGGCGCATCGCTGCCCCAGTCGCGGTCATCGTTGCCCGAGTTGGTCTGGCCGTCGCCTTCCCAGCTCAGGGACTCGGCCGTGCCGGAAGTCTCCACGGCATCGCCGGAGGATGCGTCCGACGAGGGCTCCCACTCCACCGCCGCCGAAGGCTGGTCTGCGCGGCTTTCCTGGAAGGACTCCGTGGCCTCGGCGCCGGGCGCGGCAGGCTCGCGGGTGCCGGCAGCCGCATCGTGATCGCCTTCCTCGTTCGCCAGCTCCAGGAAGGGGTTGTCGCCCAGCATCTGCTCCACTTCCTGCGCCAGCTCCAGCGTGGACAGCTGCAGCAGCTGTATCGACTGCTGCAGCTGGGGAGTGAGCGAAAGATGCTGGGAGACGCGCAGCGACAGACCGGGCTTCAAGCGGCAGCTCCTTCGCGCAGACAGTCTCGCAGACGGGCCAGGCAGGGCATGGCGCTACATCCGGAAGTGTTCGCCGAGGTAGACACGCCGCACTTCGGCGTTGTCCACGATCTCCTCGGGTGTGCCCTGGGCGAGCACGTGGCCGTCGCTGATGATGAAGGCATGGTCGCAGATGCCCAGCGTCTCGCGCACGTTGTGGTCGGTGATCAGCACGCCGATGCCGCGCGCCTTGAGAAAGCCGATGATGCGCTGGATCTCGATCACGGCGATGGGGTCGATGCCGGCAAAGGGCTCGTCCAGCAGGATGAAGCGCGGCTGCGTGGCCAAGGCGCGCGCGATCTCGACGCGGCGGCGTTCGCCGCCCGACAGCGCCAGCGCAGGCGATGCGCGCAGATGGTCCACGCGCAATTC
The DNA here is from genome assembly GCF_020523835.1 of Delftia sp. Lp-1. Lineage (NCBI taxonomy): Bacteria > Pseudomonadati > Pseudomonadota > Betaproteobacteria > Burkholderiales > Comamonadaceae > Delftia > Delftia sp. Lp-1. Next base: position 11,423 of record NZ_JAJALJ010000003.1, on the reverse strand, counting down.
CTGCAGCAGCGCCGTCAGGCGCTCCTCGATGACGCTGCGCGCCAGCGGCCGGCCCTGCTCGTCCCTTTGCAGCTCCAGCACGGCGCGCACGTTGTCCTCGACGCTGAGCTTGCGGAAGATCGATGCCTCTTGCGGCAGGTAGGACAGGCCCAGGCGCGAGCGCTGGTGGATGGGCATGTTGCCCACGGCCTGGCCGTCGATGAAGATGTCGCCGCCGTCGCTGCGCACCAGGCCCACGATCATGTAGAACGAGGTGGTCTTGCCCGCGCCGTTGGGGCCCAGCAGGCCCACGACCTCGCCCTTTTTCACGGACAGCGACACATCCTTGACCACCTTGCGGCTGCCGTAGGACTTGGCCAGATGGCGTGCCTGCAGGCTGCTGCCCTGGTCGGCGCGTGCAGTGGCAGCCGGGGCTGCGGCTTGCCCGCTCATCGCTTGGTACCGCCGAGGCTGTCCAGGCTGTTGCTGGGCTGCAGGGACGTGCCCGGCGTGCCCGCTGCGGGGGCGCGCGGCTGCGAGCCCGGCGTGCCTTCCTTGGGCGCCAGCACGGCGCGCACGCGACCGCCCTGGCCGGCCGTGGAGCTGGGCTGGCCACCGCTGGTCTTTTGCCCATCAACGGTGAACACGTCGGTGAGGTTGTTGTAGACGATGATGGAGCCGGTGATCTCGTCGCTGAGCTGGCCACCGCGATAGCGGCGCAGTTCGCCGCGGCGAATGAACTTCACGAGGTCGGCCTTGCCGTCGTATTCGATGACCTCGCCCTCGCCTTCCACGAACTCCTCGGGCTGGCCCGGCACGGTATCGCGCTTTTGGCGGAAGAAGGCACGCTTGCCCGCCTCGGCCGTCACCACGCCGTACTGAAAGCCTTCAGGGTCTTGCCGCACATCGAGCTGGGCGCCGCGCAGCACGATGGTGCCCTTGGTCATCACCACGTTGCCAGTGAAGACGCTGGTCTGCTTGAGTTCGTCATGGCGCAGCGCATCAGCCTCGATGTTCATGGGCTTGGTGCTGTCGGCCTTTTCGGCCTGGGCCATACCGGCGAAAGCCGCCAGGGCGGCGGCGAGCAGGAGGGAGGAAAGTCGTTGTTTCATGGAGGGCACGCTTCTTGCATCCATTGTAGGGGGTGTCGCGCGCAACCGTTCCTGGCGTCTTTCAACGCGCACGGAAAGCGCTGACACAAAGGCACAAAAAGAGGTTTCCAAAAGCGACAGGCCCGCGCAATGGCGGGCCTGTCGCGGCTTGGCTGGGCCGAGGCCCGGGCCTCAACCCTTGCGGCTGGTGGCGATCAGCTGATCGACCACGCGCAGCACATTGGTCATGTTCCCGGCCTTGGTGCCGTCGGTGTAGTAACGGCCCGCCACGCCCATGGCCGGCACGCCTTCCACGTCATAGTCCTGCTGCAGCTGGGTGGCCTTGCGAACCTGGTTGGAGACGCTGAAGGAGTTGTAGACCTCCTTGAACTTGGCAACGTCCACGCCCTGCTTGCCGACCCAGGCGAAGATCTCGTCGTCCTTGGCCAGGCGGTTGCGTTCCACATGGATGGCGTGGAAGGCGCGCGCATGCATGGTGTCCAGCAGGTTCATGCCTTCGAAGGCGTAGTAGAGCTTTTGCTGGGGCACGAAGCTGGCGTTGAAGGCCACGGGCACGCGGTGCACGACCACGTCGGCCGGCGCCTGGTTCTTCCAGGCGGCAAAGGTGGGCTCGAACGCATTGCAGTGCGGGCAGCTGTACCAGAAGAACTCGACCACCTCGACCTTGCCGGCGCCGGCGCTGGTGGGTGCGGGCTTGGCCAGCTTGATGTAGTCCTTGCCCTCCTTGGGCGCTGCGGCCTGGGCCTGTGCGGCGGAAGTGCCCAGCGTCAGTGCGCTGGCAGCGGCTGCCGAGGCAGCCAGGGAAAAGTCGCGGCGATTCATCAAAACAAACTCCTCGTTCAATGCTGCAGGTTAGGAGGCAGGGGCCCGCCAAAAGTTCAGCGCTCTTGTCGCAACGCGCTTTCAGCGTGCGGCGCGCACCAGCGTGGACTCGACCCCGGCGCCATCGAGCTTTTGCTTGAGCTGCTCGGCATCGTCGCGCTTGGTGAACGGACCCACACGCACGCGGAAGATGGTGATGCCGTTTTGCTCGCGCTCGCTCACGCGCGCCTCCCACCCCAGCATGGCCAGCTTGGCGCGCTGCGCATCGGCATCGCCCTGGCTGCGGAAGGCGCCGGCCTGCACGAAGTAGTTGAAGGCGGCGTCGGCCTTTTCCGCCTTTTCCGCCTTCTCGGCGGCGGCGGAGCGCGACTTGACCAGGTCACCCAGCGGATCGGCCGAGCTCTTGCCATCGGCCTTGGTTTCGGGCTTGGCGGGCGGCTTGGCCGGGTCCACGGGCGCGGGTGGCGGAGTCACGCCTCCTGCCACGGCGGGCGGGGTGGGGGCGGTTGGTGCGGTGCTGCCAGGGAGGCTGGGCGTGACGGCGGCCGGTGGTGGCGGCGCCGGGTTCTTGCCCTGCAGCGGCGCGTTGGGGTCCCAGTTCTTGTTGCGCTGGGCCTCGGCCGCGTCCTGGTCGGCCGTCTTGCCGCCCTTGGAGAGAAAGGGCACGGGCACCTTGGTCACATAGACGGCGACGGCCAGGGCTGCTGCCAGCCCGACGATCATGCCGATGATGAGACCGATGACGGTGCCCCCACGTTGCTGTGTCTTCATAGATCGCTTGTCGCTCGAAGTTACATGCGTTGCGGGGCCGAGACGCCCAGCACTGCCAGGCCATTGTGCAATACCTGGCGCGTGGCCGAGATCAGCGCCAGGCGGGCGAGCTTGACCTTTTCGTCGTCCACCAGGATGCGTTCCGCGTCGTAGTAGCTGTGGTACAGCGAGGCCAGTTCGCGCAGGTAGAACGTCACGTCGTGCGGCGCATTGCCTTCTGCGGCCGAGGTCAGCATGGCCGGGTACTTGGCCAGCTGCAGCATCAGCGCCTGGGCCTGCGGGCCTTCCAGCGCCGACAGGTCCACGTCCTTGAGCGTGACCGCGTCACCCCCCCAGGCGGCCAGCACCGAGCAGATGCGCGCATGGGCGTACTGCACGTAGTACACGGGGTTGTCGTTGTTCTGGGCCACGGCCAGGTCCACGTCGAAGGTGTACTCGGTGTCAGGCTTGCGGGACAGCAGGAAGAAACGCACCGCGTCCTTGCTGGTCCACTCGATCAGGTCGCGCAGCGTGACGTAGGAGCCGGCGCGCTTGCTGATCTTGACTTCCTCGCCGCCGCGCACCACGCGCACCATGGTGTGCAGCACATAGTCGGGATAGCCGGCAGGGATGCCCACGTCGGCGGCCTGCAGGCCGGCGCGCACGCGCGCGATGGTGCCGTGGTGGTCCGTGCCCTGGATGTTGACGACCTTGGAGTAGCCGCGCTTGAACTTCTGGATGTGGTAGGCGACATCGGGCACGAAGTACGTGTAGTTGCCGTCCTGCTTGCGCATCACGCGGTCCTTGTCGTCACCGTAGTCGGTGGACTTGAGCCAGAGCGCGCCGTCGAGTTCGTAGGTATGTCCGCCCGCGATCAGGCGCTGCACCGCGTCCTCGACATAGCCGTTGGTGTAGAGGCTGGATTCGAGGTAGTACTCGTCAAAGTGCAGGTTGAAGGCCTGCAGGTCCTTGTCCTGCTCGTTGCGCAGATAGGCGACGGCGAACTGGCGGATGTTGTCGTAGTCCTCGACATCGCCGTTGGCCGTGAATTCGCGGTCATCGGCCTTGACGGTCTTGCAGGCCAGGAAGTCGTCGGCGATGTCCTGGATGTAGGAGCCGTTGTAGAAGGCCTTGCTTGCCGGATTCTCGGGATCGATGGGCCAGCATTCGTCACCGGGCTTGAAGCCCTTGGCACGCAGCTGCGTGCTCTTGGTCAGCGTGTCGATCTGCACGCCCGCGTCGTTGTAGTAGAACTCGCGGTGCACGCCCCAGCCCTGGGTGGCATAGAGGTTGCAGATGGCATCGCCCAGCGCGGCCTGGCGGCCATGGCCTACGTGCAGCGGGCCGGTGGGGTTGGCGGAGACGAACTCGACCAGCATCTTTGCGCCACGGTCGGCCAGCCAGCCGAACTTCTCGGCCTGCTCCAGCACTTCGCGGATGATTTGCTGCTTGGCGGCGGGCTTGAGGCGGATGTTCAGAAAGCCGGGGCCGGCGATCTCGATGGCATCGACCCAACGCTGGAAGGACTGCGTGGCCTCCAGTGCAGCCTTGAGCTGCTCGCCCAGCGAACGCGGGTTGAGCTTGAGCGGCTTGGCCAGCTGCATGGCGGCCGTGCAGGCGAAATCGCCATGGGCAGCCACCTTGGGGGATTCAAAAGCGGCACGGGCACCGGCGCCGGGCGACAAAGTTTCAAGCTCGCCGGCCAGAGCCGCGAGCAGTTCCTGTTTGACGGAGAGCATCGGCGGATTCTACGTGGCAGGCCCACCCCATGCCGCCGGACAGGAAAACGGAGCCTACATGCCCCGCGCCCAGAACACCGCGACGACGGCGATCACGGGCACCACATGGGCCTGCCACATCACCCAGCGGCGCGTGCTGGCGACCTCGGCCGGCTGGGGCAGGCCCTGGCCGGCATCCAGCGCGCGGCGCCAGCGCCGGAAGGCCAGCGTGGGCTTGATCGACAGCAGCGCGCCGACGACAAACAAAGTCATCTTCAGATGAAACAGTGGCTGCGAGACGTACCAGGACATGCCCTTGACGCCCCACACCAGACGGGCGATGCCGGTCAGCACCAGGAAGACCACGGCAAGGCCATAGATCATGTCCAGCCGCGCCAGACGCTGCACCACGGCGGCGCTCATCCACTCGCTGCGGCACAGCGCCGCCTGGCTGGACAGGAACACCACGAAGGTGAGGATGGCCAGCAGGTGGAGGCTGGCCAGGATGGCTTCTATCGTCATGGGGAATCCGTATAGAAATTGGGCCTCTTGGGCCAAGCGTCCATTACGCCAGAAACGGGGACTGCCATCGTGATGTCCGAGGCAATCGGTAGACCACTGCGGTCCGGTCAGCGCCCCAGTTCCGCGCGCACCCAGTCGTCCAGCAGCGTCTTTTCGTAACGCAGGGGATCGTTGGGATAGAGGTCCGGGCGCATCATGAAGCTGGCGTCGCGCAGCTGGCGGCTGCCTTCTCGCAGCAGCTTTCCATCGGCTCCCAGCAGCTTGAAGCGCAGGTCGATGCGCGGTGGGTAGATGTCGCGCACGATGCGCACATCGGCAGCCTGGGGCCCGCGCCAGGGCTCGAAGCCGCCTGCGCGCTGCACATCGGTGAGGTGAACTTCAAGCCGCTGGCCCTGGGGCAGCCTGGGCGCGGCACGCTCGGCCAGGAACTGGGCCAGCGCATCGACCCAGGCGCGGCGCGCCTTCTCGGACTCCTGGGGTCCGTTGCGCCCGGCGTCGAACCGCGAGGGATCGTCAAAGGTCACGCTCACGATGCCGGCAGGCACCGCGCCCTGCCGCATCCCGTCCGGCCGGCCCTGCCCCGGCCCCTGGACGGCGCAGCCCGCCACCATGCCCAGGCAGGCGGCTCCCAGCGCCATGCGCATCCAGCGCCGCCGTCCTGGGGCCGCGCCCTGCGTTGCGGATACCGCTTTCGTCGCGATCGACACTGCCATGCTCATTCCTCCTTGCTGGGCGGCCCGCTCAGGCCGCGTGGGTACGCCGCCAGAAATCCGGCTGCTCGTAGTGGTGCTTGAGATAGTCGATCCACAGCCGCACACGCAGCGGCATGTGCTTGCGCTGGGGAAAGACGACAAAAATGCCATTGGGCGGTGCCGCGAAGGTTTCGAGCACGGCCACCAGGCGGCCCGAGGTGATCTCGGCCTCGACCTCCCAGGTGCTGCGCCAGGCGATGCCCCAGCCGCCCAGGCACCAGTCGTGCAACACCTGGCCGTCGGAGCAGTCCAGCGGGCCGCCCGGCTTGAAGTGCACGACCTCGCTGGTGCCGCTGTCGGGATGGGGGATGCGAAAGGCCCAGCCACGCGTCTGCGAAGCGTCGCTGGACAGCGTCAGGCAGTCGTGCTGGGTCAACTCACTCGGGTGGCGCGGCGTGCCCCGGCGCTCCAGATAGGCAGGCGTGGCCACGCACTGGCGCCGGTTGTCGGCAATGCGCACGCTGACCAGGGCCGAGTCGGGCAGATCGCCCACGCGCACCGCGCAGTCAAAGCCTTCGCCGGCCAGATCGACCACGCGGTCGCTGAGGTTCAGGGAAATCGTCACATCCGGGTGCAGATCCCGAAAGAGCGGCACCAGGGGCGCCACGTGCCGCCTGCCAAAGCCCGCCGGCGCCGTGATGCGCAGGTGGCCCGTGGCCTTGACCCCGCCCGCGCTGACACTGGCCTCGGCGTTGGACACATCGGACAGCAGGCGCTGGCAATCCTCAAGAAAGGCGCTGCCCTCATGCGTGAGGGAGATGCGCCGCGTGGTGCGCACCATGAGCTTGACGCCCAGGTGCTCTTCCAGGGCATCGAGGCGCCGCCCCATGATGGCCGGCGCCACGCCTTCCGCCTTGGCCGCTGCCGTGAGGCTGCCGCGCGTTGCCACCGATACGAATGACTCGAATGCCTTGAGCTTGTCCATGACCGCTGTCCGTTTCTTTTCCGTGTTCTTGTGGGGCATGCGACCGCACACCCGTCTCCTGTGACTCGCCTTTTTGCATAGTGGGCACTGGCTGTCCTCCATGTGCACCATGCATAGGGCTGCGCGCCAAAGCCGGCCGGTTTTGGCGCGCGCATAACCTTCCCACATTTTTGCGTAAAAGTCACGAGTTTTAAGATTTATGGTCTATTTATGTACGCAAATAAATCTAATAAAGTATTCCTTATAGTCAGGCCCGAAAAGGGTCTGCCAAGCCTTTCCATCCATCCAACCCGGGGTTCCCACCATGACCGATCGCACCCAAGCCCACAGCCTGCAGGTCGCTACAGAGCTGCACCGTTTCATCAATGAACAAGTGCTCCCGGGCACCGGTGTCGCTCCCGAGGCGTTCTGGAAAGGCTTCGACGCGATCGTCAACGATCTGGCTCCTCGCAATGCCGCCCTGCTGGCCGAGCGTGACCGCCTGCAGACCGAGCTGGACACCTGGCACAAGGCCCATCCCGGCCCCATCACCGACATGGCCGGCTACCAGCAATTCCTGACGCAGATCGGCTATCTGGTCGAGCAGCCCAAGGATGCCAAGGCCACCACCACCAACGTGGATGCGGAACTGGCCATCCAGGCCGGCCCCCAGCTGGTCGTGCCCATTCTCAACGCCCGCTATGCGCTGAACGCCGCCAACGCGCGCTGGGGTTCGCTGTATGACGCGCTGTACGGCACGGACGCCATCGGCGAAGACGGCGGCGCGGAAAAGGGCAAGGGCTACAACCCCGTGCGCGGCGCCAAGGTGATCGCCTTCGCACGTGATTTCCTGGACCAGGCAGCCCCGCTGGCCTCGGGCTCGCACAAGGATGCCGCCGGCTATCGCGTGGAAACTGGCCAGTTGGTCGTCGCGCTCAAGAGCGGCGGCACCACGGGCCTGAAGAACACCGCCCAGTTCGTCGGCTACCAGGGTGAAGCCGCGGCGCCCTCTTCCGTGCTGCTGCTCAACAACGGCCTGCACATCGACATCCGCATCGACAAGACCACGGCCATCGGCCAGACCGATGCCGCCGGCGTGGCCGACGTGGTGGTCGAAGCCGCCCTGTCCACCATCCTGGACCTGGAAGACTCCGTGGCCGCAGTGGATGCCGAGGACAAGGTGGTCGGCTATGCCAACTGGCTGGGCATCCTCAAGGGCACGCTGACCGAAACCTTCGACAAGGGCGGCAAGAGCATGACGCGCGGCCTGAACGCCGACCGCGAGTACACGGGTGCCGATGGCAAGCCCGTCAAGCTGCATGGCCGTTCGCTGATGTTCGTGCGCAATGTCGGCCACCTGATGACCAACCCGGCCATCCTCTGGGGCAACGGCAAGGAAATCCCCGAGGGCATCCTGGACGCCATGGTCACCACGGCCATCGCCGTCCACGACATCAAGGGTCTGGGCGCCAACGGCATCCGCAACTCGCGCACGGGCAGCGTCTACATCGTCAAGCCCAAGATGCACGGCCCCGCGGAAGCTGCCTTCGCCAGCGAGCTGTTCGGCCGCGTGGAAAAGGTGCTCGGCCTGCCCGAGAACACCGTCAAGCTGGGCATCATGGACGAGGAGCGCCGCACCAGCGTCAACCTCAAGGCCTGCATCGCCGCCGCCGCATCGCGCGTGGCCTTCATCAACACCGGCTTCCTGGACCGCACGGGGGACGAAATGCACACCGCCATGTATGCCGGCCCCATGGTCCGCAAGGCCGACATGAAGGGCAGCGCCTGGCTGGCCGCCTATGAGCGCAGCAACGTGCTCGTGGGCCTGGGCCTGGGCCTGCGCGGCAAGGCGCAGATCGGCAAGGGCATGTGGGCCATGCCCGACCTGATGAAGGCCATGCTGGAGCAAAAGATCGGCCACCCCAAGGCCGGCGCCAATACCGCCTGGGTGCCCTCGCCCACGGCCGCCACGCTGCACGCCCTGCACTACCACCAGGTCAACGTGGCCGAAGTGCAAAAGCAGCTGGAGCAGACCAATGCCGACGCCGAGCGCGCCACCATCCTGGCCGACCTGCTGCAGGTGCCCGTGGTCAAGGAAGACAAGTGGAGCGCGGCTGAAAAGCAGCAGGAGCTGGACAACAACGTCCAGGGCATCCTCGGCTATGTGGTGCGCTGGGTGGACCAGGGCGTGGGCTGCTCCAAGGTGCCCGACATCCACAACGTGGGCCTGATGGAAGACCGCGCCACGCTGCGCATCTCCAGCCAGCACATCGCCAACTGGCTGCAGCACGGCATCGTGACCGAGGCCCAGGTGCGCGAGACCTTCGAGCGCATGGCCGCCGTGGTTGACCAGCAGAACGCGGGCGATGCGCTGTACAAGCCCATGGCCGGCCACTTCGATACCTCGATGGCCTACCAGGCCGCCTGTGACCTGGTCTTCAAGGGCAAGGAGCAACCCAGTGGCTACACCGAGCCCCTGCTGCACGCCTGGCGCCTGAAGGTCAAGGCAGCCGCCTGACACCTGGCGGCGCCCAAGGCTGCAAAAGCACCCAGGCTTGCCTGAGGTGCTTTTTTCATGGGCCTACACTCGGAATCACGATGAGTGCCCCTCCCCCCGATGCCAGCCTGTGTCCGCTGTGCGGCCGCAGCAATCAATGCGCCATTCTTGCGGGCGTTGATCCGCTGAACTGCTGGTGCATGGACACGCCAGTGGCACCCGATGCATTGGCCCGCATTCCGGAGCCCATGCGCAACAAGGCCTGCCTGTGCCCCGCCTGCGCTCTCGGCACCGACAAGCCTCGACCGCCCGCGTCGGCCGATATGATGTCGCCGACCCAACCCCTAGAACTTGATCCCTGAGGAGATTGACATGCCCACGTACCACGTCGAAATGATGGAAGGCCGCACCGTCGAACAAAAGCGCAAGCTGGTCGAAGAGATCACGCGCGTCTCGGTCGAAGTCCTCGGTGGCTCGCCCGAATCGGTGGACATCCTGATCACCGACATCAAGCGCGAAAACTGGGCCACGGGCGGCAAGCTCTGGTCCGAACGCAGCTGAGGATCTTTCGCTCAATGCATGCAAAAGGCAGCTTTGGCTGCCTTTTTTCATGAAACCTGGTCTTTAATCCCGTATTTCCATGAGTGCCTGCAGTGCACTCCCAGCCACCGTCCAGGGCACAGGCATGGAGGCATCTGGCTTCCAGTGCCTGGCAACGCCATCCATGGACACCTGGGTCAGGGCTACCTGGGTAGCACCGGCAGCATGGGCCTGAACAGCCGCATCGGCCATGCACGCCACATAGCCGGCGACATCACCACTGCGAAAAAGAGCCCAGGCCCCTTCAACACATTGCAGCTGCATGCGTTGATCTGCGTTACCTTGCTGCAGTTCTCCCATGAACAGATTGCGCGTGGCTTCGTACGTTGTGGGAGCGGCGCACAGCAGTGCAATGCGCGATTCGGGGTCACTTTGCAAGGCAGCGGCCACCTTGCGGGCCAGCATGCCATCGGCACGCCAGACCTTGCCACTGCGGCAATCCGCCACGGCCGGGCCCAGGGTCGAGCAGGTCAGCAGCACGGCATCGATATCGGCATGGTCTGCCAGTGCATCGAGCTGCCCTGCCGTTTTCTGCCGAAGCGACGCATTCATGCCACCTGCAGCCTCCGCTTCCAACAGCAGCGCCTCATGTACCTGATGAGTGATCGAGTGAGCCGGCCAGCCCAGTTCGGCAGCAGCCTGCTCGAAGATCACGGCGTTGCTGTGCGCCGTATGCAGACAAAGGATGGGCATGGGTGTGTTCCGTTTTTTTGCCGTTGCCCCGCATTGTGCTTGCAGCTGCCGCGCCAGGCGTTAGGCTATGGCTTGAACTACGCAAACAACGATACCGCCATGTGCCAGCTGCTTGGAATGAACTGCAACACGCCCACCGACGTGCGCTTCAGCTTCTCGGGGTTCACCCAACGGGCGGGCAATACCGGCGACCATACGGACGGCTGGGGCATCGCCTTCTTCGAGGACAAGGGCCTGCGCCACTTCGTCGGCTATGAGCGCGCCATCGACTCACCCATCGCCAAGCTGATACGCGAGTACCCGATCAAGAGCCGCAACGTCATCGCCCACATCCGCAAGGCCACGCAGGGCGCGGTAAGCCTGCAGAACTGCCACCCCTTCGTGCGTGAACTGTGGGGTCGCAACTGGGTCTTTGCCCACAACGGAGATCTCAAGGGCTTCGCACCCAAACTGCACGCCCACTTCCATCCGGTAGGCAACACCGACAGCGAGCAGGCCTTCTGCTGGATTCTTCAGGAGCTCTGGAAGTCCCATGCCGGCCTGCCCAGCGTGCAGGAACTCACGCACACGCTGCGCGAACTGGCCAAGCGCATCTCGCCGCACGGCACCTTCAACTTCCTGCTGTCCAACGGCGAAGCGCTGTGGGCCCATGCCACCACACACCTGTGCTACATCGAGCGTCGCCACCCCTTTGCCCAGGCCCATCTGTCGGATGAGGACCTGACTGTGGACTTCGCGCGAGAGACCACACCACAGGACCGTGTGGCCATCATCGTCACAGCGCCGTTGACCAAGAATGAAACCTGGACATCAATCCAGTCGGGCGAACTCAAGGTCTTTGTACAGGGTGAATGCCTGCCGCTCTGAAGCACTGCGCATTCAGGATGAAAAAAGAGAGCGCGTCAGCGCTCTCTTTTTCTGGGATGTCCGTTTTGGATGTTCGTTTGGCTATCCGTTTTGGCTGTTCAGCCTGTTTCCCCGTTTCCTGCACCCCAATGCAAAAAACCCCGTAGCTTTGGGCTACGGGGTTTCTTGGGCTGTAAGAGCCTGACGATGACCTACTTTCACACGGGA
>NZ_JAJALJ010000002.1:0-935975 GCF_020523835.1 Delftia sp. Lp-1 | reverse complement strand
CTAACTCATAAAAACGGAATTGAAGTGAACTTCACTTCTATTCTCATGAGCGTTTTTGGCTTCAAAGAGCCGAGTTCCAAAGAACTTGGCTGTTCGCCTCAAACGCCCACGCTTATCGGCTGTATATTTTTAAGGATCGAAGCAGAGAATTTCTTCTTTGCTCCCGACTCGCTGCGATCAGCGAAGCCTTGAATTCTAGCACAGTTTTTAGCGTCGTTGCAATCAAATTTCTTCGATCTTTCCAACACCAGCGATCTGCATCGCTTCTCTTCAGCAGAGCCTTGCATTGTAGCACGTTTTTTCAACCCGCCAACAACAAGAATCCTACCGCAGCAATCAGAGCATCAGCCCCAACCACCAGATAAGACCACCAAAGCAACCCTCTCATAAAAAAAGCCACCCTTGCGGGTGGCTTTTTTCTATCCTGGCGGAAACGGAGGGATTCGAACCCTCGATGAGGCTCTACACCCCATACTCCCTTAGCAGGGGAGCACCTTCGGCCACTCGGTCACGTTTCCGGAATGACGTTATTGTAACGTGCTTTTTTGCCGGTTTCGGCAAAACGATGATTTTATTCCGGCTTGTCGAGACCGAAGGCGGTGTGCAGGGCGCGCACGGCCAGCTCCAGGTACTTCTCGTCGATGACGACGGAGGTCTTGATCTCGGAGGTGGAGATCATCTGGATGTTCACGCCTTCCTGGCTCAGTGCACGGAACATGGTGGATGCCACGCCCACATGGCTGCGCATGCCGATGCCGACAATGCTGACCTTGGCGATGTTGGGGTTGCCGACGACTTCGGTGGCACCCAGGGCGGGCACGACCTTGTCGCGCAGCAGCTCCATGGCGCGTTGGTAGTCGCCCTGGCTGACGGTGAAGCTGAAGTCGGTTTTGCCTTCCTTGCTGATGTTCTGGATGATCACATCGACTTCGATGTTGGCATCAGCCACCGGACCCAGGATGCCGTAGGCGATGCCGGGGGTGTCGGGCACGCCGAGAACGGAGATCTTGGCTTCGCCGCGGTTGAATGCGATGCCGGATACGACGGCCTTTTCCATTTTTTCGTCTTCCTCAAAAGTAATCAGCGTGCCGGAGGTGGATTCCTCCTCCAGGTCGATGTCCCAGGGCGTGAAGCTGGAGAGCACGCGCATGGGCACCTTGTACTTGCCGGCAAATTCCACCGAGCGGATCTGCAGCACCTTGGAGCCGAGGCTGGCCATCTCCAGCATTTCCTCGAAGCTCACGGTGTTCAGGCGCTTGGCGGCCTGCACCACGCGCGGGTCGGTGGTGTAGACGCCGTCCACGTCGGTATAGATAAGGCACTCGGCCGCCTTCAGCGCCGCAGCCACGGCCACGGCCGAGGTGTCGGAGCCGCCACGGCCCAGCGTGGTGACATGTCCGTTGGGATCGATGCCCTGGAAGCCCGTGATGATGACCACGCGGCCAGCGTCGAGTTCGGCACGAACGCGCTTGTCGTCGATGGACTCGATGCGTGCCTTGGTGAAGCTGCTGTCGGTGCGCACGGGAACTTGCCAGCCCGAGAAGCTGATGGCTTCCACGCCTTCGGCCTGCAGCGCAATGGCCAGCAGTGCCGACGACGCCTGCTCGCCCGTGGAGGCAAGCATGTCGAGTTCACGGTAGTACGCCGTTTTGGCCGAGCCGGGAGCCAGCTCGCTGGCCAGACCCAGCAGACGGTTGGTTTCGCCACTCATGGCGCTGGGGACGACCACCATCTGGTGACCGGCACGAGCCCACTTGGCCACGCGCTTGGCAACGTTGCGGATGCGCTCTGTCGAGCCCATCGAGGTGCCGCCGTATTTATGAACGATCAGTGCCATTGGATATCAGGGTGACGAAACTGCTTGCCACGGCGCTGTACGACAGAGGGATGCTTGTGCAAGCCAGGATGTTCGAGAGGACTGCGCATGAAGCGAAATGTCCGCCCGGACCCGTCTTGCGCAAGCCGTTTGGTTTTGGCGCGCCGCCGGTTTTCGTACAAAGTTGGACCAAAACTCGTCAATTGTACCAATCGAGCACCGACCCCAGGCGCCGCACAAAACCCCGCCCCATCTTGAGATGGATGCGGTGGCCTCGCGTACGGCAAACGCCGATCTGCGCGAGCAGCTGATCGAGCTGCGCGGCACTGGGCGTGGTGGCATGCACGCTGCGCAGCCAGTGGCGCAGCACATTGGCCTGGCGCGCGGGGCTCAGCGCCTGCAAGGCGGTGATGCCGGGGGGGGTGCCGATGGCCGCCAGATCGGCCTGCGCCATCTCCTGCAGAAGTTCGGCCGCCTCGGCGCAATGCCGGCTGCTGCGCGCGAACGTGGCGCGAAACTGGGGAAAGGCCTGCTGCAGCGCGGGCAGCAACTGGGCGCGGATGCGATTGCGCGTATAGCGCGCGTCGGCATTGGTCGGGTCCTCCACCCACGCTTGGCCACGCGCCGCAAGCCAGTCACGCAGGACTTGGCCGGGCAGATCAAGCAGCGGACGATGCCATTCGAGACCCGCCCTGCTCCACTGCGCCGGCATGGCAGCCAACCCGGCCACACCGGCGCCGCGAGACAGGGCCAGCAGCAGCGTCTCGACCTGGTCGTCCGCATGTTGCGCCAGCGCCATGCTGCAAACGGGCGGCAAGGGATCTCCGCTGGCGCCCTGCCCAGGCCAGGGTTCGCGGGCGGCCTCTATCAGCGTTGCGTAGCGCAGCTGGCGTGCGGCGTCCTCAGGACTCTGGCCCGGCGCGTGGCGCGCGTCCACGCGGCGAATCTTCAAAGGAACGGCATGCTGCGCGCAGACTTTCTCGCACTGGCCGACAAAGGCGTCGGCCGCTGACTGCAGACCGTGGTGCACATGGATGGCCACGACCTGGCCCGGCCAGCGCTCGGCGCAGGCCAGCAGCAGCGCCGTGGAGTCCGCACCTCCGCTGAAGGCCACGGCCAGCGGCAGTTGCGGCGCAAAGCGATGGATGGCGGCGTCCAAAGCGGCACCCGGTGCAGCACCTGGAGCGGCTGCCGGAACATTGCGCAGCGGGTCGGTGATCGGAATTTCCACAGGCTTGGATCAGGTATGTCAGGACTCAGGCCGAGTCCCGGCGCAAAAAGAAAACGGCTCCCAGGGGAGCCGTTCAGTGTGCCAGAGCGTGGCGCAGGCCTTCAGCGGTTGTCGGCCTTGGTGTCGGCGAAGCGGCCGTAGCTTTGCAGGCGCTCGTAACGGCGGTCCTGCAGTTCCTTGGGCTTGAGGTCCGCCAGCTGGCGATAGGCATCGCCCAGCGCGCGCTTGAGGAAGGCTGCCATTTGCTTGGGGTCGCGGTGGGCGCCGCCCACGGGCTCGTTGACGATCTTATCCACCAGGCCCAGGGCCTTGAGGCGGTGGGCCGTGATGCCCATGGCATCGGCCGCGTCCTGGGCCTTTTCGCCGGTCTTCCAGAGGATGGAGGCGCAGCCTTCCGGGCTGATCACGGAGTAGACGGCGTATTGCAGCATCAGCACCTGGTCGGCGACGGCAATGGCCAGGGCGCCGCCCGATCCACCTTCACCGATGACGGTGGTGATGATGGGGGTCTGCAGCTGGGCCATTTCGTAGATGTTGCGGCCAATGGCTTCGGACTGGCCGCGCTCTTCGGCTTCGATGCCGGGGAAGGCGCCAGGCGTGTCCACGAAGGTGAAGACCGGCAGGCCGAACTTTTCGGCCGTCTTCATGAGGCGCAGGGCCTTGCGGTAGCCCTCGGGGCGCGTCATGCCGAAGTTGCGCAGCGTGCGCTCCTTGGTGTCGCGGCCCTTCTGGTGGCCGATGACCATGCAGGAAATGCCATTGAAGCGCGCCAGCCCGCCCACGATGGACTGGTCGTCGGCGAAGTGCCGGTCGCCGTGCATCTCGATGAAGTCGGTGAAGCAGTCGCGCACATAGTCCAGCGTGTAGGGACGCTCGGTATGGCGCGCGATCTTGGTGATCTGCCAGGGCGAGAGGTCGCTGTAGATGTCCTTGGTCAGCTGCAGGCTTTTTTTGCTGAGCTGCTCGATCTCTTCCGAGATATCGACTGCGCTTTCGGTCTGCACGTAGCGCAGTTCCTCGATTTTGGATTCGAGCTCGGCGATGGGCTGCTCAAAATCCAGAAAGTTCTTTTTCGCCAACTTGTTTCTCCTTGTCCCAGCCAGGCACGGTGCATGCGTTCCGGCCGGAAAACGGGGGTTGATCGGGTGTGATCGGTTTGTCTTCAGGCTGCAGGCTGCGGTTCGAGCGAGCGCCAAATATACCAAGTCGCCACGGTGCACCACGGCTTCCAGGCCTCGGCAACCTCACGCGCCTCACTGCGGCTGACGGGGTCGCCTGAAAAATAGTTCTGGCTGATGCCCGAGATCAGGCCTGCATCGTCCAGCGGCAGCACATTGGGCCGCTGCAGGTAGAAGATGAGGAACATCTCGGCCGTCCACCGGCCCACGCCTCGGATGGACATGAGCTCGGCCACGATGGCTTCGTCACTCATGCCCTGCCAGTCGTCCTGGTGCAGGCGGTGCTCGGTGAAGTGCATGGCCAGGTCCACCAGGTAGTCCACCTTGCGGGCAGACAGGCCCACGGCGCGCATGTCGTCCACCTTGAGCTTGAGCACCAGGTCAGGCGCCATGCGGGCGGGCAGGCGCGCGAACTTGTTCCACAGCGTCTGCGCAGCCTTCATCGAGATCTGCTGGCCCACGATGGAGCGCGCCAGCGTGGCGAAGGCATCGCCACCGGGCTGCAAGGCCAGGTGGGCAAAGCGCGGGATCAGGCGCTTCATCACGCGATCGCGCCGCACCAGCTGGCGGCAAGCCTCGGCCCAATAGGCCGGAGCACCCTCGGGCGGCGCGGGCAGGGATATCTTGGCCTTGGGAGCGGAGGCAGCGGCAGCGGCGGCCGCAGGCGCCGAACCTGCGCGCGCGCCCAGCGTCACCATCGGCAGCGGGGCCGGTTGCTGTTCGGGCACGGGCAGATCGGCCACCAGCGGCAACTGCTCGAAATCCATGGTGTCCAGGGGTTTGGCGGAGGCCATCAAAGCACCTCCCCGCACCTGGCGCGGCACATCTGGCAAGGCATACGGATCAGCCCTTTGCGGCTGCCTCCCAGGTCGTGCCTGCGGGGGAGTCCTTGAGCACGATGCCCTGTTCCAGCAGCGCCTTGCGGATGCGGTCGGCCTCGACCCAGTCCTTGGCCGCCTTGGCGGCTGCGCGTGCGGCAATCTGCGCCTCGATGGCGCCGGCATCCATCTCCGAAGTGCCCGCCTGCAGGAAGGCCTGCGGGTCGCCCTGCAGCAGCCCCAGGCAGCCGGCCAATGCCTTGAGCAGGCCCGCCGTCTCGGCACTCTTGCTGCGGTTGACTTCGGCTGCCAGCTCGAACAGCACGGCCACGGCCTCGGGCGTGCCGAAGTCCTCGTCCATGGCCGCCTTGAAGCGTGCGGCAGCGGGATGATTCCAGTCGATGGCGACCTCGGCAGGCGCGACCAGGCTCAGCGCCGTGTACAGGCGCTTGAGCGCGCCGCGTGCGTCGTTCAGGTGCACGTCGCTGTAGTTCAGCGGGCTGCGGTAGTGGCTGCGCACGACGAAGAAGCGCACGGTCTCGGCGTCGTACTCCTTGAGCACGTCGCGGATGGTGAAGAAGTTGCCCAGCGACTTGGACATCTTCTCGTTGTCCACGTTGATGAAGCCATTGTGCATCCAGACCTGCGAGAACGGCTTGCCGGTCGCGCCTTCGCTCTGGGCGATCTCGTTTTCGTGGTGCGGGAACTGCAGGTCGGCACCGCCGCCGTGGATGTCGAAGCTCTCGCCCAGCATCTCGCAGCCCATGGCCGAGCACTCGATGTGCCAGCCGGGACGGCCCACGCCCCAGGGGCTGGCCCACTTGACCTCTTCCGGCTCGGCGGGCTTGGCGCTTTTCCACAGCACGAAGTCCAGCGGATCCTGCTTGCCATCCTGCACGGCCACGCGTTCGCCGGCCTGCAATTCGTCCAGCGACTTGCCCGACAGCTTGCCGTAGCCGGGGAACTTGCGCACGGCGAAGTTCACGTCGCCATCCGTGCCCTGATAGGCCAGACCCTTGTCCTGCAGACGGCCGATCATGGACAGCATCTGCGGCACGTATTCGGTGGCACGCGGCTCGTGCGTGGGGCGCTCGATGCCCAGGGCGTCGGCGTCCTGGTGCAGGGCGTCGATCATGCGGTCGGTCAGCGAGCGGATGGTCTCGCCGTTCTCGACGGCGCGACGGATGATCTTGTCGTCGATGTCGGTGATGTTGCGCACATAGGTCACGCGATGGCCGCTGGCACGCAGCCAGCGCTGCACCACGTCGAAAGCGACCATGGAGCGTGCGTGTCCCAGGTGACACAGGTCGTACACGGTCATGCCGCACACATACATGCGCACATGGCCCGGTTCGATTGGCGAAAACGCTTCCAATGCACGCGACAGCGTGTTGTAGATACGCAAACTCATGGATGTTTATCAGGGGAGAAAGGGTCGCTGCAGGGGGCGCGTCCCACGCGCCGCCGGACCCTTGGCGCCGATGCAGGCATGCTCAGCAGGGAGCAGGAGCGGCAGGCGCAGAGCCCGTGTGACCCAGCACACCCCTCAGCTACAATTGACCGCAGTATAAGCCCGCGCCGCGGGGCATTCCCCCGAGGCCCCGAAAGCACCTACATGCCTCTACGCAACTCGTTTCGCTCCGCCCTGCGCCTCGCGGCACTGGCGGCCCTGCTCGCAACAGGCCACGCCCACGCCGACGACTATACGGAAGTGAATCAGTTGCTGCGCAACGGCAAGAGCACCCAGGCGCTGGCACGCGCCGATGCCTATCTGGCCAAGAACGCACGCGACCCGCAGATGCGCTTTCTCAAGGCGGTTGCACTGACCGACAGCGGCAAGACAGACGAGGCCATCGCCGCGCTGAATCAGCTCATCGAGGACTACCCCGAGCTGCCCGAGCCCTACAACAATCTGGCGGTCATCTATGCCGGCCAGAACCAGCTCGACAAGGCGCGCTCCGCGCTCGAATCCGCCGTGCGCAACAACCCCAACTACGGCGTCGCCTACGAGAACCTGGGCGACATCCATGCCCGCCTGGCCTACGAGGCCTACTCCAAGGCGCAAGGCCTGGATGGCCGCGCGGCCAGCGTGCGCCCCAAGCTCAAGCTGCTGCGCGACCTGCTGGCGCCCGTCACCGCCGCCAAGTAGGCCCCCGGCCCACGCGCGCAGCCCTTGCGCCAGCGCGCGTGCGGCGGTCGATCGGGTCTTGCCATGCCTGGCGCGCACCCGCAGGAACCTGCCCGGTTTTCCCCACTCCATCCCCCAGCCCTTTGGCTTTCACAGGAGATTCGCATGACCACACGCCGCATTGCGTCGCTTTCCCTGGCCGGCATGGCCCTGGCCGCTTCCCTTTTCACCGCCCTGCCCGCCATGGCGCAGAACGCCACGCCCAAGGTGCAGATCAAGACCAGCATGGGCGACATCGTGCTGGAGCTGAACGAGGCCAAGGCCCCCAAGACCGTGGCCAACTTCATGCAGTACGTGCGCGACAAGCACTATGACGGCACGGTGTTCCACCGCGTGATGGACGGCTTCATGATCCAGGGCGGCGGCATGGATGCCAGCCTCAAGGAAAAGCCCACGCGCGCGCCGATTCCGCTGGAAGCGGACAACGGCCTCAAGAATGACCGGGGCACCATCGCCATGGCGCGCACGGGCAACCCCAACTCGGCCACCTCGCAGTTCTTCATCAACGTGGTGAACAACGACATGCTCAACGCGCCCAAGCCCGATGGACACGGCTACGCCGTCTTCGGCCGCGTGGTCCAGGGCATGGATGTGGTGGACAAAATCCGCACGGTGGCCACGGGCAACCAGGGCATGCACCAGAATGTACCCACCAAGCCGGTGACCATCCTCTCGGCCACCGAAGTCAAGTAAACCGCGCGCCGCGCCTTGCGTGGCACGCCCTTCCCCTCCATCCAACAAGGAATCGCCATGAGCAATCCCCAAGTCGAACTCCACATCGCCGACCACGGCGTCATCACCATCGAACTCGACGCCGCCAAGGCCCCGAAGAGCACAGAGAACTTCCTGGCCTATGTGAACAAGGGCCACTACAACAACACCATCTTCCATCGCATCATCGATGGCTTCATGATCCAGGGCGGCGGCTTCGAGCCCGGCATGAAGCAAAAGGAGACGGACGCCCCCATCGAGAACGAGGCCAAGAACGGCCTGAAGAACGACAAGTACACCCTGGCCATGGCCCGTACCGGCGACCCGCACTCTGCCACCGCCCAGTTCTTCATCAACGTGGCCGACAACGGCTTCCTGAACCACACCTCGCCCAGCGCACAGGGCTGGGGCTATGCCGTGTTCGGCAAGGTGATCAAGGGCACCGAGATCGTGGACAAGCTGCGTGGCGTGAAGACCGGCCGCAACGGCGGTCACCAGGACGTGCCCAAGGATGACGTGATCATCGAAAAGGCCGTGGCCCTGTAATCAGGCGCTTCCGCACACTGGGCGGCCGTGCCCTTTGGGGTCCGGCCGCCCTGTTGTCCATGCGCATGGCACCAGGCCGTGCGCATGGACAACAGACCCGCTCCAGAGCCGTCCCAAGGCTCCTACAGCCCTTCATGCAGCGCCCTTGCCGGGTGCCCCGTCCCATGGCCCAGACCGCCGCGCCCCGCCCTCTTCCCGAGCCGCCCATTGCGGCCGAGTGGACACTGCCTGCGGGCTGGCGCACGCTGGAGTTCATCTCGGACCTGCACCTGCAGGCCAGCGAGCCCGCCACCGTGCAGGCCTTCCGGAACTACCTGGCCGCCACGCGGGCCGATGCCGTCTTTTTGCTGGGCGACCTGTTCGAGGTTTGGGTGGGTGACGACGCCCTGCTGGAGCCGGGCAGCTTCGAGGCCGAATGCGCCACCGCCATGCGCGCGGCAGCCACCCGCACGCCGCTGTTCTTCATGCAGGGCAACCGCGACTTCCTGACCGGCGCGCAGTTCGATGCGCTGTGCGGCACGACCACGCTGACCGATCCCACCGTGCTTGACTGCGGCGGCCAGCGCATCCTGCTCAGCCATGGCGATGCCCTGTGCCTGGACGATGTGGACTACCAGCGCTTTCGCGCCATGGCCCGCTCGGCGGCCTGGCAGGCCGGCTTCCTGGCCCAGCCGCTGCAGGTGCGCCGCGACCAGGCACGCGGCATTCGGCAGGAGAGCGAATCGCGCAAGCGGGAATCGGACGGCCATGGCGCCGCCATGCCCACCTATGCCGACCTTGACGCGCAGGCCACGCGCAGCTGGCTGCATGCCGCAGGTGCCGCCACCCTGATCCACGGCCACACGCACCGCCCGGCCGACCATGACCTGGGCGATGGCCTGCGGCGCATCGTGCTCAGCGACTGGGATCTGGCGGCGCCCGCGCCCCGCGCCGAGGTGCTGCGCTGGGAGCGCGGCATGGGCCTGCGGCGCCTGCCACTGTCCGACGTTCTTGAACAGGCCAGCCCGCCATGAGCCTTTGGCAACAACTGGGCCGCTGGGTCCGCAGACTGGGCCGCCGCGCACGCTCCACGGTGTCGCCGGTGCCCGAGATTCCCGCGCCGCTGTGGCTGTCCACGCTGGCCGCCTACCCTTTTCTCGCGTCGCTGACGCTGGAGGAGCAATCCAAGCTGCGCGCCCTGGCCGCCGCCTTCCTGCAGCGCAAGCGCTTCCACGGCGCGCACGGCCTGGAAGTCAGCGATGCCATGGCGCTTGAAATTGCCGCCCAGGCCTGCCTGCCCCTGCTGCACTGGGGCGAGCCGCAGGGGGCGCTGTCCTGGTATGACGACTTTGTCGGCATCGTGGTGCACCCGGGCGATGCCGTGGCGCGGCGCCAGAGCATGGACGAGGCCGGCGTCATCCACGACTACGACGAAGTGATCATGGGCGAGGCCATGCATGGCGGCCCCGTCATGCTGAGCTGGCAGGCCATTGGCGCAGGGCGCGGCTCCCACGCCAGCCACCATGGCCACGGCGGCCAGCCCGCCAATGTGGTGATCCACGAATTCGCCCACAAGATCGACATGCGCAACGGCGGTGCCGACGGCTGCCCGCCCCTGCCGCCGGGCTTCATGGGCAGCAGCTCCGCGCGCCATGCCCGCGAGATATGGCAGGCCGCCTGGGCACCGGCCTACGACGCCTTCCGTGAGCAGATCACCATCGCCGAGCGCTTTGGTGGCGAATGGCCCTGGCTGGACGGCTATGGCGCCACGGCGCCCGCCGAATTCTTCGCCGTGGCCTGCGAGGCCTTCTTCGTGGACCGCGCCCGCTTTGCCCTGGAATTTCCCACGCTGGCGCCGCTGCTGGCTGCGCTCTTCAAGCCGGCCACCAGTCAACCCTGATCGGAGCAAACCTCCTTCAGTGCCTGGGCGAACAGGCGCTGCTCCTCGTACTGCCCGCCCGCCTTGCGCTCGAACAGGGTGATGGGTGGCAGGGTCCAGCCAAAACGGTGGCGCACGATGCCCACGCCCGCGATGCGCACCAGTTCCTCGGCAATGTCAGCCGGCACGATGGACACGGCCCGCTCATTGGCCGCCACCAGTTCGCCGATCACCTTGGCCGAGAGCGTTTCCACAAACGGCGGCGGCGGCTCCACGCCCGCGCGCAGAAAAAAGTCGGTGATCTGCTCACGCATGGGCGTACGGCGCTGGCCCAGCACCCAGTCAAGCCCCGTGAGTTCGGCCCATTGCAAAGGCCGGCGCCCCAGCCGTGTGGCCAGACTGCGGTGGGCGATCAGGCGAGGCTCCTGCTCATAAAGCACGCTGTGCCGTATGCCGCTCATGTCCAGCACGGCCGAGGCGCGGCCAATCACGCAGTCCAGCTCATGTGCGCGCAACTTTTGCAGCAGGCGGTCGCTGGTGTCCTCATGCAGCGTGACAGTGATGCGCCGGCCTTGCGGCCGCGTCCTGCCGATGGCATCGGCCAGCATGCGCGCCGGCAGAAAGGGGATGACACCCACCTGCAGGTGCGCCGCACGCTGCTGCCCCACGGCCTCAATGTCGTGGGCCCAATGGTCCAGATCGGCCAGCATGCCCCGGGCGCGCGCCAGCACCAGCGCGCCCAGCTCCGTAGGCTCCATGCCGCGCGCAGAACGCAGGAACAGCGGCGCGCCGAACAATGACTCCAGCTCGGCCAGGGCCTGGGTCACGGCGGGCTGGCTGGTGGCCATGCGCTCGGCCACGCGGGTCAGCGTGCCCAGTTCGCTGATGGAGCGCAGCAGCAGCAAATGCTTCATCTTCAGTCGCGTGGCCATGCGGTGGGCCAGTTGGGCAGCGGTCGATGCAGTGCGGTTTTGCGGCATGGATTCAGGCGTGGCGCGTCATAAGCAAAACCATATTGAACAATAAAAACAAACGAATTTCTGCTTATGCGCGCGTTCCAGAATTCCTGCGTCTTGCACACCCAAAACGAAAGGACCAGGCAGACCATGGATGGCATGTTTTTCATCATCGCGCTGGGGGCGGCGGCGGCCGGATTCGTGCAGGGCCTGTCGGGCTTTGCCTTCGGCATGGTGGCCATGTCGTTCTGGGCCTGGGTGCTGGAGCCGCGCGATGCGGCCGTGCTCACCGTCTTCGGCTCGCTGCTGGGCCAGGTGCTGTCGGCCATTACCGTGCGGCGCGGGTTTGCGCTGGCAAAGCTGCTGCCCTTCATCCTGGGCGGTCTTGCCGGCATTCCGCTGGGCGTCTTGCTGCTGCCGCACCTGGACATGGCCTGGTTCAAGGCCCTGCTGGGCGGCATGCTGGTGCTGTGGTGCCCGGTGATGCTGCTGTCGGCCCGGCTGCCCAGGCTGGCGCGCGGCGGCCGGGTGGCCGATGGTACCGTCGGCCTGGCGGGCGGCGTGATGGGCGGACTGGGCGGCTTCACCGGCACGCTGCCCACGCTGTGGTGCACGCTGCGCGGCTACCCCAAGGATGAGCAGCGCTCCGTCATCCAGAACTTCAACCTGTCCATGCTGGCCGTGACCATGGCCACCTACCTGGGCACCGGCATGGTCACGCGCAGCATGCTGCCGCTGTTCGCCATCGTGGCGCCGGCCATGCTCATTCCATCGCTGCTGGGCTCCAGGCTGTATATCGGCATCAGCGAGATGCGTTTCCGGCAGATCGTGCTGGGCCTGCTGTGCCTGTCCGGCGTGGCGCTGCTGGCCTCCTCGGTGCCGGTGCTGCTGCAGCGCGCGGGCTGAGCGCGCCGAACGCGCTTCCGGGAAGGCCTGGAACCAAGCCGGCCGGCTGCAGCAGATGGCCAAGCAACGGCAGCAACACGTGCAGGGGCTGGGCAATGAACTGGCCGCCGCCAAGAAGGATCCGCAGCGCGCGCAAGACGGGGCACTGCCCTCGAAAAAAGGCGGGGCAGGAATCGCTCCCTGCCCCGCCTTCAGGCTCCGCCGCGTGGCGGGAACTCCTTCTTCTCCCTCGATGGCGCATCAGTACCGCGCATCGGCCGGCTTCTTGTCCTTGGGCCAGTCCTTGTGCTTGTTAGCAAAGTCCGGGCGCGGCTGGTGGCTGAAGTACTCGGCCACATCCACGGCCTCCTGGTCGCTGAGGCCGCCCTGGCCCAGCGGGAAGTTGCCATGGAAGGCGATGGGCATGTTGCGCTTGACGAAGGCCGCTGCCGTGTAGGTGCGCGCCATGCCCGCGCCGATGTTGAAGGACTCGTCACCCCACAGCGGCGGATAGACCCACTGGCCCTTGGCATTCTTCACGCCCTCGCCCTCGCCGCCATGGCAGACCGCGCACTGGGCCGCATAGACCTTCTTGCCGTTGTCCACGTTGGGCACGATGGACTGGCTGATCTTGCCCACGCCCCGGCCTTCAACCTTGTCTTCGGGTTTGGTTTCGCGGCGCATCCAGTCGAAGTAGGCGACCATGGCCTTGATTTCGTCGGACTCCAGCGGCAGCGGCTTGCCGTTCATGGAGCGCAGGAAGCAGCCATTGATGCGGTCCTCCAGCGTGATGACGCGGCCCGCGCGCGGCGCATAGCCGGGGAAGAAGGCCGAGACACCGATATAGGGCGAACCATCGGCCACGGTGCCCGCGTTCAGGTGGCAGCTGGCGCAGTTCAGCGCATTGCCCACATTCCTGGGCAGCAGGTCACGCGTCTCTATGTTCAGGCGGGCACCGTAGACCAGTTGCTTCGCGTTGGATTCGTCCAGCATGGCGGCCAGGCGCGGCGTCTCGAAGGGGCGTGCGCTTTCGCCCTTGGCATCGAGCTGCTTGCGCATGGATTGCACCTCCCTGGCATGGATCTCGCGCGCATCGGCACGGCCCCAGCTCTTGCGGGCGAAGTTGAGGATGTCGGCAATCTCCGCATCCTTGAGCTGTGCGAAGGCCGGCATGGTCAGCGGCCGCGCATGGCTTTGCGTGACGGGCGCCTTCCAGCCCACCAGCATCAGATGGATCAGCGTGGACGGGTCCTGCGACTGCAGCGAGAAATTGCCGGCCAGCGGCGGAAACACGTCCTTCACGCCACCGCCATCGGCACGGTGGCAGTCGGCGCAGAACTGCAGATAGCCCAGGCCGCCCCGGCTGGCGTAGAGATCGGCAGGCACGTCGGAAGACACTGCCGACGTGGCGGATGGCGCATGCACGGAAGCCTGCGACGCCGGATGCGGGGCGATGATCGGCCCCGGCCCCTGGGCCACCTGCATGGGCAGATCGTTCTTGCCTGCGGGCAGTGACTTCAGATAAGTGCCAATGGCCAGCAGGTCCTCATCGCTCATGTACTGCGTGCTGTGCTGCACCACGTCGACCATGTTGCCGGAGACCGTGCCGTGGCTGTTGCGCCCGGTCTTGAGCAACTGGGCGGTTTCCTCGGGTGTCCACAGATTGCGCAGGCTCAGCGCGCGCCAGTTCTCCACGGTCTCGCCGGCCAGGAAATACTCGCCCTTGCTGCCCTCGCCGGTCATGGTCTTTTCCTGGAAGCCCACCCCGCGCGGCGTATGGCAGGCGCCGCAGTGGCCCAGGCCCTGCACCAGGTAGGCACCCCGGTTCCACTGGGCAGTTTGCTGCGGTTGGGGCTGGAAGGGCGTGTCATCCAGAAACACCCAGTTCCACAGCGCCAGGCCCCAGCGCTGGTTGAAGGGGAAGCCCAGGTCGGACTCCTTGTTGGCCGCCTTCACGGGCGCCACGCCCTGCAGCAGATAGGCGTACAGGGCCTGCATGTCCTCGGCCGTCATCTTGGCGTAGGAGGGATAGGGCATGGCCGGGTACATGTTGCGGCCATCGGCTGCCACGCCCTTGCGCATGGCGCGGTCGAACTGCTCGAAGCTGTATTTGCCCATGCCCGTATCGGCGTTGGGCGAGATATTGGTGGAATAGATCTTGCCGAATGGCGTCTCCAGCGCCAGCCCACCACCCATGGGCTGGGATTTATTGCCGGTGTGGCAGGCAACGCAATCGCCCAGGCGTGCGATATATCGCCCGCGATCGACCAGGCTTCTTTGCTCCGCCGTCAGGTCCGCCGCGTAATCGGCAGGCAGGTCATCAATGATTTGTGGCATTTGCGCATGGTCCACTCCGGGCGCCGGCGCCGAAATGGCCAGTTGCCAGGCGGCGGCCGACAGCGCGGCCACGCACAGCAGGCCTTGCTTGAGCGAGAGTTTCATCGTCTTCGATCCACTGAAATGAATTATTATTGAAAGAGGCAAAAACGGATATTGACGAGATACTCAACCCAACGCCTGCAGCCATTGCAGCAAATGATCATCTCTTTGCGCAATATCTTCTTATATATACGAATTCTAGTGGTATCCCCTTATTTTTTCCATGCAAGCCGACGAAAACGATAAGCCAATAGCGCATTTAACGCGGGCTTAATCAATGCAAGGAGAAAGCGCGCGCAGCCGCCTCGGGCGCGCACGAAAAAGCGGCCCGCAAGGGGCCGCTGATTTCACCGTCGGTGTATCCGTCAGTGTATGGGGTGGCGGCTCGCCCGCCGGGCTCAGGCCGCCTGGCTGCAGCGGCGCGCCGCCTGCGCCACGCTGTGCGCGTCCACGCCAAAGTGGCCGCGCAACGCGGCACGCGTGTCACTTCGGCCAAAGCCGTCCGTGCCCAGGGTGAGGAATCGCCTGCCTGCGGGCAGGAAGGCGCGCACGGTCTCGGGCACGGCGCGCACATAGTCGGTGGCAGCAATCACCGGGCCCTGCGTGGCGTCCAGCAGTTGGGCGATCCAGGGCTGGCCAGGTGCCTCACCTGCCAGCATGCGCTGCTCGCAGGCCACGCCATCGCGCGCCAGTTCGCTCCAGCTGGTCACGCTGACCACGGTGGCGGCCATGCCCTCGCTGGCCAATTGCTCGGCGGCCTTGAGCACTTCGGTGAGGATGGCGCCCGATCCCAGCAAGGTGACATGCTGCGTGGCACGGCCCGCATCGCCAAAGCGGCTGAACACATAGCCGCCGCGCAGCACGCCTTCGGCCGCGCCCGGTGGCAGGTCGGGCTGGGCGTAGTTCTCGTTCATCAGGGTGATGTAGTAGAAAACGTCGCGCTGCTCCACCAGCATCTCGCGCATGCCGGCGTCCAGGATCACGGCCAGCTCGCCCGCATGCGCGGGGTCCCAGGCCTTGCAGTTGGGAATGGTGGCCGCCACCAGATGGCTGGAGCCGTCCTG
Source organism: Delftia sp. Lp-1 (assembly GCF_020523835.1). Classification (NCBI taxonomy): domain Bacteria; kingdom Pseudomonadati; phylum Pseudomonadota; class Betaproteobacteria; order Burkholderiales; family Comamonadaceae; genus Delftia; species Delftia sp. Lp-1. Next base: position 920,345 of record NZ_JAJALJ010000002.1, on the reverse strand, counting down.
GTGCTGCAGGCCCTCGCCGCCCAGCGTGGTGCGGCCCGAGGTGGCGCCCAGCAAAAAGCCGCGCGCCCGCTGGTCGGCCGCCGCCCAGATGGCGTCGCCCACGCGCTGGAAGCCGAACATGGAGTAGTAGATGTAGAACGGCAGCATGGCCAGGCCGTGCACGCTGTAGCTGGTGGCTGCCGCCGTCCAGCTGGCGATGGCGCCGGCCTCGCTGATGCCCTCTTCCAGGATCTGGCCGTCCAGCGCCTCGCGGTAGGACAGCACCGAGCCGATGTCCTCGGGCGCGTAGCGCTGCCCCAGGCTGCTGTAGATGCCCACCTGCTTGAACAGGTTGGCCATGCCGAAGGTGCGCGCCTCGTCCGCCACGATGGGCACGATGCGCGGACCCAGCTGCGCGTCCTTGAGCAGGCCGCCCAGCATGCGCACGAAGGCCATGGTGGTGCTCATCTCCTTGCCGGCAGGCGCCAGCGCAAACTGCGCGTACTGATCCAGCGCTGGAACGGGCACGCGGTCGCACACCGTTTCGCGGCGCGGCAGTGCGCCGCCCAGGGCCGTGCGGCGATCGCGCAGGTACTGCATCTCGGCGCTGTCATCGGCAGGTTTATGGAAGGCCAGGCCCTTGGCCTGCTCGTCACTGAGCGGCAGGTTGAAGCGGTTGCGGAACTCGATCAGGTCGGACTCGTCCAGCTTCTTCTGGCTGTGCGTGGTCATCTTGCCCTGCCCGGCCGATCCCATGCCGTAGCCCTTCTTGGTATGGGCAAGGATCACCGTGGGCTGGCCGCGATGGGCGGCAGCCGCTGCATAGGCCGCATGGATCTTCACCAGGTCATGGCCGCCGCGCTTCAAGCGGTCGATCTGCTCGTCCGTCAGGCCCTGGGCCAGCGCGGCAAGCTCGGGGTTCTGTCCAAAGAAATGCTCGCGGTTGTAGCGTCCGTCCTTGGCGGCGAAGGTCTGCATCTGCCCGTCCACTGTGCCGCCCAGCGTGCGCGCCAGGGTGCCGGTGAGGTCGCGCGCAAACAACCCGTCCCAGTCGCTGCCCCACAGCAGCTTGACCACGTTCCAGCCCGCGCCGGCAAACAGCCGTTCCAGCTCATCGACGATGCGGCCGTTGCCGCGCACCGGGCCGTCCAGACGCTGCAGATTGCAGTTGACCACCCAGACCAGGTTGTCCAGCCCCTCGCGCGCGGCCAGCGTGAGGGCGCTCATGCTTTCGGGCTCGTCCATCTCGCCGTCGCCGAACACGCCCCAGACCTTGCGCTCCTGGCAGTCCAGCAGGCGGCGGTGCGTGAGATAGCGCATGAAGCGCGCGTGGTAGATGCTGCTGATGGGGCCTATGCCCATGGAGCCCGTCGGGAACTGCCAGAAATCGGGCATCAGCCAGGGATGGGGATAGCTGGACAGGCCCTGTGCGCCTGCCGCCGGCGCGCTGATCTCCTGGCGGTAGTGCTGCAGGTCCTGCTCGGTCAGCCGCCCTTCCAGGAAGGCCCGCGCATACACGCCGGGCGCGCTGTGCGGCTGGAAGAACACCAGGTCGCCTCGGTGCTGGCCCGGCGCCAGCCCCTCCCGGGCATGGAAGAAATGGTTGAACCCGGTCTCGAACAGGTCGGCCGCGCTGGCATAGCTGGCAATATGGCCGCCCAGCTCGCCATAGGCCTGGTTGGCGCGCACCACCATGGCCAGCGCGTTCCAGCGCATGATGGACGCCAGCCGCTCCTCGATGGCCAGGTCGCCCGGAAACACCGGCTGCTGCTGCGCCGCCACGCTGTTCACATAGGGCGTGTTCAGGTCGGGCTGCCAGCCCAGGCGCTGCTCGCGCGCCATGCGCGCCAGCTCTTCCAGCACGAAGCGCGCTCGCTGCGGACCTTCTGTGGCGACCAGGGCCAGAAAGGCCTCGCGCCATTCGGCGGTTTCCTGGGGGTCAGTATCGATATCGGCCAGCGCGGCCAGTGGCGTGGGTGCGTTCATGTCCGCCACTTTAGGACTGGCAGGCCGGCATGAGCAGCCGTTCATGGATAAGGAAAACGCCATATTCCAGCATTTCATGCCGGTATCTACATAAAATCCAGCACATGAAACTGGACACCATCGACTTGCGCATTCTGGCCGAGTTGCAAACGGACGGCTCGCTGTCCAACGTGGAGCTGGCGCGGCGCGTGCATCTGTCGCCGTCGCCCTGCCTGGCGCGCGTCAAGGCACTGGAGAAGGCCGGCGTGATCGCGCGCTATGTGGCGCTGGCCAATGCGTCGGCGCTGGGGCTGGGGCTGAATGTGTTCATCAACATCAGCCTGAAGTCCCAGGCCAAGGAATCGCTGGCCGACTTCGAGCGCCGCATTGCCGAGCACGACGAGGTCATGGAGTGCTATCTGATGAGCGGCGACGCCGACTACCTGATCCGCGTGGCGCTGGCCGACATCGGTGCGCTGGAGCGCTTCATCGTGGAGCAGCTCACGCCGATTCCCGGCATAGAGAAGATCCGCTCCAGCTTCACGCTCAAGCAGGTGCGGTACAAGACCGCCCTGCCCCTGCCTGCGGCGGGTTGATCCGAACCCCGACTCAGCCCGCAGGCTTGGCCATCTCGCCGGTGGCGATGCGGCGGCGCAGCTCGCCCAGCACGGCCTTGAGGCGGCGCTCGTTGTCCAGGCCCACGCGCACCAGCATCTTCTGGCCGCTGGACAGGGCCTGCAGCTCAGGGTCGGCGTATTCGTAGCGCACCCAGGGCTGGATGGAGGGCACCTCGCCCTCCACCTTGGTCAGCCGTACCTGCACCGGGCCCGCGGGCTCGGGCGCGGCGCGCAGGTGGTCTATGACGGCAATGAGGCGATCGTTGAAATAGCGGCTGGGATAGCCCAGGTCTTCATAGGCGGTCTGGAACAGGGGATACAGCCGGGCATAGAGCTTGACGGCCCCGTCCATGGGAATGGACTCGGCAAAGGTCACGAACGCCTTGTAGCGTGCGGCGTTGGCGGGGGCGATGGCCTGCGCATCACCAGCCTCTGCCGCGCCCTCCACCGTGAAACGCTGAGGCGCCGGGTGCACGGGCCAAAGCCGTGCAGGGGCCTGGGAGCGGGTCAGGTTGTCCACGGTGGCCACGGCGCGGCGCACAAAGCCGTCCATCTGCAGAAAGCTGCCGGCCTTGTCACGGCCCAGCAGGCCGTTGAGGGCCTGGGTGACATGGGCGTCGGAGTCCTGCAGCGCGGGCAGGCCGGAGGCGGGTTGCTCCAGCGCATCGACAGGGTTCTGGGGCTCGGTCAGCTCGGGCGCGGGGACGGGTTCAAGTTCGGAGGGCTGGGTGGACTGGGCGGGCGCCTGCGCCACTTCCGCCGGCGCCTCGGGCACGGCGGCGGGACGCCACCAGTACCACCAGGCCGCGCCCCCCAGGGCGGCAGCCGCCAGCACCGCTGCGGCGATGCCGAAGGCCGATGGGCCGGAGGATCTGGCGCGAGGGCGGAAGTCTTGGGGATCGCGTTCTGGCATGGATGGGTCCTTTGGCTTGGGCAGGGGGCTGGCAGCTCAGTTGCCGCAGGACGTGCGACAGCAAAGCACAACCAGGGTTCCCCGGCTTTGCTGACACCGGCCCCTGCCTTGTGTTTATAAGCCGCCCCGCTGCCTGCGCAGGCCATCGTGCGCGCCTGGCAACAACGCGTTACCCGGCTTACCCGGCCGTCTCAGCCCTGCGTGCCCAGATCCTGGAGCCAGGCCATGGCAGCCTGCAGCTCGTCGGGGCGGATTTCGTGCATGCTGGGGTACTCGTGGTAGCTCAGTTGCAGCGGCAGGCGCTGCACGTGGCTGCGAATGGCGTGGGCGCTGGTCAGCGGAATGACGTTGTCGTAGGTGCCGTGGCTGACCCAGAGCGACTTGCCGTCAAAGGCCGCGTCAGGAGCCTGGTGCGGCAAGGCCTCGGGCAGCAGGCGGCTGTGCCAGCACATGGCGGCGCGCAGCAGCGCGGGCTGGGTCAGCAGCAGGCTGAGCGCCATGATGCCGCCCTGGCTGAAGCCGCCCGCCACGGTTCGCTGGGCAGGGATGTCCAGCCGCGCTCCGGCCTGCTGCACGGTCTGGGCCACCAGGGCGCGGCTGTGCTCTTCCTGCGATGCGTGGATGTGGCGCGTGCCGTTGGCATCCACCGTGAACTGGAACCAGGCATGGGCTGAGGGACCCATGGAAAACGGAGCGCGCAGGCTGAGCACGTGGAACTGCGGCGGCACGAACGATGCGAGGCCGAACAGATCCTGCTCATTGCTGCCAACGCCATGCATGAGCACCAGCAGCCAGGGCTGCTGCCCCGGTGCGGGTTGTGCGGGGCGCTCCAGCGCCACCAGAGGCAGGTCGATCATCACGGACTCCTTGGTTTTTTAGCGATTTCCAGGACCGGGGTGGTCCCGGGCAACGCGCCATTGTGGCGCCTCGCCAAGTCCGCGGCAGCAGGAGGTTATGCCGCCTGCGCGTCCTCGAAGGCCATCGCATCCATGGCCAGGATGGAATACATGACTTCGCGGCTCAGATACCGTGGCCGCGCTGTCGCGCCGGCCGCGCCCAGCGCGAAGTACAGCGGCATGAAGTGCTCCTCGCTGGGATGGGCGCGCCGGGCCGAAGGCGCGCGGGCGCGGTAGTCCAGCAGCGCAGGCAGGTCCTGCGCCTGCAGGCGCGATTCGATCCAGCGGCTGAAGTCCTGCACGTAGGGCGAGGAGGCGCTGGAGCCGCCGACGGCATGGTCGTCCTGCAGGCCATCCTGGCTGCGCAGGGCCTGCACGGCGTCGTCCACCCGCACCGTGGCCTCGCCCGTGCCGCCACGGAATTCGCCCAGGTTGTGCGTCATGCTGCCGGAGCCGACGATGAGCACGCCCTCATCGCGCAGCCCCGCCAGTGCCGCGCCCAGCGCATGGGTTTCGGCCGGCCCGGCCGAGGCAGGCAGGGACAGCTGCACCACGGGCAGGTCGGCATCCGGCAGCAAATGCATCAGCGGCACCCAGGCGCCGTGGTCGAAGGGCCGCTGCGCGTTGGCGCTGGCGGCAATGCCTGCGGCCTGCAGGCGGTCCATGACTTCCTGCGCCAGCTGGGGCGCGCCGGGGGCCGGGTACTGCAGTTCGTAGAGTGCGGGCGGAAAGCCGCCGAAGTCATGCCAGGTGGAGGGCGTGGCGCCGGTCATGACTTCCACGCCGTGCGACATCCAGTGCGGCGACATGACGACCACGCCGCGCAGCGGGCCGGAGGCCTGGCGCAGCGCCCTGCCCCATTGCGCGAGCACGGGGCCGGTTTCACCCGGCTCCAGCGCGAACATGGGCGAGCCGTGGGAGACATAGAGCACGGGCAGCCGGGCACCGGCGGCGGAGGAAACCCGGGGAGAGTGGGGAGCGTGGGAGTCTTGCATTCCCCTAATGTAGGGACGCCCGGGCGCCGCGCCAAGCCGCCAGCGGCAGCACACATTGTTGCGCTGGCCGGGTCAATCCGGATCAATCGTCGCGCGGGCGCCCGCGCAGGGCCTTGGTGGCGCCGTGCCGGCTCTTGCTTTCCAGGCGGCGCCGCTGCGACCCCAGCGTGGGCCGGGTGGCGCGGCGCAGGATGGGCTCGGGATAGGCGGCGGCCACCAGCACGTTGAGCCGCTGCAGCGCGGCGCGCAGGTTCTGTTCCTGCGTGCGGTGTTGCTGGGCCTTGATGACGACCACGCCCTCGTTGGTGATGCGGCCGTCGCGCAGGGCCAGCAGGCGCTGCTGCACGGCCTCGGGCAGGCGCGAGGCGCGCACGTCAAAGCGCAGGTGCACGGCGCTGGAGACCTTGTTCACGTTCTGGCCGCCCGCGCCCTGGGCGCGCATGGCGGTCCACTGCACCTCGTGCAGCTCGATGGGCCGCATGCGCTCAGGCATCCAGCGCAGCGGTCAATGCCGCCACAAAGGCATCGGGACGCTCATGCATGACCCAGTGGCCCGCGCCGGGCACCAGGGCCAGGCCGCGGAAGTCGCGCGCATGGCGTGCAAAGGCCTGGGCCAGCTCCTGCATCATCGGGCCCGGGTAGAGCGCGTCGTGCTCGCCATAGATGGCCCATACGGGGCCGTCCACGGCCTGCAGGGCACGCGCCAGCACGTCGGTGTGCGAGAGACGGCGGCGCGGAAGGCGGTCACGCTCCACGTTGAGCACATGCAGGGCCAGGGTGTCCTCGTCGATGAGGCTGGCGTCATGCAGCATCAGCGCCTGCAGGTTGTAGCGGTGGGCCACGGCCTGCGCCTCGGGCGTGGCCAGGTGGCGCCAGCCCTTGAGCCGCACGGCCAGGCCCTTGCCCACGCCCATGCCGGGCGCCCCAGCCAGCACCAGGCGCCGGGCCAGCGTGCCGTCGGCGGCGGCCAGCATGCCGGCCGTCATGCCGCCAAAAGAGAAACCGACCAGATCGCACAGCGGGGCGGCGGGCGCACTGCCATCGGCCAGCAGTTGCCGCAGGCCCTGGCGCAGCGGCCCGACCAGGGTGTCGGCATCCTGGCCGCCTGGCACCCCATCGGAATCGCCAAAGCCCGGCAGGTCGGGTATCCACAGCTGGCGCCCCTGGGCCAGCAGCGCGTCCATGCAGCGCAGCCAGTGCGTCCAGCTGCCGCTGCCGCCGTGCAGCATGACGATGGGCAGCTCGCCCGCGCGTGCCTCGCCCCAGACATGCCAGACCATGTGGCCGTCTTCGGGCTGCGCGGCAGACAGCGGCGTGGTCAGGCGCCGCGCCTGGGCGCGCAGGCGCTCAATGGCGGCGGGCGTATTCACCACTGGGCCACGGCGTCAATGGCCAGGCCGTAGCCGGCCACGCCAAAGCCGCACATCACGGCGCGCGCGGCGGCCGACAGGTAGGAGTGGTGGCGGAAGCTCTCGCGCGCATGCACGTTGCTGATGTGCAGCTCCACCAGCGGCACGCCCGTGCCCTTGACGGCATCCAGCAAGGCCACGCTGGTGTGGGTGTAGGCGGCGGCGTTGAAGATCAGGCCGGCCAGACGGCCTTCGGCGTGCACGCGGCCGGCTTCGTGGACCCAGTCCACCAGTTCGCCTTCGTGGTTGCTCTGGCGGAACTCCAGCCCCAGCCCGTAGCGCGCGCAGGCGGCTTCGCACAGCGCACGCACATCGGCCAGGGTCTGGGAGCCATAGATGGCGGGTTCACGCAGGCCCAGCAGGTTCAGGTTCGGGCCATTGAGGACATAGACGGTTTTCACGGCGGGGACACTCCAGGTTTCCAACGGACTGGATTATGCGGGCCATCCCCGGCCCGGTCCTGGCGCAGGCACCACGGAAAAAGCCGCCCCAAGGGGCGGCAAGAGTCGGTTCAGCGTGGTTCAGCTCAGATCAACGGCGCCAGTGGCCATGCCCGTGGCCATGTCCGTGGCCATGGCGGTACTCGCCACGGTATCCACCCCGGTAGCCGCCGCCATAGCCGTATCCGTAGCCGGGAACGACCACGACGGGCGGAGCACGGTAGACGGCGCGCGGCGCGTAGTAGACCGGCGGCGGGGGCGCGTAGTAGATGGGCTGGGGCGGTGCCACATACACGGGGGCAGGCGCGACATAGACGGGCGGGCCATACATGCCCGGCGAATTCAGGCTGATGGACCATTGCACATCGCCCCGGGCCTGGGCGGCGCCCGAAGCCATGAGGGCGGCCAGGGCCAGGCCGGCTGCTGCTGCTTTTGCAACCCACGGGGAAGCTGTCGTTGTCATGGTGTCTCTCCTCGAAGTTGGACAGGCGTGGCAGGCATTGCCGCTGGTGCCGCCTTCCCGCACTTTGGCACAGGGGGACGGCATACGCCCTGCATTCTCAACGCGCGAGAGGGGTCTACGGATGGCAGGCTTTTATACAAGTTTGTTTCCAAATGCCTCAACCCTTGGCTGGCGCGGCTGTCCGAAAGCCGTCCGGAGCGGGTCTGCAGGCGGGCGCCTACAATGCTGCGATGAGCTCTGCTGACGCCTCCCCCATCTCCAAAGATCCGGTCAAACCGAGTAACTTCTTGCGCCAAATCATCGAGGCCGACCTGGCCAACGGTACCCACGCCCAGCGCCGCTGGGGTGGAAGCCCCGGTGATGGCGACCACCACAACCAGGGCCAGGTGGACGTGGCGAAGATCCGCACACGCTTCCCGCCCGAGCCCAACGGCTACCTGCACGTGGGCCACGCCAAGGCCATCTGCCTGAACTTCGGCCTGGCGCGCGACTACGAAGGTGCCTGCCACCTGCGTTTCGACGACACCAATCCCGAGAAGGAAGACCAGGAGTACGTGGACAGCATCATCGATGCCGTCCATTGGCTGGGCTTCGGCTGGAAGGAAGCCGACGGTCACGAGAACCTGTACTTCGCCAGCAACTACTTCGACTTCATGTACCGCGCAGCCGAGTACCTGATCGAGCAGGGCCTGGCCTATGTGGACGAGCAAAGCGCCGACGACATGAAGGCCAACCGCGGCGATTTCTCGCGCCCCGGCGTGGACAGCCCGTTCCGCAGCCGCACGGTGGCCGAGAACCTGGCGCGCTTTCGCGAAATGCGCGACGGCAAGCTGCCCGATGGCGCTGCCGTGCTGCGCGCAAAGATCGACATGGCATCGCCCAACATCAACCTGCGCGATCCCGCCATCTACCGCGTGCGCCATGCCGAGCACCACAACACCGGCAACCAGTGGTGCATCTACCCGATGTACACCTTCGCCCATCCCATCGAGGACGCGCTGGAGCACATCACCCACAGCATCTGCACGCTGGAGTTCGAGGACCAGCGCCCGTTCTACGACTGGCTGCTGGACCATCTGCGCGAAGGCGGCCTGATCGCCGCGCCGCAGCCGCGCCAGTACGAGTTCTCGCGCCTGCACCTGACCTATGTGATCACCAGCAAGCGCAAGCTCAAGCACCTGGTGGACAACGGCATCGTCAGCGGCTGGGACGATCCGCGCATGCCCACCATCGTCGGCCTGCGCCGCCGTGGCTACACGCCCCAGAGCATCCAGGCCTTCTGCGAGCGCATCGGCGTGACCAAGGACTACGCCTGGATCGACTACTCCACGCTGGAAGGCTGCCTGCGCGAGGACCTGGAGAACCAGGCCCATCGCGGCATGGTGGCCCTGGACCCGCTCAAGCTGGAGCTGACCAACTGGGCCGAGGTCTTCGGCAGCGCCGAGCACCTGGAAGCCTGCGAGCTGCCCGCCCTGCCCCACGCCGCCGAAGGCCAGCAGGTGCCGGTGCGCCGCTTCACGCTGGGCCGCGAGGTGTGGATCGAGCGCGAGGACTTCGCCGAAGTGCCGCCCAAGGGCTACAAGCGCCTTTTCCCCGGCAACAAGGTGCGCCTGAAGGGCGGTTACGTGATCGAGTGCACGGGCTGCGAGAAGGATGCCGAGGGCAACGTCACCAAGGTGCTGGCCACCGTGGTGCCCGACACCAAGAGCGGCACGCCGGGTGCGGACAGCGTCAAGGTCAAGGCCGCCATCACCTGGGTGGGCGTGGCCGACGGCGTGCAGGCCGAGGTGCGCCTGTACGACCGCCTGTTCACCGACCCGCAGCCCGATGCGGGTGGCAAGGACTTCCTGACGCTGCTCAACCCGGACAGCCTCAAGGTGGTGACCGCCTATGTGGAGCCTTCGCTGGCCAACGCGCAGCCTGACGACAAGTTCCAGTTCGAGCGCTTCGGCTACTTCGTGGCCGACCGCAAGGACCACGCACCGGGCAAGCCCGTGTTCAACCGCGCAACGGGTCTCAAGGACTCCTGGGGCAAGTAGGCGCATGGCCCGTTGACGGGCACCTGCACCGCTCCTCCCCCGAAGATGGCCCACCATCCTGCTTTGCAGGGGTGGGCCATCGCACATGGGCGCTTTTGCAGGGACCGTGGCCTCAGCACAATGCCAGGCCATGAACCAAGCCTTGCCACAGGCGGCTTCCGCCGCCAAGTTCGACACCTCCCGCGCGGCCGAGTACGAAACGCAAAGCCGTATTGCACTGGCCGGCTACGACGCCTGCCACGAACTGGCCGCCTGCCTGCTGGCTGCCAGCCTGGATGCCGGCCCGAAGTCCGTGCTGATTGGCGGTGCCGGTGGCACGGGCCAGGAGATACTGGCCACGGCGCGGCTCAGGCCGCTGTGGAAATTCACGGCTGCCGACCCCTCGGCCCCCATGCTGGACCAGACCATGGACCGCATCGCCGCAGCGGGGCTGTCGGCCCAGGTGCAAGCCGCCCCCTTCGCCGTGCAGGACCTGCCGGCCGGCACGGTGTTCGACGCGGCCACGCTGATCGGCGTGCTGCACCACGTCCCTGACGACGCGGACAAGCTGCAGCTGCTGCAGGCCCTGTCGGCGCGGCTGGCGCCTGGGGCGCCCTTCATCCTGGCCTGCAATCGCTACCGCTATGACAGCGAGCCGCTGTTCCTTGAAGCCTGGGCCATGCGCTGGCGCATGGCGGGCGTGGACGAGGCCGCTGTCCATGCGAAACTCGGCAAAATCCGGCAGGGCGCGGTTCCACCGGCCTCGGAAGAGGCGGTGGAGCAGATGCTGGCCCAGGCCGGTTTCGTGCAGCCCAAGCGCTTTTTCTCCAGCCTGTTCTGGTGTGCCTGGATTGCCTTCAAGGCCTGACCACGGAACCACTCAGCCACTGAAACACCAGAACGCCCGGCGCCGGTTGACCCTTCCCTTTCTCCCTTTTCCCTTTGATTTGCCTTTCAGCATGAACTTCTCCGCACGCCTTCAGCAACTGCCCACCGTCACCCACCTCGCCGCGCTGCAGCTGGCCGACGCCCAGGGCCAGGTCGTGGCCACCATCGAGAACAAGCCCGGCCAGACCGGCTCGCTGGCCGTGTACCACGCGCTGGCCGCGCTGTACGGCGGCACCATCACGCCGGCCGCCGCCGAGCTGGGCCTGGAGTGGTATGCCGAGCACACGCAGGACGCCATCGCCTTCCCCGGCAAGCACCCCAATATCGACCGCCTGCTGGCCTGGTCCAAGGGTGCCGAGAGCTACCAGGCCCGCCTGATCGCGGCTTGATCGCGGCCTGAGCGCGTCCTGATTCAGCCTGGGTAAACACCGCGTCACAGAAGTTGCGCGGACTGGGGGCATCGGCTGACACGCCGGTGTCAACGCAGGGCGCACTTTGGCGTTCAAATGACATGTGCCTTGCCGCTTCGGCGCGCAAGGCGTTCCTGCCCAGGAGAACGCAATGCTGCAACCCGCCGTGCCCACAGCACGCACCACGGCCCGCTCAACTTCCCACGCTGGCGCCCTGCGCCTGAGCGTGCTGGGCCTGGCCACCGCCCTGGCGCTGAGCGCCTGCAACGAATCCCAGGACAAGCCCCCGCAGGCCGCCAGCGCGCCGCTGCCGCCTGCCACCGAAAACGCCCAGCCCGTCGCCACGCCCGTAGCCTATGTGCCGCCTTCGGCCGAGACGCTCTACCAGATGGTGGCGCCCATTGCGCTGTACCCCGACAAGCTCGTGGCCCAGGTGCTGGCCGCCTCCACCTATCCTGACCAGGTCGGCGCAGCCGAGGTGTGGATGGGGCAGAACCCCGGCCTCAAGCCCGAGGAACTGCAAAACGCCGTCAACAGCCAGGACTGGGACCCTTCGGTCAAGTCACTGGCGCAGTTTCCCAATGTGCTGGCGCAACTGTCATCCAACGTTCCCTGGACCACGGCCCTGGGCAAGGCCTACTACAACGATCCGGCCGATGTGATGAACGCCATCCAGGTGATGCGCCAGCGCGCCTACAAGGCCGGCACGCTCAAGGACTCCAGCCGGCTCAAGGTGGCCGTGGCCACGGCCGATGCCACGCCCCCCGTGCCCCAGCCCGCACCGCAGGCCGTGGGCGAGCCGCTGTCGTCCATGCTGCCCGTGCCGGTGATCGACACGCCGCCGCAATTCATCGAGATCGCACCTGCCCAGCCTGACACCGTCTATGTGCCGCAGTACGACCCGGGCGTGGTCTATGGCGAGCCCGTGCCGATGTACGGCGGATACCGGCCCATCGTGGCGCCGCAGCCCGTGTACGTAGGCAGTTCGGCCGCGCCCGTGGTGGCGGGGCTGATCGGCTTCGGCGCAGGCGTGATCCTGGCCGAGTCCGTGGACCGCCGCCCCTGGGGCTGGAACTCCTGGGGCATGCGCTGGGGCGAGCCCGGCTACCGCTGGCACCGCAATGAGCCGCCGCCACCGCCCTCGCGCCGCCCGGCCGTGATCTACAACAACAACACCTACGTCTCGCGCTCGACCACGGTGGTGCAGAACATCCACAACACGCACATCAACAACGTTGGCAACGTCACCCACATCGCGAACAACCCGCACTTCGAGCCGCGCCGCCCTGACTTCCCGCAGCAAGGTGGTGATCCTCGCCCGGGCGACCCGCGCTCCGGTGACCCTCGTTCTGGTGACCCACGTTCAGGCGGCATGGCCGCTGCGGCCCTGGCCGGAGCAGCAGGCATGGCCGGCGCCGCCGCAGCAGCGCACTCCGGCATGCCCCAACGCCTGGGCCTGAGGCCGCCGCAGGGCGGCCCGCCCCCGTCCGCCCAAGGCATGGTGCCGCCCGGCGGCGCCCAGGGCTTTGCCCGGCACGATGGCGCCGATCGCGGACGCCCGGGCCTCAGGCCTGATGACCGGCCCCAGGCCTCACTGCAGCCCCGGATGAACCCGGTGCCGGCCTCGCAGCCGGGCCAGTTCGGCAAGTGGCCGCAGTCCCCTCAGTCTGCGCAATCGGCCCCCTCATCCCCACCGGGCACCGCGCAGCGACCCGCGCCAGCACTGCCTGCGGCAGCCATGCAGGGTGACAGGGGCCGCGACTCCCGCGTGCCTTCCTGGTCTTCCGCAGCCACGCAGCAGGGCATGAGGCCACAGGACCGGCAGGACCGCGACCGCTCCATGGCCGATGCAGCGCGCCAGCGCCAGCAGCAACAGCAGCAAATGGAGACGCAGGCCGCCCGCCTTCGCGGCGAGGAACAGGCGCGCCAGCAACAGCAGCGCCAGGCCCAGATGCAGGCCCAGGCGCAGATGCGAGATCAGGCCCGCGACCAGGCCCAGGTTCAGGCGCAAGCCCAGGCCCGCCAACAGGCCGAGCGCGATCGCCAGGCCTTGCAGCAGCGCTCCCAGGACCAGGCGCGCCAGCAGCAAATGCAGCAGCAGCAACAGGCACGCGCACAGGAGCAGATGCAGGCAAGGATGCAGGCCCAGCAGCAGGCGCAAAGACAGGCCCAGATGCAGGAGCGGCAGGCGCAGCAGCAAAGGCAGCAGCAGTTCGAGGCTGCCCAGCAGCAACGCATGCAGGCCCAGCAAGCACAGCAGGCCCAGGCACAGGCGCGTGCCCAGCAGCAGCAGGCCCGCGCACAGCAGGAGCAACGCCAGCAACAGCAGCGCATGGCCAACGCGGCCCGCCCACAGGAGCGGCGCGGCGGGCGCGACGAGCGCCGGGACCGTTGAGCGGCGCGCAAGCGCATTTGAATGCCATGGCGTCATGGCGTCATGACGTTGAGGCGTTGGCAAGCTGGCGCGCTGGCATGGCGGACAATGGGGCGCTCGACCACAGCCCCCCCCGCTTCCCCCATGCAGATACCGACGACGAATTCCCGCTCCCGCCGACTGTTTGTGCAATCCCTGTGCGCCTCGGGCGCGGGCCTGATGGTCCCGGCCTGGGCCGCTGCGGCCTCCGGGGAATCCCCCTGGCCGCATGACAGCCGCGTGCCCGGTGGCGTGGCCCGCCTGTCGCTCGGGCCATCGGCCCAGCGGCCACAGGTGCTGGCCGGCGACGTGCCCGTGCTGGTGGTGGGCGACATGATCGAATGGACGGCCGTGGTCGGCATTGCGCTGTCGGTGGCGCCCGGCACGCATGGCGTGACGGTGAAGGGCGAAGGCGCACCGCGCACCCTGCCCTACGAAGTGCGCGACAAGAAATACACCGAGCAGCGCCTGAAGGTCTCGCCCAAGACCGTGGACCTGTCACCCGAGGACGATGCCCGCTACCAGCGTGAGCGCGCCCACCAGCAGACCATCATGGCGCTGTTCACCGAGCCGCCCGCACGCCCTGGCGACCTGCGCATGCGCCAGCCCGTGCCGGGCCGCCGCAGCAGCAGCTTCGGCCTGCGCCGCGTGTTCAACGGCCAGCCGCGCAATCCGCACAGCGGCATGGACATCGCGGCAGCCACGGGCACCAACGTCGTCGCGCCGCTGCCGGGCAAGGTGGTGGATGTGGGCGACTATTTCTTCAACGGCGGCACCGTGTGGCTGGACCACGGCGGCGGCCTGCTGAGCATGTACTGCCATCTGAGCAGCGTGCAGTGCAAGCTGGGCGATCAGCTGGACACGGGAGATGCCTTCTGCAAGGTCGGCGCCACAGGCCGTGTCACCGGCCCGCACCTGCACTGGGGCGTGATGCTCAACCGCACCATGGTGGACCCGGCCCTGTTCCTGGTGGCCTGAACGGGGCCGGCGCCCGCCGGCGTCAGTGGTTGGCCGAGGGAATGGTGTTCTGCGGCGCCACTGGCGTGGGCACGGCGATGGATTCACGGTCCTGCGCCAGGTAGCGCGACACCAGCTCGAAGAAGCTGTCGTAGAAACCGCTCTTGGCAATCGTCTCGCTGCCCACCTTGACCATGGAGTCGCTGCCCGAGGAGAACGGCAGCGACACCGACCCCAGCGCACCCACGCCCAGGCTGGCCGAGTTGGCGCTCTTCTTCAAGGTATAGCGGTCCTGCAGCGCCGTGACAAAGCCGATGCTGACCTGGCCATCGGCCGTCTCGGGCACGCAGACCACGCGGATGTTCATCTGCAGGTTCAGTTCGGGGTCGGGCTGGAAGCTCTTGCTGCCCTCTATGAGTTCGGCCGTGCGCGCCATGGCGATGTAGCCCTGGCTCAGCAGCGCGCGGCGCGCGGCCTCGCAGGTCTGGGCCGGCGAGGCATCGAACATGCGCGAGAAGGTCTCGGTGGAGCCGAAGCTCTCCTGCACGGGCACATGCTGGGGAATGGTCGAGCCGCAGCCCGCAAGCATTGCAATGATGGCCAAAGCTCCCGCGTAGCGCATGCCACGCACCCTGTTTGCTGCACTCCAACGTCGATACACGAACCTGCTCCTTGCTCCGGCGCCGCAGCCTGCGGATGGCATGGCGGCTGGCCGCCTATTCTCACCTGAGCGCAACGCATCGGCCGGCAACTTTGCAGCAATCCGTTTTTTCCGCCTGCATCAAATAGATGCAAAGGAATGTGAATAGCGCCCCGTTCTGACAGGCGCCGCCGCGCATCTGCGTTATGGTGCCCCGGTTCGGCCAGGGCCGGCGCGGCACATGCCGCGCCAGGGCTGCCACCAGCCCGCCGCGCCTGAGCCTGTCTCCGTACCCATCAACCAAGGAATTCAACATGAAGCCAAGCTGGACCTGGTGCCTGCCCGTGATCGTCACCATGGGGCTCGGCGCCTGCAGCCATATCGACAAGGGTGGCAATGCCGAAGAAGGCGCCAAGACCCAGGCGTCGGCCCCTGCCGGCCCACCCGGTGATGCCCAATCGCTGACCGCCTACCACTGGAATCTTCGCCAGGCCTTCACGCCCCAGGGCACCGAAGACCAGAGCTGGTTCCTGACCGCCGCCTCGCGCAAGCGGCCCCTGCAACTGGAATTCGCCGACCAGCGCCTGGCCGTCAAGAACCTGTGCAACGTGGTGACCACGGGCTACCGCACCGAAGGCAACCGCATCGCCACCCAACGCGCCGCCAGCACGCTGATGGCCTGCGATGACGACCAACTGATGGCGTTGGAGCAAAAGGTGGCCCGCATCCTGCCCACGGCCAAGCAATGGTCCGTGCAACTGGGCGAAGGCAAGCAGCCTGCGCGCCTGACGCTCACCTTCATCGATGGCACGCGCTGGCAGTTCGACGGCTCGCCCACGGCCCAGACCCAGTACGGCAGCGCCGGCGAGCGCATCTTCCTGGAAGTGGCACCCCAGCGCACGGCCTGCAATCACCCGCTGATCAAGGACTTCCAGTGCCTGCGCGTGCGCGAGATCCGCTACGGCGACAACGGCGTGAAGACCTCCACCGGCGAGTGGGAGAACTTCTACAGCGAGATCGAGGGCTACAAGCACGAACCCGGCATCCGCAACGTGCTGCGCATCCAGCGCTACAAGCGCCAGAACGTGCCCGCCGACGCATCGGCCTATGCCTATGTGCTGGACATGGTGGTCGAGAGCGAGCGCGTGGGCCGCTGAGCGCGTCTGCCTCCCAACAGCCCTGAAGGCCTGCATTGCGCAGGCCTTTTTCTTTGCAGGCTCACAGCACCGGGCTCAGCATTGCCAGCAGGTTGTTCCAGATGCGGCGGCCCCAGTGCCAGGCGTGGACCTGGGCGGCCGTGATGCGGTCGGACTGGCGGATGTAGTCGGCCTGGCGCTGGCGGATGGCGCGGGTCACGGCCTCGTCCTGCAGCAGCACGTTGTTCTCGAAGTTCAGGTCGAAGCTGCGCAGGTCCAGGTTGGTGGAGCCCACAAGGGCCACCTGCCCGTCCACGCACAGGGTCTTGGCATGCAGCAGGCCGGGGCGGAACTCACGGAGGATGACGCCGGCCCGCAGCAGGTAGCGGTAGGTGCTGCGGCTGGCCGCGCCCACGATCCAGGAATCGTTGCGCGCCGGCAGGATGAGCGTGACCTGCACGCCGCGCCAGGCGGCGGCGCACAAGGCCTCCAGCACGGTGGCATCGGGGATGAAATAGGGCGTGGAGATCACCACTTCGCGCCGCGCACTGGCCAGCAGGGTGGACACCAGCTGCGAGGTGGAGCGCGGCCGCTCGGCCGGGCCTTCGGCAATGACGACGGCGGCAAAGCCTTCGGCGGGCATGTCGGCCGGCCCCGCTTCAGGTTCGGCGGCCAGGGGCATGGACAGTCCATGGTCTGCGCTGCGCGCCTGCGCCCAGTCGCTGGCAAAGACCTGCTGCATCTGCGCCACCACCGGGCCTTGCAGGCGCAGCATGATATCGACCCAGGGCGCGTAGCGGGCCTTCACGGCGAAGGCCTCGTCCGCGCAGTTCTGGCTGCCGCAGTATGTGATGGCACCATCGATCACAGTGATCTTGCGGTGGTTGCGCAGGTCCAGCCGGCTGGTGAACATCACCCTGAACGGGTGGCTGGCCGGCAGAGCCACGGCCAGTTGCACGCCGGCCTGCGCCATCTGCTGCCAGAGGTCGGAGCGCAGCAGCGCGCGCGAGCCCAGCCCGTCCACCATGGCGCGGCAGACCACACCACGCCGGGCCGCGCGCACCAGCGCCTGGGCCACGGCCGTTCCCGTGTCATCGGCCAGCCAGATGTAGTAGAGCACGTTGATCTCGTGCCGGGCAGCCTCCATGTCGGCCAGCATGCGGGCGCGGGCCTGGGCACCATCGGCCATGAGCTGCGCGGCATGGCCCGGCTGTACGGGAAAGCGGTTGATGGACGCCGCATAGCCAAAGGCCGCCTGCCATTGCGGCGCGATGCCCGCCACCGGCACGCCGCTGCCCGTGACCGGGGCGCCGGGCGCAAAGTCCTGCACCTTGCGGTACCGGGCCCGGCCTCGGCGGCGCAGCGTCACCTCGCCAAACAGGTAGTACAGCGCGCAGCTCGCATAGGGGAGCAGCACGATGACGGTGAGCCAGCCCATGCGCACGTCGGGCCGCACATCGTCGCGCAACAGGATGCGCAGGCCAAAGCCTGCAATGAGCAGCAGATGCAATGCAAGAAACAGCCAGGTCATGCAGCCAGCATAGCCGGGGGTCCTGCGGACGGGATTGGGCGGAAGGGATGTTTCACGGCGGCAAACCTGGATCTGCGCGCAGCCGGCGTCGCCTCAGGTAATGAACCGGAATTCCATGCACCCGCCGATCCTTGGATTCAACGATAGTGCACACCCACATTCCAGGAACTTTTCCGCTGCATGACGAAAATGACCGCAGCGTGACGGTTATGCCCAGCGACTGTGGGCCTGCCTGTGGACAAGCTTCGGGACAACCCTGCATTGCCGCGCCAGCCATGGGTTTGCCGCAGGCGCTGAAAAAACAGGCAGATCGCGCAGATGCCGCAATGTTTCACGCGGCCGGGCTGCGCCGTGCAGGCGGGCACCTCAACGGAAGCGGAAACGGCCTTCGACGAACATGGAGGAGCGGTGGCCGCCCTCGCTGGCTGGGTCGGCAAACGACCAGAAGGCCTGCACCGTGCCCTGGGCCGTGTCGATGACCTGGCTGACGGTGAAGCCCGTTTTCTCGATCCAGTTGAGGAAGTGCAGGCTATCGCTGACCTGCAGGTAGCTGAGCCGTTCGCAGCCATCGGATACATGGCCCAGGGAATCGACCACATGCCAGACCATCTGGCCTTGCGGCGTGTACCGCACATCAGCCTTGCTGTCGGGGAAGTCGATGACCGCTTCGCGCCCGATCAAGGTGCCGGCGTATTGCATGGACAACATGGACATGGTGTGTTGCTCCTCTGATGCGGGGTTCTGGCCTGACCCGTGATGGCATATTCTCGCGCCGCGCCGCGGGTGTTTGTGGGAGCAGACCGCATGCCTTCGTCGGCAGCGTGGAGCGGGCACAACGGCCAGCAAGGCGCCGGCATTTCGCAGATACTGCGCGTGCTCCTCCACGGATATCCGATCTTGCCCTCCTCCCCGCTTCCCCCCTCATCGGCCGACAGCCCCGCTGCCGGCCTGCGCAGCAGCGCCTTCGTCCCCTTCGTCATGACGCGCATGCTGTCCATGTTCGCCCAGCAGATGCAGGCGGTGGTCGTGGCCTGGCAGGTGTATGACCTGACGCGCGACCCCATGTCCCTGGCCTACGTGGGACTGGCCCAGTTCCTGCCCATGCTGGCGCTGCTGATCCCGGCCGGCGACCTCAGCGACCGCATGAGCCGCAAGCGCCTGCTGTCGGGCAGCTGGACCGTGGCTGCCCTGTGCTCCCTGCTGCTGCTGTGGCTGTCCTGGCACGAGGGCGCGGCCGCGCACGATGTGCACTGGATCTATGCCGTGCTGGTGCTGTTCGGCTGCAGCCGCGCCTTCACGGGGCCGGCCCTGCAAAGCCTGCTGCCGCAGATCGTGCCGCGCGAGCAGCTGGCCCAGGCGCTGGCCACCAACAGCATGCTGATGCGCACGGCCGCCATTGCGGCGCCTGTGCTGGGCGGAGTGCTCTACGCCTGGGGCGGCGCCGTGCTGACCTATGCGGTCTGCGGCGTCTCCCTGGTGCTGGCCGTGCTGCTGCTGGGCACGGTGCCCGTGCGCTTTGCCGGGGCCATGGCGCCGGCGGGCGGCTCGCTGTGGCAGCGCTTTGGCGAAGGCATCCATTTCATCCGCACGCGCCCCATCATCCTGGGCACGATTTCGCTGGACCTGTTCGCCGTGCTGCTGGGCGGCGTGGTGGCCCTGCTGCCCGTGTATGCGCACGAGGTGCTCAAGGTCGGCCCCGAAGGCCTGGGCCTGCTGCGCTCGTCCATGACCGTGGGCGAGGTGGCCATGGGCCTGTGGCTGTCGGCCCGTCCCATCCAGCGCCATGTGGGCCGCGTGATGTTCGCCGCCGTGGCCATCTTCGGCGTGGCCAACCTGGTGTTTGCGCTGTCGCACTGGTTCTGGCTGTCCATGGCCGCCCTGATGCTGGCCGGCGCGGCCGACATGGTGAGCGTGTACATCCGCTCGGCCCTGGTGCAGTTTTCCACGCCCGACTCCATGCGCGGGCGCGTGAACGCGGTGAACATGCTGTTCATCGGTTCGTCCAACGAGCTGGGCGAATTCCGCGCCGGCACCAGCGCCGCCTGGCTGGGCGCCGTGCCAGCTGCCGTGGTGGGCAGCCTGTGCACGCTGGGCGTGGTCGGCAGCTGGATGACCCTGTTCAAGCCGCTGCGTGATGTGGACCGGCTGGAAGACGCGGCCCGCGTGGGCCAGGGCTAAAGCAACTCGGCCCGCAGCTGCTGCGCAGTTTTGGGCGACAGCAGGCCGGGCGCCACGTCAAACACGGTCTTGCAGCCCGTCTGCCCCGACTGCTGCAGCCTGTGCACGGCGCGCGCATAGGCCACGAGCACGCTGGCCGTGAATTCCGGATTGCTGTCCAGCTGCAGGCGGTATTCGATGGAGTGGTGCAGCCCCTGCGAGCTGCGGCCGCTGCGGATGACGAATCCGCCATGCGGCATGGCCGCATGGTCACGGGCAAGTTCCTCGGCGCTGATGAAATGCACCGTGGTGTCGTATTCGTCAAAGTAATGCGGCATGCCGACGATGGCCTGGCGCACGCCATCGGCATCGGCCCCCTGCTCCAGCACCACAAAGCACTCGCGCCGGTGGCGCTCGCGCGCAGACAGCTCGGGCCGCACGCCGCTGCGCACGCGCTGCACGGCCTCGTCCACGGGAATGGTGTACTGCACGCCGCCGGCCACACCGGGAATGCGGCGGATGGCGTCCGAGTGCCCCTGGCTCAGGCCCTTGCCCCAGAAGGTGTAGGTGGCGCCATCGGGCAGCAGGGCCTCGCCCATGAGGCGTTGCAGGGAGAACATGCCCGGGTCCCAGCCCGCCGAGATCAGCGCCGTGGTGCCGGCTGCGCGGGCGGCGGCATCCACCCGGTCGAAATGCTCGGGAATGCGCGCATGGGTGTCGAAGCTGTCCACCAGGCTGAAATGCGCGGCCAGCGCGGGCGTCTGCTGCGGCAGGTCGTCCTTGGAGCCGCCGCACAGCACCAGCACGTCGATGCCGGCGCGATGGGCCAGCAGGCTGTCCATGCCGTGCACGGGCGTGCCGGGCTGCAGCGGACACAGCCGGGCCGGATCACGGCGGGTGTAGATGCCGGCCAGCACCATGTCGGGGTTGCGGGCAATGGCCGCCTCCACGCCACGGCCCAGGTTGCCGTGGCCGACGATGGCGATGCGGATGGGAGCGGTGCTGCGATGGTCCATGCGGTGTGGTGTGGTGTGGTGTGGTGCGTTTGAGAGGGGTTCAGACACTCCGGTTCACGCGGCGGCGCAGAACCAGGCGCGATCTTGCATCGCCCTGAAGCCGCCAGTCGTGCAACGGGAGGCAGCACTGCGTTGCCCTGCACGGGGGTAGTGCGCGTGGGTCTGCATGGCGGTGGGCGGGCAGCGCCTACACTCACGCCCTCATGTTCCAGCCTTCATCCATCCCCTCCCTGGCCCAGCCGCCAGAGCCCGACGACGCGCCGCTGCACATCCTCTGGCGCGACGAGCATCTGGTGGCGGTGTACAAGCCCGCAGGCTGGCTGGTGCACCGCACGGGACTGGACGCGCACGAGACGCGCTTTGTGCTGCAGACCCTGCGCGACCAATTGGGCTGCCATGTGTACCCCGCGCACCGGCTGGACAAGGGCACCTGCGGCGTGCTGGTCATGGCCTTGCATTCACAGGCCGCCCAGCGGCTGGGCCAGGCCTTTGCCGGGCAGGAAGTGCGCAAGCAATACCTGGCGCTGGTGCGGGGCTGGCTGCCGGATGCGGTGGAGGTGGACCACGCGCTCAGACCCGACGATGCGCCCGAGGACGCGCCAGCCCAGCCCGCACAGACTTCGCTGCGCTGCCTGGCGCGCCTGGAATGGCCCGAGGCCTTTGACCCGCGCCACGCGGCCACGCGGGTCTCGCTGGTCGAGGCCCTGCCCGCCACGGGCCGGCGCCACCAGATACGCCGCCATCTCAAGCATGTGGCCCATCCCATCATTGGCGACGCCACGCATGGCAAGGGGCCGCTGAACCGCTGGTGGGCCGAGCGGCTGGGCCTGCAGCGGCTGTGGCTGCACGCCCATGCGCTGGAGCTGGCGCACCCGATGACGGGCGAGCCGCTGCGCTTCGAGGCCGACTGGCAGCAACTGGGCCATGTGGCCGATGTGCAGCACTGGCGCGCGCTGTGCGCCCTGCCCGGCTGGCAGGCCTGTGCGGGCCTGCCGGCGACGGCCCGGCCGGATCAGACAGCTTCGGCTGGCGCGCCCGTTTCAGGCTGCTCCATCAGCGGCGCTGCCACGTAGGCGTAGTCGGCCGAGGCATCGGCCTTGAGCACGCCAGACAGCAGCTCCACCAGGCGCTCGTTGCCCATCTTGAAGCCGCAGGCCTGGGCATGGCCACCGCCGCCAAAGCTCTCGGCCAGCGGAATGCAGTTGAACTCCGAGCGCGAACGCAGGCCGATCTTCACGCCCTTGGTGCTGGCATGCCACATCAGCGCGAAGCTGCCGCTCTGGCGCGCCAGCAGGTCGCCGACCTGGCTGTGGAACATGCCGGGGCAGTTGACCATCAGCCCTTGCATGCCGTTGAAGACCAGGGGCTGGGCCGCCTCGGAAATGTCGGCGCACAGCTTCTGGAATTTTTCGTCCATGGCGCCGCCGCGCGCCATGAAGGCGGCTTCCTGCTCGGGCGTGAAGGCCGCGATCTCGGCCCAGCGCTCGAAGCTGCGCGGCTCCATGTCCAGCGCCGCGAGAAAGCCCGCGCTCTCGGCGAATTCCCACTTCCAGATGTCGCGGTCCTCGATGAAGCGGATCAGGCCGGGCACGGGCTTGTCGGCCTGGAAGAACTCCCAGGCCAGGCGCGCGCCGGACTTGTTCATGTCGAAGTGCACGACGCCGCAGCGGCACTGGTAGCCGCTCAGCTTTTCGGCAGCGCTCTTGTGGTGGTCCAGCACCACGAGCTTGGCCACGCGCGACTCGATCTCGGCCATGAGCTCGGGCTCGAAGGCGAAGTCCAGCACGTAGACGGCGCGGCCAGCCAGCTCGCCCAGGTCGTCGGCCTTCTGGATCTCGCCATGGTCCAGGCCCCGGAATTCGGCCTGCCCGCCGTAGTACAGCCAGGCCGCCAGCGCCGCGCCGTAGCCGTCCGGGCAGCGGCGGCCGTGGTAGAGGATCAGGGGCTGGGGATCGTCATGCTCGGGGCGCACGAACAATTGCAGGGGCAGGATGGTGTTTTTCATGATGGGGGCGATTGTCGGTCCTGGCGCCATTCCCCTGCACTTGCTCCAGCGCCCGGGCACCCTGGGCAGCCGGGCATTGCGCGGGCTGCTCGCAAAGAACGTAGCGCAAAGCCTGGGCAGCACAAGGCCTATCGCCCCAGCAGGCGCCGCAGGCAAACCCCAGGACCTATCATGTCCGCCTTGTCATTGAATTGCTGCGACCGCCTGCGGACCCGCTGGGCGTGCAGGCCGCCGCGGCCCCTGTATGCGATCCACACCCGACATCACCCCCCACCTCGGCTCCCTGCTGAAGTTCCGCCACGACCTGCATGCCAACCCCGAGTTGCGCTACGAGGAGCACCGCACCGGCGACAAGGTGGCGGCCTACCTGATGGCGCTGGGACTGCAGGTGCACCGCGGGCTGGGCGGGACCGGCGTGGTGGCAAGCATCCACGGCCGGGGGCGCAGCGCCGCCAACCCGGGCCGCAGCATCGGCATACGGGCCGACATGGATGCGCTGCCGGTGACGGAGCTCAACGCCTTCGGCCACGCCAGCCAGAACCCGGGCTGCATGCATGCCTGCGGCCATGACGGCCACACGACCATGCTGCTGGGCGCGGCCACGCTGCTGGCGCAGCAGCCGGATTTCGATGGATCGGTGCACCTGATCTTCCAGCCCGCAGAGGAAGGCGGCGCAGGCGCCAAGGCCATGATGGAGGACGGCCTGTTCGACCGCTTCCCCTGCGAGGCCGTGTTCGCGCTGCACAACTGGCCTGCCCTGCCTGCCGGCGAGATGGCGGTGCGCGTGGGGCCCATCATGGCGTCCACGCTGCGCTTCGAGATCCGTGTGCACGGCAAGGGCGGCCACGCGGCCATGCCCCACACCACGCTGGACCCGATTCCCGTGGCCTGCGCCATCGTCGGCCAGTTGCAGAGCCTGGTGTCGCGCAGCACCGATCCGCTGGACAGCGCCGTGCTCACCGTGGGCAAGATCACCAGCGGCACGGTGGAGAACATCATTCCCGACGAGGCCAGCATCTTCGGCACGGTGCGCGCGCTCAGGACCGAGACGCAGCAGATGTTCATCGAAGGCATGCAGCGCATCAGCGAGCATGTGGCG
Organism: Delftia sp. Lp-1; assembly: GCF_020523835.1. Classification (NCBI taxonomy): domain Bacteria; kingdom Pseudomonadati; phylum Pseudomonadota; class Betaproteobacteria; order Burkholderiales; family Comamonadaceae; genus Delftia; species Delftia sp. Lp-1. The sequence continues at coordinate 896,398 of NZ_JAJALJ010000002.1, read as the reverse complement.
GCCGCCCATCTGTGCCGCGCCGAGTTCATTCTCAAGCCCGGCTACCCCAACACCACCAACCACGCGCACGAGGCCCGCTTCATGGCCGAGGTGATGCGCGAGGCGGTGGGCGAGGACCGCACCCACGCCGACATCCTGCCGGCCATGACGGCCGAGGACTTCGGCTTCATGCTGGAGGCCGTGCCCGGCGCTTATGGCTGGATAGGCAACGGCCCCGCCACGGGTGAGCCCGGCGTGGGCCTGCACAACCCCGGCTACGACTTCAACGACGACAACCTGGGGCGCGGCGCACGCTTCTGGGACCTGCTGGCGCGCCGCTGGCTGGAACAGTCCAGGACCTGAACGCCCTCACACGCAGGCCCTTGTGCCTGCCCTCACACACTGGCCCTCACGCCGGCTTTCACACGCCGGCAGGCGCCCCCAGTTGCAGATCCACCCACTCGACCGCCGGCAGCGGCCGGCCGTAGTGGTAGCCCTGGAACAGCACGTCCTGGTTCCAGGCCCGCAGCGTGCCGGCCTGCTCTTCGGTCTCCACTCCTTCGGCCACCACGCGCAGGCGCAGGCGTCTGGCCAGCAGCAGGATCGCCTCGACCATGGCGGCATTGCCCGGCGAGGTATGGCAGTCCTGCACAAAGGACTTGTCGATCTTGAGTTCACGGAACGGCAGCCGCTGCAGATAGGCCAGCGATGAATAGCCGGTGCCGAAGTCGTCCAGCCCCATCTCCACGCCCAGCAGCTGCAGCTCGGCCATGCGCTCGCGCGCCTCGTCCACATCGCGCATGACCACGCTTTCGGTGACCTCCAGCGTGAGGCGGCGCGGGTCGGCTCCGGTTGCGGCCAGGGTGCGCTTGAGCTTGTCCACCACGTCGGGCTGGCGGAACTGCCGCCAGCTGACGTTGACCGACAGCCGCCAGCCCTGCTGCACGAACTCGGGCCGCACCAGCATGCGGCAGGCCTGCTCCAGCATCCAGTCGCCCAGTTGCACGATCAGGTCCGATTCCTCGGCCACGGGAATGAAATCACCGGGCTCGACCATGCCCAGGCGCGGATGGTTCCAGCGCACCAGCACCTCGGCGCCCACACAGCGCCCCATGTGGTCCACCTGGGACTGCAGATAAGGCTGCAGCTCGCCGGCAGGAATGGCGCGGCGCAAGTCCTTTTCGATGCGAAAGCGCTTGCCCACGGCCTCGGCCATGTCGGGCTGGAAGATGACGACCTGACCCAGCCCGGCCTGCTTGGCCTGGTGCAGGGCCACGCCCGCGCGCCGCAGCACGTCATGGCCACCGCTGTCGGTGCGCGAGGCGGCAAAGCTGGCCGCGCCAATGCTGCAGCTGGCCTGCACTTCCTCGCCGGTTTCCTCCAGCCACAGCGGCCGCTCCAGCGCGTCCTGCAGCACCTGGGCCAGGGCGCGCATGTGCTGGTCGACCTCGGCCGCCTCCTGGCCGACCTTCTCCAGCAGCACGGCAAATTCGTCGGCGCCCATGCGGGCCAGCAGCACGCCGTCGGGCAGGGCATCGGCCAGGCGCAGCGCCAGCGCGCCCAGCAGCGCATCGCCACGCACCGTGCCGCGCACATCGTTGAAGGCGGTGAAGCGGTCCATGTCCAGCAGCAGCAGACCGTGGCGCGGCTCGCCGCCCTTGCCGCCCTCGCGGAATTCGCGCGCCAGCGCGCGCAGGCGCTGGGTCAGCGACAGGCGGTTGGGCAGGCCGGTGAGCGCGTCGAAATGCGCCAGTGCATGGATCTGGCGTTCTGCGCGCATGCGCTCGGACAGGTCCTGCTTGAGTTCCACATAGTTGACGATGCTGCCGTCCGAGGCGCGTATGGGCGCCACCAGCACGGCCTCGGGCAGGTCCTCGCCCTGGCGTGTGCGGTTGGTCATCTGGCCGCGCCACAGCGCGCCCCGGCCCAGCTGGTGCAAGGCCTCCTCCCATGCAGGCGCGTCCAGGCCCATGGTGGAGTAGCGGTGCGTGGGCTGGCCCAGGACCTCGTTGCGCGCAAAGCCGGTGCGCTGCAAAAAGGCCTCGTTCACGTAGACGATGTTCTGGTGCACGTCGGTGATGACGATGCTTTCGGGGTTCTGCTCCACGGCGCGGTAGAACTTGCGCAGATCGTCCTGGTGCTGCTCCAGCGAGCCCAGCGTGTCCTGCAGTTCCTGGGCACGGCGGATCAGGCTGCGCCTTGCCATCAGCGTGACCGTGCCCGTCAGCCCCAGCATGCCCACGAAGTACAGCATGGAGAACACGGGCGAGGTCTCGCGCTGGCCTATCCAGTCAACCCCCTCGCGGCCCGCCACCCAGAACGCGGCCATGGCCAGCACGGACAGCACCAGCATGGCCAGCGTGGTGCGCACGCCCAGCACCCAGGCGCACATGACGAGCAAGGCCGGAAAGGCCAGCACCGAGCTGCTTTGCACGCCGCCCGTGGCAGCCACCACGGTCACGGCTGCCACCCAGGTGCCCCAGACCAGAAGATTGGAGGCCAGCCTCCAGTGCCGGCGCCAGCCCAGCAGCACGGCGCCGAAGCTCACGCCCGCGGCAACCAGGTTCAGCCGTACGCTGGGCCAGGGAACGGGGTCCTGCGTCAGAAGCGCCATGGCCAGGAGCACGGTGAGGCTGGTGATCCATAGGCTGCCGACCAGAACGACCCGGCGCAGGGACAAATGGATTTCCGCCTCGACTCGATGACGCCGCATGAAAAAGCCCCAACAGAGAAAGAACACTCAACATGCTAGCGGTCGGCGCCGCCTGCGGCTGTGGTGGTTGTGCCACCGCCCCGGTCGGACGCCCTCTTGCACCAAACGGGGTATGCCGGCGCCGGCCGGCGGTGCCTCAGGGCGCGCTTTTGCGCTCGCGCGGGGGGCGCTTGCGCGCCTTGCTGGCGTCCTTGCGCGCCTGGCGCTCGGCATCGCGTTCCTGGCCCACGGCCAGCCACTGCGCGTATTCGTCGGGCGTCTCCAGCGTGATGCGGCCCAGGATTGCTCCGCGGAAATCCGTGAGCACCAGCTCGGCAGCTTTTTGCAGATTGACACGTCCGCCGCTCATCATGGCGCCGCGGCGCCGGCCGATGGCGTCCAGCAGCTCGTCGTCATGCAGGGCTGCAATGCGTTCGTTGTCCAGGCCCAGCTTGTAGCGCGCCTCCAGCAGGTCCGCGTAGTTCTTCTGCAGATAGCCCAGCAGCTCCAGCGCCACCAGTTCCTCGTCATAGGCGTTGCGGCCCACGGCGCCGCTGGCGGCCAGGTTGTAGCCGCTTTGCTCGACGATGATGCGCGGCCACAGCATGCCGGGCGTGTCCCAGAGGTAGAAGTCGTCGGCCAGCACGATGCGCTGCTCCAGCTTGGTGATGCCGGCCTCGTCCCCCGTCTTGGCCTGCCGCTTGCCGCTCATGGAGTTGATCAGCGTGGACTTGCCCACGTTGGGAATGCCGCAGATCAGCACGCGCATGGGCTTGGCCATGCCGCCACGGTTGGGGGCCAGCAGCTTGCAGGCCTCGATCAGCCGGCGCGTGGGCGCGGGCTCGGAGGCGTCCAGCGCAATGGCGCGCGTGTCGCTCTGGGCGTTGTACCAGTCCAGCCACAGCGGCGTGCGCGCGGCATCGGCCAGGTCCTGCTTGTTGAGCACCTGCAGGCGCGGCTTGTGGCCCGTCAGCTCCTGCAGCAGCGGGTTGCTGCTCGACCCCGGCAGGCGCGCATCCAGCACTTCGATGACCACATCGATTTCCTTGACGCGCTCGGTGATCACCTTGCGCGTGAGATTCATGTGACCGGGGAACCACTGTATGGCCATGGGATTACTTTCTGGGAAACGGGGGAACTGGCAGGGGCGCAAGGATAATTCATGGCTTGCGCAGACAGGATGGAACAGCGCGCTGCGCCCCAGCGCAAACCGCAGGCTTCATTCTTTCTTGCGCAAGCCGCAATTGTCCCCCGCTTTTACGCCCCGCCTCACTGCCTATGTCCTTGCCCGATACCCCCTCTTCCCGCTCCGCCTCGCGCAAGGCCGACATCGAACTGTTGATCAAGGGAGTGACCTGCGCCGTGATCGGCCTGATGATTCTGCTGGCGCCGCAGTTCATGGCACCCGGGGGCATCGTGCAGATGATGGCCCAGTCGTACCTGGTCGGCTGGTTCGCCCTGCTGCTGGGCACGGCCTTCATCGTGCTGTTTGTGGTGCGCCGCAGCAAGGCGCGGCGCTGAGCATGGTGCAGGGCCCGCTGGAGCAGGCGCTGTCGCAGATCGGGCTTTGGCAGCAGCGCGCCCAGGCTGCAGGCATTGCACTGCGCCCGGCGCCGCCCCAGCCCACCAGTTGCTGCGGCCGCGGCTGCAACGGCTGCGTCTGGGAAGGCTTCTACGACGCCGTGCTGTTCTGGTGCGAGGATGCAGGCCAGGCCCTGAGTGGCGGACCTGGCTGAGGCACGGTCAGCGCAGGTTCTCGGGCGACATGTAGCGCAGGCGCCATTCCTCGAAGGACAGCGTGTCTGCGGCCTCGATGTCGCGCTGGTCCTGCACGGACTGCGCCGACCATTGCTCGAAGCGCTGCTGCTGCGCCTGGCTCCAGGGCAGGGCCAGCAGCGAATCGCGGGCCTGCTCGGAACGGGCCAGCGTGAAGCGCGAGAAGCTGTTGCCGTACTCGCCCGTCAGCTCGCCCAGCACATGGGCCGACGGCGTGCGCTCCGGATGCTCCAGGCGTTCCAGCGCCTGGGCCAGCGCGGCACTGTAATCCTGCGTGCCGTGCGCGCTGTCCAGCGCCTGGGCATAGGGGCGGCACTGGTCCAGCACTTCATGGGCCCAGTCGCGCAGCGGCACCTCGCGGCCCGCGCGCACCAGCTGCAGGCCGGGCTCGCGGCCACGCTCGGCGGTCAGGTGCTGGTTGTGCTTGAGTTCGGCGATCTCGGCCGGCGTATCGGGCGGGCTGTCGGCATTCAGGCAGTGCAGCAGGAACACGTCCAGCATGCGCATGGTGGGGGCGGCAATGCCCACATCCTCGAAGGGATCGAGGTCCATCAGGCGCACTTCCACATACTCCACGCCGCGCTCACGCAAGGCATGCAGCGGGCGCTCGCCACGGCTGACGGTGCGCTTGGGGCGGATGGTGCCGTAGAACTCGTTCTCGATCTGCAGCAGACCCGTGCCCAGCTGGTTGTAGTCGCCGCCCGGATTGCGCACGCCCAGCATCTCGTAGGCCGGGTAGGGATGGGTCAGCGCCTCATGCAGCGAATTCGCATAGCCTTCCAGGCCGTTGTAGCTGACGTTGATGCTGGCCTGCGCATCGCTCTGGTAGCCCAGGCGGCCCATGCGCAGCGAGGTGGCATGGGGCAGGTAAAGCGCCTGGCCCGTATTGCCCAGCGGCTTCAGGCCATGCTCGCGCCCCTCGACGAAACAGGGACACAGCGCGGGCGATGCGCCGTACAAGTACAGCAGCACGAAGGCATGGCGCCGGAAATTGCGGATCAGCGAGAAATACTGCTCGCTGGCCACGCCGGGCAGCGACCAGTTGTAGTGGATGCCCGAAATCGTCTGCATGCGCCGGCCATAGCGATGGCCCAGGCCCATGCGGTACACGCTCTTGGAGCGGCCCGAATGCGAGGAGCCATAGCGCGCCAGCGGAATCGTCTCGTCCGTGGGCAGCTGGCAGGGCATGCTGGACGACCACAGCATCTCGCCGCCCGCATCGCGCAGGCTGCGCAGCACGAACTGGTGGATCTGCACCAGCTCGTCCAGGCATTCCTGCACGCCCAGGCGCGCGCCCGTGATCAGCTCGATCTGCGATTCGCTGTAGTCGGTGGTGATGTGCGGATGCGTGAGCGCCGAGCCCAGTGCCAGGGGATGCGGCGTCAGCGCCAGGCTGCCGGAAGGCAGCACGCGCAGGCCCTCCTTTTCTATGCCACGGCGTATGCCCTTGAGCCGCTGGGGATCGGGAACCGCCATGGATGCCTGCGATGTTTTCATTCTTGTTTACCGATTCGTTGATGGGCACCGGCCCACACGGAAACCACCAGGATTCCCGGCGGACCCGACCCGGACGCCGAATGATAGAGAAACGGCAGGAAACGCGATGGTGCCTGTCCGCTTAACCACGCGTTTTGGCCTGTTGCCCCGCATGGCACCGCCGCGAGCGAAAGGAATATGTCAGAGTTTCGCCCTCCCGGCAGGCCCTGCCTTGACGCCGGGCAAAGGCTGGCCGGCCAGCGGTGAAATCACTTGCCGGCCTCGCTTCATCAACGGGCAGCGGCCATGGCCTTGCCCACTTCCAGCGTACCCTGCGCGGCGCCGCTGGCAGGCACCTGTTCGCCGCTGCGGTCCAGCACCTGGGCCAGTTGCGCAGCCAGTTGCTCCGGCACCTGATCGCCCTGGCCCAGATACACGCCTTCGGTCAGCGTGATGAAGGCCGCCTCGAAGCCGCCCGCGCCTGCGCACAGCGTGGTACGTGTGGGCGCACTTTCGTGGGCCAGCACCAGCATGGCGGGCACCACGGCCTCGGGCTTGAGGGCGGCCAGCACGGCCTCGGGCATCAGGCCTTCGGTCATGCGGGTGGCCGCCGTGGGGGCCAGCGCATTCACATGGATGCCGTGCTTGGCGCCTTCGATGGCCAGCGTCTGCATGAGGCCGACCTGGGCCAGCTTGGCCGCGCCGTAGTTGGCCTGGCCGAAGTTGCCATACAGGCCCGTGGACGAGGTGGTCATCACGATGCGCCCGTAGTTCTGCGCCTGCATGTGCGGCCACACGGCCTTGCAGCAATGGGCGGCGCCCATCAGGTGCACTTCCACCACCAGGCGGAAATCATCCATGTCCATCTTGGCGAAGCTCTTGTCGCGCAGGATGCCGGCGTTGTTGACCAGGATGTCCACGCGGCCCCAGGCATCGACGGCCTGCTGCACCATGGCCTGCACGGCCGCGAAATCGGTGACCGATGCGCCGTTGGCCAGCGCCTGGCCGCCCGCCGCGCGGATCTCGTCCACCACGGCCTGGGCCGCCGTGGCCGAGCCGCCGCTGCCATCGACCGCGCCGCCCAGATCATTGACCAGCACCTTGGCGCCGCGCGCCGCCAGCGCCAGCGCATGCAGACGCCCCAGGCCGCCGCCGGCCCCCGTCACGATGGCCACGCGGCCTTCAAACTCAATCGCCATGGAGATGCTCCCTTTGTTGCATTGGATGCCGGCTCTGCCCGCCGGATGGCAAGGCGCCGGTCACCCAGCAATGTAGACGGACGCCGCCTTCGTTCCGGTTGCCCAAGCGACTGCGGCAGGGCCGCCAGCCTTGTCCCCACCATTGCGTGACAAGCCTGTGGACAACCATGTGCTGGCCCGGGACTGGTGATCCAAGCGGTTGTTTTGAATGGATTTTTTTCTTTTGCCTATTTTTTAATCAAATCCACAAGTCGTCTGCCCGACTTATCCCGTCTCACCCTGAACAATCTTGTGAACAACTTTCACAGCGGGCGGGATAAGCCACACAAGCCATTGATTCAAAAGGGAAACATGCAGTCCGCTTAAAAAACAGGCAGAAGACCCCGGATTTTCGGGCCGCGTTCCGCTTATCCACCGCACAACCCGCATGTACGCATTTACCCCCATTCGGACTGGACAAGCATGTGGACAAGCGGCTGCAACGGCCTGATTTCGCGGTTAAGTCATTGATTTGAAATACAAGCCCTGCGATTGATTAAAAAACAGGCAAGCAGCGCAATTCCGGACCTGTGCCGACCTGCTCCGTATCGCATACAAATGCAGGCTCGGCAGATCCCATCCAAAGCAGACGCCCATGAGCCAGGATTCACCTACCTCCTCCCCCACATCTCCCCCCGCTTCCTCCCCTTTTTCCCCGCCCTTCTTCACCGCCCGCCTCACGCCCAGCGGCCTGCAGGTCGATGCCTGGGCCGACCAGCCGCTGCTGCATTCGCTGGAGCAGGGCGGCGTGGACTGGCCCAGCTCCTGCCGCAACGGCACCTGCCGCACCTGCATCGGGCAGTTGGTCTCGGGCAGCGTGCGCTACGAGATTGAATGGCCGGGCGTGACGCGCGAGGAACGGGCCGAGGGCTGCGTGCTGCCCTGCATCGCCTATCCCGAAGGCGATGTGGTGCTGCAGGACCCCGGCCCCTGAATCCGGCCAAAGCCCGCGCCGCCTGCGGCCGATGGCCGCTGGAATAGAATGTGCGCTTTCGCAAGGTCATTCCGGGTCATGCCGATTGCCGACAGCGGCTGCGCCGCGCCACACGTTCTTTGGAAGCCCACTTCTGACGCCTGCCAGGCCGATGGAGCCGGCGCGTGTGCCGCGCCCCGTCCGCACGACCCGGCTCCTCCAGAAGGCACTCCATGAACAACTCCACGTCCCCCGTGCCCATCTCGCCGGTGGAAGACATCATTGCCGACATGCGCGCGGGCCGCATGGTCATCCTCGTCGACGAGGAAGACCGCGAGAACGAAGGCGACCTGGTGCTGGCCGCCGACCATGTCACCCCCGAGGCGATCAACTTCATGGCGCGCTTCGGCCGCGGCCTGATCTGCCTGACGCTCACGCGCGAGCGCTGCGAATACCTGAAGCTGCCGCCCATGGCCGCGCGCAACGGCACCGTGTACAGCACGGCCTTCACCGTCTCCATCGAAGCGGCCGAGGGCGTGACCACCGGCATCTCCGCCGCCGACCGCGCGCGCACCGTGCAGGCCGCCGTGGCCAAGGACTCCAAGCCCACGGACCTGGTCCAGCCCGGCCACATCTTCCCGCTGCAGGCCGTCGACGGCGGCGTGCTCATGCGCGCCGGCCATACCGAGGCTGGCTGCGACTTCGCCGCCCTGGCCGGCTGCAGCCCCGCCGCCGTGATCTGCGAGATCATGAAGGACGACGGCACCATGGCCCGCCTGCCCGACCTGCAGCTGTTCGCTGCCGAGCACGGCCTGAAGATCGGCACCATTGCCGACCTGATCCAGTACCGCAGCCGCAACGAATCCCTGCTCAGCAAGGTCGGCACGCGCCCGCTGCAGACGGCGCATGGCGAGTTCATCGCCCATGCCTTCCGCGACCTGCCCAGCCAATCCGTGCACCTGGCCCTGGTCAAGGGCCAGTGGGAAGCCGACACCCCCGTGCCAGTGCGTGTGCATGAGCCGCTGTCCGTGCTGGACGCGCTGGAGACCGGCCGCACCCTGCACTCCTGGAGCCTGGACTCCAGCCTCGAATACATCGCCCGCCAGGGCCACGGCGTGGCCGTGCTGCTCAACTGCGGCGAAACCGGCGACCAGCTGATGGCCCAGTTCGACGGCAGCGCCCGTGCCGCCCAGGCCCCCGAGCGCGGCCGCATGGACCTGCGCACCTATGGCGTGGGCGCGCAGATCCTGCGCGAATGCGGCGTGCAGCGCATGCAGCTCATGGGCCAGCCGCGCCGCCTGCCCAGCATGGCCGGCTACGGCCTCGAGATCAGCGGCTACATCCCCAAGGAATAAGAAATGTTGAACGCAGAAAAGGGCCAGGCCCAGAACCTCGACGGCGCGCAGCTGCGCGTCGGCATCGTCCAGGCCCGCTTCAATGAAAGCATCACCAACAGCCTGACCCAGGCCTGCCGCGAAGAGCTGCTGGCCCTGGGCGTGCAGGCCGGAAACATCGACCACGTCACCGTGCCCGGCGCCCTGGAAGTGCCCGTGGCGCTGCAGGCGATGGCCGAGTCCGACCGGTACGACGCCCTGGTGGCGCTGGGTTGCATCATCCGTGGGGAGACATACCACTTCGAGCTGGTGGCCAACGAATCGGGCGCGGGTGTCACGCGCCTGGCCCTGGACTACCAGCTGCCGATCGCCAACGCGATCATCACCACCGAGAACACGGAGCAGGCCATCGCGCGCCAGACCGAAAAGGGACGCGACGCGGCCCGGGTCGCCGTGGAGATGGCCAACCTGCTCCAAACCATAGCCCGAACATGAGCGACGAACAATCCACACCGGCCTCGGGCCGCCCTCCCCGCCAAAGCCGCGGCGGCCTGACCAGCACCGGCGCGCGCAAGGCCGCCTCCAAGTCCAACCGCAGCCGTGCGCGTGAATTCGCGCTGCAGGCGCTGTACCAGCACCTGGTGGGCGGCAACGACGTGGAGGCCATCGACCGCTTCACGCGCGACCTGTCCGGCTTTCACAAGGCCGACTCGGTGCACTACGACGCGCTGCTGCGCGGCTGCATCAACTCCCAGGTGGACCTGGACGCGCTGATCGCCCCCAAGCTGGACCGCACCATGGCCGAGATCTCGCCCATCGAGCACGCCAGCATGTGGATCGGCGTGTATGAATTCCAGCACTGCCCCGACGTGCCCTGGCGCGTGGTGCTCAACGAGTGCATAGAGCTGGCCAAGGAATTCGGCGGCACCGACGGCCACAAATACGTGAACGCCGTGCTCAACGGCCTGGCGCCCACGCTGCGCGCGGCCGAAGTCGAGCATGACCGTGCGGGCAAGGGCTCCGCGCCCGCGCAGCCCGCCGCCAAGGCAGACACGGCCACCGACGCGGCAGCAGATGCCGCCACGGACGCAGCAGCAGACGACGCTGCCGACCAGGCCGCCGGCTGACGCCGCGCCTCGGGTCTTCGGGGCACAGGCCCCGCCGCATCCGGCCATCCATGGCCCGCCCGCGCCTGCCGGGCGCGGGCGCCTCTTCCAGGATTTCACCCGTCATGAAGTTTTCGACCCGCGCCGACCGCATTGAGCCCTTTTACGTGATGGAGATCGCCAAGGCGGCGCAGGAGATGGCGCGCGGCTGCGCGGACAGCGACACGCCGATGATCTTCCTGAACATCGGCGAGCCCGACTTCACCGCGCCCCCGCTGGTGCAGGAGGCCGCAGCGCGCGCCGTGCAGGACGGCGCCACGCAATACACGCCGGCCCTGGGCCTGCCCCAGCTGCGCGAGCGCATCAGCCACTGGTATGCGCAGCGCTTCGGCGTGGATGTGCCGGCGCGGCGCATCGTGGTCACGGCCGGCGCCTCGGCCGCACTGCAGCTGGCCTGCCTGGCCACCATCGACGCGGGCGACGAAATCCTCATGCCCGACCCCAGCTATCCCTGCAACCGCCACTTCGTGAGCGCAGCCGAAGGCCGGGCCGTGATGGTGCCGACCACGGCGGCCGAACGCTACCAGTTGAGCGCCGACAAGGTCGAGGCCGCCTGGAACGAGCACACGCGCGGCGTGCTGCTGGCCTCACCCTCCAATCCCACCGGCACGTCGATTGCGCCGGCCGAGCTGCGCCGCATCCTCGACGTGGTGCGCGCACGGGGCGGGCTGACCATCATCGACGAGATCTACCTGGGCCTGTCGCATGACGACGCCTTCGGCCAGACCGCGCTGGCGCTGGGCGAGGACGTCATCAGCATCAACAGCTTCAGCAAGTACTTCAACATGACGGGCTGGCGCCTGGGCTGGATGGTGGTGCCCGAGGCCATGGTGCCCGTGGTCGAGCGCGTGGCGCAGAACCTCTTCATCTGCGCCAGCACCGTCTCGCAGCGCGCCGCCCTGGCCTGCTTCGAGCCCGAGTCCATTGCCGAGTACGAGCGCCGCCGCGCCGAATTCAAGGCCCGGCGCGACTTCTTCATCCCTGCGCTCGAGGCCCTGGGCCTGCCCGTGCCCGTGCAGCCCGACGGCGCCTTCTACGCCTGGGCCGACTGCCGTGCCGCTGCCGCCAAGCTCGGCGTCCAGGGCAGCTGGGACTTTGCCTACGCCGTCATGGAGCGCGCCCATCTGGCCATCACGCCGGGCCGCGACTTCGGCACGTTCGAGACCGCCGACTTCGTGCGCTTTTCCACGGCCAACTCCATGGAACAGCTGCAGGAGGCCGTGCGCCGCCTGCAGCGCCTGCTGGCCTGAGGCCCGCCGCACATGGCTTTCGAATTTCCCATCCGCGTCTACTGGGAGGACACCGATGCCGGCGGCATCGTGTTCTACGCCAACTACCTCAAGTTCTTCGAGCGCGCCCGCACCGAGTGGCTGCGCGCCCTGGGCATAGGCCAGCAGCAGCTGCGGGAACAAACGGGCGGCATGTTTGTCGTAACCCAGGCCCAGCTGCAATACCTGCGGGCGGCCCGGCTCGATGACCAACTCCTTGTTACCGCCGAGCTGCAAAGCAGCGGGCGCGCTTCGCTGACAATACGGCAGCAGGCGCTGCTGGCATCCGCCGGCGATGGCAATGCGCCGCCGCCCCTGTTGTGCGAAGGCACGATCCGCATTGGATGGGTGGATGGCTCGACCATGCGCCCCGCAAGAATTCCGAACCGCATCCTGGAGCAACTCTCATGAACTCCCATGACATGTCCATACTCAGCCTCGTGCTGCAGGCCAGCTGGGTCGTGCAGCTGGTCATGCTGATCCTCGTGGGCGCCTCGGTGGCCAGCTGGGCCACCATCTTCCGCAAGTCGCAGACCTTGAAGCGCGTGCGCTCGCTCAACGACGGCTTCGAGCAGGACTTCTGGTCGGGCACCAGCCTCAACGACCTCTACGCCTCGGCGGCCCACCACGCCAAGCAGGGCGGCCCCATGGAACGCATCTTCGCCAGCGGCATGCGCGAGTACCAGAAGCTGCGCGAGCGCCGCATCGCCGATGTGAACCAGTTGATGGACGGCACGCGCCGCGCCATGCGCGCCAGCTTCCAGCGCGAGATGGACGAGGTCGAGTCAGGCCTGTCCTTCCTGGGCACCGTGGGTTCGGTCTCTCCCTACATCGGCCTGTTCGGCACGGTCTGGGGCGTGATGCATGCCTTCACCGGCTTTGCCAACATGGAGCAGATCACGCTGGCCACCGTGGCCCCCGGCATTGCCGAGGCGCTGGTGGCCACAGCCATGGGCCTGTTCGCCGCCATCCCGGCCGTCACGGCCTACAACCGCTATGCCCACCAGATCGACCGTGTGGCCAGCCAGCAGGAAACCTTCATCGAAGAGTTCTCCAACATCCTGCAGCGCAACGTGGGTGCGACCGGCTCCAGCACCCCGTCCGGCCATTGAAGTCGCTCAAAGCCAGCAAGGAGTGAGCACATGCCCGCAGTAGCCTCGCGCGGCGGCCGCAGCCGCCGCACCGTCAACGAGATCAACATGGTGCCCTTCATCGACGTGATGCTGGTGCTGCTCATCATCTTCATGGTGACGGCCCCCATGCTCACGCCGGGCTCCATCAACGTGCCCAGCGCCGGCAAGGCCGCGCGCACGCCCCCGAAGCGCGCCGACGTGATGATCGACAAGGACGGCGGCATCCGCATCAAGGCCGGCAGCACCGACAAGACCGTCACGCTCAAGGAGCTGGGCGCAGCCGCCAGGAGCTGGCAGGACCAGCAAAGCGACGACAGCGCCGTGCTGATTTCGGCGGACAAGAAGCTGCCCTTCGAGACCGTGATGGCCGCCATGTCGGCCCTGCAGTCGGCCGGCGTCAAGCGCGTGGCCTTCGGCGTCAAGTCCTCCCAGTAAGCAGCGCCGCCCGCCTTCGATTCCATGCCCAACCTGCAAGACCACGACCAGTTCGCACCGCCGCGCACGCGCGGCCGCACGCGCTCGTGGGCCCTGGCCGCGGCAGCGCACGGGCTGCTTGTGGCCGCCATGCTGTGGACCGTGCGCCCCCCGAAGCAGGCCGACGAGCCCATGGTCGAGGCCGAGTTCTGGTCCACGGCCGCACCCGCTCCCGCCCTGCCCGTGCCTGCGCCACCGCCGCCACCTGCACCCGAGCCTGTTCCCCAGCCGCCACCGCCGCCGCCCGCGCCCGTGATTGCACCGCCCCCACCTCCCAAGCCGCAGGCCGTGGACGACGACCGCGAGGCCGAGATCGCGCTGGAGAAGAAGCGCAAGATCGAGCAGCAAAAGAAGGAGCGCGCCGAACAGGCCGCCCGTGAGCAGCGCGAGAAGGAACGCCAGGAGCGCCTGGACAAGGAAAAGGCCGACAAGGCGGCCAAGGACAAGGCCGAGCGCGAGAAGGCGGAAAAAGCCGAGAAGGACCGCCGCGACAAGCTCGAGCAGCAGAAAAAGGACAAGGCCGAGCAGGACCGCAAGGACCGCCTGGAGCAGCAAAAGAAGGACAAGGCCGAAAAGGAAAAGGCGGACAAGGAAAAAGCCGCCAAGGACAAGGCCGAGCGCGAGAAAGCCGAGAAGGCCGACAAGGAAAAGGCCGCCAAGGCCGAAGCCGAGAAGAAGGCCGCCGAGGACAAGCGCAAGAAGGAACAGGCCGCCAAGGAAGCCCGCGAGGCCAAGGAGGCCGAGGCACGCCGCCTGGAGAACATCCGCCGCATGCAGGGCCTGGCCGGCAGCGGCGGCTCGGCCGGCGAAGGCGCGGGCGGAAGCAAAAGCGGTGGCTCGGGCAGCTCGGCCGGAGGCCCCTCGGCCGGCTATGGCGCCAAAGTGGCCGCGCGCGTCAAGCCCAACATCGTCTACCCGGACGCCATCAGCGGCAACCCGCGTGCCGAGGTGCGCGTGCGCACCGCACCCGATGGCACCATCACCGGCGCCACCATTGCCAAGTCCAGCGGCAACAAGGCCTGGGACGATGCCGTCATCCGCGCGCTGCAAAAGACCGAGACGCTGCCGCGCGACATCGATGGCCGCGTGCCTTCGGACCTGGTCATCGGATTCCGCCCGCAGGACTGAACGGGCACAGGCCCTTCATCAAAAAGCCCCGCCGGTACATGCCTGCGGGGCTTTTTCCATCTTGCGTTGTATGCAATCCGCCACGCGCCTGCGACTTCGCTTGCGGCACCGGCCGCTTGTCCCTAGCATCCCCGTCTTTGCCGCATTCGCGGCACCCGTCCACCATCGCAAAGGAGAGAACCCATGTCCCATTCGACACGTCCCTTTGCAGTCGTGCACGCTTGAAGCCCTAGCGCCTCCAGGCCACGCTGCAGACCTGATTCCCGGCCCCGCAAGAGGCCCGGCTTTCGGCTGCGCGTGCGCTTTTCCTGATGCCTGTCCATCGAGCTTGCGGCGACTGCCCATTGCGCATTCCGCATCTGCCGGAATGTGCCCCAAGCACTCGATCGAAAGCCATTCATGGGCAATTCCCTTTCGGACATCCATCTTCAGGTGTTCGCCAACCGCGGCGTCTGGATTGAAGACGCCGCCATCCAACAACTTCAAACAACGGCCCGCAACCTGGCCGGCATGCGCGCCGCCGTGGGCCTGCCCGACCTGCACCCGGGCCGGGGCTACCCGGTAGGGGCGGCCTTCTTTTCCGTGGGCCGCTTCTACCCGGCCCTGGTCGGCGGCGACATCGGCTGCGGCATGTCGCTGTACAGCACGGAGCTGGCGGCGCACAAGACCTCGGCCCCCAAGCTGGAAAAGGCGGTGGGCAACATCGACGGCCCCCTGCCCCAGGAACTGCTGGACGCCGTGGACATGCAGCAGCTGGAGCACATCGCCCAGGCCAGCGGCGTGGCCGACCTGGCGTATCTGCAGGACAGCCTGGGCACCATTGGCGGCGGCAACCACTTTGCCGAACTGCAGGTGGTGGACACGCTGTACGAGGACGGCGCGCTCGACAGGAAACGCGTGCACCTCATGGTGCACAGCGGCTCGCGCGGGCTGGGCGGCGCCATCCTGCGCGCCCATGTGGAAGCCTTCAGCCACGACGGCCTGGCCGCCAGCAGCGATGCCGCCACGCAGTACCTGCGCCAGCACGCGGCCGCCATCGCCTTCGCCCAGCTCAACCGCGCCAGCATTGCGGCACGCCTGCTGCGCGCCCTGCGCACGCGCGGCCAGGCCCTGCTGGACATCACCCACAACCACGTGATCGCCCACCACTGGCGCGGAGAAGACGGCTTTTTGCACCGCAAGGGCGCCACGCCGGCCGACCAGGGTCTGGTGGTGATTCCGGGTTCGCGCGGCGACTACAGCTACCTTGTGCGGCCCGTGGCCGGGCGTGATGAGGCACTGCACTCGCTGGCACACGGCGCAGGCCGCAAGTGGGCACGCACCGATTGCATGGGCCGCCTGCGCCCGCGCTTCACGCTGGACGAACTGCTGCGCACCCAATTCGGCAGCGCCGTGGTCTGCGCCGACCGCGAACTGGTCTACGAGGAGGCCCCCCAGGCCTACAAGGACGTGGACTCCGTGGTCGCCAGCCTGCAGGAAGCCGGCCTGGTGCAGCTGGTGGCGCGGCTGCGCCCCCTGCTGACCTACAAGAAGGGAGCCATGCAATGCTGCTGATCCAGCTGACCGCATCCCACGGCCCCGCCGAGTGCGAGCATGCCGTGCGCCTGACCCTGCGCGAGCTGCTGCGCGACTGCGCCGCCAGCGGCATCACCGTGGACGTGCTGGAAGAAACGCCCACGCCGGCCGGCTACAAGTCCGTGCTGCTGCGCTGCGAGGGCGACACCGGCCTGCTCCACGGCACGCTGGGCGCCTGGCTGGGCACCATCCAGTGGGTCTTCGACAGTCCCCTGCGGCCCCATCACCCGCGCAGGAACTGGTTCGTGGCCGTGCAGAAGTGCGAGCCGCCCCGGCAACTGCCGGCAGACGGCGAAATCGTCTTCCAGGCCTGCAAGGCCTCGGGCAAGGGCGGCCAGCATGTCAACACCACGGACTCCGCCGTCCATGCCCTGCATGTGCCCAGCGGGATCTCGGTGAAGGTCATGAGCGAGCGCAGCCAGCACGCCAACAAGCGGCTGGCGCGCGAGCTGCTGGCCCTGAAGCTGGCGCGCCTCAACGCGCAGGGCGAGGGCCAGGCCCGGCGCACGCGCAGCCAGCAGCACTGGGAGGTGGAGCGCGGCAGCCCCGTGAAGGTGTTCCGCGCCTGAACGCCCCGGGGCTAGCCCCTGGCGCACATGTAGATGCCCAGGGCCAGCAGGCCCAGCATCAGCACGCGCTTGAAAACCTGGGGCGACAGCGACTGGCGCAGCCGCTCGCCCCAGGCCATGCCGGCCAGGGCGGGCAGCAGCATCAGTGCGGAAACCAGGGCCGTGCCCCCCCAGCCCGTCCAGGACGAAGCGGCATGGCCCGGCCCCTGCGCCAGCGCCATGCCCGCGCCCAGCGCCAGCGTGGACACCGTGAAGCACAGGCCCATGGCCTGCATCAGCGCCTGCCGGCCCAGCGCCAGCGATTGCAAAAAGGCCACGGCCGGCACCACGAACACGCCGGTCAACGCCGTGATCCCGCCCGTCAACAGACCGCACAACAGACCCAGCCAGGCCTGATGCCTCTGCGGCAACTGCAGGTCCGGCCCCCACAGGCCCCACAGGGCATAAATAACCAGCGCCACGCCCAGCGCCGTGCGCGCCACGGCGGCCTCGCCCACCGGGCCCCACCACAGCATGCCGCCCACCGTGCCCGCGACAATGCCCAGCTGCATCCAGCCCAGGCGCCGCAGCAAAGGCCGCAGCGATGGCATGGGCCGCATCTGCACCACATTGGTCACCAGGGACGGCAGCAGCAGCCAGGCCGCCGCCTGCCCGGCCGGCATGAACAGCGCCAGCAGCGCCATGGACACCGTGGGCAGGCCCAGGCCCACCACTCCCTTGACGACACCGGCCAGCCCGAACACGGCCACCGCCGCGGCCAGCACCCACCACGCATCCCACATCACGGCCACCCTGCACTTTCACTGACCTGGCTCAGGCCTTTCCTGAACCTCATGGCGCCATGCTCGCGCACCATCATAGGGATCACAATCGGGAATCTTCAAACCAAGGCTCAGGCATGGCCTGATCCTTCAGCACCACAGTCCATGCGATTCGACCTCACCGACCTGCAGCTGTTCGTCCATATCCTCGACTGCGGCACGCTCACGGCGGCGGCCGGGCGCGCGCACATGACGCTGGCCTCGGCCAGCGAGCGCGTGCGCGGCATGGAGGCGCAACTGGGCTGCGCCCTGCTCGCGCGCCAGGCGCGCGGCGTGCGGCCCACGGCGGCCGGCCACACGCTGGGTCAGCATGCGCGTGACGTTCTGGCACGGATGCAACGCCTGCGCGGCGACATGGCCGAGTACGGCGCGGGCCTGGCCGGGCATGTGCGCGTATGCGGCAACACCTCGGCCGTGAGCGAGCACCTGCCGCTGGCCGTGGCCGGATTCCTGCGCGGGCATCCGCGCGTGGCGCTGGAGCTGCAGGAATGCCGCAGCGCCGAAGTGCTGGACCGGCTGCGCCAGGGCCTGTGCGACATCGGCGTGGCCAGCGATGCCCAGGACCTGCGCGGCCTGCAGGCCACGCCCTGGCGCCCCGACCCGCTGGTGGCCGTGCTGCCGCGCGCCCACCGCCTGGCCCGGCGCAAGCGGCTGGCCTTGCAGGACCTGCTGACCGAAGACTGGGTAGGCCTGCCGCACGATGCCGCCCTGCAGGTGCTGGTGCGCCAGCAGGCCGCCTTGCTGGAAGGGCCGTCGGGAGGGCAGTTGCGCTGGCGCGCCCAGCTGCAGCACCTGGACAGCATCTGCCAGCTGGTGGGCCAGGGCGTGGGCGTGGCCGTCATGCCAGAGGCAGCCGCGCAGCGCCTGGCCCCGGCCAGCGGCGCCCGCGCCGTGCCCTTGAGCGATGCCTGGGCCCGGCGCCAGCTGCTGCTGTGCACGGCCCGGGAAGACCAGTTGCCCGCCCATGCAAGGCAGTTGCTGGTGCATCTGAAAGGACTGGGCCTGGCGGAGCCATAGCGAACCGTGTTGGAAAGCGCGATGCGGGACAATACGGGGATCATGACCCTCAAAGCCCCCGAACTGCTGCTGCCGGCCGGCTCGCTCGACAAGATGCGTGCGGCCTACGACTTTGGCGCCGATGCCATCTACGCCGGGCAACCCCGCTACAGCCTGCGCGCACGCAACAACGAATTCCGCCTCGAACAGATCGCCCAGGGCATCTCCGAGGCGCATGCGCGGGGCAAGAAATTCTTCGTCACCAGCAACCTGATCGCCCACAACGACAAGGTGCGTACCTATATCCGCGACATCGAGCCCGTGATCGAGTGCAAGCCCGACGCGCTGATCATGGCCGACCCCGGCCTGATCATGATGGTCAAGGAAAAGTGGCCCGAGACCGAGGTTCATCTCTCGGTGCAGGCCAACACCACCAACTGGGCCACGGTGAAGTTCTGGCAGAAGGCCGGCGTCTCGCGCATCATCCTGTCGCGCGAGCTGTCGCTGGACGAGATCGAGAAGATCCGCCAGGAATGCCCGGACATGGAGATCGAGGTCTTCGTGCACGGCGCGCTGTGCATCGCCTACTCGGGCCGCTGCCTGCTGTCGGGCTACTTCAACCGGCGCGATCCCAACCAGGGCACCTGCACCAATGCCTGCCGCTGGGACTACAAGACGCATGACGCGGCGGTGGATCCCAATACCGGCGAGGCCCTGGCCCAGACCATGGAGCAGGACTTCAGCTTCGAGAAGGCCCGCGAGGAAGCCGACAGCCAGTTCACCAGCACCTGCGGCGACGGCGCGCGCCACCCCAAGGCCGAGCAGGTCTACCTGCTGGAGGAAAAGGGCCGCCCCGGCGAGCTGATGCCCATCATGGAAGACGAGCACGGCACCTACATCATGAACTCCAAGGACCTGCGTGCCGTGGAGCATGTGGAGCGCCTGGTGAAGATCGGCGTGGACTCGCTCAAGATCGAGGGCCGCACCAAGAGCCTGTACTACGTGGCCCGCACGGCCCAGGTCTACCGCCGCGCCATCGACGATGCCGTGGCCGGCCGCCCCTTCAACCCGCACCTGATCACCGAGCTCGAAGGCCTGGCCAACCGTGGCTACACGGGCGGCCTGCTGGAGCGCCGTCCCTCGCAGGACTACCAGAACTACGAGACCGGCCACTCGGTGCTGCAGCGCAGCCACTTCGTGGGCGAGGTGCGCAGCTATGCCGACGGCATGGCCGAGGTGGAGACCAAGAACCGCTTCTCGGTGGGCGATACGCTGGAGATCATCCACCCGCAGGGCAACCGCCAGGTGCTGCTGGAGAAGATGTTCAACCTCGACGGCGAACCCGTGCAGGTCGCCCAGGGCAACCCGATCCGCGTGCGCATTCCGCTGGATGCGCCGGCCGAGGGTGCGCTGATCTCGCGCCTGCTGTGAAGCCGGGGCGCAGGCCGCCCTGCCCTCCTTGCCCGTGATTTTTTCCTGGCGGCTGTCCAGGGCCATTGCTGCAATGGCCCGGAGCGGCCGCCGTTCCTTTCATTCCTCATTTCTGCACTGCCATGGACATCGTCGTCAACGAAGAACTCAAGGCCTACATCGACCCGCTGACCCCCGATGAACTCGACGCGCTGGAGCGCAGCATCGTGGCCGAAGGCTGCCGCGACGCGCTCGTGCTCTGGAACGACCTGCTCATCGACGGCCACAACCGCTACGCCATCTGCCAAAAGCACGGCCTGCCCTTCAACACCGTGCAGGCCACGCAGTTCAAGAACATGGACGACGTGCACCTGTGGATGATCGACCAGCACCTGGGCCGCCGCAGCGTGTCCGACTTCCAGCGCGGCGTGCTGGCGCTGCGCAAGCGCGAGATCATTGCCACGCGCCGCTCGGCCGCCGCCGCCGCCGTGATGGCCGCCAAGGCCGATGCGCCCCAGGCCGAGGGTGAAGCCCCCTGGGAAGGCGAGACCGACCCCGTGGTCGCCGCCGCCCTGGCCAGCGTGGCCAAGGTGCCCGACGAGGCGCTGGACACGCGCGAGGCCCTGGCCCGCGTGGCCCGCCTGTCCAGCAGCCAGGTCAAGCTGATCGAGACCATCCAGCAAAAGGCCGCGCCCGAAGTGGTGGCCGCCGTGCGCTCGGGCGACATCTCGCTGAGCACCGCCGCCGTGGTCGCCAGCCTGCCCGTGGACGAGCAGCAGGCCGTGGCCGCCGCAGGTGCCGACGAACTCAAGCAGGCCGCCAAGCGCGTGCGCGATGCCAAGAAAAAGCCCAAGGCCGCCAAGCCCGAAGCCGACGCTGCCGACGGCGAAGGTGCGGCCGTGACCGCCTCGCCCGAGGAGCTGCAGCAGCGCGTGAACGAACTCGAAGCCGAGAACGAGCGCCTGCGCCAGCAGATCAAGGCGCTGCAGGAACTGCTGGCCGAGCAAGGCTGAAGCGGCGCCCGCACCCACGCACGCACGCCGCCATGACGCGCTACCAGGAGCTGGCCGACGATATCGAGGCATCCATCACCGCAGGCGTTCTGTGCCCAGGTGACAAGCTGCCCTCGGTGCGCCAGACCAGCGAGCGGCGCGGCGTCAGCGCCTCCACGGTGTTCCAGGCCTACTACCTGCTGGAGGCGCGCGGCCTGGTGCGCGCGCGCGAGCGATCGGGCTACTTCGTGGCCCAGCGCCCGCGCAGCGCGCCGCCCGAGCCCACCGAGCCGTCTTCGCCAGAGGGCGACAGCTTTGCGGTGGTCGATGTGAGCGAGCGCGTGTTCGAGGTGCTGGAGTCGGCCATGGACCGCGATGTCGTGCCCCTGGGCTCGGCCTTTCCCTCGCCGGGCCTGTTCCCGCTGCGCCGCCTGGGCCAGTGCCTGGCGCATGCCGCGCGCGAGGCCGACCCGCGCAGCGCCATCGACGACCTCACGCCCGGAAGCCTGGCGCTGCGCCGCCAGATCGCACGCCGCTACCTGGCCGACGGCCTGGCGCTGACGCCGGCCGACCTGGTCATCACCAACGGCGCACTGGAGGCTCTGAACCTGTGCCTGGCCGCCGTCACGCGGCCCGGCGGCGCCGTGGTCATCGAATCGCCCTGCTTCTATGGCGCGCTGCAGGCGCTGGAGCGCATGGGCCTGTCGGCCATCGAGGTGCCCACCCATCCGGGCGAGGGCATGGACCTGAACGCGCTGGAGGCAGCACTGCAACGCCACAGGCCCCAGGCCATCTGGCTGATGACCTGCTTTCAGAACCCGCTGGGCAGCCTCATGCCCGAAGCGCGCAAGCGCGCGCTGGTGGAGCTGGTCACACGCCACCGCGTGCCGCTGATCGAGGACGATGTGTACGGCGAGCTGTACTTCGGCGAGCGCCGCCCGCCGCCGGCCAAGACCTTCGACACCGAAGGCTGGGTGCTGCACTGCAGCTCGTTCTCCAAATGGCTGGCGCCGGGCTGGCGCACGGGCTGGGCCGCGCCGGGGCGCTTCACGCGCGCCGTGGCCCGGCAAAAGCTCACCACCACGCTGGCCACGAATGCACCCACCCAGCAGGCGCTGGCCGACTACCTGGAAAGCGGCGGCGCCGACCGCCACCTGCGCCGCCTGCGCCAGAGCCTGGCCCTGCAGCGGGACCACATGGCATCGGCCATTGCCCGCCACTTTCCACAAGGCACGCGGGCCACGCGGCCCGAGGGCGGCTACTTCATGTGGATAGAGCTGCCGCCGTACTGCAATGCGCTGGCCCTGCACCGCGCGGCGCTGGCGCGCGGCATCAGCGTGGCGCCGGGGCCGATCTTCTCGGCCTCGCAGGCCTTCGGCCACTGCCTGCGGCTGAACTACGGCCATGACTGGAGCGACGAGACCGGGCAGGCCCTGGCCACGCTGGGCGAGCTGGCCTGTGCAATGCAGCCCCTTCCAACAGCAAAAGCAGCAAGGTAAGCGCCCGCTGCGCTGGCAGCACCTGCTGCGCTGTAGCGCCCGGGCAACGCGGCCCGGCACAGCTGCTGTCAGCCTGGTGCCGAGCTGGATGATTCTCATTTAGACTCGCACCCCGAACCGGCATCGCCGCCATGCATGCTGACCGGTCCTTGTCTCCTGCTTCCGCCTCGCCCGCCGCCACGCGTCCTGCAGCCTGCCAGCCGACCCTTCAGCGCTGCACCAATCCCAGAGGCACAAAGGAAGTTTTCCATGGTTTCCAGCAATCACTGCGCCACGCTCACACGCTGCGCGGCCGCTGTCGCCGCCGCCCTGCTGTCGCTGCAGGCGTCGGCACAGGCGCCATCCCCCACCACCACCGCACCCGAGGCCGGCCTGTCCGCCATCACCGTCACGGGCAACTGGCTGGACAACCCCACCGAGGAAAAGGTGCTGGACCATGCCGGCGCGCGCACCATCGTCGAACGGGCACGCATCGAGGAAACCGGCTCCTCCAGCCTGCGCGACGTGCTGCGCCTGGTGCCCGGCGTGCAGGTGCAGGACAGCAACGGCACGGGCGGCAGCGACGTGTCGCTGAACATCGGCGTGCGCGGCCTGACGGCACGCCTGTCGCCGCGCTCGTATGTGCTGATGGACGGCGTGCCCGTCTCCTACGCGCCCTACGGCCAGCCCCAGCTGTCGCTGGCGCCCGTGTCGCTGGGCAACCTGGAGTCGGTGGACGTGATCCGCGGCGCGGGCTCGGTGCGCTACGGCCCCCAGAACGTGGGCGGCATCATCAACTTCGTCACGCGCGCCATTCCCAAGACCTTCGCGGCCGAGGCCTCGGTGGGCACCGAGATCTACAGCCACGGCGGCAATGCCAAGACCACGCCCAGCCTGTTCGTGGGCGGCACCAACGAATCCGGCCTGGGCCTGGCCCTGCTGTACTCGGGCACGCATGGCGACGGCTGGCGCGCAGGCAATGACAAGACCGACATCGACGACATCCTGCTCAAGGGTGCCTACCGCATCTCGGCCCAGGACGACATCGCCGTCTCGCTGCACCACTTCGAGGGCTCGGGCCGCATGCCCGGCGGCCTGACCACGGCGCAGTACGCGGCCGACCCGTTCCAGTCCACGCGCTCCTACGACAGCTTCGACGGCCGCCGCACCGATGCCTCGTTCAAGTACAACCACAAGGACGGGCGCAACAACTTCGAGGTGCTGGGCTACTACGTGGACTCGTTCCGCGGCAGCTACATCGAGCAGGACAACGCCAACCAGCGCCGCCTGACCGCCGCGCCGCGCAGCTACCACTACTTCGGCATCGAGCCGCGCTACTCGCGCCTGTTCGAGACCGGCTCCGTGGTGCAGGAAGTCAGCGTGGGCTACCGCTACCTCAAGGAAAGCAGTTCCGAGGTCGCACTGCGCACGGCCTACTACAACCCCGCCACCATGGCCAACGCCATGGCCCTGCCGATCACGCCCTACCAGACCAGCCAGGGCGGCACCACGGCCCATGCCTTCTACATCGATGACCGCATCGACATCGGCAACTGGACCATCACGCCCGGCGTGCGCTACGAACGCATCAACTCCTTCAACAACGTCAGCAACCTGGGCGCCGATGGCAGCACCGTCACCAGCCAGCTGTTCCCCAAGGCCGATGCACGCGAGCTCCTGCCCACGCTGTCCGTGCTCTACCGCATGAATGCGCAGTGGTCGCTGTTCGCCAACGCGGGCAAGTCCTTCGGCCCGCAGCAGTACGCGCAGCTGGCCCAGACCGAGCGAGGCCTGCATCCCGAATCGGCCAAGACCTATGAGGTGGGCACGCACTACAACAGCCCGGCGCTGAACGCCGAGCTGACGCTGTTCAACATCGACTTCGACAAGGAACTGCTGCTGACCCGCGTGGGCGTGGACGGCATCTGGACCGACCTGGGCGCCACGCGCCACCGCGGCATCGAGTCCTCGCTGCGCTACGACCTGGGCCAGTGGAATGCCGCGCTCAAGGGCCTGACGGCGGGTGTGTCCTATACCTATACCGAGGCCGTCTCGCGCGCTGGCGATTTCGCGGGGCGCGACCTGCCGCTGTACTCGCGCCACACCGGGCAGCTGTGGGCGCGCTATGCGCTGGGGCAGTGGACGCTGAATGCGGACCTGGCCGCGCAATCGAAGCAGCGCTCTCCGGGGTCGGGCACGCAGTATGTGACGCAGGAAGATGCTGCGGGGCGGCTGGGTGATATCCCCGGGTTTGCGACCGTGGGCCTGCGTGCGGGCTATGACTTTGGCAAGTCGCTGAGCAATCTGCGGGTGGCCGTGGGGGTCAAGAATCTGTTCGATCGCAGGTACTACACGCGGTCTACGGACAACAATGGGGGCAAGTATGTGGGGATGCCTCGGACGTTGTATGTGCAGGGGACGTTGCCGTTCTGAGGCTGCTATTGCAGGGGCCTGATCTTTTTGGTCCCTGCCGGGGGGGTGTTTTTCGAGGCCGGGTCTCGGCCCGGCAGCCGACTGCCCTTTCTTGATTCGCCAAGAAAGGTCAGATCAAAGAAGGCGACCCGAATGTCCGCGACCCTCCGCTTCGCTGCGGGCAACCTGCGCTGACATACGGGGGTGGGCATGGGGCGGGCCTTCGCTTCGCTCGGCCCGCTGGTTTTGATCAGCCTTCTGCTGTGAATCCCACGCGCTTGACGATGGGGCCCCATTTGGCGAGTTCGGACTGCAGCAGCGCGGCCAGTTCGGCGGGGGTGGAGGATTGGGCATCCAGGCCGAAAGTGGCCAGGCTGTCCACCACGTCGGGCGTGGCAAGGGCCTTGCGCATGTGGCCGTTCAGGCGCTGCACGGTCTCGGCGGGTGTCTTGGCTGGCACGAAGAAGGCGAACCATTCGCTGTGCGCCATGTCCTTGTAGCCCTGCTCCACCAGCGTGGGCACCTGGGGCGCGAAGCGGCTGCGCTTGGCGCCGCTGACGCCCAGGATGCGCATCTTGCCGCCGGCCAGGTGCTGCAGCATGTCGCCCACGGGGCCGCAGACGGCGGAGACGTTGCCGCCCAGCATGTCCAGCAGCGCGGGCTGGGTGCCGCGGTAGCCGGCGTGCTTGAAGTCCACGCCGGCATGCTGGCCCAGCAGGGCGCCGATGAAGTGCGGGGTGGAGCCGGGAGCGGGCGAGCCGAAGTTGGCGCCTGCGGGGTTGGCCTTGGCCCAGGCGAAGAATTCGGGCACCGTGGTCACGCTGGCGGGCACGGCGGGGCCGACGGCGAAGCCGAAGTCGAAGATGCAGCCCACGGTGACTGGCGCCAAGTCGGCCACCGGGTCATAGGGCAGCTTCTTGTAGATGTGCGGGTAGATGGACAGCATGGACGTGGGCGTCTGCAGCAGGGTGGCGCCGTCTGCGGGCCGGCCCTTGACGTAGCTGATGGCGATCTGCCCGCCCGCGCCGGTGCGGTTCTCCACCACGGCGGTCTTGGCATAGCCCGACAGCTTGGTGCCCACGCGGCGGCAGATGGCGTCCGAGGTGCCTCCGGCCGCGAAGCCGGTGATGATGTTCAGGGTCTCGATGGGGCCCTGGGCCTGCGCCCAGGCCTGCTGGCCCAGGCTGGCCAGCAGCGCACCCGCTCCAGCGGTGCCCAGCCATTGGCGGCGGTCGATGTTCATGCGTATGTCTCCGGTTGAAATTGAAACTCTGAAAAAAACAGTGGGGGAACAGCGGGGGGAAATGCGTGCCAGCCCGGCGGCTTCAACTGTCGTCGCGCAGCCAGACCACCTGGCCCGAATGCGTGACCGCACCCTGGTGGGCCGGGCGCACGGTGAGCGCGTATTTTTCCAGCACGCCGCCCAGCGGCGGCATCTGGCGGCGCGCGGCGGCCGATTGTTCCAGACGTGCGGCCAGTTCGGCCTCGCCGATTTCCACCGTGATGCTGCGCGCATCGGCGCGGGCGTCGATGGCGATGAGGTCGCCGTCGCGCAGCGCGGCAATGGGGCCGTTGTCGGCGGCCTCGGGGCCTGCGTAGCCGATGCACAGGCCGCGCGTGGCACCAGAGAAGCGCCCATCGGTCAGCAGGGCCACCTTGTCGCCCATGCCCTGGCCATAGAGCAGCGCCGTGATGCCCAGCATCTCGCGCATGCCGGGGCTGCCGCGCGGGCCTTCGTTGCGGATGACGATGACATCGCCGGCCGCGTACTGCATGGCCTGCACGGCGGCCTGGGCCTGTTCCTCCGACTCGAAGACGCGCGCGGGGCCCCGGTGCACCAGGGTCTTGAGGCCGGCCGTCTTCAGCAACGCGCCATCGGGGCAGAGGTTGCCTTTGAGCACGGTCAGGCCACCGTCGCGCGTTATGGGGTTGCCGGGCGTGCGCACCACCTCGCCATCGGGCGGCGCGGCATCGGCCAGTTCTTCGGCCAGGGTGCGGCCCGTGAAGGTGAGCGCATCGCCGTGGACAAAGCCCTGCTCCATCAGCGTGCGCAGGATCACACCGGCGCCGCCGATGTAGTACACGTCGCGCGCCAGGAAGCGCCCGCCGGGGCGCAGGTCGGCGATCAGCGGCGTGCGCGCGAAGATCTCGGCCACGTCGTCCAGGTGGAAGCGGATGCCGGCCTCGTGCGCGATGGCCGGCAGGTGCAGGGCGGCATTGGTCGATCCGCCCGTGGCGCTGACCACGGCGCAGGCATTCTCCAGCGCCCGGCGCGTGATGATGTCGCGCGGCAGCGGGCCACCGCCTTCGGCGCTGGCCCACACGGCCTGCATGAGCTGGCGCGCGGCGCGGCGCATCAGCGGTGCGCGCTCGCTGAACACGGCGGGCACCATGCTGGAGCCGATGGGCGCCAGGCCCAGCGCCTCGCTCACCATGCCCATGGTGTTGGCCGTGAACTGGCCTGCGCAGGCGCCGGCCGTGGGCAGGCAGGCGCGGCTCATGGCCTCCAGGTCCTGCGCCGTGGCCGTGCCGGCCAGCACCTGGCCGATGGTCTCGTAGGTATCGACCACGTTCAGGTCGCGCCCGTGCACGCCGGGCGCCTGCCCCGGCAGGGCCGAGCCGCCATGCACGAAGACGCTGGGCACATTGCAGCGCACCATGCCCATCATCAGCCCCGGCAGGTTCTTGTCGCAGGCGCCGATGGCGAAGATGCCATCCCACTGGTGGCCGCGCACCGAGGCCTCCACGCTGTCGGCGATCAACTCGCGCGAGACCAGCGAAAACCGCATGCCCGAATGCGCCATGGTCAGCCCGTCGCTGACCGACACCACCGGGCATTCATGCGGCGTACCGCCCCCGGCATAGATGCCGGTCTTGGCATGCTGGGCCTGGTCGCGCAGGTTGAGGTTGCAGGGGCTCATCTCCCCGCCCGTGTGGAACACGCCGATGTGCGGGCGCTCTATGTCTTCGTCGTCCTGGCCCAGGGCATGCAGGAAGCTGCGCGTGGTGGCACGGATGGTGCCGGAGCGGATCAGGGCGGAGCGAAAGGGCGTGGCCGCTGCCGGGCTGCTGCCGGTGGTGCTGGTGGTGCCGGCTGTGGTGGTGGAGGCGGCCAGCGATGCGGAGGCGCTGGACTCGGAAAAGACGTTGTCGGGGGAGGCAGGTTTCTTGTTCATACGCGGGACGGAAAACAGCCGCCCACCATAGCGGGGTCTGCGGATTTCCCTATGAGCATTTACACCAGATCGTGTCGCCCGGGAGTTGCCCGGGGGCCGCCCTTCGGCGCCAGATGGACGGAAAAAAAGGCCCCGGAACAAACTTCCGGGGCCTCAAAACCGATGCCAGTCCACGCTGCAGCGAACCAGGCATCGTGCACAACAACTGCGCCGTACTCCTGAATCAATCCATCCAACCGGCCCTTCAGCGCGGAACCAGGAACGTGCTGTGCGCCTGCTTGGAAAGCGCGGGATCGCCCACCGCCGTGGCCGTGATCTCTACGCCATGCGAGCCAGGGCCCGCCGCGCCATAGGGCGCCTGCAGCCGCACCACGACCCAGCGGTCTTGGGCCGCGCCCACGTCCACCTCGGTCTCCGAAGCCACGCGCAGGCCTTCGATGCCCGAGGCCGACAGCACATAGCGCTGGTCCTGCTCCGTGGCATTGCCGATCTGCACGCGGTAGATGTTCTCGATCTGGCCGCCGGCCACGATGCGCGACAGCGTGCCCCGGTCGCGCACCACGTCCACCTTCAGTGGCGTGCGCAGCGCCAGGCTGGCCACCATGGCCGTGGAGATGGCCACCAGCGCCGTGCCGTAGATGAGCACGCGCGGGCGGAAGATGCGGCGCACCAGCTCGCTCTGGCGCCAGCCCCGGGCCACGCCGTTCTGCGTGGACAGGCGGATCAGCCCGCGCGGGTAGTGCATGCGGTCCATGACGCTGTTGCAGGCGTCGATGCACAGGCCGCAGCCGATGCATTCGTACTGCAGGCCGTCGCGTATGTCGATGCCCACCGGGCAGACCTGCACGCACAGCGTGCAGTCGATGCAGTCGCCAAGCCCCTGGGCCCGGTAGTCCACCCCCTTGTGGCGCGGGCCGCGCGACTCGCCGCGTGCGGCGTCGTAGGTGACGACCAGGGTGTCCTTGTCGAACATGGCGCTCTGGAAGCGCGCATAGGGGCACATGTGCTTGCAGACCTGCTCGCGCAGGAAGCCCGCGTTGCCGTAGGTGGCCAGCGCATAGAACAGCACCCAGAAGATCTGCCATGCGCCGGTCAGCGCCAGCACCTCGGGCAGCAGGCTGCGGATGGGCACGAAGTAGCCGACGAAGGTCAGCCCCGTCCACAGCGAGATCAGCAGCCACAGCGCATGCTTGCCGCCGCGCCGCGCGATCTTCTCCGCACCCCAGCCGCTGCCGTCCAGCCGCAGCCGCGCGCTGCGGTCGCCCTCCAGCCGGCGCTCCACCCACATGAACAGCTCGGTGTAGACCGTCTGCGGGCAGGAAAAGCCGCACCACAGCCGCCCGGCCACCGTGGTGAACAGGAACAGCGCCAGCGCCGAGACGATGAGCAGCACGGCCAGGTAGATGAAGTCCTGCGGATACAGCAGCCAGCCGAAGACGTAGAAGCGCCGCTGCTCCAGGTCGAACAGCAGGGCCTGCCGGCCATGGATCTGCAGCCAGGGAATGCCATAGAAGAACAGCTGCGTGAGCCAGACCATGGCCCAGCGCCAATGGGTGAAGCGCCCCGTGATGGAGCGCGGCTGGATCTTCCTGCGCGATTCGAACAGCGGAGAGTCCGCGCTGGCATCGGCGATGGGAATCACCTTGCGTGGCGCGGGCCGCGGCCGGGGGGCTGCGGCGGTTTCATCGGGAAGCGGTTTCGGTCGTTCTGACATGCGGGGCCTTCGCCCCGGCCGGTGCGCCCTTGATGCGGGCTTGTCATGAATTGCCGGGGACTGCCTGGACTATGCCCAGCGCCCTGCCCTGGCGGTAGCAGCAGATGCAGCGGATTCGACCGTATCAGATGGCGGGTCAGGCCTGCGGCGAGCGCAGCGCCGCAACGGCAAGCCGCAGCCCCCACAGCACCAGGCACAGCCCCAGCAGCGCCGTCAGCGTGCCGATGCGCACATCGGCCTGGAGCACGCCCCAGCGGCTGAAGATCTCCGTCCAGTCATGGTCGCCGCCGCCCACCAGCGGCAGCACCTGGGCGCGCGCGTCCTTCATGTAGTGGGCCACGTTCATGAGGCTCTCTCCCAGCCACATCAGCGCGGCAATCCAGCCCGTGCGCTGGCCCTGCCTGTGGAAATGGCGCATGAACAGGGCCGGGAACAGCAACTGGAACAGCGTGCCGCCGTAGACCGAGAGATGCTGCGAGAACAGGGCCACCAGCGGATGCCCGGCTTCGTGCAGTGCCAGGTTGGCGTTGTCCAGCAGCAGCAGCCAGTGACCCTGGCTGAAGAAGTGGCCCCAGATGATCCAGGCGGCAAAGGCCGTCAGCGCGATGGCGGCAGGCCGGGTGACCGGCTGCCACTCGATCTGCCCGTCCAGCGCATCGCCGCGCTTCATCGCGCCTGCCTTGCAGGTTGTGGGTGCGGATGCAGATGCAGATGCAGATGCAGATGCGGGTGCGGGTGCGGGTGCTGGTGCTGGTGCTGGTGCGTTTGCGCACCAGGGCAAGGGGCAGGCAGGAAAGGCATGTCGGCAGGATTGGGCTAGGCAGCAATGGCAAGAGGATGGCAGGACTCTGGCCGCGATCTTCCCACGGCTCGCCGGAATGCCGTCCTGCGCCGCCATCCATGCACGCGAGGTTCTGGCACAGTCGGGCATCCGACTCTTCAAGCCAAGGAACGTCCGCACCATGAACCTGCGCCCCCTATTGCATGACCTTGTCCGCCAACATGGCCTGGACCGCAAGGCCGCCGTGCAGCTGTTTGCACTGGCGGGATTCGGGCATGAACCGGCCGCCCTCAGAACCCGCCTGTGGCCCGTGGTGGCCTTGCTGGGCGCGGCGCTGGGCGGGCTGGGCATCGTGCTGTGGATTGCCGCCAATTGGGAGAGCATGGGCCGCATGCAGCGCTTTGCCCTGCTGCAGGGCTTCGTGCTCGTGATGTGTCTTGGCGCGGCATGGCGCGCGGCGGCGCGCGTGCCGCTGTCGGTGCTGGCGTTGCTGGGCACGGGTGCGCTGTTCGCCTTTTTCGGGCAGACCTACCAGACGGGAGCGGACCCCTGGCAGCTGTTTGCGCTGTGGGCAGCGCTGACCCTGCCGCTGGCCCTGGCGGCGCGCAGCGATGGCGTCTGGGTGCCCTGGGTGGTGGTTGCCATGACGGGCATTGCGCTGTGGGCGCAGGCCCATACGCCGCAGTTCTGGGAAGTGGAGTCGCGCGACCTGGGCGTACATGCCGTAGCCCTGGGCGCCGCCCTTGCCGTCACCGCGGTCATGGCACCGGCCCTGCGGCGCTTCACGGGCGCGGGGCTGTGGGCCTTGCGCGGTGCGGGCGCGCTGGCGCTGGCGATGATCACCTCCACAGCCGTCAGCGGGCTGTTCCACAGCACGGTGGCGCCGCAGTACCCGCTGGGGCTGGTGCTGCTGGCAGGCGCGGCGGCGCTGGCGGGCCTGCGCAGGCATTTCGATATCTTTTTGCTCAGCGGTGCGGCGCTGGGCCTGAACGTGCTGCTGGTGTGCGGCCTGGTCTACCTGCTGCTGGAGAAACTGGGGGCGGACTTCACGGGCATGCTGCTGCTCGTCGGCCTGGGCGCTGCGTGCCTGCTGGCGGCCACGGTCAGCCTGGTGCTCAAAATGGCACGCAACGCGGAAGGAGGCCTTCAATGAGCCACGAACACGACACCCTGCTGCGCCAGGCCGTGGACCAGGGCATCCTGCCGCCTGCCGCCTCGCAGGACCGCCGCCCTGCCGCCAGCGAACGCCATTGGGCGGTGGTGCTGCTCACGGCGCTGGGCGCCTGGCTGGCCCTTCTTCCCTTGCTGATTCTGTTTGCGTTTGCCCTGTCCGACTGGATAGAGCGCGGCGCCGGCACCTATGTGATCGGCGCCATGATGCTGGCCGCAGCCGTGGCCGTGCTGCGCGCCGAGGAGCTGCCCGTCTTCCTGGAGCAACTGGCCCTGCCTGCCATGCTGACCGGCGCCGGCCTGCTGGGCTTTGGCCTGGCGCGCGACCTGTCGGGGCAGGCTGCGGGCGCGATAGGCCTGGCCATTGCGCTGGCCTGCACGGCCACCATTCCAAGGCCCTGGCTGCGCGTGCTGCTGGGCGCCGCCTGCGCGCTGCTGTTTTGCACCATGCTCTGGCCGGACAACGATCCATCCACCCTGTACGCAGGCCTGCCGACCTGGGTCATCGTGCATGCGGCGCTGCTGCTCTGGATGCTGCTGCTGGCAGCCCAGTGGCGCGCGCTGGGGCAGTCTGCGGCACAGACCCGCATGGCGGCGGCGCTGGAGCCCTTTGCCACGGGCTGGCTGCTGGCGGTGCTGGCTGGCCTGGCCTTTCTGTCCGGCAGGAGCTTCATGGTGGCCGGCGTGCTGGGCGGCGGCCTGGCGGGCGAGCTGGCGCAGGAAGCCGCCCCGAACATCTCCATGGGCGTTCTGACGCAGGCCGGCTCGGCCGTGCTGGCCCTGGCAGCCGCCTGGTTCGCCCAGCGCGCATGGCCCACGCTGCGGCAGCCGCGCGCCGCCGTGGCTGCCATGGTGCTGGCCGTGCTGAGTGCCTTCCTGCCCTGGCTGGGCGCCTGCCTGCTGGCGCTGGCGGTGACCGGCACCAGCGGCCGCTGGCGGCAGGCCGCAGCGGCCGCCCTGGCTGCGGCCTGGATCGTGGGCAGCTTCTACTACCAGCTGGCCTGGCCACTGGCCACCAAGGCCCTGGTGCTGGCCGGCTGCGGCGCCTTGCTGGGCCTGCTGGCCTGGGCAGGGCCGCGTGCCGCATCCCTGCCAGGCAGCGCGGAGACCGCCGCCGCATCGGGCGCCGTGCCCCTGCAGCGCTGGGCGCCGTGGCTGGTGGTGCTGACGGCGGCCTGCACGCTGGCGGTGGCCAATATCGGCATTGCGCAGAAGGAACGCACCATCGCCCAGGGCCGCAAGGTGTTCGTGGAACTGGCGCCGGTGGACCCGCGCTCCCTGATGCAGGGCGACTACATGCGCCTGAACTTCCGCCTGCCTTCCGAGGACAGGGACGTGGAGAAAGAGAACCTGCGCAGCGGACGCCTCTACGCCATCGGCAAGCTCGATGAGCAGGGCGTGGTGCAGTGGCTGCGCACCGGCACGGCCAGCGAGCCGCTGGCGCCGGGCGAGCAGCGCTTTGAACTCACCCCGCGCGGCGGCCGGTGGACGCTGGTGACGGATGCCTGGTACTTCCGCGAAGGCGATGGCCAGCGCTGGGAGCAGGCCCGCTACGGCGAGTTCCGCGTGGAGCCCGACGGGCGTGCGCTGCTGGTGGGCATGGCTGACGCGCAACTGCGCCCCATCGTGCCCTGAGCGCACCACGCAAATCACTCGAAACTGTCGCCCTCGGCCAGCGGCGCATGCCGGTAGCTGGCCGGCGTGCGGCTGAGCTTGACGGGCACGCCCAGGCCCCGGTAGCCGCCCTCCATCTCCACCACCATCTCGCGGTGCAGGGTATGCGGGTGGTTGAGCGCCGCGTCCACGCCCAGCACGGGCGCGGCGGGCACGCCGATGGCCATCAGCGCATCGGCCAGCGCGGGGCCGTCGCTGGCCTGCAAGGCCTGCTCCAGCAGCGGCTTGAGCGCATCGCGGTGGTGCGAGCGCTGGCCGGCCGTGGCAAAGCGCTCGTCGGCCACCAGTTGCGGGCATCCCAGGTGCTCGCACAGCAGGCGGAACTGGCGGTCGTTGCCCACGGCCAGGAAGACCGGCGTGGTGCCCGTGGCAAAGCTGTCGTAGGGATAGATGTTGGGATGGGCATTGCCCGAGCGCCCCGGCGTCCTGCCGCTCATGAACCAGTTGCCCGCATGCGGGTGCAGCAGCGAGATGCCGCTGTCGTACAGCGAGACATCGACCAGCTGGCCCAGACCGCTGCGCTGGCGCTCCTGCAGCGCCAGCAGCACGCCGATGACGCCGTTCATGCCCGTGACCATGTCCACCACGGGCAGGCCCACGCGCAGCGGATCGCCGCCGGCCTCGCCGTTGACGCTCATCAGCCCCGTCATGGCCTGGATGGCCGCGTCATAGCCGGGCCAGGCGCCCAGCGGGCCATCGGCGCCGAAGCCGCTGACGCGGCACCAGATGAGGCGCGGAAAGCGCTCGCGCAGCTGCTCCCAGCCAATGCCCCATTTCTCCATGGTGCCGATCTTGAAGTTCTCCACCACCACGTCGGCCTGCTCCATCAGCGCCAGCACGGCCTGCTGGCCTTCGGGCTGGGACAGGTCCAGGAACTGCAGCCGCTTGTTGCGGTTCAGGCCCCGGTAGTAGGAGGACACACCGTCCTGGAACGGCGGCCCCCAGGCGCGCGTATCGTCGCCCTGCGGCGGCTCCACCTTGAGCACGTCGGCGCCGTGGTCGCCCAGGATCTGTCCGCACAGCGGGCCACCAAGAATGCGGGAGAGGTCGAGGACACGGATGCCCTGGAGCGCTCCCGCCCGTTGATTTGTGTTCATGGGGATACTCTCGTCAGTCGAGCTTCGCGCCGGAGGCATCGACCACGGCCTTCCATTTCGTGACCTCCTGCGCGATGAAGGTCGACAGCCCCGCAGGCGAAAGATCGGAAGCCGGCTCCAGCCCCTGGTCGGCAAAGGTCTTGCGGATGCGCTCGCTGCTCAGGGCCTTGCGAAAGGCCGCGTTCAGCGTCTCGATGCGGTCGGCCGGCGTGCCGGCCGGTGCCACCACGCCGAAGAACACGCTCACGTCGTAGCCGGGCAGGCCCTGCTCGGCGATGGTGGGTATGTCGGGCATGGCCTGGGAGCGCTTTTCCGTGGCCACGCCAATGGCCTTGAACTTGCCGGCCTTGATGTAGGGCATGGCGGTGAGGATGTCGGTGAAGGTCATGTTCACCTGCCCCGCCAGCAGGTCGTTGAGCGCCGGGCCCGTGCCCTTGTAGGGAATGTGCTGCAGCGAGGTGCCGGCCATCTTGTTGAACAGCACGCCCGCCAGGTGCGAGGAGGCACCGTTGCCCGAGGACGCATAGTCCAGGCTGCCCGGCTTGGCCTTGTCCTGGGCAATCAGCTCCTGCACGGTGGTGGCCTTGGTGGCCGGGTTGACCACCAGCACATTGGGCAGGTAGCCCACGCGAATGATGGGCGCGAAGCTGGTCTGCGGGTCGTAGTTGATCTTGCGGTACAGGTGCTTGTTGATGGCCAGCGGCCCCGAGGTGCCGAACATGATGGTGTAGCCGTCGGACCTGGCGCGGGCCACGAAGTCGGCGCCGATGTTGCCGCCCGCACCGGCCTTGTTCTCCACGATCACGCTCTGGCCCAGCGTCTCGGTCAGCGATATCGCCAGCGTGCGGGCCATGGCGTCCGTGGGCCCGCCGGGCGGGAAGGGAACGACGAAGCTGATGGGCCGCTCGGGAAAGCGCTCGGCCAGTGCGGCGGCCGGCAGCGCGGCGGTGGCGGCGAGCGCACAGGCCCAAAGGAGTCGGCGTTTCTGGAAGGACGGCTTCTGGTCAGTGCAAGGCATGGTGTTTGTCTCCGGTACTTGTGCGGTCATCCCTGTGGACGGGATGTGTGTTCTGGGTCGGTGCGGTCGATGGGCTCAGCGTGTCCAGCCTTCGGGCAGGTCGCCTGCCGCCAGCGGGTCGCGCGGCAGCACGCGGTGCAGCAGCACCAGCTGGGCCCAGCGCATGCGTTCGGCACTGCGTGTGCAAGAGGCCTCCCAGGCCATGGCCGTGGCCGTGAAGCAGTGGTACAGGCCCGAGGCGGCGGCGCGCGCCAGGCGGTCACCGCCCTCCTCGGCCGCGCGCAGGGCCAGGGCCGCAGCCTTGTCCATGCTGGCCGACAGCGCGGCCTTGAAGTCCGTGGCCGCCTCGGTCTGGGCCAGCAGCTGGGCCGCGTGGTCACGCAGCACGGGCAGCGAGCCTTCGCGCTTGATGGCGCGGATCACGTCCAGCGCCACGATGTTGCTGGTGCCTTCCCAGATCGATCCCAGGTGGGAGTCGCGCACCAGGCGCGGGTCGCTCCACTCCTCGATGTAGCCGCATCCGCCGCGCACTTCCATGGCGTCGCCCGTGACCTTGCGCGCGTCGCGGCAGGCTCGGAACTTGATCATGGGCGTGAGGATGCGCAGCAGCGCGTAGGCGCCGTCTTCGCCTGCGTCCGAACGCTGCAGCGCCTGGGCCGTCTGCAGCACCATGGTGCGGGCCTGCTCGGAGTAGATGCGCAGCTTGTCGAGCTGGCGCTGCATCAGCGGCATGTCCTGCAGGGCCTTGCCGAAGGCGCGGCGCTCGCGCGCCACGTACTCGGCCTCGGCCACGGCGCGGCGCATCAGCCCGGCCGAGCGCACGCCGTTGGACAGGCGCGAGTTGTTCACCATGTCGGCCATCTGCACGAAGCCCCGGCCCTGCTCGCCCACCAGGTAGGCGACGGCGCCTTCGAGCACGATCTCGCCGCTGGCCATGGAGCGCGTGCCCAGCTTGTGCTTGAGGCGCACGATGCGGTAGTGGTTGGCCGAGCCGTCATCGAGCCGGCGCGGCAGCAGGAACAGCGAGATGCCCTTCATGCCCGCCGGCGCGCCCTCCACGCGCGCCAGCACCATGGCGAAGTCGGCATCGGGGTTGGAGCAGAACCACTTGTCGCCGGACAGGCGCCAGCTGCCGTCGGCGGCCGGGCGGGCCAGCGTCTGGGTGTTGGAGATGTCGGAGCCGGCAGCCTGCTCGGTCATGAACATGGCGCCCTGGGCCTGGTCCTCGAAGCGCAGCTGCGTCATGCGCGGCCAGTACCTTTCGACCAGGGCCGGCTCGCCGTACTTGCGCAGCGTGCGCGCCAGCGAGTCCGTCATGGACAGCGGGCAGCACAGGCCGAACTCGGCCTGCACGAACAGATAGGTCAGCGCGTACTTGGCCAGCGGCGGCAGCTTGCCATCCCAGCCCAGCACGCCCGTGCGGTGCGACATGACGGCCAGGCCGAACTCGCCATAGGCAATGCGCTCCATCTCCACATAGGCCGGGTGCTTGACGATGCGCTGCGCATCGCGCCCCGTGCGGTCGCGGTGCTCCAGCTCGGGCGGGTTGCGGTCGGCGGTCAGCGCCCATTCATCGATCTCGCGGCCGGCCAGCGCGCCCATGCGCTCCAGATGGGGCTGCAGGTGCGCGTTCACCTCGGGCGGCAGGTACAGCGCCAGCAGCGGCTGCAACTGCGAATCGGTGGTGTACAGGTTGCTGCCGTGGCGGTCTGGCACGGCCTGGAAAGCCTGGGCGGGGGAAGACTGCATGGCGGCCAGCGCCTGCGGTTCGGGGTTCATGGTCTGTCTCCTGTGCGGGAACCGGGCCCGGGCGCACGGGCTCCGGGTCTTGGGGATGCCCCCATTCTTGGAAACAGTCCTATTCGAGTCAAATATCGATAACGTATTGATCAATAGTCAAACCGGATAGAACGCCATGGAGCTGAGACAACTGAGGTACTTTCTGGTGCTGGCCGAGGAGCTGCACTTCAGCCGCGCAGCCCAGCGCCTGTCCATCTCCCAGCCGCCGCTGAGCGTGGCCATCCGCCAGCTGGAGGAAGAGTTGGGCGCCCAGCTGTTCGAGCGCACCAGCAAGGAGGTGCGGCTCACGGCCGCCGGCAAGCACCTGCGCGTGCAGGCCCAGGAAATCATGGAGCAGGCCCAGCGCGTGCGCCAGGACATGCGCGCCATCGCCGACGGCGTGCAGGGCCGCATCCGGCTGGGCTTTGTGGGATCGGCCATCTACCGCGGGCTGCCCGAGGCGCTGGAGAGCTTTCGCGCCCGGCACCCGCTGGTGCGCATCGACATGCTGGAGCTCAACAGCGCCGAGCAGATCGCCGGCCTGCAGCAGGAACGCCTGGACCTGGGCCTGCTGCACGCCACGCGCCCCGCGCCTGGCCTGCAATCACACACCCTGGTGAGCGAGCCCTTCATGGCCTGCCTGCCCGCAGGCCATGCGCTGGC
Organism: Delftia sp. Lp-1; assembly: GCF_020523835.1. Taxonomy (NCBI): domain Bacteria; kingdom Pseudomonadati; phylum Pseudomonadota; class Betaproteobacteria; order Burkholderiales; family Comamonadaceae; genus Delftia; species Delftia sp. Lp-1. The sequence continues at coordinate 858,496 of NZ_JAJALJ010000002.1, read as the reverse complement.
CGGACTGCGCAAGCTGCAGGTGCGCCAGCTGGCGGGCGAGCGCATGGTGCTGTTCTCGCGCCAGGTCTCGCCCGACTACCACCAGCAGATCTGGCAGATCTGCCAGAGCGAGGGCTTCACGCCCGACCTGCACCACGAGGTGCGGCACTGGCTGTCGGTGCTGTCCATGGTGTCGCTGGGCCAGGGCGTGTCCCTGGTTCCGTCCTGCCTGCAGCGCGTGGGCTTTCCGGGGCTGGCCTTCGTGCCCATCCAGGGCCGGCACCCGCAGTCGCAGATGCAGGCCATGTGGCACCCGGGCCATGTGCAGCCCCTGGTCGAATCGCTGCTGGCCCACCTGCGCGACAGCGTGGGCAGGCTGGGGCAGCAGCCATAAACGCCACACCCTTGCTCAGTTCACTATGTCCAAAACTGGCGTGCCCCAAAAGCGAGGGACACCGAGCAAGGGCCGCCCTGCCGCCAGGGTGTCGTCCCCCTTCCAGGGGGAAGCCGCATAGCGGCTCAGGGGGTTTCCAACTTCATTCAAGGAGCTGCCTGAGAACGTACGGCAGGATGCCGCCGTGCCGGTAGTAGTCCACCTCGATGGGCGTGTCGATGCGCAGCTTGACCACCACGGTCTGCTTGCTGCCATCGGCACGCGTGATCACCAGCTGGGCCTCGCTTTGCGGTGCCAGGTCGGCGGCGGGAATCACTTCCACGAACTCCTCGCCCGTCAAGCCCAGGGTCTGCCAACTGTCCGTGCCCAGGAACTGCAGCGGCAGCACGCCCATGCCCACCAGGTTGGAGCGGTGGATACGCTCGAAGCTGCGCGCCACCACGGCCTTGATGCCCAGCAGCTGCGTGCCCTTGGCGGCCCAGTCGCGGCTCGATCCCGTGCCGTATTCCTCGCCCGCGAAGATCACGGTGGCACGGCCCTCGGCCTGGTACTTCATGGCCGCGTCGTAGATGGGCATCTTGGTGACCTGGCCCGTGCCGTCGCGGTACAGCGTCAGGCCGCCCTCCTCGCGCGAGCCATCGGCCTGCGCCGGAATCATCAGGTTCTTGATGCGCACGTTGGCAAAGGTGCCGCGCATCATCACCTCATGGTTGCCGCGCCGCGAGCCGTAGCTGTTGAAGTCGGCCTTTTGCACGCCATGGGCCAGCAGCCACTGGCCTGCGGGCGAGCTTTCCTTGATGGAGCCGGCCGGCGAGATGTGGTCGGTGGTGATGGAGTCGCCGAACAGCGCCATCACGCGCGCGCCGTGCACCACGTAGGGGTTGGAGCCTTCGGCGCCGGCGGCAGGCGCTTCCAGCTCAAGCCGGAAGCCGTCGAAGAACGGCGGCTCGGCAATGTAGGTGCTCTCGGGCCAGGTATAGGTGGCGCCCGTCACGCCGTGGATCTTTTCCCAGAGCTTGCCGGGCTCGGAGCGCACCTTCTCGTAGTTCTCGCGGAAGGCCTTGCCGTTCATGGCGTACTTCATCAGCGCGTGGATCTCTTCGCTGGTCGGCCAGATGTCGCCCAGGTAGATGTCACGGCCGTTCTTGCCCTGGCCCACGGGCTCGGTCATCAGGTCGCGGCGCACCGTGCCGGCAATGGCATAGGCCACGACCAGGGGCGGGCTGGCCAGGAAGTTGGCCTTGATGTTGGGGTGGATGCGCGCCTCGAAGTTGCGGTTGCCCGACAGCACGGCCGCGCAGACCAGGTCGTTGCTGGTGATGGCCTCGTTGAGCTCTGGCGTGAGGTCGCCCGCGTTGCCGATGCAGGTGGTGCAGCCGTAGCCGGCCAGCGCAAAGCCCAGCTTTTCCAGGTAGGGCAGCAGGCCGGCCTCGGTCAAATACTCGGTCACCACGCGCGAGCCCGGCGCCAGAGAGGTCTTGATGTGCGGCTGCACCGTGAGCCCGGCCTTCACCGCCTTCTTGGCCAGCAGGCCGGCGGCCAGCATCACGCTGGGGTTGGAGGTGTTGGTGCAGCTGGTGATGGCGGCAATCAGCACGTCGCCGTTGGCGATGCTCAGGCGCTTGGCAGGGGCGGGGGCATCGACCGGTGCCTCGCTGTGGGCGGCCTCCAGCTTGGGCTTGTTGGCCTCCATCTCGGCCAGCGAGCGCTGCGCGCCGGGCGGATGGGCCGGCGTCTCGGGCGCCACCTCGCCCTCGCCGCCACCGCCTACGCGAAAGCTCCGGCCCAGCCGTTCGATCGGCTGGTTGAACCCGTTGTGCGCCGCAGGGGCGCTGAACAGCTCATCGAACTTGGACGATACATTGCCCAGCTCGATGCGGTCCTGCGGGCGCTTGGGTCCGGCCAGGCTGGGCGCCACCGTGCCCAGGTCCAGGCGCACCACATGCGAGTAGTCGATCTCGCCGGCGGCCGGCACGCCGAACAGTTCCTGCGCGCGGAAATAGCCCTCGAAGGCCTCGATCTCGGCCTTGCTGCGGCCCGTGCCCCTGAAGTAGTCGATGGTCTTTTCATCGACGGGGAAAAATCCCATGGTGGCGCCGTACTCGGGCGCCATGTTGCCGATGGTGGCGCGGTCGGGCAGCGCCAGGGTGCGCGTGCCTTCGCCGAAGAACTCCACGAACTTGCCCACCACCTTCTCGCGGCGCAGGATCTCGGTCACCGACAGCACCAGGTCGGTGGCCGTCACGCCCTCGCGCAGCTGGCCCGACAGCTCGAAGCCCACCACATCGGGCGTGAGGAAGTACACGGGCTGGCCCAGCATGGCGGCCTCGGCCTCGATGCCGCCCACGCCCCAGCCCACCACGCCGATGCCGTTGATCATGGTCGTGTGGCTGTCCGTGCCCACCAGGGTGTCAGGGTAGTGCACGCCGTCCTTGGTCTTGTGCACGCCGCGCGCCAGGTACTCCAGGTTCACCTGGTGCACGATGCCGAAGCCCGGCGGCACCACGCCGAAGGTGTCGAAGGCCTGCATGCCCCACTTCATGAACTGGTAGCGCTCCTTGTTGCGCTGGAACTCCAGCTTCATGTTCAGGTCCAGCGCCTTCTTGGTGCCGAAGTAGTCCACCATGATGGAGTGGTCAACCACCAGGTCCACGGGCACCAGCGGCTCGATGGACTTGGGCTTCTTGCCCAGTCTGGCGGCCGTGCTGCGCATGGCGGCCAGGTCGGCCAGCAGCGGCACGCCCGTGAAGTCCTGCAGCACCACGCGCGATACCACGAAGGGGATCTCGTCCACGCGCTCGGCCTGGGGCTTCCAGTTCGCCAGTTGCTCCACATGCTCGCGCGTCACCTTGTTGCCATCGCAGTTGCGCAGCACGGACTCCAGCACGATGCGCAGCGACACGGGCAATCGCCGGACCTGTGGATATTGCCTTGCCAGTTCAGGCAGGGAGAAGAACTTGCCCTTCTTGCCCCCCGCCGCAGCAAAGGATTTGAGGGTGTTTTCATATTCGTGGCGCATCGTGAGACTCCTGGATGAAACTCTGGGAAGGCACATGCGCGCCGCCTTTTTCCGGGCTGCTGGGCATGTACCAAGACTCTGATTTCCATTGTGCCCAGAAGTGCCCGCGGATGCTGTGGTCCATTGGCGATAGTCACACGCGGACAACGCTGTCCGCGCAGCAAAAGCGGCAGGCTTTCACGGGGCTGTCATCGAACCGGCCAGCGAAGCCCTGCTGCGCCACAACCCCGCGCACTGCAGATCGCCCAGCGCCACGCCGATGGCCGCCTGGCCCAGCACCCATGCCCAGCCTGCGGGCGCAGGCTCCAGCACGCCGCTGTACAGCACAACCCCGCAGGCCAGGGCCCAGCCGAAGTTGCCGAACACGGCAAGCGCCACCAGCCCCCTGCTGCGCGGCATGCGGCACGCGCCCCAGCCAGCCACGCAGGCCCAGGCCAGCAAGAAGCACCCCGTGCCCAGCAGCAGCGCCTGCGGCAAGCCCGTGACAACGGCCAGCGGCTGCGCAAAGGCCAGCTGCACCGCACCGGCCGCGGCGCAGCAGATGGCGTCGGCCCACAGGGTGCGGGGCAGGAAACGGGCATGGGAAAACATCGGCATCAGCACTCCTTGTGGATTGCCGGGCATGCACCTCGCAAGCCGGCCCCACCGATGCTCCGCCGCCACCACCCCCGAGTCGATGACCTACCAGGTCATGCCAGCCCCGCTGGAGCAACTCCAGTCGCTATGCCACAATCCGCATCAGCCCCCTGTCACGGGGCCGGTGCTTGAAAACACCTTTGAAGAATAGCGGAGCGGCCTCCCCGATAGCGAGGCCTTGTCACGTCTGATTTGCTTGGATCGTGGGCGCTTGCCTGCATCCGAACGGTTTGGGACGGGATGGGGCTCACCGCAAGGCTGCCCGCACGACTATTCTCGTGTTTTCAACATCCCGTCCACCATTGCTGTGCTTGAAAACCCGGCCTGGTGGTTCAGTCTCGAATAGGAGCACGGAACCATGTACATCGCATCCCTCTCGATGGCCCGCCTCACCTTTGCACGGAGAGCCGAGCCATGACACCCAGACCCCCACCCAGCGCCGAGCATTTCACCCAGGTCGTGACCGAGGTGGACCGCCTGGTGCAGCAAGGCTGTGCCGAGATCTCGGCGCTCTCCCGCATGGCCCTGCTGTGGCTGGAAACGCCCGAGACCAGTAACCGCCTGGACGTGCTCGCCAGCGCCCTGCGCACCATCCGCAACAGCGCCGACATGCTGGCCAGCGAAACCAGCGGCGAAGTCGTCGCCGTGGGCTGCTCCCACTACGTCAAAAGCAGCGCACCCCCTGAACCGGGCCGAGCGCAGCAAAGGCCCGAGCCCACTCCCTGTATGTCAGCGCCTGCGTCGGGCCGCCTGCGGGGTTGCAGTCCTGCCGAAGGACAGGACTGCTTCGTCAACTGACTCGCCGCAGTTGCCAGGTCATGCCAGCCCCGCTGGAGCAACTCCAGTCGCTATGCCACAATCCGCACCAGCCCCCTGTCACGGGGCCGGTGCTTGAAAACACCTTTTCCAAGACTAGCGGTGCAGCCTCCCCGTCAGCGAGGCTTTGTCACGTCTGAATCCTGTATTCGTGGGCGCTTGCCCACGTCTGTGCGATTTCGGGCGGGATGGGGCTCACCGCAAGGCTGCCCGCACGACTAGTCTCGTGTTTTCAACATCCCGCCCACCTGCCTGCGCTTGAAAACGCAACCCGGTGGTCTCAAGCCTCGACTAGGAGCACGGAAGCATGCGCAACGTTTGCCTTTCCACGGCCTCTCTCAACCTTGCATGGAGAGCCGAGCCATGACACCCAGACCCCCACCCAGCGCCGAGCATTTCACCCAGGTCGTGACCGAGGTGGACCGCCTGGTGCAACAAGGCTGTGCCGAAATCTCGGCACTCTCCCGCATGGCCCTGCTGTGGCTGGAAACGCCCGAAACCAGCAACCGCCTGGACGTGCTCGCCAGCGCCCTGCGCACCATCCGCAACAGCGCCGACATGCTGGCCAGCGAAACCAGCGGCGAAGTCGTCGCCGTGGGCTGCTCCCACCACGTCAAAAGCAGCACAGCCCCCTGACCCGGGCCCAGCGCAGCGAAGGCCCGCACCAGCTCCCCGTATGCCAGCGCCTGCGTCGGGCCGCCTGCGGGGTTGCAGCCCTGCCGAAGGACAGGACTGCTTCGTGATCTGACTCGCCGTGATTGTCTGAACGTAGCGCGCAGCGCGAAGTGAGTTTCACGGCGAACCCCGCAGGCGGCCCGACGCAGGTTGCCCCGCAGCGCAGCGAAGGGGTCGCGGGCATCCGGGTCGCCTTCTTTGGCCTGACCTTTCTTGGCGAATCAAGAAAGGGCAGTCGGCTGCCGGGCCGAGACCCGGCCTCGAAAAAACACCCCCCGGCAGGGGCAGAAACAGTCCCCTCACCCGACAACCACGGACCGCGCAGCGCCGACAACATCCCGCGTTCGCCTCAACCCAGTCCACTGCAACTCAGCCAACACCACAACCACCAACGCCTGAGCCAACACCCACGCCACCCCCCAGGCAGACAACCCCAACCCACCAAACGCCAACAGCGCAACACAGCCCACAGCCCACCCCAAATTCCCCACAACCACAAGCCCGATCAACCGCCGCGGCACAGGCGAGCGCGCCGCCATCCACGCAGCCAGCAGCGCATAGCCCAGCAAAAACCAGCCTGTGGACTGCAGCAGCGCCAGAGGCAACCCCGTCACATCCGACAGCGGCTGCCCCGCCACCAGTTGCAAGGCGCCCGAGGCAGCGCAGGAAGCAGCATCGGCCCACATCACGCGGGGCAGGAAACGGGGGGAAGCAAACATCGACATGGCGAACTCCTTGAGAGCAACAGGCACACACCGTGCATGCCATGGACTGCATGGTCCGCCGCAGGCTGCACAGGGTCGATAACCTCGCAGGTCATGGCCGCCACGCCGGCCCCGCCGCTACGATGCGGACCATGACCTCCACCGCCCATCCACCGTCCGCGCGCTCGCCCTTCGGCGACCATCTGCGCCACTGGCGCCAGCACCGCCGCCTGAGCCAGCAGGGCCTGGCGCTGGAGGCCGAGATCTCCACGCGCCATTTGAGCTATGTGGAAACCGGCCGCGCCCAGCCCAGCCGCGAGATGGTGCTGCGCCTGGTAGAGCGCCTGGGCGTGCCGCTGCGCGAGCGCAATGCCCTGCTAGTGGCCGCTGGCTATGCGCCCATGTACCAGGCCCGGCCGCTGGACCACCCTGACCTGGCCGCCGCGCGCCAGGCCGTGGACCTGGTGCTCAAGGGCCACGAACCCAATCCCGCCCTGGCCGTGGACCGGCACTGGAACCTGGTGGCCGCCAACGCCATCGTGCCGCTGCTGCTGGCCGGCGTGGCGCCCTGGCTGCTGGAGCCGCCCGTCAATGTGCTGCGCCTGAGCCTGCACCCCGAAGGCCTGGGCCCGCGCTTGGCCAATGCAGCCCATTGGCGCGCGCATCTGCTGCACCGCCTGCAGCAGCAGATTGCCGCCACGTCGGATGCGCAGTTGCAGGCGCTGCACGACGAGATTGCCGCCTACCCGTTCAAGGAAGATGAAGCGGACTCACATGGCGCAGCACCTGCCAGCCACATCGCTGTGCCCTTCGCGCTGGACACCGACCATGGCCGCCTGAACTTCATCAGCACCATCACCATCTTCGGCACGCCGGTGGATGTGACCCTGCAGGAGCTGGCCGTGGAGTCGTTCTTTCCGGCGGATGCGCAGACGCAGGAGGTGCTGGGGCGGTTGAGGCAGGCTGCGTAAACCGGAAAGTACAGAGCCAGAAAGCAGCAAAGCCCGCCGAAGCGGGCTTTGCTCATGGAGCCGGATCAGGCCGGACTCAGGCGCTCACGCCCCTGGCCACGTCCGCGTACTCTTCGATCTGGTCGAAGTTCATGTAGCGGTAGACGCTGGACTTGTCGGCATCGATCACACCCATTTCCTTGAGGTATTCCTCCTTGGTGGGCAGCTTGCCCAGGCGCGATGCGATGGCGGCCAGTTCGGCCGAGCCCAGGAACACGTTGGTGTTCTTGCCCAGGCGGTTGGGGAAGTTGCGGGTCGAGGTGGAGATCACCGTAGCGCCTTCGCGGACCTGGGCCTGGTTGCCCATGCACAGCGAGCAGCCCGGCATTTCGGTGCGGGCACCGGCCGTGCCGAAGGCAGCGTAGTGGCCTTCCTTGATCAGCTCGTTCTGGTCCATCTTGGTGGGCGGAGCCACCCACAGCTTGACGGGGATGTCGCGCTGGCCGCCCAGCAGCTTGGCTGCTGCGCGGAAGTGGCCGATGTTGGTCATGCACGAACCGATGAAGGCTTCATCGATCTTGGTGCCGGCCACTTCGGACAGGAACTTGGCGTCATCGGGATCGTTGGGGCAGCAGACGATGGGTTCCTTGATGTCGGCCAGGTCGATCTCGAACACGGCAGCGTATTCGGCGTCCTTGTCGGCTTCGAGCAGGTCGGGCTTGGCCAGCCAGGCTTCGACCTTTTCGATGCGGCGCTGCAGCGTCTTGGCGTCGGCGTAGCCGTCGGCGATCATGTTCTTCATCAGAACGATGTTCGAGGTCAGGTACTCCTTGATCGGCTCGGGGTTGAGCTTGATCGTGCAGCCGGCAGCCGAGCGCTCGGCCGAGGCGTCGGACAGCTCGAAGGCCTGTTCCACCTTCAGGTCGGGCAGACCTTCGATTTCCAGGATGCGGCCCGAGAAGATGTTCTTCTTGCCGGCCTTGGCCACGGTCAGCGCGCCTGCCTTGATGGCGTACAGGGGAATGGCATGCACGAGGTCACGCAGGGTGACGCCGGGCTGCATTTCGCCCTTGAAGCGCACGAGCACGGACTCGGGCATGTCCAGGGGCATCACGCCCGTGGCGGCGCCGAAGGCCACCAGGCCGGAACCTGCGGGGAAGGAGATGCCGATGGGGAAGCGCGTGTGCGAGTCGCCGCCCGTGCCCACGGTGTCGGGCAGCAGCAGGCGGTTGAGCCAGGAGTGGATCACGCCGTCACCGGGACGCAGGGCCACGCCGCCGCGGTTGCTGATGAAGGCAGGCAGCTCGCGGTGCGTCTTGACGTCCACGGGCTTGGGGTAGGCGGCCGTGTGGCAGAAGGACTGCATGACCATGTCGGCCGAGAAGCCCAGGCAGGCCAGGTCCTTGAGCTCGTCGCGGGTCATGGGGCCGGTGGTGTCCTGCGAACCCACGGTGGTCATGCGCGGCTCGCAGTAGGTACCGGGGCGCACGCCCTGGCCTTCCGGCAGGCCGACGGCGCGGCCGACCATCTTCTGGGCCAGCGTGAAGCCGGCGTTCGAAGCAGCGGGCGCCTGGGGCAGGCGGAACACGGTGGAGGCAGACAGGCCCAGGAATTCGCGGGCCTTGGCGGTCAGCGAGCGGCCGATGATCAGGTTGATGCGGCCGCCGGCGCGCACTTCGTCGAACAGCACGTCGCTCTTGAGCTGGAACTCGGCGACGGTTTCGCCGTTCTTGACCAGCTTACCGTCATAGGGCAGCACGTCGATGACGTCGCCCATTTCGAGCTTGGTGACATCGACTTCGATGGGCAGCGAGCCCGAATCTTCCTGCGTGTTGAAGAAGATGGGAGCAATCTTGCCGCCCAGGGTCACGCCACCGAAGCGCTTGTTGGGCACGAAGGGGATGTCCTGGCCCGTGGCCCAGACGATGGAGTTGGTGGCCGACTTGCGCGAGGAGCCGGTGCCGACCACGTCGCCCACGTAGGCGACCAGGTGGCCCTTTTTCTTGAGGTCGTCGATGAACTGCATCGGGCCGCGCTTGCCGTCTTCCTCGGGCTTGAAGGCCGCGTCGGGACGGGTGTTCTTGAGCATGGCCAGGTAGTGCAGCGGGATGTCCGGACGGCTCCAGGCATCGGGCGCGGGCGACAGGTCGTCAGTGTTGGTCTCGCCGGGCACCTTGAAGACGGTGACGGTGATCTTCTTGTCCACTTCGGGGCGCGAGGTGAACCACTCGGCGTCAGCCCAGCTCCTCATGACTTCCTGGGCCTTGGCGTTGCCGGCCTTGGCCTTGGTGGCCACGTCGTTGAAGAAGTCGAACATCAGCAGCGTCTTCTTCAGCGCATCGGCGGCCACACCGGCGACTTCGGCGTCGTCCAGCAGCTCGATCAGGGGATGCACGTTGTAGCCACCCACCATGGTACCCAGCAGCTCGGTGGCCTTGGCCTTGGAGATGAGAGCCACCTGGATGTCACCGTGGGCCACGGCTGCCAGGAAGCTGGCCTTGACCTTGGCGGCATCGTCCACGCCCGGAGGAACGCGGTGCGTGAGCAGGTCGAGCAGGAAGGCGTCCTCGCCAGCGGGCGGGTTCTTGATCAGCTCGATCAGTTCGGCAACCTGCTTGGCTTCCAGCGGCAGCGGGGGGATACCGAGCGCGGCGCGTTCGGCCACGTGGTCACGGTAGGCTTTCAACATGATTCTCTCTCCATGGTTTTCTAAAGTGGGGCTGCTTGCGGGACGCTCAGGTCCGGGCCTGGATTACTGGCCGGCGGGCTTGGGTGCTTCCAGCAGGCTGGGAGGCGGGTTCTTCTTGATGGCCTCGGCCACCTGAAGCTGATCGGGGCTCATGCATTCGTCGGCCAGGCGCTGGCCGACCTTCTGGTTCATGAGCATCGATTTGTTGGCGATCTGCAGCCAGACGGCGCCGGCATGCTTGTCTTCCAGGCGCACGGTGCCGGTCGAGGTCTTGACGGGCGACATGTGGTACTTGAAGCCCTTGCCGTCGATGTTGAAGTAACCCGGGTTGGCCTGGTCGGCCGTCACATTGACGAAGGCGCCCAGCTCGCAGGGGATGCGGCCGGTGTGCACGCGCTCGGAAATGGCCAGGTCTTCGGCGGACAGCGGCTGTTGGGCAGCAGTTGCAACGGCGGCCGCACCGCCGACGGCGGCAGCGCCGGCAGCGGCCTTGGCCGTGGTGGCCTTCTTGGCGGGGGCCTTCTTGGCCGCAGGCTTGGCAGCGGCCTTGGCCGGTGCCTTCTTTGCGGTGGCGGGCTCGGCGGCGCTGGCACCCAGGCCCATGGCCAGCAAGGGGGCTACGATCAGGATGGAGGCGATAGCTGTCTTCATACGTTGGGCTCCTGCAAATTCCCGGTGTGGGCTAAGCAAGTGATTCTGATGCAAACCAGGGCTGCACCTGTGGGGGCAGCGCCTGGCCGGTCTGGTGGGCACGTGTGAGCAACTGCCAGAAATAGCGGTAGCTCGCCCGGTCATGTAATACACCATCCACGCTGACGGGCGCCCAATCGGCGGCCTCGGCGGCGGTAAGTATTTGTGCGGCCTGCGCCACTTCGTCGGCCTGGGGCGCGAAGGCGGCGAGGATGGGGCGGATCTGGTCCGGGTGGATGCTCCACATGCGGGTATAGCCGAGCCGCCGTGACGCCTGTGTGGCAGCGGCCTGCAGCGCCTGTGGATTCCTGAATTCGGTGACCACGCAGTGCGAAGGCACCTTGCCGTGCGCGTGGCAGGCGGCTGCGATCTCCAGCTTGGCACGCACGACCAGCGGATGGTCGAACTGGCCGGCCGAGCCCATGGCCGAGGCAGGAATCGCGCCGCCATGGGCCGAGACGAAGTCCATCAGGCCGAAGGAAATGCTCTGCACGCGCGGGTGTGCCGCGATGTCGAAGGCACGGTGCACGGCGGCGGGCGACTCGATGAGCACATGCAGCGGCAGTTCGCGGCAGCCCAGGCGACCCAGATGCCGCTCGACCAGCAGCACGTCGTCCACGCTTTCCACCTTGGGCAGCATGAGGTGGCACAGGCGGTCGCCGGCCTCGCCGACGATGATGTCCAGGTCCTGCGCGAAGCTGGCGTGGTCCACGGCATGCACGCGCGCAGCCACGCGGGCACCGGGCGCGGCATCGCGCGCCAGCGAGGCCACCAGGCGCGCATGGGCCTCCTCCTGGCCCACGGGGGCGCCATCCTCGCAGTCCAGCGTGACGTCGAAGACGCAGGTGCCGAACTCGGCCATCATCTCGGCCTGCAGCTGCAGGCTCTTGCGCATGCGCACTTCCACGCCGCTGTAGTGGTCGCAGACGGGCAGGTGCAGGGCACCGCCCTGCGCATCGAGCAGCACCTGGGCCGGGTGTGCGCGAGAGGGTGTGGACGTGGCGGCGGTCATGGCTTGCGCTGGGCGACGATGAACAGGCGGGGGAAGGCCAGCAGGCGCCGGCCGTCGGCGCGCACGCCGTAGGCGGCGTCCACGCGGTTTTCGTATTCGGTGAGGAAGTCGGCCTGCAGGGCTTCGGGCAGGCCCTCGACGAAGGGCTTGAGGCCGGTGCCGCGCAGCCACTGGACGATGGCGCCGGCCGAGTCCATCGGATGCTGGTAGACGGTGTGCCAGACATCGACGGCGCCGGCCTCGACGCCGGCCTGCTCCTGCGGGCCGGCCAACAGGTCGTAGTAGCTGCGGATAGGCAGGATGTCGGCCCGCACCTTGGCGGCATCGCCGATGTAGGCGGCGAACTTGGGCAGGCTGGCGATCTCGCGCATCACGCGGTGCGTGGCTTCCTGCCGGTTGTCGGGCATCTGTATCGCCAGCACGCCCCCTGGCGCCAGTTGGGCGAACAGGCGGGGTATCAGCGTTTCATGCTCCCCCACCCACTGGAGGGAGGCATTGGCATAAATCAGGTCGGGAGCGCTCTCGCCGGGGGCGGGCGTCCAGGAAGCAATGTCGGCCAGCGCGAAGCGGGCCTCAGGCAGATGCTGGCGCGCGGTGGCCAGCATCGCCTGGGAGTTGTCTATGCCGGTGATCGTGGCACCGGCATAGCGCTGTGCAAGCAGCTCGGTGGAATTGCCCGGCCCGCATCCCAGGTCCACCACATGGCGGGCCTGGGCCAAGGGCACACGCGCCAGCAGCTCGGCTGCGGGGCGCGTACGCTCATTGGCGAAACGCAGGTAAAGCGCGGGATTCCAGTCGAGCATGGCTTGCCGGCGGCTTACAGCAGGTGCTTGACGCCGTCCTGTTCGCCTTGCAGCTCGGCCAGGGTCTTGTCGATGCACTCTTGCGAGAAGGCGTCGATTTCCAGGCCTTCGACGATCTTGTACTCGCCGTTCTCGGTGGTGACCGGGAAGCCGAAGACGATGCCGGCGGGGATGCCGTATTCGCCGTTGGAGGGCACGCCCATGGTGACCCATTCGCCGCCAGAGCCCAGGGCCCAGTCGCGCATGTGGTCGATGGCAGCGTTGGCAGCCGAGGCAGCCGAGGACAGGCCACGAGCGGCAATGATGGCGGCGCCACGCTTGCCGACGGTGGGCAGGAACACGTCCTTGTTCCAGGCCTGGTCGTTGATCTTGGCCTTGACGCTTTCACCGTTGACGGTGGCGAAGCGGTAGTCGGCGTACATCGTGGGCGAGTGGTTGCCCCAGACGGTCAGCTTGCGGATGTCGCCCACCTTGAAGCCGGCCTTGGCAGCCAGTTGCGATGCAGCGCGGTTGTGGTCCAGGCGCAGCATGGCGGTGAAGTTCTTGGCCGGCAGGTCCGGAGCCGACTTCATGGCGATGTAGGCGTTGGTGTTGGCGGGGTTGCCGACGACCAGCACCTTCACGTTGCGCGAGGCAGCGGCGTTCAGCGCCTTGCCCTGGGCCGTGAAAATCTGTGCGTTGGCAGCCAGCAGGTCGGCACGTTCCATGCCGGGGCCGCGGGGACGCGCGCCGACCAGCAGGGCGTAGTCGGTGTCCTTGAAGGCTTGCAGGGGGTCGGAGTGGGCTTCGATGCCGGCCAGCAGGGGGAAGGCGCAGTCTTCGAGTTCCATGATCACGCCCTTGAGCGCGTTCTGGGCCTTCTCGTCGGGAATCTCCAGCAGTTGCAGAATGACGGGCTGGTCCTTACCCAGCATTTCGCCGGAGGCGATGCGGAACAGCAGGGCGTAACCAATTTGACCGGCGGCACCGGTGACGGCGACACGAACGGGCTTCTTGCTCATGATGAAACTCCAGGGATGGGGAAAAAATCAGGTGTTATCGGCGCCAGGTCGCACCAGCGTCAGAAACCAGCAGCCCGTGCTCCGCAAACAACGCGAAAGTGTACTCCCGATTTCGAAGCCCGGTCAATTTGTCTTATGTCTTATATAAGATATGATCGACGTCTGTTTCCAAGTCTTTCATCTGCGTCGCCGGGAGCCTCCCCACCCCGAACTTTCCCATGCCAGTCCTGCCTCCCCTCGCCTCAGACAACGCCGCTCCCACCATCGGCGCGGGCGCATCGACCCCGGCCTTCAGCCCTTTGTATCAGCAGATCAAGGGACTGATACTGCAGAGCCTTGAAGCAGGCGAATGGCGGCCCGGCGAACTGATTCCCAGCGAAATGGAGCTGGCCGCGCGCTTTCGCGTGAGCCAGGGCACGGTGCGCAAGGCCATCGACGAGCTGGCCGCAGAGAACCTGGTGATGCGCCGCCAGGGCAAGGGCACCTTCGTGGCCACCCACGCGGCCCAGCATGTGCAGTACCGCTTCCTCAAGCTGCAGCCCGACGGCGGCGACCAGCAGGGCGAGGGCCGTGCCGAGCGCCGCATCATCGACTGCCGGCGCCTGCGCGCATCGGCCGACGTGGCGCGCGGCCTGGCGCTGCGCAGTGGCGATGCCGTGATGCATGTGCGCCGCGTGCTGTCGTTCTCCGCAATCCCGACCATTTTGGAAGACATCTGGCTGCCGGGCCACGCCTTCAAGGGCCTGACCGCCGAGCAGATGTCCGCCTACCAGGGCCCCACGTACGCCATGTTCGAGCTGGACTACGGCGTGCGCATGGTGCGCGCCGACGAAAAGATCCGCGCCGTCCTGCCCGAGGCAGAACAGGCCCTGCTGCTGGATGTCCCCAGCACCACGCCCCTGCTGAGCGTGGAGCGCACCGCTTACACATACAACGATGTTCCCATGGAGTTACGCCGTGGCCTGTACCGCACCGACACCCATCACTACCGCAACGCGCTGAGCTGAACGATCCGTTCCCCAGAGAAGCGGGCGAAAATACGCAATTCCCAGCAAAGCTGTTTTTATTGCATTGCAATAGAATTTTGCATCGCCGCCCCTGAGCGATTACGAAGCAGTTACATCCACGAAAGTACCCTGCCATGACTGAGCAAGCCAAAAAGCGGCCAGAGTTCCGCAACATCAACTTCTTCAAGGACCTCCCCACCTACCGGTTGCCGCCGGCCGGCATCGTGTCCATCCTGCACCGCATCAGCGGCCTGCTGATGTTCATCCTGCTGCCTTTCATCCTGTGGATGATGGACATGTCGCTGACTTCGGAGATCTCCTTCGACGGCTTCACCTCGGTTTTCGCGGGTCCCTTCGGATGGTTCCTCAAGCTCGTGTGCCTGGCATTGATCTGGGCCTACCTGCACCACTTTTGCGCCGGCGTCCGCCACCTGTTCATGGATGTGAACCACCACGCCGTCAACAAGCAGTTCGGCAAGTCCTCGGCCCTGGTGGTGCTGGTCCTGAGCGTTGGCCTGACCCTGATCCTGGGTGCCAAGCTGTTCGGCCTGTACTGATTCACGATCTCTCCCTCACGATAAGGAAAAAGAACCATGTCCGTGAATTACGGCTCCAAGCGCACCGTGGTCGGTGCGCACTACGGCATCCGCGACTGGATGGTGCAGCGCGTCACTGGCGTGCTGATGGCACTGTTCACCATCGTGCTGCTGGCCAAGCTGATCTTCAGCACCGGCTCCGTCGGCTATGACCTGTGGGCCGGCATCTTTGCCCCGCAGTGGATGAAGTTCCTGACCTTCGCCGTGATCGTCTCGCTGGCCTGGCACGTCTGGGTCGGCGTGCGCGACATCTGTATGGACTACGTCAAGCCCGTGGGCCTGCGCCTGGTGCTGAACGTTTTCACCCTGGTCTGGCTCGTCGGCTGCGCCGGCTGGGGCATCCAGATCCTGTGGCGTATCTGATAGAGACGCGGTCTCCACGATTGAAGGTTAAGAATGAGCTACTCCAAAGCAAACATCACCAAGCGCAAGTTTGACGTCGTCATCGTCGGCGCTGGCGGCTCCGGCCTGCGTGCCGCGCTGGAACTGTCGCGCGCCGGCCTGTCCGTGGCCTCGCTGTCCAAGGTCTTCCCCACGCGCTCGCACACCGTGGCTGCGCAGGGCGGCGTGTCCGCTTCGCTGGGCAACATGAGCGAAGACAACTGGCACTACCACTTCTACGACACCATCAAGGGCTCCGACTGGCTCGGCGACCAGGATGCGATCGAGTTCATGTGCCGCGAAGCGCCCAACGTCGTGATCGAGCTGGAACACTTCGGCATGCCGTTCGACCGCAACCCCGACGGCACCATCTACCAGCGCCCCTTCGGCGGCCACACGGCCAACTACGGTGAAAAGCCCGTGCAGCGCGCCTGCGCCGCGGCCGACCGTACCGGCCACGCCATGCTGCACACGCTGTACCAGCAGAACGTCAAGTCCAAGACCAACTTCTTCGTGGAGTGGATGGCGCTGGACCTGATCCGCAACACCCAGGGCGACGTGGTCGGCGTGACCGCCATCGAACTGGAAACCGGCGACCTGTACGAGCTGCACGCCAAGGCCGTGCTGCTGGCCACGGGTGGCGCAGGCCGCATCTTCCAGGCATCGACCAATGCCTTCATCAACACCGGCGACGGCCTGGGCATGGCTGCACGCGCAGGCATCCCGCTGCAGGACATGGAGTTCTGGCAGTTCCACCCCACCGGCGTGGCCGGCGCGGGTGTGCTGCTGACCGAAGGCTGCCGTGGCGAAGGCGCCATCCTGCTCAACAGCGAAGGCGAACGCTTCATGGAGCGCTACGCTCCCACGCTGAAGGATCTGGCACCGCGCGACTTCGTGTCCCGCTCCATGGACCAGGAAATCAAGGAAGGCCGTGGCTGTGGTCCCAACAAGGACTACATCCTGATGAAGCTGGACCACCTGGGTGCAGACACCATCCGCAAGCGCCTGCCTTCGGTGGAAGAGATCGGCCACAACTTCGCCAACGTGGACATCACCAAGGAACCGATTCCCGTGGTGCCCACCATCCACTATCAGATGGGCGGCATTCCCACCAACATCAACGGCCAGGTCGTGGTGTGGGACGGTCAGCAGAACAACGTGGTCAATGGCCTCTATGCCGTGGGCGAATGCTCCTGCGTGTCGGTGCACGGCGCCAACCGCCTGGGCACGAACTCGCTGCTGGACCTGCTGGTCTTCGGCAAGTCGGCCGGCAAGCACATCGTGCAGTTCGTCAACGGCTTCGGCGACCACAAGGCCGTGCCGGCCGATGGCTCCGAGCGCACGCTCACGCGCCTGAACCAGCTCGACGACTCCAAGGAAGGCACCTACGCCCAGGACCTGGCTGGCGACATCCGCGCCACCATGCAGCAGCATGCCGGCGTGTTCCGCACGCAAAAGAGCATGGACGAAGGCGAAGTCAAGATCAACGCCATCCGCGAACGCGTGGGCTCCGTGACCCTCAAGGACAAGTCCAAGGTCTGGAACACCGCCCGCATGGAAGCGCTGGAAGTGGACAACCTGATCGAAGTGGCCCAGGCCACCATGATCTCGGCCGCTGCCCGCCACGAATGCCGCGGTGCCCACACCGTGTACGACTACGAGCATCCTGCCGACCACGCCGAGTTCCCGCTGGGCCGCAATGACAAGGAATGGCTCAAGCACACCCTGTGGTACAGCGCCACCAACAGCCTGGACTACAAGCCCGTGAACCTGAAGCCCCTCACGGTGGACAGCGTGCCGCCCAAGGTCCGCACGTTCTAATCCAGCAGCCCACGAGAGAACAGACAAATGAAGCGCACTTTCAAGATCTACCGCTACGACCCGGACAAGGATGCCAAGCCCTACATGCAGACCGTCGAGGTCGAGCTGGACGGCCACGAGCGCATGCTGCTGGACGCCCTGGTCAAGCTCAAGGAGATGGACCCCTCCATCTCGTTCCGCCGCTCCTGCCGCGAAGGTGTGTGCGGCTCGGACGCGATGAACATCAATGGCAAGAACGGCCTGGCCTGCCTGACGAACATGAAGACCCTGCAGGGCGACATCGTTCTCAAGCCCCTGCCCGGCCTGCCCGTGATCCGCGACCTGATCGTGGACATGACGCAGTTCTTCAAGCAGTACCACTCGATCAAGCCGTACCTGCAGAACGACAGCTTCGCGTCTCCCACCAAGGAACGCCTGCAGTCGCCTGAAGAGCGCGAAGAGCTCAACGGCCTGTACGAGTGCATTCTGTGCGCCAGCTGCTCCACCAGCTGCCCCAGCTTCTGGTGGAACCCCGACAAGTTCGTGGGCCCGGCCGGCCTGCTGCAGGCCTACCGCTTCATCGCGGACAGCCGCGACGAGGCCACGGGTGACCGCCTTGACAACCTGGAAGATCCGTACCGCCTCTTCCGTTGCCACACCATCATGAACTGCGTGGACGTGTGCCCCAAGCACCTGAACCCCACGCAGGCCATTGGCAAGATCAAGGAACTGATGGTCCGCCGGGCCATCTGATGACCATGACGAATACTCTGCTCGACGAACGCGAGCGAGACCTGCTGCGCTGGCGCTGCCGGCGTGGCCTGGTCGAGAACGACCTGTTCATCGCGCAGTTCTTCGCCACCTACGGAGACCAGCTCACGCGGAGACACGCGAGCGGTCTGTCTGCCTTGATGGACCTGGCAGACAACGACCTGATGGACCTCTTCTTGCGCCGCAAGGAGCCTGAAGGTGAACTCGATACCCAAGAAATCAGGGAAGTTCTGGAACTGGTGCGCAAGCGCAAGCCCGGTTCTCTCCCGCTAGTAGGCTAGGCAATCTAGAGAAGGAAGTTTGGAAATGAAACTCGCAGACAACAAAGCAACGCTGTCTTTCAGCAACGGCGCCCCCAGCGTCGAGCTGCCCGTCTACCAGGGCAACGTCGGTCCCGACGTGGTGGACATCCGCAAGCTGTACGCGCAGACCGGCATGTTCACCTATGACCCGGGCTTCCTCTCTACCGCCTCGTGCCAGTCCGCCATCACCTACATCGATGGCGACAAGGGCGAGCTGCTGTACCGCGGCTACCCCATCGAGCAGCTGGCCAAGAACTGCGACTACCTCGAGACCTGTTACCTGCTGCTGTACGGCGAGCTGCCCAACGAGTCCGAGAAGGCCGACTTCGTCGAGCGCGTGACCAAGCACACCATGGTCAACGAGCAGATGCAGTTCTTCCTGCGTGGTTTCCGCCGTGACGCCCACCCCATGGCCGTCCTGACGGGTCTGGTCGGCGGCATGTCGGCCTTCTACCACGACAACATGGACATCAACAACGCCGAGCACCGCGACATCGCCGCGATCCGCCTGATCGCCAAGATGCCCACGCTGGTCTCCATGGCCTACAAGTACGGCATCGGTGCTCCGTACATGTACCCCAAGAACGACCTGAGCTACGCCGGCAACTTCATGCGCATGATGTTCGGCAACCCCTGCGAGGAGTTCAAGGTGAACCCCGTGGTCGAGCGCGCGCTGGACCGCATCTTCATCCTGCACGCAGACCACGAGCAAAACGCCTCCACCTCCACCGTGCGCCTGTGCGGCTCGTCGGGCACCAACCCCTTCGCAGCCATCTCGGCAGGCGTGGCCTGCCTGTGGGGCCCTGCCCACGGCGGCGCCAACGAAGCCTGCCTGAACATGCTGGAATACCTGCAGGCCAACGGCGGCGTTGCCAAGGTCGGCGAGTTCATGGAACAGGTCAAGGACAAGAACAGCGGCGTCAAGCTGATGGGCTTCGGCCACCGCGTCTACAAGAACTACGACCCCCGCGCCAAGCTCATGCAGGAAACCTGCAATGAAGTGCTGGCCGAACTGGGCCTGGAAAAGGACCCCCTGTTCGCCCTGGCCAAGGAAGTCGAGAAGATCGCCCTGGAAGACGACTACTTCGTGCAGCGCAAGCTCTACCCGAACGTGGACTTCTACTCCGGCATCGTGCAGCGCGCCATCGGCGTGCCCGTGAACCTGTTCACCGGCATCTTCGCCCTGGCCCGCACCGTGGGCTGGATCGCCCAGCTCAACGAGCAGATGGCCGACCCCGAGTACAAGATCGGCCGTCCCCGCCAGCTGTTCACGGGCTCCGTGTCCCGCGACGTCAAGCCGATCGGCCAGCGCTGATCGCAGGTCCGGGCCTCAGCGGCCCGGCACCCAAAAGCCCCATGCCTTTGCATGGGGCTTTTTTCATGGGCGAGCCCACCGCTCCAGAAGGCCGCGCCAGTCCTAGGAACACCATTTCCCCTATCGTGGCATGCCCATTGATTGAGCCTATCCACCTTAAGGTGGCCGTTGACCCTCCCTCAAACGGGATGGAGCCGCAGCGCAATGCCCGCTGCCATTCAACGCAACCCCGGGACTCACATGCTTGTCGAAATCAACAAGGACGGAATGCTCATCCATGCGCGCGTCAGGAACGCGCGCAGCCCCGCCATCGAGAGAGGAAAGCGGACCGCCGCCATCACCGGCATCGTCGTGCACCAGACCGATGCCAACACGGCCCAGTCTTCGCTCAACAGCTACAGGAACCCGAAGGCCAATGGGGCGCACTTCCTGATCGACAAGGACGGCACCATCTATCAGACTGCAGCCATCTATCAGCGTGCCAACCATGTGGGCCCGCTGAAGGCGAGGTGCCTGCTTGTGGGGAAATGCAAGGCCAGGGACTATGAAGGACTGAAGGCAAAGGGGGTACACCGCATCGAGATGCTGAAGGCTCCTGGTGAACGCTATCCGAGCAATATGGAGGCCATAGGTATCGAGATGGTCGGCCGAGCAGAGCTGCCGAAGGGATTCACACCGCCACCCAGACCAAGGGGCTGGACTCCCGAAGAGTTACGCGGATGGTTTGGTATCTATCCCACGCCGACTGAGGCACAGAACCGAGCTCTGACATGGCTTGTTGGAGCGCTTCAAGATTCCATGCAGCTGTCGCCCAGCGAGATCTTCAAGCATCCGGACGTGAGCCGAAAAAACCTGACCGAAGCGGAAGGTGCGAACTGGAAAATGACACCATGAATCCCATTCGCATGCGTTCTCGGATTGCCATCTCCGCGATGGCCATGACCATGGTTTCCTCGCTGTATGCGGGCGATGCCAGATACCCCGTCAAGGCCATCCAGAAAATCGACATCATCTCGCCATCTGAAAGTTCCTCCTGGGCGAGCAAGAACTGGCTCGATTGCGACGATGTGGTCCTGACCGAGGAAGACGTGCGATATGCATTGCAGCACATACGCAGGATCTCGAGGAAGGCATTCTTCAGCGAGGACAGGGAAAGAACAGGCTGCGCAGGGAGTGCGTCGGTCAGGTTCCACAACGGCAAGCTCATCGTCATCGGAGTTGAACCGACCGGATTCATCAACATCTTCGAAGCCACCGAAACGCTCAAGCCCAAGAGCATTTCTGAGAGCTTCTACGACTGCCCACCCTGCAACAAACGCAAGATGGACCTGCTGCAGGACGCCCTGGACCGCGCAACCGAACGACGGCTCAAGGAACTGAAGAGGCAGGGACGACTTCCTCCATGAGCCACTTCCAATCGATCTTCTGGGCACTCATTTCGGCGGTGCCCGATCCCTGGACAGGCACGCGCTACCGACCCGGCTGCAACGGCAAGTGGCCTGGTGAATGGCCCGCTGGCCGGCTGCGCCGCCTGGCCTGAGCGCCGGGGCCAAGCCCCCTGCTTCACGCAGCGGCGCGGTTTCGCCGACAATGCCCCCCCGGCCCTCGTGGCCGGCCCTTTCTTGCGCCGGGGTTCCGGCCCCAGCCACTCCTGCACACCATGAACTTTGCCTCCCTCGGCCTGAGCCCGGCGCTGGTCTCCAGCCTCCAAGACCTGGGCCTGGTCGATCCCACGCCCATACAGACCCAGTCCATCGCCCCCGTGCTTGCGGGCCGCGACCTCTGGGCCTGTGCGCCCACGGGCTCGGGCAAGACGGCCGCCTACCTGCTGCCGCTGCTGCAGCGCTGGATGGATGGCGGCAAGGCCCAGGGTGCCCAGGGCGGCTTTGTGCGAACCCTGACCACGCTGATCGTGGTGCCCACGCGCGAGCTGGCCCAGCAGGTGGGCGAGACGCTGTCCGACCTGGGCCGCGCGCTCAAGCAGCCGCCACGCATCGGCGTGGTCTATGGCGGCGTGTCCATCAATCCGCAGATGATGATGCTGCGCGGCAGTGCCGACTTCCTGGTGGCCACGCCGGGCCGCCTGCTGGACCTGGTGGAGCACAACGCCGTGCGCCTGTCCGCCGTGCGCCACCTGGTGCTGGACGAGGCCGACCGCCTGCTGGACCTGGGCTTTCAGGAAGAGCTGCAGCGCGTGCTGGCCCTGCTGCCGAAGCAACGCCAGACCCTGCTGTTCTCAGCCACCTACCCCGACGCCGTGCAATCGCTGGCCACGGGCCTGCTGCACGATCCCGTTCAGGCCCGCGTCGATGCCGCCGAAGGCCACGATGCCGCCAGCCCGCAAAGCATCACCCAACGCGCCATTGCCGTGGACCGCGCGCGCCGCACGCAATTGCTGCGCCAGCTGGTGCAGGGCGACACCGCTGCGGGTACCGACCCTGTCACGCTCGAACGTGCCCTGGTCTTCGTGGCCACGCGGCACACGGCCGAACTGGTGGCTGAAAAGCTCTACAAGGCCGGCATCTTCGCCACGGCCTTCCATGGCGACCTGAGCCAGGGCGCACGCAAGGAAGCGCTGGCCGACTTCAAGGCCAAGCGCTGGCAGGTGATGATCACCACCGACCTGGCGGCGCGCGGCATCGACATCACCCAGCTGCCCCTGGTCGTCAACTACGACCTGCCGCGCTCGGCCACCGACTATGTGCACCGCATCGGCCGCACGGGCCGCGCGGGCGAGGACGGCACGGCCATCAGCTTCGTGACGCCGGCCGACCAGGCGCACTGGGCGCTGATCTGCAAGCGCAACCAGCTGGACCTTGAACTGGAGCAGCTGCCGGGCTTCGAGCCCACCGAGCCCGTGCCACCGCCCCCGGTGGCGCAGGACGGCAACGGCGGCATCAAGGGCCGCCGCCCCAGCAAGAAGGACAAGCTGCGCGCCGCGGCCGCCGAAGCAGCCGAGACCGCAAAAAAGAACTGAGCGTTTCCGGTTCAGCCCGCGCCGCCTCGCCCGCCAAAGCGATCCCGGTACGCCACCGGGGTAATGCCCAGGTGGCGCACGAACAGGTGGCGCAGCGCCTGCTCCGAGCCCAGGCCCACGCGCGCGGCCACGGTCTTGAGTGGCAGATGGGCCTGGCTTTCCAGCAGCTGCTTGGCCGCCTCCAGCCGCGCGCTCTCCACAAAGGCCGTGGGGCTTTGCCCGGTTTCCTGCTGGAACACGCGGCGCAGGTGCCGCTCGCTCATATGGGCCTGCTCGGCCATCTGCGCAAGGGTCAGGGGCTCGGCCAGATGGGCCATCACCCACTGCTGCACGGCCTGCACGCCGCCGTGCTGCGCGGCCTGGGCCGCCAGCGGCACGCTGAACTGCGACTGCCCGCCGGGGCGCTTGAGGTACATGACCAGGTCGCGCGCCACCTCCAGCGCCAGCGCGTGGCCGAAATCCTCCTCCACCACGGCCAGCGCCAGGTCGATGCCGGCCGTCACGCCGGCCGAGGTCCACAGCTGGCGGCTGCCTGCGCCATCGCGGATTTCCTCGCGCAGGTAGATGGCATCGGCATCGACCTGCACGCGCGGATGGCGCTGGGCCAGTTGCGCCGTCACGCTCCAGTGCGTGGCCGCGCGCCGGCCGTCCAGCAAGCCCGCCTCGGCCAGGAAGAAGCTGCCCGAGCACAGCGCAATCAGCCGCTGCACACGCGGCGCCACGCGGCCCAGCCAGGCGACCAGCTCGGCCGAGCCGCCCAGCACCTGCTCGATATGGCGCGAGCCCACGACGACCACGGTGCAGCCCATGCCTGCAGCCTCCAGCCCGGCCAGCGTATGCGTGGCCTCCAGCGACATCAGCGTGTCCGAGCGCACGGCCCCTTGCCGCTGCGAGACCACGCGCACCTCGTAGCCGTCGCTCTGGCCGCGCGCGCGCAGGTGCACGTTGGCATAGTCGAACACCGACATGGGTCCTATGGCCTCCAGCGCCTTGAAGCCGGGGTAGACGACAAGATCGATGCGGTGGGCGCTGGCGTGGCGGTGGTCCATGGGAAACGGCGGGCTCGGAGGCGGTCCGGGTGGAAAGAATGGGGCGGACTATACGAAAAGACGCAAGCACCCACGGCCAGCAGGCCCGGCCGACGCCGGCCACACCCCTCAGATTCGGACATATCACCTGGGGCTGCGGCCATGATGCGGCCGGGCCGCCCGGCCATGGCCTACATTCAAGGCTTCGCGGAGCGCGCGCACTGCCGTTCCTGAGCCACCCCGACAGAAAGACACGCCCATGAAATCCAAAGCCGCCGTCGCCTTCAAGGCTGGAGAACCCCTGCAGATCGTCGAGATCGACGTGGCCCCCCCGAAGAAGGGCGAGGTCCTGATCAAGATCACCCACACCGGCGTCTGCCACACCGACGCGTTCACGCTGTCGGGCGACGACCCGGAAGGCATCTTCCCCGCCGTGCTCGGCCATGAAGGCGCGGGCATCGTCGTCGAGGTCGGCGAAGGCGTGACCAGCGTCAAGCCCGGCGACCACGTCATCCCGCTGTACACCGCCGAATGCGGCGAATGCCTGTTCTGCAAGAGCGGCAAGACCAACCTGTGCGTTTCCGTGCGCGCCACCCAGGGCAAGGGCGTGATGCCCGACGGCACCACGCGCTTTTCGTACAACGGCGAGCCCATCTACCACTACATGGGCTGCTCCACCTTCAGCGAATACACCGTGGTCGCCGAAGTCTCGCTGGCCAAGATCCACCCCGATGCCAACCCCGAGCAGGTCTGCCTGCTGGGCTGCGGCGTGACCACGGGCCTGGGTGCCGTCAAGAACACCGCCAAGGTCCAGGAAGGCGACACCGTGGCCGTGTTCGGCCTGGGCGGCATCGGCTTGGCCGTGATCCAGGGCGCCAAGCTGGCCAAGGCCGGCCGCATCATCGCCGTGGACACCAACCCCTCCAAGTTCGACCTGGCCCGCACCTTTGGCGCCACCGACTGCGTGAATCCCAAGGATTTCGACAAGCCCATCCAGCAGGTCATCGTCGAGATGACGGGCTGGGGCGTGGACCACAGCTTCGAGTGCATCGGCAACGTCAACGTGATGCGTGCTGCCCTGGAATGCGCGCACCGCGGCTGGGGCCAGTCGGTCATCATCGGCGTGGCCGGCGCGGGCCAGGAAATCTCCACACGCCCCTTCCAGCTGGTGACGGGCCGCAAGTGGCTGGGCACGGCCTTCGGCGGCGTCAAGGGCCGCAGCGAACTGCCCGGCATGGTCGAGCAGGCCATGAGCGGCGAGATCCAGCTGGCCCCCTTCGTCACGCACACCATGGGCTTGCCGGAGATCAACGAAGCATTCGATCTGATGCACGAAGGCAAGTCCATCCGCTCCGTCGTCGTGTACTGAAGCTCCCCCTGAGGCGCTGCGCGCCTTCCCCCTCTCTACTCGCTTCGCGAGGCAGGGGGACGACGCCCTCGCCTGGGCAGCGCCAGTTTCATGGGCCGTTGACCGTGTATAGCGTATCAACTCCCATCTTTGAATGCTGCACGCACCGCTTGCCAAGGTGCCCGTAGCATTTTTCTTTTTGAGGAACACCATGTCCGCACTGCCGCCCCTGGAACTCAAGAACGCCCATGCCTGCTTCGGCGGCGCACAGCGTTTCTACGAGCATTTCTCCGCCGAGATCGGCCTGAACATG
Source organism: Delftia sp. Lp-1 (assembly GCF_020523835.1). Classification (NCBI taxonomy): domain Bacteria; kingdom Pseudomonadati; phylum Pseudomonadota; class Betaproteobacteria; order Burkholderiales; family Comamonadaceae; genus Delftia; species Delftia sp. Lp-1. Next base: position 833,290 of record NZ_JAJALJ010000002.1, on the reverse strand, counting down.
AAGTTCTCGGTCTTCCTGCCGCCCAAGGCCGTGGCCGGCGAGAAGGTGCCCGCCGTGCTCTACCTGGCTGGGCTGACCTGCACCGAAGAGACCTTCATGACCAAGGCCGGCGCCCAGCGCCTGGCCGCCGAGCTGGGCATTGCGCTGATCGCGCCCGACACCAGCCCGCGCGGCGCAGGCCTGCCCGGCGAGGCCGATGCCTGGGACTTCGGCGTGGGCGCGGGCTTCTACCTGGACGCCACCACCAAGCCCTGGGCACTGCACTGGCGCATGGAAAGCTATCTGCTGGGCGAGCTGCTGCCGCTGATCGCCGCACGCCTGCCCATTGACGCGCAGCGGCTGGGCATCTTCGGCCACTCCATGGGCGGCCACGGCGCGCTCACGCTGGCGCTGCGCCATCCGGGCCGCTTCAAGAGCCTGTCGGCGTTCGCGCCCATCGCCAACCCCGTCAACTGCCCCTGGGGCCAGAAGGCCTTCTCAGGCTATCTGGGCGATGACCGCAAGGCCTGGGAAGCGCATGACGCCAGCTGCCTGATGGCCGCCCAGACCCAGGTGCCCTACCCGGCCGGCATCCTCGTGGACCAGGGCCTGGCCGACAAGTTCCTGATCGAAAAGCAGCTGCTGCCCGAAGCCTTCGAGGCCGCCTGCGCCCAGGCCGGCCAGCCGCTGACGCTGCGCCGCCACGGCGGCTACGACCACGGCTACTACTTCATCCAGAGCTTCATTGATGACCATCTGCGCCATCATGCAGAGGTGTTGAACACCCCCTGAGGCGCTTCGCGCCTTCCCCCTCTCTCGCTTCGCGGGAGGGGGACGACACCCTCGGTGCGGGGCGGCCCTTCCTCGGTGCCCCTGAGTTGGGCCGCGCCAGTTTCAAAGGGTGATGAGCCCAACAGGTGCAGGGCAGATTGCCTCAACCTGGCCTATGGCCAGCGCGCATGTCCTGCGCAATACGCTCCAGCACCTGGGGCAGGTCCTTGACGCTGGCGATCACGTGGTGGGCGCCGGCTGCGCGCAGCTTGGCCTCGGCGCGGGCCACGCGCTCGCGCACTTCTTCGGTGGGGGCGGTGGCCAGTTCGGCGGGGGAGTAGCCGACTTCGTTGCCGGACAGGGTCAGGCCCACGGTCCACATGCCGGCGTTGCGGCCTTCCTCGATGCCGGGCACGGTGTCGTCCACCTTCACGCAGGCGCGCACGTCGCCGATGCCCAGCGCCAGCACATTGGCCAGCGCCATGAAGGGGCCGGGGCGGCCGCCTGCGGCCATTTCATCGCCGGCCACCACATGGTCGGGAGCCAGGCCGTTGGCCGCTGCCTGGGGCAGCAGCTGGTTCAGGACTTCACGCGGATAGCCCGAGCACGAGCCCACCTTCAGGCCCTGCGCGCGCAGCCAGCCCAGCAGCTCGGGCGCGCCTTCGATGGGTGCCGAGAACTCGCCGACCTTGGCGATCTGCATGGGCATGAAGCGGGCGTAGATGGCATCCACGTCGGCGTCGCCAGGCGGCTGGCCGAAGGCCTTGTGCCATTGCGCGCGGATGCCTTCGTCCTGCAGCAACTCGTGGATGTGCTGCCACTTGGACAGTCCCATGGGGCCGCGAGCCTGGGCCAGGGTGATGGTGATACCGAAGCTGGCAAAGGCCTCGACAAAGATCTGCGTGGGCGCCAGCGAGCCGAAATCGACCAGGGTGCCGGCCCAGTCGAAGATGACGGCCTGCAGCGGCGACAGATCGGCGGCAGCGGCGGTGGAGACGGTGGTGTGGTTCATGGTGCTTTTGACAAGGAAAGAGGTTCAAACAGAAGAGGGCCGTACGCGCCTGTTCATTCCAGCGTGCGGATGAAATTGCGCCCGCGCGGGCCGGATGCGGCCGACTGCAGCAGCTGCTGCCACTCATCCCCAGGCACGCCGTAGTGGGCGGGATCGGTGGCAACGCCCAGGCCTTCGAGGAAGTTGCGCAGGCGCTGCACGGCCAGCTCGCCCGTGGCGGCATCGAAGATGGACAGCAGGGCCGCGTCGGCCTGGTCGTCGGCGCCCAGGGCCATCTCCAGCACCAGCGGCAGGCTGAACGAGCAGGCAATGCCGTGGGCCACGCCATGGCGCAGCGTGATGTCGTAGGACAGCGAATGCGCCAGCGCCGTTCGGGTGTTGGAGAAGGCCAGGCCGGCCATCAGGGCGGCCTCGGCCATGCGGCTTCGCAGCGGCAGGCTGCCCAGGTCCTGCATCAGCGCGGGCAGCGTGGCCAGGGTGCGGCGCGCGGCGCCCACGGCCAAGGTGGTGGAGACGGGATTGCGGTGCCGGTTCCAGATGGACTCCAGCGCATGCGACAGCGCATCCAGCCCCGATGCCAGCGTGGCGCCGGCCGGCAGGCTTTGCATGAGCTGCGCGTCGATGATGGCGGCCTCGGGCCAGGTCCAGTGCTGGTGCAGCGAGTGCTTGCGGCCAGCGGCCTGGTCCCAGATCGTGGCCCAGGGCGTGACCTCGCTGCCCGTGCCGGCCGTGGTGGGGATGGCGATCAGCGCCTTGTGGCCTGCGGCCGGCAGGGCCAGCCCCTGCTCCAGGGCCTGCAGCAGCTCGCCGAAACGCCGCGTGGGCGTGGCGCACATCAGCGCCTTGGCCGAGTCGATGGCGCTGCCGCCGCCCAGGGCCACGATGCACGGGACCTCGGCGTATTCGCGGTGCACGCGGTCATACAGCGGGGCCAGCCACTGCACATCGGGGTTGGGCGCAATGCCGTCCACCACGCCGCGCAGCTGGCTGCCCAGCCGTTGGCGCAGCTGCTGCACCAGGCCCAGGGATTCGGCCTCGGGAAACGTCACCAGCAGGCAGTCGCGCCCGGCCAGCAGCTCGGGCAGGCGGTCCAGGCGGCCGGGGCCGGCATGGATGGCAACGGGGTTGTGATAGGTCCACACAAATCGGTCCTTTGAATGAAACGGGGGCGCCGGGAAAAGCGCAGCCCTCAATGGCGGGTGCCCTGCTGGATGCGGCGGCGCAGCCAGTGGGAAACGAGATCGGCGGCGATCACCATCACAGTGATGACCACGATGCAGGTGGCCGTCTCCTGGTAGCGGAACAGCTTGAGGCTGCCGACCAGCTCGAAACCCAGCCCGCCCGCGCCCACCATGCCCAGCACCGTGGCCGAGCGCAGGTTGACCTCGAAGCGGTAGAGCACGACCGCGATCCAGGCCGTGATGGCCTGCGGTATCACGCCGAAGACGATGAGCTGCAATTGCGTGGCGCCTGCGCTGCGCAGGGCCTGCAGCGGGCCGTCGTCGATCTCTTCGATGCTCTCGGCGAAGAACTTGCCCAGCATGCCCATGCCATGCAGGGCCAGGGCCAGCACGCCGGGAAACGGCCCCAGGCCCACGGCCGAGACAAAGACCAGCGCCAGGATCAGCTCGTTGATGCTGCGCACCACGTTCAGGAACTGCCGCGTGATGCGCCGCAGCCAGTGCCAGCCATGCAGGTTGCTGGCCGCGATGAAGGACAGCGGCAGCGCCAGCACCACGGACAGCAGCGTGCCCCAGATGGCGATCTGCACCGTCTCCAGCGCGGGCGCCATCAGGCGCGGCAGCATGCTCCAGTCCGGCGGCACGGAGCGCGCCACGAAGTCTGCGATCTGGGGCATGCCTGCCGCCAGTTCACCCCAGCTCATCTGCGCGCCGCCCGCGCTCCAGTGCAGCACCCAGGCGATGGCCAGGGCCGCAGCCGCATAGCCGGTCCAGCCCAGGGCGCCATGGGGGCGCGGCGCGGTCCATTGCCAGCGGTCGCGCGGCTCGGGGCTCCAGGAATTGGCGCTGGTCATCACAGTCCTCCTGCGGGCGCGCTGGCCCGCATCCACGAGGCAGGCACCGGCGCCTGCGCATGCAGGCCGGCAGGCCCTATGGCCGCCGTGCCCGGAGGTGTGTCCGGTTCTGCGCCCTGCCCTGCGCCTTGACCTGCTCCTTGCCCTGCAGTGGGCTGCGCATGGTAGATGGCCTGCAGCGCGGCCTCGTCCAGCGCCTGCGGCGATCCGTCAAAGACCATGCGGCCCTGGGCCAGGCCCAGCACACGGTCGCCGAACTCCCGCGCGTAGTCCACCTGGTGCAGGTTGCAGACCACGGCAATGCCCAGCTCGCGCGTGGCATCGCGCAGGTACTGCAGCACGCTGCGCGCGGTCTTGGGGTCCAGGCTGGCCACGGGCTCGTCGGCCAGGATGACCTGGGGCTGCTGGGCCAGCGCGCGGGCAATGCCCACGCGCTGCATCTGCCCGCCCGACAGCGCCTCGGTGCGCTCCAGCGCCTTGTGGGCCAGGCCCACGCGCTCCAGGCACTGGTCGGCCAGGCGGATATCGCTTTCGCGGAACAGCTGCAGCACCGAGGCCAGGGTGCCGGTCTGGCCCAGGCGCCCGGTCAGCACGTTCTTGCGCACCGACAGGCGCGGCACCAGGTTGTGGTGCTGGAAGACCATGGCCACGTGGCGAGCCAGCTCGCGCCGGCTGTGCCTGCCGCCGCCCAGCATCAGGTCCATGCCGCCCACCTCCAGCGTGCCGCTGTCGGCGCGGGCCAGGCCGTTCATGCAGCGCAGCAGCGTGGACTTGCCAGCCCCCGACAGGCCCAGCATGACGACGAACTCGCCGGGCTGCACATCCAGGTCGATGCCATGCAGCACGTGGTTGCTGCCATAGCTCTTGCGCAATTGGCGGATGCGGATCATTTCATGCTCCCGAGGTCGAGCTTGAGCGCCTTGGCCGTCTGGCGTACCACGTCGTAGGCCTTGTCATCCGTGGCTGCGAAGCCGTCGAGCACACCCTGGTCGCCCCAGGGCAGGTCCTTGACCTCGGCCAGGGCCGCAGCCACCTTCTGCTTGGTGCCTGCGTCCAGGTTCTTGCGCCAGGTCATGGGCGACTCGGGAATGGGCTGGGAGCGCCAGACGATCTGGAAGTCATCGCGCTTGACCAGGCCCTTGCTCACGGCTGAGTCGAAGATGCGGTCGGCCACGGCCGCCGCATCCACCTTGCCGTTGGCCACGGCCATGATGCTGGCGTCGTGCGAGCCCGAGAAGATCACGCGCGAAAAGCCCTTGTCCGCATCGAAGCCCTCGGCCATCAACCCGGCCTTGGGAAACAGGTGGCCCGACGCCGAGGTCGGGTCCACAAAGGCAAAGCTGCGGCCCTTGAGATCGGCCACGCTGGCCGGACCCTTGTCCTTGCGGGAGATCACCATGCTGTGGTACGCGCTCTTGCCCGTCTTCTTGGTCACGGCCACGGCAAAGGCCTCGGCGCCCGCCACCTGGCTGGCCAGCACGTACGAGAACGGGCCGAGGAAGGCGATGTCGATCTTGTTGGAGCGCAGCGCCTCGATCACGCCGTTGTAGTCATTGGCCACGAAGGGCCGCACCTTCATGCCGGTGCGGGTGGCCAGCTGGTCCATGACCTGCTGGCTGGCGCGGATCATGGCCTGCGCGTCCTCCGAGGGGATCAGGCCCACGCGCAGCTCGGCGCTCTGGGCAAAGGCGGCAGTGGTAGCGGTGGTGGCGGTGGCGGCCAGGGCCAGCACGGCTGCGGCATGGCGCAGCCAGGTCTTGCGGTTCATCTTCATGGGAGCGTTCCTTTGCATCAGGTCAGGCACATCGGCAGATCGGTGGATCCGTGAATCGCCGGCCAAATCGCCAGGCGGGTGGGGATGGCTGAATGCTAGGAGCGACATATTTCTGCCATGTGAAAGTTTCAGAATCGGTTTTGACAGCATCCATAGACAAAACCTTGAGATACCGACTTTCGTGAGCAACGCCCGTTACCGCGCCTTCATCGCCGTCGCCCACCACGGCAGCCTCAGCGCCGCCGCCCGCGCACTGGGCGTGAGCCAGCCCACCATCTCCACCCAGATCGCCACGCTGGAGCGCCAAAGCCAGATCGAGCTGTTCCACCGCCGCGGCTACCGCATGACGCTCACGGGCGCAGGCGCCAGACTGCTGCCCATGGCGCAGAAAATCATGGCGCTGGAGGCCGAGGCCGAGTTCTTCCTGCGCGACTCGGGGCAGTTGCACCAGGGCGAGCTCAAGATCGGCGCCGTGGGGCCCTTCCATGTGATCGAAATGGTGGCCGCCTACCGCGCACGGCACCCGGGCATGCAGCTGTCCATCCGCATGGGCAACTCGCAGCAGGTGCTGGCCGACCTGGAACGCTACGACACCGACGTGGCCGTGCTCGCCGGCCTCTACGACCGCCCGGAGCTGCTGGCACGCGAGTACGCGCGCCACGCCATCGTGCTGTTCGCCCATGTGGCCCATCCCTTCGCGCGGCGCAGCGAAATCGCGCTGTCCGAACTGCAGGGCCAGCCTTTGCTGCTGCGCGAGCACGGCTCGACCACGCGCACCGCGCTGGAATCGGTGCTGCAGGCAGCCGGGGTGCAGCCGCGCACCGAACTGGAGATCGGCAGCCGCGAAGCCATACGCGAAGCCGTGGCGCGCGGCCTGGGACTGGGCGCCGTGTCCGAAGCCGAATTCATCCCCGACCCGCGCTTTCGCCCGCTGCGCATCGCGGGCGACCCGGCCAGCACCACCACCTATGTCTATTGCATGCGCGAGCGCAGCGACAGCCTGCTGGTGAGGTCTTTTCTGGAGGCGATTTGAGGGCCGCGCCGGGCCACCTCGCCCCCCGCCTCAGCCCTCCACCCTGATTCCGCGCGCCTGGATCAGCCGGGCCCACTTCGCCCGTTCATCGCGCATGAAGGCGTCAAAGCGCTGCGGCGTCCCCCCTCCATCCTCTGCGCCGAACTCTTCGAGCTTGGCCACCACATCGGGCATGGCCAGGATACGGTTGACGTCCGCATTGATGCGGGCCACCAGATCGGCAGGCATTCTTGCGGGGCCCACCAGGCCGAACCAGATGCTCGCGTTGAACCCGGAATAGCCCTGCTCCGCCACGGTGGGAATCTCCGCGAAGGCCTTGGCGCGCTTCACGCCCGTCTGAGCCACGGCATGGACTTTTCCACCCTTGATGAAGGGCGCCGCCGTGGTCATCCCCTCAAACGCGTAGTCGATCTGGCCGCCCAGCAGATCCGTCATCACGTTCGACGCGCCCTTGTACGGGATATGGAGCGCGGACACCGCCGCAGTCTGCTCGAACAGCGCCAGCGCAAGGTGCTGGGCCGACCCCGTGCCCGAGGAGCCGAAGCTGACCTCCCCCGGCTTTTGCTTCAATGCGGCCAGCAGGCCCTGCATGGTGGCGGAAGCCTTGGGGCTGGCAACCAGGACCTGCGGGGTCTGGCCCACCAGGGCGATGGCGGAGAAGTCCCGCTCCGGCGAGAAGCCGAGCCTGGGGTTGAGCGCAGGGGCAATGCCCAGGGCGTTGATGTGGCCCATCATGAGCGTCTGCCCATCGGGCGCGGCCCTGGCGGCCTCGGCAGCGGCAATCAGCCCCGCCGCGCCTGGCCGGTTCTCGACGATGACGGGAATGGCCCACAGCTGGTTGAGCCGGTTGGCGATGATCCGCGCCAGGATGTCCGTGCCGCCGCCTGCCGAGAAGCCGACGAGGATTTTGACAGGGCCCGCTGGCGGCCTGGCCTGTGCAAAGCCCGGATGGGCATGCAGGGCGGTGGCTGCGGCGGCCGAGGTCAGGAACTGTCTGCGTTGCATGGCTTGTCTCCTTGGATGATGGGCTGGCGGCGGTCTTACGCCACCGAGATCCAGCGGCCGAACCGGGACACCTGCGCCTCTTCGAAATTGAAGCCGAGCCCCGGCGTCTGGTGCAGCACGACACGGCCCTTTTCCTGCGCCAGCTGGCGGTCCAGCAGGCGGCGGAAGTTCAGCACCTGGTCATCCCAGAAGAACTCGACATAGCGCGCATTGGGGGTCGCGGCCACCAGCGGCGCGTGCACATCGTGAAACCAGTGCGGACACATCTGCAGCCCATAGCCAGCGGCCATGGCGGCAATGCGCTTCCACTCGGTAATGCCCCCGCAGACTGCGGCGTCGGTCTGCAGGATGGATGCGGCGCCCATGTCGAGCAGATGCTTGTGGTACCAGCGGCCATAGCCGATTTCCGCGGTGGCCACGGGAATGCGGGTGAGCTTTGCCAGGCGGGCGTGGCTTTCGACATCGTCGGGGCTGAACGGCTCCTCGATGAAATAGGGGTCGTATGCCTCCATGCGGCGCAGGTACTGCATGGCCTGCACGGTGTCCACCCAGCCGTTGTTGCAGTCCAGCATGAGCTCCACGTCCGGGCCGATGGCCTCGCGCGCCGCCTTCACGCGCGACTCCTCGCCCTGGGGCGACCAGCGGCCGGTCTTCATCTTCACGGCCTGAAAGCCCAGCTCGACATAGCCGGCCATCTCCTCGCCGACATGGCCGGCGGTCTTGCCGTCCACGTAGTAGCCGCCGCTGGCATAGGCCGGCACCGTGTCCAGCTCCACCGCGCCCAGGTACTTGTGCAACGGCAGCTGGGCGGTGCGGGCATTGAGATCCCACAGCGCAATGTCGAGTGCGCTCAGTGCGCGCATCACGGTGCCCATGCGGCCTTGCAGCAGCGCCTCCTGGTACATCTCCTTCCACAGCCCTTCGACGGCCAGGGAATCGCGGCCCAGCAGCACAGGACCGAGCAGCTGCTCGACCGCGACGCGGAACAGCTCGCCCGCCGCATTGCCGACATAGCAAAAGCCGATGCCTTCGACGCCGTCGCTGCTGCGGACCTTGACCAGTCCGTAGTGGCGGTCGACCACGGTGCGGTTCGACAGATAGGTGACCTTGTCCAGCGGCACGCGGGCAACGCAGACTTCAATGGATTCGATGAGGGGCATGTGCTCTCCTGACATGGTTTGGAAGCGGGAACGAGCGAACTTTGCGCTTCAGGAGATCTGCAACAAAGATGGTGTCCCATGGTTCAGATGACGCAAAATGCGTCGCATGGATTCGCGCTTTCTCCAGAGCTTCATTGCCGTCGTGGACTGCGGCTCGATGGCCGACGCCGCGCGCAGGCTGGACCTGCCGCCCACCACCGTGGCCCAGCAGATGCGTGCGCTGGAGGCCGACGTGGGCTGCGCACTGCTCACGCGGGTGGGCCGGACGGTGCGGCCCACCGTCGTTGGCGCCCGGATCGTGGAGCATGCGCGGGAGGTGCTCAAATCCGTGGAGAACCTGAGGTCGGCCGCCTCGGCCACCGAGCTTCCCGCAGGCCCATTGAGGCTGGGGGCAACGCCCACGGCGCTGATGGGCCTGGTGCCCCCGCTGCTGCGCCGGTGGATGAGCGCCCATCCGGCCGTGCGCGTCTACATCGAACCCGGCACCTCCTCACTGCTGCTGGACCAGGTGCAGACCGGCCATCTGGATGCGGCCATCCTTGTGCACCCGGCCTTCGCCATGCCCAAGACCTGCGAATGGCGGCTGATGCGCAGCGAGGCACTGATTCTTCTCGCGCCCCGGGACATGAAGGTGCGCGATCCACTGCTCACGGCCGCACGCGAGCCCTTCATCCAGTACGACCGCAAGGTGGTGGCAGGAAAAATGGCGGATGAATACCTGCGGGGCCACGGCATCAAGCCGAAAGTGCGCTTCGAGCTGGACGGCATCGAGCAGATCGCACAGCTGGTTGCGGAAGGCTTCGGTGTCTCCATCCTGCCGGACTGGCCCGTGCTGGGACCGCCGGATGCCAGAACGCGCCGATGGCCGCTGCCCCCTCCGAGCCCGTCCCGCGAAGTGGGCATGGTGTGGCTGCGCTCTTCGGTGCGCTCCCCACTGGCAGCCGCCTTGTCCGAGCTGATCGATTCCCGCTAGCGGACCATGCCCTGACCTGTGCCTGGCACGCAGGCTCTCAGAACAGGCTGCGTTGCGGCAGCAAAAGCGACGGGTGGTAGAGGCTGCAATCGAGCCGCAGCGGCTCGCGGTTGAATCCGCACCGACGGCAGGCCAGGGCAAAGCGCTGGCGCAGCAGTTCGGCCCAGTGGCCCGTGCCCTTCATGCGCTGGCCGAACTCGGCGTTGTACACGCGGCCGGCCTCGCGCTGCTCGCCCTGGATGCCGTGCAGGTCGCGCACGCGCTCCATCACGCGGCGGGCGCGGTCGGGGTAGTGCACCTGCAGCCATTGCTCGAACAGCGGCGCCACTTCCCAGGGCAGGCGCAGCACGGCATAGAAGGCGTGGCGCGCGCCTGCGTCGGCGGCCGCCTCCAGCACCTTCTCCAGGTCTTCGTTGATGAAGGGAATCTGCGGTGCCAGGCTCACACCCACGGGCACGCCCGCCTCGGTCAGCGCGCGGATGCTGCGCAGCCGGCGGTGGGGCGCGGCGGCGCGCGGCTCCAGGTGGCGGGCCAGGTCGGCATCCAGCGTGGTCAGCGTGATGTGCACCGAGGCCAGGCCCTGGCGCGCCAGCGGGGCCAGCAGGTCCAGGTCACGCTCCACCCCGCTGCCCTTGGTGACGATGGAAAACGGGTGGCGCGCCTCGGCCAGCACTTCGATCAGGCGGCGCGTCAGCCCCAGTTCGCGCTCCACGGGCTGGTAGCAGTCGGTGACCGAGCCCAGCATCACGGGCGCGGCCACATGGCTGGCGCGCGACAGCTCGGCGCGCAGCAGCTCGGGCAGGTTCTGCTTGGCGATGAGCCGGGTCTCGAAGTCCAGCCCCGGCGACCAGCCCAGGTAGCTGTGCGTGGGCCGGGCATAGCAATAGATGCAGCCGTGCTCGCACCCCCGGTAGGGATTGAGCCCCATGTGAAACGGCAGGTCGGGCGACTGGTGGCGGCTCAGCGCCGAGCGGGCCTGCTCCCAGCGCAGTTCGGTGCGCAGGGGCGCGGCTTCCTCGCCTTCGGCAGGCGCCTCAAGGCTGCCCCAGCCGTCATCGAACGCCTCGCGCGGGTCGGTGGTGAAGCGGTGGGCCAGCTGGCTGGCTGCGCCCCGGCCCTTGATGGCGTGCAGGGGAATGAAGGCCGGCTCCGGAGAGAGGTCTGGGTTGGCGCGCATGGGGTTCGCTCCCGCAACGATGAATACTGTACAAACATACAGATCATAGCTGCGCAGCAGCCCGTTATCCAGAACGATGACAATGCCCCTGATCCATGCCATCCAGACCCATGCACCACATCCGCCCTGCCATCGACAGCGACTTCCCGTCCTTGCTGGCCTGCGATCCATATGCCCGCAGCCATGCTGAACGCCAGGCCTTTCTGCGGGAGAAAACGGCCGCTGGCGCGGTATTGCTGGCCGAGCGGGATGGCTCCGTGTCGGGTTTTGTCGTGCTGGAGCCCGGATTCTTCGGCCATGGGTTCATCTCCCTCATCGCCGTGGCAGATGCAGCGCGGCGCAGCGGCGTGGCGCTTGCACTGCTGGCGGCGGCCCGGCAGCGCTGCACCACGGACAAGCTCTTTACCTCGACCAATGCATCGAACCTGGCCGCGCAGGCGCTGTTCGCCCAGGCGGGCTTTGTGCCCAGCGGGCGCGTGGACAACCTGGACCCCGGCGACCCCGAGCTGATCTTTTTCAAGGCCCTGGGCAGCACGCGCGCGCAGTAGCGCTCGCAGCAGGCCGCGTCAAGCCCGCGCCAATCCGCACCGCACCGTGCGGGTTCGCTTGGCAGAACCCACACGGGCCTGCACAATGGGCCTATCGCACCAACTTGGTGCTTTTCTCTTTTCTGAAGATGCCTTGGCCCGGACAACCGCGTTGCCCGGGCTTTTGTCCGTTTGGGCGCCGCTGCCCTTCACTGCAGCCACGGCGCAAGCACACAAGGGAGCCAACACCATGGAGCGCAAGCCCCACATCATTCTTTCGTCCCTGGACCTGGAGCGCATCGAGGCCCTGCTGGACAAGCAACCCGCCTTCCCCGGCCGCGAGGCGCTCGAGGCCGAGCTGGACCGCGCCGACGTGCTCGAGCCCAAGGAAATGCCGCCCAACGTGGTGACCATGAACTCCACCGTGCGCTTCACGCTGCTGGAGTCGGGCAAGTCCAATACGCTGACCCTGGTCTATCCCAAGGAGATGGATGGCAGCTCCGACAAGGTGTCGGTCTTCGCGCCCGTGGGCATTGCCCTGCTGGGCCTGAGCGTGGGCGACCAGTCGCGCATGGCCGGCCCCTCGGGCCAGGTCACCGTGCGCGTGGATGCCATCGAGTTCCAGCCGGAAAGCGCGGGCGAGCTGCACCGTTGAACGCCGACCGGCGTGAAGCGAAAAAGGCAGCCAACCGGCTGCCTTTTTTGTTTGTGGACTGATGCACCGCGCCTCAGCGCAGGCCTGCCAGAAACGCCGCGATCAGGCCGGTGCCCACCAGGCCCGCCTGCCAGCGCAGCGCCATGTGCCAGCTGGGAACGTGGCGCTCCACGCGCTCGTACAGCAGATGGCCGGCCGCAATCGACAGCACAAAAGCCGTGCACATGCCCAGCAGGGCGGCGGGAATGGAATGTGGCCAGAAATGGCTTTCCACGGCATTGACCAGCAGGCAGACCGAGAAGTGCACGAGAAACACCGAGTACGAAATCTTGCCCAGCCGACGCAGCGGCGCCCAGCCTTGCGCCTGCGCAAACGCGGGGCTGCGCATGGCCACGACCAGGGCCAGCGCCGTGGCACCGGCCAGCGCGATGCGGTCGCGCCACTCCAGTGCCAGTGCCGCTACGACCAGGGCCACGATCAGCAGGGACCAGCTCCATGCCGTCGAGGACTTGTCCGCATGCGCGGCCCAGTAGGCCAGCATGCCCAGGCCGTAGGCGCCAAAGAAGTACGGCGCCCACACATCCCATTGCGCATCCAGATTGAAGCCCAGCAGCGAGGCCGCCACGCCGATCACCACCAGCGCCTGCGCCACGCTCAGCGCCCAGGGCCAGCAGCGTGACAGGGCGTCGCCGCCAAAGCGGCGGCGCAGCAAGGCACCACTCCAGCGCGTGCCGGCCAGCAGCAGCGCCGTCAGCGCGAACAGCTGGAAGTCTATGGACACATACCAGACGCCCGCAGACAGCGACTCCTCGCCCACGATGTTCTGCAGCAGCAGCGCATGCGCCACCAATTGCCAGAGATCGGGCTCGCCCGACACCGAGGCATGGTCGAACCAGGGCCGCACGACCGCCGAGACGACGACGGCCACGACCAGGGCCACCGCATAGGGCACGACCAGACGCACGAAGCGGCGCCCGATGCGCGACCACGGATCGCTGTGCTGGCCGTGGCCTTGCGGCGCCATGCTGGCTGCCGCCAGGTAGCCGCCCAGCACCAGGAAGATCTGCACGGCCATGCGCGCATATTCATAGAGCCAGTCGATGAGGTCCGGCGCGGCCGGATGGGCGATATCGGACATGGGGCCGTAGAAGGCCAGGTGGTGCCAGACGATGGCGGCACAGGCCAGGCCCTTGGTGCAGTCGATCAGCGCACTGCGGCTAGCGTGGGACATGGGGCAATCTGCAATCTGCGAACGGGTCGGTAAGCGGGAGGCGCTGGGCCCGGGCCGCCTGGCCGCAAGCCCGCAAAGGCGCCATTGTGCGCCTTTTGACCGCGTCTTGCAGAAAGCTGACGCACCGCTTTCCAAGCCGCCCAGGACATGCCGGCACGCGAAGGCACAATGCATGCCATGACGCAATCCAAACCTCTTCCGGCGTTGAACCGGCAGTTCGTCTCGCACTTCGGCGAGATGGGCAGCCGCTGGGGCATCAACCGCACGGTAGGCCAGATCTACGCTCTGCTGTTTCTTTCGCCCGAGCCGCTCAATGCCGACCAGATCGCCGAGACGCTGGAGTTCTCGCGCTCCAACGTGAGCATGGGGCTCAAGGAATTGCAGGCCTGGCGCCTGGTGCAATTGCGCCACCAGCCCGGCGACCGGCGCGAGTATTTCGAGGCGCCGCAGGATGTCTGGGAAATCTTCCGCCGCCTGGCCGAGGAACGCCGCCGCCGCGAGATCGAGCCCACCCAGTCCATGCTGCGCACCGCCATGCTGGAGGAAGTCACCACCGAAGAGGAACGCTACGCCCAGCAGCGCATGCGCGACATGTACGAGCTGATCGACCGGCTCATGAACTGGTTCGACGACGTGCAGCGCCTGTCGCCCGAGACCGCCATGCAGCTCATGGGCATGGGCACGGCCGTGACGCGGCTGCTTGATCTGAAGGACCGCATCACGGGCGGCAAGGGCCGCGCCAAGGCGGATGACACCGACGATTGAACACGGCAACGCTGCGTACAAAAATGAGCTCCCGAGGGAGCTCATTGTGTTTACAGCAATGCTTCATTGGCGGTAAGCGCGTGCAAAAACTGGCGTAGCCCAAAGCGAGGGACACCGAGCAAGGGCCGCCCCCGCAGCGAGGGTGTCGTCCCCCTCCCGAAGAGAGAGGGGGAAGGCGCGAAGCGCCTCAGGGGGAGCTTTATTTCTCCCGGGCCAGGAGTTCGCGGCGCGTGGCCTCGTCGTCCATCAGTTCGTACCACATCGCGTTGAGCACCGCGAAGGCGGCCGCCAGCGGCAGGCCGAGCAACCAGGCGAAGTACCACATGGTGTTGTGTCCTTTCTTGACGTTGACTGTCGTTTCTTGATTCGGTGGATCAGTACGAGTGGCCACGGCCCTCGATGATGGCCATCGGGTCGACCTTGCCGCGCAGCACGCTATAGACCCAGCTGGTGTAGGCCACGATGAGGGGCACGAAGATCAGCGCGCACACCAGCATGATGAACAGCGTCACATGGCTGGACGAAGAGTCCCAGACCGTGAGGCTGTGCTGCGGGTTCAGCGACGAGGGCAGGATGAACGGGAACATGGACGCCCCCACGCTGGCGATGATGCCGGCAATGCCCAGGCCGCTGGACAGCAGGGCCAGCCACTCGCGGCGCAGCCACAGGCCCAGCGCCGCCAGCAGCGGCATCAGCAGGCCGATGGCCGGCACGGCCCAGAGCACGGGCCGGGCCTGGTAGTTGGCAAACCAGGCGCCCGCCTGCAGCGCAGCCGTCTTGAACAGCGGATTGGACGGTCCGGTGGTGTTGATCTCGCTGGTGATGCGGTAGCCATTGAGCGCGGCCAGCCACACGCCGGCCGCCGCGAACAGCACCGTGGTGGCGACGGCCGCCACCATGCCGAAGCGGCGCGCGCGCGCGGCCACATCGCCCTCGGTCTTGAACACCAGCCAGGACGCACCATGCATGAGCAGCATGCACAGCGAGACCAGGCCGGCCAGCAGCGCAAACGGGTTGAGCAGGCCGAAGAACGTGCCCTCGTAGTAGATGCGCATGTCGGGCGCCAGGCGGAAGGGCACGCCCTGCAGCACATTGCCCAGTGCCACGCCGAAGATCAG
This sequence comes from Delftia sp. Lp-1, assembly GCF_020523835.1. Lineage (NCBI taxonomy): Bacteria > Pseudomonadati > Pseudomonadota > Betaproteobacteria > Burkholderiales > Comamonadaceae > Delftia > Delftia sp. Lp-1. The sequence goes on along the minus strand of NZ_JAJALJ010000002.1, from coordinate 818,075 downwards.
CGCGGGCACCACGCCGGCCATGCACAGCACGGCATCCCAGCGCGCGCGCCAGGCCGGCTCCTCGCGCTTGCTGCGGAACTTGAAGGCCACGGGCCGCAGGATCAGCGCCACCAGGGCCGCGAACATGGCCAGGTAAAAGCCCGAGAACGAGACCGCGTACAGCTGCGGCCAGGCCGCAAAGATGGCACCGCCGCCCAGGATGAGCCAGACCTGGTTGCCTTCCCAGACCGGGCCCAGAGAGTTGATGACGACGCGGCGCTCCACATCGGTCCTGGCCGCCAGCGGCAGCAGCGCGGCAGCGCCCAGGTCAAAGCCATCGGTGACGGCAAAGGCGATGAGCAGCACGCCCAGCAGGCCCCACCACAGCAGGCGCAGGACGTCGTAGCTGATCAGTTCGTGAAGAATCATGGTGACAATCTCCCTTGGTCATTGCCCGCGGGCGAGTTTTTGCATCAGAGGGAAGTAGGTGGTCAGGTGCGGTGCGCTTTCCTCCTGCGGTCCCTTGCGGATGGCCTTCACCATGAGCTTCATCTCGATGACGAAGAGCACGGAGTAGATGGCGATGAAGCCTGCAATCGTCAGCAGCAGCGTGCCCGCGCCCAGGTTGGAGACGGCCAGCGCCGTGGGCAGCACGCCTTCGATGATCCAGGGCTGGCGGCCCACCTCGGCCACGATCCAGCCGCACTCGGCCGCGATCCAGGGCAGGGGAATGGCGATCACGGCCAGCTTGAGCATCCACGGATGGGCGTCCAGCCTGCGCCGCACCGACAGCCAGAAGAAGGCGGCCGTGAGCGCGATGAAGAACATGCCCAGCCCCACCATGATGCGGAAGGCCCAGAACAGCGGCCCCACGGCCGGCACGGTGTCCCAGGCGGCCTGGGCGATCTGCGCGTCCGTGGCCTGGCGCGGGTCGTCCACGTAGCGCTTGAGCAGCAGCGCGTAGCCCAGTTGCCCGCCCTTGTCCTCGAAGACGGCCTTGGCCTCGGCCGGCACCTGGCCCGTGGGGCCGGCGGCGCGGATGGCCTCCAGCGCGCCATAGGCCTCAATGCCGTTGCGGATGTACTGCTCGGTGCGCTGGACCAGGTCGTTGATGCCGGGGATCTCGGTGGTCAGCGAGCGCGTGCCGATCAGGCCCATGACCCAGGGAATGTGCACGGCGTAGTGCGTCTCGCGTGCGGCCTTGTCGGGGAAGCCGAAGGCCGTGAAGGCGGCCGGTGCGGGCTCGGTGTCCCACATGGCCTCGATGGCGGCCAGCTTCATCTTCTGGTGCTCCGACGACAGGTAGCCGCTTTCATCGCCCAGCACCACCACCGACAGCGCGGCGGCCAGGCCGAACGAGGTGGCCACCGTCATGGAGCGGCGTGCCAGCTGGATGTGCCGGCCCTTGAGCAGATACCAGGCCGAGACGCCCAGCACGAAGATGGCCGCCGTCACGTAGCCTGCCGAGACCGTGTGCACGAACTTGGCCTGGGCCACGGGGTTGGTCAGCACCGCGAAGAAGTCGGTGACCTCCATGCGCATGGTCTGCGGGTTGAACGCTGCGCCCACGGGGTTTTGCATCCAGCCGTTGGCGATCAGGATCCACAGCGCCGAGAAGTTCGAGCCCAGGGCCACGCACCAGGTGGTCACCAGATGGCCAACCTTGCTCAGGCGGTCCCAGCCGAAGAAGAACAGGCCCACGAAGGTGGCCTCCAGGAAGAAGGCCATCAGCCCCTCGATGGCCAGCGGCGCGCCGAAGATGTCGCCCACGTAGTGGCTGTAGTAGCTCCAGTTCATGCCGAACTGGAACTCCATCACGATGCCTGTGGCCACGCCCATGGCGAAGTTGATGCCGAACAACGTGCCCCAGAACTTCGTCATGTCGCGCCAGATGGTGCGGCCCGTCATCACGTAGACGGTCTCCATGATGGCGATGATCACGGCCAGGCCGATGGTCAGCGGCACGAACAGGAAGTGGTAGAGCGCCGTTACCGCGAACTGCAGCCGCGATAGATCGACGATGTCGAGGTCCATGGTGAGATCCTTTCTCTCGGGGGTACTTGGTGAAATCCTTGATCAGCCGTCCTGCCGCAGGCGCGCCAGGGCCGCCTCGAACGGCGGTGTGCCGCGCAGCGCCTCGGACACCACGCGGCCCTGCTCCACCCACAGCAGCCGGTCGGCCAGTTGCGCCTCCCGCAGCTTGTGGGTGGCCAGCACCAGGGTGCGGCCCCGGGCTGCACTGTCCAGCCGCACCAGCAGGTCGGCGGCCGTGCGTGCATCCAGGCCCTCGGTCACTTCGTCCAGCAGCCAGCAGCGCGCGGGGCTCAGCAGCAGCCGCGCCAGCGCCAGGCGCCGTGCCTGGCCGCCGGACAGGCCCAGCCCGCCCTCGCCCAGCCGCGTGTCCAGGCCCTGCGCCATGGCGCGCACATCGCCGGCCAGCCCGGCGACTTCCAGCGCCGCCCACAGCGTGTCCTCGGCGGCCTGGGGGCAAGCCAGCAAAAGGTTGTCGCGCAGGCTGTCCTCGAACAGTTCGGTGCGCTGCGTCATCCAGGTGCAGCGCCGGGCATGCACGGCGCCGGCCAGCGGCTGGAGCTCGCCGGCCATCAGGGACAGCAGCGTGGTCTTGCCCGCGCCGCTGGCACCCAGCAGGGCGACACGCTCGCCCTCGGCGATACGGATGTCCTGGGCCAGCACGGCGGCACGGGGTGCCACGACCTGCTCCAGCTCAACCGCCAAGCCCTGCCTGGGCGCAGCCGGTTCGCAGGCGCCTTGCGCAGCGCCATCGCGCAGGGCAGGCGCCAGCCGGCGCGCGGCCAGCCAGCTGCGGCCAGCCTCCAGCGCGCCACGGCGCAACGCGGCAAAGGGCTCCATGGCCGTCAGCGCCAGCAACAGGGCCAGCGCGGCCACGGGGGCGCCCAGCAGGCCGGCCTCGGCCAGCCAGCCCACGCCCAGCAGCACACCGGCCAGGGCCAGGGCGCCGCACAGGCCTTGCACGAAGGAGGTTCGGGCCTCCAGGCCGTGGAGCTCGGCGTCGGCCTCGGCCACGCGGGCGTCCAGGGCGGCAATGCGTTCGCAATGCGCGGCCAGGGTGCCGGCCATGGCCAGCTCCGCCTGCCCGGCCACCAGGTCGGCCGTGCGGGCGCGCAGGGACTCCAGCGCCAGCGCGCGGCGCACGGCGGGCCGGCGCGCACCGCGGGCCAGCCACAGGGCGCTGCCCAGGCCGGTGGCCAGCAGCCACGCAGCCAAGGCCAGGCCCAGCCACCAGCGCATCAGGCCCAGTGCCAGGGCGGCCACCAGCGTGGCACCCGTGGCGGCCAGCAAGGGCACGAACAGGCGCAGGTAAAGGCTGTCCAGCGCATCCACGTCGGCCGTCAGCCGCTGCAGCAGGCGTGCGGGCCGCAGGCGCAGGCTCAGGGCGGCGGCGGGCGTGGCCCAGCTGCGCAGCAGCCGCTCGCGCAGGGCGGCCAGCACGGCCAGGGTGGCGTCATGGGTGACCAGCCGTTCGGCATAGCGCGTGCCCGTGCGGCCCAGGGCCAGCAGGCGGATGCCGGCCGAGGGCATGAAGACATCGAAAACGATAGCCGTGGCCGGCAGCAGCCCGGCCAGCGCCGTGGCCGTGATGAACCAGCCCGACAGGCCCAGCAGCGCCATGCCCATGAGCACCGTGAGCAGGGCCAGCAGCGCGCCACCCAGCCACAGGCGGCGGGGCGCCATGCGCGCCAGGGCGGCCAGCACGGGCCAGAGGGTGGAGCGGGGCTTCATGCGGCCAGCTCCTGCGGGGCGGCATGGCCCGCCAGCTCCACCACACGGTGCATGGCGGCGGCCAGTTCGGCATCGTGGGTGGCGACGATCAGCGTGCGCCCGCGTGCCAGCTGCAGCAGGGCATCGGTGACCTGGGCGGCCGTGGCCGGGTCCAGGTGGGCAGTGGGTTCATCGACCAGCAGCAGGCCTGCATCGCGCGACAAGGCCAGGCGCGCCAGTGCCAGGCGCACGATTTCGCCGCCCGACAGGCCGGCTCCGCCCTCACCCAGCGTGGCGCCGGGTCGGGTCTCGGCCAGCTTGCCCAGCCCGGCCAGCCGCAGGGCCTGGCGCAGTTCGCCGAAGGTGAATCCCGGGCGGCCCAGCCGGAGGTTTTCGGCCACCGAGCCGGCGAACACATGGGGGCTCTGCCCCATCCAGGCCATGCGCGCGCGCAGCCGGCCGGCCGATTCGCCGTCGAGCAGTTGGCCGTCGATATGGATGCGCCCAGGCTCGGCCACCGGCAGCAGGCCGGCAATCTGCGCCAGCAGCAGCGACTTGCCGCTGCCGCTGGGGCTCCACAGCGCCACATGCTCGCCAGGCCGCACGTCCACCGTGAGCGCCGGCAGCGTGACCGCGCCGCCTGGCGCCTGGGGCCGCACCTGCTCCAGGTGCAGGGCGCAGGCCTGGCCGGCCGCCCTGCCGGGCGCAGCCAGTGCGCCGGGCAGCGGCTGCGCATCGCGGCCCAGCTCGCCCAGGGCCTGCAGGGCGGCCTCGCCGCTGGCACGGTCGTGCCAAACGGCAGACAGCTCACGCAGGGGATCGAAGAAGCTGGGCGCCAGCAGCAGCACGAACAGCGCCTGGCCCAGGCTCAGTGTCTGGCCCCAGCTGCCAAAGGGCAGATGGCCCAGCAGGTGAAAGCCCACGTAGACGGCCACCATGGCCACGCCCAGGGCCGAGAACAGCTCCAGCACCGCAGAGGACAGAAAGGCGATGCGCAGCACGCGCATGCTGCGTTCGCGCAGGGATTCGGCATTGGCGCGCAGCCGCTGCGCCGTGGCATCCACCGCGCCCAGGGCGCGCAGGGTGGACAGGCCGCGCAGGCGGTCGAGCAGGAAGGCGTTCATGCCGCCCAGCTCCACCATCTGCGCCTGGCTGGCCGCCTTGGCGCGCCAGCCGACGATGGCCATGAACAGCGGGATCAGCGGTGCGGCCACCACCAGGATCAGCGCCACCACCCAGCTCTGGCTGGCCACGGCCAGCGCAATCACCAGCGGCACGGTGCGCACGCGCCACATGGCGGTCTGGTAGCGCGACAGCCAGGGCACGATGGCCTCGGCCTGCTCGGCCATAGCGCTGGCCGCCTGGCCCGAGGCCGCGCGCTGGCGGTCCAGCGGCGAGGTGCCCGCCAGCGTGCGCAGCACCTGCATTCGCAGCGCGCTCACCAGGCTGCGCGCCTGCAGATTGGCGCGGCGTGTGCCGCTGGCATCGCACCAGGCGCGCAACCCGCCCAGCAGTGCCACGCCGGCCGCAAGCTGCCACAGTGGCCACAGCGGCTCCACGTCCGCGCCATCGGCCATGGACTGCACGGCCAGCGCCAGCAGCGCCGCCTGGGGCAGCCACAGCAGCGAGGCCAGCACCAGGCGCCCCGTACCCGCCATCGGACGACGCGCCAGCTGGTGGAACTCAGGCAATGACGGGGTACAAGGTTTGTTCATTTATTCTGTAATTTCAGTATTTACTGAAATTACGCAAAGAATTCTAAACAAACTTGCTCCAGGCAAGTCGCTCGTAGGGGGAAGCCGAGTGAAGCAGTCAAGCGTGCGCAAGGGGTTTTGCGCAAACAACTTCGAGAACCGGACCCGCACAGCGTGGGTAATACCCAAAGAAAACGGCGCCCGAAGGCGCCGTCTGGCGGGGTAGGAGAAGAGCCCGTCCTGGGCTCCCCCGACCTTAAGGGGTGGACAGCAGGCGGTCGCGCGCCTGGTTGTATTCACGCTTGAGACGCTCGACCAGTTCGCCCGCACCCGTGACTTCGCGGATGGCGCCAATGCCCTGGCCGCAGCCCCAGATGTCCTTCCAGGCCTTCTTGGCGTCGCCGCCGAAGTTCATCTTGCTGGGATCCGACTCGGGCAGGTTGTCGGGGTCCAGGCCTGCCGCACGGATGGACGGCGCCAGGTAGTTGCCGTGCACGCCCGTGAACAGGTTGCTGTAGACGATGTCGTCGGAGGTGCCGTCCACGATGGCCTGCTTGTAGGCGTCGTGCGCACGCGCCTCATGCGTGGCAATGAAGGCCGAGCCGATATAGGCGAAGTCCGCACCCATGGCCTGGGCCGCGAGGATGGCGCCGCCCGAGGCGATGGAGCCCGACAGCGCCACGGGGCCGTCGAACCATTCGCGGATTTCCTGGATCAGCGCGAACGGGCTCTTGACACCCGCATGGCCGCCCGCGCCCGCCGCCACGGCGATCAGGCCGTCGGCCCCCTTTTCGATGGCCTTGTGCGCGAACTTGTTGTTGATGATGTCGTGCAGCACCACGCCGCCCCAGCTGTGCACGGCCTGGTTCACGTCCTCGCGCGCACCCAGGCTGGTGATGACGATGGGCACCTTGTACTTGGCACACATCTGCATGTCGTGCTCGAGCCGGTCATTGCTCTTGTGCACGATCTGGTTGATGGCGAACGGCGCCGAGGGCCGGTCCGGATGGGCCTTGTCCCAGGCGGCCAGGGTCTCGGTGATCTCGGCCAGCCAGTCTTCGAGCTGCTCGGCCGGGCGCGCGTTGAGCGCGGGCATGGAACCCACGATGCCGGCCTGGCACTGGGCGATCACGAGCTTGGGATTGCTGATGATGAACAGCGGCGAGCCGATCACTGGCAGGGCCAGTTTCTTCAGCGCCGGGGGAAGCTTGGACATGCGTTGTCTCCGTTGGTTCTCGGTGTCTTTGTCTGCGTTGTGCCGTGCGCAAGCGCCGGGTCAGAAGGCGTCCATGGGCAGCGCCATCACGCTGTCGCCGCCGTGCACGATGGCATCGCGCAGGCCCGCCGCCTTGACGAGGATGTGCTCGGCATAAAAGCGCGCCGTCGCAATCTTCGCGCGCATGAAGGCCGCGTCCTGTCCCTTGTGCAACAGCTGCTCGGCCGCCAGCAGGGCGCGGCCCATCTGCCAGCCTGCGACGAGGTTGCCCGCCAGCATCAGGTAGGGAACGCTGCCGGCGTACACGGCATTGGGCTCGGCCTTGGCCTGGCCCGAGACGAAGTGCACCGCCTCGACGAAGGCCTGGCGCGCGGCGGCCAGCTGGCGGGCCACGGCCAGTGCCTCGGGCGTGCCGCTGGCGGCCAGCTCGGCCTCGGTCTTCTCGATCTGGCCCGCAATGGCCAGCGCGGTCTGGCCGCCATCGCGCGCCGTCTTGCGGCCCACCAGGTCATTGGCCTGGATGGCGGTCGTGCCTTCGTAGATGGTCAGGATCTTGGCGTCGCGGTAGTACTGGGCGGCGCCCGTCTCCTCGATGAAGCCCATGCCGCCGTGCACCTGCACGCCCAGGCTGGTGACTTCCAGGCTCATCTCGGTGCTGTAGCCCTTGACCAGGGGCACCATGAATTCATAGAAGGCCGCATTGGCCTCGCGCACCTGGGCATCGGCATGGTGATGGGATGCGTCGTAGGCCGCGGCGGCCGTGGCCGCCATGGCACGGCAGCCCTCGGTGTAGGCACGCATGGTCATGAGCATGCGGCGCACATCAGGGTGGTGGATGATGGTGGCGCTGGCCTTCACACTGCCGTCCACGGGGCGGCTTTGCACGCGCTCGCGGGCATAGGCCACGGCGTGCTGGTAGGCGCGCTCGGCCACGGCAATGCCCTGCACGCCCACGGCGTAGCGGGCCGCGTTCATCATGATGAACATGTATTCGAGGCCGCGGTTTTCCTCGCCCACCAGGTAACCGATGGCCCCGCCGTTGTCGCCGTACTGCAGCACGGCCGTGGGCGAGGCCTTGATCCCCATCTTGTGCTCGATGCTCACGCAGTGCACATCGTTGCGCGCGCCCAGCGAGCCATCCTTGTTGACCAGGAACTTGGGCACCACGAACAGGCTGATGCCCTTGACGCCCTCGGGCGCCCCGGCCACGCGGGCCAGCACCAGATGGACGATGTTCTCGGCCATGTCGTGCTCGCCATAGGTGATGAAGATCTTGGTGCCGAAGACCTTGTAGCTGCCATCGGGCTGCGGATCGGCCTTGGTGCGCACCAGGGCCAGGTCGGAGCCGGCCTGGGGCTCGGTCAGGTTCATGGTGCCGGTCCACTCGCCGGTCACCAGCTTCTCGAGATAGGTGGCCTTGAGCTCATCGCTGCCCGCCGTCAGCAGCGCCTCGATGGCGCCGTCGGTCAGCAGCGGGCACAGCGCAAAGCTCAGGTTGGCGCTGTTGAGCATTTCCACGCAGGCCGCGCCAATCGTCTTGGGCAGGCCCTGGCCGCCAAAATCCTGCGGATGCTGCAAGCCCTGCCAGCCGCCTTCGGCGTACTGGCGAAAGGCCTGTTTGAAGCCCGCCGTGGTGGTGACCACGCCGTCCTTGAGGCTGGAAGGCGCCACGTCGCCCGGCAGGTTCAGCGGCGCCACCACGCCTTCGCACAGCTTGGCGCATTCCTCCAGCACGGCCTGGGCCGTCTCCAGGCCAGCCTCCTCGAAACCGGGCAACTGCGCCACCTGGTCGATCTGCGCCAGATGCTCCATGGCGAACAGCATGTCTTTGAGGGGAGCCGAGTAAGTCATTGTTGAACCTTCCTGAACAGAGCCTGGACCGCCGGCGCGCAGCGCGCGGCGACCTGGGACAGCGGGCGCGCCGCCACAGCACTACTGCATTGCTGCGTTATTGCGTGACGCGGCCCGATGCGTTGACGATGGACAAATCCACGAATTTCGAGCCCGCCTGCGAGCCCGGACGATAGGTAACCCAGTAGCCGCCCAGATCGAAGGCGTCCAGGCCGCGCAGCGAAGCGGCCAGCTTGTCGCGCGTCAGCGGCTGGGTGCGGCGCATGGCCTCCACGATGACGCGGGCGTTCACATAGCCTTCCATCATGGCGTAGCTGACCGGCACGGTCAGCGACTTGCCGGCAGCGGTGGCCGCGTCCCTGAACTCCTTGTTCAGGCGCATGGTCACCTTGTAGGGACTGGGCACGACCTGGGCAATGGACAGGCCGCTCATGAACTCCACGGGCAGGCGCTTGGCCAGTTGCTCGATATCGGCTTCGGACGTCGCGTAGATCTGGGCCGTGCCACCCGCCATGCGGTACGCCTCGACAAAGGCCGAGGTCACTGGGCTGGAGGCCACCACCATCACGGCCTGCGCCGAAGGCTGGGCCTTTTGCAACTGGGACACGGCCTTGTCCATGGCACCCTTGCCCGTGCTCAGCGAGGCGCTGACCACCAGCTTGGCCTTGGAAGGCGCAATCGCCTTGTCCACGAGTTCCGCCACGGCCTTGGCATCCGGGCGCTCGTCATGCAGCAGGGCCAGGCGCGTGATGCCCACGGTGGCCAGGTGCGATGCGATCTTGGCCATTTCCTCGGGCAGATTGGCGCGCGTGCTGAAGATCTGGGGATTGCTCAGCACCCGCGTGTCCGTGCTCTGGTAGCCCACGAGGGAGATCTGCGACTGGTCGAGCAGCTTGCTGTCCAGCAGCGCCGCCATGTTGCGGTTGCCGAAGTAGCCGGCCAGCACCACGGGCTTGGACTCGTCCAGCAGCTTGCGGGTCTTGTCCACGGTTTCCTCGGGGTGGCCCACATCGTCCACCGTGACCAGTTGCACGGGCTGCCCCTGCACGCCGCCGGCCTTGTTGATCTGGTCGAAGTACAGGCGCATGCCCTGGGCATAGGCACGGCCCTGCGTCGCACCGGCTCCCGACATGGGTGCCACCTGCCCCACCACCCAGGCATTGGCCTCGGCGGCCAGCGCCATGGCGCCACAGACAAAGGCCACGGCCGTGCGGGCCAGGCGCAAGCGCATCATCTTCATTTCAATCTCCCTCTCGGTTCATGCCATCGCCAGCACCGGCTGGCGGCCAAGTCCGTTGTTGTAGTCGGTGGTGCGCGCCGTGACCAGCGGACCATCCCGGAATCCATGACGGAAAAAGAGGGGCCTGTGCCCCTCATTTTTCAGCTTCAGCCGCTTACAGCGCCTGCACCAGTTCCGGCACGGCCTGGAACAGGTCGGCCTCCAGGCCGTAGTCGGCCACCGAGAAGATCGGTGCCTCGGGGTCCTTGTTGATCGCCACGATCACCTTGGAGTCCTTCATGCCGGCCAAATGCTGGATGGCGCCCGAGATGCCCAGGGCGATGTACAGCTGGGGCGCGACGATCTTGCCGGTCTGGCCGACCTGCAGGTCATTGGGCGCATAGCCTGCGTCCACCGCAGCGCGCGAAGCACCGATGGCGGCACCCAGCTTGTCGGCCAGGGGTGTGATGACTTCCTGGAACTTCTCGCTGCTGCCCAGCGCGCGACCACCGGAGACGATGATCTTGGCGGCCGTCAGTTCCGGGCGGTCGTTCTTGGTGACCTCGCGGCCCACGAAGCTGCTCTTGCCGTTGTCGCCAGCGGCGGCCAACTGCTCCACCTGGGCGCTGCCGCCCGTGGTGGCCGCTGCGTCAAAGCCCGTGCCGCGCACGGTGATGACCTTGATCTTGTCGCTGCTTTGCACCGTGGCAATGGCGTTGCCTGCGTAGATGGGGCGCTCGAAGGTATCGGCGCTGTCCACCTTGGTGATGTCGCTGATCTGGGCCACGTCCAGCTTGGCGGCCACGCGCGGCGCGGCGTTCTTGCCGCTGGCGGTGGCGGGGAACAGGATGTGGCTGTAGTTCGAAGCGATTGCCAGCACTTGCGCTGCAATGTTCTCGGCCAAGCCGTCCTTCAGGCTGGCGCCGTCGGCGTGGATGACCTTGGACACGCCAGCGATCTGGGCAGCGGCCTGCGCAGCGGCGCCGGCATTCTCGCCCGCCACCAGCACATGCACGTCGCCGCCGCAGGCCAGGGCCGCAGTGACGGTGTTGAGCGTGGCGCTCTTGATGGAAGCGTTGTCGTGTTCTGCAATAACGAGGGATGTCATGTCTGCGAATTCCTTTAGATGACCTTGGCTTCGTTCTTGAGCTTGCTGACCAGGGTCGCCACATCGGGCACCTTCACGCCAGCGCCGCGCTTGGCGGGCTCGGCCACCTTGAGCGTCTTCAGGCGCGGGGCCACATCGACGCCCAGCTCTTCAGGCTTGACCGTGTCCAGCTGCTTTTTCTTGGCCTTCATGATGTTGGGCAGCGTGACGTAGCGCGGCTCGTTCAGGCGCAGGTCGGTGGTGATGACGGCCGGCAGGCTCAGGGCCAGGGTTTCCAGGCCGCCGTCCACTTCGCGCGTGACATTCACCTTGTCGCCAGCGACTTCGACCTTGGAGGCGAAGGTGGCTTGCGGCAGGTCGGCCAGGGCTGCCAGCATCTGGCCGGTCTGGTTGGCATCGTCGTCGATGGCCTGCTTGCCCAGGATGATGAGGCCGGGCTGCTCCTTGTCGACCAGCGCCTTGAGCAGCTTGGCGACGGCCAGGGGCTGCAGCTCCTCGGTGGTCTCCACCAGGATGCCGCGGTCGGCACCGATGGCCATGGCCGTGCGCAGGGTTTCCTGGCACTGGGCCACGCCGCAGGAGACGGCGATGACTTCGGTGGCCACGCCCTTTTCCTTGAGGCGAACGGCTTCTTCGACGGCGATTTCGTCAAAGGGGTTCATGCTCATCTTGACGTTGGCGATGTCCACGCCCGTGCCGTCCGACTTCACGCGGACCTTCACGTTGTAGTCCACCACGCGCTTGACCGGGACCAAAACCTTCATTGCAGCGGCTCCTGATTGATTGATAGATTGACGTTTACGTAAACCGAAATCATTGTATGCGGCGCTGCAGCAGCTGCGGCAGGTTTCCCTGACGGCCGAGGGCCGCATGCGCGCTCACAAAAAAGAACGATCGTGCCATTTTAAGCACGACCATTGAGATTTCCTGCGGGGGAACAGCCTGAACTCAGGGTATGCACCTAGGAATAATCCTAGCTGCTTTTCTCTGCTGCCTGAGCCACCACGCCCCCGCGTTCGGTGATCTGCACCACCTGCTTGGGGACTGGCAGGCTCACGCCTGCGGCACGCAGGCCGCGCAGCACGGCGAGGTTCACCTCGGAGCGCACATTGCCCTGGCCATTTTGCGGGTCGTTGATGTAGTAGCTGAGACTGAACTGCAGACCCTGCTCGACGAAGTCGACCAGTGCCACCGAAGGCGCGGGCGTCTTGAGCACGCGCGGCTGGGCGGCTGCGGCATCGAGCAGGATGCCGCGCACCTGCTCCACATCGCTGTCCATGCCCACGACGATGTTGGTGGAAAGGCCGAACTTGACGTCGAATCCGGTGAGGTTCTCCACACGCTGGGTGATCAGCGTCTCGTTGGGCACGATGGATTCGCGGCCGTTGAGCGCGCGGATGATGGTGTAGCGCGTGCGGATGTCGGTGATGCGGCCCTCGAAGCCATCCACGCGCACGTTGTCGCCGATGCGCAGCGCGCGTTCGATCAGCACCAGAAAGCCGCTGACGTAGTTGGAGGCGATCTTCTGCATACCGAAACCCAGGCCCACGCCGATGGCGCCGCCCATGACGGACAGCGCCGTCAGGTCCACGCCCACCATGGACAGCGACACCAGCAGCCCCACCAGGATCAGCACGCTGCGCGTGATGTTCATGGCCACCTTGCGCATGGACAGGTCGCTGACCCACTGGTTGATGACCTTCTGCTCGAACAGCGTTGCCACCCACAGCACGGCCACCATCATCAGGCCCGCCGACAGCGTGCCCTCGATCAGGTTGAGCAGGCTGACCGGCGTCTTGCCGATGTTGAACTGCAGGGCCTCCAGCTCCTCCATGACCTGCGGCAGCAGGCCGATGCTGTGCAGCACGGCCGCGCCCCAGGCCAGCCAGGAGAAGATGCGCTCGATCAGACGCACCACGGTGGAGTGGGGGAAGGTCCGGCTGAGCACCCGCGCCACGAAGCGGATCACCGACAGGGACACCAGCAGCGACACGGCCACGCGCAGCCAGAACACCGTGGAAAACCGCGCCAGGATCTCCTGGCTGGTGAAGACCAGCACCAGCGCCAGCAGCGGGAACAGGGCGCCATCGAGCGCATGGCGGCCTATCCATACGGAGGGCTTTCCATCGTTCAGATGGCCGTAGCGCGCATGCAGGCCGCGCATGGCGCCGTAGGCCAGCAGCAGGCAGGCGATGAGCACGGAGAACTCCAGCCAGGCGCTGGAGCTTTGGAAGTCGTTGATGAGCTTGTCGAAGATATCCATGGGTCAGGGCCGTTCCGCCGCAAGGGCGCAGGCCGCCATCATCGCCCAGATCCAGGACAGGCCGACCGGACCGGGACCTACATGCAGGTCGGTCAGCGGCCCGTCTTCCAGGCCGGTTCGCGCTTGGCGGCGAAGGCCTGGGCGCCCTCCTGGGCGTCGGCATCCATCATGTTGGCGGCCATGGTCTGGCCGGCCAGCTGGTAGGCCGCCTCGATGCCCATCTCGCGCTGGCGGTAGACCAGCGCCTTGCCCATGGCCACGGCCGCACGGGGCTTGCTGACGATGGACTGCACGAAGTGCTCGACGGCATCGTCCAGCGCCTCATCGGCCACCACGCGGTTGACCAGGCCCTGCTCCAGCGCCTGCTGGGCGTCGATGAAGTCGCCCGTGAGCAGCATCTCCATGGCCTGCTTGGCCGGCACATTGCGCACCAGCGGCACGCTGGGGGTGGCGCAGAACAGGCCATAGTGGATGCCGCTGGTGGCAAAGCGTGCCGCCTGCGCAGCAACGGCCAGATCGCACTGGGCGACGAGCTGGCAGCCTGCCGCCGTGGCAATGCCGTGCACGCGCGCGATCACGGGAACGGGCAGCCGGTGGATGGACAGCATCATGCGGCTGCACTGGGCGAACAGCTTCTGGTAGTAGTCCAGCTGCGGATGTGCCGCCATGTCCTTGAGGTTGTGCCCCGCGCAAAAGGCCTTGCCGGCCGCAGACAGCACGACCACGCGCACGGACTCGTCGCGCGCCACGTCGTCCAGCGCCTGCTGCAGCTGCGTGAGCATCTGCTCGCCCAGGGCATTGAAGCGCTGCGGGTCGTTGAGCGTGAGGCGCACGACGCCGCGCGCGTCGCGCTGCACGTCGAGCAGGGGGCTGGCTTCAGAAGGATGGGTGCTCGCGTTCATGGTGCTCCAGATCCGGTTCAGAGGTCGGCCAGCACGCGCACGTGCGCTTCCACGCTGCGCGCAAGCGGCCCCATCACATAGCCGCCTTCCAGGCAGGAGACGATGCGCCCCTTGGAAAAGCGCCGCGCGATGTCCTTGATGCGCGAGGTGATCCAGGTGAAGTCCTGCTCGGTCATGCCCAGCTGGCCCATGTCGTCCTCGCGGTGGGCGTCGAAGCCGGCGCTGATGAAGATCAGCTCGGGCTTGAAGGCCTCCAGGCGCGGAATCCACATCATCTCGACGATCTCGCGGATGTCCATGCCCTTGGTATAGGCGGCCACCGGCACGTTGACCATGTTGGCGGCCGGGTGCTGGTCGCCGCTGAAGGGATAGAACGGGTGCTGGAAGATGCCGCACATGAGCACGCGGTCGTCGCCGGAGAGGATGTCCTCCGTGCCGTTGCCGTGGTGCACGTCGAAATCGATCACGGCCACGCGCTTGAGGTGGTGACGGCTGAGCGCGTACTTCACGCCCACGGCCACGTTGTTGAAGAAGCAAAAGCCCATGGCCTGGTGGCGCGTGGCATGGTGGCCCGGAGGGCGCACGGCGCAAAAGGCGTTCTCCAGCTCGCCGGCCATCACCGCATCGGTGGCCGCCAGCGCGGCGCCGGCCGCATGCAGGGCGGCCGAGAAGGTGTGGCTGTTGATGGAGGTGTCGGTGTCGATCTGGGAGTACTCGGGGCCACCGGCCTGCTGCTCCTCGACCAGGCGCTGGGTCAGGCCCTGCAGCGCAGCCACATGCATGCGGTCATGGGCCAGTTCGATGTCGGCCAGCGAGGCCTGGGGGGCCTCGTGCCGCTCCAGCGCATCGGCCACGCCGGTCACCAGCAGCCGGTCCTCGATGGCGTCGAGCCGGGCCGGGCATTCCGGGTGCCCCGGCCCCATCTCATGCCGCCAGCACTCCCTATGGGTGAAATAACCCGTCTTGCCCACAGTGATGTCTCCGCGATGTTTTTTTTAGGATAACGTCGCGCCATGCAAGCAACACACAAGATCAAGGCGCTTCTGGATCAGCTTAACACGGTGGTTGTAGGGAAACCGGCTCAGGTCCGCGACAGTGTGGCCTGCCTGCTGGCTGGGGGACACCTGCTGCTGGAAGACGTTCCCGGCGTGGGCAAAACCACGCTGGCGCATGCGCTGGCACACAGCTTCGGGCTGCAGTTCTCGCGCGTGCAGTTCACGGCCGACCTCATGCCCAGCGACCTCACCGGCGTGTCCATCTACGAGCGCGCCAGCGAGACCTTTGTCTTCCACCCGGGCCCCGTTTTCGCCCAGGTGCTGCTGGCCGACGAGATCAACCGCGCCAGCCCCAAGACGCAGAGCGCCCTGCTCGAAGCCATGGAGGAGCGACAGGTCTCGGCCGAGGGCCGCACGCACCGCCTGCCCGAGCCCTTCTTCGTGATCGCCACCCAGAACCCGCAGGAACAGCTGGGCACCTTCCCGCTGCCCGAAAGCCAGCTGGACCGCTTCCTGATGCGCATCAGCCTGGGCTATCCCGACCGCGCGGCCGAGCGATCCCTGCTGTCCGGCAATGGCCGGCGCGCCCAGGCCGACGCGCTGGCACCGCTGCTGACCACGCAGGAGCTGCAGGACCTGCAGGCTGCCGTGCTGCAGGTGCATGCCAGCGATGCCCTGCTCGACTATGTGCAGGACCTGCTGGAAGCCACGCGCTCGGGCCAGTGGTTCATACAGGGCCTGTCGCCTCGCGCGGGCATTGCGCTGCTGCGCGCGGCCCGGGCCGTGGCCCTGATGGAAGGGCGCGACTATGTGGCGCCCGACGATGTGCAGGCCATCCTGCCGCAGACGGCGGCCCACCGCCTGGTGCCGATAGGCTCCAGCGGCCGGGGCGCCGTGGAGCAGGTGCGCGCCATGCTGGACGCCGTGGCGCTGCGCTGATGCCGGCCGCCCCCGCGTCTTCGCCCGGCGCCCCCCGGCCGGGGGCATCGCTGCGCCAGCGCTGGTCTCCGGCGCGGCGCGTGCGCCAGTGGTGGCATGCCCGCCTGCCCCGCACGGACAGCCTGAAGCTGACCCAGCGCAATGTCTACATCATGCCGTCGCGTGCAGGCTGGGCCCTGGCGCTGACGCTGTGCGTGCTGCTGGTGGCCGCCATCAACTACCAGCTCAACCTGGGCTATCTGCTGACGTTCCTGCTGGCCGGCAGCGCGGCAGCGGGCATGGTGGTCGGCCACGGCAATCTGCGCGGCTTGGCGCTGCATCTGCTGCCGCCGGCCGGCAGCTTTGCCGGCCAGCCCTGCCGCTTCGACGTGGTGCTGCACAACACGCGCCGCAGCACGCGTTGGGGCATAGGCCTTGCCGTGCAAGCCGATACGGCGGCCACCGACTGGACCTGGATCGATGTCCCGGCACAGGGCAGCACCACGGCGCAACTGGCTTTCACGCCACTGCGCCGGGGCCTGCAATCGCTGCCCACGATCACGGCGGCCACACGCTACCCGCTGGGCACCTTCCGCGTCTGGGCGCTGTGGCGCGCGCAGACCCAGGCCTGGATCTACCCGGCGCCCGAACACAATCCCCCGCCCCTGCCTGCGGCCAGTGCCGATGCCGGCGGCCGCAGCGCGGCCTCCACGCGCCACGGCGACGAGTTCGATGGCGTGCGTGCCTACCGGCGCGGTGATGCGCTCAAGCTGGTGGTCTGGAAAAAGGCCGCCCAGGCCTTTGCCACGGGCAGTGACCAGCTGGTGAGCCGCGACCGCCCGCTGTCCCAGCAGCACCGCCTGTGGCTGGACGCCAAGGCCACCGGCCTGGCCGACCCCGAGGCCCGCCTCAGCCGCCTGACCGCCTGGGTGCTGGTCGCACGCCAGCAGGACCTGACCTGGGGCCTGCGCCTGCCCGACGGCCGCGAGATCGCCCCCGACCAGGGCGCGGCCCACGCCACGCTCTGCCTGGAAGCCCTGGCGGCCTGCCCATGAATCGCACGTCCATGCCCTCCTCCTTCCAAGCCATTGCGCAGCCTGCGGCCACCTGGCGCCAGCGCCTGGCCGCCCTGCCGCGCGATGCGCGCGACACCCTGTTCCTGCTGGCCGTGGTCGCCTGGGTGCTGATGCCCCAGGCCGCCCACACGCCCTGGTGGACCATGGTCTTCGTGGCCGGCCTGCTGCTGTGGCGCGGCCTGCTGGCCTGGCGCGGCCAGCCCCTGCCCGGCCGCTGGGTGCTGGGTGGATTGCTGCTGCTGGCCGTGGGCGCCACCTGGGTCTCGCACGGCACCTTTATCGGGCGCGATGCGGGCGTGACCCTGATCGTGCTGCTGCTGGCGCTCAAGACGCTGGAGCTGCGCGCCCGGCGCGATGCCATGGTGGTGTTCTTCCTGGGCTTCTTCGCGCTGCTGGCCAACTTCTTCTACTCGCAATCCCTGCTGCTGGCCCTGGCCATGGTGCTGGGCCTGCTGGGCCTGCTCACGGCCCTGGTCAATGCCCACATGACCGCCGGCCGCCCGCCGCTGACGCAGGCGCTGCGCACGGCAGCCCTGCTGGCGCTGTGGGGTACGCCGGTCATGGTGGCGCTGTTCCTGTTCTTCCCGCGCATGGCGCCGCTGTGGGGTGTGCCTAGCAACGACCTGGCCGGCCGCAGCGGCCTGTCGGAAAACATGCGCGTGGGCTCCATGGCCTCGCTGGTGCTGGACGAGAACGTGGCCCTGCGCCTGCGCTTCGATACGCCCGATGGTGCTCCTCCGCCGGCCAACACCCTGTATTTCCGGGGACCCGTTCTGTCGCGCTTTGACGGACAGGAATGGCAGATGGACACAGAGGCTGGGCTGGACAGCGCCCAGTTGCGCGTATCGGGCGAAGGCGTGCGCTACCAGATGACCATCGAGCCCAGCCGCCGCCCCTGGCTGCCCCTGCTCGACGCCACGTCCCAGCCACCTGAACTGCCGCAGGGCATGGGCAACGCCCGCATGACGCCGCAGCTGCAATGGCTGACCTGGCGCCCCATCACCGACGTGGTGCGCATCAGCGCCCAAAGCCATGTGCAGTTCAGCTACGGGCCGCTGCAGCCCACCCGCGCCCTGCGCCGCTACACCCAGCTGCCCGAAGGCAGCAACCCGCGCACGCTGGCGCTGGCCCGGCAGATGCGCGCCGACCCGCAACTGGCCGGCGCCCCGCCCCGCGCCTGGGTACAGGCCGCGCTGGCGCGCCTGCGCACGGGCGGCTACACCTACACGCTGGAGCCCGGCGTGGTGGACAGCGTGCACACGGCCGATGACTTCTGGTTCGACAGCAAAGAGGGATTCTGCGAGCACATCGCCTCGGCCTTCGCCGTGCTGATGCGCGGCATGGGCGTGCCTGCCCGCATCGTCACCGGCTACCAGGGCGGCGAGCGCAACCCTGTCGATGGCTACTGGACCGTGCGCAACGCCGACGCCCACGCCTGGACCGAGGTCTGGCTGGAGGACGAGGGCTGGGTGCGCATCGACCCCACCGGCGCCGTGGCTCCGTCGCGCGTGGGCGAGTTCCAGCGCCTGCGCGCGCCCCAGGGTGCCATTGCGGGCGCCGTGGGCAACTTCGTAGGCGTGGGCATGCTGCAGCAGATGCGCGCCGTGTGGGAGGCCGTCAACAACGGCTGGAACCAGTGGGTGCTGAACTACACGCAAAGCCGCCAGCTGGACCTGCTCAAGAACCTGGGCGTGCAGTCGCCATCGTGGGTGGACATGCTGCGCCTGCTGGGCGCACTGGCCGGCGTGGCCGCACTGGCCTGGCTGGCCTGGATGGCCCGCGCCCAGCGCAACAGCCGCGATGAATGGCTGCGCCTGATGGACAGGACCCGCGCCCGGCTGCGGCGCATCGGCCTGCAGGCCGATGCCAGCCTGCCCCCGCGCGCGCTGGCAGCCCAGGTCATGGACCGCTGGGGCCAGGACGACGCCACGGCCGCCAAGACCCTGCACGACTGGCTTTTGGACATGGAGCGCCAGCGCTACGCACGCGCCCCCCAATCCGTCCCCCGATACGCACCCCAGTCCGCACCCAAATCCGCACCCGATACCCCCGGCCTGCCCGCCCTGCGACGCCAATGGCGGGCGCTGGACTGGCCACGCACTCCGCAGCCACGGCCACAAGCCGCCGCTGCCGGCCCCACGACAAGCACACCATGACCAAGCAACGACTGATCCCCTCCGCCCTGCTGCTGCTTGCGGCCGCCGCCCTGCCCTGCGGCGCGCTGGCCAGCAAGCCGGCGCCCGCCCAGACCGGCGCAGCCAAGACTGCCGCCAAGTCCACGGCCAAACCTTCCACGAAAAAGCGCACGGCCGCTGCTGCCGCCGCCACGGCGGCAGGCGGCGCCGCCGTGGTCAGAACCGTGCAGGGCAGCACGCCCTACGGAGAACGGCCTGATGCCATGCAGATGGCTGCCGACATTGCGATGCGCCACGACCTGCCGGTGGACTGGGTGCGCGACACCATCTCCCAGGCGCGCTTTCTGCCCCAGGTTCCCCGCCTGATGACGCCGGCTGCCCAGGGCACGGCCAAGAACTGGGGCGTCTACCGCAGCCGCTTTGTCGAGCCCGTGCGCATACGCGCCGGAACACGCTTTTGGCAGGCCAATGCCGCCGCGCTGGCGCGTGCCGAAAAGCAGTACGGCGTGCCGGCCGAAATCATCGTCGGCATCATCGGCGTGGAGACCATCTACGGCCAGCAGATGGGCAACTTCCGCGTGATCGACGCCCTGGCCACGCTGAGCTTCGACTTCCCCGCAGCCCACCCCCGCGCGCAGGCACGCACCGAGTACTTCCGCGGCGAGCTGGAGCAGTTCCTGCGCTTCACGCACCGCGCCGCAACGGACCCGTTCTCGCTGCGCGGCAGCTACGCGGGCGCCATGGGCATGGGCCAGTTCATGCCCAGCAGCTGGGTGAAGTGGGCGGTGGACTTCGACGGCGACGACCGCATCGACCTGTTCGGCAGCGCGGCCGACGCCATCGGCTCGGTGGCCAACTACTTTGTCGCGCATGGCTGGAAAAGCGGCATGCCCACCCACTACCCTGTGATCATGCAGGCCCAGGGCGCCGACCTGGCCGCCCTGCTGGCGCCCGACATCCTGCCCCAGTTCACGGCCGACGAGATGGCTGCGCGCGGCGTGCAACTGCCGGGCAGCGGCGCGGCCCATCAAGGGCCGCTGGCCCTGGTCAAGCTGGAAAACGGCGCGCAGGGCCAGCCGCTGTACATCGCGGGCACGGAGAACTTCTATGCCATCACGCGCTACAACTGGTCCAGCTACTACGCGCTGTCCGTGATCGAACTGGGCCAGGAAGTCGCGGCGGCCATGGGCCGCTGATCCGGGCCATACAAACCGTCGAGGCCGTCAGGGCCGGCGCATGCGGCACATCGCAGGCTGCTCGGCACGCGCCGCCTCGATCTCTCGCACCACGCGGAAGCCGTAGCCCGAGCCCTCCACATCGAAGGGCACGCCGGGCGCGCCCTGCCTGTCCATGACGCCGACCACCAGCGCCTGCTGGAACTGGTGGTCGGCCGCGCGCATGCGGCCCTTGCGCCCGGCCAGCGCCACCTCGGCGCCTTCCAGCGCCTGCGCCACGGCCACCGTGTCGGTGCTGCCCGCACGCGCCATGGACTGGGCCAGGGCCTCGATCATCAGCTGCATGCGCATGTGCACATAGTCATCGGCAGGCCTGGGAAAGCGCTCGCGGAATGACTTGTAGAAGGCCTGGCTGTCGGGGCCCGGCACGTTGGGCAGCCAGTCGGCCACGGCCAGCACCTTGCCCACGCCGGCCTCGCCCAGGGCGGCTGGCGCGCCCAGCGCATTGCCGTAGAAGGTGTAGAAGCGGCCATCGAAGCCCGCCTCCCGCGCGGCCTTGACCAGCAGCATCAGATCGTTGCCCCAGTTGCCTGTGATCACGGCCTGGGCGCCGCTGGCCTTGATCTTGGCGGCATAGGGCGCAAAGTCCTTGACGCGCCCCACGGGGTGCAGCTCGTCGCCCACGATGGCCACATCGGGCCGCTGCGCGGCCAGCTGGCGCCGTGCCTCGCGCAGCACGGCCTGGCCAAAGCTGTAGTCCTGCCCGATCAGGTAGGCGCTGCGCACGGCCGCGTCCTCGCGCAGCACCTGCATCAGCGCGGCCATGCGCATGTCGGCATGGGCGTCGAAGCGAAAGTGCCAGAAGCTGCAGCGCTCGTTGGTGAGCGCAGGATCGACGGCCGAGTAGTTCAGGTACAGCACGCGCCGGGCCGGATCGCGCTCGTTGTGCTTGGCAATGGCATCGACCAGCACGGCCGCCACGGCCGAAGAATTGCCCTGCATGACCACGCGCGCACCGCCGTCGATGGCTGCGCGCAGCGCGGACAGCGCCTCCTCGTTCTGGCCCTTGCTGTCATGGCGTTCGATGGCCAGGGGCCGGGCGCCGCCCTGCGCGGCCGGCAGTGGCACACCGCCGCGCGCATTCACGCGCTCGGTGGCCCACAACAGGTTGCGGAACACGGCCTCGCCCGTATTGGCAAAGGGGCCGGACAGGCTTTCGATCAGCGCCAGCCGTATGGGCTCGCCGCGCGGCGGGGGCACGGGCTGTCCGCGTTCGTTTGCGGCCAGGGCCGCCAGCGCGGGCGCCGCAAATAGCGCCATGGCACCGCTTTTCAAGACCTTGCGGCGCAATTTATTCATGGCTTTTTCCTCTTGAAATGCGTTCAACGCCGCTCAACTACGCTCCATGCGGCGACAACTTCGATGAAGCCGCGCAGTTTATAGGAGCCACTTCACCATGATCTTCTCGCCTGTTCTCCGCCGCAACGCCTTCAACCCCCAAGCCGCCGATCTGGCCCTGCAGCGCTTCCTGCAAGGCACCCTGGGCAACGCCGCCCCCTCTGCCTCGTCGGTGCAGGTGCAGCGCGATGAAAAGGCCACGACGCTGCAGCTGGATGTGCCCGGCCTGTCCCGCGAGCAGCTGCAGCTGAGCATCGAAGGCGCCGTGGTCCGTCTGTCCAGCGTCGAGGGTGCGCCCCGCCAGGTGCAGCGCGCCTGGGAGCTGGACCATGAGATCGACACTGCCGCCAGCAGCGCGAAGCTGGAAAACGGCGTGCTCACGCTGTCCCTGGCCCGCCTGGAGCCGCAGAGCAAGGCCACCACGCTGAGCATCCAGTAAATCCGGTCAGCGAGTTTGTGCACCCGGGCTGTCAACCATCCTTTCTTCCCTCCTCTTAGCAAGGTGACAGCCCGTTTTCAAAGCCCGGCACATGCCGGGCTTTTTTTGTGCTGCACAGGCTGCGCATCGAGGTGGCCCGCCGCACGGCGCGGCGATGGGGAAGGCAGAGGCGGCCGAAGAATCAGGCCAGCGAATCGAGCGGCCAGCGCGGCTTGACGTCGAAGGCGTAGTGCCTGTTGGCCACTTCCCGGCCCGCCTGCAGGCGCATGGCGGCGGCCATGGCGATCATGGCGCCGTTGTCGGTGCACAGGTGCAGCTCGGGGTAGTGCACGCGCAGCTTGCGCTTGGCGCAGGCCGCATCCAGCTGGGAGCGCAGCAGCCTGTTGGCACCCACGCCGCCGGCCACGACCACGCGCTTCATGCCGGTCTGCTGCAGCGCGGCCAGGGTCTTCTTGACCAGCACCTCGACGATGGCGGCCTGCGTGCTGGCGGCCAGGTCGGCCTTGCGCGCCTCAAGGTCATCGCCCAGCTTCTTCGCCTGGGTCAGCACGGCCGTCTTCAGGCCGGCGAAGGAGAAGTCCAGGTCGCCCGAATGCAGCAGCGGCCGGGGCAGCTTGAAGGCCTGGGCATCGCCGCCTTCGGCCAGGCGCGAGAGCACGGGACCGCCCGGATAGGGCAGGCCCATGAGCTTGGCCGATTTGTCGAAGGCCTCGCCGGCCGCGTCATCGATGGTCTCGCCCAGGATGGCGTAGCTGCCCACGCCGTCCACGCGCATCAGCTGCGTGTGGCCGCCCGAGACCAGCAGGGCCACGAAGGGGAATTCGGGGGGATCGGCGCTCAGGAAGGGCGACAGCAGATGGCCTTCCAGGTGGTGCACGCCCAGCACGGGCTTGTTCAATGCCGCAGCCATGGCACAGGCCACGCCCGCACCCACCAGCAGCGCGCCGGCCAGGCCGGGGCCGCGCGTGAAGGCGATCACATCGACCTGGTCCAGCGTGCGGCCGGACTCGCCCAGCACGTTTTCGGTCAGCGGCAGCACGCGGCGGATGTGGTCGCGGCTGGCCAGCTCGGGCACCACGCCGCCGTAGGCGCGGTGCATGTCGATCTGGCTGTGCAGCGCATGGGACAGCAGCGTGGGCACGCCCGTGCCATCGGGGGCCTCGACCAGGGCCACGCCGGTTTCATCGCAGGAGGATTCGATCCCCAGAATCAGCAAACTCATGGGGCTGAAGTGTAGAACCTGCGGGCGCGGCGCACGGCCACAGGCATCAATGGCCCCTGGCAGGCGGGCAGTTGCACGGCCGGCGCTCCGCTATAGGTTGTCTATGTAGGAAGAGCGCGAGAACCGCACGGGCTCGAAGCCGTCGGAGGTCCAGATTTCGCTGGCGATCAGTGCCTGGGCATCCATGGGGCGGGCAAAGTAAAAGCCCTGCAGCTCGTCGCAGCCCAGGGCCTGCAGCACTTCGCGCTGCTGCTGGTTGGTCACGCCTTCGGCCACCACACGCAGCTCCAGCGCATGGGCCAGGCGCACGATGGCGTCGACCACCGCCCGCGCATCGCTCTTGAGGGCCACGTCGCGCACAAAGCTGCGGTCGATCTTCACCTCGTCGGCGCACAGCTGGCGCAGCAGGGCCAGGCTGGAGTAGCCGGTGCCGAAGTCGTCGATGGAGATCTGCACGCCCATGCCCGTGAGTTCGGCAATCACGGCCATGGTGGTCTTGTCGTCCTCCATGGCCACGGACTCGGTGATCTCGAAAACCAGTTGCTCGGGCCGGATGCGGTGCCTTGCGATCGCCTCGGCGATGAACTGCGCCAGCCGCGTCTGAAAGAGCTGGTAGCCCGAGATATTGATGGACACCCGCATGAAGCGCCGCTCGCGCGCCCATTGCGCGGTCTGGCGGCAGGCCTCGTCGATGACCCAGTCGCCGATCTCGCTGATCAGGCCGAAGCGCTCGGCCAGCGGGATGAACACGCGGGGACTGATCAGGCCGAACTGCGGGTGGTTCCAGCGCGCCAGCGCCTCCACGCTGCGGATGCGGCCCGTGCGGGTATCGATCTTGGGCTGATAGAACAGCACCAGCTGCTGGCTGGCCACGGCGCGGCGCAGGGCCTGCTGCAGGTCGAACTGCGCGACCACGCCCTGGCGCATGCTTTCCTTGAAGATGGCGTAGGTGTTCCCGCCGGCACGCTTGGCCGTGTACATGGCGGCATCGGCCGCCGCCATGAGCTTTTCCTTCTTGCCATGGTCGGGATAGATGGCCACGCCGATGGAACTGCTGATGGAGACCGCCTTTCCTGGCAGGTCGAACGGCTGGCTCAAGGCCTTCTGCACGCGGCCTGCCATGGCCACGGCGTCGTCCACCGAAGCCAGGCAGCCCAGCAGCAGCACGAACTCGTCGCCACCCACGCGCGCCAGCGTGTCCGATTTGCGCGTCATATGGCCCAGGCGCACGGCCACCTGGCACAGCAGCGCATCGCCTGCGGCATGGCCTTCCACATCGTTGATGGGCTTGAATCCATCCAGGTCGATGTACAGCAGGCCCACGCGCACCGGCCCGCAGGGCCCCGGCTGCTCCACCGAGCTGTCGGCGCGCGCAATCGTGCGGCCCAGCCGGTATTCGAACAGCGCCCGGTTGGCCGTACCGGTCAACGGGTCCCTGAAGGCGATGCGCTTGAGCTTCACATTGGCGCGCAGCAATTTCTCATTGCTCTGCTTGAGCGACTGCGTCAGGCGCTGCGCCTTGCAGCGCATGCGGATGTAGAGCACCGAGCACACCAGCAGGAACGCCACGAACACACCAGCACCCCACGGGCCGAGGGCATGCCATCCAGCGAACCAGACGCCCTCATCGGCCAATTGCGCCGACGCGACGCCATCCTGGGCAGCCGCAGGCACCTGACCCTGCGCCATGCAGGGCAGCAGCGAAGCCAGCCAGCACGCAAATGCCGGGCCGCGCCAGCGCGCAGGTATCCACCGGGACACCCCCTCGGTCAGGAACAGCCAATGCATGGGGAAAAACCGATCTTCTCGTGATATTTCAAACTCATGCCGATTCAGCCTCACTGCCGCATTGCGCAGCCCAATGCCGTGGTGTGCGTTGCCATGTGCGCCGGATGAACGGGGGCTTTTCTTGAAAAACCGCCCCATTCGCTTTGCAAACATTCGACACGCTTACACGTCAGTTTGTGTATCGAAAATTTCAAATCATTAAAAAAATTCTATCAAATCATCGATCCCGTGCCCATGCAAGCACCGCGCGACGCCCCGGCATGGGAATTGCATCCAGGTCCCTTGCACCAAGGCAAACTGCATCAAGGCAGGCAGACAGGACCAAGCCCCCATGAAAACCGCTCTCAACTTTCTTGTGGCCGCGCGGCAATGCGAAATCGGCGAGCTGGAGCAACTGCAGCGCACCAGCGCCCTGGTGGATCTGCTCAGCCGCCTCATCCATGCGCTGCAAAAGGAGCGCGGCCTGTCCAACGTGTTTCTGGCCAGTGCAGGCGCGCGCGGCGGCCAGGCACGGCTGGCCCAGATGGCCGAGTGCGACCGCATGGCCGCTGCGGCGCGCGACGGCTTCGAGCTGGTGGACATGCAGCCCGGTGGTGCGGGACTCACCGGCCACCCCGGCCATGGCGCGCGGCTGTTCAGCCGAATCGCCCATGTGCTGCAGTGCCTGGACGCCCTGCCCGCGCTGCGCGAGCGCGTCGCCTGCCGCGCGCTGTCGCCGGAGGCGGCCACGGCTCTCTATATCGATCTGGTGGCCGGCCTGCTGGCCGTGGTCTTCGAGGCGGCGGACAGCGCACCCGAGCCCGGCATCTCGCGCCTGCTGGTGGCCTTGTTCAACTTCATGCAGGGCAAGGAGTTCGCGGGCCAGGAGCGCGCCACGGGCGTGGCGGCGTTCGGCGCGGGCGTGAGCGATGCGCCACGTCAGCAGCACTGGCTGCACCTGATCGCCTCGCAGGAGCGCTGCTTTCAGGTCTTTGCGGAGTTCGCGCCCCCCCATTCCCTGGCCCTGTGGCAAGAAAGCAGCGCGGCCGACGCCACGCTGGCCGTGATCGAGCGGCTGCGCCGCGTGGGCTGCACGGCCACGGCGGGCGCGCCTTTGTCCGTGGAGATGGCCGAGCCCTGGTTCGACAGCTGCTCGCAGCGCATGGACGCGCTGCAGACCGTCGAGGCCCGCCTGACGGCCGAGCTGCAACAGCAATGCCAGCACCGCATTGCCGATGCCCGCGCCGCCCTGCAGACGCTGCTGCAGGCGCCGCAGGCATTGGCAACCACGCCGGTCTCGGCCACGCTGGCGCCGGGCGAGCTGCAGCCGACGGCCGCACGGCTGGGGCCGCAATTGGACCGTTCCGTGATGGACCTGGTGCAGGACCAGTCGCAGCGCCTGCAGGCCATGCAGGCCGAGCTGGAGACCGTGCGCGCCACGCTCACGGAGCGCAAGCTGCTGGAACGCGCCAAGGGCCTGCTGATGGCGCGGCGCCAGCTCAGCGAAGGCGAGGCCCACAAGCTGCTGCGCCAGACCGCCATGAACCAGAACCGCCGCTTGGCCGATGTGGCGCAGGCCGTGCTTTCCATGGCCGATCTCCTGCCGCCTGCGCCTTGAACGCCGGGCCGGTGCGAGCCATGCTGCAGTGCAGCACCGACTTGGTGCCATGGCACGCACCAGAAGGTGGCCCGGCGAGGACTGCAAGGCCGATGGACGGCATGGCCCCCTGTGAACACGGCCTGGCACGCTTTCTGCATTGACTCTGGCAACTCCCGGCCAAAGGCGGCCGGGACCCCGGTCTTGAATCAAGGCCCCAGGACAACGGCGTCACTCTCCCCGCGCAGCGCGGCTGGAGAGGACGCCGTTTTGCTTGGAACAGGGCCCGTTTGCAAGTGTTCTATTCCCGACGATCGAAGGAGTTCCGCCATGGCGTCAAGCCCCAAGCCCACCACAGGCCCTCTCACCGCCGGCCCGGCCCTGCCCCGGCGCGACTTTCTGCGCCAGGCCGGCACGCTGGCAGGCGGTGCGGCGCTCTACACCCAGCTGGGCCACCATGGCGCCTGGGCGGCCGGCTCGGATGCGCCAGAGAAGAAAGAGGTGCGCATCGGCTTCATCCCGCTGACCGACTGCGCCAGCGTGGTCATGGCCTCGGTGCTGGGGATCGATCAGAAGTACGGCGTCAAGATCATTCCCTCCAAGGAAGCGAGCTGGGCCAGCGTGCGCGACAAGCTGGTCAACGGCGAGCTGGACTTTGCCCACGTGCTCTACGGCCTGGTCTACGGCGTGCACCTGGGCGTGGGCGGCGCCAAGAAGGACATGGCCGTGCTGATGACGCTCAACCACAACGGCCAGGCCATATCGCTGTCGAAGAAACTGGCCGACAAGGGTGCCGTCAATGGCGCGGGCCTGGCCAAGCTGATGGCCAGCGAAAAGCGCGAATACACCTTTGCCCAGACCTTTCCCACGGGCACGCACGCCATGTGGCTGTACTACTGGCTGGCGGCCAACGGCATCCACCCGCTCAAGGATGCCAAGGTCATCACCGTGCCGCCGCCGCAGATGGTGGCCAATATGCGCGTGGGCAACATGGACGGCTTTTGCGTGGGCGAGCCCTGGAACCACCGCGCCATCATGGACGGCATCGGCGTCACGGTCGCCACCACCCAGTCCATCTGGCAGGACCACCCCGAAAAGGTGCTGGGCACCACGGCCGAGTTCGCACGCCAGAACCCCAACACGGCACGCGCCGTGACGGCGGCCATCATCGAGGCCAGCCGCTGGATCGACGAGAGCCTGGCCAACAAGACCCGCATGGCCGAGACCATCGCCGGCAAGGCCTATGTGAACACGGGCGTGGATGCCATCAACCAGCGCATCCTGGGCCGCTACCAGGACGGCATGGGCAAGACCTGGGACGACCCCAACCACATGAAGTTCTACGGCGACGGCAGCGTGGGCTACCCCTACCTGTCCGACGGCATGTGGTTCCTGACCCAGCACAAGCGCTGGGGCCTGCTCAAGGACCACCCCGACTACCTGGGCGTGGCCCGCTCCATCAACCGCCTGGACATCTACCAGCAGGCCGCCACCGCCGCCAAGGCCCCGCTGCCCAAGGCGGAGATGCGCAGCAGCAAGCTCATGGATGGCACGGTCTGGGACGGCAAGGACCCGCGCAAGTACGCGGACAGCTTTGCCATCAAGGCCTGAGAGATCCCCTTTGAAGCCCCACCCCACAGAGGAACACACCATGGTCAGCGCCGTCTTCCACTTCCCGGCCGAATCCGCTGCCGCACCGGCAGCCGCTTCCACACCGATCTCCGCGCAGGTCTCAGGGCCCGCCGCTCCAGCCGCGCCGGCCCCCCAGGCCCGGGCACCCGCCGCCCCGCGCGACTGGGCAGCGCTGTCGCGTGCCTTCTGGCTGGCTGTGCTGCCGCCGCTGTGCGGCCTCGGTTTGCTGGTGGGCGTGTGGTCCTTGGTGGCTGCAGGCTCGGGCCAGAGCATTCCCGGGCCACTGGCGACCTGGCACCAAGCGGTGGAGATTTTCAGCGACCCGTTCTACCGCAACGGCCCCAATGACCAGGGCGTGGGCTGGAATGTGCTCGCTTCGCTGCAGCGCGTGGCCGTGGGCTTTGGCCTGGCGGCGCTGGTCGGCATTCCGGCCGGCTTCGTGATCGGGCGCTTCAACTTCCTGTCGCGCATGTTCAACCCGCTGATCAGCCTGCTGCGCCCGGTGTCGCCGCTGGCCTGGCTGCCCATCGGCCTGCTGGTCTTCAAGGGCGCCAACCCGGCGGCCATCTGGACCATCTTCATCTGCTCGATCTGGCCCATGCTCATCAACACCGCCGTGGGCGTGCAGCGCGTGCCCCAGGACTACATGAACGTGGCGCGCGTGCTCAACCTCAGCGAATGGAAGATCGCCACCACCATCCTGTTCCCCGCCGTGCTGCCCTACATGCTGACCGGCGTGCGCCTGGCCGTGGGCACGGCCTGGCTGGTCATCGTCGCGGCCGAGATGCTCACCGGCGGCGTGGGCATCGGCTTCTGGGTCTGGGACGAGTGGAACAACCTCAACGTCAAGAACATCATCATCGCGATCTTCGTGATCGGCATCGTGGGCCTGCTGCTGGAGATGGCCCTGGTCAAGCTGGCAACGGCATTTACGTTCGAAGAGGTGAAGGCATGAATGCATCGTCCAAGTTCATCGAGGTCCAGGGAGTGGAGCAGAGCTTCAAGACCGCCAAGGGCCTGTTTCCGGCACTGCGCAATATCGACCTGACCATTGCGCGGGGCGAGTTCGTCTCGCTGATCGGCCACTCGGGCTGCGGCAAGTCCACTCTGCTGAACCTGATCGCGGGCCTGACCACGCCCACCACGGGCGTGCTGCTGTGCGCCAACAAGGAGATCAAGGGCCCCGGGCCCGAGCGCGCCGTGGTCTTCCAGAACCACTCTCTGCTGCCCTGGCTGACCTGCGAGGGCAACATCCACCTGGCCGTGGAGCGCGTCTATGGCCGCACGGAAAGCCGCGTCCAGCTCAAGGCACGCACCCTGGCCGCGCTGGAGCTGGTGGGCCTGGCCCATGCCGCGCACAAGCGGCCCGGCGAAATCTCGGGCGGCATGAAGCAGCGCGTGGGCATTGCGCGCGCGCTGTCGATGGAGCCGCAGGTGCTGCTGATGGACGAGCCCTTCGGCGCGCTCGATGCGCTCACGCGCGCCAAGCTGCAGGACGAGCTGCTGGAGATCGTGGCGCGCACGCAAAGCACCGTGGTCATGGTCACCCACGATGTGGACGAGGCCGTGCTGCTGTCCGACAAGATCGTGATGATGACAAACGGCCCGGCAGCCACCATCGGCGAGGTGCTGGAAGTCGGCATCGCCCGGCCGCGCAACCGCGTGGCGCTGGCCGAGGACGACCGCTACCGCGAGTGCCGCAAGGCGGTGATCGACTTCCTCTATACGCGCCAGGGGCATGTGGAAAAGGCGGCCTGAACCTTCGCCGGTCCTGCCGCCTTCCAGGCCCTGCACATTGCGGGCCGGCTGAGCCCCGGTTCAGTGCCGGCCCGAGATGTAGTGCTCCAGCTGCTCGATGATGAACTTCTGCTCGGAGATGATGTCCTTGACCAGGTCTCCGATGGAGATCAGGCCCAGCAGCTTGCCGCCCTCGTCCACCACGGGCAGGTGGCGCAGCCGGTTCTCGGTCATCACCGCCATGCATTCCTGCGTGGTCTGGGTGGGGCCGACGAAGAGCACGTCGCGCGTCATCACGTCGCGCACCAGGGTGGCGCCCGAGGTGCGCCCCAGCAGCGCGATCTTGCGCGCGTAGTCGCGCTCGGTGACGATGCCTGCGATCTCGCTGCCCTCCATCACGAGCAGGGCGCCAATGCCCTTGTCGGCCATGAGCCGCAGCGCGTCGAGCACGGAATCGGTAGGCGCGATGCTGTACACCGCGCCGCTGGCCTTGGCCTTGAGAATGTCTGCAACTGCTGTCATGGGTGCCTTTCAGTCGTTCGCCAATTCGGTTCTAGTGTCATCCGAACTGCGCCCAAAAAGCAACAGGGCCAGCGCGTGTATGCACACGCACCGGCCCTGCCCGATTCAGTGAATGCGGCCCTTCAGCGGCGGCCGCCAAAGAGGCTGCCGCCGATCTTCAGCAGATCGCCCAGGCCCACCTGCCCATCGCCATCCTGGTCCAGCAAGCTCCCCAGAAGACCGCCCTGCTGCTGGGCCTGCGCATGCTCGCGGCCCAGCACCTGGCCCAGGCCGCCGGCATCCATGCCGCCTGCGCTCACGCGCTGTGCAAGAAAGGACATGACGATGGGGGCCAGCAGCTGCAGCAGCTGGGCCGCGCCGCCGCTGCCCAGGCCCGTGGCCTGGCCCAGTCCGTCCTGCGCGCGCTGCTGGTTGCCACCCAGGATGTGGCCGAGGATGGCCGCGCCATCGAGCCCGCCACCTGCATTGCCGCCCGCACCTGCGCCGCCGCCCAGCAGCGAGCCCAGCAGGCCGCCGAGGTCCAGGCCACCGGCGCCGCCGCTGGCCGCGCCATGGTCACGCTGCAGCGCGCCGAAGAGATTGGCCGCGCCCTGCGGATCGGCCGCATTGCGGCCCAGCGAGGCCAGCAGCACGGGCAGGGCCGCGCCCACGGCGCTTTCGGTCTGGGCGGGGCTGGCGCCGATCTGGTCCGCCATCTGCTGCATGGGCGCGCCCTGCAGTTGGGCCATCAGTTCGGCGGCCAGGGAAGAGCTGGAGTTCATGGTCGTTCCTTCATCCGGTCGCCCGGTCAACACAAAACCACATGGTATGCGCAAGCCTGCGCAGCGCACATGACGGCGCCACGTCCAAGTGTCAACGATGTTTTCCAGCGGCCGCAGGGCCCCGCAGGGGTCAGGTCGTGGTCAGCACCCTCTGCGGCTGCGCGCGCGCCTGCCGCATCTGTGGCGGGTTCTGCACCTGGCTGCGTGCCTGGCTGCGTGCCTGGCTGCGTGCCTGGCCGCCTGCCGGGCTCTGTGCCTGGGCCTTCATGGACCGGCGCAGGGCCACGGCATCGCCCGCTGCGGCAGGCGAGCGGCCCGTGGCGTCCAGCCGGAACACCTGCACGGTTTCCGACACGGTCTGCGCCTGGGCCTGCAAGGCCATGGCCGATGCCGCGTTCTGCTCGACCAGGGCCGCATTCTGCTGCGTGATGCTGTCCAGATGCGCCACGGCCGCATTGACCTGCGAGATGCCGCTGAGCTGCTCGCTGGAGGCGCTGTGGATCTCGCCGATCAGCAGGCTCACGCGCCGCACCAGATCCAGCGATTCGATCATGGTCTTCTGCGCCACCTCGGTCCTCTGGTTGCCGTCCAGCACCTTGGCGGCGGAGTCGTCGATGAGCTCGCGGATCTCCTTGGCCGCCGCCAGCGTGCGCTGCGAGAGGCTGCGCACCTCGGCCGCCACGACCGCAAAGCCCCGGCCCTGGTCGCCTGCGCGCGCGGCCTCCACCGCAGCGTTCAGCGCCAGGATATTGGTCTGGAAGGCGATGGAGTCGATGAGCTGCGTGATCTCGCCGATGCGCCCCGACGCGGCCTGGATCTGCTTCATGGTGGCGGCCACGCCATCGACGGCGCCGCTGCTGCGTTCGGCCACCTCGCTGGCCTGGGCGGCCAGGTCCGTGGCCTGGCGGGCCGAGTCCGCCGTGTGCTTGACGGTGCCCGTGATCTCCTCCATGGAGGCCGCCGTCTGCTGCAGGTTGCCCGCCTGGGTTTCGGTGCGCGCGGACAGGTCATGGTTGCCCTGCGCGATTTCCCGGCTGGAGATCTGCATCTTGTCGCTTTCCTCGCGCGCATCGCGCACGATGGACAGCAGGTTCACGTTGAGCTGGCTCAACGCCTTCTGCAGATCGCCCACCACGTCCTTGCGCGTGATGCGTATGGTCTGCGTCAGGTCGCCGGCCGCCAGGCGGTTGGCCAGCAGCACCATCTGCGCCAGCGGCGCCACGGTCAGCCGGTAGGCCCAGGCCCCGGCCAGGCCCGTGAAGATGCAGACCGCCAGCCAGGCCAGCGCAGACCACAGGTCCAGCGTATGCCCACCGGCCAGCGCCGCGCCAAAGGCCGCCGCCACCACCATGAAGAAGATCAGCACCAGCTTGCCGGCCAGGCCCAGGCTCAATGCGTTGGCCAGGCGGCCGCGCAGGTTGTTGCGCAGCAGGTGGCCGGCACGCAGCACGTGCACCCGGCGCCCGGCGTCCTTTTCGGCGCGCATGGTGGCGTAGAGGCGCTCGGCCGCATCCGTCTGCTCGCGCGTGGCCTCGGTGCGCACCGACATGTAGCCCGAGGGCCGGTCGCCCTCCATCAGCGGGGTGACATTGGCCATGACCCAGTAGAAGTCGCCGTTCTTGCGCCGGTTCTTCACGGGGGCGGACCAGGGCAGGCCCGCCGAGATGGTCTCCCACATGTCGCGGAAGGCTTCCTCGGGCATGTCGGGGTGGCGGATCATGTTGTGGGGCTGGCCCAGCAGGTCTTCGCGCTCGTAGCCGCTGACCTCGATGAACATCGGGTTGCAGTAGAGGATGCGGCCCTTCAGGTCCGTGGTGGAGACCAGGGTCTGGCCCTTGGGAAACGAGTACTCGCGCGTACTGACCGGCAGATTCACTCTCATAGGCATCCTCCCTTGAAGAAGAAAAATCCTGCGTGCCTCATCCGGCCCAGCGAGCCGCTGGCCGGAGTTCAAAGTTTTTACCCCGAACCGCCACATTTGAAACAAATAAAAACAAAATCTCCATTGGATTCAGACATCTGATAGGACCGTATCGATAGCACGCGCACCGCTTTGATGCATGCGGCGCACCAGCCTGGCACGGCCGCGCGGGATCGCGTCCCCGGGCGATCAGTCGCCACAGGGCAGCAGGCCTGGCACGCAGCTTGCTGGATCCCGGGCGTGGCCATGAAGGGCCGCAGGGCCAGGCGCAACGACGTGCCATGGCCCGGGACAAAGGCGTCACCCCGCGCGCAGCCATCGGCCGCGCAGCGTGGGGACGCTTTTTTTGTTTTCCGAACCGCAACGGGGGCACGATGAAAAAATCCAGGCTGGTGATGGTGGGCAACGGCATGGCCGGCGTGCGCACGCTGGAGGAGCTGCTCAAGATCGCGCCCGACCTCTACGAGATCACGGTATTCGGGGCCGAGCCCCACCCCAACTACAACCGCATCATGCTGTCGCCCGTGCTGGCGGGCGAGCAGCAGCTGGACGAGATCATCCTCAACGACTGGTCCTGGTATGCGCAGCACGGCATCACCCTGCATGCGGGCTGCCGCGTGCACGCAGTCGACCGGGCTCGCCGCGTGGTGCACGCCGTGGACGCGGCCGGACAGCCGGTGAGCGCCGAGTACGACCGGCTGATCCTGGCCACGGGCTCGCGCCCCTTCATGCTGCCCGTGCCCGGGCGCGAGCTGGAAGGCGTGCTGGGCTACCGCGACATTGCCGACACCCAGGCCATGATCGCGGCGGCCGCCAGCCACCGCCATGCCGTGGTCATCGGCGGCGGCCTGCTGGGCCTGGAGGCCGCCAACGGACTCATGAAGCGCGGCATGGACGTTACCGTGGTGCATGCGGGCGAGCGCCTGCTGGACCGCCAGCTGGACGAGACCGCCGCCGCCTTGCTGCAGGCCTCGCTGGCCGAGCGCGGCATGCGCTTTCTGATGCAGGCCCAGACCCGGGCGCTGACGGGCGACGGCCAGGGCCGCGTGGCCTGCGTGCACCTGCAGGACGGGCGCGAGGCACCGGCCTCGCTGGTGGTCATGGCCGTGGGCATCCGGCCCGAGACCACGCTGGCCGAGCAGATGCACCTGCACGTGCAGCGCGGCATCGTGGTCAGCGACACGCTGCAGACCGTGACCGACCCGCGCATCTACGCCGTGGGCGAGTGCGCGGCGCACCGGGGCGTGGCCTACGGGCTGGTGGCGCCGCTGTTCGAGCAGGGCAAGGTGCTGGCCAACCACCTGGCGGAGATGGGCATCGGCCGCTATCCGGGCTCGCAGACCTCGGCCAAGCTCAAGGTCACGGGCATCCATCTGTTCAGCGCGGGCGACTTCCGCGGCGACGAGGGCACGGAGGAAATCGTGCTCAGCGACCCCGGCGCGGGCATATACCGCAAGCTTGTGCTGCGCGGTGACAGGCTGGTCGGCGCCTGCCTGTATGGCGACACCGAGGACGGTGGCTGGTACTTCCGCCTGTTGCGCGATGGCGTGGCAGTGCAGGAACTGCGCGACCGCCTCATGTTCGGCGAAAGTCAAGCCAGTCAAGCCAGTCAAGCCAGCCAGGCCAGCCAGGCCGACCCGGCCAGCGGCGCGTGACGGCGCCCGTGCCCTGCCCCTCCCTCATCCACCCCAGGCCCACCATGCAAGAAACCCGATCCACCTGCCCCTATTGCGGCGTAGGCTGCGGCGTCCTCATCGAAAGCGATGGTGCGCGCATCACGGGCGTGCGTGGCGATCCGGCGCACCCCGCCAACCACGGCCGCCTGTGCACCAAGGGCAGTACCCTGCACCTGACGGCCTCGCCCGCCCTGGCACAGCAGACGCGGCTGCTGCAGCCCGCGCTGCGTGCCACGCGCGGCGCGGCGCCCCAGGATGTGGGCTGGGATGCCGCACTGGACCTGGCCGCCGGCAGGCTGGCCTCCATCGTGCAGGAGCACGGCCCCGACGCCGTGGGCCTGTATGTGAGTGGCCAGTTGCTGACCGAGGACTACTACGTCTTCAACAAGCTGGCCAAGGGCCTGATCGGCACCAACAACATCGACACCAATTCGCGCCTGTGCATGAGCAGCGCCGTGGCCGGCTACAAGCTCACGCTGGGCGCCGACGCGCCACCGGCCTGCTACGAGGATGTGGACCATGCGGACTGCCTTTTCATCGCGGGCAGCAACGCAGCCTGGGCGCATCCCGTGCTCACGCGGCGCATCGAGCAGGCGCGTGCCGCGCGGCCGCAGATGAAGATCATCGTGGCCGACCCGCGCCGCACCGACACGGCCGGCATGGCCGACCTCTTCCTGCCGCTGCGCCCGGGCAGCGACACCCTGCTGTTCCACGGCATGCTGCACATCATGGAACTGGAAGGCTGGCTGGACCAGGCCTACATCGCACGCCACACCAGCGGCTTTGCCGACCTGCAGGCCCTGGTGCGGGAGGCCACGCCCGAGCGCGTGGGCGAGCTCTGCGGCCTGCCCCGGCACGATCTGTTCCAGGCCGCGCAATGGTTTGCGCTGGGCGGGGATGCACGCGACGACGCCGCCCGTGGCGCCACGCTGAGCCTGTACTGCCAGGGCCTGAACCAGAGCAGCAACGGCACGGCCAAGAATGCGGCGCTGATCGGCCTGCACCTGGCCACGGGCCAGATCGGGCGCGCGGGCGCGGGGCCGTTTTCGCTCACGGGCCAGCCCAATGCCATGGGCGGGCGCGAGGTGGGCGGGCTGGCCAATCTGCTGTCGGCCCACCGCGACCTGGCCAACCCGGCGCACCGCGCCGAAGTGGCCGCACTGTGGGGCGTGGACGACGTGCCGCCCCGCCCCGGCAAGACCGCCGTGGAGATGTTCGAGGCCGCCGCCGAGGGCGAGATCCGCGCGCTGTGGATAGCCTGCACCAACCCTGCGCAAAGCATGCCCGACCAGGCCCTGGTGCGGCGCGCGCTGCAGCGGGCCGAATTCGTCATCGTGCAGGAGGCCTTTGCCACCACCGCCACCTGCGCCTACGCCGACCTGCTGCTGCCTGCCACCACCTGGGGCGAGAAGATCGGCACGGTGACCAACAGCGAAAGGCGCATCTCGCGCGTGCGCCCCGCCGTGGCCGCACCCGGCGCCGCACGCCATGACTGGCGCATTGCCGTGGACTGCGCGCGGCGCATGGAGGCACGGCTGCGCCCGGGCCGGCCCAGCCTCTTCCCCTACGACACCGAAGACGCCGCTGCCGGCGCCCAGGCCATCTGGAACGAGCACCGCGAGAGCACGCGCGGGCGTGACCTGGACATCACCGGCCTGTCCTGGGATTTGCTGGACGCGCAAGGCCCCCAGCAATGGCCGCTGCCCGAAGGCGCAGCCCAGGGCCGCGCACGGCTCTACGAAGACGGCCGCTTTCCCACGCCCGATGGCCGCGCACGCTTTGCCCTGCTGCCCTGGCGGCCGCTGGCCGAGCCGCCCGATGCGCACTACCCCTTCAGCCTGACCACGGGCCGGCTGCGCGACCAGTGGCACGGCATGAGCCGCACGGGCCAGTTGGGCCGTTTGTTCGGCCATGCGGCCGAGCCCTGCCTGCAAATGCACCCGCAGGACATGGCCGAGCGCGGCCTGCGCGCGGGCGACCTGGTGCAGATGAGCAGCCGGCGCGGCGCCCTGCTGGTGCCGGTGCAGCCCGATGGCACTGTGACGCCCTCACAGCTCTTCATGGCCATGCACTGGGGCGGCGAGTACCTGGGCGGCACCTCAATGGGCGGCATCAACGCCCTGACCACACCGGCCTTGTGCCCCGGCTCCAAGCAGCCCGAACTCAAGCACACGGCCGTGAAGCTGCAAAAGGCCGAACTGCCCTGGACCCTGCTGGCCATGGCCTGGCTGCCCGAGGACCGGGTGCTGGCCGTGCGCGAACAGTTGTCCGCCCTCATGCCGCACTTCGGCTTTGCCAGCTGCGTGCCCTTCGGCAATGCCGTCCCGCTGCAGGACGCCGCCCGGGCCCGGCACGGCGTGCTGCTGCGCGCCGCCGCGCATGAGGCGCCGGGCGAGGCCGTCCTCGCACGGATCGAATCCCTGCTGGGCCTGGATGCCGCCGACACCCTGCGCTACAGCGACCGCCGCCGCCAGCACAGCCGCGCGCTGCGGCTGGACCGCCACAGCCTGTCCACCACGGTCGAGGCCCTGCTGCTGGCCGGCGACACGCGCGCGGGCAGCTGGCTGTCCACCCTGCTGCAGGACCAGATGCCGGCACAGGACTATGGCCGCCTGCTGCTCATGCCCTCGGGCTCGGCGCCGCTGGCCATCCAGCCGCGTGCGCGCCAGGTCTGTACCTGCTTCGATGTGGATGAGACCGCCATCGCAGGCGCGCTTGCGCGCTGCGAGGGCAGCGACGACGCGCGCCTGGCCGCGCTGCAGGGCCAGTTGCGATGCGGCACCAATTGCGGCTCCTGCCTGCCCGAGCTCAAGCGCCTGGTGCGCCACATACCCCTGGCGAAGAGCCAGGAGGCCGCATGAAAGAGGCGATGGAACAACGGGTTTGCATATATAGCGAAAAGTAATGAAACCTGCGGGAAAATATGCCCCCACAGGATTCCACCCACGATTGCAACGCCATGGGCATCAGCCAATACATCAAGGAAATAGGCCGCGGCGCACGCGGAGCCAAGGCGCTGGAGCGCCCGCAGGCGGCCGACCTGTTCGGCCAGGTGCTGGACGGCGGCGTCAGCGACCTGGAGATCGGGGCCTTTTGCATCGCCATGCGCATCAAGGGCGAGACCGTCGAGGAGATGAGCGGCTTCCTGGACGCCGTGCATGCGCGCGTCGCCCGTTTTCCCGCCTCGGCCAATGGCCGCCCCGTGATCGTGCTGCCCAGCTACAACGGCGCGCGCCGCCTGCCCGTGCTCACCCCCCTGCTAGCCCTGCTGCTGGCACGCGAAGGCCTGCCCGTGCTGCTGCACGGCATGCGCACCGAGGCGCGCCGCATCCTGGCCAGCGATGTGCTGCAGGCACTGGGCATTGCGCCGCTGCCATCTCCCCAGGCCCTGGCCGGTGGCCAGGTGGCCCATATCCATACCGAACATCTGCACCCGGCCCTGGCGCGCCTGCTGTCCGTGCGCGAGGTCATCGGCCTGCGCAACCCGGGCCACAGCGTGGTCAAGCTGCTGGCGCCCTGCGACGGCCCCTGCCTGCTGGTGACGGCCTACACCCATCCCGAGTACCTGCCCATGCTGCACGGCACCTTCGGGACACTGGGCATGAATGTCCTGCTCTCGCGCGGGCTGGAAGGCGAGGTCGCGGCCGACCCGCGCCGGCTGCCGCGCTACGACGGCTTTGTGGCAGGCGACCACCAGCTGCTGGCCGAGCAGCAAAGCGGCACCGCCTCCGACGTGCCGGGCCTGCCCGCCGAGATCGACGTGGACACCACGGCGCGCTACACCGAAGACGTGCTCGCGGGCCGGCTGCCCGTGCCGCCCGCGCTCACATGCCAGGTGGAACACATCGTCCACCTTGCCGATCAGATTCGCTGAATACCCCAGAAAAACGGAGCCCCGCCATGACGACCCCGACCCACACCCCCGCGAACACCGCCCGGCGCGGCACCTGCACCCTGGTCGGCGCCGGCCCCGGCGACCCGGAGCTGCTGACCATCAAGGCCCTCAAGGCCATACAGGCTGCCACCGTGCTGCTGGTCGATGACCTCGTCAGCGACGCCATCGTGGCCCATGCCGCGCCCACGGCGCGCATCGTCTACGTGGGCAAGCGCGGCGGCTGCAAGAGCACGCCCCAGGCCTTCATCGAAAAGCTCATGCTGAGCGCCGTGCAGGAGGGCGAGACCGTGGTGCGCCTGAAGGGCGGCGACCCCTTCATCTTCGGGCGCGGCGGCGAAGAGGTGGAGCACCTGCGCGAAGCGGGCGTCGAGGTCCAGGTCATCAACGGCATCACCGCCGGCCTGGCCGGGCTCACCAGCCTGGGCGCCCCGCTCACGCACCGCGACCGGGCGCACGGCGTGGTCTTCATCACGGGCCACGCCAAGCCCGGCGACAGCGGCACCGACTGGCGCCAGCTGGCCGCCACCGCACGCGATGCGCGGCTCACCCTGGTGATCTACATGGGCGTGAGCAGCGTGGAGCACATCCGCGCCGAGCTGCTCAATGGCCTGCCCGCAGCCACGCCCGTGGCCGTGATCCAGCACGCCAGCCTGCCACAACAGCGCCACGCGCTGACCACGCTGGGCGCGCTGGTGGAGTGCATTGCCGACACGGGCCTGGGCAGCCCCAGCGTCATCGTCGTTGGCGATGTGGTCCATGGCGTACGGGCAATGGCCGAACCTCAGACGCAGCTCACCGCTGCGGTTGCAGCCGCCTGAGTGCGAGATTGCTGCAATCAAAAATCTATCGATTCATAAAAGTCATTAGTTTTCATTAAAAATCCCCTGTTGGCTGCCGAAACGGCGTTTAGACCGTTTTGGCAGACCGTCAGCTCCGCCAGGCGGCGGTAGCGCCATCGGGGGATTCCATGAAAACACCAGGCCTTACTTTCACTTCCACAGCTGCGCAGATACGGCTGTCCGCATGGCGGCGCACGTGGTCGCCGCTGCTGGCCGGCTGCGCGCTGGGCATGGCCCTGCTCATGCCCGGCCTGGCTGGAGGCGCCGACATGGTGCTGGCCACGCGCGTCACGGCCGTTGCAAAGCCCTGGCTCACGCCCGCGCACCGCCAGTGGCTGCAGGCGCGCGGGCCGCTGACCGTGGGCATTTCCCTGCCCGACCATCCTCCCCTGGAAATGATCGATGGCGAGCGCTTCCAGGGCATCACGGCCGACCACCTGGGCCTGCTGTTTCCCACGCCGGTGCGCTTCAAGACCTATGGATCGCGCGTGGCCGTGCTAGATGCGCTGCGGCGCGGCGAGATCGACCTGGCCTGCGAGGGCACCGAGCTGGAGGCCGAACGCGCCGACCTGGCCCTGAGCGTGCCCTACCTGCCCAGCCAGCCCGTGCTGGTGTCGCTCTCGCATGCGCCC
Organism: Delftia sp. Lp-1; assembly: GCF_020523835.1. Lineage (NCBI taxonomy): Bacteria > Pseudomonadati > Pseudomonadota > Betaproteobacteria > Burkholderiales > Comamonadaceae > Delftia > Delftia sp. Lp-1. The sequence goes on along the minus strand of NZ_JAJALJ010000002.1, from coordinate 777,765 downwards.
TTCGACGCGGAGCGCCGGGGCGCGCGGCTGGCCATGACGCCCAACCAGCTGCTGCGCTCCCAGGTTGCGGCCGCCTATCCTCTCAGCGAGCTGCTGACCTATGAAACACCCCGCCGCGCGCTGGAGGCGCTGAGCCTGGGCGAGATCGACGGCTTCGTCGGCGACACGGTCACGGTGCACTACCTGATCCAGGCCAACTACCTGCTCAACCTGCGCGTGCAGGGCTTTGCCCCCATAGAGAGCCGAGGCTTCGGCATGCTGGTGCGGCATAACGATACGCAGTTGAAGGCCTATCTGGACCAGGCCCTGCCCACCATCACCTTGCAGCATGGCGACGACATTCTGCACAGCTGGAGCGGCAGCCGCCGTCCGCTGCTGGGAAGCGACCGCGTGGCCCTGACACCCTCGGAAAAGCAGTGGCTGGATGCCCATCCCCGCATTCCCGTGGTGCTCAACAGCTCCCTGGGATCGCTGGGAAAGCTGAATGCCGACCGCCAGGCCGAAGGCATAGGACCCGACTACCTGGACCTGATCAGCCACCGCGCCGGCCTGCAGTTCGACTACGTGACCGCACGCAACTACACCGAACTCGAGGCCATTCTGGGCTCGGGCAAGGCCCTGCTCACCCCCGTCTACACCTCGCCGCCGATTGCATCGCCCGATATCAAGCTGCTGCCGCCCTACCTGCGCAGCGCGGTGGTGGTGATGGCCCGGCCCGAGGCGAATGCGGGCACACAGCGTGACAAGGGCATACACCACCTGCAGGGACTGGAGGGCAAGCGCGTGGCCATGGTGGCTGGCTTCTTCCTGGAAGACACGGTGCGCCGCGAGCATCCGCGCATACGGCTGCAGCTGTATCCCGACCTGGCCCAGGCCCTGGCCAGCGTGGCGGCCGATGACAGCGATGCCTTCGTCGGCAACGACTACGCAGCGCGCTATGCCAACGCCCAGCAATTGGGCAACCAGTTGCAGCTCACCGGCATCCTGGAGGACTACACCCGCCCCGTGAGCCTGGCCGTGCATGCCGCCGAGCCCGAGCTTCTGAGCATTCTGGAGAAGGCCCAGCTGTCCATCTCACCCGAAGAAATGGCCGAAATCGTGCGCCTGTGGGCACCGCGCGATAGCGGCAGCGGCACGCGCTTTTGGCGCGAGCACCGCCAGCGCCTGCTGCTGCTGCTGGCAGCGCTGGCGCTGGCCACGGCCACCTCCCTGGTCTGGGGCTTTTACCTGAGCCGCCAGATGCGCAGGACGCGCCGTGCCGAGCGGCGCGCCGAGGCCGCCAACCGGGCCAAAAGCCTGTTCCTGTCCACCACCAGCCACGAGATACGCACGCCGCTGAGCGCCATCATCGGCCTGCTGGAGCTGGCGCAGGACCGCGAAAAACTCGGCCTGCCCCACCGCGATACGCTGGCCGCGGCCCACAAGGCCTCCCAGGGCATGCTGCTGCTGCTGGGCAATGTGCTGGACCTGCACCGCATCGAGTCGGGCCACATCGACTCCACGCCCCAGCCCGTGGCGCTGCGGCCGCTGATCGAAGACATGGCCCCGCTGCTGCAGGGCCTGGCGCACGGCAAGCGGCTGTCGCTGCGCACCCAGGTTGGCAAGGGCGTGGACCACAGCGTGACGGCCGACCCGCTGCACCTCAAGCAGGTGCTGTTCAACCTGCTGAGCAATGCCATCAAATTCACCGAACGCGGCAGCGTCACCCTGCGCGCGCAAGGCACCCGCCGCCATGACCGCCTGCTGCTGCAGATGGAGGTGGAGGACACCGGCATCGGCATTGCGCCGCAGGACCAGGCCCGGCTGTTCAAGCCCTTTTCGCAGGTGCCGGGAGCCCATCAGGACCAGGCCTTCGGCAGCGGCCTGGGCCTGAGCATCACGCGCCGCCTGCTGGAGCACATGGGTGGGACCATCACCCTGGAGAGCGTGCCGGGCCGGGGCTCACGCTTCACGGTCAGGTTGAGCCTGCCGCTGGTGGAGCCGGACGACAGGCCGTCGGCCGAAGAAGTATTGCCCCGGATCATGCCCGCGCCCCTGGAGCTGCGTGCAAAGGCCGATACAGGTACCGAGCCCCTGCCCGAAGTCCCAGCCGAGCCTGAACTCAGAATCCTGGCCGTGGAAGACTATCTGTTCAATCGCGAGCTGCTCAAGAGCCAGTTCACCGCGCTGGGCCACGGCATCTCGCTGGCCGGCGATGGGCAGGAGGCCTGGGCGCGTTGCCTGGTCGAGTCCTTTGATCTCATCATCACCGACGGCCGCATGCCGATCATGGACGGCTTCGAGTTCATCCGGCGCCTGCGTCGGCGGGAAGCCGAAAACCAGCTGCGCCGCTGCCGCGTGATTGCGCTGACCGCCAGTCCCGAGGCCTCCGAGGCCCTGCGCTACCTGCAGGCCGGTGCCGACGAGGTGCTGTCCAAGCCGGCCTCCATGGAAGACCTCAGGCGCGTCATCGAGCAGGTGCGGGACGAGTTGCAGGGCAGCGCGCCCGGCACCTGGCATCGGCCACCGGCCGCACCCTCCACGCTCAGCCCGGCTTGACCGAGCTGCTGGCCGTCACGCGGCTTTGCTCGAAGCGCTGGGCCAGCTCGCGGCGCAGGTCCTTGCGGATCAGCGCGGCCTGCCAGCGGCGCTTTTCCTCGTCGGTGGCCGGCACCAGCGTGGGCACGGGCGCAGGTTGCTTGTTCTCGTCCACCGCCACCATGGTGAAAAAGCAGCTGTTGACATGGCGCACCACCTGGGTGCGGATGTCCTCGGCCACCACCTTGATGCCGATTTCCATCGACGACTTGCCCGTGTGGTTGACGCTGGCCAGGAAGGTCACCAGCTCGCCCACGTGGATGGGCTGCAGGAACATCACCTGGTCCACGCTCAGCGTGACCACATAGCGGCCCGCGTAGCGGCTGGCGCAGGCATAGGCCACCTGGTCGAGCTGCTTGAGAACGGCGCCGCCATGGACGTTGCCCGAAAAGTTCGCCATGTCGGGCGACATGAGCACGGTCATGCTCAGCTGGTGCGATGGGAAATTCATCGCTGGATTTTAGGTCCCCCCTGAGTCGCTGCGCGCCTTCCCCCAGAGGGGGACGACACCCTCGGTGCGGGGCGGCCCTTCCTCGGTGTCCCTGGCTTCAGGACACGCCAGTTTCACAGGGCACGCGAAGGGCTGGCACAAGTGCGCGAGAATGGGCGCCCTTTTGCCCCCCGAGTGACGTTTTTGTGACCTCTTCCCTCTCTTTCGACGCCATCGTCATCGGCGCCGGCGCGGCCGGTCTGTTCTGTGCGGCCCAGGCCGGACAGCGTGGCCTGTCGGTGCTGCTCCTGGACCACGCGGAGAAGGTGGCCGAGAAGATCCGCATCTCGGGCGGCGGCCGTTGCAACTTCACCAACCGCGATCTGGACGTGCGTGCGCCGCACAAGCACTTCGTGGGCGGCAACCCGCAGTTTTGCCGCTCGGCCCTGTCGCGCTACACGCCGTCCGACTTCATCGCGCTGATGGACAGGCACGGCATTGCCCACCATGAAAAGCACAAGGGCCAGCTGTTCGCCGACCGCTCGGCCGAGGACATCATCGCCATGCTGCTGGCCGAATGCCAGGCCGGCGGCGTGCAGCGCTGGCAGCCCTGCAAGGTCGATTCCGTCACGCATGCGGATGGCCAGTACCGCCTGCAGACCAGCCGTGGCGCCGTGCAGGCGCCCAGCCTGGTCATCGCCACGGGCGGGCTGTCCATTCCCAAGATCGGCGCCACCGACTTCGGCTACCGCCTGGCCCAGCAGTTCGACCTGCCCCTGGTCGAGCGCACGCCGGGCCTGGTGCCGCTGACCTTCGACGGCGATGCCTGGGCCCCCTACGCCCAGCTCGCCGGCCTGGCCCTTCCGGTCGAGATCAGCACCGGCAGCAAGAAGGAACGCATGGCCTTCCTGGAAGACCTGCTGTTCACGCACCGCGGCCTGTCCGGCCCCGCCGTGCTGCAGATCTCGAGCTACTGGAAGCCCGGCACGCCCCTGTGCATCAACCTCGCCCCCGAGGTGGACCTGCAGGACGAATTGCTCAAGGCCAAGTCGCGCTCGCGCAAGCTCATCGCCAACGAACTGGCGCAGTGGCTGCCCTCGCGCCTGGCCGATGCCTGGGTGCAGCAGGACGCGGCCTGGCAGCGCCCCATTGCCGAAGCCTCGGACAAGGCCCTGAACCAGCTGGCCGAGCGCCTGTCGCGCTGGGAGATCGTGCCCACCGGCACCGAAGGCTACAAGAAGGCCGAAGTGACGCTGGGCGGCGTGGACACGCGTGCGCTTTCGCAACAGACCATGGAATGCAAGACCCAGCCCGGCCTGTACTGCATCGGCGAAGTGGTGGACATCACCGGTTGGCTGGGCGGATACAACTTCCAATGGGCCTGGGCCAGCGGGTATGCGTGCGCGCAGGCCTTGCCTTGTGCGTGATTTGTCAGATCGCTTTCGTCTCGCGTATAATCGCCCGCTTTGCTGGCAATTGCCCCGTCGGCCAATACTAGTTAACTATTGACGGGGACCAACCGCTGAACATGGCTCTCAGGCCCGATCTTCCCGAGAACCCGCTGTCAGCACAGATATCTGGAAATCTAGCTAATGACCACCATCCGCGTAAAAGAAAACGAGCCCTATGAAGTTGCCCTGCGCCGCTTCAAGCGCACCATCGAAAAGCTCGGCCTGCTGACCGACCTGCGCGCTCGCGAGTTCTACGAGAAGCCCACATCCGAACGCAAGCGCAAGAAGGCTGCCGCCGTCAAGCGTCACTACAAGCGCGTTCGCAGCATGCAGCTGCCCAAGAAGCTGTACTGATCAGCTCTTGACCAGCCGGCTCTCGTCAGCCGCAAAACCCGCGCTCGGGACGCCAGGCGCGGGTTTTTTGTTTTTGTTTTTTGGTTTTTGTTTTCCGACGCCACTACCTCAGGAGAAATGCCATGAGCCTCAAGGCCCAGATCACCGAAGACATGAAGACCGCCATGCGCGCCAAGGACAGCGAACGCCTGGGCACCATCCGCCTGCTGCTGGCCGCGATGAAGCAAAAGGAAGTCGATGAGCGCGTCGAGCTCGACGACGCCGCCGTCATCGCCATCGTGGACAAGCTGATCAAGCAGCGCAAGGACAGCATCGCCGCCTTCGAGGGCGCGGGCCGCCAGGACCTGGCCGACAAGGAAAAGGCCGAAATGGCCGTGCTGACCGCCTACCTGCCCGCACGCATGTCGGCCGAGGAAGTGGCCACCGCCGTGAAGGCCATCGTGGCCGAGCTGGGCGCCTCCGGCCCCGGCGACATGGGCAAGGTCATGGGCGCGGTCAAGGCGCAGCTGGCTGGCAAGGCCGACATGGGCCAGGTGTCCGCTGCCGTCAAGGCCGCCCTGGCAGGTTGAGCCTGCTGCGGCAGCCGCGCCCTTTTCAGGACGCTGCTGCCGCCCATTCCTGCTGAAAGTGCTCCTGCAGGAATTCGACACAGACACGCACCTTGGCCGACAGCTGCAGCCGCGTCGGATAGACCGCCCAGACATTGGCCTCCTGCCGCCATTCGGGCAAAAGCTGCACCAGGCGCCCGGCCTGCAGATGGGCGCCCACATCCCACAGCGAGCGCAGCGCAATGCCGCGCCCGTCCACGGCCCACTGCACCACCATCTCGCCGTTGTTGGCCGACAGCGGCCCCGTGACCTTCACCGATTGCTCGGCAGCGCCCGCGCGCAGCCGCCACACGCCAAAGGCCTGGTCGCGCTCCTTGATGGCCAGGCAGTCGTGGGCCGACAGCTCGGCCGGCGTGCGCGGCGTGCCACGACGCGCCAGATAGGCAGGCGCCGCACACAGCACGCGGTGGTTGTCGGCCAGCCGCCGCGCAATCAGGTGGGGCGCAATCTCGTCGCCCACGCGCACATCCAGATCGAAGCCCTCCCCCGCCACATCCACCAGCCGGTCGAACACATCCAGCCGCACCTGCAGCCCCGGATGGCGCTCCACCAGCCGGGACAGCGCCGGCGCGATCACATGCCGCCCGAAGCCGAAGCTGCTGCTCACGCGCAGCAGGCCGCGCGGCTCGCTGCGCGTGATGGCCACCTCCTGCATCAGCTGATCCATGTCGTCGAGGATGCGCTGCGCCCAGTGGAATACGCGCTCGCCCTCCTCGGTCACGGCCACGCGGCGCGTGGTGCGGTGCAGCAGCTTCACGCCCAACTCCTGCTCCAGCAGGCGGATGCGCTTGCTCACATAGGCGGGCGATGCACCCAATTCCTCGGCCGCAGCGGCAAAGCCGGATTTGCGAGCCACCACGGTGAAGACACGCAGGTCTTCGGGAGCCGGTTGTTTATTCACGATCTGTAAACAATGGAACCACAGTTGGCCGATTGTATTTAGCCCTGGCGCAGCCAACAATGCCATGCATGCGGCCAGGCTGTCAGCGGCGCCGCTTCATATCCATCCATTCGATCCAAGGACAGACACCATGCAAGACACATTCAAGATCGCCGTCATCGCCGGTGACGGCATTGGCAAGGAAGTCATGCCCGAAGGCCTGCGCACGCTGGAGGCCACCGCCAGCCGCTTTGCGATCAAGCTCGAATTCCACCATTTCGACTGGGCCCACTGCGACTACTACCTGGCCCACGGAAAAATGATGCCCGACGACTGGAAGGCGCAACTCTCCGGCATGGACGCCATCTTCTTCGGCGCCGTGGGCTGGCCTGCCACCGTGCCCGACCATGTCTCGCTGTGGGGCTCGCTGCTCAAGTTCCGCCGCGAGTTCGACCAGTACATCAACCTGCGTCCCGTGCGCCTGTTCGAAGGCGTGCCCTGCCCGCTGGCCGGCCGCAAGCCCGGCGACATCGACTACTACGTGGTGCGCGAGAACACCGAAGGCGAATACACCTCGCTGGGCGGCATCATGTACGAGGGCACGGACCGCGAGATCGTGATCCAGGAATCGGTCTACTCGCGCAAGGGTGCCGAGCGCCTGCTCAAGTACGCCTTCGACCTGGCCCAAAGCCGCGAGCGCAAGCACGTCACCCTGGCCACCAAGAGCAACGGCATCGCCATCAGCATGCCCTGGTGGGACCAGCGCGCCGAGGACGTGGCCAAGGCCTACCCGGACGTCACGCTGGACAAGCAGCACATCGACATCCTGACCGCGCGCTTCGTGCTGCAGCCGGGCCGCTTCGACGTGGTGGCCGCCACCAACCTGTTCGGCGACATCCTCAGCGACCTGGGACCGGCCACCACGGGCACCATCGGCCTGGCCCCCTCGGCCAACCTCAACCCCGACCGCAGCTTCCCCAGCCTGTTCGAGCCCGTGCACGGCTCGGCGCCCGACATCTACGGCAAGAACATCGCCAACCCCATCGCCATGGTCTGGTCGGCGGCGCTGATGCTGGACTTCCTGACCCACGGCCAGGGCGCAGGCCGCGCGGCGCACGACGCCATCGTCTCGGCCATCGAGGAAGTCATCAAGAACGGCCCCCGCACGCCCGACCTGGGCGGCACGGCCAGCACCACCGAAGTGGGCCAGGCCATCGCCCGGCGCATCGCTGCCGCCTGAGGCGCCACGCCGGGGTTCTCATGCCGCCCGGCAGCCCGGCCTACCGGCCCATGCGGCCCCTGCGCAGCCTGCCGGCCCCCATCCCGGCCGCCAGCAGGCTCAGCATGACCAGCGCCACGGTGTGCAGGGCCGGCACAGGTGTGGGCACCGGCGCCGCCACCACGGCCTGTGTGAAGCCCTGGCTCATCGGGGCGTGGACTGCATCCCCGCTGTAGTCGACCACAAGGCCGTGGGATCCGGCCGCCACGGGCAGCCGGACCGTGATGCTGGCGGCGCCGCCAACCAGGGGAGCCGACCCCAGCTGCGCCCCGTTGTACGAGACCGTGATGCTGCCCGAGGGGAGCGCCGCCGCCATCGCCCGCAGCGCCCCCCGTCGGTCCTGTGCCCCGGTCACGGCCGACACGCTGATGGTCACATCGTCGCCGGGCCGGGAAGGGTTGGGGGTCGAGGTGATCGCCAGGGTGGTTGTGGCCTGGGCGATCTGCACGCTTTGCTGCTGCCTTGCCGCCACCTCGTAGTTCGCGTCGCCGGCCTGGTCGGCCAGGATGCGGCAGGGTCCCGGCGCAGTGAAGGAGACAGAACTGCCCGCGATGGTGCAATGGGCAGCCGTCGCCGCATCCACGGAGAACACCACCACCTTGCCGGAAGCCCCGCCCGTTGCTGCCACGGCATAGGTGTCGCCCACCTTGGCGGCCGCTGGCGCCACGGAAGTGAAGGCAATGGCCTGCGGGCCCTTGCCGATGCTCAAGGACAGGACTTGCCGGGCCGCAGGCAGATGGTTGGCATCCCCCTGTTGATCGGCGGCCAGCAGGCAGTTGTCCGTACCCGCCAGCCTGCCGGCCACCTCGGCACCGCTGACGGAGCACGCCGCCGGCGTCAGGGAGCTGAACTGCACGGCCTGGGACGAGCCACCGCCGGCGGCGCTCAGAGCCACCCGTGCATCCACGACCAGGGCCGCCGGCATGCTCCAGACGATGTTCTGCGCAGCAGGCTGCACCGTCACAGGGTAAGCCACCTCGGGGGCGGGACCATAGGTCGCATCGCCGCCCTGCCGGGCCGTCATCCTGCAAGTGCCTGCGGAATGGAAGCTGAACACCCCTGCGGCATCGACAGTGCAAACCTCTGGCGCAGATGCGGAAAACGTCACGGCCAGGCCGGAGGTAGCCGTTGCAACGGGCGTGAATGTCATGCCGAAGGTTTGCGCCGACGGCTGCGCAAAGTCGATGCTCTGCTCCAGCCTGAGCGTGGTGAAGGGCACGCTGGCCACATCCGGCTGCACGCGGCCTGCGCCATCCCTGGCGATGAAGTGCAGCCTGTAGGCCGTATTCACCGCCAGCCCCCCGATATCGATATCGTGGACCACGCCTGCCGTCATGCCGACCGGGGAGCCGCCGGCCTGCAGCGCGGCGGCATCCGGCGCCGCCGCGGCCGCAGCAAGTACCTGCCAGTAACCCGTGCCGTCCCGGTCCAGCGCCACGTGGGCCTTGGCCGTCACACCGCCCGCCTGCGGGTCGACGGCGGGAGGCAGACTGAAGACCGGGCGGCCCAGCACATAGCTGGCAAACCCATGGTTTTGTGTTGCATTCCACCCATCGGACAGGGATGACAGGCCCGCCCAGACCGCATTGGCGGGGATGGACGATGCGTCCATGGCAAGCAGGGTCTGGATGCCATCGAGCGAATAGTGGAAAACAGTACTGTCGATGGGACGCGGGAAGGAGGACCCCTCGATCTGAAAGGAGCTGATCGTGGCCCAGGCTGCCGCCGCAGGAATGTCCAGGGGGTTGGTAGTCTGCAGGATCTGGCCCTGGTAGCTGTATGTGTAGCGCTCGTTCCAGCTGTTGAGCGCCCAGCCGCCATCCCAGTAGTTGGAAGGGGTGGCCCAGTCCGCTGTGGCCGGTGGCGTGCCGCCTTGCTGCACCACACCGCCCACGCTGAACGTGTATTCGGTCACCATGCTCGTATACAAAGCGTTGGACTGCGTCTGGTAGCCCGTCATGACCAACCCCTGTGCTGGCGCGGCCACGGCAGCAGCGCAATGCAGGCCTGCTCCGAATACCGCCACCCACGGCATCATGGCCCTGGAAAATTCCGCCTGAAGGCGACTGCCTCGTTCTCTCACATGCACTCCCGTTTCAACTTGCTGTTCCTCTGGTCCATGCCGGGTGTACCGGCAATGCAGGAGCCTAGCGGCCGCACCTGCCCGCGCCTTGACTGCGCGTTGCGCTTTTCTTGACAGTGCGTCCCGCCCCCTGCGCAACGCGGGCTGCCGCGCCACGGTCCCGTCACCCGCCAGCACACTCCTGCTGCCCCCCGGGCCTGCAAAGCGGCGATGTGCCGGTCGACCGGGCCGTCGTCTGGGCGCGGAGATGGCGGCATTGCCCCCGCCGCAGGCCCCTGGCCAGCGAACAGGGCAAGATGGCCGACTGCGGCATTCGGGCCGCTCAGCAAAGCACGGAATCTCCATGAAGCACTACGACTACATCGTCATCGGCGGCGGCAGCGGCGGCATTGCATCGGCCAACCGCGCCGCCATGCACGGGCGCCACTGCGCACTGATCGAAGCCGGCGAGATCGGCGGCACCTGCGTCAACGTGGGCTGCGTGCCCAAGAAGGTCATGTGGCATGCGGCCCAGATCGGCGAGGCCATGCACCGCTACGGCCCCGACTACGGCTGGGATGCCACCGTCAACCGCCTGGACTGGCAGCGCCTGCTGGACAGCCGCAGCGCCTACATCGACCGCATCCATGCCTCGTATGAAAGCGGCCTGGCGCGCAACAAGGTCGAGCTGATCCAGGGCTTTGGCCGCTTCGTGGATGCGCGCACCGTGGAGGTGGGCGGCCAGCGGCTCAGTGCCGATCACATCCTCATCGCCACGGGCACGCGGCCGGCACGGCCCGACATTCCGGGCGCCGAGCTGGGCATCGACTCGGACGGCTTCTTCGCCCTCAAGGCCCTGCCTGCGCGCACGGCCGTGGTGGGTGCCGGCTATATCGCCGTGGAGATTGCCGGCGTGCTGCACGCGCTGGGATCGCAGACCCATCTGTTCCTGCGCCAGAACTCGGCACTGCGCGGGTTCGATCCGCTGCTGAGCCAGACCCTGATGGAGATCATGGAGGCCGAAGGCCCCGCAGTGCACCGCCAGGCCACCCCGAAGGCCGTGGTCCGCAACGCAGACGGCAGCCTGGACCTGCAACTGCAGGACGGCAGCAGCCACACCGTGGACTGCGTGGTCTGGGCCGTGGGCCGCAGGCCCGACACCTCGGGTCTGAACCTGGAGGCCGCGGGCGTGGCGCTGCAGGACAGCGGCCACATCGCGGTGGACAAGTTCCAGGACACCAATGTGCCCGGCATCCACGCCGTGGGCGACATCACGGGCCGCATCGAACTCACGCCCGTGGCCGTGGCCGCAGGCCGGCGCCTGTCCGAGCGCCTGTTCAACGGCAAGACCGGCGAGCACCTGGACTACGACAACGTACCCACCGTGGTCTTCAGCCACCCGCCCATCGGCACCGTGGGCCTGACCGAACCGCAGGCACGCGAGCGCTTTGGCGACGATCAGGTCAAGGTCTACCAATCGGCCTTCACCGCCATGTACACGGCCGTCACGCGCCACCGCCAGCCCGCGCGCATGAAGCTGGTCTGCGTGGGCCCCGAGGAACGCATCGTGGGCATACACGGCATCGGCCTGGGGATGGACGAGATGCTGCAGGGCTTTGCCGTGGCGCTCAAGATGGGCGCCACCAAGCGCGACTTCGACGACACCGTGGCCATCCACCCCACGGCGGCCGAGGAGTTCGTGACCATGCGCTGAACAGGCGCACCATCAGCACTCAGCGGTTGACCACGGCCTTGGGCAGGGCCAGCGTCAAGAGGCTGCCGGCCACCAGGCAGGCGGCGAACAGCAGCAGGCCTGCGCTCGACGAGTGCGTGAGATCCTTGAGCCAGCCCAGCAAATAGGTGGCCGCAAAGCCTCCCAGGTTGGCAATGGAGGCGATCAGCGCAATGCCTGCGGCCGCCGCCGGCCCCGTCAGGAACGTGGCGGGCAGGCACCAGAACACGGGAAAGGCTGCCATGATGCCCGCCGTCGCCAGAGAGAACAGCAGCACGGTGGCGAACACATGGCCGGTGTACAGCGTGCTCAGCGCCATGGCGGCCGCGCCCGCCAGTGCCGGCAGCACGATGTGCCAGCGCCGCTCGCGGCGCCGGTCGGAGCTGATGCCGTTGAGCAGCAGCGCAGCGATGGCAAAGGCATTGGGAACGGCCGTGAGCAGGCCGATCTCGGCCGTGCTCCTGACCCCCGCCTCGCGGATGATGGTGGGCAGCCAGAAGCTGATCGCATAGGTGGACATCATCAGGCTCAGGTCGATCATGCCCAGCAGCCAGACGCGGCCGCTGGACAGCGCCGCCCACAGCGAATGGTGGGACTCGGCCAGCCTGTCGCTGTCGAGGTTGGCGCGCAGCACGCCCTTGTCGCGCGGCGACAGCCATTGGGCCGACTCGATGCTGTTGGGCAGGTAGACGAAGACCAGCAGGCCCAGCACCACCGAGGGAATCGCCTCCAGGAAGAACAGCCACTGCCAGCCCGCATGGCCACGCACGCCGGCAAAGGCCGTCATGATCCAGCCCGACAGCGGCGCCCCGACCAGGCTGGCCAGCGGCAGGCCGATCAGGAACAGCGCCATGATCTTGCTGCGCATGCGCGTGGGATACCAGTAGGTCAGGTACAGCATGACGCCGGGAAAGAACCCCGCCTCGGCCACACCCAGCAGAAAGCGCAGCACATAGAACTGCATGGGCGTGCTCACGAACATGGTCGCGCCCGAGATCAGGCCCCAGGTGATCATGATCCGCGCGATCCACAGCCGCGCGCCCATGCGCGCCAGCACCAGGTTGCTGGGCACCTCGAAGAGGATGTAGCCCACGAAGAACAGGCCCGCACCCAGGCCGTAGACCGTCTCGCTGAAGCCCAGGTCCTGCTGCATCTGCAGCTTGGCCAGCCCCACGTTGATGCGGTCCAGATAGGCGGCCAGGTAGCACAGACAGAAGAAGGGCACGAGCCGCCACGTCACGCGCCCGTACAGCTGCCGCCGCTCCTTCTCCTGCTCCCGCAAATGGACCCCCTGCCCCTGCATACCGCCAATGCCTGCATTGCTGTGAACTGACATTTCAGCTCCTTGCTGTGTTGACCATTGCCACCGTTCATGGCCCTGCGTCGCCGCGTTGGCGCACTGCAGCCGGATCCGGCGGAAACATCTGTCTGCAGTGGAAATTTCAAGTGCCTACGCTCAATGCTACGCACGATAGTCAAAAACAAATCAAGTAGTTTCCCGATAGCAATCATCGATCAAGTCGCACAAAAATCCCTGCACGCAAGGGAAACAAGGGGCATCAACTCACGCAATGCCTTGGTGCTCCTTTGTAGTGAACCCGACTCAATTCAAGTGCATACGCTTTAAAAACACCGAACCCGCGGAATGACATCCGTGATCAGAACCGAGGAGACACCCCATGCCCAGACTGCATTCAAGGACAGGACACGCCATTGCCCTGGCCGCCCCGGCACTTGCCCTGCTCCATGCCATCGCCCCGCTGCCGGCGGGCGCGCAGGTCACGCTGCAGGGTCAGATCGATGCCTTCGCGGGGTTTTCGCGCCCGCTGGGCGCGGACAAGGGCACGGGCGTGCTCACGCCAGGCGGCATGCAGACGAATTTCTGGGCCTTGCGCGGAACGGAGGACCTGGGTTCTGGATTGAAGGCCGTGTTTGCACTGGAGGCCTTCTACCGCGCGGACAGCGGCTCCGAAGGGCGTTTTGCCAATGACGCCTTCTTTGCGCGCAGCGCCTATGTGGGACTGAGCAGCGGCTGGGGCACGCTGCAACTGGGGCGCAACACCACGCCCTACTGGCTGGCCACCATCGCCGTCAACCCGTATGCAGGGTCCTTTTCGTTCTCACCCGCGGTGCTGCACAGCTTCGGGCCCAACGGCACGGCCGCCGCGCCGCTGCGGGGCGACTCGGGCTGGAGTGACAGCCTGCTCTACACCAGCCCGTCCTGGGGCGGATTCACGGCACGGCTGCAGTATTCGTTCGAGCCGCCTGCCGGCACGCCCGCGTCCCAGCGCCGCGATGCGGACAAGTACGGCGCCAGCCTCGGCTATGCGGGCGGCGCATTCGCCGCCGCCCTCGCCTACCAGAACGTGGCCTATCCCAATGCCGCCACCACCGCTACCGCCACCGGCTTTGACCGCCAGAGCGCCTGGCTGCTGGGCGGCTCCTACGATCTGGGCATGGTCAAGCTGTTCGCCCAGTACCAGCGGCTGGCCGACACCGTGGCCGGCGCGGACCGCCGCAGGAACAGCGGCCAGTTCGGCCTTTCGATTCCCGCAGGCCCGGGCGCCGTGCTGGCCTCATATGGCCATGCGCGCACCTCGGGCGCCGAAGAGGCCAGGCGCAACACCTGGGCCGTGGGCTATGACTACCCCCTGTCCAAGCGCACGGACATCTACCTCAACAGCCTGCACGACCGCATCACGGGCACGGGCGCCGGCAGCGGCCAGACCTGGGGCCTGGGCCTGCGCCACTATTTCTGAGTCCTGGGCTGGGGCTGGGCCGGTGGCTGCTGCACCACGCGCAACACCGTCTCCACCATGTGGTCGCCCCAGCGCTGCAGCTCGGCCTGCTGCAGCAGCTCCTTGTCGAAGAAGGCGCTCAGCGTGTGGCGATTGGAGAGGTAGAAGTAGCCCAGTCCCATGACCGTGATGTAGAGATCGTCGATGTGCACATCGGGACGGAACAGGCCCTGGGCCATTCCCGATTCCACAGCCTTGCGCAGCAGCGTGATGGCGTTGGGAAAGAAGTCGCGTATGCCCGAGGCCTTCTTCAGGTGCTTGCCCTTGAGCAGGTTTTCGGTGTTGAGCAGGAAGATCAGCTCCGGGTGCTCCTGGTAGTAGCGCCACATGAAGCGCACCACGGCCTCCAGCGCAGCGCGCGGATCGTCGAAGTCCACCAGCAGCTTCGCCTCGGCCTCCACCAGCTTGCGGTAGGCGTTCTCCAGCACGGCGGCGAACAGCTTGTCCTTGCTGCCGTAGTGGTAGTAGAGAAGGCTCTCGTAGCACTTGGCCTGCTTGCCGATGCGCTGCACGCTGGCGCCGTCGTAGCCACTTCTGGCGAACTCGATCTCGGCCGCCAGCAAGATGGCCTCCTTGGTCGTCTTGCCGGTCTTGGCAGTCCGCTTGCGCCCCGCAGACGCCTTGGCAGGGGCCTTGGCAGGGGCCTTGGCAGGAGCCGACTTCGCAGCGGCTTTCCTGGCGGGCGCAGCCTTGCGCTTCGGGATGGCGGGAACTTCCTCGGGATCAGTGGTCATGGGCACGGCGTCAGGTGAAGGGGGCATTGCGTGGGCCATTCTAGGGAAAAACGCCATATTGAAATTGAGTGTTCACTCAAACAAAATTGATTGAACACTCAACAAGGAGAGCCCCCATGGAAACCTATGTACTCGATACCTGGTACCCGCTGACCTGGTCGCGCAACGTGGGCCGCCAGCTGTCGGCCCACCGCATCGTCGAACGCGACGTGGTGCTCTACCGCACCGAGGCCGGCGCCGTCGTGGCCATGGAGGACGCCTGCCCCCACCGCCTGCTGCCGCTGTCCATGGGCAAGCTCAAGGGCGATGCCATCGAATGCGGCTACCACGGCCTGACCTTCGACTGCACCGGCCGCTGCACGCGCGTGCCAGGCCAAGACATGATCCCGGGCAACGCCGTGGTGACCACCTATCCGGTCAAGGAGAACATGGGCCTGGTCTGGATCTGGATGGGCGATCCCTCGCGCGCCGACAGCGTGCCGGTGTTCGACCTGCCCCAGTACCACGACCCGGCGTGGAGCGCCGTCGAAGGCGATGCGCTGCGCATAGAGGCCAACTACCTGAACCTGGCCGACAACCTCTGCGACCCAGCCCATGTGAGCTTTGTTCACCTGAGCACGCTGGGCAACGCGGCCAGCGAGGACATCCCCGTGCACCACGAGGAGCTGGACGGCCGCATCGTCACCTGGCGCTGGATCATCGATGCGCCGGCCATTCCGCTGTTCGCCAAGTACGGCAATTTCAGCGGCAACGTGGACCGCTGGCACTACTACCACTACCACGCGCCCAGCATCGCCATCATCGACTTCGGCAGTGCCGCCACGGGCACGGGCGCACCCGAGGGCCGGCGCGACAACTGCATGCAGATCTATGCCTGCCACTTCATGACGCCCGTGGACCGGAACACCTCCATCGACCACTGGCTGCACGTCAAGAACTTCACGGCCGATGCCGACACCAATGCGGCCCTCTCTGCCGACTTCCGCGTCGCCTTCGCCGAGGACAAGGCCATCCTCGAAGCCATAGAGCGCAACGAAAAGCGCTTTGCCACGCGCAAGACCATCAAGATCGCCATCGATGCGGCCCCCCGGCGCATGCGCCGCATGGTGGATCGCATGATCGAGGGCGCGCCCACGGGCGGCTGAGGAGCGGGCCATGCACGACGACACCCACCCGCCCCTCCCGCCCATCGGCTGCAACGGCCGTGGCGTGCAGCGCTCCTCGCGCCACCAGCCCATCGGCCTTCAGGAGCTGCCCATACGCGAGCAGTTCCGCCTGGTCAGTGAAACCGGCGCCTTCGACTGCTTCGACCGCCTGCCTCTGCGCACGCAAATGGCCGAGTACGAGGCCGCCATCGCCGAGTTCAACCTGCCCGTGCACACGGCCAGCTGGTTCTACCGCCTGGGCGAGGACGAGGCCCTGCTGGCCCACAACCTGCGCATCTGCCAGGCCATAGGCGCGCGCTGCCACAACATCATGACCTTCAAGCACCACCGCGACGGCCATGTGCTGGACGATGCCGAGATCACCGACCACTACCTGCGCGTCTACGACGACGCCATGTCTCTGGGCGTGGAGCCCAGCTTCGAGCTGCACGTCAACATGTGGACCGAGGATTTCCTGCGCGTACGCGAGGTGGCCCGGCGCGTGCAGGCGCATGGCGTGCCCTTCCACTTCACGCTGGACTACAGCCATGTGAACTTCAAGATCGGCAACCCGGCCGAGCAGGAACTGTCGGGCGTGCGCGAACTGGTCGAGAGCGGCGAACTGGTGCTGGACCCCTTCGAGCCCGGCTCGCTGTGCGAACAATGGCTGGACATGGGCATCGTGCGCTGGGCCCAGCTGCGCGCAGCCGGCCCCAACCAGCCCCTGAACCTGTGGCACCGCAACGAGGACGGCAGGCCGGGCCGGGGCATCCAGTACCCCATGCTGCGGCCCGGCCCCGGCGAATGGCATTCGCCCTGGCACGCCTACCTGCTGGAGCCCTCCAAGGAGGCCATCCGCAAGGTGCTGGCCTACCACCACGCGCACCCGCACAGCCCGCTGCGCCACCTCACCACCGAATTCATCAACCTGCCCGACTACGGCCTGGGCGCACGCTATGACCTGCTGGCGCAGAACGTGGCGGCCGCACGCTTCATGCGGCAAGCCTGGGACGAGATCTGCGCCCGCCCCGCAGTCCAGGCCTCGTGCAAAGGTGCATCATGACCCCCGCACAACACGCCCAAGGGCACGCCGTCATCATCGGCGCCGGGCATGCCGGCGGCACCCTGGCCGCCCTGCTGCGCCAGTACGGCCACCCGGGTCCCATCACCCTGGTCGGCGGCGAAGACCTGCCGCCCTACCAGCGCCCGCCGCTGTCCAAGGCCTGGCTGCAGCAGGCCATGGGCCCGGACGATCTGCTGCTGCGGCCCGCCAGCGCCTATGCCGACCAGGCCATTGCCCTGCGCCTGGGCGTGCGCGCCATGGCCATAGAGCCGGGCTCGCGGCAGGTAGCGCTGAACGATGGGTCGGCACTGCACTACGACCACCTGGTCATTGCCACAGGCGCCGCACCGCGCTGGCTGGCCCTGCCCGGGGGTGAGCGGCCCGGCGTGACCTACCTGCGCACCATGGAAGACGCGCAGGCGCTGCGGGGCCACCTGCAGACCGCCCGCTGCCTGGCCATCATCGGCGGCGGCTATGTGGGTCTCGAAGTCGCGTCCACGGCCCGCAAGCTGGGGGTGCAGGTCCGGGTCATCGAGCGCGAAGGCAGGCTGTTGTCGCGCAGCGCCTCGTCGCAGATGGCCGCACATCTGCACGGCCTGCATGCAGGCCAGGGCGTGGAGGTGCATTTCAACGCCTCGGTCACCGCCATCCAGGGCGACAGCCCCACCGGCATCACGGGCCTGAGGATGGCCGATGGCTCCCGCCTGGAGTGCGATGCCGTGCTCATCGGCGTGGGCGCAGCGCCCAGCGTGGAGCTGGCGCAGTCCCTCGGCCTGGACTGCGCGGGCGGCATTGCCGTGGACGGCGAAGGCCGTACCGCCATGGCCGGCATCTACGCCATAGGCGATGCCACGCGCCGCCCCCTGGCCGGCTACCCCGGGCTGCACCGGCTCGAAAGCGTGCCCAGCGCGCTCGAACAGGCCCGGCGCGCAGCCTGCGCCATCACGGGCCGCGCACTGCCCGCCCATGAAGCGCCCTGGTTCTGGTCCGATCAGTACGACACCAAGCTGCAGATCGCCGGCCTGCCCGGCCATGGCGACCAGACCGTGCTGCGCGGCGACCCGGCCAGCGGCAGGTTCGCCGTCCTGCACCTGCGCGGTGGCCAGCTGTGCGCCGCCGAATGCGTGAACTCACCGGGCGAATTCATGGCAGCGCGCAAGGCCATCGCCGCCACGCACTGCGCCGACCCCGGTTTCCCGCCCCTCCCCCCCAAAGCCCCACCCACGCCATGACCACCATCACCTTCATAGAACACAGCGGCCGCGAGTACGTGGTACAGGCCACGGACGGCCAGAGCCTCATGCGCGCCGCCGTCTCCAACGGCGTGCCGGGCATCGATGCCGAATGCGGCGGCGCCTGTGCCTGCGCCACCTGCCATGTCTACATACAACCGGAGTGGCTGGACCGCGTGGGCCCGGCCCAGGGCGGCGAAAGGGAGATGCTGGACTTCGCCCTCGACGTGCGCGGAGACTCGCGGCTGGCCTGCCAGATCACGGTATCGCCACAGCTGAATGGGCTGGTGGTGGGCATGCCGGTGGCGCAGAGCTGACGCGGCATCCGGCCGGCCCCAGGCTCACTTCCGCTTCCACTTCCACTTCCCAAGACGATTTCAGCGCGACGCCAGGCCGTTCCCCACCGCCCGCAAACACTCCACCAGCAACCGCGTCGTCGCCGTCATCGGCTGGCCGCGCAGGGTGATCAGGCCCACGGGGGGCAGGTCGATGGGCACGGGCAGGTCCAGCACGGCGACCAGCCCCTGCTGCGCGAAATGCTGCGCCACGCCGCGCGCCATGAAGGCCACGGCGCCGCGCTGGTGCAGGAAGCTGATCTGCGATAGGAATGAGGCGGACTCCACCAGGTCGGCCGGCGGATGCAGGCCGTGGGCGAAGAACTGCTGCTCCAGCTTCACGCGCAGCGATGCCCAGGGCGGGGGCATGACGCAGGGCATGTCGGCCAGCGCCTGCCAGCTGGCAGGCTGCGCCAGCAGCGCATGGCCGGGGCGCACGACGGCGACCATGGGCTCGTCGTACAGGGCTTCGGTCTCCAGGTCGGGCGAGGCATAGCCGGGTTCGAGCCGGCCCACGAACAGGTCCAGCTCGCCCATGCGCAGCTTGGGCAGCAGCCGCGTGAGATCGCCCTCCTCGACCAGCACCGTGGTCTGGGCCGATCGCGCCTTCAACTGCTCGACGGCCCGGGCCAGCAGCACGGGCGTGGCCACCACCATGGCGCCCACGCTGGTGCGCCCGCGTGTGCCGCTGGCCTCGGCCGCCATTTCATCGCGCGTGCGTTCGAAGCCCGCCAGCACCGAGCGCGCAAAGCGCACCATGCTGACGCCGGCCGCCGTGGGCTCGGTGCCGCGCGTGGAGCGCTCGAACAGCGTCATGTCCAGCATGCGCTCGATCTCGGCCAGGGTCTTGGAGACGGCGGGCTGGGTCACGGCCAGGAACTCGGCGGCGCGGCCCAGGTGGCGGAACTGGTCCAGGGCCACCAGCAGCTGCAGATGGCGCAGCTTGAGGTTGGAGCGCAGCACGCGGTCTATCTTGCTCATGGAGTCTTCATAGCTTTGAGGTTATGAAGCCAGTCTATCTTTTCATTGGATTGTCATGATCAGGCGCTGAACAATCGCGCCAGTCAGCCCAAGGCCCGGATCACAGGGCTGCAAAAGCCAATACAGGAGACAAGCGATGAACACCCCACGCACACGCCATGCAAGCCGGCGCGAATTCGTGCTCGCCACGCTCGGCGCCAGCGCACTGGCAGCCACCGGACCTCTTTTCGCCCAGAACTGGCCCGAACGCCCCATCACCTTCATCTGCCCCTGGCCTGCGGGCGGCACGGCCGACCAGTCCATGCGAGCGCTGTGCACAGTGGCCGGCAAGCTTCTGGGCCAGCCGATCGCGGTGGAGAACCGTGCGGGCGCATCGGGAATGATCGGCGCCAAGGCGCTGGCCTCGGCCAGGGCGGACGGCTACACCATCGGCCAGATTCCCATCTCGGTCACGCGCTTTTCGCAACTGGGCAGCCTGCAGGCCGATCCGCGCAAGGACTACACCTACATCGCGCGTACCTCGGGCCAGACCTTCGGCATTGCCGTGCCCGCCAATTCGCCGTTCAAGACGCTCAAGGACTTCGTGGCCGCCGCCAAGGCCAGGCCCGGCCAGGTGACCTATGCCCATGCAGGCGTGGGCGGTGCCACGCATGTGGGCATGGAGGAATTTGCGGGCGTGGCCGGCATACAGCTCAACCATGTGCCCTACAAGGGCGGCGCCGAGGCACTGCAGGGCGTGCTGGGCGGCCATGTGGATGCGCTGGCCGACTCCAGCTCCTGGGCTCCCCATGTGGAGGCCGGCAAGCTGCGCCTGCTGGCCACCTGGGGCGAGCAGCGCACGGCGCGCTTCAAGGACGTGCCCACGCTGCGCGAATGCGGCTACGACGTGGTGGTCGATGCGCCCAACGGCATCGGCGCGCCGCGTGGCCTGGACCCGGCCGTGGCGGCCAGGCTGCGCGAGGCCTTCCGCGCCGCCGTGGCCAGCCCCGAGTTCAAGTCCGTGGCCGAGAAGCTGGATGCGCCGCTGCTCTACCTGGACGGCCCCGACTACGAGAAGTACGTGAACACGGTCTATCAAAAAGAGACCGTCTTGATCGACAAGCTCAAGCTGCGCGAATTGATGAAGGGCTGACAGCCCGCGAACCCACACCGATGAAAGCCCCGCATGTCCCGCATGTCCCGCACCGATAGCCCCCTGCTGCACCTGCATCCCAACGACAACGTGCTGGTCGCCAAGACCGCTCTGTCGCTGGGCCAGGAGATTCCCGAACTGGGCGTGCGCGCCCGCGCCCAGGTGCCTGCGGGCCACAAGATCGCCGCGCGCCGCATCGCAGAGGGCGAGCAGGTGAAGAAGTACGACACCGTGATCGGCGTGGCCATGCGCGAGCTGGAGGCCGGCGACTATGTGCACAGCCACAACCTGCGCATCGTGGACTACTACCGCGACCCGGCCTTCGGCGCCGATGTGCGGCCCGTGGACTATGTGCCCGAGGCGCAGCGCGCCAGCTTCCAGGGCTTTGTGCGCGCGGGCGGCGGCGTGGGCACGCGCAACTTCATCGGCATCCTGTCGTCGGTGAACTGCTCGGCCACGGTGATCAAGCGCATTGCCGCGCATTTCACGGCCGAGCGCATGGCGGCATTCCCCAACGTGGACGGCGTGGTGGCGTTTGCCCAGACCAGCGGCTGCGGCATGTCTTCGCCCAGCGAGCATTTCGACGTGCTGCGCCGCACGCTGGCCGGCTATGCGCGCCACCCGAATCTGGCCGGCGTGCTCATCGTGGGCCTGGGCTGCGAGCGCAACCAGGTCGATGCCCTGGTGCAGTCGCAGGGCCTGAGCGAAGGCCGGCTCATGCGCACCCTGGTGATGCAGGAGGTCGGCGGAACGCGCGTGACCATAGAGGCCGGCATCCGCGCCATCGAAGAGATGCTGCCCGAAGCCGATGCCGCGCGGCGCAGCACGGTCAGCGCCAGCCACCTGAAGATCGGGCTGGAGTGCGGCGGCTCGGACGGGTTTTCGGGCATCACGGCCAACCCGGCCCTGGGCGCGGCCATGGACATCCTGGTGCGCCACGGCGGCACGGCCATCCTGTCGGAAACGCCCGAGATCCATGGCGTGGAATTCATGCTCACGCGCCGCGCCATCACGCCTGCCGTGGGGCAGAAGCTGCTGGACCGCCTGGCCTGGTGGGAGCGCTACGCGGCCGGCCAGAACGCGCAGTTCAACGGCGTGGTCGGCCACGGCAACCAGGCCGGGGGCCTGGCCAACATCTTCGAGAAATCGCTGGGCTCGGCCATGAAGGGCGGCACCACGCCGCTGCGCGCCGTCTACGAATACGCCGAGCCCATCACCGAGCCGGGCTTCGTCTTCATGGATTCGCCGGGCTACGACCCCGTGGCCTCCACGGGCCAGATTGCCAGCGGTGCGCACCTGATCTGCTTCACCACGGGGCGCGGCTCCATGTTCGGCAGCAAGCCCGCGCCCACCATCAAGCTGGCCAGCAACACGCCCATGTACCGCCGTCTGGAAGAGGACATGGACATCAACTGCGGCCTGATCGTGGACGGCGAATGCGGCGTGCCCGAGATGGGGCAGCGCATCTTCGCGCAGATCCTGCGCCACGCCAGCGGCGAGCCCACCAAGAGCGAGGCCCTGGGCCTGGGCGACCATGAGTTCGTGCCCTGGCACCTGGGCATCGTGAGCTGAGCCGCCCCTTACAACACCTGCATCCACCGATTCCATGCCACTGACCCTGACCCGCCCCGAGCTGCTGCGCAGCGCCAACTTCATCGCCGGCCAATGGACGACTGCGACTGCGACGGCCACGCCCTCCGCCCCAACCCCACGCCTGGCAGTGACCGACCCCGCCACGGGCGCACTGATCACCGAGGTGCCCGACTCCGGCGCCGCCGAGGCCCGCGCCGCGCTGGACGCCGCGCATGCCGCCTTCCCCGCCTGGCGCAGGACGCCTGCCAAACAGCGCGCCGCCATCATCAAGCGCTGGAACGACCTGGTGCTGGCCCACCAGGACGACCTGGGCCGCCTCATCAGCCGCGAGCAGGGCAAGCCCCTGGCCGAGGGCAAGGGCGAGGTCGCCTACGCGGCAAGCTACATCGAATGGTTTGCCGAAGAGGCCACGCGCATGAACGGCGAGATCATTCCCGCACCCGCGCCGGGCCGGCGCATGTTTGCGCTGCGCGAGCCCGTGGGCGTGGTGGCCGCCATCACGCCCTGGAATTTTCCGGCCGCCATGATCGCCCGCAAGATCGCGCCCGCGCTGGCCGCCGGCTGCACCGTGGTCTGCAAGCCCGCGGAAGACACGCCGCTGACCTCGCTGGCCCTGGTGCTGCTGGCCCAGGAGGCGGGGGTGCCGGCCGGCGTACTCAACATCGTCACGGCCTCGCGCGAGAAGACGCCCGAGGTGGTGGATGTCTGGCTGGACGATGCGCGCGTGCGCAAGATCACCTTCACGGGCTCCACGCCCGTGGGCAAGCACCTGGCGCGGCGCAGCGCCGACACGCTCAAGAAGCTCTCGCTGGAGCTGGGCGGCAATGCGCCCTTCATCGTCTTCGAGGACGCCGACATCGATGCCGCCGTCGACGGCTTCATGGCCGCCAAGTTCCGCAATGGCGGCCAGACCTGTGTCTGCCCCAACCGCGTCTTCGTGCACCGCAGCGTGCACGACGTGTTTGCACAGAAGCTGGCCGCGCGCGTGGCCGCGCTGCACGTGGGCCCGGCCAGCGACCCGGCCTCGCAGATCGGCCCCATGATCAACGCGCGCGCCGTGGAAAAGATCGAGCGCCATGTGCAGGACGCCGTGGCGCGCGGCGCCAGGGTGCTCACGGGCGGCAGGCGCCTGGATGCCCTGGGTGCCAACTACTACGCGCCCACCGTGCTCACGGGCGCCGATGCCTCCATGGCCTGCGCCTGCGAGGAAACCTTCGGCCCCGTGGCGCCGCTCACCGTCTTCGACAGCGAGGACGAGGTCATCGCCGCCGCCAACGACACGCCCTTCGGCCTGGCCGCCTACTTCTACAGCAACGACGCGCGCCGCATCTGGCGCATGGCCGATGCATTGGAGACCGGCATCGTCGGCATCAACGAAGGCGCGCTGGCCGCCGAGGCAGCGCCCTTCGGCGGCGTCAAGGAGTCGGGCTACGGCCGCGAGGGCTCTACCCACGGCCTGGACGACTACCTGCACACCAAGTACGTCTGCCAGGGCCTGCTGGACTGAATCTTTCCCTCAACGAAACCACCGGACACCATGCCAGCCCATAACCCCTTCAAGACCGCCCTGGCCGCAGGCCAGCCCCGCATCGGCCTGTGGCTGTCCATGGCCGACCCCTACCTGGCCGAGGCCGCCGCCACCTGCGGCTATGACTGGCTGCTGATCGACGGCGAGCACGCGCCCAACGACGTGCGCAGCACCCTGGCCGCGCTGCAGGCCGTGGCCCCGCACCCGGCCCAGGCCGTGGTGCGCGTGGTCGAGGGCAGCACGGCCCTGATCAAGCAGATGCTGGACATAGGCGCCACCACCCTGCTCGTGCCCATGGTGGACACGGCCGAACAGGCGCGCGCCGTGGTGGCCGCCACGCGCTACCCGCCGCTGGGCGTGCGCGGCGTGGGCAGCGCCGTGGGCCGCGCATCGCAGTGGAGCGCACGCGCCGACTACCTGCAAGTGGCCGACGACGAGGTCTGCCTGCTGGTACAGGCCGAGACCGTGGCCGCGCTTCACAACCTTGAAGCCATCTGCGCGGTGGACGGCGTGCACGGCGTCTTCATCGGCCCCGCCGACCTGGCCGCCTCCATGGGCCACCGCGGCAACCCCGGCCACCCCGAAGTGCAGGCCGCCATCGAAGCCGCCATGAAGACCATCATCGCCAGCGGCAAAGCGGCCGGCACCCTGACTTCGGACCCCGCCCTGGCCCGCCGCTACCTGGACCTGGGCTGCAGCTTCGTGGCCGTGGGCGTGGATGTGCTGCTGTTTGCGAATGCGGCGCGCAGGCTGCGGGGGCAGTTCGGGGATTCGCCGGTGGCCACGCCTGCACAGCAGGCAGCTGCCGCCTATTGAATCAGCCAGCCACCAGCCAGGCCAGCAGCCCCGCCGCCGCTGCAGCGGCCGCCACGCGCCGCGCGAACTGCGGCGCATAGGTCAGCAGCAGGCCCAGGGCCAGGGCCGCAAAGGTCAGCAGGCCCAGCCAGGCGGCCACGGCCACCGAGGCATTCCAGCGCAGCAGGCAAGGCGCCAGCGATAGGGCCAGCAGCGCGTAGCCGGCCAGCCGCCAGGCCTTCAGGCGTGCGGGTGCCAGGCCTTCGGTGCCCAGTTGGTCCTGGTGTCGGTCCATGGAAGCGGCGATGACGGCAAAGCCTGCAAAGGCCAGAAAAAAGGCGGCAAGAATCATCATGACGCGCGCTCCAGCGTGGTGGCATGGCTGGCGGCGCGGGCTTGCGTGCGTGGCACTGCAGCCGCTGCCGGCTTGCCGCGCAGCAGCCACCAGGCCACCACGCCATGGATGGCGGCCAGGCCCAGCATCAGCAGCTCGAAGCTGGCGATGCTCCACTGCCCGTTGGCCAGGGTCTGCACCAGCGATGCGCCGCCCGTCAGCAGGTTGAGCAGGGGCAGCAGCGCATACAGCACGGCGGCCAGCGCCATCTGCTGCAGCCAGGCATTGCGGTGCGAGACCCGCAGCGGATGCAGCAGGCACAGCAGCCAGATGATGAAGAAGCCGTTGATCTCCCAATCACTGCGTGCCTGCATGGGCACGGGCAGCAGGCGGTTGAGCCAGAAGAAGCCGGCCACGGCCACCGACAGGCCCGCGATGGAGCCCACGTTGAGCACCTCCACCAGACGGTGACCGAAGGGCGTGCGGCCCAGCTTGCGGCGCTCGGGCATGCGCTTGACCACCCACAGCACCATGCCGGACGCAGCCATGAAGGTGCCGATCACACCGCTGAGCAGCAGCAGCCAGCGCATGGCCGGCTCGGCAAAGCGGCCCAGGTGCACGCCGGTGATCACGTTGCCGGTGGCGCGCACCCAGGAGATGACGGGCGCCTCGGGGCTGGCCTGCAACTGGCCGGTCACGCCGTCGAAGCGCAGCGTCTCGGACTGGCCGCGGTTGATGAGGCTCATGCCGCCGCCTTCGCGCAGTTCGACCACCGCGCGCGAGGTGCCGGGCGTGTTGACGGTAATGCTGCCCACGCCGTGCTCGGGCCAGCGGCGCGCGCCCTCGGCCATCATGGGCGCGATATCGGCCAGCGCGGCCGCCTGGCGCTCTTGTTTGCCACCGCGCGCGCCCGGGCCCTGGTTGGCCGCCTGCCCGCGTGCGCCGCGCACATCGGCGAAGTAGGCATTGGTGTCGCCGTTGTAGGCCGCCTGTATGCCCCAGGGCATGAGCATGAACATCAGCAGCACCAGGCCGCTGAAGGTGATGACGATGTGAAACGGCAATGCCAGCACGGCCGTGGCGTTGTGCGCATCCAGCCAGGAGCGCTGGCCCTTGCGCGGGCGGAAGGTGAAGAAGTCCGTGAAGATCTTCTTGTGCGTGATCACGCCCGTGATGATGGCCACGAACATCAGCATGGTGGCGAAGCCCACGATCCAGCGGCCCCAGATGCGCGGCATGGCGTGCAGCTCGAAGTGGAAGCGGTAGAAGAAGTTGCCGGCGCGTGTCTCGCGCGGCTCCAGCTTCTCGCCCGTGGCGGCGTCGATCTCGGCGCGCTTGGTGCCTGCGCGGCCCGTGGCGGCGCCGGGCTCGCGCCAGGATGCGGCCACCGCCACCTGGCGCGGACCGGGCAGGCCCAGCGTCCAGGTCGTGGCCTCCGGCGCGATGCGCTGCATGGCGTTCAGTGCGCGCTGCGCGGTGTCGGCGTCCTGCACCGAGCCGTGCAGCTCGGGCCGCATCCAGTCGTTGATCTCGTCGCGGAAATAGCTCAGGGTGCCCGTGAAGAACACCGCGTAGAGCAGCCAGCCCAGCAGCAGGCCGCTCCAGGTGTGCAGCCAGGACATGGACTGGCGCAGTCCCTCGGGTTTGCCGTCTGCCCTCATGCGACGGCTCCGTTCGACAGCACCCAGGCCAGAAGCCCCAGGCCCGCGCCCGGCAGGCCGATCACGGCCCAGGCGCGCCAGGCGCTGGCGCAGCCAAAGGCCCACATGGCCGCCACGGCGTAGATGATGAAGGCCAGCAGGGTCGAGCCCAGCGCCGCATCGGCCCGTTCCACGCCCAGCCAGACCATGGCGCGCGCGCCCGTGGCGGCGCAGGCGGCCGACAGCAGATAGCCGCCGCCGATCGCCGCCAAGGCGCGCGAGGCCACGGCCACGCGGTAGCGCAGCAAGGATGGAGAGGACCCTCCCGGGGTCGAGGCTTGCATGGGGATGACCTTTCTTGCGGATCGTTGCCCGTCATGGACGCCGCGGCCGCAGCGCAGGCCTGGACGGACAAAGGCGCCACAACAGTTCAAGGTCTGTGCGGCGCCGGGGGTTGGCCGCGCGCCTGAAGCACGCCGCCTTTCAAAGAGCGGGAATGATAATGATTTTTATTACCCGAGTCATTTAAAGAAATGCAAAGCCGGCCTCCTGCCACCGGCCCCGACCATCTCCCTGGCGCCTGTTCCCCTATCGCGCCCGCCCTGCCAGCCAGCGCCCGCCGAACTGGTTGATCACCATGCCCGCCAGCACGGCCAGCGTGCCCATCCACTGCATGAAGGTAGGCCGCTCGCCCAGCAGCAGCATGGCCGAGACCAGGCCCACCACGGGCACCATCAGAGACAGCGGCGCCACCGTGCCGGCCGCATAGCGCTGCAGCAGGCGCGTCCACAGGCCGTAGCCCAGCAGCGTAGCCAGCAGCGCCAGGTACAGGATGGAGGCCACGGCGGTCAGGTCGATCCCCGCCAGTTGCTGCACGACCGTATCCGCGCCATCGGTCCAGACAGCCAGGGCCATCAGCGGCGCAATGGGAAAGATGCTGCTCCAGACGATGAAGGGGAAGGGCTCGTAGGGGCCGCTGCGCGCCGCATAGCGCGTGATCATGTTGGACACGGCCCACATGCAGGCTGCGCCCACGGTCAGCAAAAAGCCGGCCAGCGTCATGGCGTTGTCGCCTTCGCCATGGGCGCTGCCAATGGCAACCAGGCCGCCCAGCGATACCACCAGGCCCAGCCAATGCCACAGGCGCGCGGGCTCGCCCAGCAGGAAGGCGGCCAGCAGCAGCGTGACGAAGGCCTGCGTCTGCAGCACCACCGAGGCCATGCCGGCCGGCATGCCCAGCTTCAGGCCCAGGAACAGCATGCCGAACTGGCCCACGCCCTGCACCAGACCATAGGCGGCCAGATAGCGCCAGCCCACCGACTTGGGCGGACGCACGAACAGCAAAAAGGGCAGCGACGCCACCACAAAGCGCAGCGCGCTCAGCAGCATGGGCGACAGCGTCAGCAGGCCGAACTTCATGGCCACGAAGTTGGTGCCCCAGATCAGGATGACCAGCAGCGCACGCGCCCAGTCGCCACGGCTCAGGTGCTGCGCGGTCATGCCCTGCCCTCGGTGCAGCGGGGCCTGCAATGGTCAGGGACAGCGGCCGGCAGCACCGGCAAGGAACAGGAAGAAGGCATGGCGGGCAATGGGCAAAAAGAAAAGGGGCGGATCACATCCGCCCCCGGCGTTTGTACCACCGCAGCCCGTGCGCTGCCGGGCGGCCATGGCTCGGCCCTGCGTTTCAGTCCGTCGCGTAGTCGATGGGATCGTGGGCATGCTGGCGCCCCAGCGCGCCGGCCATGGCCAGCATGAAGGCCAGCCCGCGCCGCACATCGGGCTCGCGCGCCATGCGCATCAGGCCGATCAGGGTGGGCGTTTCCTCCATGGCCTGCACCTGGGCCGCCGCCATGCGTGCGGCATTGCCCGCGGCCCAGGCCCCGCCCACGCCATCCTCGAAGGCCTTGGCGACCTTCTCGACCATGTAGTCGTCTGCCATGTCCACCAGGTCCGCCGTGGCCGACAGCAGATCGACCACGCGGTTCAGGCGCCGGCCCGCCAGTAGCGGCTCCAGCTTGCCCATCAGTTCGGCCAGCCCCTGCAGCGCGGCGTCGTCCTGCAGCAGGCCGCCAGCGGCGGGCTGCGCCACGGGAATGTCGGAAGCGATGTTCATCTCGGTGCTCCTTGTCTTCGTGCTTGGAATGACAATGCAAAGGCCCTGGCCTCAGACCAGGGCGCGGGCCACGGCCCAGTACATGCCGCGGTTGAAGCCCTTGCGCATCATCGAGCCGACCTTGGTCGGCGGCGTGGGCTTGACGTCGACCTGGTAGTCGTACCAAAGCGGCATGCCGCCGTCCAGGCCCATCTGGGCGATGGCCACCACGCGCCCGTCGTAGGCATCGCTGGTGCGGCCGAAGCGGATCTGCGAGGCGATGTTGTTCACCACCACGGGCGACTGGTTGTGGCAGGCGCCGCCGGCCTTGCTCACCGGCAGGTCCACCGTATCGCCCAGCACATAGACATGGCTCTGGCCCAGCACCTGCATGGTCTCGTGGTCGGTGGGCAGCCAGCCTTCGCCATCCTGCGCCTGCGACAGGCCGCAGTCGCGCACGGCCTGCACGGCGCGTATGGGCGGCGTGGCCATGAGGATGTCGAAGTCCTCGGCCTGGCCCTCTTCCGAGTGGGCCACCTTGGCCTCGGGGTCCACGCGCGCCAGCGTGAATCCGCGCTGGTGGCGAATGCCGCGCTGCTCGAACACCGTGGGCAGGATCTCGCAGGTGTCCTTCTGCAGGAACAGGCAGTTGCGCAGCAGCTGCGAGACCGTGGGATAGGTGTAGACGATCTCCACCTTGTCGCGCACGCCGCGCCGGCGCAGCAGGTCGTCCAGCATCAGCGTGGTCTCTATGGGCGCGATGCCGCACTGGTGCGGCACATTGGGCGTCTTGGGAAAGGTGACGGTGACGAAGATGCGGCCCCTTTCTATGCGCGCCAGCTTGTCGGCCAGCTGCCGCGCGGGCGCGTGCTGGTAGAAGTGGTCGCCGGCCTCGGCCAGGCCTTCGATGCGCTCGGGCGAGGGCACGCAGCCCGTGGAGATCACCAGATGGTCGTAGCCGAAGCGCTTGCCGCTCTTGCAGTGCACGGCCTGCAGCGCGAAGTCGAAGCGCTCGACCTCTTCCACCTGGAAGTCGATCTCGGGCCGCAGCAGGCCGCGCTGCCTGCGCCGCAGTTCGTCGCGGAAGAAGGCATTGAAGGCCACGTACATGAAGGCCGGCTTGTAGTAATGCCAGGGCGAGTTCGACAGCATGGTGATGCGCACCTTGCCCGTGACCACCTCCGGATACAGCTTGCTGACCAGGTGGTTGGCGGTCATGGTGCCGCCAATGCCCCCTCCGATGATCAAGATGTGATGCGCCATCCCTGCTACTCCTTGTGCTTTCGCCTCAGTGGAACAACCGCTGGCGCCGCACGGCGCCAGCGCCGGAAAATGCGCCGCTCAGTCAGGCTTGAGCGATCGCCACACCCCGTCCCAGAGCGCGTCGAACAGGGGCTCTATGGGCGTGTCGATGATGCCGTCCAGCCGCAGGCAGATCATGCGGATCGCGCTGCCGTACATCAGGCTGGCCGCCACCATGGGCTCCATCTGGCGGATCTCGCCATCGGTCATGCCGGCGAACACGAAGCCGCGCATGCGCACGAAGGCCGAGGCCGAGCAGATGGCCTGCTCGTCGGGCAGAAACTCGCGGTGGCGCGCATTGACCACGAAGCCCATGGCCTCGGGCTCGGCCTCGGCCAGCCCGAACAGCATGCGCAGCACCTCGCGGCAGCGCTGGGCGCTGCCCGCGTGCCGCTCCTCGATATCGTCGAGCAGCACATTCATGCGCGCCAGCAAATGCCGGTACAGCTCGCGCGCAATGCCTTCCTTGTCGGCAAAGTGGTTGTAGAAGAAACCGATGGACACGCCGGCCTCGGCGCACAGGTCCTGTATCGAGGTATTGAAGAAGCCCCGCTCCACAAACAGCCTGAGCGCCACGCGCAACGTCTGCACATGGCGCGAACCCGCATGCGGAAAGAAGGTCCAGGCCTCGTCTTGCATGGGAACCGATAGTAGAACGAATCTTCATTCTATTTTTCACAAGCACTTGCAAACTACACCAGGGTTTTCCAGAAAAGACGGTACCCAGTGCATCAGCCGCAATGCCTGGCCCATTCCCGGCCATTGCCCTGCGGGACCGTAGAATCCGCGCGCAGCCATTGGAGACCGAGACAACAATGACGGGCTGCACACGAATCCGACCCAAAGGCTTTTTGCAAATGCAACTCCCCATCCACGTCATCGACGCATTCACATCGGAACGATTCAAGGGCAATCAGGCCGCCGTCATTCCCCTGGATGCATGGCTTGCCGATTCCACGCTGCAGGCCATTGCCGCAGAGAACAATCTCTCGGAAACCTCGTTCCTGGTCTGGAGTGCCGAGCGCGACGCCTTCGAGATCCGCTGGTTCTCCCCGCTCACGGAGATCGCGTTCTGCGGCCATGCCACGCTGGCAAGCGCCTTCGTGCTGTTCGAGGCCGACCCGGCGCTGCGCAGCATCACGTTCTGGGCCGCTGCCGTGGGCAAGGTCACCGCCACGCAGGAGGATGGCGGACGCATCGTCATGACCTTCCCGCGCCGCGATGCCAAGCCGCTGGATGAGGTGCCGGCCGCGCTGCGCGAAGGCCTGACGCCTGCACCCACGGCCTATCTTGTGAACCAGCAGGCCTACGTGGCGGTCTACGCCGCCGAGGCCGATGTGCTGGCCGTCAAGCCGGATCTGGAACGCCTGAAATCGCTGGGCCCGCTGGACGTGGTGGTGACGGCGCCTGCGGATGCGGGCGCCTCGTATGACTTCGTCAGCCGCTACTTCTGGCCCGCCAATGGCGGCGAGGAAGATCCCGTCACCGGCTCCATCCATGCGGCGCTTGCGCCTTACTGGGCGGGCAGGCTGGGCAAGAACCGTCTGATCGGCCACCAGGCCTCGCGCCGCACGGGCACGCTGTTTTGCGAAGTGACGGATGCCAGCGTCGAGGTGGCTGGCCACTGCGCGCGTTACCTGACCGGGACGATCACCGTCTGACTGCGGGCTCGTCCCGATGGAGCCGACGCGGAAGGCGCATCAGCGCCGCAGGCAGCGACCGGCGCCATCGATCAGGCGGGCCATTTCCCTGTCCACGCCCAGGTCGGCGCAATAGGCGCCAGCCCCGCGCAGTGACAGATCCAGAGTGGCAGGCTTGCTCCTGGAAACCTCGGCCCTCAGCCGAAAGCCCGCCACGTTGGGCGCGCCGTAGTCGGCCGTCTCCAGCACGCCCGCCCGGGTGTCGCGGATGGCATGGCCGTGGCCAAGGTGGTAGGCGCCCTCGTTGCCGGCCACGGCTTCGTCAAGGCAGGCAAAGGCCTGTTCGACCGAGGCGCCTCGGGGCAGGACCAGCGACGCGGTTGTGCCCGGGCCCAGGGCATCGCACATGCCTGCAGAGATTGCGCAGCCGCTCAACAGGCCTGCAAGGCCCAGAACCCATATCCGCATTCACGCTTCCTTTCCAGAGGCCATGGAATCCGCGGCAGTGTATCGACCCGGCAGCGGCGCCGGGCTCGCAATGCGCAGGGAATAGTCTCTCGCCTTGCCGATACCCCCGAGACACGCAGGTACCATCCGCGCATGAGTACCCACTACGAATCCCTGTCGCAAGCCGACGCCTACCGCGACGCCTTCGACGTGGAAGCGCCCGCGGCCAGCGAGCGCAACATGACGCCGCGCAAGTCCGGCTTTTTCATCCGCAGCGTCGCCGTGGCTGCAGAGGCAGCCGCTGAACAGGCAGAACCTGCAGCTCCCGACACACCGCCGGCAGCACCCACTACTCCCGCACGCGAGCTGGTTGCCGCCCAATGGGGCCTTGTGCCGCACTGGGTGAAGTCGGCCTCCGACGGCCGGCTGCGCGCGCTCAAGCTGGTGAATGCGCGCTCCGAAACGGTGTCCACGGCCCAGGCCTTCCGCGATGCCTGGCTCAATGGCCAGCGCTGCATCGTGCCCATGGCCGCCTTTTTCGAGGATGACTTTCGCAACGGCAAGGCCCTGCCCACGCGCATCTCGCGCATCGACGGCAAGCCCATGGGCGTGGCCGGCGTGTGGGCGCAGTGGACGGGCCCGGACGGCGAGGTGCTGCTGAGCTACGCCCTGCTCACGGTCAACGCCAACAGCCATGCGCTGCTGCACCGCTACCAGCAGCCCGGCGCGGAAAAGCGCATGCCGGCGATTCTCAACGAAGGCGCCTACGACGCCTGGCTCAACGCGCGCGTGGAAAAGGCCCGCGAGTTCATGCGCCAGTACCCCTCCAACTGGCTCACCGCCAATCCGGTGGAGCGAAAGGCCGACAAGCGGCCTCCAGGCCTGATGGGCTGATGGCCCTTGTCCCGCGCGCTACGGCGCCTTGGGCAACGCGTTGATGGAGCGCAGGATGTCGCGCGTGATGCCCTGGCGCTTGGGCAGGTCGGCCAGCCGGTGGGGCGTGTCCATGTTCATGGCGAAGAACACGGGGCCGGCCGGCCATTCCACCCAGCCCACCCACCAGCCGATACGGCCCGTCCAGCCGGTTTTGGCGCGCAGTATCCAGTCCGGGCCGGCCTCGTTGATCATCACGTCCTTCACCAGCCGCTGGTGTTCCACCGGCAATGGCAGCCGATTGCGGTACAGCCGCTGCAGGAAGGCCACCTGCTCCAGCGCCGAGATGGCCAGGTCGCCTTCCACCCAGAAAGGCGCCTCGCCCGTGGCCAGCGCATTGCCGTAGTCGATCTTGCGCATGTAGGCAGCCTCACGCGCGCTGCCAAGCTCCCTGGCAAAGCCTTCGTACACCCAGACGGTGGAGTTGCGCATGGCCGAGCGCAGGTCCTGATCGGCATTCCAGGCCGGCAACTGGCGCTTCACGCCATCCCAGGGAATGCGCTGGAATTCATCCCGCAGCAGCCCGGCGTCCAGCGCGAACAGGCTGTGCGGGATCTTGAAGGTGGAAGCGGGCGAGTAGCGCCGCGCCGCGCGGTCACGGTTGTGGACGTAGATGGCTTCGGCCTGGCCTCTGGCATCGACCACGACGATGCTGCCATCGACCTTGGCATCGGCAAAGAAGCGGTCCCATTCGGGCTTGTCCTGCAGTTCGGCAGCCGCCAGCGCCGCCTGTGACAGACAGGCGAGCAACGCGGCGCACATCAGATTTCTTCGATTCATGCAGGCAGTTTAAGAGCTGCACCACCGCACGGCGATGGTGCACCGCCTGCCCGGCTGCCCTGTTTTGACTCGCGGTTTTCCCGTTTTGGTGTTCCGGCTGCATCGCGCGGGCCCCAAGGGGCCCGTGCGCGCTGGCACGACTTGTGCAAGGCCGCTGCAGGCCGGCCAATGCAGCCATGGCGGCAACGGCAGACGGCCCCATGACCACAACAAACAAGGGAGTCATTGCATGCACAGGTGCGCACGGGCATTGAGAACATTGGTGGCGGGAGGATGGGTCGCGGTCCTGGGTGCGGCGCAGGCGGCGCAGGCGGCCGAGCAGGCGATCACGCGGCCGTCGCTGGTGGCGGTGGAATCCATCAGCGCCGTGGACACGGTCTGGCTGATGACGGCCACGGTGCTGGTGCTGCTGATGACGCTGCCCGGCATTGCGCTGTTCTATGCGGGAATGGTCCGCCGCAAGAACGTGCTCAACACCATGGCCAGCGTGGTGGCGATTGCCTGCCTGGTGAGCATTCTGTGGTTTGCACTCGGCTACTCGCTGGCCTTCACGCCCGGCAATGCGTGGATAGGCGGTGATTCGCGCGCCTGGTTCGCGGGGCTGGATTTCAACGCCGCCAAGGGCCTGGTGGCCGTGAGCCACCTGGCGCCGCATGTGCCTGAAGCAGCCTATGCCATGTTCCAGCTGGCCTTTGCCGTGATCACCGCCGCCTTGCTGGTGGGCGCCTGGGTGGAGCGCATGCGCTTCGGTGCCATGCTGATCTTTGTGGGCCTGTGGAGCCTGCTGGTGTATGCGCCGGTGGCGCACTGGGTGTGGGAGCCCGGCGGCTGGCTGGCGCGCATGGGCGCGCTGGACTTTGCCGGAGGCACCGTGGTGCATGTGAACGCGGGCGTGGCCGGCCTGGTCTGCGCCTGGTTCCTGCGGCCGCGCCGCGGCTACGGGCACGAGCCCTTCGAGCCCTACAACCTGGCCTTGACCATGATGGGCGCGGCCCTGCTGTGGATGGGCTGGTTCGGCTTCAACGCCGGCTCATCGCTGGCCGGGGACAGCCGGGCGGCACTGGCGCTGGCCGTCACCCACATTGCCGCGAGCGCGGGCGCCCTGGCCTGGTCGCTGGCCGAGTATGTGGTGCGCGGCAAGGCCACGCTGCTGGGCCTGTGCTCGGGGCTGGTCGGCGGCCTGGTGGCGATCACGCCGGCAGCCGGTTTCGTGACGCCGCTGTCGGCGCTGTGCATCGGCCTGATCGCCGGTGTCGCCTGCTACTGGGGCGCCACGGGCCTCAAGCGGCTGCTGGGTGCGGACGATTCGCTGGATGTGTTTGGCGTGCATGGCGTGGGCGGCATCGTGGGCTCGCTGCTCACCGGCGTGTTTGCCAGCCCGCAGATCGGCGGCGTGCAGGGCAGCGTGCTCACCCAGGCCGTGAGCGTGCTGGCCGTGGCCTTGTTCACGCTGGTGGCCACGGCCGTGCTGCTGTGGCTGCTGGACATGCTGATCGGCCTGCGCGTGGACGAGGAAAGCGAGCTGCAGGGCCTGGACCTGGCGCTGCACCGCGAACGCCTGAGTGGATGAACGGCCGGGCCGCAAAGCGGCCCGGCGCCCGATGATCGTCAAACCGAAGGAGTGCCCACTACATGCCCGAAAGCGAACTCCTGGCCATTGCCGCGCACCTGCATGTGCTGCTGCGCAGAAGCTGCGGCCGCGTGACCGATACCGAATGGCTGGCGGCCAATGCCGAGTACGCCGCCGAAATCATCCGCTTTTCCCGGGAGCAGGAAGGGGCGCGCAGCACGCCCGAACTGGTGGACTGGACCCATCGCTTCGAAGCGGCCTGGAATGCCGCGCTGGCCGGGCCCGCCGAGCGCTCACCGCTCATGCAGCGCGCCGGCGAGCTGATGCGCCAGCGCGCGGAAAACCGCAAGTACGTGGGCACGCTGCGCTAGCGTCTTGCTTGATCAGGCCGGTGGCGCGGGCACGGAGTGCAGCAGCACGGGCGCGTCGCCATCGCCGTTGACGCTTTCCAGCTGCACGCCAAAGCCCCACAGGCGCGCTGCATGCTTGAGCACTTCCAGCGCATCGTCGGACAGGGGCCGGCCCTGGTAGCGCGTGTGGCGCAGGGTCAGGCAGCGGTCGCCGCGCAGGTTCACGTTCCAGACCTGGATATTGGGCTCGCGCGCGCCCAGGTCGTATTGCTGCGACAGCGTCTGGCGCAGGGTGCGGTAGCCGTCGTCGTCGTGGATGGCGCTGACCAGCAGCTCGCGTTCGCTGGCATCGTCATGGATGGAGAACAGGCGCATGTCGCGCATCAGCTGCGGGCTCAGGTACTGGCCGACAAAGCTCTCGTCCTTGAAGTTCTGCATGGCGTGGTGCAGCGCCGGCAGCCAGGGCGTGCCGGCCAGGTCGGGGAACCAGCGGCGGTCTTCCTCGGTCGGGTCCTGGCAGATGCGGCGGATGTCGCGGTACATGGCAAAGCCCAGCGCATAGGGATTGATGCCGCTGTAGGCGCGGTGTCCGGCCGGGGGCTGGTAGATCACGTTGGTGTGGGAGGACAGCCATTCGATCATCACGCCGTCGGTCAGCCAGCCTTCGTCGTACAGGGTGTTGAGCAGGGTGTAGTGCCAGAACGTGGCCCAGCCCTCGTTCATCACCTGGGTCTGGCGCTGCGGGTAGAAGTACTGGGCGATCTTGCGCACGATGCGCACGATCTCGCGCTGCCAGGGCTCCAGCAGCGGGGCGTTCTTCTCGATGAAGTACAGCAGGTTTTCCTCGGGCTCCTTGGGAAAGCGCTCGCTGTGCTGCGCCGCGCTGTCCTTGCCCGGGCGGGCCGGCAGGGTGCGCCACAGCTCGTTGACCTGCTGCTGGGCATAGGCCTCGCGCTGCTCGCGCTCGGCCCGCTCGCGCGCCAGGCTTTTCTTGGAGGGGCGGCGGTAACGGTCCACGCCCAGGTTGGACAGGGCGTGGCAGGAGTCCAGCCATTGCTCCACCGTCGTCAGGCCGTGGCGCTCCTCGCACTGGGAGATGAAGTCGCGCGCATAGACCAGGTAGTCGATGATGCTGCCCGCATCCGTCCACATGCCGAACAGGTAGTTGTTCTTGAAGAAGCTGTTGTGGCCGTACGCCGCATGTGCGATCACCAGGGCCTGCATGGCGGTGGTGTTCTCCTCCATCAGATAGCTGATGCAGGGGTTGGAGTTGATGACGATCTCGTAGGCCAGGCCCATGTGGCCGCGCCGGTAGCGCCTCTCCGTCGCCATGTATTCCTTGCCATAGCTCCAGTGGCGGTAGCCCACGGGCATGCCCACGCTGGCGTAGGCGTCCATCATCTGCTCGGCCGAGATCACTTCCAGCTGGTTGGGATAGGTGTCCAGGCCGTAGCGCTCTGCCGTGGCCGCAATCGCTGCGTGATAGCGTTCGATGAGCTCGAAGGTCCAGTCGCTGGGATCGGGCAGAGGCTCGGCTGGCCGCGCCCCCGCCGGCAGCGGCGCGGAGGGCACGATGCGCTGGGCCCGGTCGCTGGCCAGATGGGATTTCCACTGCGGCGTGGCATGGCGGGGCGCCAGCACGGGATAGTGAGAGAGGTTCATACCGATACCCCCTCTTTCTTGAACAGGTCGCGGAACACGGGATAGATCTCGCTGGCGTCCGACACCTTGCGCATGGCGAAGTGCGAGAACAGCGGCAGCACCTGGCTGTACTCCTGCCACAGGCTCTGCTCTTCCTGCACCACCTGCACATAGGCGAAGTAGCGCACCAGCGGCAGGATTTTCTCGACCAGGAGGTTGCGGCAGTTGGAGCCGTCGTCGCCGAAATTGTCGCCATCGCTGGCCTGGGCCACGTAGATGTTCCAGTCCCCGGACGGATAGCGCGCGCGGATGATCTGGTCCAGCAGCACCAGCGCACTGCTGACCACCGTGCCGCCGCTTTCCTGGGAGTGGAAGAACTCGTCCTCGCTGACCTCGGCCGCCTGCGTGTGGTGGCGGATGAAGACGATGTCGATCTTCTCGTAGTGCCGTGTCAGGAACAGGTACAGCAGGATGAAGAAGCGCTTGGCCAGGTCCTTGCGATCCTGGTCCATGGAGCCGGACACATCCATCACGCAGAACATCACGGCCTGGCTGATGGGCGCAGGCACGCGGGTGCGGTTGCGAAACCGCAGGTCGATGGGGTCCAGAAAGGCCACCGTGCCCATGCGCAGCTTCAGCGCATCAATGCGCTGCTGCAGCTCGGCCGCCGCCTCGCTGGTGCCATCGTCCTGCGCCAGCAGCGCTTGCAGCTGCTCTTCCAGTGCCTTGAGTTCGCGGTGCGGCGCCTTGGTCAGCGCAATGCGCCGACCCAGGGCGCCGCGCATGGTGCGCAGCAGGGCCAGGTTGTGCGGCGTGCCGTCGTGGCTGTAGCCGGCGCGGCGCGTCTTGTACTGCATGGTGTTGCCGATGTGGGTGCGCAGCAGGCGCGGCAGGGCCAGGTCTTCAAAGAACAGTTCCATGAACTCTTCCTTGGTCAGGGTGAAGGTGAAGTCGTCCTCGCCCTCGCCGCTGTCGCTGGCCTGGGAGCCGCCGCCGCCTGCGCCGCCCTGCGGCCGGGCAATGCGGTCGCCGCGCACATGCTCGGTGTTGCCCGGGTGCACCGTGTCATGGACGCCGCCCTGCCCGTGGTGGAACACGGGCTCGCGGATGTCCTTGCGCGGGATGGAGACGCTCTCGGACTCCTCCATGTGGCGGATGCCGCGCTTGTCCACCGCGCGGCGCACCGCCTCGGCGATCTGCGCCTTGTAGCGGCGCACGAAGCGCTCGCGGTTGCCCACCGACTTGTTCTTGCCGGCCAGCCTGCGATCGATGATTTGCAATGCCATCTGTTCCCCCCAGCCCGGGCGCGCCGAAGGGCGGCGCACCCACCCGTCAGTTGCTCTTGCGAACGCGCAGGTACCACTCGCACAGCAGGCGCACCTGCTTGGACGTATAGCCCTTGGCCTCCATCCGGGTGACGAAGTCCTCGTGCTTGCGCGCGTCCTCGGCACTGGCCTTGGCGTTGAAGCTGATCACGGGCAGCAGCTCCTCGGTATTGGAGAACATCTTCTTCTCGATCACCACGCGCAGCTTCTCGTAGCTGGTCCAGCTGGGGTTCTTGCCCTGGTTGTTGGCCCGCGCGCGCAGCACGAAGTTGACGATCTCGTTGCGGAAGTCCTTGGCATTGGCAATGCCCGCGGGCTTCTCGACCTTCTCCATCTCGGCGTTGAGCGCGTTGCGGTCGAAGGCCTCGCCGGTATCGTTGTCGCGGTACTCGCTGTCCTGTATCCAGTAGTCGGCGTAGGTGACGTAGCGGTCGAAGATGTTCTGGCCGTACTCGCTGTAGCTCTCCAGATAGGCGGTCTGGATTTCCTTGCCGATGAACTCGGCATAGTGCGGCGACAGGTACTCCTTGATGTAGCTGGTGTACTTGGTCTCCAGCTCGGCAGGGAACTGCTCGCGCTCGATCTGCTGCTCCAGCACATACATCAGGTGGACCGGGTTGGCCGCCACCTCGGTGCTGTCGTAGTTGAAGACCTTGGACAGGATCTTGAACGCGAAGCGCGTGGAGATGCCCGACATGCCCTCGTCCACGCCCGCATAGTCGCGGTACTCCTGGAAGCTCTTGGCGCGCGGGTCCGTGTCCTTGAGGCTTTCGCCGTCATAGACCTGCATCTTGCTGAAGATGCTGGAGTTCTCGGGCTCCTTCAGCCGTGTGAGCACGGCGAACTGGGCCATCATCTTGAGCGTGCCGGGCGCGCACACTGCGCTGGCCAGGGACGACTCGCGGATCAGCTTTTCGTAGATGCGCACCTCCTCGGAAACACGCAGGCAGTACGGCACCTTGACGATGTAGACGCGGTCCAGGAAGGCCTCGTTGTTGCGGTTGTTGCGAAAGGCCTTCCACTCGCTCTCGTTGCTGTGGGCCAGCACCATGCCGTCGAAGGGAATGGCGCCAAAGCCTTCCGTTCCCTTGTAGTTGCTCTCCTGCGTGGCCGTCAGCAGCGGGTGCAGCACCTTGATGGGCGCCTTGAACATTTCCACGAACTCCAGCAGGCCCTGGTTGGCCAGGCACAGGCCGCCCGAGTAGCTGTAGGCGTCGGTGTCGTCCTGGGCAAAGTTCTCCAGCTTGCGGATGTCCACCTTGCCCACCAGGCTGGAGATGTCCTGGTTGTTCTCGTCGCCGGGCTCGGTCTTGGCAATGCCCACCTGCCTGGAGATGCTGGGATAGCGCTTGACCACGCGGAACTGGCGGATGTCGCCGCCCAGCTCCTCCAGGCGCTTGACGGCCCAGGGCGACAGCACATGGTTGAGGCAGCGCCGGGGAATGCCGAACTGCTCCTCCAGCAGCGGCCCGTCCTCCACGGGGTCGAACAGGCCCAGCGGCGACTCGTTCACGGGCGAGCCCTTGAGGGCGTAGAACGGCACCTTCTGCATCAGGTATTTGAGGCGCTCGGCGATGGAGCTCTTGCCACCGCCCACGGGGCCCAGCAGATAGAGGATCTGCTTGCGCTCTTCCAGGCCCTGGGCCGCATGGCGGAAGAAGCTCACCACCTGCTCGATGGAGTCTTCCATGCCGTAGAACTCGGCGAAGGCTGGATAGCGCCGGATGACCTTGTTGGCAAACAGCCGCGACTGGCGTGGATCATTGCGCGTGTCCACCATTTCAGGTTCGCCGATGGCTGCCAGCATGCGCTGGGCAGCACCTTCGTAAGCCATGGGATCGCGCTGGCACAGGGCGAGAAATTCGTCCAGCGACATCTCTTCTTCGCGAAGGCGAACGTAACGTGCAGCCGAGTTGCTGATGACATCCATACGACCTCTCCCGGCGGCACCCGAGGGCGAACAGTGCCGCGAAGTTGCAAGGCATTCGCTACCGTGTGGAACTGTTGTAGCACCTTGCATCGGCTTTGAATAGCTCATACGTCCCACATGTCTGCATTGCGCGCGAGGTCACAATGTCAGGTTCCTGGACTACCCCGCTTTTTGCGGCGCCGGGACAGGGGCTTCAGCCAGCCGGGCCTTCAGCAAGGCCCGTGAATACAGCGCCTGACGCTCCCACTTTTGACAAATGATAGTCCGCACTCACACAGCGGCACAGGCCCGAATTCAGAACCGATGTCTCCTGCCGACAACCCCCTACTTGCCGCCGGTCGCCCATCGCGCAAACTGGCTGCCGTGACGCCGATGCACCTGCTGTGGGCCATGAGCCTGGTGCTCGGTCTGCTGCTCGCCCTGCTGGCACCGGGCCTGGCCAAGGCCGCACCGGCAGCAGGCCCTTTGGGTGCCTTGCAGGGCACGCTGGGCGGTGGCTCCGCGTCCGACAAGGAACGAAGCAACGCCATTCAGGCCCAACTGGATGCCGCCGCATCGGCGACAAAGGAAGCCGATGCGCTGGCGCAGGAACTGGACCGCCTGCGCGCCAGGGCACGCACGCCCGTGCCGGCCCTGCCCGCGCCGCTGAGCGACGAGCAGCTGGGCAGCCTGTTCGATCGCTGGAAGGAACGCGTTCCCGCCAACGCCAGCCAGGAAGTGCTGGAACGACTGCTGGCCGATGAACGCGATGCCATCGCCGCACTCAAGGTGGGCATCGAAAAATCCGCGGCCGACCAGGCCAACCTGGTCTCGCAGCCCGGCCCAGGGCGGATCGATCTGTCCATCCTCCAACAACGCGCGCAGGAAAACGCCGAGCCCGTGACCGCCGAGCCCGGCGAAGCCCCCGACCTCACCCAGGCCCGCCAGGCACGGCGCAGCGCAGAGCACCGCCGCGCCCTGCTGGAGCTGGCGCTGCGCCAGGAAGAGCAGTCCACCATCGAAGCCCGCCAGCGCCTGCTGGCCGCACAGCTGCAGGCCCAGCGCCGCGAGCTGCTGGAGCGCATGCCGCGCGCCGCCTGGCTGACCCAGCGCATTGCCGAGCGCAGCCGCCAGCAACTGGAGCAGCAGGTGCAGGAGATGGAGCTGGCCGCCCAGCACGCTTCCGCCGCCGATCCCGCCATACGCGACCTGGCCCAGCGCAATGCGGCGCTGGCCGCGCAGATCCTCAAGAACTCCAATGAACTGGCGCAGGAGCGCAAGACCCTGGCCAATGACGAATATGTCCGCGACCAATTGAGCGCCACGCTGCGCGACACCCAGGCACGCCTGCGGCTGGGCGGTGGCAGCGCGGCCGTGGGCCAGTGGCTGTGGCAGCAGCGCGTGGAGCTGTCCTCCGGCAACACCTTGCAGTCCAGGCACCGCGCCGTGCAGCGCCAGCTGGCCGAGCTGCGGCTGATGCTGTTCAACTCCAGCAAATGGCGCCAGAACCCCGGCGCGGACACGGCGGCACAGGCCCCGGCCGACGCTGCGGATGCAGGCGGCGTGGCAGCACCTGAACCTGCCACCAGCGCCACCACGGCCATCAATGCCTCCACCTCGGCACAGCAGACCGCCCTGCTGGCCCGGCAGGTGGCGCTCACCGATCAATTGCAGCCCGTTTTGCTGCGCCGCATTGCCGTGCTGGAGCAGACCGATGAAGCCCTGCGCGCCGCCCTGCGCAGCGGCAACGAACTGCGCCAGGTGCTGGACAAGGAACTGCTGTGGTTCCCCAGCCACCGCCCCATGGACCGCACCTGGCTCAGCGAGTGGCAGGCGCTGGAGCAGGACATCGAAGGCAGCAGCTCCCCCTGGAAAACCGCGCGCGCCCTGGCCGCCAGCATCTGGAACGATCCCTGGGCCTTTGGCGCCGTCGGCCTGATCGTGGCCCTGCTTCTGGGCCTGCGCCGCTACGCGCTGCGCCAGCTGCAGTCCATCGCCGTGCGCGTGGGCGACTTCATGCGCGACAACTTCGGGCTGAGCCTGCTCGCGCTGGGCTGGAGCCTGCTCTACACCCTGCCCTGGAGCTTTGCGGCCGCGGCGCTGGGCAGCCTGCTGCAAGGCCCCGAAACCGTGGGCACGGCGCTGGAGCCGCTGGGCGCCACCCTGGTCCAGCTCAGCGATTTCATCTTCGTGGCCACCTTGCTCAACGCCCTGTTCTGCCCAGGCGGGCTGGCACTGGCCCACTTCGGCTGGCCGGCCGCCCGCGTGCAGATGCTGCGCCAGATGGTGCGCCGCGCCGCCTGGCTGATCGTGCCCGCCGAACTGCTGGGCGGCCTGGCCTTCTACAGCCATGACAACCACGCCATCAGCACCTGGGGCCGCATCTCCATCCTCATGCTGTCGCTGGGCCTGGCCTGGATGGCCTGGCTGTACTTTCGCCGTGTCATGCAGCAAAAGCGGCCCGGCATCCACTGGGGCCAGATCGTCAGCGTGGTGCTGATGCTCATGCTCAGCGCGCTGGCCGTGGGCATCGTGCTCGGCTATGTCTACACGGCCACCGAATTCATCCAGGCCCTGATGGCCAGCTTCGTGTTCCTGGGCGCGGTCGAGGTCGTGGTCAACCTGCTGCGGCGCTGGCTGCTGCTGGGCGAACGGCGCCTGGCGCTGAACCGGCTGCGCGAAGCCGCCAGGCTGGCCCAGAGCGGCTCGGGCGTGGACACCGGCAAGGCACCCACCGACGAAGCCACCCAGATGGCCCTGGTCACCGTGGGCGCCCAGGCGCACCGGCTGCTGGGCCTGCTGCAGCAGGTGCTGGTCGTGCTGACCCTGGTCTACGCCTGGCTGCCCGTGCTGCCTGCGCTGCTGCGCTCGGAAGGCGTGGTGCTCTGGTACACCACCAACACCGGCGCCGACGGCATTGCGCATGCCGCCCCCGTGAGCCTGATGGACGCGCTGCTGGGCGTGATGATCCTGCTGCTCACCTTCAGCTTTGCACGCAACCTGCCGGGCCTGCTGGAAGTGACGCTGTCGGCCTCCAACCGCATCAGCAGCTCCGCGCGCTACACCCTGGCCACGCTGGCGCGCTACGCCATCACCATCGCGGGCACGGTCAGCGCCTTCACGCTGCTGGGCCTGCGCTGGGGCCAGCTGCAGTGGATGGTGGCGGCGCTCACCGTGGGCCTGGGCTTCGGCCTGCAGGAGATCTTCGCCAACTTCGTTTCCGGCCTGATCCTGCTGGTGGAGCGCCCCTTCCGCGTGGGCGATGTCATCACCATCGACACCCTCACCGGCACCGTCACGCGCATCCGCACGCGGGCCACCACGGTGCTGGACTTCGACAACAAGGAAATCGTCATCCCCAACAAGACCTTCATCACCGGCCAGGTGACGAACTGGACCTTGAGCGACGACGTGACCCGCCTGGTGATCGACGTGCCCGTGGCCCACGGCAATGACCCCGAGCGAGTGCGCGACATGCTGCTGGCCATTGCCAGGGAACACCCCCAGGTGCTGCGCGACCCCGAGCCCAACTGCTGGTTCATGGCGCTGGAAGGCAACGGCCAGCGGTTCGAGCTGCGCGCCTACGTGGGCAAGGTCGAAGACCGCCTGCCCGTGCGCCACGACCTCAACC
Source organism: Delftia sp. Lp-1 (assembly GCF_020523835.1). Taxonomy (NCBI): domain Bacteria; kingdom Pseudomonadati; phylum Pseudomonadota; class Betaproteobacteria; order Burkholderiales; family Comamonadaceae; genus Delftia; species Delftia sp. Lp-1. The sequence continues at coordinate 733,462 of NZ_JAJALJ010000002.1, read as the reverse complement.
GCCGCGTCAACGACCGGCTCAAGGACGCTGGCATTGCCGTGGCCTTCCCGCAGCTGGACCTGCATGTGCGCAACATGCCGGCAAATCCTGCGGGGCAGCCGGCGCAGCAGACACCGCCCCAGCCGGCTGCATGAGACATTGAAACCCGCCACTCTCGACCCATGGAGTGGTGGGCCATGGGCACCACGGCATTCCACCCTCAAATCACCGTGACTCATATATCCTAGGATCATTCTGAAAATTTTCCTCCCCCTTCATTTCCTCCTCCAACTGAATGGCAATCCGCACACAATCGGCATCTCACAACGATGTCTGCGGACGCTTCAAATCCTGGGAGGGGCAATGGCGGAAAGAAGATATACCAGTGCAGGAACGGATGGCTGGCTCAATGTCAGGCGCGAGCCTTCGGGCGGTATTGTTGCGCTGCCGGAGCATATTGCCACCGAGATGGAATCCAGCTCGAATGGGCGCGACCATTTCATCGTCAAGGAGGGCGTCGAAAGTGGCAACAGGTTTTCTGTGAAACAGGGATACCTCCGAAAACAGGCTCCCGCATATCGGCCTGCTGCAATCATTCAATTCATTTTGAGCCGCAAGACCCTGATCTATCCAGGGGGTCGTGTCCGAGCTTTTACAGACGACGAAAATCCTATTAAAACAGGAACGCACCCTGTTCAAATCCCAGATTTCCCACACTCAATAGGGTCTGCATATTTACATAAAACACCCTATGCCAAAAATTGGTTTTTCCTCAACAATGGAAGTGCAACTCCTTTTCGCAACGATAGATACCTGCACCCAGGGCACGAAAGTGCCGGATGCATCACCGTGGATCCGGCGCAATGGAATTCACTTTATCAATATCTAATTCTCTGCAGGAGTGGTGATGGCAAAACTGTTGGCATGGTTTCCGTGGTTCGCTAGCGCCCTGCTTCTCGCTGGATGCTATGCACAAGAAAAAAGTCCAGAAGATCTCCTGGCATCGGAAGAGGTGGGCGATGCTGACTTTGTACGCAACTGGCTTCAAACAAATCGGCATGCAGACCAAACCGCGGCGCAGAACTTCTACCAGCACGGCATGAAAGACTTTCAACGTAAAGCATGGTCTCCCGCCGCCAAATCCTTTGGAACGAGTATGCGACTCTATCCTTCCCCCGAAGCCTTGTATAGATATGTGGACGTCAAACTGCAAATGCTCGCCATGGTCAGAAAGCGAGAGGGCGATATTCAAGAAAAGCTTCCACTGGACATGAACTACGCGCTCAAGCTCTACCGTTCTGCGCTTTCGGCCAACATGGTATTGGGAACATTGTCCGAAGAGGAAAAGACGCGCATTGAAAACCATGTGAGTTGCCTGCAGGCCTATGCAGCGGCTGGCCGTCCCGACATGGACTGCGAGCCGCTGCACTGGTACTACAACGCGGCCCGATGAACACAGGGTCAGAACACTTCCCAGTTCTCACCAGCGCGCTCGGCTGCAGTGCGGGGGCCAGGCACCCGCATTGCCGTGGATGTGGATCTGCTGTCGCCCCGCATGGCGGCCTGCGCCCCGGACTGGCGAGGCAAGCTGTCGGCACCTGAAGGCAGACCACGCATGCCGGAGGCCACGGCGGGCTTCGCGACAGGAGCCTGATCGGCAGGTGAGGACAGCCCGTCCAGCTTGAACAGGCTGACCAGATCGACCAGCCTGGCAGCCTGCGCGTTCAAGCTTGCGGCAGCCGCCGCCGATTCCTCGACCAGGGCCGCATTCTGCTGCGTGACCTGGTCAAGCTGTACGACGGCATCGCCCACCTGCGCCACACCGTCGGCCTGCTCAGCCGTGGCCGCGCCTATTTCGCCGATCAGGTCGGCAACACGCTGCGCCTGCTGGACGATGTCCTTCATCGCGGAACCCGTCTCGCTCACCAGGCCCGAGCCCTCGTCCACCTTGGACACGCTCTCGCCTATCAGGGCCTTGATCTCCTTGGCTGCCCCCGCGCTGCGCTGGGCCAGGCTGCGCACTTCGGATGCCACCACGGCAAAGCCGCGCCCCTGCTCGCCCGCCCGCGCCGCCTCCACGGCAGCATTGAGCGCCAGGATGTTGGTCTGGAAGGCAATGGAGTCGATCACGCCGATGATGTCCTCGATCTTCCGGGAACTCGCGGTGATCTGCTCCATGGTGGCCACAACGCGGTCCACGATCTTGCCGCCGCCGGTGGCGGCCTGGCTCGACGCTGCTGCCAGCTGGGTAGCGGTACGCACCGTATCGGCATTGAGCTTGACGGTGGCGTTCATCTCCTCCATGGAGGCGGCGGTCTGCTCCAGATTGCTGGCCTGCTCTTCCGTGCGCTGGCTCAGGTCCGCATTGCCCGAGGCAATCTGGCTGGCGCCGGTCGCGATGGATTCGCTGCTTTGCCGCACATCGGCGACCACGCGCGCCAGGCCGGCCCTCATGTCCTCCATGGCGCGCAGCAGGCTGGAGGTGTCTCCGGGCGCCAGTTGCACCCGCACGGACAAATCGCCCTGCGCAATCTGGCGCGCCACCCCGGCGGCATAGGAGGGCTCTCCGCCCAGTTGCTGCTTGACCGTCCTGGTGATCATCCAGGCCACCAGTCCGCCCAGCGCGGCGGCCAGCAGCGTCAGCACCAGCATGGCCACGCCGTCTTCGGCCACGCGGCGCAGGGACCCGTCCACCGTGGCCTGCGTCTGTGCCTTCTGGTAATCGACCAGTGCCTCGACCGCATCGAAATAGGTCGTCTGCAAGGAGCGCAGGCGCCCCATGATCAGATCCCTGGCGGCATCGCCCTGGTTGGCCAGGCCCAGGTCACCGGCCTGGCGCATGGTCTCCACGAAAGGCTGGCGCGCCTGCCGTATGTCGGCAAAGAGCCGGCGCGCCTGCTCGGTCTGCAGGCGCTGGTCCAACTCCTTCATGACCAGGCCGTTCCTGGCAACCACCTCATCCAGCCGGCGGCTCTCCTCGGCCATCTGCGCCGGATCGGTGATCAGCGCCAGATTGCGCACCACCCGCGCCGACACATTGGCGTTGTCCTTGAGCGATTGCAGCCGGGCCAGATTGCCCATGCGGTCCTCGGCCAGCACGCGCAGCTGCTCGCCCTGGTCATGCAACTTCATCCAGCCGAAGGCAGCCACGCATACGCAAACCACGATCACCGCGAAAAAACCCATGCCCAGCATGGTTCCCAACTTCATACGCCTCAGAAAACCCACGTCGCTCTCCCTCGAACCACCTACGCAAACCGGCCAGACTGCTGGCACGGAAGAAACACATTCAGGAACAAATTTGACAATTTGAATCAGCTGCGTCGCCTTCCCAAACCCTGCACATCCAGTAGGACAGAGCCTTGCCGACATGCAGGCATAGGGCTGCCAGTCGTCGTGATCGGAGGCAGTGGGCGCATGGATATCCCGCGCACCGACAAGGCCCCGTCATTCCCAGACTGTGCGAGACATTCCTCACAATGGGCGCCGGCATCTACGCACCTGCAGCTGCTCAACAGCACCTGCAGACGGCAGAGCGCCCCACTCCAGGAACTCCAGAGGAGACTTCATGAAACTGCTGAGATTCGGCCCTGAGGGCCAGGAAAAGCCCGGCCTGCTGGATGCCGAAGGCCAGATCCGCGACCTGTCCGCCCTGTTGGACGACTACACGCCCCGCCTGCTGGGCCGCGAGGCGCTGCAGGCCCTGGCCGCCATCGACCCTGCCAGGCTGCCCCTGGTGCAAGGCCCGGTGCGCATCGGCATGCCGTGGAGCGGCATGTCCAAGTTCGTCGCCATCGGCCTGAACTACCGCGACCATGCCGAGGAAGCCGGCATGCCCATTCCCAAGGAGCCCATCCTCTTCGCCAAATGGCCCAGCTGCGCCTGCGGCCCCGACGACGACATCCCTCTGCCCGAAGGCAGCACACGCATGGACTGGGAGGTGGAACTGGGCATCGTCATCGGCGAGCGCGCGCGCAATGTGTCCGTGGCCGATGCGCTGGAGCATGTGGCCGGCTACTGCCTTGCCAACGATGTGTCCGAGCGCGAATACCAGATCGACCGCAGCGGTGGCCAGTGGAGCAAGGGCAAGGGCTTCGACCGCTTCGGCCCCATCGGCCCCTGGCTGGTCACGCGCGACGAAGTGCCCGATCCGCAGGCCCTGCAGCTATGGCTGGATGTGAACGGGGAGCGCCGCCAGCGCGGCAGCACGCGCACCATGATCTTTGGCTGCGCCGAACTCATCAGCCACTGCAGCCGCGTGATGACGCTGGAGCCCGGCGACCTCATCATCACAGGCACGCCCCCGGGAGTCGGGATGGGCATGAAGCCGCCGCGCTATCTGAAGGCTGGCGATGTGATGGAGCTGGGGATCGAGGGGCTGGGCGTGCAGAGGCAGCGAGTGGTGTAGATCCACAAAAAAGCGGCTTCAAAAAGCCGCTTTATTTTTGAGCTGAGCCAGCGCTCAGCTGCCCGCCACCTTCATGCGGTTGATCAGGATCGAGCCCACGGTCTTGGCGCCGTAGTTGTAGGCATCTGCGCCCACGGCCTCGATGCCCTTGAGCATGTCCTTGAGGTTGCCGGCGATGGTGATCTCATGCACGGGGAAGGCGATTTCGCCGTTTTCCACCCAGAAGCCGCTGACACCGCGCGAGTAGTCGCCGGTCACGTAGTTCACGCCCTGGCCCATGAGCTCGATCACGAACAGGCCCGTGCCCAGCTTCTTGAGCATGGCGGGCAGGTCGTCGCCGGCCTTGGTGCGGCGCGAGGTCATGACCAGGTTGTGCGATCCGCCGGCATTGCCGGTGGTCTTCATGCCCAGCTTGCGGGCCGAGTAGCTGGACAGGAAGTAGCCCTCGACGCGGCCGGCATCCACCACCTTGCGGGCCTGCACGCGCACGCCTTCCTCGTCGAAGGGCGAGCTGCCCTTGCCGCCGAGGATGAAGGGGTCTTCCGAGATGTCGATGTGCTTGGGGAAGACGGGCTTGCCCAGCGAGTCGAGCAGGAAGGTGCTGCGGCGGTACAGCGCGCCGCCGCTGACGGCCTGCACGAAGCTGCCCAGCAGGCCTGCGGCCAGCGTGGACTCGAACAGCACCGGGCATTCGGTGGTCGGGATCTTGCGGCTGCCCAGGCGGCTCAGGGCGCGCTGGGCGGCGTAGCGGCCCACGGCTTCGGGCGAGGCCAGGTCGGCCGCGTTGCGCATGGAGCTGTACCAGGCGTCGCGCTGCATCTCGCCATTGCGCCCGGGCAGCGAGGCGATGGGCGCCACCGACAGGCTGTGGCGCGAGCTGGCGTAGCCGCCACGGAAACCATTGGTGTGGGCGCTGAAGAAATGGCTTTGCTGGGCCGAAACGCCCGCGCCTTCGCTGTTGGTGATGCGCTTGTGCGTGCGCAGCGCGGCTTCCTCGCATTGCAGCGCCAGTTCGGCCGCAGCCTCGCTGGTGAGGTCCCAGGGGTGGAACAGCTGCAGGTCGCGGTGGGTGCCGGGCTGGGCGATGTCGGCCGCATCGGGCAGGCCGGCCATGGGATCTTCGGCCGTGAAGCGTGCGATGTCGTAGGCGGCCTGCACGGTCTGCTGGATGGCGGCATCCGAGAAGTCGGAGGTGCTGGCGTTGCCACGGCGGTTGCCCAGGTAGACGGTCACGCCCAGCGACTTGTCGCGGTTGCGCTCCACGGTCTCCAAAGCCCCCTTGCGCACACTCACGCTCAGGCCGCAGCCCTCGGAAGCCTCGGCTCCGGCGTTGGTGGCGCCGAGCTTCTTGGCGTGGACCAGGGCACGGTCCACCAAGTCTTCAAAAAACGGTTGGCTGTAGCTGAAGCCGGAATCAGCCTGCGGTTTGGCGGTGCTTGCCGAGCGGGGACGGGGTTTTTTCATAGCGGCGGCTATGATAGCCGCCACTGCAGCGCTCTCCGCGCCGCCACTGCATTTGTCCCCTACCCCATGTCACGCAAACCCAAAAAAGGCTACTACGTCAAAGGTCACTTCGTTGCCGAAGGCAGCGAACTCGACCTGCAGCTCAAGGCCGAACTCAAAGGCACCCCCGACTCCAGCAAGACGGATCTCAAGCGCGAGTCCGACGCCTTGCAGGACCTCGGCAAGGATTTGCTGACGCTGCGCTCCGACCTGTTCAAGCGCCTGCAATTGCCCGACCAGCTGGCCGATGCCCTGGCCGAGGCCAAGCGCATCACCAATTTCGAAGGCAAGCGCCGCCAGATGCAATTCGTCGGCAAGCTCATGCGCAAGCTGGACGAGACCGAGATCGCCGCCGTGCGCGCCGCGCTGGACGAGCAGCACAACGGCTCGGCCGCCGAGAAGATGGCCCTGCACGCTGCCGAGCAATGGCGCGACCGCCTGATTGCCGAGGAATCGGCCCTGTCCATCTGGCTGGACCATTTCCCCGACACCGACACCCAGCAGCTGCGCGCCCTGATCCGCCAGGCCCGCAAGGACATGCCGGGCGCCCATGAGGCCAATGTGCAGGAGTCCACCGGCCTGGCCCAGCGCAAGGGCCGCGCCTACCGCGATCTGTTCCAGCTGGTTCGCCAGCAGTTGGGCGGCACGGGCCGCGAGACCGCCGAGGACGGTGACGGCGCTGGCGAGGAAGCTGACGATGAGTGAACCCGTCCATGACGCTGTGCGCATCGGCATCGTCTCGATCAGCGACCGTGCCAGCAGCGGCGTCTATGAGGACAAGGGCCTGCCGGCCCTGCAGGACTGGCTCACCCGCGCGCTCAGGAACCCCATCACGTTCGAGCCGCGCCTGATCCCCGACGAGCAGGCCGGCATCAGCGCCACGCTGATCGAACTGGTCGATGCAGGTTGCTCCCTGGTGCTGACCACCGGCGGCACCGGCCCCGCGCCGCGCGATGTCACGCCCGAAGCCACCCTGGCCGTGGCCGACAAGGAAATGCCGGGCTTTGGCGAGCAGATGCGCCAGATCAGCCTGGCCTTTGTGCCCACGGCGATTCTGTCGCGCCAGGTGGCGGTGATCCGTGGCAAGAGCCTGATCATCAACCTGCCGGGCCAGCCCAAGGCGATTGCCGAGACTCTGCAAGGCCTGCAAAACCCTGATGGCACGCAAACGGTCAACGGCATCTTTGCGGCCGTGCCCTATTGCGTGGACCTGATCGGCGGGCCCTATCTGGAAACGGATGACAGCGTGTGCAAGGCCTTCCGGCCCAAGAATGCCGTGCGCGCGCCGCGCACTGCTGACTGAGGTCCAGGGCCAGGAGGCCCCTCAGGTGCATCCAACAAGGCAGCCTCAGGGCTGCCTTTTTTGCGGCCGCACGGCCTGACTGTCGCACCGGGGCCACCAAGCCCGTGCTTGCCCCAATGCGGCAGGCCCCTGTCCCTGCCAGCATGGAATCACCCCGGCCCCTGCGCAACAGCAGCGGGCTTTTTCCATCCAAAGCAAGGAGACTTCATGCAGCAACGCCCCAAGACATCGCTGATGACACCGCTGGCCCTGGCACTGTGCGCCGCCGCACTGGCAACGCCGGCCCTGGCGCAGCAGGACAAGGTTCGGATCGGCTTCATCACCGACATGTCCAGTCTCTATGCCGATGTCGAGGGAAAGAACGGCGCCGTGGCGATACAGATGGCCATTGACGACTACGGCGGCAAGCTGCTGGGCAAGCCCATCGAGCTGCTGACGGCCGACCACCAGAACAAGGCCGACATTGCCGCCAGCAAGGCGCGCGAGTGGATTGACACGCAGGGCATCAGCCTGGTGTTTGGCGGCACGAACTCGGCCACGGCCCTGTCCATGGCCAAGGTGGCGCAGGAGAAAAAGCGGGTCTTCATCGACAACGGCGCCGGCAGCTCGGCGCTGACCAACGAGCAGTGCAGCCCCTACACCGTGCACTACGCCTTCGACACCGTGGCCCTGGCCAAGGGCACGGGCGCTGCCGTGGTGGAGGCCGGCGGCAAGAGCTGGTACTTCGTGACGGCCGACTATGCCTTCGGCCATGCGCTGGAGGCGGACACCACCAAGATCATCGAGGCGCGCGGTGGCAAGGTGCTGGGCTCGGTCAAGACGCCGCTGAACGCCAGCGACTTCTCCAGCTTCATGCTGCAGGCGCAGAACTCCAAGGCCCAGATCCTGGGCCTGGCCAATGCGGGTGGCGACACCATCAACTCCATCAAAGCCGCGCGCGAGTTCGGTGTGACCAAGGACATGAAGCTGGCCGGCCTGCTGGTGTTCTTCACCGACGTGCACAGCCTGGGCCTGAAGAACACCCAGGGCATGCAGTTCACCACCAGCTGGTACTGGGACATGAACGATGCCTCGCGCAAGTTCGCCGATGCCTTCATGGCCAAGACCCAGCGCCGCCCCAGCGAGATCCAGGCGGCCGACTACTCGGCCACCATGAACTGGCTCAAGGCCGTGGAGAAGGCCGGCACGCTGGACGCCGACAAGGTCATGGCCACCTGGCGCGGCATGAAGATGGATGACTTCTTCGGCAGCGGCTACCTGCGCGAGGACGGCCGCTACGTGCACGACATGTACCTGATGGAAGTGAAATCCCCCGCCGAATCCAAGGGCACCTGGGACTACTACAAGCTGGTCAAGAAGCTGCCGGCCGAGCAGGTCTGGACGACGAAGGCCGAGAGCAAGTGCCAATACTGGCGCTGAACTGGCGGTGAGCCGGGGGGGCAGCCCGGCCGCTCCCGCCCCTCGCTTTTCTCCACTGAATCTCCATGCCTTGGTCAATGCCGGGACATCGAACCGCGCCAGACTGGTAAGTTCGAGCATTGGGCGCGGCGCCGGGCAGGAACTTCTTCCCCTGCGGCCGACCGCGCGGCAGGGGAAGAATGAAGTTCAATCGCAAGTGGACCATTGGCGCCGTGGTGGGCGCCTGCATCATCGCCGGGGGCGCACTGTGGAAGGCCAGCGCCAAGCCCGCCACCCGGTACGCGACGGCCGCCGTCACCGTGGGCAACCTGGAGCAGACCGTGCTGGCCGTAGGCCGGCTGCATGCCAAGGAGTTGGTTGCCGTGGGCGCCCAGGTCTCCGGACAGGTCAAGCGCCTGCATGTGGAACTGGGCCAGCAGGTCAAGGCCGGCGACCTGATCGCCGAAGTCGATGCCCAGCCGCAGCGCATCAAGCTGCGCAATGCCGAGGCCTCGGTCACCGCGCTGCAGGCCCAGCTGGCCGCGCGGCGCGCGGCCCTCGTCCAGGCCCGGCTCACCTTCCAGCGCCAGCAGGAACTGCTGCAGGCCGACGCCACCTCGCGCGCCGACCATGAGGCCGCCAAGGCGGCGCTGGACACGGCCCAGGCCGAGGTCGGCGCCCTGCAGGCCCAGATCGAGCAGGCACGCACCCAGGTGGAGACCGAGCGCATCAACCTGGGCTACACCCGCATCGTCGCGCCCATGGACGGCGTGATCGTGGCCGTGGTCACCAAGCAGGGCCAGACCCTGAACTCCTTCCAGACCACGCCCACCATCGTCATGCTGGCCAAGCTCGACGTGATGACCGTGCGTGCCGAGATTGCCGAGGCCGACGTGGACAAGATCCAGCTCGGCCAGACCGCATGGTTCACCACGCTGGGCAGCAACCGCCAAAAACACATGGCGAAGATAGAGCGCATCGAGCCCGCACCCACCTCCATCGTCAATGACGCGGGCGGCGGCGCCTCGCCCGCTGCGGCCACGCCCGCCGCCAAGGCCATCTACTACAACGCCCAGTTCGACGTGCCCAACCCGGACGGCAAGCTGCGCCCCTCCATGACCGCCCAGGTCACCGTGCGCGTGGCCCAGGCTGACAAGGCCGTGCTGGTGCCGGCCGCCGCACTGGGCAGCCGGGCAGAGGACGACAGCTACACCGTGCGCGTGCGCGACGGCGAAGGCAAGGTCGCCGAGCGCAAGGTGCGCATCGGCCTGCGCACCAATGCCCAGGCCCAGGTGCTGTCGGGCCTGGAGGCGGGCGAGCAGGTGGTGATCGGCGAGGCGGGCCCGAGCAACGCCCCCGCCGCCGACCCCATGGGAATGTGAGCATGGACCAGCCATTGCTGCAAATGCGGGGACTGCGCAGGGAGTTCCCCGCCGGTGACACCACGGTCGCCGTGCTCAAGGACATTGACCTGACCATCGAGGCCGGCGAGATGGTGGCCATCGTCGGCGCCTCGGGCTCGGGCAAGTCCACGCTGATGAACATCCTCGGCTGCCTGGACCATCCGACCTCGGGCAGCTACCGCATCGCCGGCCGCGAGACCGGCGAGCTGGGCCCCGATGCGCTGGCCGCGCTGCGGCGCGAGCATTTCGGCTTCATCTTCCAGCGCTACCACCTGCTGGCCGACCTCACGGCCCAGGGCAATGTGGAGCTGCCATCGGTCTACGCCGGCACGGCGCCCACGGACCGCCATGCGCGCTCGGCCGCCCTGCTCGAACGCCTGGGCCTGGCCGACCGCATGCAGCACCGGCCGGGCCAGCTGTCGGGCGGGCAGCAGCAGCGCGTGTCCATCGCCCGCGCGCTGATGAACGGCGGCGCCGTCATCCTGGCCGACGAGCCCACGGGCGCGCTGGACAAGGCCAGTGGCGAGCAGGTCATGCGCATCCTGCAGGAGCTGCATGCCGACGGCCACACCATCATCCTGGTCACGCACGACATGGCCGTGGCGGCCCACGCCTCGCGCGTGATCGAGATCAGCGACGGCGCCATCATCGCGGACCGGCGCAGCGCCCCGCATGAAAGCAAGCCCCCGCTGGAGGCCACAGCCGCCCCGCGCGCCGCCTCCTGGCGCATGTTCGGCGACCGCTTCGGCGAAGCGCTGCGCATGGCGCTGCGGGCCATGAACGCGCACCGCCTGCGCACCTTCCTGACCATGCTGGGCATCATCATCGGCATCTCTGCCGTGGTCTCGGTGGTGGCGCTGGGGCGCGGTGCGCAGCAGCAGGTGATGAACCAGATCAGCGAGCTGGGCACGAACACGCTGGACATCTTCCCCGGCAAGGACTTCGGCGACACGCGCGCCGCCGCCATCGAGACCCTGGTTGCCGCCGATGCCCAGGCCCTGGCCGAGCAGCCCTACGTGGACAGCGCCACGCCCAATGTGTCGGTCAGCGTCACGGCGCTGTACCGCGAGAACGCGGCCATGGCCCAGGTGACGGGCGTGGGCTTCGAGCACTTCCGCGTGAAGGGCCTGCGCCTGGCGTCAGGGCGGTTCTTCGACCAGCGCGACGTGGACCTGCACGCCCAGGTCGCGGTCATCGACCAGAAGGCCGCCACCGCGCTCTTTCCCGGCAACCCCAGCCCGCTGGGCGAGGTGGTGATGCTGGGCGAGATGCCCGTGGAGATCGTGGGCGTGCTGCGCCCCGCGCAAAACAGCTTCGGCGGCTCCACGCCCACCTTCTTCGTGCCCTACACGGCGGCCGCCACGCGCCTGGTCGGCAAGTACCACCTGGACAGCATCACGCTGCGCATCAAGGACGAGGTGCCGGCCGAGATCGCGCTGAAGGCGGCCACCAGCCTGCTCACGGAACGCCACGGCACCAAGGACTTCTTCGTCTGGAACTCCGACCAGATCCGCCAGGCCATCACGCGCACCAGCACCACGCTGACGCTGCTGGTCTCGGCCATCGCCATGATCGCGCTGCTGGTGGGCGGCATCGGCGTGATGAACATCATGCTGGTGTCGGTGACCGAGCGCACGCGCGAGATCGGCGTGCGCATGGCCATCGGCGCGCGCCAGTCGGACATCCTTCAGCAGTTCCTGATCGAGGCCGTGCTGGTCTGCATCGTGGGCGGCATCCTGGGTGTCTCTCTGGCGCTGAGCCTGGGCCTGGCAGTGAGCCTGTCGGGCTCCAGCTTCCAGCTGTCGTTCTCGGCCGCCTCCATCGTGCTGGCCGTCGCCTGCTCCTCGCTCATAGGCATCACCTTCGGCTTCCTGCCCGCGCGCAGCGCGGCGCGCCTGGACCCCGTCCAGGCCCTCTCCAGAGATTGACATGCATATGCTCAAGACCAGCGCGCTGGCATGCGCCGTGGCCCTTGCGGGCTGCGGCGCCATCACGCGCACCCCCTACGAAGCGCCACAGGTGGCGCTGCCCGCGCAGTTCGAACATGCGCAGGCATCGTCCCCGACAGCCACGCCCATGCCCGATGCCTGGTGGCACGGCTTCGGCGATCCACGGCTCGATGCCTGGATTGACCTGGCGCTGGCGCGCAACCCTGACATGGCCACGGCCGGCATCCGTGTGCGGCGGGCCGCGCTGCAGGCGCAACTGGCAGGCCATGCGCTGCTGCCCCAGCCCAGCGGCAGCGTAGGCACGGGCGCCAGCCGCCCGCTGTCGGGCAGCCAGCGCAGCACCCTGGAGAACGCCAGCGCCACACTGGGCGTGGCCTGGGAGCTGGACCTGTTCGACCGGCTGGGCGCGCAGCGCGATGCCGCCGTCTTCGAAGCACAGGCCAGCGTGCAGGACAAGGATGCCGTGGCGCTGTCGCTGACCACCACCACGGCCAGCCTGTACTGGCAACTGGCGCTGGCCAACGAGCGCCTGGACATGTCACGCCAAAGCCTGGAGTACGTGCGCCGCACCATCGACCTGGTGCAGGCCCAGTACCGCAGCGGCGCAGTGTCCGGCCTGGAGCTGCGCGAGGCCCGGCAGGCCCTGGCCGAGCAGCAGGCCCTGCTGAGCCAATACACCCAGGCCCGCGCCGAACTGCGCCAGGCATTGGCCGAATTGCTGCAGGGCGCCGAGCCGCCCGGTGGCGAGCCCCAGGCGCTGCCCGTGGCCGACCTGCCCGCCGTGCAGCCAGGCCTGCCCGCCGACCTGCTGGGACGCCGCCCCGACCTGCGCGCCGCCGAACTGCGGCTGCGCGGCGCCCTGGCCGGCAGCGATGCCACGGCCGCCAGCTACTACCCCCGGCTATCGCTCACCGGCAGCCTGGGCACCTCCAGCAGCACCCTGCTCGATGTGCTGGCCAATCCCGTGGCGGCCCTGGGCGCCAACCTGGCCCTGCCGTTTCTCAATGTGCGCGAGATGCGGCTGAACACCGCCATTGCACGCAGCCAGTACGAAGAGGCGGTGGTCAACTTCCGCAAAACGCTGTACGCCGCGTTGGCCGAAACGGAAAAATCCCTGTCCGCCCGCACCGAACTGGCCCGCCAGGAAGAGGCCCAGCAGCGCGCCACGCAGGAATCCGTGGAAATCACGCGGCTGTACGAGGCGCGCTACCGCGCCGGCCAGGTGCCGCTGCGCACCTGGCTGGACGCCCAGGAGCGCCGCCGCGCAGCGCAGCTGGCCCTGTCCGCGCTGCACCTGGCACGCCTGCAGAACCAGCTCACGCTGCACAAGGCCCTAGGCGGAGGGTGGCCGGCTTCCTGAAGCCACCACCAACGGTCCGCCAGAGTCAGAACGAATGCGCCATGCCCACGTAGAAGCCGGTCTGGCTGCCGCCCGGCGCCGGGTTGTTGTTGGTGGTCTCCACCGAGAAGTTCGCATTGCCGCCATTGCGCACATTGCCCACGCTGGCGTACAGCAGCGTGCGCCTGGACAGCGCGTAGTCGGCACCCGCCATGAACAGGTTGGCGCTGCCGCCGCCGTTGTTGACCGTGGTGCGGTAGCCCGCCCCGATCAGCGTCAGCGGGCCTGACACCTTGTAGCGCGCGCCCATCCAGTACTGCCGCGCCTTGTTGGGCACGCCAGCCGCGCTGTCGGGCGCGGACAGCTGCTCATAGCCCGCGAACAGCTTGAGCGCGGACAGCGTCACCGTGCCGCCCAGCGTCAGGTTGCGGGAGGTGGTGTAGAGATCGCTGATGCGGCCATTGGCATCGCGGGCCACATCGTAGATGGCGCGCAACTCGAACGTGGGCGCGGTATAGGACACCGACAGCGCATCCTTGCGCAGCCGCGATGCGCCCTGCGGCTGCTCGCCCAGGCCGGTCAGCGCCAGCACGCGCAGGCCGCCCCAGCTGGGCGTTTCGTAGGAAATCATGTTGTCATGCCCGCCCCAGTTGCGCCCCCGCACCAGCGTGGCCGAGCCGATGAACTGCTGGCCCGTGGGGTCCAGCGCCCAGTGCGCATCCGAGATCGACAGGTCCTTGCCCAGTTTCAGCGTGCCCCATCCGCTGCGCAGGCCCACGAAGGTGCGGCGGTTGAAGAAACCTGCGCCGTTGAACTTGGCATCGTCGATGCTGAAGCCCGACTCCAGCGTGAACAGCGCATGCAGCCCGCCGCCCAGATCCTCCTCCCCCTTGAAACCCAGCATGCTCGTTCCCCACTGGTTGCCCACGGCCCGCCACAGATTGCCAGAGCCCCCCGTGGCCGGGTCGTACACATTGCTCTGGTAGTCCACCCCCGCGACCACACGCCCATAGAGCGTGACCGAACTCTGGGCCTGGGCCGCCAGGGCCGTGCCCAATGCAAGCGCCGTGCCCAGCCATTGAATGGTTCTTCTAGCCATGTCGTCTCCTCCTCCCGATTGCCAGTTGGCGAAAGCCCTCGCCACGAGGGCCAGGGCGTACTGAAATCCTTGCCGGCCACGCGTGAAAACTGCGGCCGTGCAGTCAGCGCGTTCTTGTTCTTGTGCCTGCGAAGCCTGCGGGGCAACGCCGGTAACGGCTGGCCATGGAATTCTCGGTGGGAGAAGGTGGCTGGAGATAAACGATTCGGCGACGGACTGATCCTCAGCCATCACGGACCGCTAGGTGTTTTCCCAAGGAAAGGCCGCCGCGCCATCCACGGCGGCCACCGGGCCGCGCATTGCACGCAGCCCGGATCGGCTCAATGCCGCGCGATCAACGCGCCGTCGTATCGCTGCTGGCCGCCACGATGGGGATATAGAACTCTCCGCCCGCGCGGTTGAATTCCTCGGCCTTGGCCTGCATTCCGGCGGCAATGCCTTCCTGTTCGGCCACGCCCTTGGCAGCGGCGAATTCGCGCACTTCCTGGGTGATCTTCATGGAGCAGAACTTGGGGCCGCACATGGAGCAGAAGTGCGCCACCTTGGCGCTGTCCTTGGGCAGGGTTTCGTCGTGGTAGGCCTGGGCGGTGTCGGGGTCCAGGCCCAGGTTGAACTGGTCCTGCCAGCGGAAGTCGAAGCGGGCCTGGCTCAGCGCGTCGTCGCGGGCGCGGGCGCCGGGGTGGCCCTTGGCGACGTCGGCGGCGTGGGCCGCGATCTTGTACGCGATGATGCCCTGCTTGACGTCGTCGCGGTCGGGCAGGCCCAGGTGTTCCTTGGGCGTGACGTAGCACAGCATGGCGGTGCCGAACCAGCCGATCATGGCCGCGCCGATGGCGCTGGCGATGTGGTCGTAGCCGGGCGCGATGTCGATGGTCAGCGGGCCCAGGGTGTAGAACGGCGCCTCGTGGCAGTGCTTGAGCTGCTCGGTCATGTTGGCCTGGATCATGTGCATGGGCACGTGGCCGGGGCCTTCGATCATGGTCTGCACGTCGTGCTTCCAGGCCAGTTGGGTCAGCTCGCCCAGGGTCTGCAGTTCGGCAAACTGGGCTTCGTCATTGGCGTCCGAGGCGCTGCCAGGGCGCAGGCCGTCGCCCAGCGAGAAGCTGACGTCGTACTGCTTCATGATGTCGCAGATGTCCTCGAAGTGCTCGTACAGGAAGCTCTCGCGGTGGTGGGCCATGCACCACTTGGCCATGATGGAGCCGCCGCGCGAGACGATGCCCGTGCGGCGCTGGGCCGTGAGGTGGATGTAGGCCAGGCGCACGCCGGCGTGGATGGTGAAGTAGTCCACGCCCTGCTCGGCCTGCTCGATCAGGGTGTCGCGGAAGATGGGCCAGGTCAGGTCCTCGGCAATGCCGCCCACTTTCTCCAGCGCCTGGTAGATGGGCACGGTGCCGATGGGCACGGGCGAGTTGCGGATGATCCAGTCGCGCGTGGTGTGGATGTTCTTGCCGGTGGACAGGTCCATCACGTTGTCCGCGCCCCAGCGGATGGCCCAGACCAGCTTCTCGACCTCTTCCTCGATGCTGGAGGTGACGGCCGAGTTGCCGATGTTGGCGTTGATCTTGACCTTGAAGTTGCGCCCGATGGCCATGGGCTCGATCTCGGGGTGGTTGATGTTGGCCGGGATGATGGCGCGGCCGCGCGCCACTTCGTCGCGCACGAATTCGGGCGTGATGATCTTGGGGATGGCAGCGCCCAGGCCGTTGCCGGCCAGGCGCGCCTCGCGCGCGGCGTCCTGCTGGTACTCGGCCATCCATTCGCGGCGGCCGTTCTCGCGCAGGGCCACGTATTCCATCTCGGGCGTGATGATGCCCTTGCGCGCGTAGTGCATCTGGGTGACGTTGCCGCCGCTCTTGGCGCGGCGCGGCTGGCGCTGCAGCGAAGCAGCCTCGGCCCGCAGGCGGGCCACGCGCTCGTCTTCCTCGCCGCGCTTGCCGCCGTCGTCCAGGGCCTGGCGCAGGCGGCCGGCGTAGTACTCGCTGTCGCCGCGCGACTCGATCCAGGCATTGCGCACGCCCGGCAGGCCGCTGCGCACGTCGATGGCCACGGCCGGGTCGGTGTAGGGGCCCGAGGTGTCATAGACGCTGACCTGCTCGCCATTGGTCAGCTGGATATCGCGCACGGGCACGCTCAGGCCGGCATGCAGGCTGCCTTGCAGATAGCTCTTGGTGGAGGCCGGGAACGGCTTGCGCGACTGCGCCAGCAGATCGGAAAAACGCTGTGCGTCTGGAGCTTCGCCGGCTGCGGGGGTGAAGATGGAATCGGGAGCGTTCATGTCGGGTTCCTTGCGTTCAAAGCGTCGATCAACAACGCTCCGGGAACCGGACACTCCTTGGGCTGTGCCAAAGGCCGCGCACCGGGCTATGCCAGTGTGGGCCTGCCAGGGCCGTATGGCCTTGGCCCCTGGTTGCCACGCACGCCAAGGCGCACGAGCAGCCTTGGTTGGCAAGGGTCGATGCGCATCGGATGGTGGCCTGCCTGGCCGTTGCGGCCCTGCGTGCATCCGCCGTGGCGGACTTCCATCCTCTGACTTCGGCCCCGCTTCAGGGTCCCGCTCTTCTTCCGCCGGTATCAACCGGATCAAGTTCGTCGGGTTCGCCGCCTGGCCCATGCAGCGCATGGACCGGTTGGCATCTCAGTGCATCAGCACACCCCGGAGCAGAGCGCAGTATAGGGGATGGCAAGGCGCCCTTGCCCTGCGGGTTTGCCCAGGGGCCTGAAAGCCCTGCTCAGTCGAAGCCGCGCATCTGTGCCCATTCGGCCACCGGAGCGCGCGTGGCGCGCCAGCCGTTGATGGGGGCTTCCTTGTCCTCGTAGCCCAGCGCAATGCCAAAGGCCACGTGGTAGCCCTCGGGCAGCGCCAGCGCCTGGGTCACGGCGTCGTTGTAGCGGCGCCAGAAGCCCTGGGCGCAGGTCGCCAGGCCATTGGCGCAGGCCAGCAGCATGAAGGACTGCAGGTAGATGCCCAGGTCCACCCATTGCGGCAGGCCCATGCGCTCGTCCACCGCCACGATCAGGCCCACGGGCGCGCCGAAGAACTGGCCGTTGCGCGCCAGCTGCTCCAGCCGCGCGGGCTTGTCGTCGCGCGGAATGCCCAGCGACTGGTACAGCTCCTCGCCATTGGCAAAACGCCGACTGCGGTAGGGCTCCCAGAGATTGGGCGGGTAGGACAGGCCGGGCTGGGCGTCCTGGGGCTCGGCTTCGGCAACGGCGGTGAGCAGTTGCTGCAGCGGCTCGCCCGTCAGCGCCAGCACGCGCCAGGGCTGCAGGTTGCCGCCCGAGGCCGCTTGTGCCGATTGTTCCATCAGGGAGCGCACCAGGGCCGCATCGGGCGACTGGGGCAGGAAGGCGCGCACGGAGCGGCGCGCATGCAAGGCCTGTTCAACGTTCATGCTGGTCGGAGTCTCCGGTCTTCTTGGGGGATCTTGGGGATCTTTGGTGATCTTCTGCAGGCCTACTTGCCCATGATCTGGTCGATCTTGTCCTTCTGGAAGGCCTGCGGGCGCTCGGACTCGCAGGGCACGCAGTCGCCCACCTTGCTGCCAGCCGAGAGCTTGGCAATGGCCTCCCACAGCAGCGCAATCTGCTGCTCGTGCGCGGCCGCGCCATCGCTCAGGCCGCGCATGGCCTGGGCCACGGGGTCCATTTCCTGGGTGATGCCGTAGGCCGTGAACGGCTGGGGCGCGGCGGCCGACGGGACCTTGATGGACTCGGCCTTGGCCGATGCCAGGTCGTGCTCGGTCACATCGGCGCTGTGGCCGTTCTTGCTGGCGATGATGCGCGCCGGAATGCCCACGGCCGTGGCGCCTGCGGGCACGGGCTTGATGACCACGGCATTGCTGCCGATCTTGGCACCGTCGCCCACCTCGAAGCCGCCCAGCACCTTGGCGCCCGCGCTGACCACCACATCGCGGCCCAGCGTGGGATGGCGCTTGGCGCCCTTGTACAGCGAGGTGCCGCCCAGGGTCACGCCGTGGTAGATGGTGCAGCCGTCGCCGACCACGGCCGTCTCGCCGATGACGACGCCCATGCCGTGGTCTATGAAGACGCGCTCGCCGATGACGGCGCCGGGGTGGATCTCGATGCCGGTGAGCCAGCGGCCAATGTGCGAGATGAAGCGCCCCAGCCACTTGAGGCCATGGTTCCAGCACCAGTGCGCCGGGCGCTGCAGCCAGATCGCATGCAGACCCGGATAACAGGTGATGACCTCCCAGGTGCTGCGTGCCGCAGGGTCGCGGTCGAGGATGCACTGGATATCGGAGCGCAGGCGGTCAAGCATCTAGGGGCTGGTTATTGTTGACAAGACCGCTCAGTCTAGCGTTTCGGTGGGGTGCTCTGCAGCATGGCCTTCGCAACACCGCGCAGGATGTGGATTTCCTCGGCGGTCAGTTGCGAGCGGTTGAAAAGCTGGTTGAGGCGCGGCATCAGCTTCTTGGGCGCAGCCGGATCGAGAAAGCCGATATGCGCCAGCGCCTGCTCCCAATGGCCCAGCATGCCGGCCACCTGGGCCGCGTCGGCGCGCTGCGGCGCAGGCGTGTGCTCCACCACGGGAAAGCCGCCCAGCGCCTGGCGCCACTCGTAGGCCACCACCTGGATGGCCGCCCCCAGGTTCAGCGAGCCGAACTGCGGATTGGACGGAATCGACAGCGCCACATCGCTGCGGTAGACATCGTCGTTGCTCATGCCGAAGCGCTCGCAGCCGAACAGGAAGGCCACGCCCGACTGGTTGCAGCGCGGCGCGGGAGCCAGTGACGGCACGGATGCATCGGTGGGCGGCGCCGCTTCATCGGGCACATCGGCCTCATCGGGCGCAGCCAGCACATCCAGCGCCCCGCTGAGCAGCAGCTCGAAATGCTGGCGCGGCGTGCGCGTGGGCGGGCCGAAGTCGCGCGGCGTCATGGCCGTGGCGCACAGGTGGCTGATGCCGTCCAGCGCCTCCTCCAGCGTCTCCACCACACGCGCATTGCCCAGCACGTCCAGCGCGCCGCTGGCCCGCTGGATGGTCTCTTCCTTGCGCAGCACGTTGGGCCAGCGCGGGCGCACCAGCACCAGGTCGTCAAAGCCCATGGTCTTCAAGGCGCGGGCGGCGGCGCCCACATTGCCGGCGTGGCTGGTTTCTATCAGTACGAATCGGGTTTTCATGGCGTCGCTGGCCTGCCGGCACCGGCAGAGCCCCCAAGACGGGACAGGTTGCGCAGCACAAAACGGACAAGGCGGGTAAAATTGCGCGCTATTGTCGCCGCCCCGCATCGCCGGACGCGGCTTTTTCCGTTCTTACCCGCGTCAAACAGCCTGCTTTTGCCAGAGAGGACCGTCCTCTCCTTGCACAGCCGCTGCTCCGCCAACGCCTCACAATCTATGTCGACCAACCTGCATCCCATGCTCAACGTGGCCATCAAGGCCGCACGCGCCGCCGGCGCCATCATCAACCGCGCGGCTCTTGACGTGGAATCCGTGCGTGTCGCACAAAAGCAGGTCAACGACTTTGTGACCGAGGTGGACAAGGCGGCCGAGCAGGCCATCATCGAAACCTTGCTGGGCGCCTACCCGGGCCACGGCATCCTGGCCGAGGAATCGGGCAACGAGTTCGGCGCCAAGAACTCCGACTACGTCTGGATCATCGATCCGCTGGACGGCACCACCAACTTCATCCACGGCTTCCCCGTGTACTGCGTGAGCATTGCCCTGTCCTTCAAGGGCAAGGTGGAGCACGCCGTGGTGTACGACCCCTCGCGCAACGACCTGTTCACGGCCACGCGCGGCCGCGGCGCGTACCTGAATGACCGCCGCATCCGCGTGTCCAAGCGCATCCAGCTCAAGGACAGCCTGATCTCCACCGGCTTCCCCTTCCGCCGTGGCGACAACTTCAAGCAGTACATGAACATGCTGGGCGACGTGATGCAGGAAACCGCAGGCGTGCGCCGCCCCGGCGCCGCCGCGCTGGACCTGGCCTACGTGGCAGCCGGCTTTGCCGACGGTTTCTTCGAAAGCGGCCTGCAGATCTGGGACGTGGCCGCCGGCAGCCTGCTGGTGACCGAGGCTGGTGGCCTGGTCGGCAACTTCACGGGTGAGGCTGATTTCCTGGAGCAGAAGGAATGCCTGGCGGGCAATCCGCGGATTTATGGTGCGCTGGTCGGCATCGTTGGCAAGTACAGCAAGTTTGCTTCGGCTGGGGAGAAGGCGGGTGTGCGGCAGGCGCTGTCTGATTCTGGAGAGGCGGCTCCCGTCGCTGATGCTGAGACTGCTGAGTCTGAGCAGCAGCCTGAGGCTTGATTCCGGCTTCTCCTCTCTTATGAAAAACAGCTCCTTCAAGGAGCTGTTTTTCGTTGGGCGTGGGTTCGGTGCGCTTTTTGCCCCTGCCGGGGGGTTGCTTTTCGGGGCCGGGTCTCGGCCCGGCGGCCGACCTACCTTCTTTTGCTTCGCCAAAAGAACGTAGGCCAAGAAAAGGCGACCCGAATGTCCACGTCCCTTCGCTTCGCTGCGGGCAACCTGCGCCGGGCCGCCTGCGGGGTTCGCCGTGAAACTCACTTCGCGCTGCGCGCTACGTTCAAACAATCACGGCGAGTCAGATGACGAGGCAGTCCTGTCCTGCGGCAGGACTGCAACCCCGCAGGCGGCCCGACGCAGGCGTGGACATACGGGAGGGGTGAGAGGGGGCCACGGTCAGGGGCAGCATGCTGCCCACTGCACGTTTGCCGCCTCTTTTACCTCGCGCGTGCGTTGATCACGGCCTCGGCCACGTTGCGCGGTGCTTCGGCGTAGTGCTTGAACTCCATGGAGTAGGTGGCACGGCCTTGCGTCTGCGAACGCAGCGACGTGGCGTAGCCGAACATTTCGGACAGGGGCACTTCGGCCTTGATGGACTTGCCGCCGCCGGCCATGTCGTCCATGCCCTGCACCATGCCGCGCCGCGAGGACAGGTCGCCCATGACGGTGCCGGCGTAGTCCTCAGGCGTCTCGACTTCCACGGCCATCATGGGTTCCAGGATGACGGGGCTGGCCTTTCTCGCCGCTTCCTTGAACCCGAAGATGGCCGCCATCTTGAAGGCCATTTCGTTGGAATCCACGTCGTGGTACGAGCCGAAGGTCAGCGTGACCTTGACGTCCACCACGGGGTAGCCGGCCAGCACGCCGCTGGTCAGGGCCTCGACCACGCCCTTTTCCACCGCAGGGATGTACTCGCGCGGCACCACGCCGCCCTTGATGGCGTCCACAAACTCGAAGCCCTTGCCGGGTTCCTGCGGCTCCACCGTGAAGACCACATGGCCGTACTGGCCCTTGCCGCCGGACTGGCGCACGAACTTGCCGTCCACATCGGTGACTTTCTTGCGGATGGTCTCGCGGTAGGCCACCTGGGGCTTGCCCACGTTGGCTTCCACGTTGAACTCGCGCTTCATGCGGTCCACGATGATTTCCAGGTGCAGCTCGCCCATGCCGGCAATGATGGTCTGGCCCGATTCCTCATCGGTGCGAACGCGGAACGACGGGTCTTCGGCCGCCAGGCGCGACAGGGCAATGCCCATCTTTTCCTGGTCGGCCTTGGACTTGGGTTCCACGGCCTGGGCGATCACGGGCTCGGGGAAGACCATCTTCTCCAGCACGATGGGCGCGGACGGGTCGCACAGGGTCTCGCCCGTGGTCACGTCCTTCAGGCCCACGCAGGCGGCAATGTCGCCGGCGTGGATTTCATCGACCTCCAGGCGTTCATTGGCATGCATCTGCACGATGCGGCCGATGCGCTCCTTCTTGTCCTTGACGGAGTTGAGCACGCTGTCGCCCTTGTTGAGCACGCCCGAGTACACGCGCACAAAGGTGAGCTGGCCCACGAAGGGGTCGGTCATCAGCTTGAAGGCCAGGGCAGAGAATTTCTCGCTGTCATCGGCATGGCGCACGATGATGGAGCCGTCTTCCGCATGGCCTTCCACGGGTGGCACTTCCAGCGGGGAAGGCATGAGCTCGACCACGGCGTCCAGCAGGCGCTGCACACCCTTGTTCTTGAAGGCCGAGCCGCACAGCATGGGCTGGATCTCGCCCGCAATGGTGCGCAGGCGCAGGCCGCGCAGGATGTCGGCCTCGGGCAGGTCGCCCTCTTCCAGGTAGCGGTTCATCAGGTCTTCGCTGGCCTCGGCAGCCGCCTCCACCATGGACTCGCGCCACTTCCTGGCGTCTGCCACCATGGCTGCGGGAATGTCCTGGTACTCGAACTTCATGCCCTGCGTGGCCTCGTCCCAGATGATGGCCTTCATCTTGAGCAGGTCCACCACGCCGGTGAACTGCTGCTCTGCGCCAATGGGCAGCACGATGGGCACCGGGTTGGCCTTGAGGCGGTCGATCATCATCTGCCGCACGCGCAGAAAATCCGCGCCCGTGCGGTCCATCTTGTTGACGAAGGCCAGGCGCGGCACCTTGTACTTGTTGGCCTGGCGCCAGACCGTCTCGGACTGCGGCTGCACGCCGCCCACGGCGTCATAGACCATGACGGCGCCGTCGAGCACGCGCATGGAACGCTCCACCTCGATGGTGAAATCCACGTGGCCCGGGGTGTCGATGATGTTGATGCGGTGCTGGTCAAAGCGGCCGTCCATGCCCTTCCAGAAGCAGGTGGTGGCCGCCGAGGTGATGGTGATGCCGCGCTCCTGCTCCTGCTCCATCCAGTCCATGATGGCGGCGCCCTCGTGCACCTCGCCCAGCTTGTGGCTCACCCCGGTGTAGAACAGGATGCGCTCGGTCGTGGTGGTCTTGCCGGCATCGATGTGCGCGGAGATACCAATGTTGCGATAGCGTTCTATGGGGGTGTGGCGGGCCATGAAAGGACTCCTGGGTGCTGCGAAAGCGTAAGTGCGTGATCTGCCGGTTCGAAGGGTCGGATTCTCGCGGGGGTTGAATGAGGGTTGATGACAATTGGAATGTACGAAGACAATCGTACTATCTTCCGCAACTTCTTGCAGAACGATTCATGTTTTCACCACGCCATGCCCCTGTCTGCCAGATAACTGCCCGCGCCACGCCGCATCAGCGACGTGCGGCATTGCTTCCATGGCACAGTGGCGCCCATCGACAGGATTGCGACTTGCGCAAGAAGGAACGCAACCAGTGTTCTTCCACAGGGCGCAGCGCGTTGCTGCAACCTGTTTGCACAAGTCCTGAGGACGATTCATGCTTGCCAACCACCCCGACCGCGAACAGATACGCCTGGAAAACCTGCTCAACGCCCTGGGCAACCCCCTGCGCCTGGCCGTGGTGCGCGCGCTGGCCGCAGGCCATGAGCGCGCCTGCGGCTCGCTCTTGCAGGGCCAGTCCAAATCCACCATGACCCACCACTGGCGCGTGCTGCGCGACAGCGGCGTGATCTGGCAGCGCCCCGACGGCCGGGAAAACCTGCTCTCCCTGCGCCGCGAAGACCTGGATGCGCGCTTTCCCGGCCTGCTGGACGCGCTGCTGCAGGCCCTGGCCGAAGACCCGCTGACCGAACAGGCCACGGCCGCCCACCTCAAACCCTGCCCTTGAAGCCCCGCCCCTGCCACGCAGGCGGCAGCCCTGCGCCCTACCCCTTCACGGCAAGCGCCGCAGCTACGCCCTCATCCGCAAACCGCTTGGCCGCCTTGAGCAGATAGCTCACGGCATAGAGGATGGGGTCATCGGCCTCATCGCCATTCAGATGGTCCACCACCTCGACGGCATAGCCTAAATCCACCGCAGTGTCGTGCAGCAAGCCCAGCAGCTCCTTGTCCTGCGGCTCCAGCGACTGCGCCTGATCGGCCTTGGCGTAGTAGATGCGCAGCAGGTCGCGGCAGACGCAATTGATGGCCGTGACCTTGTGGCTGGCGTGCAGCTCCAGCACTTCGAGGGCAGCGCCCAGGTGCAGGACGGCGTCGATGGCCAGGTCGTCGAGTTTGGGTTGGGGAGTGGTTGCGAAGGCTGGTTGCTCCATCGAACCTGGGTGTGCGTGAGTCATGGCTCACAATTCTTGATTCGCAGGGAGAACTGGGCCACGTTTTCTTTAACTCATGGCTGAGGGTGCAAACAATCAGCGCAGGCTTCAAGAGCCATCGGCCATAGATGACATCTGTGCGCTGATGAAGCCATCGACGATGGGCAAATCACCGAACTGAGGCGGCTGCTTGAGGCTACCTGCGACTTGGTATCTTTGAAGTAAGAGCAGCTCTACCTGCCGCTCCTACCGTAACGGCCTTCCGGTAAACTGCACAGAATTCTGCCAGCTTCTAGGAACCAGTAATGTCCATCTCCGCCCGTGATGTGGTGCCCTTCACCCAAGCGCGTTCCAACCTTTCTGAGCTGGCTGATCAGGTGAAAGCTGGCGCTGAAAAAATCATCACCAAGAACGGTGAGAGCTATGTGGCACTGATCGACGCGGACCGGCTCGACTACTACCACCGTCTGGAGCGCGAGCGCATTCACCTGCTATTGACTGATGACGCCCACAGAGGTTTGGAGGACATCATCGCGGGGCGCACCCAAGATGCCGATCAGGCCTTGGCAGCCATTCAAAAGCGTCGCTCCCCTGCGCAGCCCGCAACTAAGACTATGAAGAGCCGTGGCTGAGGCTTTGTATCTCGTCGAGCTAACCGACAGCTTCTTAGCGCGACTCGACTCCATCGATGCCTTCCTGTCGGAGGCTGATGCCGCGTTCGCCTATGACGCTCTGCTTGCAGGCCTGCGCTCAACCGTGGTACCGAACCTCGCACGCTTTCCACTGATAGGGCGTCGATACCTCGACCAGCCACCGCAGTCTGCCGAAGCGCTGGAACAACTGAGTAAGTTGCCTGCTGGCGCAGCAGATAGTCTGCGCGTGTACCTGCATGGCGACTACCTGATGCTCTATTCGGTGATGAATAAGGTGATGTACCTGTTATCGATTCGACATCATCGGCAACTGTCATTCGATTTTTCCGGTTTGTGGCCGGCATAAAAGAAGAAAACGGGAGTGATTAGGAATGACGCCAGAAGCAAAAGCACGGCAGAGCATTGATGCGCGGTTGATTTCGGCAGGCTGGGTTGTGCAAGACATGAAGCAGCTCAACCTGGGCGCGGCACGAGGTGTAGCCGTACGAGAGTACCCCACGGACACCGGACCAGCCGACTATGTGCTGTTCGTGGATCGGGAGCCCCGTGGCGTCATCGAGGCGAAGAAGGACACTGCTGGTGAAAATCTTACTGTTGCCGAAGCACAGACCGAGCGGTACGCAAACGCCACCCTGAAGTGGCGGAAAGATGGCCAGTCACTGCGCTTCTTGTTCGAGGCTACCGGGCAAATCATTCGCTTCACCGATGGCAAGGACCCGGCGCCGCGCTCGCGTGAGATCTTCCACTTCTTCAAGCCTGAGACGCTGGCCGCTTGGCTCGATCAGCCCAACACCCTGCGCCGCCGCTTGGCAGAGGTCATGCCTGCGCTTCCAGCGCAAAACTTGCGGGACTGCCAGATCAGCGCAGTCACTGGGCTGGAGAAGTCACTGGTACAAAACAAGCCGCGCGCACTGGTGCACATGGCCACGGGTGCTGGCAAGACTTTTACCGCCATCACCACCGTGTATCGACTGCTCAAGTACGGTGGTGCCAAACGCATTCTCTTTCTGGTCGACACGCGCAATCTGGGCAAGCAAGCCCATCAAGAGTTCATGGCCTACACGACGGTCGATGGCCGCGATTTCGCACGCGACTACAACGTCCAGCGATTGGCTTCTTCAACCGTTGACCAGGGTGCGCAGGTGTGCATCAGCACCATCCAGCGTATGTACTCCATCCTGAGTGGCGAGCCCATTGACGAGTCTTCCGAGGATGTGTCTCTCAACGAAGTCCAGCAAACGAACAAACAGGAGAAGTTCGTGCGCTACAACCCAGCCGTGCCGGTGGAGACATTCGACGTCATCATCATCGATGAATGCCATCGCAGTATCTACAACCTGTGGAAACAGGTGCTGGACTACTTCGATGCCTTCCTGATCGGCCTGACGGCCACCCCAGACAAACGCACGTTCGGCTTCTTCAACGAGAACATCGTGGCCGAGTACACCTACGAGCAATCGGTGGCCGATGGGGTCAACGTGGGCTACGACGTGTACGAGATCGAAACCGAAATCACCCAAAAGGGTGCCGAGCTCAAAGCCAAGGAATGGGTGGACCACCGCGACCGAGCCACCCGAAAGCGCCGCTGGGGTGAGACCGAAGAAGACACAGCGTACACCGGCAAGGAGCTCGACAGGTCCGTGGTCAATGTCAGCCAGATCCGGAAGGTGATCCAGGCCATGAAGACCGCCGTGGAAACGCAGATCTTCCCTGCGCGCAAGGAAGTACCAAAGACGCTGATTTTTGCCAAAACCGACAGCCACGCCGACGACATCATCAATATCGTGCGGGAGGTCTATGGACAGGGCAACGCATTCTGCAAGAAGGTGACCTATCGCGCGGAAGAAGACACTGACAGCATCCTCAGCAGCTTCCGTAACGACTACAACCCGCGCATTGCGGTGACGGTAGACATGATCGCCACCGGCACCGACGTGAAGCCTCTTGAGGTGTTGCTGTTCATGCGCGACGTGCGAAGCAAGGGCTACTACGAACAGATGAAAGGTCGTGGCGTACGCAGCCTGGATGCTGAAGGACTGCAGCGCGTGAGCGGCAGCGCCGATGGAGCCAAAACGCACTTTGTGCTGATCGATGCAGTGGGGGTTGAAAAAAGTCTCAAGACCGAAAGTCGCCCGCTGGAGAAGAAGCCTGGCATGCCTTTGAGGGACTTGCTGCAAGGTGTCGCGATGGGCAGCCGAGACGACGACACCGTGCTCAGCCTTGCCAACCGACTGGCGCGCTTGGCCAAGCAATTGGACGACAAGGCCAAAGCCCGCATTGAGAAGGCCAGTGGCGGCATTCCCGTAGGGGAGCTGGGCAAGGCCTTGATCACGGCCTTGGATCCTGACGCCATCGTCCAGGCAGCCTTGGCCGCAGCCAAAGCGAAAGGCATCACACGCACGGAAGACACCCTGCTGCCACAAGAGATCGAAACCGCGCGCGCTGAACGAGTTGCCGCAGCATGCGCTCCGTTCGATAAACCTGAGCTGCGTGACGAGATCGAGAATTGCCGACGCGAGCGTGAGCAAATCATTGATCACATCAACTTGGATCATGTCACCTTCAGCGGTTTTTCGGAGCAGGCCGAGACTCAGGCCAAGGCAGTGATCCAGACCTTTGCCGACTACATCAAGCAGCACAAAGATGAAATCGCTGCGCTGAGTTTTTTCTACGAGCAGCCCTACCAACGCAGGGCACTCACCTTCGACATGATCGAAGACCTGCACGAGCACTTGAGCAAACCGCCGTTGATGCTCACCACTGAGCGCCTGTGGAGTGCATATGCCCGCGTGCAGTCCAGCGCCGTGAAGGGGGCTGACCGCAAGCGGCAACTGACCGATCTGGTGGCGCTGGTTCGTTTTGCTCTGGGGATGGAGGGCGAACTCAAACCGTTTGCTGACGAGGTGGACAAACGCTTCCAAGCCTGGATCTTTCGACACAACGCCCAGCGCGGCACGGCCTTCACGGCGGAGCAGACTGAGTGGCTGCGCTTGATGAAAGATCACGTTGCCAGCAGTTGCAGCATCAGCCGCGAGGACTTTGATTACGCCGAACTGGCCGACAAAGGCGGCTTGCAAAAGGCTTGGGAAATATTTGGGAAGGAGCTGGATAGCTTAATGAAAGAAATGAATCAGGAGTTGGTGGCGTGAGCGTTGCAAACGAGCAGATTCCTGCCTTGCCAAATGGCTGGGAATGGGTACCCATTGGTGAAACAGGTGAATACATCAACGGATTTGCTTTCAAACCCAGCCACCGTGATTCCAGTGGCTTGCCGATTGTGCGCATCCAAAATCTAACAGACGAGTCAAAGGCGCTTAACACCACAAACATCGAAGTGCCAGCCGATTACAAGATCGACACAGGTGACATGCTCATGAGTTGGTCTGCAACTCTTGATGTGTTTGTGTGGCGCCGCGGACCCGCTTTGGTTAATCAACACATTTTTAAAGTTGTTCCGGATGAAGGTGTCATAAGCAAGAAGCTGCTTTTCTACTGGCTAAAGCAGGCAATTCAGCAGTTGCAAAAGACGGAACACTTGCATGGCAGCACCATGATGCACATAAACCGTGGGCCGTTCATGGCGCACAAGGTGCCTCTGCCGCCTGCGGAAGAGCAACTTCGTATTGTTTCCAAACTGGAAGAAGTTCTGCCTGAGGTCGATGCCGGACTTGCCGAACTCAAGGCTGCACAGAAAAAGCTCACGCAATACCGTCAATCGCTCTTGAAATCCGCCGTGAAAGGTGCGCTTACAGAGAAGTGGCGAGCAACGAATTCACCAGATGAATCCGGCGAGCAATTGCTCGAGCGAATGCTGCAAGATCGCCGCACCCGTTGGGAAGCTAAACAACTTGCCAAATTCGCCGAACAAGGCAAGACCCCACCCAAGGATTGGCAAAAAAAATACCCGGATCCGGTAGAGCCGGACGCCACCGATTTGCCGGATTTGCCTGCTGGCTGGGTGTGGGCGAGCGTTGAACAGCTCGGCGATGTCCAATTGGGCCGTCAGCGGTCACCAGACAAGCTCAAGGGAATTTCGCCGACTCGCTACATACGTGCCGCCAACATTACTGAGGCGGGAGTCGATTTTTCCGATGTCTTAGAAATGGACTTCTCCGAACATGAGAGACGTACTTTTGAACTGCAAGCGGGAGACGTCTTATTGACGGAGGCATCTGGCAGTCCCGAGCACGTTGGCCGTCCTGCGATTTGGCCAAGTGTTAACGGGCTGTATTGCTTTCAGAACACCGTGCTGCGCTTTCAGCCCAAAGGAATCAACTCGGAGTTTTCTTTTTACTCCTTCTTGGCGATGCAGAAGCTAGGAGTCTTTCGCAAATTGTCAGGCGGTGTCGGCATAAACCATCTAAGTGCAGGGAAATTCTCGAAGCTGCCTATGGCCCTACCCTCATCTGACGAGCAAGTAGAAATTGCCAGGGAACTGGTGGCGCAGTTCGCAGCGATTGATGAACAAAGACGGGCGATCGACCTCTCACTTAAGCAATCCACAGCCCAGCGCCAAAACATCTTGCGCGCTGCCTTTGCCGGTGAATTAGTGCCGCAAGATCCGAACGAAGAACCCGCCAGCGTGCTGCTGGAACGCATTCGTGCTGAGCGTGAGGAACGCGCCAGGCTGCCCAAAACTCGCAAAACCAAACAACAGAAAGAGATCGCCACCGTGGTGAGACAACTGATCGATGTGCTCGCTGAAGCGGGCGAATGGGTGCCCGCACAAGAAGCCTTCCGTCGCTGCGGTGTGGCCGATGGTGCTCTTACGGAACGCATCGAAGAGCTATACGCTGAGCTACGCAAGCTGGATAAGGATGGCAGACTTGCGGTCGAGGCCGTGACCGATGCGCAGGACCGCAAGCTGTACGACAAACTGAAGCTTCTGGCGGGCTAAGCATGCGTCTGGACAAGCTCACCATCGGCAGTGCCAAAAACAGCCGAACGCACCAGTTCAAAAACCTGAAGAACGTCACCATCGACTTCGATCAGGATCACTGGGTCACGGTGGTCATCGGTTGGAACGGCACAGGCAAGTCCAACGTGCTTGAGGCGCTGGCCATCATCTTCCGCGACCTCATCGCCAAGAAGCGCATGCCCGCGTTTGCCTTTCAATTGGCCTATCGCATGGGTGCGGGCGAGGCGCTACGGCATATCCACATTGACGCCGATCCAGATGGGGAGAAAGAACCGTTCACGATTCACGTTGCAACAGATGCACAGGCCCGTGGCGAAGGTACGCTGATCCCCCTCATCGAGGGCAATGCCCCAGTTTCAGCTCTGCGCGGCGAGGCCATCAAGCTCACTGCGTTCCTGAATGCGGATAGCGAGTATTTGCCGCGATATGTTTTCAGCTACTACTCGGGTGAGAGCCCGCGTATGCATGAGGTGTTTCGCCCTTACCTCGAAAACTATGACAGTAAGCTGCGCAACGGCGAAGACCCTGGATTGAAGCGCTTGTTTTATGCCCTGCCTGTGCACAGCCAGTTCGTGTTGCTTGCTTTCATGATTAAACAGTCGACTGAAGTCAGAGAGCTTCTCGAAAAGAACATGAGAATTGATCCCGATGAAGGGATCGAGTCAGTTCTCTTCGTTTTGAAACAGCCTGGCTGGAGCAAGCGACGTGGAAATAAAAAGGTGGATGCGGCTGGTGATAAAAGGTTTTGGGGGGCGAAAGGCGTTGTACAGACGTTCTTAGATCGCCTGCAACGCATTTCACTCGCTCCAATAAGGGTTAAGCGAGAAAAGCAGATTACGCTTTGGAATAAGGAGACAACAGAGTTCCAGTATCTGTACATCAAAGATATAGACGCTCTCCGGCAGCTGGTCGGAGAGCAACAGCCTGCGCAATTCTTCCGTGACCTAGAGAGCACCTACGTTTCGGAACTCATAGAGGAAGTACGCATCCGGGTGCGTCTGAAGGAGAACGATGGCAGCGTCACCTTCCGTGAATTGAGCGAAGGCGAACAGCAGTTGCTCACGGTGTTGGGCTTGCTACGCTTCACGGCCGAGGATGAGAGCCTGTTCCTGCTCGATGAGCCGGATACGCATTTGAATCCGCGCTGGTGCGTGGACTATCTGAACTACCTGAAGTCTTTTGTCGGGCAGAACAGTGAGGGGCAGGACAACAGTCACATTGTCCTGACGACCCACAACCCCTTGGCCATTGCTGAGCTGGTCAAGGAGCAGGTGCAGATCCTGTACCGCGAAGCAGGCAGCCGGACAGTGCACGCCGAAAACCCGGCAGTCGACCCAAAGGGCATGGGCTTTGCCGGGATCGTGACCAGCGATATGTTCGGCTTGGGTACCAGCCTGGACAACGCCACGAATGCCGATCTGCTGACACTGCATCGGCTCTCTACCCAGCAGGCTCCGCTCAGCGATGATGATCGAGCCGAGTTGGTCAAAATACGTACGCGCCTTGAAGGCTTGGACTTCAACTTTGCGTCGAGGGATCGGATGGAGCAAGAGTATCTGCGTGCTCGATTTGATCTGGCTGCGGATGGCGATATCGACGGTGCTGTCGTTACGCCGGAAAACAAACAAAAGGCACTCGATGCCCTGGTTCAGGGTCTGCTGCGCAGCTTGCAGGAGGGCCAGGCTTGAGATTCATCCAGATTCCGTTGCCACCTCATTTGCCCGCACGCTGGCTCAAGGTTTACGTTGGCCGAGTCTCGCGAGTCTATGCACTGGCCACTCATGATCTTCGATCTGAGTACATCAAGAAAAACGACAGCTGGGGCTTGCTCAAAAAATGGCTCGCTAGTACCAGCGGGCACAAGTGCTGGTATTGCGAAGCGAAGAGCACGCGCGCACCGTTTGATGTCGATCACTTCCGGCCCAAGTTAGGCATCACAGTAGATGGCGTGAAACTCGCAGGCCATGACGGGTACTACTGGTTGACATATGAATGGTCTAACTTTCGCCTTTCGTGCCAACGGTGCAATCGACCAGAAAAGGACGATGCAGATGTATTACACGGAAAGGCAAATGAATTCCCGATTCGCGATGAAGCGCAGCGTTGCGCGTTGCCTGCCGGAAGCCTGAATACTGAATCGCCCAGGCTTTTGGACCCATGCGTGGAGGCTGATTGCGACCTACTCGCGCATGGCATTGACGGCGAGGTCAAGCCTGCGGCGCCTGATGGCACCTGGGAATATCAGCGTGCGCGGTACACGATTGATCGGCTGGGATTTAATGAATGGAACATGCCCGAAGACAAGCGCAGTCGTTGGCAGACACTGGCTACGTTAATGGCTATTGTGGGCGACACGGCCAATCCAGCGGTAACAGCTGAAGTCAAAAAACATCTCTCTCACGATCACGAACACACAAGTTTTTTCCGATCTGCCATTGGCACGCATCGAGACAAGGCTTGGGTTGAGGCTCTTTTATGAACACAAGCACCCTTGTCCAGAAAGTCTGGAACTTCTGCCACACATTGCGCGACGACGGCGTGGGTTACGGCGATTACCTCGAACAACTCACCTACCTGCTGTTCTTGAAACTGGCGCATGAATACGCGCAGGAACCATACAACCGCAACACCCAGATCCCTAACGGGTATGACTGGACCAGCTTGACCTCCAAGGTCGGCGAGCCGCTGGAAGCGCATTACCTGTCCACTTTGCACAAGCTGGGCGAGCAGACAGGCATGTTGGGTGCTATCTTCTTCAAAGCGCAAAACAAGATCCAGGATCCGGCCAAGCTCAGCCGTCTGGTCCAGATGATCGACGCCGAAAACTGGATCAGCCTCGAAGCAGACGCAAAAGGCGACCTGTACGAAGGCTTGTTGCAGAAGAACGCCGAAGACACCAAGAGCGGTGCAGGCCAGTACTTCACGCCTCGCGCGATCATTCAGGCCATGGTGGCCTGCCTTCGGCCGCAGCCCTTGAAGACAATTGCCGACCCTGCTTGCGGCACTGGCGGGTTCTTTCTGGTGGCCAATGAGTGGCTGTCGGGTACTGGCAAGTGGTTGGAGGATAACGGGGCGTGGCTTGGTCGGGATCTGCCCAAGCTCAACCCCAAGCAGAAGCGCTTCTTACGTGATGAGACATTCGTCGGCAACGAGATCGTGCCGAACACTAGGCGCTTGTGCTTGATGAACTTGTTCCTGCACAACATCGGTGAGCTGGATGGTCAGCCCGCCATTGACCGCTCAGATGCGCTGATTTCAGAGCCAAAGCGCAAGGTCGATTACGTGCTAGCCAACCCGCCCTTCGGCAAGAAGAGCAGCATGACGATCACCAATGACGCTGGAGAGGAGGACAGAGACTCCCTGACCTACGAGCGTCAAGACTTCTGGGAAACCACGTCCAACAAGCAACTCAATTTCTTGCAGCACATCGTCAGCATGTTGAAGGTTGGCGGCAAGGCAGCTGTGGTGTTGCCTGACAACGTGCTGTTTGAGGGGGGCACGGGAGAAAAGATCCGCCGCAAGCTGCTGGAGAACTGCGATGTGCACACCATCTTGCGCTTGCCTACAGGCATCTTCTATGCGCAAGGTGTGAAGGCGAACGTGGTGTTCTTTGACAACGCGCCGAAAGATGGGCGTGTGCACACCAGAGGCATTTGGTTCTACGACCTACGCACCAACAAGCACTTCACCCTGAAGACGCGCCAGTTGAAGCTGGACGACCTGCGTGACTTCGTCGCCTGCTACAACCCTGCAGATCGCCACTTGCGCAAGGCAACGGACCGATTCAAGTTCTTCAGCTACGAAGAACTTATTTCCCGCGACAAAGCCAGTCTGGATGTTTTCTGGCTAAAGGATGACAGCCTCGACAACCTCGATGACCTTCCTCCGCCGGATGTACTGCAGCACGAAATCATCGAGCACTTGGAGGCCGCTCTGGCGGCATTCCGCGATGTTGCAGTTAGCCTGCCGAGCTTTCCTCAGAAAGATGCGGCATGAGCGAGATCAATCTCTTTCGATTGGTTGATGGCAGCGCCACCAAGCTGCACGGCCATCAGTCCGACTTGGAGCGACCGCTTCAGAAGCTGATCGAAAGAAACCTTGAAACCATGCTGGGTATTCGATTTCTCGCTTCAGAGTACAGCACGGGTCGATTGCATGCGGGACGCATAGATACGCTTGGACTGGACGAAAACAACTGCCCTGTGATCCTGGAGTACAAGCGTGCAGCGCACGAAAATGTGATCAACCAAGGGCTTTTCTATCTGAACTGGCTGATGGATCACCAAGCAGACTTCAAATTCTTGGTGCTGGAGAAGTTCGGAAAAGATGTATCTGAGGCAATTGACTGGCGTGCCCCAAGGTTGGTGTGTATTGCTGCGGACTTCAACAGGTATGACGATCATGCGGTCCAGCAGATAGGGCGCAACATCGAGCTGATTCGATACAGAAAGTTCGGTGAAGAGCTTTTGCTACTTGAGCAAGCTAGCGTTTATGCCAACCAAGAGCGCCGAGGTACAAGTGCGAAAGTCGCCCAACCATACAAACAAGAGGCCGTTGTTATCACCGCCCCAGCCAAAACGGTTGGGCCAGACAAGTCCTATGCAGACCTATTACCAACGTTGTCAATAACTCTTACTGAGTTGCTGGCCACCATCGAGGACTACATCTTTTCTCTTGGTGACGATGTTCAACGTAAGGAGCTGAGGCTGTACGTTGCGTTCAAGCGGCTGAAGAACTTCTCGACGATCGTGCTGCAGAAGAATCGCCTGTTGCTGTACCTGCACCTGAACCCTAAACAGTCTGGCCCGCTGCCGCCGAACGCTCGTGATGTGAGTGATATTGGGCACTGGGGCACGGGCGACCTAGAGATCGCGATCGCAGACCAAACAGACTTGGATGCTGTGAAGCCGCTCATCACGATGGCATACGAAGGGCGTTGACCAAAACGATTTGATCTGCCGTTCGGTTGACTAACCGCTTCATCTAAAAGAGCGTGTAGTTGGCGCCCACCTCCGCGCAGCAGACGCCGGCAGCCGAGGTATGAACAGCATCAACGGGCCGAGTACAGCCCCGTCTACTTTCCTACCCCCACACACTCCCTCCACACCCCCACCCCATAATCCCGCCCGCAACCCCCAGCCCTCCCCCGGCCCTTCTTGCAGGCACAAGACATGACTTCACTGACCGAGCTGTGGCAGGCAGCCATCACCTGGCTCGCCACCCACGCCGTAACCCCCACCGTCCACTGGCTGGACATCGCCCAGGCGGCCGGTGATCCGCGTGAGATTGCCGAGGCGGTGCTGATTGCCGGGCTGCAGTTGTTCCTGATCGCGGGGGTGATGCGGCCGCTGGAGAGTCTGTTTCCGGCCGAGCGCTGGAGCGACCGGCGGCTGACCACGGTGGACCGCAACTACACGCTGCTGATGCTGCTGGGGCTGTTTCCGCTGTTCAGTTTTCTGGTGCTGATGCCGTTTGCCAGCATGCTGGGCGGCGGGCCGGCGGCCGAGGAGGCCACGGGGCTCAAGCACTGGGTGCCGTGGTTTGCGGACCATCCGGTGGCGCTGTTCCTGGTGTACTACGTGGTCTACGACCTGGTGTATTACTGGATGCACCGCGCCCAGCATGTGATTCCCTGGTGGTGGGCCATGCACAGCATGCACCACAGCCAGCGCCAGATGAGCTGCTGGAGCAATGACCGCAGCCACTATCTGGACGGCATGCTGCAGTCCTTCATCCTGGCCACGGTGGGGCTGGCGATGGGGGTGGAGCCTTCCGAATTTGCGCTGCTGGGGTTGCTCAGCGAGCTGGTGCAGAACTTCTCGCACGCCAACGTGCGGCTGCGCCTGGGCTGGCTGGGCCGCGTGGGTGAGCGCGTGCTGGTGGGCCCGCTGTTCCACCGCCACCACCACATGCTGCGCGACCCGGATCGACCCACGCGCCACAACTGCAATTTTGGGCAGGTGCTGCCCTGGTGGGACATGCTGTTTGGCACGGCGCTGTACACCGACGAGCCCGTGCGCCCCACGGGCGTGAGCGATCCCGAGGTGGATGCCGACAACGAGCGCGGGCTGGTGGCCATGCAGTGGCATACGCTCAAGCGGTTCTGGGGGGCGTTTCGCCGGCGCGAGGGCTGGCGGCTGGGCGATGTGTCCTTCGGGCCCGGTTACCGGCCCATTCATGACGACGACGGGGCCCAGCCCCACCCTGCGGCCGGGGCGGCTGCGGTGACTGGGGCGGCCGGGGTTGCGCCTACGGCTCCAGGTTCGGCCGCATCAGCGCCTCGAACCAATCGATGAAAACCGCCAGCCGGCGAGAGCGCTGGCGGCGGTGCGGGTACAGCAGCGCCACGGACATGGGCGCTGCGCGGTGGGCGGGCAGCACTTCCACCAGCTCCCCCGTGTCCAGCAGGTGCTGCACGTCATAGCGCGGGATCTGGATCAGCCCCAGGCCGGCGCGGCAGCAGGCGATATAGCTTTCTGCGTTGTTGGTGACCACGCGGCTGGGCACGGCCAGGGTCTGCGGCCCGTCTGCCCCATCCACCCCGTCCACATCGCTCACCCCACTCCATTCCCAGGGCAGTTCCCGCCCCGTGCGCGGCGAGGCATAGCCCACGCTCCAGTGGCCGTGCAGCAGGTCCTGCGGCTGCTCGGGCAGGCCGTGCTCACGCAGGTAGGCGGGGCTGGCGCAGTTGATGAGGGCAATGCAGCCCTGCGGGCGCACGACCAGGCTGCTGTCATGCAGCGTGCCCACGCGCACGGCGCAGTCCACGC
This sequence comes from Delftia sp. Lp-1, assembly GCF_020523835.1. Taxonomy (NCBI): domain Bacteria; kingdom Pseudomonadati; phylum Pseudomonadota; class Betaproteobacteria; order Burkholderiales; family Comamonadaceae; genus Delftia; species Delftia sp. Lp-1. The sequence goes on along the minus strand of NZ_JAJALJ010000002.1, from coordinate 696,806 downwards.
CTTCCTGCACCAGGTCTATGGCGCGGTCTGACGAGCCCAGCACCAGCTGCAGCCCCGGATGCCGGCGCATGAGCCCCGGAAGCGCAGGCGCCAGCAGGCGGCGCGCGATGCGGCTGGGCACGTCCACATGCAGCCGGCCCGTGGCCTGGCGCGTGCGGGCCTGGAACATCTGCTCCACATCCTCGGCCTCTGACAGCAGGGGGCGCACGCGCTCCAGCAACTGGGCGCCATCGGCCGTCAGGCTCACCTGGCGCGTGGTGCGGTGCAGGAGCCTTGCGCCCACCTGCTCCTCCAGCTGCTGCACGGCGGCGGAGACCGTGGCGCGCGGCAGGTCCAGGGCATGGGCGGCCTTGATGAAGCTGCCCATCTCGGCCACCTGCATGAAGATCCGGTATCGGTCGAGTCGGTCCATGGGACGCAGCATAGTCCGTGCAGCGGTCCTTCTACTTGGCCTACTTGGTGGTGTAGCCGCCGTTGATGAGGATGGTCTGCCCGGTGATCCACCAGCCGTCGCTGACCAGGTGGCGGATGAAGGGCACCACGTCTTCGATGTGCGTCAGTCCCGAAGGCGAGAACGGCGACAGCGCCGCCGCGCTCTTGTGATAGGCCACAGCGTCCGCGCCTTCCTGGCCGTAGAAGAACGGCGTGTCCATGGGCCCCGGCCCCACGGCCGTGACCGAAATGCCCCGCGCCCCGAACTCCTTGGCCGCCGCCCGCGTGAAATGCTCCACCGGCGCCTTGGTGCCCGCGTAGGAGGAATAAAACGGCGTGAACGCGCCCAGCAGCGAGGTCACCAGGGTCACGATCTTGCCGTGGTCGTTGACATGGCGCCCCGCCTCCTTGAGGAAGAAAAACGCCGACTTGCCGTTGACGGCGGCCATCTCGTCGTACTCCGCCTCGGTGATCTCCATCAGCGGCTTCTTGAGCACCTTGCCCACGGTGTTGATGGCAATGTCCGGCCGGCCCACGGCGTCCACAGCCTCTGCAAAAAGCTGCTCCACAGCGCCAGCACGCGTCAGATCGCCCTGCAGCGCCACGGCCTCGGCCCCCAGCGCACGCACTGCGGCCACCGTGGTCTCAGCCTCGGCCCGTGAAGACTCGCTGTTGTAGTGCACCACCACGGCCCGCGCGCCGTGCCCCGCCAGATCACGGGCAATCAGTCCGCCCAGATTCTTGCCGCCGCCTGCAATCAGCGCCACCTTGCCGCGAATGGAATGGTCTGCCATGGAAACGCTCCTTGTGCTTGGATGAAGCACCCAGCTTAGGCAGCCAGCCCCCCGCGATAAACCGGCGCAGCCGGGATGGATCATCCAGAAAACCAGAACAATCGCGCCCGAATGCTGCCTGCAAATGTCCCCCGGCAGTTCAAGCCCTCCCCTCCCGTATGCCCGCGCCTGCGTCGTGGCGCTTGCGGGGTTGCAAGCCTGCCGAAGGACAGGCTTGCTTCGTGATCTGACTTGCCGCAGTTGTCTGAGCGGAGCGCGAAGCGCGCAGAGAGTTCTGCGGCAAACCCCGCAAGCGCCACGACGCAGGTTGCCCGCAGCGCAGCGGAGGGTCGCGGGCATCCGGGTCGCCTTCTTTGGCCCGGTTTCTTGGCGAGACAAGAAAGCGGGTCGGCCGCCGGGCCGAGACCCGGCCTCGAAAAAACACCCCCCGGCAGGGTCAAGAACAAGCTACACACCGCCCGTGTCCCAAGACATCAGGACAGCTCCCGCTCGTACATATATCTCCGCGACCAAGCCAACGAAGCAGCCCCCTGCCCCGCCCTCCGACAAACAACCTGAAAGATAGACACGTCATCGTGCTCAAACGCATAAGCACACCCCGCCAAATACACCCTCCAAATCCGAAACCTCTCCTCATCCACCAACGCCCGAATCTCCGGCACACAAGCCTCAAACCGCTCCAGCCACAACTGCAACGTGCGCACGTAATGCCGCCGCAGCCCCTCCACATCCAGCACCTCCAGCCCCCCACGCTGCATGGCCTCCAGCGCCAGGCTCAGGTGCGGCAGCTCGCCATCAGGAAACACATAGCGGTCGATGAACGCACCGCCGCCCAACGCCGTGGCGCCCACGTCGGCATCGGTGGAGGTGATGCCGTGGTTCAGCGCCAGGCCGTCATCGGCCAGCAGCTCGCGCATGTGCGCAAAGTACATGGGCAGGTTGCGGCGGCCCACATGCTCGAACATGCCGACGCTGGTGATGCGGTCAAAGCGCCCCTGTACGTCGCGGTAGTCCTGCAGGCGGATCTCGATGCGGTCGGCCAGGCCTGCGGCGCGCACGCGCTCGGTGGCTGCTTCGAACTGGTTGCGCGACAGCGTCACGCCCACGCAGTGCGCGCCAAAGTGCTGGGCCGCGCGCAGCACCAGGGCGCCCCAGCCGCAGCCGATGTCCAGCAGGCGCTGGCCCGGCTGCAGGCGGATCTTGGTGAGGATGTGGTCCAGCTTCTTGCGCTGGGCGGTGGCCAGGTCCTCGTCGCCGTTCTCGAAGTAGGCGCATGAATAGACCATGCCCTCGTCCAGCCAGAGGCGGTAGAAGTCATCGGAAACGTCGTAGTGGTACTGGATGGATTCGCGGTCCGTGCTGCGGCTGTGCCGAAAGCGCCTGGCCGCGCGTGCCGCAAGCGCCAGCCGCCCCGGCCCCTTGCCCGCGCCCTGGGTCTTGGACATGCGGCGCGCCAGCGCATAGCCGAAGTCGATGATGTCGGGCAGGCGCCCGTCGATGTCGATCTGGCCCTTCACATAGGCCTGGCCCAGGTGGTCCAGGCTGGGGTCCAGCAGCAGTGGCAGGGCCGAGGCGCTGCGCACGGTGAGCGTGACGCGCGGCTGCTCGAAGCGGCCGAAGTCGAACTGCTCGCCATTCCACAGCACCAGCCGCGCCGGCAGATCGGCCCGCGCACGCACGGCCTCGGCCCAGCGCCTGAGCTTCTTTTCCCAGAACATCGTGCATCTCCCCGGGGCTGGCGGCGCCCCCTTTGACATGACTCGCATGAAAAGCAAATGACCAGTCTTGCCGGTTCATGTGACGGCAAGACGTCAGCACGGCAGCCCGCGCCGGTAGCGGATCGATACAGACCCGATGGCGCCCACACCCCGCCAGCGGCCCGGCTTGGGGCACACTGGCCGGCGTTCCAACTGCCCCGGCGCGAAGGCGCCTGCGACAGACCCATGCAAGTCCATGACCTGAGCATCGAACACTGCATCGAGCACCGCAACGAACAACGCAGCACCGGCGGCTATGGCCTGCCGGCCGGATTTCAGGAACCTGCCATCGAACTGGAGCCAGTGACGCCATGGCCATGACCCATACCCAGGCGCTGTCCAAGCTGGCCGCCGACACCCTTGTGCAGACCCTGGAGGAAGACGTGGCGCGCGTGATGGCGCGCACGTTTGCGCTGGGCCGGCACGATGCCGCTATCGCGGCCAACTACGGTGGTCATGCCCTGCCGCCCCTGCTGCGGCGCTGGAGCTGCGTGCTGCAGGCCGGTGATGCCAAGGCAACGGCCCTGTACCGGCACAAGACGGCGCTGGCCCTGGCCATCGTGCTGCACCGGAACGGCCTGGCCGACGCGGGCCTGAACGCGGCGGCGCGCACGGCCATCGATGTGCTCAATGCCGAGGTGGCGCTCAGCGATGACTTCTTTCGCAAGTCGGCGCAGATCCGCCAGGACTTCCTGGACACGCCGCCCGCGCCGCCCAAACGCTCGCCGGGCCTGCCCGACAGCCTGACCTTCTACCGCGCGGCCGACGTGGTGGCCATGGAGCTGGACGGGCGCTTCTACGCGCTGTACGTGCACGGCTGCGCCAGGACGAACCAGAGCCCCATCGTCGAGTTCTACGACGCGGTATTCGACCATGTGCCGCAGATGGCGGAGCTGGCCGACGTGCGCGCCCGGGGCCGGCGCTACAACGATGGCGTGGGGCGGGTGGCGCGGTTTTCCATATCGGGCCTGAAGTTCCTGCCCGACCCGGCAGGCCAGTTCACCCTGGTCAAGGCCTGCGTGGAGACGCCGCCGGACCCCGGCCATCTGCAAAAGGGCGACTGGCTCTACACCGTGTCCGACATCTTCGAGCTGCAGTCCGAGGTGGACACCATGTTCGGCCCCGGCGGCAAGCCCTGAGCCTTGAGCCTTGAGCTTTGAGTCCTGACAGCGGCCTGTTCTTGCCTGTTTTCAAGAGGAAATTCATGACGCATCCCCGGCCTTCCACTCTGCCCTCCCGCATGGCCTTGCCGGCCGTGCTGGCACTGGCTGCCACGCTGGCCCTTGCGGGCTGCAACCAGCGGCACGACACAGCAGCCATGGAATCGGCGCCCGCCCCCGCGCCCATGGCGGGCGGCGCCGGCATGAAGCAAGGCCGCGCCGCCACCGTGCAGGCCGAGGATGCGGCAGCAGCCGCACCAGAGACATCGGCGCAGGACGAGATGGCCCAGCGTTTCCTGGCCGTGCGCCAGGAGTTGAACGTGGAAGTGCCGCAGGCGCAGCTGGCCGATGCCTGGGGCCAGGTGCGCGACCTGTGTGCCACGCTGCGCTGCGAGCTGCTGTCGGCATCGCTGCTGCGCGAGACGCCCCAGCAGCCCGGCAACGCCATGCTGGAGATGCGCGTGGCGCCGGCCGATGTGCAGCGGCTGCTGGGCACGCTGGCCGGCGTGGCCACCATCGTGTCGCAGAACACCATCAGCGAGGACAAGACGGCCGAGGTGATCGACGTGGAGGCGCGCATCAGGAACCGCACCGAGTTCCGCGACAGCCTGCGCCTGATGCTGCGCGACACCACGACCAAGCGCACCATGTCCGACCTGCTGGAAATACAGCGCACGCTGTCGGACACGCAGGCCGAGCTGGACGCCATGGCCGCCCAGCGCAAGGTGCTGGAGCAGCAGACCAGCAAGCAGCACATACAGATCCAGTTCACGCCCACCCGCGCCCTGGTGCAGGGCGGCACCAGCTACAGCCCCATAGGCCGCGCGCTGCGCGATGCCGGCCATGTGCTGGGCGAGAGCATGGCCGCGCTGATCACCTTTGTGGCAGCCGTGCTGCCCTGGCTGGTGCTGGTGGTGCTGCCGCTGGGCTGGGTGCTGCGCGCGCTGTGGCGGCGCAGGCGTGCCAGGAAGGCCTGAGCGGCACGGCAGGATCAGGAAATACGGCGGCACGGAGACCGGCCCGCCAGGGGGCGCGGCCGTGCTCCAATCAAGCCATGCCCACCGAACCGAGCCTTGACGACCTGCGCCGCCATGCCGTGGCGCGCACCCTGTTCGCGCCGACCACCCTGCCCGCGGCCATACAGCGCCTGGGCTTTGTGCAGGCAGATCCGATCCGCGCCCCGGCCCGGGCACAGGACCTGACGCTGCGCCACCGCGTCAAGGACTACCGCGCCGGCGACCTCGAGCGCCGCTACGCGCGCCTGGCGATCGACGAGGACTGCCTGGTCAACTACGGCTTTCTGCCCAGTGAGCACCTGGCGCTGATGCACCCGCGCCAGGCCCGCAAGGCCTGGGATGCCGAGACGCAGCGCAAGGCCGCCGAGGTGCTGGCCTTCGTGCGCGAGCGCGGCGCCGTGCATCCGCGCGAGGTGGAGCAGCATTTCTCGCACGGAAGCGTGAAGAACTACTGGGGCGGCTCGGGCAGCGCCAGCACGCAGTTGCTCGACGGCATGCACTACCGCGGCCTGCTGCGGGTCAAGCGCCGCGACAGCGGCACGCGCGTCTACGAGGCCATCGCTCACCCGCCTACCGACGACAGCCCCGCCGCCAGCGCCCGGCGCGCCGCCGCGCTGATCGACCTGGTGGTGCGCAAGTACGCACCGCTGCCGGCTCCCAGCCTGACCTACCTGGTGCGCCTGCTGGGCTATGGCGCGCCCCACCTGGCGCAACAGACCCAGGCAGCGCTGCGGCTGGCGCGCGAGCAGCTGGCCAGCTGCCGCATCGACGGAACCACCTGGTACTGGCCCGCCGACGAGAACCCACGCTCGCGCCGCCATGCCTTCGACGAGCGGCTGCGCCTGCTCGCGCCCTTCGATCCCGTGGTCTGGGACCGGCGCCGCTTCACGCTGCTCTGGGACTGGACCTACAAGTTCGAGGCCTACACGCCACCCGCCCGGCGCCAGCTGGGCTACTACGCCCTGCCCATGCTCTGGCAGGGCCAGGTGATCGGCTGGGCCAACCTGCAGGCGCGCGACGGCCGGCTGGAGCCGTCATTCGGCTATGTGGCCGGCGCGGCGCCCGGCGATGCCGCCTTTCGCAGTGCGCTGGATGAGGAGCTGCAGCGCATGGAGCTGTTCCTGGCGCCGCGCTGAGATGCCCGCCCTGCGCGCCCTTCGGCTCAGGGCCGGCGGGAATGCGCTCAATCAATTCAATATTTCGACATTTCTTGTATCATTGATGTATGCAGGAAACCCAAGCCATCCGCTCCCTTTCCGCCCTCGCGCATGAAGCGCGGCTGCGCGTGTTCCGCGCACTGGTCGTTGCCGGCCCCGAGGGCCTGACGCCCAGCGCGCTGGCCGAGCAGCTGTGCATCGCGCCCAATGCGCTGTCGTTTCATCTGAAGGAGCTGTCCCATGCGCAACTGGTGAGCCAGGAGCGCCAGGGCCGCAATGTGCTGTACCGGGCGGCCTTTGCCGCCATGAACGACCTGCTCGCCTATCTCACCGAAAACTGCTGCCAGGGTGCCCCCTGCGCTGTGGCCGATACGCCCGCCTGCGGCGGCGCCGCCTGACATCCACACGGTTACGGAGACCGCCATGAGCACCATCACCATCTATCACAACCCGGCCTGCGGCACGTCCCGCAACGTGCTGGCCCTGATCCGCAACAGTGGCGAAGAGCCCACCGTCATCGAGTACCTGAAGACACCGCCCGACCGCGCCACGCTGCAGCAGTTGCTTGTCGCCCTGGCCCTGCCCGTGCGCGATGTCCTGCGGCAAAAGGGCACGCCCTTCGACGAACTGGGCCTAGGCGAGCCGTCATGGACCGATGCCCAGCTGATCGACTTCATGCTCCAGCACCCCATCCTCATCAACCGCCCCATCGTGGTGACGCCGCTGGGCACGCGCCTGTGCCGTCCGTCCGAGACCGTGCTGGACATCCTGCCTGGCGCACAGCAAGGGGCTTTCTCCAAGGAAGACGGCCAGGCCGTCATCGACGCGAAAGGACAACGTGTTGCCAATCACTGAGCTGCCGAACCTGGACCCGCAATCGTTTGACGCCCCCAGCCTGCAGCGGCTGCTACCGCAGGCACGGGCCACGCACGCGCCCCGCATCCTGCTGCTGTATGGCTCGGTGCGCGAGCGCTCCTACAGCCGCCTGCTCACCGAAGAAGCTGCCCGGCTGCTGCGCCACATGGGCGCCGAGCCCCGCATCTTCGATCCGCACGGCCTGCCCCTTCCCGATGCGGCGCCCGACAGCGACCCCAAGGTCCGGGAACTGCACGGGCTGGCCCGCTGGGCCGAAGGCATGGTGTGGACCTCGCCTGAACGCCACGGCGCCATGACCAGCATCCTCAAGGCCCAGATCGACTGGATTCCCCTGTCCTTCGGCGCCGTGCGCCCCACCCAGGGCAAGACCCTGGCCGTGATGCAGGTCTCGGGCGGCTCGCAATCCTTCAACGCCGTCAACCAGATGCGCGTGCTGGGCCGCTGGATGCGCATGCTCACCATCCCCAACCAGTCGTCGGTGGCCAAGGCCTACCAGGAGTTCGACGACGCAGGCCGCATGAAGCCCTCGCCCTACTACGAGCGCGTGGTGGACGTGATGGAGGAACTGGTCAAGTTCACCCTGCTGACGCGCGACTGCACCGGCTACCTGGTAGACCGGTACAGCGAACGCAGGGAGAGCGCCGAGGCGCTGTCGCGGCGGGTCAACCAGGGCAGCATCTAGCAAAGCGCACGCGGGCACTGGCGCGGGCACGGGTCCTCCCCTGCCGACGAGCAGCCCTTCATGATCTTTCGGCACGTGCTGCAGCAGTACCCGTGCATCAAGACCGGCAGGCAGCCGGACCGCCCTCAGTTCATGCGCGGCAGATTCGCCGCCTTGATGGCCGCGCCCATGGACTCATGGCCCTGGACCAGCTTCCTGCGGTATTCGGCGCCGGTGAGCGGCGCCGGGTCCACGCCGGCTGACTCGAAGATGCGCGCCACCTGGGGCCCCTCGGCGGCTGCCATGGCGACGCGCTCCAGCCTGTCGCGCAGGGCCGGGGGCACGCCCTTGGGGTAGGCCAGGCCGATCCAGGAGTCGATCTCCACGTCGTAGCCCTGCTCCCTGAGCGTGGGCACCTCGGGCAACTCCTTCCAGCGCATGGGTGCGCGCGTACTAGCACGATGGCAAGCACGCCCGCCGCAAGGGCGTGGTGGCCGGCATAACTACGGGCAGCGCGAAGACCTTGAAAGACACGTTCTCCAGCGCCGCAGCCGCGCGCCAGGCCGCGCAGTCAGAGATGCAGAAGGTGGACCGTGGCGCCGCCACTCTGAGCCAGGCCCTTGGCCTGGGCCGGCCGCACCTCATGCCGCAGGCGGCCGTGACCGTGGAGGGCTTCAAACCCGAAATTGATAGCGAGGACTGGCTGGTCAAGTCGGTGGAACACACCTTGGGAGATGGGGGATTCACCACGCATATCGAGCTGGAGCGCCAGGGTGATGGCAATGCACGGGACCAAGAAGATGTGGAAGATCTAGTCAACGATCCCAAAAAATAAAAGTGCAATAAAGCTGCCTCAATGAATTCCATTGAACCAGAAGTCTCCACAAGAAAAATTTGTGCACTCCGTTTAACTCATTTTTCCAAAATGCGTGTCGATGATTTTGAAGCATCGCTCATCACCGAGCATTAGGCAAAATAAATTAAAACAATGCTACGATGATATTGGCATCAATATAGAAATTAATGTCAAAGCAGTAAGTATTCACCAACATTCGCAAAACGCAATGAAATCCAAGCTCTTCGCCATCGGAGTGTGCGCACTCTTCTGCAACTCATCATTTGCAGCCGACCACTATTGGAGAACACCTGTCTGGTCAACCATCAATGACAGCCCAGTACGCGTTTTTTCGCCCGGCGACTCCATGACAAGCCACGGCGTTTATGCTTTTGATATGCCGACAACAAACGTATTCACCCCCCATGCAAACTGGAATGTTGGCGACTATACGGGGCTTCAAACGGGTGCCCCGCTGCAAAAATACCAAGCATCTTTCAATCCAAATGCCAGCGGTGCGACTGCGGTGCAGCTGAAAGATGATTCCTTCGGCCTGATACTCCACACTTGGACAATGACACTTCACCCCGGTCAGAATGTGGCTGCTGTTCAGTGGGGAGGCCCGCTCAACGCAACGCCATGGGGTGCACAATTTGGCACAAACCCGCATTTCTGCTTCTCGCACCGTCAAACGGTCCCAAGATCTGAAGCCTATAGCGTTGTCCAGCATACTTATACGTCATTGTTCCTCTACGATGCCGTAACACAGCAGACCATCCCGATGATGGTTACCAGCTGGGCAAACATTGGAGTACCTTTGGAGTATGTGGCACCAGACACAAACACAAACTCTGCAGGTAATGTTGGCTACTATGCCGCAAGCTACTACGGCAACAATACCAGATACGTCACAAAAATGAATTGGAGCAGTGATCAAGGTAATGCTCTTTTTTCTCAAGAGAAATTCTTCGCTGCCTGCATTACCAAAGGCAACCTGCAAAATATCATTAACGACTTGAACGCCAAACGCCCTTCCTCTTATCCGAAGTACAGTTCGAATTTTGAGAATTACACAGTCCAAGGCATGGGAATACAGGCTGAAACTGGTGCTCTTGATAACTCAAATCTGAACGACCCTTATCACCAAGGATGGTTTTCGATGACTGCGCGCGACGCTTGGATCTACACCAACTATTGACCTGAGTTGGGAACAACATCTTCAGCGGGGCATCGTCTGGGCGAGCCCTGCTCAACGCCTCAAATAGCTCTTCTTCCCAGAATCAGAAATGCAGTACTGCCCACCCCGTGGCCCGGTGCAAACGCCACCGGACCGGCATGAGCAATCACCTGAAGATGCCCCGGCCCGGCTGGGCGCAACCAGCGCACGCGCTGACGACTGTCCAAGCTCAGCGCTGCAATGGCGCTTGCTGCCGCTGACCGAGCCGTCATTGCACACGAATTGCGCGCCAGAGCAATGCGCCACGCCGCCCTTGCTGCCGCTGCAGGGGTAGTTGGCGGCATGCGCCGTCAAAAACCCGCCCAGCATAAGCAGCGAAAGCGCTGCGTGGCGCCACATGGCTACTGCGCGGGGGTGAAAGCCACGAGCATGCCCATGCCCTGGATCAGCGTGGCGGATATCGTAACGTTGCCAACGCTATCGCTCGCGGTGTCAGCGTCCTTGCTGTCCATGGCCTTTTTCATCAGGCGCACAAGGGTAGCCGAGACCTGTTCGCGCCGGTCGCCTCCAGTCAGCGAGTTGCCAACGATAAGAAGAAGAGACATCGTATTAATGGTTTTTGTATTGTCGCCCCCCGTCACCGTCACCATGACCGACTCAAGCCTGCCGCTTTGCTTGTCCACAGTGCCAATCATTGGCGTCTCTGCAATGGTGTGATTCCAAGTGTTCTTCTTGCTGCCATTGCTGATGGTGAACGGTCGCTGAATCGGCCACCCATTTCCAAAGTCTTTGGCAAGCGAATTGAAGCGTGTGCGGAATTCGTTGGAATCAAAGCCGAAATTCGGCCGGGTATCCTCCGTGGCTGGCTGCGCGGCGGGCGCTGTGCTCGCGGGAGCCGTGACAGCCGCAGGGCTTGCGGATTCTTTGGGGGGACTGCTGGGGCTGCACGCATACACCACAACCCCCACGATGCCAATCAACAGGATCAGACCAAGGAACTTGTCTGTTCCGGTGATGGTCGGGTCTTTGACTCCGCAGTTCGGGCAGGTCTTTGCACCTGTTGAGACTTCTTTCTTACATTCTTTGCAAGGCGCCAATGCCATGGGTGTCCCCTCTCTTAAATGCGGCGGCCACCGCCCATCAGGTGGCCACTCGGTTGATAACTCTTAGGTAAATGGGTCGTTTATGCGCGTGCGGCAATGGCCGCCAGCGTGCGCAGTGCAGCCTGCGCCTCTAAGGGCGCCTTGTCGTAGTGCCGCAGCAGCTGCTGTGACTCAGAACTGACTGATGCCGCCGCGCCGGCATCACCGCCCGCCGCGCCTGCGCGCAGCGACAGCAGCACATAGCCAACATCCACACCCACGGCGTGCAGCTGCTGCAGCGCCTTGGCATCGGGCGCGAACTCGCCCTCTTCAAATTTCAGCAGGGCCAGGCGATCCACGCCCGACTTGGCGGCCAGTTGGCCCACGGTCAGCTCCAGCCGCTTGCGCTCTTGCACCAGGCGGGCCGCAAGCGTGGCAGCGGGCTGTGCATGCTCTATCGCGCTGGGGTCAAAAGTACGTATGCCCGTGAGCACATAGCCGGAGTCCACCCCGAACCCGCGAATGGTGTTGAGGTAGCCAACATCAGGCAGATTTGCCCCCGTCTCGTAGTTCGATTGAGTGTTCTTGGACACCCCGCCCAGGGATGCAAACGCCTCTTGGCTTAGGCCAAGCCGTTTGCGCTCCTCACGCAACCTTTGGGAAAATTCATCCATTTTTTTGGTAAATCTGTTGACTTTCCCAAAAAATTGGGCAAAATCCACCGCGTCTTGTAACAACCTATCTCCAGATACTACATGACCACCCCAGCGCACCACACCCGCCACCGCTCGGCCACGGTCGAGCCCCTGATGTACTCCAAACGCATTCCCTTGGGGATGACCGGCGAAGAGCTGGAACGCGCATGGGACGGCGCCCAGCACGAGGGCCGCATCGTGCTGGGTCAAACCGACACCGCCGCCGAGCGGCGCTGAATCGAGTGCGGCCAAACATTCAGCGCCACGATAGAAATCACGCGCACCCTGAGCCCCAACGCCACGCCCCATGCATGGCCCGAGCCTCTCTTGCCGATGCCCACCAAGCAGTCCTGTTCGCTGCGGGAGTGCTCAAGTACACAGTGAAACGCATCCTGTACGACGGGGCACAGGAGCGCTACTCCTGCCCCCACCTCAGCCGGGCATTTGCAGCGCTCAACCAACTTCCTGCTCCCGGCTGCTGCCCGGCAAGCCGTCCGCATGACCCGGCGCAGGTGGACCTGCTTTCACTGCTCGCCCTCATCAGCTCGGAGCTGGAGTTCGCATGCGACACATTCCGAGAGAGCCAGCTCAGTGCAGCAAATGAAGCGGCCTTTGTTCATGGACTGCTGGAACACGCCTTTGAATTTGCAGACCGGCTGTTCGGGGCCTACAACGAGCTTCCCAACTCCTTGGACGACCTGCGCTTCCTGGCCAGCTTTGCTGCAGCCAAGGAGGCTGGCAACGGTATCAATACATTCGGCAGCCAGGCAGATACAGCATCACCAGTCACAGCAGCATCGCCGTTGCTTGGAAGCGGCCACCGGGCCAGTGAGTTGCTCATTCGTTGCTCGTTCGACATCGAGGCAGCAGCCCACGCCGTGACAGCGCTGGGAGATCAGATCACGGAACCGGAGCAGATTCAGATCGCCTCGCTGATTCGCTGCTATGGCGCACGCATCGCGAAACTCAACAGTGTTCTGATGAGCCATCTCACCGGGGACGAAGTGATCACCCTGGCGGATGCGCAGCACGCCCTGTACCAAGGGGCCAAGCAGTTGCCAGAAGGAGCCCTGTGACGACGTACGGCGGAAATGGTCCCTTGGATTGAGCGCAGCGCATTTGTGTGCCGCGATCTACGCCCCCTTGGCGCGGCGTCCAACCTCGGGTAGTCAATAATGTGACCTTTGCCCGCCACCACGCCCCACACGATGGATACGGCCCAAGGCGGGCAGTACGACACAAGAACATTTGCGCCTTCCTGCGGCCCCGCGCCATCCAGGCAGGCCTTGCCCGGCACCTTCGCGCCGCCGCAACCTGTTGATTCCCAAGCCAATGAGCGACCTCTCGCAAAGCACACAGCCCTCTCCGGCCCCTGATCTGTCGGCGCACACGCCCATGATGCAGCAGTACCTGGGCATCAAGATCAACTACCCCGACACGCTGGTTTTCTACCGCATGGGGGATTTCTACGAGCTGTTCTTCGGGGATGCGGAGAAGGTGGCGCGGCTGCTGGACATCACGCTGACCACGCGCGGGCAGACGGCGGGGCAGCCGATTCCGATGGCGGGCGTGCCTTTCCATGCGCTGGAGAACTACCTGGGCCGGCTGATCAAGCTGGGCGAGTCGGTGGCGATCTGCGAGCAGGTGGGCGAGGTGGGCGCCGCCAAGGGCCCGGTGGAGCGCAAGGTGGTGCGCGTGGTGACGCCGGGCACGCTGACCGACAGTGAGCTGCTGTCGGACAAGAGCGAGGCCATTTTGCTGTCCCTGCACACGGCCGGGCGCCAGCGCTGCGGCCTGGCCTGGATGGCGGTGACGCAGGGGCGCATCCATCTGGCCGAATGCTCCCACGACGAGCTGGGCGCCTGGATTTCACGCATTGCGCCCAGCGAGCTGATCTACAGCGCGGGCGTGACCGAGCGTTTCGAGCAGAGCCTGTTCGCGCTGCGCCATGGCGGCTCCATCGCCTGCCCGCTGTCGCCGCGCCCCGACTGGCAGTTTGACGGCGGCCTGGGCGAGCGCAAGCTGCTGGAGCTGCTGGGCGCCGCCAGCCTCAAGGCCTGGGAGGCCGAGGACCTGCCGCTGGCCCATGGCGCCAGCGCCGCGCTGCTGTCGTATGCCGAGCACACGCAGGGCCGCAGCCTGTCGCACATCCACGCTCTGCAGGTGCAGCGCGACGATGAGCTGATTGCGCTGCCGCTGGCCACGCGCCGCAACCTGGAGCTGGTCAAGACGCTGCGCGGCGAGGATTCGCCCACATTGTTTTCTCTGCTGGACACCTGCATGACGGGCATGGGCAGCCGCCTGCTCAAGGCCTGGCTGCTGGAGCCGCGACGCGACCGCACGCAGGCCATGGCGCGGCTGGAGGCCACGCAGGCACTGCAGGGCGCCAGCGCAGGCGGCATGGCCGCGCCCTGGCAGCAGTTGCGCGAGCAGCTCAAGGGCGTGAGCGATGTGGAGCGCATCACGGCGCGCACCGCACTGCGCCAGGTGCGCCCGCGCGAGCTGGTGGGACTGGGCCGCACGCTGCACAAGGCGGCCGTGCTGGCCCAGGCCGGGCAGACACCCTCGGCCCACCTGACCCAGCTGTTTGCAGACCTGCAGCCGCCCGAGGGCTGCGCCGAGCTGCTGGTGCGCGCCATCATGGAAGAGCCGGCCGCCCTGGTGCGCGACGGCGGCGTGTTCGCCACGGGCTACGACGCCGAGCTGGACGAGCTGCGCGCCATCCAGAACAACTGCGACGACTTCCTGCTGGAGCTGGAGGCCAAGGAAAAGCTGCTGACCGGCATTCCCAACCTGCGCGTGCAGTTCAACAAGGTGCACGGCTTCTATATAGAGATCACCAACAGCTACAAGGACGCGGTGCCCGAGCGCTACCGCCGCCGCCAGACGCTGAAGAACGCCGAGCGCTACATCACGCCCGAGCTCAAGGCCTTCGAGGACAAGGCCCTGTCCGCGCAGGAGCGGGCGCTGCAGCGCGAGAAATTCCTCTACGAGCAGCTGTTGGACCAGTTGCAGCCCCATGTGCCGGCGCTCACGCGCGTGGCCGGTGCCATTGCGGCCATCGACGTGCTGTGCACGTTGGCCGAGCGCTCGCTGACGCTGAACTGGTGCGCGCCCGAGTTCGTGAACCATCCCTGCATCGAGATCGAGGCCGGCCGCCACCCGGTGGTGGAAGCCCGCATGGCCGAGACCTCCAGCGGCAGCTTCATCGCCAACCACACGCGCATGAACGCCAACACGCGCATGCAGATCATCACCGGCCCCAACATGGGCGGCAAGTCGACCTATATGCGCCAGGTGGCGCTGATCGTGCTGCTGGCCAGCATGGGCTCGCATGTGCCGGCGTCCAGCTGCCGGCTGGGGCCCATCGACGCCATCCACACGCGCATCGGCGCGGCCGACGACCTGGCCAATGCCCAGTCCACCTTCATGATGGAGATGACCGAGGCCGCGCAGATCCTGCATTCGGCCACGCCGCACAGCCTGGTGCTGATGGACGAGATCGGCCGGGGCACCAGCACCTTCGACGGCCTGGCGCTGGCCAGCGGCATCGCCACCCAGCTGCACGACAGGACGCGCGCCTTCACGCTGTTTGCCACGCACTACTTCGAGCTGACCGAGCTGCCGGCCAAGGCACGCGCGGCCGTGAACATGCATGTGAGTGCGGCGGAGTCGGGCCAGGACATCGTCTTCCTGCACGAGATCCAGCCCGGCCCGGCCAGCCGCAGCTACGGTATCCAGGTGGCCAAGCTGGCGGGCATGCCGGCCGGCGTGCTGCACCACGCGCGCCATGCGCTGGAGGCACTGGAGGCCCATGCCGACGAGGGCCGCCTGCAGGTGGACCTGTTCGATGCGCCCGACATGCCCGAGCCCGAAAGCCGCCACGATCCGCTGGCCCAGGCGCTGGCCGCCATCAATCCCGACGCACTGAGCCCGCGCGAGGCGCTGGAAGCCCTCTACCAGCTCAAGAAGATCGCCGCCTGAACGCGGTCAATCGCCTCGCACTAAACTTGCCATTTCCGCAGATTCGGACGTTTCCATGACTTATTGCGTTGCCATCAAGCTCAACGCCGGCCTGGTTTTCCTGGCCGACTCGCGCACCAATGCCGGCCTGGACCAGATCAGCTCGTTCCGCAAGCTCATGGTCTACGAGAACCCCGGCGACCGCTTCATGGTGCTGCTGTCGGCCGGCAACCTGTCCATCACCCAATCGGTGCGCGAGCTGCTGGAGAGCCAGCAACTGCGCGACGAGGCCACGGGCGACATGCTGACCATCTGGAACGTGCGCAGCATGTTCGATGCGGCCCGCGTGCTGGGCGCGGCCGTGCGCCATGTGTTCGAGCGCGACGGCGTGGCGCTGTCGCGCTCGGGTGTGGACTTCAATATCTCGCTGGTGCTGGGCGGCCAGATCCAGGGCGAGAACATGCGACTGTTCCAGGTCTACTCGGCAGGCAACTTCATCGAGGCCACGAGCGAGACGCCCTACTTCCAGATCGGCGAGTCCAAGTACGGCAAGCCCGTGCTGGACCGCGTGATCACGCCGCGCACGCCGCTGGACGAGGCCGCCAAGTGCGCCCTGGTGTCCATGGACAGCACGCTCAAGTCCAACCTCTCGGTGGGCCTGCCGCTGGACCTGATCGTGTACGAGAAGGACCGCTTTGCCTCCGACAAGATCGTCAGCATCGACGAGAGCAATCCGTATTTCCGCATGCTGCACGACAGCTGGGGCGAGCGCCTGCGCCATGTCTTCGACAGCATCGAAGACCCGGCCTGGGAGGGCAGCGATTCCGCGGTGCCCATTCGCGTGCACAGCCGCCAGGCCCAGCCGCTGACCAAGGTCACCGCGCCGGCAGGCGCCCTGCGCTCGTCGGCGCGCAGCATGGGCCGGCTGCCGCCTGCGGCGCTGCGCCAGCCCTATCACAGCGGCACGGGCGCAGGCCTGGGCACCTCCACGGCCGACGGGCTGGCCACCTCGCCCATGACGCCCCTGCAGCCGGGCCCGGCATCGCCCATGCGGCCGGACGCCGGGCAACCCTCCGGCCACCAGCAAGGCATGCCGGATGCTCCGGACCGAACCGGCCAGGAGCCCCAGCCGTGAACGCGGCCCGGCCCGCGCTGCGGGCCGACAGCGATGCGGGCACGGAATCGGCACCGCTGCCCGTGGTCTTCTCGCATGCCAACAGCTTTGCGCTGCCCACCTACCGGCTGCTGTTCTCGCTGCTGGCCGAGCGCGGGATCGCGGCGCAGGGCGTGGAGCGCTTCGGCCATGACCCGCGCTTTCCCGTCACCAACAACTGGCCGCACCTGGTCGAACAACTGGCCGAGTTCACGCGCGCCGAGGTCGAGCGCGTGGGCGGTCCGGTCTTTCTGGTCGGGCATTCGCTGGGCGGTTTCCTGAGCGTGATGACCGCTGCGCGCCACCCCGAACTGGCGCGCGGCGTGCTGCTGATCGACTCGCCCCTGCTCAGCGGCTGGCGTGCCAACGCCGTGGGCGTGGCCAAGCGCACCCAGCTGGTGGGCTCGGTCTCGCCGGGCAAGATCAGCGCCCGCCGCCGCAATGCCTGGGACAGCGACGAGGAGGCGCTGGCCTACTTCCGCGCCAAGAAGGTGTTTGCGCAATGGCACCCGCAGGTGCTCCAGGACTATGTGCAGGGCGGCCTGGCCGATTTGGACGGCCGGCGCACGCTGCACTTCACGCGCGAGGTGGAGACCGCCATCTACAACACCTTGCCGCACAACCTGGCCTCGCTGCTGCACCACCATCCGCTGCGCTGCCCGGCGGCCTTCATCGGCGGGCGTGCCTCGGTGGAGATGCGCCAGGTGGGCATGGACCTGACGCGCCGCATCACGCGCGGGCGCGTGATGATGCTGGACGGCAGCCACCTGTTCCCCATGGAGCGGCCGCACGCCACGGCCGCCGCCATCGAGGCCTCGCTGCTGAACCTGCTCGGCCCCGAGGGCTGAACCGGGCACCCCGAATGTGAAAAGGCCACCTTGCGGTGGCCTTCTGCGTTGGTGCCTGAGGAATGCCTGGGGCCCTTCGCCCAAGCCTGGGTCAAACCTCGCTCCAGCTCACGACCCCGGTGAAGGCCGTCACCAGCACGATGATGCCGAAGGCGATGCGGTACCAGGCAAACGGCACGAAGCTGTTGGTGGAGATGTAGCGCAGCAGCCAGCGCACGCACAGCCAGGCGCTGATGAAGGAGAACACCAGGCCCACGGCGAACATGGGGATGTCGGCCGCCGACAGCAGGGCGCGCTCCTTGTAGAGGCTGTAGACGCCGGCGCCGATCAGCGTGGGAATGGCCAGGAAGAACGAAAAGTCGGTGGCCGCCTTGCGCGACAGGCCCATGAGCATGCCGCCGATGATGGTGGCACCGCTGCGGCTGGTGCCGGGAATCATGGCCAGGCACTGCACCAGGCCGACCTTGAGGGCATCGAGCGGCGTCATCTCGTCCACGGTCTGTACGCGCGTGGCCGATGCCGGACGGCGCTCGGCCCACAGGATGACGAAGCCGCCCAGGATGAAGGTGGTGGCCACCACGGTGGGCGTGAACAGGTGCGCCTTGATGAACTTGCCGAAGATCAGCGCCAGCACCACGGCCGGCAGGAAGCCGATGATGACGTTCAGCGTGAGCCGCTGCGCCTGGCGGCTGGTGGGCAGGTCGACCACGGTGGAGCGGATCTTCTGCCAGTACACCAGCACCACGGCGAAGATGGCGCCGGTCTGGATGGCGATGTCGAAGACCTTGGCCTTGGCATCGTCGAAGCCCAGCAGCGAACCGGCCAGGATGAGGTGGCCGGTGGAGGAGATGGGAAGGAACTCCGTCAGCCCTTCCACGATGCCCATGATGGCGGCCTTGACCAGCAAAAGAATGTCCACGGCAAGCGTCCTGTCGCAATGCAAAAGTGGGCCATTATCTGCGCTGGCCATGGCCTGCCGGTGTCCGCCTGCCCGCCTGTCAGCGGCAATCGCAAACTTTTACAACGCGCGGCCCGCAACGTTGCTGCGCGCCCGGCACTGTGCTGCAATGTGGGTGCGCTGGACTTCAGCGCGCCTTCAAAACCATTCCATCATGAAAAAAATCGTTGTTCTGGCAGTTGTCTCCCTGGCCTGCAGCATGGGCATGGCCGCAGGGGACAAGGCTCCCACGGCCCAGCAAAAGCTGATGGGCACCTGCAACACCGAAGCCACCGGCAAGAAAGGCGATGAACGCAAGGAGTTCATGAAGTCCTGCCTGTCCGACGGCAAGAAGCGCCAGCAGGAACGCATGAAGACCTGCAACGTGGACGCCACGGGCAAGAAGGGTGATGAGCGCAAGGCGTTCATGAGCGAATGCTTGAAGAAGGACTGACCCCCTGAGGCGCTGCGCGCCTTCCCCCTCTCGCTGCGCGGGGGGGACGACACCCTCGCTGCGGGGCGGCCCTTGCTCGGTGTCCCTCGCTTTAGGGCGCGCCAGTCGGGATGGCCTTGAGCCCGTCAAGCATTGCAAAAAGCCACCGTTTTCGGTGGCTTTGCTGTTTAGGCGGATAGTTTTCTGATTTGGCTATCAATGGAGCCGTGTACTACCGACAGCCGTTCAAACTCGCAGGGCTCAAGCGCGGGCAGCCGAGCAAGGGCCGCCCCGCAGTGAGGGCTGCGTCCCCCTCCGCGAAGCGAGAAGGGGGAAGCGGCGCAGCCGCTCAGGGGGTCATCTTCCTAGCTCTGCGCTTGCGCCACCAGATGATGACGCCGGTGATCGACAGGACGGCGACGAGCACGCCGACGAAGGACATGAGCACGCGGCCGAGGGTGCCGAGGATGCGGCCGCTGTGCAGGGGCAGTTGCAGCTGGACGAAGACGTCGGCTGCGGTGCCGTGCCAGGGGCGGTAGGTGCCCAGGACTTCGCCGTTGTCCGAGCTGACGTAGATGTTGGACAGGCCCATGCCCATGGCGCCGGTTTCGTCGTGCGGGTCGAAGAAGGAGATGTTGTAGAACGGGAAGTCGCCGCCCCACCAGATGCCGCCTGCGGGCTGGGCGAAGCCCAGGCGCTTGGCCTCGCTCTGGGCGATGGCGATGGCCTGGGCGAACGAGACCTGGGGCACGAGGAGCGTGCCCTGGGGCGCGGGCTTGAGGGTTTCGTAGGGGCCGGGCGTGGTGGTGGAGACGGTGCTCATCACCGGGTAGAAGACTTCGCGGTACAGGTTCAGCGAGAACGAGGTGAAGGCCACGATGACGATGACGGCCCAGACCCACAGGCCGCCCGCGCGGTGCAGGTCGAAGTTGAGCTTGTAGGCGCCGCCGCCCCAGCGCACGCGCCATGAGGGCAGCCAGCGCCGCCACCACGATCCCACGGCCGCCGTCAGGCGCGGGGCGCTTTTCCTGAGCTTGACGGGAAAGGTCAGCAGCAGCGCGACAAAGCTGTCGGCCACCCACAGCAGGGCCAGGCTGCCCATGAACCAGTAGCCCCAGCGGTCCGTGCCCCAAAAGCGCGGGGCCAGCAGGCTTTCGTGCAGGTGGCGCAGCCAGGGCATGAGGTTGCGCTGGCTGAGCGCGAAGCTGCGCCCGTTGCGCTGGCCCGTGATGTGGCCGCTGACGGGATCGACAAAGACCGTGTCATAGCCCAGCGCAGGCGCCTGGCCCGTGGCCGGGTCGGGCCGGGGGCGCACCATGAACATGGCGGCTTCGCCCTCGACCAGGCCCAGGGTCATGTAGCTGATCTCGGCGCGCGGCTCGCTGGCCTGCACGGCGGCGGCCAGCTCCAGCGGGGTCTTCAGCGGGCCGCGTGCCGGGGTCTCCAGCATGTCGGCGTTGAGCCATTCGTCGATTTCATGGTCCCAGGACAGCACGGCCCCCGTGAGGCCGGCCATGGTGAGGAAACCGGCCAGCACCAGGCCAATCCAGCGGTGCACCACCGTCCACAACGCGCGCATGCTTCAGATCGCTCCGGCTCAGAAGTCCACCGATGCGCTCAGCGAGAAGGTGCGCGGCATGGACTGCACCAGGTAGTTGGCGCCCGGGTAGCCGCCCACGGACGACCAGTAGCCCTTGTCGAACAGGTTGTCGATGCGCGCGCGCACGGTCAGCAGGCGGTTGTTGCCGATGTCCATGAGATAACGCGCGCCGATGTCGGTGCGCGTCCACGAGGCCACTTTCAGCGTGTTGGCGCCGTTGGCGTACTGGCTGGAGGTGTGCATCACGCGCGCATTGAGGGCCAGGCCCGAGACGCCGGGCACATCCCAGTCCACGCCCAGGTTGAGCAGGCGCTTGGGCACGCCGATGGCGTAGTTGCCGATGGTGGTGGCATCGGCGGCCTCGCGGATCTTGGCCTCGCTGAAGGTCACGCCGCCCAGCACGCGCAGGCCCTTGACGGGTTCGCCGAAGACCGTGGCCTCCAGGCCGCTGTTGCGCTGCTTGCCATACTGGCCGAAGACCTGGTTGGCCACATAGGCCGAAGGCATGTCCGTGGTGTACAGCGCCACCGTGGCGCCCAGCTGCTGGCCCTGCCACTTGAAGCCGATTTCCTTCTGGCGCGACTTGTAGGGCGCGAACACCTGGCCGCCGTTGGACACGGGCAGGTCATTGGCCGTCTGCGGCGCCACGGCGCCCTTGGTCAGGCCTTCGATGTAGTTGGCGTAGACCGAGGTGTTCTCGCTGGTCTTGAACACCAGGCCCAGCATGGGCGTGGTGGCCGACTTCTTGTAGTTGTCGGTCTGCGCGCCCGTGTTGTAGTCGTAGCTGCTTTGCTCGATGCTCTGGCGGCGCACGCCCACGGTCAGGCGCAGGCGCTCGTCCAGCATCGTCAGCGTGTCGCCGATGGCGAAGCTGTTGAGTTGGGTTTCGCCCACGCGCGTGGGATCGGCCAGGTTGCCGCCGAACAGCGTCATGGCGGGGCGCGCGCTGCTCCAGGGGTTGTAGATGTTGTTGACCACGCCAAAGCCCATGCCCCAGGCATTGCGCTCGGTGGCCGAGTAGGTGCTGGCCGTGGCCACCAGCTCATGGCCCACGCTGCCCGTGGCCAGGCGCGTGCGGATGCCGACCTCGCCCGTGCCCACGCTGTCCTTGCGCTTGTTGTCGAAGCGCGTGCCCGTGGTGTCGCCGGCCGCATTGCTCACGGTCACGCCGCTCAGGGAGTTGTCTTCCTTGCCGCGGCGCAGGCCGCCGGCGGCCCAGGCCGTGGTCGTGTCGTTGATGTCCCATTCGGCGCGCAGCGTGGCGAACAGGTCGCGCTCGGTGGAGTACGACCAGTTCTGGCCGTAGTTGGTCTTGTTGTCGGGCACGGCCGGGATGAAGTTGCCCGGCGTCACGCTGGGGCGGCCTCCGTTGTAGCTGTTGCGCTGGTAGCCCACGTCGCCCGACAGGCGCACGTTGCGGCTGCGCCAGTCCAGGCCCACGCCCAGGCCGGTGAGCGAGCGGTCTTCGCCATCCACGCCCGTGCCGCCGTCGCGGCGCACGGCGTTCAGGCGGATGCCGGTGCTCTGGTCAGGGCCGAAGCGGCGCGAGATGTCGGTGGAGACAAAGGCCTGGCCGCCCGTCTGGATGCCGGCGCCCACGCGCGTCAGCGCATCGTTGCCGGCGCGCTTGGGCAGCAGGCTGATGGTGCCGCCAATGCCGCTGCCACCCGGTGCCGCGCCATTGAGGAAGGCATTGGCGCCGCGCAGCACCTCCACGCGCTCGAAGAACTCCGAGGCGATGTACTGGCGCGGCAGCAGGCCGTACAGGCCGTTGTAGGCGATGTCGTCCGAGTACACCGGGAAGCCGCGCAGCACATACAGCTCCTGGAAGTTGCCGAAGCCGCGCGCCTGGCGCACGCCCGGGTCGTTGAGCAGCACGTCGCCCACGCTCTTGGACTGGGTGTCCTCGATCAGCTGCTGGGTGTAGCTGGTGGTGGAGAAGGAGGAATTCTTCCAGTCCAGCGTGCCCAGCACGCCGTTGCGCGCGCCCGTGGCCACCTGGCCGCCTGCAAAGGGCTTGGACAGGCCCTGGGCCGATGCGTCGGCACTGGCCTCCACCGTCACGGCCTCCAGCACGGGGTCGCCGCCCCGGGTCTGGGCAATCAGGGCCTGCTGGCTGCACAGGCAGAGAACGGCCAGGGAAATCGGGCGGATGGAGGGCATGAGGATGATACTGAGAATGATTTACAGAATCCGTTAGCTTACCAACCACGTTAGGGCGCTGCTATGAATTTTCTCAATCTGTTGCATCGAAGCAATCCTCCAAGTGATTGAATTCAAAGGCTCTTCGCAATAGTTTGTGCGCACTCCCCATAGCCGCAATCTTCCAACGACCACGGAGATCCCTGCAGCTCGCGGCGCCCCGATGCATCTGGCACCCTGCCCGCGCCCGTCCGTCGCATGGCGCTGGCCCGGCCCGCGTCCGGCAGCGACAGTCCTGTCCCATACAGGCCCACCAACCCGGGCCGCACGCCAGGACACCGCCATGCAAATGACACCGCTGATCGCCATCCACATGAGTGCCGCCCTCGGGGCCACAGCCACGGGTGCCATCGCCCTGCTGGCACGCCGCCAGGCCGCCGTCCATCCCCGCCTGCACCGCGCGGCCGGCTACGCCTTCGTTACGCTCATGGTCTGCGCGGCGGTGTCCGCCTGCTTCATCCGCGACTACCGCCTGCCCAACTGGGCCGGCTACACGCCCGTCCACCTGCTGGTGCCACTGACCTTTGCCGGCCTGGGCCGCTCGTTCTGGCACCTGTACCACGGCAACATCGCCGGCCACCGCAAGATCATGCGCAGCGTCTACATCGGCGCCTGCGTCGTGGCGGGCCTGTTCACCCTGCTGCCCGGCCGCTATCTGGGCGACCTGCTGTGGCAGCAGTTGGGCCTGGCCTGAAGCCGCTTTCCTTCCCCCTGATGGAGAACTTCCCATGCGCACCCTCGATCCCCTTGATCCCCTTCATCCCCTCGATCCCTCTGCCCGCCACGACGACGATGCCCTGGAGCGCATGGCGCGCCGCCGCGCAGGCGCCAAGATGGGCTGGATGATCCACGCCAGCGTCTATGTGCTGGTCAACCTCGGGCTGGCGGCGCTGTCGCTGTCCCAGGGCAGGCACTGGGCCCTCTTCCCGGCCCTGGGCTGGGGCCTGGGGCTGGCCATCCACGGGGCCGTGGTCTGGCTGGCCCTGCCGGGCAACGGCTGGCACGGGCGCATGGTGGAGCGTGAGCGACAGGCGCTGCAGTCACGCCAGGACCGCACCCGCTGAACGACGCCATGGGACTACCATTGCTCTCCATGCCCGACCTCGCATCCAACGCCCCATCCCAGCGGGCCGCACAGGGCCACATCGTGGAACGGACCACGCTGCTGCGCCACGGCATCGCAACGACCTCGGCCTGCGCCCTGATTGCCGCCGCATTCAGCCTGAGCAACCATGGCCGCTGGGACGTGAACCTCATCTACTCGCTGTCGATCGGCCTGACCAGCTGGCTCACCATCGAACTGGGCCGCTGGCGCCTGACGCGGGGCCAGGACATTCCCTGGCCCGGCGGCTGGCGCGGCGCCGCGCTGGTGGTGGCGGGCATCGTGACGGGCTTTGTGATCGGGTCGCTGATCGGCACGGCGTACAGGAAGTGGGCCGATCCCGACGCCAGCACGGCCCTGATGCACCGGCTGTGGATACCGCTGGCCGTCACCATCGTCGCCAGCACGGTGATGTCGCTGGCCTTCTTCCTGCTGGGCTACTCGCGCCACCTGCAGATGCAGGCCGAGCAGGCCCGCCGCCAGGCGGCCGAGGCCAAACTCACCCTGCTGCAGGCCCAGTTGGAGCCGCACATGCTGTTCAATACCCTGGCCAACCTGCGCGTGCTGGTGGCCAGCGACCCGCAACGCGCTCAGGCCATGCTGGACCATCTGATCGCCTACCTGCGCGCCACGCTGGGCGGCTCGCGCAGCACCGAGCATGCGCTGGGCGAAGAGTTCGCACGCCTGCGCGACTATCTGGCGCTGATGTCCATCCGCATGGGCGCGCGCCTGCAATACACGCTGGAGCTGCCCGAGGACCTGGCCCAGGTACCCGTGCCGCCGCTGCTGCTGCAGCCCCTGGTGGAAAACTGCATACGCCACGGACTGGAGCCCAAGCTGGAAGGCGGACATATCGCGGTGCGTGCGCGCCGCACCGCCGGTGGCCAGCTGGAGTTGACCGTGGCCGACAACGGCATGGGCCTGGATTCCGGAGCGCCCGCCCTGCCCGGCAGCCGCTTCGGCACGGCCCAGCTGCGCGAGCGCCTGGCCAGCCGCTATGGCGACGCCGCACACTTCGAACTGGCCGCCCTGCCCGAAGGCGGCACGCTAGCCAAAATCACCATTGCCAACGCCGGTTGAAATGACCCACTCCCCCCGCGCCCTGATCGCCGAAGACGAACCCCTGCTGGCCGAGGACCTGCGCCAGGCCCTGGCCCGCGCCTGGCCCGAGCTGCAGATTGCCGCCATGGTGGGCGACGGCCTGAGTGCCGCCCGGCAGGCGCTGGCGCTGCAGCCCGATGTGCTGTTCTTCGACATCCGCATGCCGGGCCAAAGCGGCCTGGAGGCCGCCGCCGAACTGGCCGACGCCTGGCCCGAGGCGCAGCCGTTTCCCATCCTGGTCTTCGTGACCGCCTATGACCAGTACGCCATGGACGCCTTCGAGGCCCAGGCCGTGGACTACCTGCTCAAGCCTGTGCAGCCCGAGCGGCTGGCGCGCAGCGTGCAGCGCCTGCGCGAGCTGCTGGCCCAGCGCACGGTGGCCCCGGCTGGCGCTGCGCTGGCGCAGGCGCTGGAGCAATTGCGGCACCTGGCCGGTGCCACGGCCCCCGCCACCACCGCCACCGAGACGCCGCTGCAGATGATCCAGGCCGGCGTGGGCACGCAGATCCAGATGGTGCCCGTGCAGGACGTCGTCTACTTCGAGGCGGCCGACAAGTACGTGCGCGTGCTCACGGCCTCGCATGAGTACCTGGTGCGCACGCCGCTCAAAGAGCTGCTGCCCCGGCTGGACGCCGAGGAATTCTGGCAGGTGCACCGTGGCACGGTGGTGCGCGCGGCAGCCATTGCCAATGCCCAGCGCGACGAGGCCGGCCGGCTGTGGCTGCAGCTGCGCGAGCGAGGGGAAAAACTGGCCGTCAGCCGCCTCTACGCGCAGCGGTTCAAGGCGATGTAGGCGGCGATGTAGACGCCGGCTCCGGTCAGCGCAGCGGCGGCTGATCGGGCAGGTCCAGCACGTCGTCCCAGGCCACGCCCTGCATCTCGTCCCAGTGGGCGACGATCACGCAGCGCGGCCCGTGCCCGGCCACGGGGGCCGATTGCTGTCCCGCATGGTTGAGCCCTGCCAGCGTGCGCTGCACATGGTCGATCGATCCCCGGTCCAGCGCGGCCAGCGGCTCGTCGATCAGCAGCAGCGGCACGCCGCTGGCCCAGCCCGCCGCCATCCACAGCTTGCGCAGGCTGCCCGTGGACAGGGCCAGCAGGGGCTTGTGCAGGTGGGGCTCCAGGCCCAGGCCATCGGCATGGGCCTGCCATGCCGCCTCGCTCCACGCCGGATGCAATTGCCGCTGTGCCTGCACCCATTCCTGCGCGGGCCGGGCGCGCTCGGCCTTCGACAGTTCGGCGCGCGGGTCGCGCCAGAACAGCGCGGGGCGCTGCGACGGGTCGGGCTGCTGCGGATACGCCAGGCGCCCGCCCTGCAAGGGCAACTGGCCGGCCAGCGCCTGCAGCAGGCTGGTCTTGCCGCAGCCCTCGCCGCCGCGCACCAGGCACAGGCCCACGGGCCAGTCGTGCGAGGCACCATCCCACAGCAGCAGGCCCGGCTGCCCGAAGCGCAGGGCCTGCGCGCTCACCATCGGCGGCGCCATCGATTGCTGTGCGGTGTCCATCTGAATGTCTTTCCGGTTCTGCGATGCGGGCGATTGTGCACGCGGCACAATGCCGGGCTTTCCCTTTTCCCATCACGCAGGCGGACCCCACCATGACCCTCGACTACCTGGATTTCGACTACAGCGAAGACGACGAAGGCACGGGCTGCTGGGACGCCATGGCCAGCGTGCCCGCCACGCGCGTGCCGGCCCTGGCGGCCGAGGTGGAGCAATTGCTGGCCTGGGCACACCGCCGCTTCAAGGGCCGGCGCGGCCCCATCGAAGAAGGCGGCGACTGGGACTACGAGCTGCAGGCCCAGGACGACGGCGGCCAGCCGCTGGCCTGGCGCTTTGACGCAGCCACGGCGCGCCTGCAGTCCGTGGCGGCCGGGGATGGCCGCACCACCCTGAATCTGTCCATCAGCGGCAGCGCGGCCTTCGGCGAAGCATTGCGCCAGGCCTTCGAGCTGCAGGACTGAACATCAGCGCGCGACAGCCTGCGGCCCCTGCACGGAGGCCGGCCCCAGCGGTTGCCACCGCCCGGCCACGTTCTTGAGCAAGGTGTTGACGGCGGCCAGCCGCCGGTTGCGCACATCGATCAGGCTGCGCCGTGCCGACAGCACCGTGGTCTGGGCGCTGAGCACATTCAGATAGGCCACCGTGCCCGCGCGGTACTGGTTGTTGACGACATCCAGCGCCTTCTGCGCGGCGGCCACGGCCTCCACCTGCACCTGCTGCTCGCGCGCCAGGGCGGATGCGGTGACCAGGTTGTCCTCCACCTCCTGCAACGCCGTCAGCACGGTCTGGCGGTAGGTGGCAGCGGCCAGGTCCAGCGAGGCGCGCGCCGACTCCACGGCCGCCGTGCGCGCGCCGCCGTCGAACAGCGCCAGCGCCAGCGAAGGGCCCAGCGACCAGAACAGGTTGGGCGCACTCACCAGGTTGGACAGCGATGCACCCCGGTAGCCGGCCGTGGCCGACAGCGTGAGCGCCGGGAAGAAGGCCGCACGCGCCACGCCCACCTGGGCGTTGGCGGCGGCCACGCGGCGCTCGGCCGCCGCAATGTCGGGGCGCTGCTCCAGCAGTTGGGACGACAGCATGGCCGGCACCTCGGGCGGCGGCGGCAGCTCGGCGCCGGCCTCCAGGCTGAAGGCGGCCGGCGGCAGGCCCAGCAGCGCGGCCAGGGCGTGCTCCAGCTGGGCGCGGCTGGTCTGCGCCTCGATGAGCTGGGCCTGGGTGCTTTTGTACTGCGCCTCGGCCTGGGCCACGTCGGCCGACGAGGCCACGCCCGCGCGGTAGCGGTTGTTGGTGAGCTTGAGGCTTTGCTCGTAGCCCTGCAGTGTTTCCTGCAGCAGCCGCACGCTGGCATCGGCCGCGCGCAGCGAGAAATAGGTCTGCGTGATCGATGCCTGGGCCGACAGGCGCGCGGCGGCCAGGTCGTCGCTGCTGGCCTGGGCGCTGGCCTGGCTGGCGCTGACCGTGCCCGACACGCGGCCCCACAGGTCCAGCTCCCAACTGGCGTTCAGGCCCAGCGAGTAGTTGGTCGAGATGTTGCCGCTACTGCCGGTGTTGCCGCCCGTGCCTGATGCACCCGATGCACCGGAGGCTCCGCCGCTGCGCGAGCGCGTGGCGCCGGCCGTGCTGCCCAGCGTGGGGAACAGCCCGGCCTGGTTGCTGGCCACGGCCGCCTGCGCGGCACGCAGGCGCGCGGCGGCCTGGGCAATGCTCTGGTTGCCGGTGGCGGCCTGCTGCTGCAGGCGGTTGAGCTGCTCGTCGCCGAACAGCTCCCACCAGTTGTCGGGCACTTGCGCGCGCGACGGATCGGCGGGCCGCCAGATGCCGGCCTCGGCCGCCTCGGGCGTGGCTTCCTTGAACTGGGCCGGCACCTCGAGTGCGGGGCGCTGGTAGGCGCTCTGCGTGGAGCAACCGGCCAGCAGCGCGGCGGCCAGCCAGATCGCCGGGGAGTGAAGTGTCTTGAACTGCATCAGCTTGGGCTTTCGGATTCGGTTCACTGGGGTGATGCGGCTGGCACAGGGGTGCCACGGTCCTTGCCCTGCACGCGGCCACGCAGGCCCATGACACGCTGGCGCAGCCTGTCCAGCAGCACATAGACCACGGGCGTGGTGTAGAGCGTGAGCAGCTGGCTCAGCATCAGGCCGCCCACGATGGCAATGCCCAGCGGCTGGCGCAGCTCGGCGCCATCGCCCCGGCCCAGGGCCAGCGGCAGTGCGCCGCAGATGGCCGCCAGGCTGGTCATGAGGATGGGGCGCAGCCGCAGCTCGCAGGCGCGGTAGATGGCCTGGGCCGCCGTGGCATGGCCGGCGCGCTGCCGCTCCAGCGCGAAGTCGATCATCATGATGGCGTTCTTCTTGACGATGCCGATCAGCAATATCACCCCGATCAGCGCGATCAGCGAGAACTCCGTCTTGAACAGCATCAGCGCCATCAGCGCGCCCACGCCGGCCGAGGGCAGCGTGGACAGGATGGTCAGCGGGTGCACCAGGCTTTCATAGAGCACGCCCAGCACCAGGTAGATGGTGATGATGGCCGCCAGGATCAGCAGCGGCTGCCCCGACAGCGCCTGCTGGAAGGCCCCGGCCGTGCCGCTGAAGCTGCCGCGCACCGACACGGGCACGCCCAGCTCGGCCACGGCCGCGCGTATGGCGTCGCTGGCATCCGACAGCGCCACGCCCTCGGCCAGGCTGAAGCTGATGGTGCTGGCCGGCGTGCCCCGGTCGTGGTTCACGGCCAGCGGCGTGTTGGTGGTGGTGATGCGCGCAAACGAGGTCAGCGGCACCTGCACGCCCTGGTTGTTCACGAAGAAGAAGCCGCGCAGCGTCTCGGGGCTTTGCAGGTAGCGGGGCGCGGCCTCCATCACCACGCGGTACTGGTTGAGCGGGTTGTAGATCACGCCCACCTGGCGCTGGCCGAAGGCGTTGTTGAGCGTGCCGTCGATCTGCGCCACCGTCAGCCCCAGGCGCGTGGCCGCGTCGCGGTCGATCACCAGCGAGGTCTGCAGGCCGAAGTCGGACACATCGCTGTTGACGTCCGTGAGCTGGGGCAGCTGCGACAGCACCTGGCGGATGCGCGGCTCCCAGGTGCGCAGGTCCTGGATGTCGTCAGCCTGCAGCGTGTAGTCGTACGAGCCCGAGCTTTGCCGCCCGCCGATGCGGATATCGCTTTGCGTGACCATGAACAGCCGCGCGCCGGGCTCGTTCTTGAGTTTGTCGCGCAGGCGGTTGATCACCTCGTCGGAAGACACCTTGCGCTCGGCCAGCGGCTTGAGCGACATGAACATGTTGGCCGCATTGCGCTGGCCGCCGCCCGTGAAGCCCGTCACGTACTCCACGGCCGGGTCTTCCTGCACGATGGACAGGAAGCGCTTGAGCCGCTGCTCCATGGCCTGGTAGGAGGTGGACTGGTCGGCCCGGATGAAGCCCATCACGCGGCCCGTGTCCTGGCTGGGCATGAACCCCTTGTCGATGGCCATGTACAGGTGCACGTTCAGCGCCACCACGCCGGCCAGCACCAGCAGCACCAGCGGCTGGTGGCGCAGGCACCAGGCCAGGCTTGCGCGGTAGCCGGACATGGCCCGCCGCTCGGCCCGGCCCACCCAGGCGCCGAAGCGGTCCCAGGCGCGCTGCAGGCCATTGCGCGGCCGGCCCGGCTGCGGCACGCGCTGCGGCCGCAGCAGCGCCGCGCACATCATGGGCGTGGTGGTCAGCGACACCACCATCGAGATCAGAATGGCCGCCGACATCACCACCGCGAACTCGCGGAAGAACCGCCCCACGATGCCGCCCATGAACAGGATGGGCACGAACACCGCGATCAGCGACAGGCTCATGGACACCACGGTGAACCCGATCTCGCGCGCCCCGTCCAGCGCCGCGCGCAGCGCGGTCTTGCCGCGCTCCATGTGGCGCATCACGTTCTCCAGCACCACGATGGCATCGTCCACCACAAAGCCCGTGGCCACGGTCAGCGCCATCAGCGACAGGTTGTCCAGCGTATAGCCGGCCAGGTACATCACGCCGAACGTGCCCGCCAGCGACACCGGCACGGCCACGGCCGGAATCAGCGTGGCCCGGCCATTGCGCAGGAACAGGAACACCACCAGGATCACCAGTGCCACGGCGATCAACAGCGCCCGCTCCACCTCCACCACCGAGGCACGCAGCGTGGGCGTGCGGTCGGACACGATGGTCAGATCGATGGCCTCCGGAATGGACGCCTTGAGCTGCGGCAGCAAAGAGCGCACGCGCGCCACGGCCTCCAGGATGTTGGCATCGGGCTGCTTGAAGATCTGCAGCAGGATGGCGGGCTTGCCATTGGCCACGCCGTAGTTGCGCACGTCCTGCACCGAATCCGTGACATCGGCCACGTCCTGCAGCCGGATCGCATTGCCATTGCTCCAGCGCAGCACCAGCGGCGCATAGTCGGCCGCCACGCGCGCCTGGTCATTGGCAGTGACCTGCCAGTAATGGTCCTCGCGCTCCACCGCGCCCAGCGGCCGGTTGGCATTCGTGGCCGAAATGGCGGTGCGCACCTGGTCCAGCGACACGCCGTTGGCCGCCAGCTTCACCGGGTCCAGCTCCACGCGCACGGCCGGCAGCGCCCCGCCGCTGATGGACGCCTGGCCCACGCCCTCCACCTGCGACAGCTTCTGCGCCAGCACGGTGGACGCCGCGTCATACATCTGCCCGCGCGTCAGGGCGCTGGACGTCAGCGCCAGGATCATGATCGGCGCATCGGCCGGATTCACCTTGCGATACGTCGGATTGCCCGGCATACCCGAAGGCAGCAGCGTGCGCGCCGCATTGATGGCGGCCTGCACATCGCGCGCAGCGCTATCCACCGTGCGCGACAGATCGAACTGCAGCGTGATGCGCGTACTGCCCAGGCTGGAGCTGGACGTGATCTCATTGACTCCCGCAATCGCCCCCAGCGCCCGCTCCAGCGGCGTCGCCACCGTGGCAGCCATGGTGTCGGGACTTGCACCCGGCAGGCTGGCCGACACCGAAATCGTCGGATAGTCCACCTGCGGCAGCGGCGCCACCGGCAGCAGGAAATACGACACCGCCCCCGCCAGCGCCAGGCCGATGGTCATCAGCATGGTGGCAATGGGCCGGAAGATGAACGGCGCCGAGAGATTGGAAAGCTGGCTCATGGCCCAGCCCCAAAAACCCCAGGCCGAGCGAAGCGATGGCCCGAGCAAACTCCCCTTCTGCCCGCGCCTGCGTCGTGGTGCTTGCGGGGTTGCAGTCCTGCCGAAGGACAGGACTGCTTCGTCATCTGACTCGCCGTGATTGTCTGAACGCAGCGCGCCAGCGCGAAGTGAGTTTCACGGCGAACCCCGCAAGCGCCACGACGCAGGTGGCCCCGCAGCGAAGCGAAGGGGTCGCGGGCAGTGGGGCGCATTTCTTTGCCTACTTTCTTGCTGCGAGGTAAGAAAGTAGGTCGGCCGCCGGGCCGACTCCCGGCCAGCGGCGCCAGCCAAAAGCGCAAGCCCAGTTCAAGCATGGACACCTCCACGCGAAGACCGATCCCGCCACCTCTGCGCCCACCCCTCAAACGTCAAATAAATCACCGGAGTAGTGAACAGAGTCAGCAACTGACTCACCAGCAAGCCCCCCACCAGCGTCACCCCCAACGGATGCCGCAACTCACTGCCCACCCCCGTCCCCAACATCAACGGCAAGGCCCCCAGCAAAGCCGCCAAAGTCGTCATCAGGATAGGCCGGAACCGCAGCAGGCAGGCCTGGTAGATGGCCTCGCGCGGCGTGTGCCCCTCCTCGCGCTGCGCCTCCAGCGCGAAGTCGATCATCATGATCGCGTTCTTCTTGACGATGCCGATCAGCAGCACGATGCCGATGATGGCGATGATGTCCAGGTCCAGCCCCGCCAGCAGCAGGGCCAGCAGCGCGCCCACGCCGGCCGAGGGCAGCGTGGACAGGATGGTCACCGGGTGGATGGTGCTCTCATAGAGCACGCCCAGCACGATGTACATGGTGATCACCGCCGCCAGCACCAGCAGCAGCGTGTTGGACAGCGAAGCCTGGAAGGCCAGGGCCGCGCCCTGGAAGGCGGCGTCCACCGACAGCGGCATATGGCCCTCGGTGCGCAGCTGGGCCATCAGGTCCTGCACGGCCTTGACCGCATGGCCCAGCGACACGCCGGGCGCGGTGTTGAACGAGATGGTCGCGGCCGGCAGCTGGCCCACATGGTTCACGGCCAGGGCCATGGGCCGCTCGCTGACCGTGGCCACCGAGGACAGCGGCACGGGCGCGCCCGCGCTGGAGGCCACATAGATGGCCTGCAGCGACTCGGGCCCGATCTTGAACTGCGGCGCCACTTCCAGCACCACGCGGTACTGGTTGGACTGCGTGAAGATGGTGGAGATCAGCCGCTGGCCGAAGGCGTTGTACAGCGCCGTGTCGATGGCCGAGACCGTCACGCCCAGCCGGCTGGCCTGGGCCCGGTCGATCTGCACGAAGGCCTGCAGGCCCTGGTTCTGCAGGTCGCTGCCCACGTCCACCAGCTCGGGCAGGTCGTGCATGCGCTCGACCAGGGCCTGGGTGCTGGTGGTCAGCTGCGCCATGTCGGGCGAGGACATCAGCAGCTGGTACTGGGTGCGCGCCACGCGGTCCTCGATGGTCAGGTCCTGCACGGGCTGGGCGTACAGGCGTATGCCCGGGATCTGAAGCGCATCGTCGGACAGGCGGCGCAGCACGGCGGGCACGCCATCGCGCTGGCCGTGGGGCTTGAGGTCGATCAGCAGCCGGCCCGTGTTCAGCGTGGTGTTGCTGCCATCGACGCCGATGAAGGACGAGATGCTCTGCACGGCCGGGTCCTTGAGCAGCAGCTCGGCCAGGGCCTGCTGGCGCTCGGCCATGGCGGCAAACGAGATGGACTGGTCGGCCTCGGTCGTGGCCTGGATGGTGCCCGTGTCCTGGTCGGGGAAGAAGCCCTTGGGCACGGCAAAGTACAGCAGCACGGTCACGGCCAGCGTGGCCAGGAAGACGATCCATGTCAGGCCCCGGCGGTCCAGCACCCAGGTGAGGATGCGGCCGTAGCCGGCGATGGTGCGGTCGAAGAAGCGGCCCGTGGCGTGGTACAGGCGGCCATGCTTTTCCTCCTCGGCCCCTTCGGGCTGGTGGCGCAGCAGCCGTGCGCACAGCATGGGCGTGAGCGTCAGCGAGACCACGGCCGAGATCAGGATGGCCACCGCCATGGTGATGGCGAACTCGTGGAACAGCCGCCCCACCACGTCGCCCATGAACAGCAGCGGGATCAGCACGGCGATCAGCGAAATCGTCAGCGAGATGATGGTGAAGCCGATCTGCTTGGCCCCCTTGAGCGCGGCCTGCATGGGCGGCTCGCCCTTTTCCACGAAGCGCGCGATGTTCTCGATCATCACGATGGCATCGTCCACCACGAAGCCGGTGGAGATCGTCAGCGCCATCAGCGTGAGGTTGTTGATGGAAAAACCGGCCAGGTACATCACGCCGAAGGTGCCGATCAGCGACAGCGGCACGGCAAAGCTCGGGATCAGCGTGGCCGAGGCGCTGCGCAGGAAGACGAAGATCACCGCCACAACCAGGGCGATGGCCAGCATCAGCTCCAGCTGCATGTCGTTGACCGAGGCGCGGATGGTCACCGTGCGGTCGGTCAGCACCTGCACGTCCAGCGAGGCCGGCAGCGTCTCCTTGAGCTGGGGCAGCAGCGCCTTGATGCGGTCCACCGTCTCGATCACATTGGCGCCGGGCTGGCGCCGGATGTTGAGGATCACGCCCGCGCGCGAACCGCCTTCGGGCGTGCCGGCCCAGGCGGCCAGGCGCGTGTTCTCGGCATCGTCCACGGTCTGGGCGATGTCGGACAGGCGCACGGGCAGGCCGTTCTTGAAGGCGATGATGAGGTTGCGGTACTCGGCCGCCGACTGCAGCTGGTCGTTGGCATCGATGGTGGAGGCGCGCGCCGGGCCGTCGAAGCCGCCCTTGGCCTGCTTGACGTTGGCGGCGGCGATGGCGGTGCGCACATCGTCCAGCGTCATGCCCAGGCCGGCCAGCGCCGTCGGGTTGGCCTGGATGCGCACGGCGGGACGGCGCCCACCGGCAATCGCCACCAGCCCCACGCCGTTGACCTGCGAGAGCTTGGGCGCCAGGCGGTTTTCCACCAGGTCGTTGACGCGGATCACCGGCAGCGAGGGCGAGGTGATGGCCAGCGTGAGGATGGGCGCATCCGCCGGGTTGACCTTGCTGTACAGCGGGGGCATGGGCAGATCGCTGGGCAGCAGGTTGGAGCCCGCGTTGATGGCGGCCTGCACCTGCTGCTCGGCCACGTCCATGGCCATGTCCAGCGCAAAGCGCAGCGTGATCACCGAGGCGCCGCCCGAGCTGGTGGACGACATCTGCGACAGCCCCGGCATCTGGCCGAGCTGGCGCTCCAGCGGTGCCGTGACGTTGGAGGTCATCACGTCGGGGCTGGCACCGGGGTACAGCGTGGTGACCTGGATGGTGGGGTAGTCCACCTCGGGCAGGGCCGAAATCGGCAACAGCCGGTAGGCCAGCAGGCCGGCGATCAGCACCGCCACCATCAGCAGCGATGTGGCGACGGGTCGCAGGATGAAGATGCGGGAAAGATTCATGGGGCCGCCTGGAAGGGCTTGCAGTCTTCAGGTGCCGGGGCGCTGCTCAGCGCCCGGCCGGAGCGGGAGCTGCGGGAGCCGCCGGGGCAGCAGGCGCAGAGGGCGCGGCAGGTGCCGGGCCGGGCGAAGGCTGGGGCGATCCGGGCGACGGTGCCGGCGACTGGCCTGCGGGCGCGGAGCCTTCGGCCGCCGGCGCGGTCACGTTGCCGCCGTTGCCGCCATTGCCGCCGCTTCCACCGTTACCACCATTGCGCTGCCCACCGCGCTCGGCACGCAGCTTCTGCAGGTAGGCCTTGCGCTCGTCGGGGTTCATGGTCGCCAGCTTGGCGCGCACATCGGGCGGCAGGTTGCGCATGCCGCGCGGCTGGCCGGAGGCATCCTGCACGGCCTGGTCCACCTTCTGCACCTTGTCGGGCTCGATCACCGTGACCTTGGCGCCTTCGCGCAGGCGGTCAATGCCGTCCACCACCACCTGCTCGCCAGGCTTGAGTTCGCCCTTGACGCTGACGCGGTCGCCATCGGTCACGCCCACGGCGATGCGCCGCTGCGTCACCGTGCCATCCTCCTGGACCAGGTAGACGTAGTTGTTCTGCACGGCCGTGGTCGGCACGGTCAGCGCCTGCTCCAGCCGGTCCACTTCCAGCTTGACGTTGACGAACTGGTTGGCGAACAGCCGGCCCTCGGCATTGTCGAAAGCGGCCTTGGCCTTGATGGTGCCGGTGGCGATGTCGATGCTGTTGTCCACCGCATTGAGGCGGCCGCGCCCCAGTTGCTGCTTGAGGTCACGATCCCACAGCTCCACGGGCAGCTCGCGCCCCTCGGCCAGGCGCCGTGCCAGCGTGCCCACATGGGCCTCGGGCACGGAGAACACCGCGTCGATGGGCTTGACCTGGGTGATGGTGACGATGCCGTTGGCATCCGAAGGGTTGACCACATTGCCCCGGTCGGCCTGGCGCAGGCCCAGCCGGCCCGCAATGGGCGCCGTGATGCGCGTGTAGCTCAGTTGCAGCCTGGCCGCATCGGCCTGGGCCTGGTCGGCGGCCACCGTGCCCTGGTACTGGCGCACCAGCGCAGCCTGGGTATCGACCTGCTGGCCGGCAATGGAATCCTGGGCCTGCAGCTCCTTGTAGCGCTGCAGGTCCAGCTGGGCGTTCTTGAGCAGCGCCTGGTCGCGCTGCAGCGTGCCCTGGATCTGGTTGAAGCTGGCCTGGAAGCTGCGCGGATCGATCTCGGCCAGCA
Organism: Delftia sp. Lp-1; assembly: GCF_020523835.1. Lineage (NCBI taxonomy): Bacteria > Pseudomonadati > Pseudomonadota > Betaproteobacteria > Burkholderiales > Comamonadaceae > Delftia > Delftia sp. Lp-1. The sequence continues at coordinate 660,458 of NZ_JAJALJ010000002.1, read as the reverse complement.
GCTGGCCGGCCTTGACCTCGTCGCCTTCCTTGAAATGCAGGCGCAGCAACTCGCCCGACACCTTGGCGCGCACCACGGCCGTGGCGCGCGGGTTCATGGTGCCGATGGCGCTGATCAGCACGCGCATGTCGCGCCGCTCCACCACGCCCACGGACACCGGCTGCGCCTGGGCACCCATGGCGCCGGGGCCGCCAGGCCCACCCGGCCCGCCGGGGCCGCGCCGGCCGCCTCCCGCACGCCCGCCACCCGGGCCGGGCGCACCGGCCGAGGCCTGCTCGCCCTGCGCCGGCGCCCGCTTGTTCCACCACCACAGCCCGCCCCCCGCCACCAGGGCCAGTGCCACCACGCCCCACATCAGGGCGGGCCGTACCCGGCCGCGCTGGCGTACGCCGTGGGCATCTGCAACAAAGGGGCTGCTTGACAGGCGTTTCATGGTCACTGCGGGAAGTCGTGGGAGGAAACCGTGGGTCCGGCCCCAGAACAGGGAACGGCGGCGGATGCGGCTATGGTAGCCAGTCCCATGCTCTCCAAAACGAGGCAGATCGCCGTTTTACGCAGGCATTACCCCCGCTTTACCCCGGCTTTACCCGCTCTGGCCAGAGCGTTTTCGGAACAGGTCGGGCACCCGTCGGCAGGGTCTCAGACAGGGCATGGCGCTCAAAACACTGTTGACCCAGGCACGGCCAATGCCGGGCGCATCGGCCGAAAAGTCCATTGAAAACAAGGCATTGCACCGCACCCCGGCGCGGCCCGCGCCTCGCCACCCGTTGGACTGCCCCCCGCGCTTGTGGCTACGATGCGCGGCCGCCGGCCTGCAAGCGCAGGCCGCCATCCATCCGTCCCAGGAGAACACCATGACGACTGCCAACCCACGCCTGACCGACCACCCCGAAGAAGCCGCCGTGCGCGTGCCGCTGGAGCTGTACATGCGCGGCCATGCCGAGGACAACAGCGCCCACATGCGCGCCGCCTTCATGCCCACCGCCCGCATCGAAAGCGTGCGCGAAGGCCCGCTGACCTCCTGGGACATCGACACCTACTGCGCCCGCTTCAAGGGCCAGCCCGCCGCCGACGAGGCCACGCGCCGCCGCAGCATCGACGCCATCGACATCGGTGGCACGGCGGCCAGCGCCAAGATCACCCTGGTGCACGGCGCCATCACCTTCATCGATTACTTCGTGCTGCTCAAGACCGAGGGCGGCTGGAAGATTGCCAACAAGGCCTTCCATGCGGTGGTCTAACCCACCCCGCACACCAGCGGCGTGATGCCCTCGGGCCCGTCATCCTCCAGCGGCTGCGGGGGCTGGGCTGCGGCAAGCTTGCCTTCTTCCACGGTCATGCCGCGCGGCAGGGCCACGCCGTTCTTGGCGGCCAGGACCTCGGCCATGATGCTGACGGCGATTTCGGGAGGCGTCTTGCTGCCTATGTACAGGCCGATGGGGCCGCGCAGGCGCGCCAGTTGCGCGTCGCCCAGGCCGAAGTGCTCGCTCAGGCGCTGCAGGCGCAGCGCGGTGTTGCGGCGCGAGCCGATGGCGCCCACGTAGAAGGCCGGGGATTCCAGGGCTTCCATGAGGGCCAGGTCGTCGAGCTTGGGGTCGTGCGTGAGGCCGATGATGCAGGTGCGCGCATCGGCGCGCATGGTGCGCACAAGGTCGTCGGGCATCTCGCGCGACAGCTGCACGCCGGCCACGCTCCAGTGGCGGCTGTATTCCTCGCGCGGGTCGCAGACGGTGACCGCAAAGCCGTTGAACAGCGCCATGGTGGCCAGGTATTCGGACAGCTGGCCTGCGCCGATGAGCAGCATCCGGTACTCGGGCCCGAAGCTGTTGGCGACCTGCTGCCCGTCATGCACCAGCGGCTCGGGCGCGTCGCTGACCTGCTGGGCGACCTGGCCGGTGGCCTTGTCCACGGTGCGCCGCACCATGCGGCCTTCGTCCAGCCATTGGACGAGTTGCTGCAGCGCAGCAGCGTCGGGATTGAATTCGAGCAGCAGCTCCAGCGTGCCGCCGCAGGGCAGGCCGAAGCGGTGGGCCTCGTCGGCGCTGACGCCGTAGCGCAGCAGCCGGGGCGCACCGTCGCGCAGGGCGTCGGCGTCCGAGGCGTGGCTGTAGCGGGCGATCAGGTCGTCCTCGATGCAGCCGCCGGACACGGAGCCCACCACGGCGCCCGAGGCCCCGAGCGCCATGATGGAGCCGATGGGCCGGGGCGACGAGCCCCAGGTACGCACCACCGTGGCCAGCAGCGCGCGCTCGCCCTGAGCGCGCCATTGCGCGAGGTGGCGCAGAACATGAACATCCAGGTTTTCCATTGCAAATCTCCACGCCGGCACCTGGCTTGCCTGTGCAGCTGGGCGCCTGGCGTTTTTCGGCGGCTATTGTCTCTCTGCATCAAGAAGGGTGCAGCAGCATGTAAAAAGGGCTTGGTAGCGCAGGGCGAAGCGTAGAAGCCACAACAAATCTGAGGCCAGAGACGCCGAGCAAGAGCCGCCTCGCGGCGAGGGCGTCGTCCCCCTCCCGCGAAGCGAGAGAGAGGGGGAAGCGGCGCAGCCGCTCAGGGGGAGCGCCCTAGTACCGCGAGAGCAGCCAGCCAGCCCCGAGAACGACGACGATGGCCAGCCCCCAGCACCACAGCGGGATGGCGCGGCGCGAGCGTTCCTCGGCCTCGGTGGCCGGTGCGGCATCCAGCGGCGTGGCCACGCCGGCTGCGGCGTCGTGCTCCCAGGCCTGGGCGTCCACGGTGGGCTCGATGTGACCGGTTTCATCGGCCAGGCCGGCAGGCAGGTGGGACAGGTCGGCGGTGTCGCCTGCATCGGCAGGCGCTGCCGGCGCGCGCGGGTGGCGCTGCTGCATCAGCGTGTCGAATCGCGCGAAGAAGTCGTCGGCCATGTTGCGCGCGGCGCCGTCGATCAGCCGCTGGCCCAGCTGGGCGATCTTGCCGCCGACCTGGGCCTGCACGCTGTAGCTGAGCAGGCAGCGCGGCTGGCCTGCGGCGTCGTCGGGCTCGGGGGTGAGGGTGACGTCGGCCTCGCCCTTGCCGAAGCCGGCCACGCCGCCCTGGCCTTCAAAGGCGATGCGGTAGCGCTCGGGCGGCGTGATGTCGGACAGCGTGACCTTGCCGCTGAACTTGGCCGATACCGGCCCCACCTTGACCGCCATGCCCACGGCGTACTGGTCATCGCCCAGGGGTTCGAAGCGGTCGCAGCCGGCCAGGCAGGCCTTGAGCGTTTCAGGATCGTTGAGCGCCTCCCAGGCCTGCTGCTGGCTGACGGCAAGGGAACGGCTGGCTTGCATTTCCATGGCAATTCCTTTCTGCGATGGGGGTGGCCGCAAGCGGCTCAGCGGCCTGGCGCCGCCAGCAGCCGCGCCAGGTGACCGGCCAGTTGCTGCAGCGATTCCAGGTTGTGTACCGCAAGCATGGCATGGGCATGACGATGCAGCACGGCCGCCCCCTGGGCCAGTGGGGCATACCCGTCAAAGCGCAGCAGCGGGTTGAGCCACAGCAGCCGCGCGCTGTGGCGGCGCAGCCAGGCCAGTTCGCGGTCCAGCTCGGCGGCATCGCCGGTGTCCAGGCCGTCACTGATGATGAGCACCAGGGTGCGCCGGCCCACCAGGCCTGAAACCCGGTGGCGCGCATGCAGGCGGCGCAGTTCGCCCAGGCTGCTGCCCAGGCGCGTGCCGCCGCCAAAGTCGGCAATGGCGGCGTTGGCGCGCTCGAGCATGGCGTCGGTATCGGCCTGGGCAAAGGCCGGGCCCAGGTCGCGCAGCTCCGTGCCGAAGCTGAAGACCTGGCGGCGCAGGCCCGCATGGCGCTGCGTGCTGGTGGCCGCGTGCAGAAAGGCCAGCAACAGCCGCGCATAGCGCTCCATGGAGCCCGAGACATCGACCAGGGCCAGCCAGGGCAGCGGCAGGCGCCGCCGTTCGCGCCGCAGCAGCTGCAGCATTTCGCCGCCATGGTGCGATGCCGCACGCAGGCTGGCAGCCCAGTCGGGCACCGCGCCGCGCTGGCCGGTGCGCGTGCGGCGGCTGCGGTAGCGGGGCAAGGGAAGGGCGATGTCCCGGGCCAGGCGCTGCACCAGCAGGTATTCGCTGGCGCTGAGCTGGTTGAAGTCGGCATGGCGCAGGCGGTGGCGCTCGCTGGCCGTCATGGCGGCGTCCAGCTTCAGCTCTTCATCGACGGCGGCCCTGCCCTCGCCTGCCTGGCGGGGCGACAGGGCTTCCTGCACGCGCGGGCGGTGGCGCGGCGCGGACGGCCGGGGCGCCTGCGGCAGCAACTGGGCCAGCAGTTGCCGCGCCACATCGGGATTGCGGAAGTAGGCGTCGAACAGTTCGCGGAACACGGCGCGGTCCTGGGCGTTGCTCACAAATACGGCCTCCAGCGCGGCGGCCATGTCCTCGCGCGCCAGGCCGACCAGGGACAGGGCCTGCTGGGCCAGCGCCATGCGCCCGCCGTCCACAGGCACGCCCGCACGGCGCAGCGCACGCGCAAAGCCGACCAGGTTGCCTGCCAGCTTGCCGCTGCGCGCATCGCCCAGCCAGCTGGTGCGCTCGCCCCCGTCGGCGGCACCGGCTGCACCAGCCGTCACGGCGCGGGCTCCGGCGCCAGCAGTTGCTGCAGCCGCTCGGGCGTGAGCGCGGCCACGTCCTCGCGCTGCTTGAAGAGGATGCCGGCCGTGTCGTGCACGACTTCGGGATCGACCACCAGGGTGTCCAGCGCCACAAGGGCCTTGGCCCATTCCACGCTTTCGGCAATGCCGGGCACGCGCTGGAAGGCGTCGGCAAAGGGCTGGCTGCGCAGCCGTCCCACGAAGCTCGCCACCTGGGCGGTCAGGGCCTGCCCGGCCCCGGGCACCAGGGCGCGCACGATGGCCAGCTCGCGCTCGCGCCCGGGATAGTCCAGCCAGTGGTAGAGGCAGCGGCGCTTGACGGCATCGTGCAGGTCGCGCGTGCGGTTGCTGGTGAGCACGGTCACGGGCGGCACGCGCGCCGCCACCGTGCCCAGCTCGGGAATGCTGACCTGGTACTCGCCCAGGTACTCCAGCAGGAAGGCCTCGAAGGGCTCGTCAGCGCGGTCGATCTCGTCGATCAGCAGCACGGCGCCGGGCTCGGGCTGCTGCAGGGCCTGCAGCAGCGGGCGGCTTACCAGGTAGCGCTCCTGGTACACCTCCTGCTCGGCGCGCTGCAGTCGGTCCTGCTGCGGTGCGGCCGCGGGCTGCGCCGAGGCCAGCTCGGCCGCACGCAGGTGCAGCAGCTGAGCCGCGTAGTTCCATTCATACAGCGCCTCGCGCTGCTCCATGCCGTCATAGCACTGCAGCCGGATCAGGCGGCGCGCCAGCACGCGTGCCAGCGCCTGGGCCAGCGCGGTCTTGCCCACGCCGGGCTCGCCCTCCAGCAGCAGCGGCCGCTGCAGCCGCAGGGCCAGGAAGACGGCCGTGGCCAGGCGCCGGTCGGCGAAATAGCCTTCGGCCTGCAGCGCGGCGACCAGGGCGTCTATGGAGGCAATGGCTTGCTCGGGAACCTTCATTCAGTCCTTATCCAATCGTCATGGAACTGCGCTTCGTCTGCGCTGCGCAAAACTGGCGCAATCCAACTCAGGGACACCGAGGAAGGGCCTGCGCCGGCCGCGCCGCCCCGCACCGAGGGTGTCGCCGGCTGCCCGTATGCCCCCTCTTCCAGGGGGAAGGCGCGAAGCGACTCAGGGGGTCACCATAGTCACCCCAACATTTGAGAGACAGCCCTTTGCGTCTGCACGCTGATCAACTGCGCCCGGTAGCGCGCGCTGGCATGCAGGTCGCTGTTGAGGTCGGCATGGTCGATCAGCACCTGGGCGGCCGCGTCGGGCGTGAAGCTCTGGTTGAGCGCGGCTTCCAGCCCCGCATGGCGGAACACGCTGAGCCCGGCACCCGTGATGGCCACGCGCACGCCGCTGTCGGTCTGGGCGACGAAGACACCCACCAGGGCGAAGCGCGAGGCGGGCTGCTTGAACTTGAGGTAGGCGGCCTTCTTCGGCACGGGAAAGCGCACGGCCGTGATCAGCTCGCCGCTGCCCAGCGCCGTGGTGTACATGCCCTGGAAGAAGTCGTCGGCTGCGATCTCGCGCCGGTCGGTGACGACGGTGGCGCCCAGGCCCAGCACGGCGCTGGGGTAGCAGGCAGCGGGGTCGTTGTTGGCCAGCGAACCGCCGATGGTGCCGCGCGCACGCACCTGGCGGTCGCCGATGCCGCCGGCCAGCTCGGCCAGGGCCGGGATGGCGGCCTGGACCTGCGGGTTGGCGGCCACGTCGGCATGGCGCGTCATGGCGCGGATTTCCACGGTCTGGCCGTTGACGGCAATGCCGGCCAGGCCCTGAACGCGGTTCAGGTCCACGATCTGTTCGGGCCGCGCCAGGCGCAGGCGCATCGATGGCAGCAGGCTTTGGCCGCCGGCCAGGTACTGGCCGCCTTGCGCGGCCAGCGCGGCGGCGTCGGCCGTGGTGCCCGGGGCTTCATAGGTGAATGCGTACATGGCGCTCTCCTCAGGAGGTGGCTGCGGCGTCGATGGCCGACCAGACACGGTGCGGGCTGGCCGGCATGTCCAGGTCCCTGACACCCAGGGGATGCAGTGCGTCGAGCACGGCATTGATGACGGCGGGCGGCGAGCCTATGGCCCCCGCCTCGCCGCAGCCCTTGGTGCCCAGCGGGTTGTGCGTGCAGGGCGTGCAGACGGTGCCGAGCTTGAACTCGGGGAAATCGTCGGCGCGCGGCATGGCGTAGTCCATGAAGCTGCCGGTGAGCAGCTGGCCGGTCTCGCGGTCGTAGACGCAGTTTTCCAGCAGCGCCTGGCCTATGCCCTGGGCCACGCCGCCGTGCACCTGGCCCTCGACGATCATGGGATTGATGATGGTGCCGAAGTCGTCCACGGCGCTGAAGCGGTCCACGCGCACCACGCCCGTGGCCGGGTCCACCTCGACCTCGCAGATGTAGGTGCCTGCAGGGAAGGTGAAGTTGGTGGGGTCGTAGAAGGCGGTTTCGTTGAGGCCGGGCTCCAGCTTGTCCAGCGGGTAGTTGTGCGGCACATAGGCGGTGAGCGCGATCTGGGCGAAGGGGATTTTCTTGTCGGTGCCGCGCACCGTGAACTCGCCGCCCGCGAAGTCGATGTCGGCGTCGCTGGCTTCCATCAGGTGGGCCGCGATCTTCTTGGCCTTGGCCTCGATCTTGTCCAGCGCCTTCATGATGGCCGCGCCGCCCACGCTGATGGAGCGCGAGCCATAGGTGCCCATGCCGAAGGGCACACGGCCCGTGTCGCCGTGGACGATGTCCACGTTCTCCACGGGTATCCCCAGGCGCGCGGCCACCACCTGGGCAAAGGTGGTCTCGTGCCCCTGGCCATGGCTGTGCGAGCCCGTGAACACGGTGACGCTGCCCGTGGGGTGCACGCGCACCTCGCCGCATTCGAAGAGGCCTGCCCGCGCGCCCAGGGCGCCCGCGATGTTGCTGGGCGCCAGGCCGCAGGCTTCGATGTAGCTGCTGTAGCCCAGGCCGCGCCTGAGGCCCCGCGCCTCGCTGTCGGCACGGCGCGCGGCAAAGCCGGCCACGTCGGCCAGGGCCTCGGCCTTGTCCATGCAGGCGCCATAGTCGCCCACGTCGTATTGCAGGGCCACGGGCGTCTGGTAGGGGAAGCTGGTGACGAAGTTGCGCCGCCGTATCTCGGCCTGGGTCAGGTTCAGCTGCCAGGCGCAGCGGCTGACCAGGCGCTCCAGCAGGTAGGTGGCCTCGGGCCGGCCCGCGCCCCGGTAGGCATCGACGGGTGCGGTGTGGGTGAACCAGGCATCGACTTCCACATAGACCTGGGGCGTGGCGTACTGGCCGGCCAGCAAGGTGGCATAGAGGATGGTGGGCACGGCGCTGGCGAAGGTGCTCAGGTAGGCGCCCAGGTTGGCATCCGTGTGCACGCGCATGGCCAGGAACTTGCCGCTGGCGTCCATGGCCATCTCGGCATGGCTGACGTGGTCGCGGCCATGGGCGTCGGTGAGGAAGGACTCGCTGCGGTCGGCCGTCCACTTGATGGAACGATTGAGCTTGCGCGCGCCCCAGGTCAGGCAGACATCCTCGGCATACAGGAAGATCTTGGAGCCGAAGCCGCCGCCCACGTCGGGCGCGATCACGCGCACCTTGTGCTCGGGCAGGCCCATGACGAAGGCCGTCATCAGCAGCCGCTCGACGTGCGGGTTCTGGTTGGCCACGTACAGCGTGTACTCGTCATTGGCGCGGCTGTAGCTGCCGATGGCCGCTCGCGGCTCCATGGCGTTGGGAATCAGGCGGTTGTTGACCAGGTCCAGCTGGGCGATGTGGGCGGCACCGGCGAACACGGCATCCACGGCGGCCTTGTCGCCGATGGCCCATTTGTAGCAGTGGTTGTCGGGGGCGATGTCATGCACCACCGCGCCGGGCACGCTGCCGGCCGCCGCGTCGGCCACCAGCACCACGGCGGGCAGCGGGTCGTAGTCCACCTCCACCAGCTCGGCCGCGTCGCGCGCCTGCTCCAGCGTCTCGGCCACGACCATGGCGACCTGGTCGCCCACGTAGCGCACCGTGTCCAGCGCCAGGATGGGATGCGGCGGCTCCTTCATGGGCTCGCCGTTGGTGCTGGTGATCAGCCAGCCGCAGGGCAGGCCGTTGATCTTGTCGGCCGCCACGTCGGCGCCCGTGAGCACGCCGATGACGCCGGGCGCGGCCTTGGCCGCATCGGTGGAAACGGAGAGCACACGCGCATGCGCGTGCGGCGAGCGCACGAACACCGCATGGGCCTGGGCGGCCAGCGCGATGTCGTCGGTGTACTGCCCCGCGCCCGTGAGGAAGCGGTAGTCCTCCTTGCGCTTGACGGGCTCGCCGATGTGAGGGAGCTTGGAAAAGTCGGATGCACCCATGGCTGTCTCCTTGTGGTGACCTGCGGCGCTCAGGCCGCAGGTCCTGCCATGGCCTGGCTGCCCTTTTTCACGGCAGCCACGATGTTCTGGTAGCCCGTGCAGCGGCACAGGTTGCCCTCCAGCGCCTCGCGGATCTCGCGATCGCCCGCGCACGGCTGGCGCTGGCACAGGTCCACGGCGCTCATGACCATGCCCGGCGTGCAAAAGCCGCATTGCAGGCCGTGGCACTCCTTGAAGGCCGCCTGCATGGGGTGCAGGCCGCCGTCGATATCCGCCAGCCCTTCGATGGTGCGCACCTCGCAGCCTTCGGCCTGCACGGCCAGCATGGCGCAGGACTTGACGGCGTGGCCGTCGACGATGACGGTGCAGGCCCCGCACTGGCTGGTGTCGCAGCCCACATGCGTGCCGGTCAGGCGCAGGTGCTCGCGCAGCGCATGCACGAGCAAGGTGTTGGGAGGAACATCAATGCGCTGCGCGCGCCCGTTGACGGTGAGCTGGACATTCATCGTGCTGTCTCCTGCCTGTGATCGGCGGTGATCTGGAACGTGGGGGAACGCCGGAAACCTCGCCTGCCATGGTCGCCCTGCCCGCAGGCGCCCGTTCTAGGGTTGACCCGCAAGCCCGGGCCGGGCGGCGCGGATATTCTCAAAATGACACAGTTGCCAGCGCAGCCTCCGCCATCAGCGGCCGGGTCTTCGCCTGCGCCCGCTTGTGCACCCGCTTCTGCACCCGCCTGCCAGCCCGTTCGCAATCCCTTGCCAGCCAGCCACAGGAGTTCCCGTCCCATGTTCGCCCTGAGCCCCGACGCCGCGCAGCCCTGCCCCGCCGATCCGCGCCACCAGCAGGTCGCCCGGGCCCGCAGCCTGGTTTTCGGCGATCAGGCGCTGGCCGGTTCACCGCCCGGCATCGCACCCTGGCTGTGGCGCTCCTGGCAGCGCTGCCTGGCGGCAGGCCGCCGCCCGGACGAGCGCGTGGTCTACGAAGCATTGGGGCCGCATGCGCTGCGCCAGACCCGTGATGGCCATGAGGTGCTGCTGCAGGCCGCGCGCCCCGTGATGGCCCAGCTGGTGGGCGCCGTGGGCGCCATGCACTACTTCAGCCTGCTGACCGATGCACGCGGCACGGTGCTGGAGGTGCAGGGGCCGCTGGAGCGCAGCGACATCCGCGTGCAGGCCATCGCCCGCGTGGGCGTGGACCTGTCCGAGCAGGGCGTGGGCACCACGGCCATTGGCGCGGCCCTGGCCGAGCACAGCCCCGTCTGGCTGCACCGGGCAGAGCATTTCTTCGAGGCCAACCGCCACTACAGCTGCGCGGGTGCGCCGCTGTCCGGCCCGGACGGGAGCTGCCTGGGCATGCTGGACATCACGGGCGTGGATGTGCCGGAGCGGCCCGAACTCATGCACCTGGCGCTGCGCTGCGCCCGCGCCATCGAGGACCGGCTGCTGCGCGCCCTGCCCCATGCCCTGCTGCTGCACCTGAACTGGCCCGGCGGGCCGCTGGGCCAGGAGGGCGAAGGCCTGCTGGCCGTGGACGCCGAAGGGCATGTGGCGGGCAGCAATACCCTGGCCCGCCAGCTGGTGCCCCAGCCGCTGTCGCTGCCGGGCCAGCCGCTGCACTGCAGCGAACTGCTGGCCATGCCCTGGACGGCGCTGGTGGACCATGCGCGCCAGCGCCCCAACGAGCCGCTGCGCCTGCCGCTGTGGTCGGGCCTGCGGCTGCAGGCCCTGGTGCAGCCCGGCCCCCAGCTGCGCCAGCTGCTGCCTGCGCTGGGCACGGCGGCACTCGCTGCCGCCGCCCAGGCCAGCCCGCTGCGCGCCAGCGAGGGCGTTCTGATCGAGCAGGCCCTGCAGGACGCCCAAGGCAATGTGACCCGGGCCGCCCGCGCGCTGGGCATCAGCCGCGCCACGCTGTACCGCAAACTGGGGGCCCGCAAGCCACACACCACCCCTTGAACGGGACGTTTCCTCGGGTTCACACGGATTTCTTTTAGGGGGAGCAGGCCGCCTGCGGCGGTCGGGTCTCCGTAGAATCGACGGCTTTGGTCCATGCGCCGACAAGAGCGCTGCGCGCCGGCCTACAGGCTGGCGTACGGCGACGGACCCAATACAGCCTACTTTTTGGAGACACCATGCAGGCTTTGCTCAAATTCTCAAGGGGGGTCGACTGGCTCAACAGCCTGGTCGGGCGATGGCTTATCTGGCTGATCCTGGCCTCCACGGTCATCAGCGGCATCAATGCCATCGTGCGCAAGGTGTTGCACACCAGCTCGAACGCCTACCTCGAAGTGCAGTGGTACCTGTTCGCGGCCTCTTTCCTGCTGGCCGCCGGCTACACGCTGCTGCAGGGCGAGCATGTGAAGGTGGATGTGATCGCCAGCCGCCTGTCCAAGCGCACGCAGATCTGGATCGACATCTTCGGCTTCGTCTTCTTCCTGACCCCCATGGCGCTGGCCATCCTGTGGTTCGGCACACCCTTCGTGATCCAGGCCATGCAGACCGGCGAGATGTCGGGCAACGCAGGCGGCCTGGTGCGCTGGCCCGTCTACCTGATGATCCCCATCGGCTTCGGGCTGCTGCTGCTGCAGGGCATGTCGGAGCTGATCAAGCGCATCGCTTTCCTGAAGGGCCTGATCGACGATCCCACGGCCAAGAAGGGCGAGAAGACCGCCGAGGAAGACCTGGCCGACGCCCTGCGCGGGCTGGCAGGTGCCAAGGACAAAAGCGGGCAAAGCGCCTGATCGGGGAAACAGACATCATGGAATTCGTAATCCACAACCTGGCCCCGATCATGTTCGCGGGGCTGATACTTTTCCTGCTCGTGGGTTTTCCCGTGGCATTCAGCCTGGGCGCCTGCGGCCTGTTCTTCGCCTTTGTCGGCATCGAACTGGGCGTGCTGCCCGAAGCCCTGCTGCAGGCCCTTCCGCTGCGCATCTTCGGCATCATGCAGAACGAGACGATGCTGGCCATACCGTTCTTCACCCTCATGGGGCTGATACTGGAGCGAAGCGGCATGGCCGAGGACCTGCTGGAGACCGTGGGCCAGCTCTTCGGCCCCGTGCGCGGCGGCGTGGCCTTTGCGGTGATCTTCGTCGGTGCGCTGCTGGCGGCGACCACGGGCGTGGTCGCGGCATCGGTGATCTCCATGGGCCTGATCTCCCTGCCCATCATGATGCGCTACGGCTATGACCGCCGGGTGGCCTCGGGCGTGATCGCGGCCTCCGGCACGCTGGCGCAGATCATTCCGCCATCCCTGGTGCTGATCGTGCTGGCCGACCAGCTGGGCCGCAGCGTGGGCGACATGTACAAGGGCGCCTTCCTGCCGGGCCTGATGCTGACGGGCTGCTATGCGCTGTTCATCGTCGTGCTGGCCATCTTCAAGCCCGCCATGGTGCCCGCCCTGCCGCCCGAGGCGCGCACGCTGCGCGAGCCCAATGGCAATTCCGGCCTGCCTTCCACCCTGGTGCTGACGCTGCTGTGCGTGGCCGCCTCCATCGTGGTGGGACAGTACATGCCCCAGCTGCACACCTGGTGGTCCGGCGATGTGGTGGAGAAGGTCGCGCTGGACGAGACCATCGTGGTGTCCATGTGCTTCGGCGTGGCCCTGGCCTTCATCGCCGCCATGTTCAACAAGCTCACAGGCCTGCACCTGCTCAGCCGCATGGCCGAGCGCGTGACCTTCGTGCTGATCCCGCCGCTGCTGCTGATCTTCCTGGTGCTGGGCACCATCTTCCTGGGCGTTGCGACCCCCACCGAAGGCGGCGCCATGGGCGCGCTGGGCGCGGCCATCATGGCCTTCGCTCGCGGTCGCCTGAACATGGACCTGCTCAAGCAGGCGCTGATGTCCACCACCAAGCTGTCGTGCTTCGTGATGTTCATCCTGATCGGCGCGACCATGTTCGGCCTGACCTTCCAGGGCGTGGACGGCCCCAAGTGGGTGGAGGAACTGCTGGTGTCCCTGCCCGGCGGCGAGATCGGCTTCCTGATCGTGGTCAACATCATGATCTTCGTGCTGGCCTTCTTCCTGGACTTCTTCGAGCTGTCCTTCATCGTCGTGCCGCTGCTGGCCCCCGTGGCCGACAAGCTGGGCATCGACCTGGTCTGGTTCGGCGTGCTGCTGGCCGTGAACATGCAGACCTCGTTCATGCACCCGCCCTTCGGCTTCGCGCTGTTCTTCCTGCGCAGCGTGGCCCCCGCCAAGGCCTACGTGGACAAGGTCACCAAGAAGATGACCGAGCCCGTGACCACCATGCAGATCTATGCAGGTGCCATTCCCTTCGTGGTGCTGCAGCTGTTCATGGTGGCCCTGATCATCATCTTCCCCGGCATCGTCTCCAGCGGGCTGGACAAGAAGGTGGAGTACGACCTGGACAAGGTGCGCCAGGAGATGGAGGCATCCATGCCCGAGGCCATCGACTTCAACGACCCCATGTTCAACGGCGACGGCGCGAACCAGCCGCCTGCCCCCGGAGCAACGCCTGGCGAGCCTTCGGCCCCGGGCAGCGAGGACGATGCACTCAAGGCGCTGCAGGACCAGTTGCAGCGCGAGCAACCGGCCACGCCGGGCGAGAGCAAGTCCGGCAGCTGATCGCAGGCTCCCTCAAGGACAGCAAAGGCCCCGCAACCGCGGGGCCTTTTTTCGTTCGGACCCCGGCGTGCGCCGGTCCCCTGCGCCCATGAAAAAAGCCGGGCAGTGCCCGGCTTTCCTGCATGACGCCCGAGGGCGCCGCGACTTCACAGCTTTTGCGCCGACATGAAGGCGTCGTAGCGCGCCTCGGCGAAGCGGAACCACAGCACCTCGTCGCGCTGGAAGTTGCGGTAGTCGCCGTAGATCTTCTTCCATGCAGGGTTTTTCTCGGCCAGCTCCGCATAGACAGCCATGGTGGTCTTGTAGGAAGCATCGAGCACGGTCTGCGGGAAGGCCAGCACCTTGGCCTTGCTGGCCACCAGTTGCTTGAGCGCGCCGGGATTGCGCGCGTCGTAGCGGGCCTGGGTGACCACATGGGCCTCGTGCGATGCGGCCTGCACCATGGCGCGCTGCTCGGGCGTCAGCGCGGCCAGCGCCTTCTGGTTCACGTAGAACTCGAGGTTCAGGCTGCCTTCCCACCAGCCGGGGTAGTAGTAGAACGGGGCGACCTTGTTGAAGCCCAGCTTGAGGTCGTCATAGGGGCCGATCCATTCGGCCGCATCGATGGTGCCCTTTTCCAGCGCCTGGTAGATTTCGCCGCCCGGGATGTTCTGGGGCACGCCGCCCATGCGCTCGATGATCCGGCCCGCGAAGCCGCCGATGCGGAACTTCAGGCCCTTGATGTCCTCGGGTGTCTTGACCTCCTTGCGGAACCAGCCCCCCATCTGTGCGCCCGTGTTGCCGCCCAGGAAGTTGACGATGCCGTATTCGGCATAGAACTCGCGCATCAGCTTGCCACCGTTGCCGTCCACGATCCACGCCGTGAGCTGGCGCGAGTTCATGCCGAACGGAATGGCGCCGCCAATGGCAAAGGCCTCATTCTTGCCAAAGAAGTAGTAAGGCGCCGTGTGCGCGATCTCCACCGTGCCGTTCTGCACGCCATCGACCACGCCGAAAGCGGGCATCAGCTCACCGGCCGCATGGACCGAGACCTCGAACTTGCCGCCCGACATCTCCTTGATCGCCTTGGAGAACACCTCGGCCGAGCCGTAGATGGTGTCCAGCGAGCGCGGGAAGCTCGACGCCAGGCGCCAGCGTATTGCCGCCTGCGCGTGAACGGCCGGTGCCGCTGCGGCAGTCAACACACCGGCCAGACCGGCGTGCTTGAGTGCTTTTCTTCTGTCCATCACTGTCTCCTCCTGGTTCGCTCTGCTTGAGAGCATTCAAAAAAGGCCGGACTGCTCTTGGCAGCCCGGCCCACATACATCATCGGAACAAAAAAGCCCCCACGCTACCCTTGCTGCGCAAGGTCCGCTGCCCCCCAAGGGGGCCGCTTTTTGCCTTGGGGCGGCCCGGCGGCAAAAAAGCCCGCCGTCCCCGCTGCATTTCGCAGAGGGGACGCGGGCTTGGCCTGCAGGCTTGGAAGGCATGGACCGTCCTTGTGCGTGCTGCTGGCTGGAGATCTGGCCTTACAGCTTGGCCGTGGTCATGTAGCTGTTGTAGCGGAACTCCGAGAAGCGCTCCCACAGCAGCTGGTCGCGCTGGAAGGTGCGCAGGCTCTGGTTGATCTTCTTGAACATGGGCGACTTGGCGTCATGCTCGGCCATGATCTCCATGACGGCCTTGTAGCCGGCGTCCATGAAGTCCTTGGGGAAGGCCTTGAGCTGGGTCTTGTCGGCCACCAGCTTCTTGAGCGCCACGGGGTTGTTGGCGTCGTACTTGGCCGTCATGTCGCGTGCCGCCACGTTGCAGGCTGCATCGACCATGGCCTTGTACTCGGGCGACAGGGCCGCATACGCCTTGGTGTTGATGAAGAACTCCAGCTCGGCGCCGCCTTCCCACCAGCCGGGGTAGTAGTAGTAGGGAGCGACCTTGTTGAAGCCCAGCTTCTGGTCGTCGTAGGGGCCCACGAATTCCACGGCATCCAGCGTGCCCTTTTCAAGCGCCTGGTAGACCTCGCCCACGGGCATGTTCTGGGCGACCACGCCAAGCTTGAGCATGGCGTCGCCGAACAGGCCGCCGCCCAGGCGCATCTTCAGGCCCTTGAGATCGGCCACCGACTTGATTTCCTTGCGGAACCAGCCGCCCATCTGGGTGCCCGTGTTGCCGGCGCTCTGGCTCTTGATGTTGTACTGGGCATAGAACTCGTCCATGAGCTTGCGGCCGCCGCCGTGCTCCATCCAGGCATCCATCTGGCGGGCGGTCAGGCCGAAGGGCACGGCGCAGCCGAAGGCGAAGATGTAGTCCTTGCCGGTGAAGTAATAGGGCGCCGTCAGCGCCATCTCGATGGTGCCGTTCTGGATGCCGTCGACCACGCCGAAGGCGGGCATCAGCTCACCGGCCGCATGCACCGAGACTTCGAACTTGCCGCCCGACATCGCCTTGAGCGTCTTGGAGAACATTTCGGCCGAGCCGAAGATGGTGTCCAGCGACTTGGGAAAGCTCGCAGCCAGACGCCAGCGGATCGCCTCCTGGGCATGGACTGCGGGTGCGGCTCCCACAGCCAGCACGCCAGCGATTCCCGCATGTTTGATGATCGAACGACGGTCCATGAATGTCTCTCCGCGATGTGTTGTGTCAGTCAGAAAAAGCCCCTACGCCCCCCTTGCTGCGCAAGGTCCGCGGCCACCCCGAGGGGGCCGCTTTTTGCCTTGGGGCGACCCGGCGGCAAAAAAAACGCACGTTCGCACGTGCATTCACACTGTATCAGGTGGTATCGATTCTAAAAACGCCGCAAAGCAAGCGCGGACGGGGTTTTCCCCCGCGTAGTTCTGCTCGGCTGGCCGGCTGCCCGGCGCCGCTCAGGCCACGGCGCGCTCGGGTGCCAGATGGGCGCGGACCGAAGCCTCGATGCCCGCCGCATCCAGGCCCTGCAGGGCCAGCAGCTTGGCGGGATCGCCGTGCTCGATGAACTCGTCGGGCAGGCCCAGCTGCAGCAGCTGGCGCGTGATGCCGGCGGCCTGCAGCGACTCGGCCACGGCGCTGCCTGCGCCGCCCATGATGCAGCCCTCTTCCACGGTGACGATGAGCTCGTGCGTGGAGGCCACCTGGCGCAGCAGTTCCTCGTCCAGCGGCTTGGCCCAGCGCATGTTGACCACGGTGGCGTCCAGCGCCTCGGCCGCAGCCAGGGCCGGGTACAGCAGGGTGCCGAAGGCCAGGATGGCGACCTGCTTCTTGGCAGACTCGCGGCGCACCTCGCCCTTGCCGAAGGGCAGGCCCTCCAGGCTCTCCAGCGGCGCCACACCCACGCCCGCGCCACGCGGGTAGCGCACGGCCACGGGATGGTCCTGCTCGTAGGCGGTGGTGAGCAGCTGGCGGCATTCGCGCTCGTCGGCCGGGCAGGCCATGCTCATGTGCGGAATGCAGCGCACGAAGGCGATGTCATACGCACCTGCGTGCGTGGCACCATCGGCGCCGACCAGGCCTGCGCGGTCCAGCGCAAAGACCACGGGCAGCTTTTGCAGCGCCACGTCGTGGATCAACTGGTCGTAGCCGCGCTGCAGGAAGGTCGAATAGATGGCGACCACGGGCTTGAGGCCCTCGCAGGCCATGCCGGCCGCGAAGGTGACCGCATGCTGCTCGGCAATGCCCACGTCGTAGTAGCGGCCCGGAAAGCGCTTGTGGAACTCCACCATGCCCGAGCCCTCGCGCATGGCGGGGGTGATGCCCACCAGGCGCTGGTCCTTGTCCGCCATGTCGCACAGCCAATGGCCGAAGACCTGGGTGAAGGTCTGCTTCGGGGGCGTGGCCGGCTTGACCAGGCCCACGCTGGGATCGAACTTGCCGGGGCCGTGGTAGGCCACGGGATCGGCCTCGGCCAGCTTGTAGCCCTGGCCCTTCTTCGTGACCACATGCAGGAACTGCGGGCCCTTGAGGCTCTTGATGTTCTCCAGCGTGGGGATCAGCGAATCGAGGTCATGCCCGTCGATGGGGCCGATGTAGTTGAAGCCGAAGTTCTCGAACAGCGTGGCCGGCACGACCATGCCCTTGGCCTGCTGCTCCAGCCGCTTGGCCAGCTCCAGCAGCGGCGGCACCTGCTTGAGCACGCTCTTGCCCATGTCGCGCGCCTTGGCGTAGAACTGTCCGCTCATGAGCTGGGCCAGGTAGCGGTTGAGCGCGCCCACGGGCGGGCTGATGCTCATGTCGTTGTCGTTGAGGATGACCAGCAGGTTGGCATCGGTCACGCCGGCGTTGTTCAGCGCCTCGAAGGCCATGCCGGCCGTCATGGCGCCGTCGCCGATGACGGCGATGGCGCGGCGGTCCTCGCCCTTTTGCTTGGCAGCCAGGGCCATGCCCAGGGCGGCCGAGATGCTGGTCGAGGAGTGCGCCGTGCCGAAGGTGTCGTACGGGCTCTCGGCGCGCTGCGGAAAGCCCGACAGGCCGCCGAACTGGCGCAGCGAGGCCATGCGCTCGCGCCGGCCCGTGAGGATCTTGTGCGGATAGGTCTGGTGGCCCACGTCCCAGACCACGCGGTCGTAGGGCGTGTCGAACACCGCATGCAGCGCCACCGTCAGCTCCACCGTCCCCAGGTTGGAACTCAAATGCCCGCCGGTCTTGGAGACGCTGTCGAGCACATAGGCACGCAGTTGCTGGGCCAGGGTCTTGAGTTCGGCACGCGACAGACGCCTCAGATCCGCGGGATCGTCGATGGTCTGCAGCAGGGAGTAGGTGTTCGTGGTCATGCTAGGTATCTTGGAGCGGCAAGGCCGCGGTCCGTATTGTCAGTGAGTGCGGCTCACGACCATGTCGGCCAGTGCCGCCAGGGCCCGCGTGTCCGGCAGGCCGCTGCGCGCAAGCGCCGCGTGCGCCAGGGCGCACAGCTCGTCGGCATGGGCGCGGGCCTGGTCCAGGCCCAGCAGCGAGACGTAGGTCGGCTTGTCGTTGGCCGCGTCCTTGCCGGCCGTCTTGCCCAGGGTGGCCGAGTCGGCCACCACGTCGAGGATGTCATCCACCACCTGGAAGGCCACGCCCAGCGCCTGCCCGTAGTCGGACAGCGCCTGCCAGGCCTGGGCATCCACGCCCTCATTGCAGGCTGCTCCCATGAGCACGCTGGCATGCAGCAGGGCGCCGGTCTTGAGGCGGTGCATCTCGCGCAGCTGGGCCTCGCTCAGTTGCAGGCCCACGCTGGCCAGGTCGATGGCCTGGCCACCGGCCATGCCCTGCGCGCCTGCGGCACGGCCCAGCAGCCGGCACAGCCGCGCCTGCAGGGCGTCCGGCATGCTGCCGGCCTGATCGGGCTCGGGAACGAGCAGCTCGAAGGCCAGCGCCTGCAGCGCATCGCCAGCCAGCAGGGCCGAGGCTTCGCCGAACTGCACATGCACCGTGGGCTTGCCACGGCGCAGCACGTCGTTGTCCATGCAAGGCATGTCGTCGTGCACCAGCGAATAGGCATGGATCAGCTCCACCGCGCAGCCGGCACGCACGGCGGCGGGCTGCAGGCCATCGACGGCCTCGGCGGCGGCCCAGACCAGCAGCGGGCGCAGGCGCTTGCCGCCATCGAGCACGGCGTAGCGCATGGCCTCGCCCAGGCCCGCAGGCGCATCAACGCCCACCCATTGCGACAGCGCGCTTTCGGTGCGCGCCAGGCGATCGGTCATCCAGCAGGGGAAATCCAGCGCGCCGGGGCCGGCCGGCTGGGAAACATCGGAAGCGCAAGTCATCACGGCACTCATGGCAATCTTCAATCCTGGCTCCACGGGGCCAGCGTCCCCTCGTCAAGCACCTTGACCTGTTCCTGCACCGCGTCGAGCTGGCCGCGGCAATAGCCGAGCAGTTGCGCCGCGCGCTGGTAGCCTGTCAGCATCTGCTCCAGAGGCAGCTGGCCCGACTCGATCTGCGCGATGAGCTGCTCCAGCTCCTGCAGCGCGGATTCGTAACTGGTGGGCTCGGCAAGAGCCTTGGGAGCAGCCTTGGGCATGGTGCGATGGCGGTGCGTTGTGGGGAACCGACGATTCTAGGCGCCCCTCCGCGACCGCGCCGCCAATAACCGGACAGCCCTTGACAGGCGCCATCGGCCGCTTGCAATACACGTACCGGGCATCCGGAAATAACCCCACGGGCTATAATCCCATTCCCCGTCAAACCGGCCCCTTGCCTGGGCATACGGTCGGGCTCATCGACAAGAGACAGCGCCTCGGGCGCCGCTTCTTTTCACGTCGTGAAGCCTGCCTCCATGTCCAGGAACGGCCGGTTTTGCTTTTTCCAATCCCGTGCGCACGCGCACCCTCCCTGTGGGGAGTCTTTAGGTCAGGTCACCCATGTCTGATTTAAGTCTTCAACTGCAGCAGGCCGCAAGCCAACTACCAGTTTCCAGTTACTTCGACCCTGCGTTGTTTCAGCGCGAGTTGGAGACCATCTTTCAACGCGGCCCGCGCTACGTGGGCCATCAACTGGCCGTTCCCGAGATAGGCGACTACTACGCCCTGCCCCAGGAAAAGGAAGGCCGCGCTCTGGTGCGCAATGCCAGGGGGCAGGTGGAGTTGATCTCCAACGTCTGCCGCCACCGCCAGGCCGTGATGCTCAAGGGCCGGGGCAATCTGATGACCGAAGGCAAGGGCCATGCGGGGGGCAACATCGTCTGCCCGCTGCACCGCTGGACCTACAGCACCAGCGGCGAGTTACTGGGCGCACCGCACTTTAGCCACGATCCCTGCCTGAACCTGAACAACTACCGGCTGCGCGAGTGGAACGGTCTGCTGTTCGAGGACAACGGCCGCGACATCGAGTCCGACCTGGCCGGCATGAAGCTGCGCGAGCAGCTGAGCTTCGAGGGATTCGTGCTCGACCATGTCGAGATGCACGAGTGCAACTACAACTGGAAGACCTTCATCGAGGTCTACCTCGAGGACTACCACGTCGGCCCCTTCCACCCGGGCCTGGGCAACTTCGTGACCTGCGACGACCTGCAGTGGGAGTTTGCCAAGGAGTACTCGGTGCAGACCGTGGGCGTGGCGCCCGGCTTTGCCCAGCCCGGCTCGGACACCTACAGGAAGTGGCACGACGTGCTGCTGGCCTACCGCAACGGCGAGCTGCCCGAACGCGGCGCGATCTGGCTGACCTACTACCCCCACATCATGGTGGAGTGGTATCCGCACGTGCTCACGGTCTCGACCCTGCACCCGCTGGCGGTTGACCGGACGCTGAACGTGGTCGAGTTCTACTACCCCGAAGAGATCGCGGCCTTCGAGCCCGAATTCGTGCAGGCGCAAAAGGCCGCCTACATGGAGACCTGCATCGAGGACGACGAGATCGGCGAGCGCATGGACGCCGGCCGCAGGGCGCTGTACGAGCGCGGCGACAACGAGGTCGGCCCCTACCAGAGCCCCATGGAAGACGGCATGCAGCACTTCCATGAGTGGTATCGCGGCGTGATGGGTGACGCAGTCCCCGCACGCTGATCTGCTCCGGCTCTCCCGACGGCCCGCATTCGTGCGGGCCGTCTGCATTGGGCCGTCTGCATCGGGCCGTCTGCATTGGGCCGTCTGTATTAGGCGGCAGGCCAGCTGCACAGCTCCTCTGAATGCAAGCGCCCTGATGTGCCCAATGGGCAGGGCTGGCGGCGGCAATGCATCCCGAGGCAAGTCCAATGTCTTGGCTTATGCAATACAGTTCCTTGCGCGTGTCCCTGCCACGGCCCTGGGCCGTACGCAGCCAGGCGGCATGCGCCAAAAACAAAACCCAACCCTTTTCTCGTCCAGCGCCGCGGTCCTTGTGCGGCTCTATCCGGTCATTTATATGCAAGCCCTGTGGATGGTGGCGGCCGCATTCGTTTTTGCGGTCATGAGTGTGTGTGTGAAGTTCGCCTCCCAGGATTTCAATGCGGCGGAAATCGTCTTCTACCGCGGGCTGGTCAGCATGGTGGCGCTGTGGTGGCTGGCGCGCCACCAGGGCATCTCGCTGGCCACGCGCTATCCGCGCGAGCATGCCTGGCGCAGCTTCGTGGGCGTGACGTCCATGGGCGCCTGGTTCTACTCCATCGGCCATCTGCCGCTGGCCACGGCGGCCACGTTCAACTCCATGAGCAGCATCTGGATGGCGGTCTTTCTGATCGGCCAGGGCCTGCTGCTGCGCCACCAGCTGCGCCGCCAGCCCGAATCGCATGCGCTGCGCGCGCTGCCGCCGTTTCCCTGGAGCCTGGTCGCCACCGTGGCCCTGGGCTTCGTGGGCGTGATCCTGGTGCTGCGCCCCAGCGCGGCGCCGCAGGAATTCGTGGCCAGCGCGGGCGGCCTGATCGGCGGGGTGTTCGCCGCCATGGCCTATATGCAGGTGGCCACGCTGTCGCGCATGGGCGAGCCCGAGGCGCGCGTGGTCTTCTACTTCGCACTGGGCTCGGCCGTGGCCGGTGCCCTGGCCATGTGCTTCACGGGCGTGTCCGCCTGGCCGGGCTGGCGCGCGCTGTGGCTGCTGCCCGTGGGCGTGCTGGCCGCCGTGGCCCAGGTCTGCATGACGGCGGCCTACGCCTCGGCCAGCAACAGCCGCAACACCCTGGTCGTGGCCAACCTGCAGTATTCGGGCATCGTCTTCGCGGCCCTGCTGAGTCTGGCGATGTTCGGCGAAAGCGTGCCGCTGATCGGCTGGGCCGGCATTGGCCTGATCGTGGCCAGCGGCGCCCTGGCCACGGCCCTGCGTTCGCGCGGCTGACGCCGCCGGCCCGCCTGGGGCCGTCGCATAATGGATCGGATCTTTTGCCGCAGGCGCACCACCGCCTGCACAGGCCTTCGGAGTTCCGCATCCATGACTTCCAACACCTCCTACCAGACCCTGATCTCCGTCCAGGAGCTGGCCGCGCTGCAGGCCAGCGGCCGTCCGCTGATGGTCTTCGACTGCAGCTTCGACCTGACCCAGCCTGCGGCCGGCAAGGCCCAGTATCTGCAGGCGCATATTCCAGGCGCCGTCTTCGCCGACCTGGACCATGACCTCAGTGCCAAGCATGGCGTGCCCGGCGCCCATGGCAGCGTGGCGGCCAGCGAGCAGGCCGCCTCGGGCGGCCGCCACCCGCTGCCCAACCGCGAACGCTTTGCCGTGTGGCTGTCCAGCATCGGTTTTTCCAACGACATGCAGGCCGTGGTCTATGACCGCAACGGTGCCAACCACTGCGGGCGCCTGTGGTGGATGCTGCAATGGGCCGGCCATGGCGATGTGGCCGTGCTCGACGGAGGTCTCCAGGCCTGGCAGGCCGCAGGCCAGCCCGTGGCATCGGGCGAGGAAAGCGCGCGCTTCCAGTCCAACTTCGAGCTGCGCGAGCCGCTGCAGCAACTGGCAACGGCGCAGCAGGTGCTCGATGCACTGGGCAGCGCAGGCCAGACCGTGGTCGATGCTCGCGCCCCGGCCCGCTACCGCGGGGAGGTCGAGCCGCTGGACCCTGTGGCCGGCCACATCCCAGGCGCGCTCAACCGGCCCTTCACCGAGAACATCGCCGCCGACGGCCGCTTCAAGCCTGCCGCCCTGCTGCGCGCGGAGTTCGAACAGCTGCTGGCAGGCCGCGATCCGGCCAGCGTGGTGCACCAGTGCGGCAGCGGCGTGAGCGCGCTGCCCAACCTGCTGGCCATGCGCATTGCGGGACTGCCGCCTGCAAGGCTATTCGCGGGCAGCTGGAGCGAGTGGTGCAGTGACCCGAAGAGGCCGGTGGAGCTCGGCTAATTCGGCTTATGCCTCCCCTTGGGGAGGCTGCACAATGACAGCACTGTGTCAAAAGGCCGACATGCAACAACACCACTGCAGCAGCCTGCTCCCAAGCCCCCAGACGGCCTGGCCTGAGCGAAATCGAGTCATCCAAACCTTGCTACAGGTGTAAGGTAAATCTTACAAACGCCGTCTCACAACCAGACATCCGGCGCAGACCTGCCCCGACTTCAACGGCGAAGGGCCCTCCTCCACAATCCATCTCAACAGATCGCAACAGGTTGAACATCTTGTTTCTACCCGGGCGTTGCGGCTGCCGAGATGCAAAGGATGGTCCTATGAACAATGAACAGCTGCTTGCCGAAATCCGCGAAGCCAACCTCACTTACCTGATGCTGGCCCAGACCCTGATCCGCCAGGACAAGGCCGAAGCGGTGTTCCGCCTGGGACTGAACGAAGAATCGTGCGACCTGCTGGCCGCACTGTCGGCAGCCCAGGTGCTGAAGCTGGCCTCGCGCAACACCCTGCTCGCCAGCTTCCGGGTGGACGACGAAATGGTCTGGAGCTTGCTGACCAACCACAGCAGCAACAAGATCGGCAACGGTGCGACCAACACGCTGCACGCCAACATCCTGATGGCCAGCCGCGTCTCCGAAGTCCTCTGATCCGCCTGAAGAACTCTGGAGCCCGCCATGTCCACCCCCGCCAAAAGTGTCCTGAACGAGTCCAAGCAGATCGAGCGCGCCGCCATGCTCATCGAGATGGGTGCACGCATGCAGGTGCTCGAATCCGAGACCACGCTGTCCTACGAGCGCCTGATCCGCCTGTACAAGGAGATCGCCGGCAAGTCGCCTTCCAAGGGCCAGCTGCCGTTCTCGACCGACTGGTTCCTGACCTGGCAGGAGAACATCCACAGTTCGCTGTTCCTGAATATCTACGAATACCTGTCCAAGGGCGCCGAGCTGGATGCCGTTGAACAATTGACCAAGGCCTACCGTCTCTATACCGAGCAGATCCAGGCCGCCGAGCTGGAAGCGCTGCTGTCCTTCACCCGCGCATGGCGCCTGGTGAAGTTCGTCGACGCGCAGATGCTGACCCGCACCCAGTGCACGGTGTGCAAGGGCCAGTTCGTGACCGAGCCCTACGAGAACGAGCGCCACTACCAGTGCGGCCTGTGCAATCCGCCCGCACGCGCCGGCAAGAGCAAGAGCGCCGGCTCGCTGATGCTGCACTGATGATCTGCACTGCGCATCGCACCCGCGATGCCGCCGCAGGAATCCAGGAATCTAGACCGTCCCGCCGCCTGCCCTGGCGGCGCAGTCCCTGGCGAACTGCGGCAGTTTCTCGCCCGGCAGGGCGCGGCTGAAGTACCAGCCCTGCACCAGCAGATCGCCCTCGAAGCCCAGGGCCTGCAACTGCGCCTCGGTCTCCACGCCCTCGGCCACCACGTTCAGCTGCAGCGCCTCGCAAAAGCGCAGCAGGCCGTCCAGCACCAGCTCGCCCTTGGCATGGCCGCTGGCCACGACGAAGCTGCGGTCGATCTTGATGGCATCCACATCGAACTGGTGCAGGTAGCTCATGGACGAGAAGCCGGTGCCGAAGTCATCGATGGACACCTTGGCGCCCAGCGCATGGATCTGCCCTATGGCGCGGCGGATCGCCTCCACGTCGCCCACCATTTCTTCCTCCGTGATCTCCACGCCGACCTGCCCCCTGGCCTGGGCCAGCAGCAGCATCAGGCGCGAGCAGTGCTCGGGCGAGGTCAACGTGGCACCCGACACATTGATGCTGATCGGCATGGCAAAGCCCTCCTGACGCCAGTGCCGGCTCTGGCGCACGGCAGCGCCCGCCACCCACAGGTCCACCTCGCGCATCAGCCCCGCATCGGCCAGCCAGCGCAGGAAACTGCCGGGCTGCTGCAAGCGGCCCTGCGCGTCCCGCGCGCGCAGCAGGGCCTCGCAGCCCAGGCACAGGCCGCTGCGGTGCGAGACCTGGGGCTGGAATTCCAGGTGGAACTCGTACTCGCTGATGCGACGGATATGCGCCAGCATGGTCTCGCGCCGGGCCTGCGCCTGGTGCGCCTGCACCAGCGGATCGCGCACGATCAGCCCGGCCTCTTCGGGCAGGCGCGAGAACGTGGTGTCCAGCGCGTGCAGCACGATGGCACCGTCGTCCTGGCCCAGCCGGTCGATGGCCCGCACGTAGGGCGCATAGATCAGCGCTCCCAGGGCCGTCAATGCCAGTTGCAACACCACGGCCGCCATGTCCCCGCCCGTGCTCACATAGGCATTGAAGACCACGGGCGCAGTCAGCGGCAGCACCATGGAGGCCGGTGCCACCCAGCCGGCCTGCACCACCGTGACGGCCACGACCAGGTTGATGGCGGGTACCGCGAGAAACGGCACGAGCAGGCGCAGGTTCAGGATGATCGGCAGCCCGAACAGCAGGATCTCGTTGACGTTGAGCAAGGAGATGGGCAGCGCCGCCAGCGCCAGCACGCGCAGGCCCCGCCCCCGGCAAAACAGCAGCACGGCAAGCGCCAGCGACAGCGTTGCGCCGGAGCCGCCGATGAAGACGAAGGAGCCCATCAGCCCGCCGCTGAGCGCCCAGGGCGCCTGCAGCCCCTGCGCCATCGCGGCGGCATTGGCCACCACCGCCTGGTCCAGCACCTGGAAGAAGGGCTGCATGGCGTAGTACCCCTGGACGCCGAAGAACCAGAGCACGGAATTGAGCAATGCCAGCGTCAGCCCGCTGCGGTAGGGGGTCTCTGGGCCCGCGATGGCCAGCGGCAGTTCGGCCCGCGTGAGATCCGGCAGCACCTGTTGCAGGCCCAGCAGCAGCAGCACGAGCAGCACGGCGACAAGGGCGCCGGGAACGACGAGGTTCATGACCTCGCGCACGTTCTCGCTCACGAAGCCGGTGCGCGCGATGCGCGTCCAGCGCAGCCGGCTCAGGCGCGCCATCAGGGGCACGGTGATCAGGGGGGAGGCGATGGAGATGAACAGCACCAGGGTGGCCGCCGCGCGCGGATGCTCGCTCAGCAGATAAATGGCCATCTGCACATGCGCGAAGCACAGAAAGGTCACCGGCAGGCGCGGCAGCCGGTGGCGTATGGAGAGCATGTAGCCGATGGATGCGGCCACCAGCAGCGGCAGGATGCTGCCGATCTCCGCGTGCAGGCCCGCAAGCACCCGCACCACGGGTTCGGGCTGGCCGGACATCTGCGCCAGCGCCGACAGGATGAGGAACAGGGCCGAGACCAGCAGACAGGGAACCAGCCAGAGCAGGCCCTCGCGTATGGCCCGCATGGAGTTGGCGCCGGCCAGCCTGGCCAGGCGCTGTGTCAGGAACAGTTGCACGTCCGGAAAGCCGGCCCGTGACGTCTTGTTGCCCATGGCTCCCACCCTTTTCTTCCCGGCAGAAGTCAGGCGCTCCTGTCCGGAGCACATCGTACAACGCCGGCCGCAAAGGGCTGTTGCGGCCTCCAGAGAGCAGGATCAGCCCGTGTTGCGCACCCCGGCCGCGATGCCGTTGATGGACAGGTGGATGCCGGTCTTGATGCGCTCATCGGTCTGGCCAGCGCGCCAGCGGCGCACCAGCTCCACCTGCAGATGGTGCAGCGGATCGATGTAGGGGAAGCGATGGCGTATGGAGCGCGCCAGCGCTTCGTTGTGGGCCAGGCGCTGCTTGTCGCCCGTGATGCGCGCCAGCGCATCGACGGTGCTGTGCCACTCGGCCTCGATGGCGCTGAAGATGCGCCGGCGCAGGCGCGCGTCCGGCACCAGGTCGGCATAGCGCGAGGCCAGGTTCAGGTCGCTCTTGGCCAGCACCATGTCCATGTTGGACAGCAGGGTACGGAAGAACGGCCACTGGCGGTACATCTTCTGCAGCAGGGCCAGCTGGGCCTTGCCATCCTTGCCCGGCTGGTCGATGAAGGCCTTAACCGCGGCGCCAAAGCCGTACCAGCCCGGCAGCGTGAGCCGGCACTGGCCCCAGCTGAAGCCCCAGGGAATGGCGCGCAGGTCCTCGATCTTCTGCGAGGGCTTGCGCGAGGCCGGGCGCGAGCCGATGTTCAGCTCGGCAATCTCGCGGATGGGCGTGCTGCTGAAGAAGTAGCTGGTGAAGCCGGGGGTCTCGTACACCAGGGCGCGGTAGGCGCCCATGCTGGCGTCGGACAGGAAGGCCGCCGCATCCAGGAAGGCGCGCGTGGCCGGCTTGGTCGGCTGCAGCAGCGTGGCCTCCAGCGTGGCGGCCACCAGGGTCTCCAGGTTGCGCCGGCCGATCTCGGGGTTGGCGTACTTGGAGGCGATCACCTCGCCCTGCTCGGTCAGGCGGATCTGGCCACGCACCGTGCCCGGAGGCTGGGCCAGGATGGCCTGGTAGCTGGGGCCGCCGCCCCGGCCCACGGTGCCGCCGCGGCCATGGAACATGCGCAGGCTGATGCCATGGCTGTCGGCCAGCTCGTCGAACAGCTCGACCAGCGAGATCTCGGCGCGGTACAGCTCCCAGTTGCTGGTGAAGATGCCGCCGTCCTTGTTGCTGTCGCTGTAGCCCAGCATGATGTCCTGCTCGCCGCCGCTGCGCTGCACCATGGCCGCCACGCCGGGCAGCTGGAAGTAGCGGCGCATGATGGGCGAGGCGCTGCGCAGGTCGCCAATGGTCTCGAACAGCGGCACGACGATCACGTCGCAGATGGCGCCGTCGTCCAGCGTGCCGCGCAGCAGCCCGGCCTCCTTTTGCAGCAGCAGCACTTCCAGCAGGTCGCTGACCGACTCGGTGTGGCTGATGATGCAGTGGCGTATGGCCTCGGCGCCCAGGGCCGCGCGCAGGCGGCGCGCGGTCTCGAAGATGGCCAGTTCGCCGCGCGCATGCTCGGAATAGTCGGCGCCCACCACGCGCAGCGGCCGCGCCTCTTCCAGCAGGCGCACCAGCAAGGCGCACTTGGCGTCTTCCTGCAGGCCCGAGTAGTCGGGCTCCAGGCGCGCGGCAGCCAGCAGCTCGGCCACCACTTCCTCATGCTTGTCCGAGCTTTGGCGCAGGTCCACCGTGGCCAGGTGGAAACCGAAGACCTGCACGGCGCGCATCAGCGGGCGCAGGCGCTGGGGCGCCAGCACCTCGCCGTGGTTGCGGCTCAGGGAATCATCGATGACGCGCAGGTCGGCCAGGAATTCCTCGGGCGAGGCATAGGCGTTCTGCGGCGCCACGGCATGGCGCGCGGCCTCGCCGCCGGTCAGCCCCTTGAGCGTGGCCGCCAGGCGCGCGTAGATGCCGGTGAGCGCGCGGCGGTAGGGCTCGTCGGAGCGGTGCTCGTTGGTGTCGGGCGAGCGCTCTGCCAGGGCCTGCATCTCGGTGGACACATCGGTCAGGCGCTGGGACAGCGACAGCTCGCCGCCCAGGTAGTGCACCTCGCGAAGATAGTGGCGCAGCGCCACGTCGGCCTGGCGCGACAGCGCCAGCTCCAGGCTCTGGGCCGTCACATTGGGGTTGCCGTCACGGTCGCCGCCGATCCAGTGGCCCATGCGCAGGAAGCTGTGCACGGGAAGGGTGTTGCCCAGCTCCTGCTCCAGTTGCGCATACAGCTTGGGGATCTCGCGCAGGAAGGTGGCTTCGTAGTAGGACAGCGCGTTTTCGATCTCGTCGGCCACGGTGAGCTTGGAGTAGCGCAGCAGGCGCGTCTGCCACAGCTGGCTGACGCGGGCGCGCAGCTGGGCCTCGTTGCGCTCCAGTTCGCGCGGGGTGAGCGCGTCCTTGGCGCTGTTGTACAGCTGGGCGCGGGCCACGATGTCCTCGCGCGCGGCCAGCAGTTGGGAGATGTCGCGCTCGGCCACCAGAATGCTCTGGCGCTGCACTTCCGTGGGGTGGGCCGTGAGCACGGGTGCCACATAGCTCTTGGCCAGCGTCTGCGCCACGGTGCCGGCCGAGATGCCGGCCCAGCGCAGCCGCGCCAGCGCCACTTCGATGCTGCCCTCCTGCGTATTGCCCGCGCGCTCGTGCACGGCGCGGCGGCGGATGTGGTGGCGGTCCTCGGCCAGGTTGGCCAGATGGCTGAAATAGGTGAAGGCGCGGATCACGCTCACCGTCTGGTCCGTCGTCAGGCCCTTGAGCAGACGCTTGAGCGCGCGGTCGGCGGTCTCGTCGGCATCGCGGCGGAAGGTCACCGACAGCTGGCGCACCTGCTCGATCAGCTCGAAGGCCGCCACGCCTTCCTGCTCGCGGATCACATCGCCCAGAATGCGCCCCAGCAGGCGTATGTCCTCGATCAGCGGCAGGTCCTTGTCCGTCTTGCGGACAGGCTTGTCATCACGCCTGTCATCTCGCGCATTGCTCTTGCGGGGGGCGGTGGCCATCAACGAATCTCCTGGAATCGGTCAGCGTATCGGTTTGCTTGGGCTTCGGTCCTGGTGCCGGGTTTACTGCGGCGCAGCATGCTAGCATCCCGCGCTCCCCCCGAGGCACCTGATGAACACCAAACCACTTCTCCCCCACTCCATCGTGATCGCCACGCGCGAGAGCCAGCTGGCACTGTGGCAGGCCGAGCATGTCCAGGCGCTGCTGCGCGCCCGGGGGCATGAAGTGGAATTGCTGGGTATGACCACCAAGGGCGACCAGATCCTGGACCGCACGCTGTCCAAGGTGGGCGGCAAGGGCCTGTTCGTCAAGGAGCTGGAAGTGGCGCTGGAAGAAGGACGCGCCCACATCGCCGTGCACTCGCTCAAGGACGTGCCCATGGAGTTGCCCGAAGGCTTTGTGCTGGCCTGCGTGATGGAGCGCGAAGACCCGCGCGACGCTTTTGTCTCCAATCGCTACGCCACGCTGGCCGAGCTGCCGCAGGGCGCCGTCGTCGGCACATCGAGCCTGCGCCGCCAGGCACTGCTGCAGGCCCTGCGCCCCGACCTGAAGATAGAGCCGCTGCGCGGCAACGTGAACACCCGCCTGCGCAAGCTGGACGAAGGCCACTACGACGCCATCGTGCTGGCCGCCGCAGGCCTGATGCGCCTGGGCCTGGCCGACCGCATCCGCGCCAGGTTCGAGCCCACCGGCATGCTGCCGGCCGCAGGCCAGGGCGCGCTGGGCATCGAGGTGCGCGCCGACCGCCAGGACCTGATCGACGCGCTGGCCCCGCTGGCCCACCAGACCACCTGGCTGACCGTGACCGCCGAGCGCGCCGTCAGCCGCTGCATGGGCGGCAGCTGCTCCATGCCGCTGGCGGCGCACGGCACATTCGACGGCCAGCAACTGCGCCTGGACGCAGCCTGGGGAGACCCGGAAGGCCGGCTGCCGCTGGTGCAGGTGCACGCCGACGCCACCGTCACCGACTTCGCCAGCGCCGACGCGCTGGGCCAGCACGTGGCTGCGCTGCTGCAGGCGGCGGGCGCCCAACCGGCCCCCAAGCTCTAGACGGCACGCCCACATGCCACCGCGCATACTCGTCACCCGCCCGGCCCATGACGCAGCCGCGTGGGTGGATGCGCTGCAGGCTCGTGGCCTGCCGGCCCAGCCGCTGGCGCTGATGGCCATAGGCCCCTGCCGCGATGCGACCACGCAACAGGCCTTGCAGGCCGCCCGCAACGCGCTGCGCGAAGGCCGGGGCTACCGCGCCGTGATGTTCGTCAGCGGCAATGCCGTCCAGCATTTCTTCGGCACCGACCCCGCACGGCTTCCGGCCTCCACCCGCGCCTGGACGCCCGGCCCCGGCACCGCCCAGGCGCTGCTGGCCCTGGGCATTGCGCCAGCACAGATCGACGGCCCGCCACCGGACGCCGCCCAGTTCGAATCCGAAACGCTATGGCAGCGCGTGCATGACCAGATCCATGCGGGCGACCGCGTGCTCATCGTGCGCGGCGACAGCCAGGCACGAGCGCCCAGGACCGTGCCGGCCACGGCAGGCGCCGGCCGCGATTGGCTGGCCGCCCGACTGCGCGAGGCAGGTGCCCAGGTCGAAATGCTGGCCGTCTACCAGCGCGAACTGCCTGCCTGGGATGCAGCCCAGACGGCACTGGCACGCCAGGCGGCCGAAGATGGCTCGCTCTGGCTGCTCAGCAGCGCCGAATCCGTTGCCAACCTGCAACAGCTCCTGCCGGGCCAATCGTGGCAAAAGGCGCGAGCGCTTGCTACGCACGAGCGAATCGCCGCCCAGGCCAGACAACTGGGATTCGGATATGTCAAGCAATGTCGGCCGGCTCTGGAGGACGTGGTTGCGTCGATAGAATCGACGCCATGAGTTCCGACGCAGCGCAAGACCGCCCCACCCCGCAGGACCTGACGCCCCCAGCCTCCGCCGCAGCATTCGCTGCCGGCTCCGCCCAAAGCAGCCCCGCTGCAGACCTGCGCAGCGGCTCCTCTGCCCTGGTCCTGGGCGTGGGCGCCGTGGCCGTGGCGGCGCTCATTGCCTGCGGCATGCTCTGGCAGCGCCTGGGCAATATCCAGGAACAATTGGCCCGCCAGTCCGCGCAGTCCGGCTCCCAGTCGGTCGAAGCCCGCACCCTGGCGCGCGACGCCCAGGACCTGGCCCGCGACAGCGCGGCGCGCACCTCGGTCATGGAAGCGCGCATTGCCGAGCTGTCGCTGCAGCGCACGCAGCTCGACGAACTCCTGCAAAGCATGTCGCGCTCGCGCGACGAGAATCTGGTGGTGGACATAGATTCCTCCATCCGCCTGGCCCAGCAGCAGGCCGAGCTGTCCGGCAGCCTGCAGCCACTGGTGGCCACGCTCAAGAACGCCCGCCAGCGCATAGAGCGCGCCGCACAGCCCCGTCTGGCTCCCGTGATGCGGGCGCTGGACCGCGACCTGGAGCGGCTGGCCCGCATGAGCGTGACCGACACCGCCGGCCTGCTCACGCGCATCGAAGACCTGGTGCGCCTGGTCGACGAGATGCCCTTGCTCAACGCCGTGGCCCAGCCACGCGCCAGCCGCCATCGCGGCGTGGCCGGCCAGACGGCCCGCCAGCCCGAGCCCGCCCCCATCGAGGGCAGCCCCACCGAGTGGAGCTGGTGGCAGTCCTGGGGCGAGCGCGGCTGGACGGCCGTGCGCGAAGAGGCCCAGGACCTGCTGCGCGTCAGCCGCATCGACCACCCGGATGCCATCTTGCTGGCGCCCGAGCAGGCCTATTTCCTGCGCGAGAACCTCAAGCTCAAGCTGCTGAACTCGCGCCTGGCCCTGCTGTCGCGCCAGTGGGATGCGGCGCGTGCCGACCTGGCCGCCTCGGGCATGGCCGTGAACAAATACTTCGATCCTGCCGCGCGCCGCACCCAGATCGTGCAGGCCCAGCTGCAGCAGATCCAGGCCAATCTGCGCACCACCGAACAGCCTGCGCTGCAGGAAACCCTGGCGGCGCTGGCAACGGCCGCCGCAGGCCGCTGAGCAGCCGGGAGACAGACGAATGCGCGCTGCACTGTGGTTGATCGGTTTGTTCGGCATGGCCGTTGCGGCCGCCTTGTTCGCGGGCTCCAACCAGGGCACGGTGACCCTGTTCTGGGCGCCTTACCGGCTGGACCTGTCCCTGAACCTGGCCATTGCCATCATCGTGCTGGCCTTCGTGCTGCTGTATGCCGCGCTGCGCGCCCTGGCCGCGCTGCTGCAGATGCCGCACCAGGCGCGGCGCTGGCGCAGCCAGCAAAAAGAGCGCGCCATGCACCACAGCCTGCTGGAAGCCCTGTCGCACCAGCAGGCCGGCCGCTTCCTGCGCGCACGCAAGTCGGCACTGGCCGCCCTGGCGATGGAGGAGTCCCTGGCCGAGGCCCATGCCGCCGTGCCACACGGCACGCGGCTGCGTGCGGCCGCCCACATGGTGGCCGCCGATGCCTCCCACGCCCTGCAGGACAGCCCGCAGCGCGACCACCACTGGCGCGAAGTCCTGGCCAATGCACCGGCCCAGGGCAATGCCCAGGAGCAGGAAATGCGCGAAGGCGCCCAGATGCGCGCCGCGCGCTGGGCCCTGGACGACCGCGACGCAGCTGATGCGCTGCGCCGCCTGGCCGAACTGCCCCAGGGCGCGGCACGCCGCACGATTGCGCTGCGCATCCGCCTGAAGGCCTCGCGCCTGGCCGGCCAGACATCGACGGCGCTGGACACGGCGCGCCTGCTGGCCAAGCACCGCGCCTTCTCGCCAGCGGCCGCCGCCAGCGTGGTGCGCGGCCTGGTGCTGGAGAGCATCAACGAGGCACGCGACACCACGCAGCTGCAGCACTTCTGGCTGTCGCTGGACGGTGAGGAACGTGCCATGCCCGAGATCGCGCTGCCGGCCGCATCGCGCCTCATGGCCCTGGGCGGCGAGGCCGCGCAGGCCCGCGCCTGGCTGCTGCCCGTGTGGGAACGCCTGCTGTCCCATGCCGGCCCGCGCAGCGAATCGCATCTGCCGCGCCTGGTCCAGGTGCTGGAGCCCTGCCTGGACGGCCTGGACGGCACCTGGCTGGCACGCATCGAGGCGGCCACCAACAGCCATCCGCGCGAACCCCGCCTGCAATACCTGGCCGGCATGGCCTGCGTGCAGCGCCAGCTCTGGGGCAAGGCCCAGCAACTGCTGCTGCGCGCTGCGCCCCATCTGCAGGAAAGCGCACTGCGCACCCGTGCCTGGCAGCGCCTGGCCCTGATGGCCGAGCACCGGGGCGATGCCGACGCAGCCGCCGCCGCCTGGAAGCAAGCGGCGCAGGCCGTGGTCATGCTGCCCGCCGATCCCGCCCGGCCCTGAACTCCTGCAGCCCGGGGGTACCACGGGTGCTGCGGCCTTCATCTTTTTTGAATTGAGCCGTCAATACCGCTGAACTCTTTTGGATTTGCTGCTTCCTACACTGCACGTTGTCCGCAGTGCACGAAGTTCTCGCAGAGCGCACCGCACCCTTTTTGCCATCCAGGGCCCCTTCACAGGGGCCCTGAACGGTTCCAAAGCCTGCCGCCATCCATGACAGAGTCCTCAGCCCGCGCCAACGCGCCAGCAAAATCCTCCTCCAGAGCCACGCGCTATACCGGCGTGGCCATGGCCGCCCACTGGGTGCTGGCCCTGGGCCTGATCGCCGCCCTGGGCCTGGGCTGGTACATGACCGGCCTGCCGTTCTCCCCTTCGCGCCTGAAGCTGTACAACTGGCACAAGTGGCTGGGCGTCACGCTTTTGACGCTGAGCCTGCTGCGCCTGCTCTGGCGCCTCACCCACCGCCCGCCCGAGCTGCCGCCCGCCGTGGCCCGTGCCATGCCGCAATGGCAGCACTGGGCCCACAACGGCACCCACCACGCCATGTACCTGCTGTTCTTCGCCGTGCCCCTGCTGGGCTGGGCCTACAGCTCGGCGGCCGGCTTTCCCATCGTCTTCCTCGGCATGCTGCCCCTGCCTGACTTCGTGAGCGCCAGCCCCGAACTGGCGGAAACCCTCAAGCCCCTGCACGGCTGGGCGGCCTGGGCCCTGGTCGTGCTGATTGCCATGCATGTGGGCGCCGCCCTCAAGCACCAGTTCATCGACCGCGACGGCCTGATCTCCCGCATGCTGCCGGGCCGCGCCTGAACCTTTCGCCAACCTCTCGCCAGCCAGGGCCGTTGTCCATCCGGCCCCAGCCACCCCCTGACCGGACCTTCCCGACCCCTAGGAGTCTCGCCATGCGCTTTTCCTCCACGCTGACCACCATCGCCCTGGCCGCTGCGGCCCTGGCTTCCCAAGCGGCACTGGCCGAGCAAAAGCTCGTGCCCGCCCAGAGCGCCGTGAACTTCACGGCCAAGCAGATGGGCGTGCCCCTGCAGGGCCACTTCAAGAAGTTCGATGCCCAGGTCCAGTTCGACACGGCCAAGCCCGACACCAGCAAGATCCGCTTCACCGTGGACACCGGCAGCGCCACCATGGGCGCCAAGGAAACCGACGCCGAACTGCCCAAGGCGGATTGGTTCAACGTCGCCAAATTCCCGCAGGCCGTGTTCGACTCCACCGCCGTCAAGGCGCTGGGCAGCGGCAAGTACCAGGTGGACGGCAAGCTCAGCATCAAGGGCCAGGTCCAGAACGTGAGCATTCCCGTGCAACTGGCCCAGTCCGGCACCACGACCACGGCCACCGGCACGCTGCCGCTCAAGCGCCTGCAATTCAAGATCGGCGAAGGCGAATGGGGCGATACCTCCATGGTGGCCGACGAGGTGCAGGTGCAGTTCAAGCTGGCATTGACTGGCGTGGGCAAGCTGTAAGCCGCGTCCCTGCCCAAGATCGGCCATTTTCTTTCCCGTTTCGTGCAACCCCAACCTAGGAGTTCTTTCATGCGCACTTCCGTGTTTGCCCTGGCCATTGCCGGCCTGTTCGCCACCGCTGTCCAGGCTGCTCCCGCAACCTACGCCATCGACCCGACGCACACCTTCGCCACGTTCGAGATCGACCACAACGGCGCCTCGACCAACCGCGTGCGCTTCGACAAGAAGAGCGGCACCGTGGAATTCGACCGTGACGCCAAGGCCGGCAAGGTCGAAGTCGTGCTGGAAATGGAATCGCTGAGCTCGGGCACCGCCGCCTTCGACAAGCACCTCAAGAGCGCCGACATCTTCAACGTGGCCAAGTTCCCCCAGGCCAAGTTCGTCTCCGACAAGTTCGTCTTCGACGGCGACAAGCTCAAGGAAGTCACCGGCCACCTGACCATCCTGGACAAGACCCAGCCCGTGACCATCAAGGCCAACAAGTTCACCTGCTACCCCAACGCCATGCTGCAAAAGCGTGAGACCTGCGGCGGCGACTTCGAAGCCGTGATCGACCGCACCGCCTTCGGCGTGAACTACGGCGTGGACTATGGCTTCCCCAAGCAAGTGCGCCTGGTGATGTCCATCGAAGCGGTCAAGCAGCAGTAAACCCGCATCCGCCGCAGTGCCTTTCAGGGCGCTGCCGCCCAAAGCCCGTGATCCGCAAGCCGGTCACGGGCTTTTTTTTGCCTTTTCTGAATTCCCGGAAAAGACCTTGCCAATGCCCTCCATTCGCACCCGCTCCACAGAGGAACAGCGGGCACATTGGCGGCCTTTGCAAATGCATCAAATTGATAGCGATTTCACGGTCATTGAGAAGTCGCAGCATAACGATTCCTCGATATCGATAGATACAAATAGACATACTCCAAAAAACTTACTTTAAATTTCATTTTCCGATCACTCCCTGGCATTCACCCATGAAGCAGATCTCCATTGCCCCCGCCGTTGTCGCCGCCATTGCCGCCCATTCATTCCCAATGGCCGCCAATGCCCAAAGCATCACGGTCGCTCCGGCTGCCGCCGTCGCGGCAACCGCGATTCCGGTGGACAACCCTTGGAGTCTGTTGGCCCTTGCCATAGGGCTGGCCATGGCCGCCTGGCTGGTGCTGCGCAACCGGCAGCACCGGGCGCTCTTCATGGCGCTGTGCACCAGCGCCATCGTGTGCGCCACTTTGTGGCACAGCCCCGATCTGCGTGCCCAATTGACGGGCAGCTTTACCAACCCGGCGGGCGAGACACGGCCATTGCTCGTTGCGCAAATTGTCAATGGCGGCAATATCAATGGATTTTCTGCAGAAGATTTCACCAATGATTCCGGTGTGGCACTCAAAATCACCGCCATTCAGCCACCGAATTTGAATCAGTGTTTTCCCTCGGGCTTCACCCATCTCATGCCGCCAGGGGCACCGCCCGCATCGCCCCCGCCTCTTTGCGCCGTGGGCAACACCATTGCGACCAATGGCACATGCCGGGTGAATGTGGAAACCATTTGCCGAGCCGAGGCAGCCCAGGCCACGGCTGGCGCCAGCCCCACCACGCTCAGCGTTCCCGGCGCCGGCCTGTCATTTGCCGCAGGCAGCACCGGCACGGTGAACGTCAGCAACAGCGGCGGTTCGGCAGCGCTCAATGTGCAGGCCACCATTCCCGCAGGCAGCGGCATCACCATCTCCTCCAACAGCTGCGCGGCAACGCTGCCTGCGGGCTCCAGCTGCGCCATCACCCTGACGGCACCCGCAGCGGAAGGCCCGACCACCGTCAGCATTGCCGGCAGCAACGCCGCAGCCACCACCACCCCGGTCACCGTGACAGGTGGCCCGGCCCCGACCACCACGCTGAGCATTCCCGCCACGCCGCTGTCGTTTGCGGCGGGCAGCACGGGATCGGTGACCATCACCAACAGCGGCGGCGCAAATGCGCTCAATGTGCAGGCCAGCATTCCTGCGGGCAGTGGCATCACGGTGTCCAACACCACCTGCCCTGCCGCCCTGGCACCCTCTGCCAACTGCACGATCACGTTGACCGCGCCCTCGGCGGAAGGCCCGACCGCCATCGGCTTCGGCGGCAGCAACACGCCGGCCACGACGATGCCTGTCACGGTGACGAACCCCGTCACGCCGACTACGCTGAGCATGCCCAGCACCCCCGTGTCCTTCGACACCGGCGGTGCAGGTTCGGTCACCATCACCAACAGCGGAAGCGCACCCGCGTTCAACGTACAGGCCAGCATTCCGGTCGGAAGCGGCATCACGGTGTCCAACACCACCTGCTCTGCCATCCTGGCCCCCTCGGCCAACTGCACGATCACACTGACAGCGCCTGCTGCCGAAGGCCCGACCAACATCAGCTTTGGCGGCAGCAATACGCCCACCACGACCGTGCAGGTCACGGTGACGGTGCCCGTTCCCACGACCACGCTCTCGATACCCAGCGCTCCGCTGTCGTTCGCTGCGGGCGGTTCGACAACGGTCCTCATCAGCAACACTGGCGCTTCTGCGGCCTTCAACGTGACCGCCACGGCGCCAGCCGGTAGCGGAATCACCGTGCAGTCGAACACGTGCGGTGCCGCACTCGCCTCTTTGGCCAGCTGCGGCATCACCCTGACTGCGGCCGCCGCCGAAGGCCCCACGGCCATCAGCTTCGGCGGCAGCAATACGCTGGCCACGACCGTGCCGGTCACGGTGACGGCGCCCGTCACGCCGACCACGCTGGGCATGTCCACCACGCCCGTGTCGTTCAACACAGGGACAACGGGCTCGGTGACCATCACCAACAACGGTGGGGCCCCTGCGCTCGACGTTCAGGCCACGATTCCGGCAGGCAGCGGCATCACGGTGTCGGCCAACACCTGTGGTTCATCGCTGGCAGCGGGGGCCAATTGCATCATCACGCTGACCGCAAGCGCAGCGGAAGGTCCTACGCCGGTCAGCTTTGCGGGCAGCAACACGTCTGCCACGACCGTGCCATTCACGGTGACGGCGCCCAGCACCACGACCACGCTGGGAATCTCCGCATCGACCCTGACGATTGCTCCTGGCGGCACGGGCTTCGTGACCATCACCAACACGGGATCGAATGCCGCCGCCAATATCGGCGCCACCATCCCCGGCGGCAGTGGGCTGTCCGTTTCCGGCAACACCTGCGGGCTGTCGCTGCCGGCCGGGGTGACTTGCACGGTGACCTTCACCGCAGGTTCGGACGAGGGGCCGACCAATGTCACCATCCAGGGCAGCAACACCGACACCGCAGCCTTGTCGATCACGGTCTCGGGTTCCATCGACATTGGCGCCTACCACCTCGATGGCAGCTGTGGTGTGCTTGGCGTCCTTGGCCCCGGCTTCACCCTCACGGCAGGCTCTGCGCCGCTTCCCGTCGGCACCACGGTGACCATCATCGGTTCGGGAGTCGCCAACATCGGTGTGTTCAGTGTGACGGGAGGCACAGCCAGCGTGTCGGTACTTTCCGCAACCTCCCGCCAGGTCACCCTGACCTCGGCACTGCCGGCTGGGGCGACGATCGCGTTCAGAACCACGCTGTCCATCAGCGTCGCCTTCACGCTGAATGGCTCGACGACGCTGCCCAACGGCTATGCGGGCACAGGCGGGAAGCCCGCTGGCAGCGTGAGTTCCACGCTCGTTCTCTGCAGCGCCACCTGATTGCAGGCGCTGCGGCAATACCCGGAAACCTCAGCGTCGGCAAGGCGGGGCCTCGAAGGCCCCGCCTTTTTTCTGTCCATCCCGCACCACGCCCGCCAGCCGGCGCACCCCTTGCTCTATGGCCTGCGGCTGCAGGCTCGCATAACCCAGGACCAACCCGGCGCAGGACTGGCGGCGATGGGCATCGCCGGCCGCATAGAGCGGCGAGATGGGGCGAACGCCCACGCCACGCTCTCGCGCCAACCGCACCAGGGCAATCTCATCGCGCTGATGCACGGCAGGCACCCAGGCCACCACATGCAGGCCGGAGGCCGAGCCTTCGACCTGCACCGCGCCCGGCAGGTGCCGCTCCAGCGCCTGCAGCAATGCCGCCCGCCGGCCTTCGTTGCGACGGCGGGCAGCGCGCACATGGCGCTCGTAGCTGCCGTCCTCGATCAGCGCGGCCAGCACCAGCTGGTCCAGGCGCGGCGCATGCCGGTCGGCCAGCCGCCGGGCTTCCCGGAACACGGGCACCAGGGACGGCGGCAGCACCAGGTAGCCCATGCGCATCTGCGGCGACAAGGCCTTGGAGAAAGTGCCGACATGGATGACGCAACCCACCTCGTCAATGGACTGCAGGGCGTCGATGGGGCGCAGCCCGTAGCGGAATTCGCCGTCGTAGTCATCCTCCAGAATCCAGGCACCCGTGGCGCGCGCCCAGGCCAGCAGTTGCTGCCTGCGGCCTATGGGCAGCACGCCGCCCAGCGGAAACTGGTGCGAGGGCGTGACATAGGCCAGCCGCGCCTGGCGCCCGGCCAGCGCCGAGGTATCCAGGCCCTGTTCATCGACGGCCATTTCCTGCAGGCATGCGCCCTGGGCCTCGAACACGCGGCGCGCCATCAGGTAGCAGGGCTCTTCCATCAGCACGGTCTCGCCCGGATCGACCAGCACGCGTGCGCACAGGTCGATGGCCTGCTGCGAGCCCTGCACCACCACGATCTGATCGGCCGAACAGACAAGCCCCCGCGCCCGGCGCAGATAGCCTTGCAGCGCCATGCGCAGCGCCGGCTCGCCTTCGGGCGCGTCGTAGGACAGGGAAGACTGGCGCTGCACGATGGCGCGGTTGTAGGCGCGCCGCCAGGCCAGCGTAGGAAAGTCGTCAAAGGCCAGGGCGCCGTAGAGAAAGTCGATCGGGGCCGGCCCACCATCGCCTGCTGCCGGTGGCAGGGCTGACGCCAGCGCATCCACCCGCTGCCCATAGGAAGACAGGCGGGATCGGCAATCCTGCGCCGCAGCCGCAATGCGGGGCGCGCGGCTGCGCTGCTCCGCGCCAGCTGCCACGCGCGCCCGGGCGCCCTGTGCAGTCTCCAGATAGCCCTCGGCCGCAAGCTGCTCGTAGGCCGCCGTGATGGTGGTGCGCGACACCCCCAGGTCCAGCGCCAGCGCGCGGGTGGAAGGCAGGCGCGCGCCCACGGCCAGGCTGCCGTCGGCCATCTGGGATTTCAGCCATTCGTGGATGCGGCGGGCGCTGGGCGCTGCCCCGGTATCGGCGGCGAAATGGGACTTCAACTGGTCTGCCAAAAAATCACAAAACTGGATTTTTCATTGTGCCAGGGATGGTGGATAGTCCGGTTTCCCCCGATGCCGGCACACCAGCCCAGGAAGCGCCCATGTACACGCCCGCCCATTTCTCCCTCACCGATTCCGACAGCCTGCAGGGCCTGATCCGCAGCCACCCCCTGGGCATGCTCGTCACCCAGGCCAACGGCGTGCTGGACGCCAACCACCTGCCGTTCCTGCTGGATGCGGCCCCAGGGGAGATGGGCACGCTGAGCGCCCATGTGGCCCGCGCCAATCCGCTGTGGCAGCAGTGCCGCGACGGCGCCGAGGTGCTGGTCGTTTTCCGTGGCGCCGAAGGCTATATCTCGCCCAGCTGGTATCCAAGCAAGCACGAGACGCACCGCCTGGTGCCCACCTGGAACTACGAGGCCGTGCATGTGCACGGGCAAATCAGCATCCATGACGACGAGAGATTCGTGCGCGGCCTGGTCGGGCGGCTCACGCGGGTCCATGAGGCATCGCTGGCCCAGCCCTGGAAGATGTCCGACTCGCCGCGTGAATTCATCGACGGCATGCTGCAGGCCATCGTCGGCCTGCAGATCCGCATCACCCGCCTGGAGGGCAAGGCCAAGCTCAGTCAGAACCGGCAGGCCCGCGACCTGGAAGGCGCCATCGGCGCGCTTCGCGAGCGCGGACAGGAGCCGCTGGCCGGTGCCATGGATGCAGCGCCGCGCATCTAGCGCCAGCCGTCCTCACACAGATTGCCAACCACCGATGTACACATCCACCTTTACCTTCGCGCCGGGCGAATACGACGCGCCATTCCATGCCCTTGACGGCCGGATTGCCGAGATCGCCCGCGCCATCCCCGGCTACCTGGGCGAAGAGGCCTGGGAGAACCCCGCCACAGGCCTGGTCTCCAACGTCTACTACTGGCAGACCTGGGAGGCGCTGCAAGAGCTGATGCGCCACCCTGCGCACCTCGAAGCCAAGCGGCAGCAGGCGCGCTGGCTCAAGGGCTACCAGGTGGTGATCGCCCAGGTGGTGGGCAGCTACGGCGATGGCGGGATAGCGCACCCGCTGGCCACCGCTGCGCAAGGCACTGCGCACCCGGCTCGCTGACCGGACCCGCTTTTGGCCCGATGATGGCGGCCATGCGATGGCGTTTTGATCCTGTTTCCCTGGCGTGGGCGGTGGCCCTGTTTGTCTTGCTCGTGCTGCTGGCCACCGTCGGCGCGCACTGGGGCTGGGTGCGCAGCTTCTTTGGCGACGTGATGGCCGTGGCCTGGGTCTATGCCGTGTTCAAGACCGCGATCGCCGCGCGCGTGCTGACGCTGGCATCGGCCGCGCTGTGCGTGGGCCTGCTGGTGGAGCTGGGCCAGTTCCTGGCATCGACCTTCCAGTTGCACATTCCCAACCGAGCGCTGCGCATCGTGCTGGGCAGCACGGCCGACTGGTGGGATGTGCTGGCCTATGTGATGGGTTTTGCAGCCGTGCTGGCGGTGGAGGCTGCGTTCCGTGGCCGCAGGCGTCCCGTCTTCACGGCATAAACCCGCAGCGGTCCGCTACGGCTCTGGAACAAACTCCTCGACAACGGATTCGCAGTGGATTTTCAGCCGCCCATAGTGGGACAGCTGCAAGAACAGATGCTGCGCCATTGCTGACGAAGGCCTCTTCGTATCCCGCTGCAGCACTTCGCAGCGGTCCAGGCAGTCATCCATCTCTGCGGCTGCGTCGCGCTGGACGTCGGCAAAGTACGCCTGCACGGCAGGAAAGTTGACGATCCGTTCAAGGCGGATGGCTACCCTGGCCTGCGGCCTGTCGAACACGGCATAGAGAAAGAAGCACAGTTCCACGCTCCGGGCCGCCACACCCAGGCGCACCTGCTCCAGCAGTCCATCGTGGTACTGGTACTGCAATCGATGGCTCCGCGCCGGATCAGGCCCGTACAGCGCAGCCGCCGGCCTTGAGCACCCGCTTCGTAGAGGCCGGATACCGCTCCAGCCTGTCCGCCGGCCGGCGCGGCCTGGCCACCAGCTCGCCACCGCAGTTGGGGCAGGCGCCGTGCAGCACATGATCCGCACAGCCGGCACAGAACGTGCACTCGAAGGTGCAGATGCGAGCCTCGGCAGACTCTGGCGGCAGGTCCTTGTCGCAGCATTCGCAGTTGGGTCGAAGCTCAAGCATCGGTGCACTCCGGGTGTGGTCCATGAAGACTGGCATCCTAGTGGATGTGCTCTGCCGGGGAGCGGTCCTCGCTCTCCATCTGCAGCGTCGTATGGTGCAGGTCGAAGCCGGCCTGCAGCCTGTCTTCGATATCGCGGCGCACCTGCTCGCCGTCCGCCCCGGGCAGCAGCACCACATGGCCGGTCAGCATGGGCTTGCTCTGCGTGACCGCCCACAGGTGGACATCGTGGATCGCTGCCACGCCCGCCGTGCCCGCAATCGTCTCGCGCACCGCCTGCAGGCTCATCCCCGAGGGCACGCCTTCCAGCAGGATGTTGATGCACTCGCGCAGCAGGGTCCAGGTCCGCGGAAACACCATGAAGCCGATGCCCACGGCCACCACCGAGTCGATCCACCGCCAGCCCGTCAGCCAGATCAGCGCGGCACCGGCGAGTACGCCGACCGAACCCAGCATGTCCGCCCATACCTCCAGATACGCGCCCTTCACGTTCAGGCTCTCGTCCTTGCCACCCGACAGCAGGCGCATGGAGAGCAGGTTGATCACCAGGCCCACGGCCGCCACCGCCATCATGCCCAGGGACTGGATTTCTGCAGGTGCCGACAGCCGGCGATAGGCTTCATACAGGATGTAGAAGGCTACGCCCAGCAGCACCAGCGCGTTGACGGCGGCGGCCAGGATCTCGAAGCGCGCATAGCCGTAGGTGCGCAGCAGGTCGGCTGCCTTGCGGCCGGCGCGTATGGCCACCAGGGCCAGCAGCAGCGCCATCGCGTCGGTCAGCATGTGCATGGCGTCGGAGATCAGGGCCAGGCTGCCCGTGACCATGCCGCCGATGATTTCCACCACCATGAAGGTGCCGGTCAATCCGAAGGCAAACCAGAGACGGGATTCAGGCAGGGCACGCACGTCGCCGTGCTGATGGCTGTCGCTCATGAGATTCCTTGACTTGAAAACGGTTGTGAACAGAGGGCCGCTGCACCGATGGCGTCCATGGCAGGCAGGGGCACGAACCTCCATGAGAAAGCGTGAAGTGACTTGAAGGTCAAGTACTGCCAGCAACCTGGCACCGCAGGTGGCCCGGACACCGCAGCGCGCATATCCCTGCATCCATCGCAACATTTCACTTAGGTAAATTGATTACGAATAGTAGAATTAACACATCCACCAAGGAGACATTCGATGAACACAAGCGCCCGTCCCGACCTGTCCACACTGCCACCGCCCGCCGCCGTGCAGCAGCTGCACCACTACGCCTACAAGGCCCGCGATGCCGAGGAGACCCGCCACTTCTACGAGGACATCCTGGGCCTGCCGCTCTATCACATCATCCAGAGCGACTACGTGCCCAGCACGGGCGAGTACTGCCCCTACACGCATTTCTTCTTCCGCCTGAAGGATGGGTCGTTCATCGCCTTCTTCGACATCGGCGACGACGAAAAGGCCCTGCCCTCGCCCAACACGCCGCTGTGGATCAACCACATCGCCTTCCGCGTGGACACCGTCGAGGAACTGGAGAACACCAAGGCACGCCTGGTGGCGCACGGCATCGAGGTGCTGGGCGTGACCGACCACCACATCTTCAAGAGCATCTATTTCTTCGATCCCAACGGCATCCGCCTGGAGCTGTCGGCCCAACTGGCCGACGAAGTGCAGATGGCGCGCGAAAGCACCACCGCCCACGCCCGCCTGA
This sequence comes from Delftia sp. Lp-1, assembly GCF_020523835.1. NCBI lineage: Bacteria > Pseudomonadati > Pseudomonadota > Betaproteobacteria > Burkholderiales > Comamonadaceae > Delftia > Delftia sp. Lp-1. The sequence continues at coordinate 616,048 of NZ_JAJALJ010000002.1, read as the reverse complement.
ACGAGTGGACGGCACGCAAGGAGCAATGGCGCAAGGAACGCGCCGAAGGCAAGGCCGCCCAGCCGCTCAAGCCCCAGAGCAACGACCGGCCCGAGTTCGTCCCCGACGCAGCGGCCTGAATAAAACCCGGCGAACAGGCAGGCGGACGGGGTCGGTAGAATCCCCGTCAAACCGTCATCCATTTCGCATATGCAGACGGCATCCCTTCAACGGATGCCGTTTTCATTTGCCAAACGCCATTCGCACAATTCCCCGCAAGCAAGCCATGAGCGACACCATTGCCCAGCCAGGCCTCGACAGCCTGTCCAAATCGTTTGAACCCGCCGCCATCGAGGCCCAATGGGGCCCTGAATGGGAAAAGCGCGGCTACGGCGCAGCCGGCGTGCGCGGCACGGGCCAGGCAGATGCATCCCAGCCATCGTTCTCCGTCCAGCTGCCGCCGCCCAATGTGACGGGCACGCTGCACATGGGCCATGCGTTCAACCAGACCATCATGGACAGCCTCACGCGCTACCACCGCATGAAGGGCCACAACACGGTCTGGGTGCCCGGCACCGACCACGCGGGCATCGCCACGCAGATCGTGGTGGAACGCCAGCTGCAGGAGCAGGGCATCGCCAGCCGCCACGACATGGGCGCGACGCCTCCCGAGGCGCGCAAGAACTTCGTGAGCAAGGTCTGGGAGTGGAAGAACCAGAGCGGCAACACCATCACCGGCCAGATGCGCCGCATGGGCGACAGCGTGGACTGGAGCCGCGAGTACTTCACCATGGACGACAAGCTGTCGTCCATCGTCAACGAGACCTTCGTGCGCCTGTACCAGCAGGGCCTGATCTACCGCGGCAAGCGCCTGGTGAACTGGGACCCCAAGCTGATGTCCGCCGTCTCCGACCTCGAGGTCGAGAACGAGGAAAAGGACGGCTCGCTGTGGCACATCGCCTACCCGCTGGCCGACGGCTCGGGCCAGCTCGTGGTGGCCACCACGCGCCCGGAAACCATGCTGGGCGACGCAGCCCTGATGGTGCACCCCGAGGACGAGCGCTACCAGGCGCTGATCGGTAAGACCGTGATCCTGCCCCTGGTGGGCCGCGAGATCCCCATCATTGCCGACGACTACGTGGACCGCGAGTTCGGCACGGGCGTGGTCAAGGTCACGCCTGCGCATGACAACAACGACTACGCCGTGGGCCAGCGCCACGGCCTGCCGATGATCTGCGTGCTGACGCTGACGGCCACCATCAACGACGAGGCGCCCGAGAAGTACCGCGGCATGGACCGCTTCGTGGCGCGCAAGGCCATCGTGGCCGACCTGGACGCGGCCGGCCTGCTGGTCGAGACCAAGAAGCACAAGCTCATGGTGCCCATCTGCACGCGCACGGGCCAGGTGATCGAGCCCATGCTGACCGACCAGTGGTTCGTGGCCATGAACAAGGTGGGCGAAGGCGATGCCACCGGCAAGTCCATCGCGCAGAAGGCCATCGATGCCGTCTCCAGCGGCCAGGTGCAGTTCGTGCCCGAGAACTGGGTCAACACCTACAACCAGTGGATGAACAACATCCAGGACTGGTGCATCTCGCGCCAGCTGTGGTGGGGCCACCAGATTCCCGCCTGGTACGACGAGGACGGCAAGGTCTACGTGGCCCGCACCGAGGAAGAAGCCCGCGCCCAGGCCCCCGGCAAGACGCTCACGCGCGACGAGGACGTGCTGGACACCTGGTACTCCTCGGCCCTGGTGCCGTTCTCCACCATGGGCTGGCCGAACCAGACCGAGGCGGCCGACGATGACTACAACCTCTACCTGCCCAGCTCGGTGCTGGTCACGGGCTACGACATCATCTTCTTCTGGGTCGCCCGGATGATCATGATGACCACGCACTTCACGGGCCGCGTGCCCTTCCGCCATGTCTACATGCATGGCCTGGTGCGTGACGCCCAGGGCAAGAAGATGAGCAAGTCCGAGGGCAACGTGCTCGACCCCGTGGACCTGATCGACGGCATCGACCTGGACACCCTGCTGGACAAGCGCACGCAGGGCCTGCGCCGCCCCGAGACCGCGCCCCAGGTGCGCAAGAACACGCAAAAGGAATTCCCCGAGGGCATTCCCGCCTACGGTGCCGACGCGCTGCGCTTCACCTTCGCGGCCCTGGCCTCGCTGGGCCGCTCCATCAACTTCGACAGCAAGCGCTGCGAGGGCTACCGCAACTTCTGCAACAAGCTGTGGAACGCCAGCCGCTTCGTGCTGATGAACTGCGAAGGCCATGACTGCGGCCTGCTGCCCCACACCAAGGAGCAATGCCAGGCCGGCGGCGAGTTCGCGGGCTACATGCAGTTCAGCCAGTCCGACCGCTGGATCGCCTCGCAGCTGCAGAAGGTCGAGGCCGAAGTGGCCAAGGGCTTTGCCGAATTCCGCCTGGACAACGTGGCCAACGCGCTGTACGACTTCGTCTGGAACGAGTTCTGCGACTGGTACCTGGAAATCGCCAAGGTGCAGATCCAGACCGGCAACGAGGCCCAGCAGCGCGCCACGCGCCGCACGCTGATCCGCACGCTGGAGGCCATCCTGCGCCTGGCCCACCCCATCATCCCGTTCGTGACCGAAGCCCTGTGGCAGAAGGTCGCCCCGGTCGCCGGCCTGCCCGGCGAGTCCGTGGCCGTGGCCCGCTACCCCGAGGCCCAGCCCGAGAAGATCGACGAGGCCGCCATCGCCTACGTGGGTCGCATCAAGCAGATGATCGACGCCTGCCGCACGCTGCGCGGCGAGATGGGCGTGTCGCCGGCCCAGCGCCTGCCGCTGCTGGCCGTGGCCAGCTCGGCCGACGAAGCACAGTTCCTGCGCACCAATGCCGCCGTGCTGCAAAACCTGGCCAAGCTCAGCGAGGTCAAGGTGTTCGACGACGAAGCCGCCTGGGCCGAGGCCGCCCAGGCCGCGCCGGTCTGCGTGGTGGGCGAGGCGCGCCTGGCGCTGTTCGTGGAGATCGACGTGGCCGCCGAAAAGGCCCGCCTGTCCAAGGAGGCCGCACGCCTGGAAGGCGAGATCACCAAGGCCAATGTCAAGCTGGGCAACGAGGCCTTCGTGGCCAAAGCGCCCCCGGCCGTCATCGACCAGGAAAAGAAGCGCGTGGCCGACTTCGGTGCCACGCTGATCCGCATCCAAGAACAACTCGCCCGCCTGGGTTGACATGGAATCTCCCCCTGAGCGGCTGTGCCGCTTCCCCCTCTCTCGCTTCGCGGGAGGGGGACGACACCCTCGGCGCGGGGCGGCCCTTCCTCGGTGTCCCTGATCTTGGGCTGCGCCAGTTTCATCGTCCGAGGGCATCAAGTCGCACAATGAAAGCTGAGACACTTAGCGAAGAAGACGCAAAGCCGCACGCTTTTTCCATCACCTGAATCCCAAGATTTTCATGAGTAATCAGACCCGTGTCCGCAAAGCCGTGTTTCCCGTTGCCGGGCTCGGCACGCGCTTTCTGCCCGCCACCAAGGCCTCTCCCAAGGAGATGCTGCCCGTGGTGGACAAGCCGCTGATCCAGTACGCCGTGGAAGAGGCCTACGAGGCCGGCATCCGCGACATGATCTTCGTCACCGGCCGCAGCAAGCGCGCCATCGAGGACCATTTCGACACCGCCTACGAGCTGGAAAACGAGCTGGAGAACGCCGGCAAGCAGGCCATGCTGGAGCTGGTGCGCAGCATCAGCCCCGCCGACATGAACTGCCTGTTCGTACGCCAGCCGCGCTCGCTGGGCCTGGGCCATGCCGTGCTGTGCGCCGAGCCGCTGGTGGGCAACGAGCCCTTTGCCGTGCTGCTGGCCGACGACCTGATGGTGGGCGAGCTTGGCGGCCCCGGCGTGATGGCGCAGATGACGTCGGCCTTCCACAAGCAGGGCCGCTCCCTGCTGGCCGTGCAGGAAGTGCCGCTGGAGCAGACCAAGCGCTATGGCATCGTGGCTGGCGAGCCGGCTGGCGGTTCGCTGATGCGCATCGAGAAGATCGTGGAAAAGCCCGCGCCCGAGAAGGCCCCCTCGCGCATGGGTGTGGCTGGCCGCTACGTGCTGACACCGGCCATCTTCGAGGAGATCCGCAACCAGCCCAAGGGCGTGGGCGGCGAGATCCAGCTGACGGACGCCATCGAACGCCTGATGGCCCATGAAGCCGTCTACGCCTTCCAGTACCAGGGCAAGCGCTACGACTGCGGCAGCAAGGAAGGCTTTTTGCAGGCCACGGTGGAACTGGCGCTGCAGCACGAGGATGTGGGCGCGAGCTTCCGCGAATACCTGCGGGGCCTGAGCATCTGAGGCCGGGCCTCAGAGCCACCCTGTCCCATGCAAAAGGCCTGCGAAAGCAGGCCTTTTTCTTTGGAGCGAACCGCGTGCAGCCGCTCAACGCCGGCGCAGGATATGGATGAACTCCGCACCCACGGTCTGCTGCTCCACCAGTTCATTGCCGGTCTGCTTGGCGAAGGCCTGGAAGTCGCGCAGCGATCCGGTATCCGTGGCCACCACCTTGAGCAGCTGGCCGCTGTCCAGTTCGGCCAGCGCCTTCTTGGCCTTGAGAATGGGCAGCGGGCAGTTGAGCCCGCGCGTGTCGATTTCCTTGTGAATTTCCATCGGATGCACCTCTTGAGCCTGGGATTCTAGGCGGCATCGCGGCTGAGGCCCGCAGCAGTGTCTTGATCGGCGCGACTCGCTTCAGCCTCCTGGGCCTGCTCGGCACGCTTCCAGAAGTCACGGATCACAGGATCATGCCCCCGGCTGCGCAGCCACTTGGCCAGCGCCATGCCCGTGCCCGAAGGCCAGGCCTGGACTTTCTCGGGCTCCAGCAGGCGGTACTCCAGCAACTCGGGCGACAGCCGCACCTGGCCGCTGGCGCGCACATGGAAGGCGATGATCACCTGGTTCATGCGCAGGAACTCATGCACGCTGATCAGCTCCAGCGACTCGGCCTGCAGGCCGGTTTCCTCCGCCACCTCGCGTGCCACGCCCTCCTCGGGCGACTCGCCGGCTTCCATGAAGCCCGTGATCAGCCCGAAGACCTTCTCGGGCCAGGCCGCATTGCGCGCCAGCAGCACCTTGCCGTCCAGCTCCACGATGGCGGCCAGCACCGGCGTGGGATTGTTCCAGTGCGTCCAGCCGCACTCGGGGCAGCGCAGGCGCGATACATCGCCGCCGTCCTCGGCCTGGATCACCCACTGCAGGGGCGTTGCGCAGTGCGTGCAATAGCGGGTTTCATAGTGCATGGGGCTGTTCCTGGTTTTTTGCTGTCCTGGCTCAATGCAAACAGGAAGGCCCGCCAGAAGGCGGGCCTGTGGCTGCGTCAGGCGGGGAAGACGCCCGTGGACAGATAGCGGTCGCCGCGGTCGCAGACCACGAAGACGATGGTGGCGTTGTTCTCGCGCTCGGCAATCTGCTGGGCCACCCAACAGGCGCCCGCCGCCGAGATGCCGGCAAAGATGCCTTCCTCGCGCGCCAGGCGGCGCGCCATGTCCTCGGCATCGTCCTGGCCCACGAGCACGGTCTCGTCGATCAGCGAGGCGTCGTAGATCTTGGGCATGTATTCCTCGGGCCACTTGCGGATGCCGGGGATGCGCGAGCCTTCGGCCGGCTGGGCGCCCACGATGCGGATGGCCGGGTTCTTTTCCTTGAGGAACTTCGCCACGCCGGTGATCGTGCCCGTGGTGCCCATGGCGCTCACGAAATGCGTGATCTCGCCGCCGGTCTGCTCCCACAGCTCGGGACCGGTGGTCTCGTAGTGGATGCGCGGGTTGTCGGGGTTGCCGAACTGGTCGAGCACCACGCCCTTGCCCTGGGCCACCATCTGGTCGGCCAGGTCGCGCGCGTATTCCATGCCGCCGCTCTTGGGCGTGAGGATCAGCTCGGCGCCGTAGGCCTTCATCGTCTGGGCACGCTCGATGGACAGGTCCTCGGGCATGATCAGCACCATCCGGTAGCCCTTGATCGTGGCGGCCATGGCCAGCGCAATGCCGGTATTGCCCGAGGTGGCCTCGATCAGCGTGTCGCCGGGCTTGATGTCGCCGCGCTCTTCGGCGCGGCGGATCATCGACAGGGCCGGCCTGTCCTTGACCGAACCGGCCGGGTTGTTGCCTTCCAGCTTGCCCAGCACCACGTTGCCACGTTCCTGGCGAGACTGCGCACCGATGCGCTGCAATGCCACCAGGGGCGTGCGGCCGATGGCGTCTTCGATGGTCGGATAAATTTTCATAGCCTCACACTGTGCCATAATTCGCCCCTGCGCTAAGTAGCCCGGGTGGTGAAATTGGTAGACGCAGGGGACTCAAAATCCCCCGCCGCAAGGCGTGCCGGTTCGATTCCGGCCCCGGGCACCAGAGATTACGTAGCCGAAAAAGCAGTCCCCTGCTTTTTCGGCTATTTCTTTTCCGGCCGCTGTCTTCACAGCGTCCGCACAAACCTCAAGCCCCTTTGCATCCAGCCGTGTTCAACGGCTGCACTGCATTTCAAGGCCCTCCAGCCTGCACCGATCCTGCGTCCTCATGCCTTGGGCGGGATGACGCCTGCGCGCTTTTCGCCGCACAGGGTCCAACCTGTGTACAACTTTGGCATCAACCGCCTCTCAAGGCCTGCCAGGCCTGGACCTTGGCCCATGCTGAAGCCTCCTTGAAGCAGCTCCATCCCAGCCCGCAGGCAGGGCTGCAGCCCTGCGTCAAATTCAGCACTTTCCCTCTGAAAACCGCCACTTGCACCACCGTCATGCAGCCTTTGCCCAGCGCGGGCACCAGCCCGGTGCGCCCACGGCTCGGGCCTGCAAAAACCCATGGAAAAAGCCACCCTGAGGTGGCTTCCTTTCTCCACAGATCCATTGAACAACCCTGTGGATAATCAGTGAACAGCAAGTGAACGAGGCGTCCAAGTGCTTGCATTCACTGGCCGCAGGCTAAGCTGCCTGCAAATCAGGCAACCTCCAGATCCAAGGGAAAACCCTCGATTCGGAAGGCGCCTGACACACCTCGCCTCAGGCATCCGTGCGGCGGATCTGCGCGCGCCCTGCCGCCGTGATGTGCCATTGATGGCTGCTGTCCACTTCGACCAGTCCACGCTCGCGCAGCCTCTTGGACAGATGCTCGCGCGCCGCGCTTTCCAGCGACACGGGCTCGCCCATCTCCAGCTTCTTGAGCACTTCGAGTTCATCCACCGTCGGCTCGTACACGGGTGCGTGATATGTGGTTTCGGCCATCGCTACTCCTTCGCTATTCAAAGTCTCATGCCCCAGGACTACAGGGGGCACGGATGCAAACATAGCCTTGGCCCGGGAGCCGCGCAATCGGTGGCCGCACCTTTTTTCGAGTTGTGGGCGATGATTGCACGCTTTGCGGCGGCGTCCCACAGGCGCCAAGGCCAGGCCCCGGCCCGACAACGGGCGATCCGCGCTCTTGCCGCACCTGCCCCCATTGGCCGCTCACTCACCCATCTGACCCAGGAATTCAGGTTTTCATGCTGTACGCCATCACCGCCTTGTTCGCCTTCCAGTTGCTGGGGGAGGCCATCGTCCAGCTCACGGGGCTACCGCTTCCGGGCGCGCTCGTGGGCACGCTGCTGCTGCTGGCGGCGCTGCTGCTGCACGGCCGCCTGCCCGAGTCGCTGGAGAAGGCAGCCGGCGTGCTGCTGCAGAACATGATGCTGCTGTTCATCCCCGTCATTGCAGGCGTGATGCTGGAGTTCGACCGGCTGTCGCGCGAATGGCAGCCCTTCGTGATCGCCTGCGTGGCGGGCGCGGCCATTACCTTCCTGGCCACGGCCTTCACCTTCCGCTGGTGCCTGGAGCGCCAGCGCGCCCGCGAAGCGGCCGCCAACCAGGGAGACAAGGCATGAGCGCGCTCACCAGCCACTGGCAAAGCGCCTGGCAGTCGCTGTCCGGCAATGCCTCCACCGCCCATCTTCCCTGGCTGGTGCTGACCATGGCCGTCTACCTGGCGGCCATGGCGCTGTACCGCAGAAGCGGCAACCATCCGCTCCTGATTCCCGTCTTCACGGCCGTGGTCGTCATCGTGGGCGTGCTGCTGGCCACGGGCACCTCCTATGCCAGCTACCGCAGCGGCGTCTCGCTGCTGGGGCTGCTGATCGGCCCAGCCACCGTCGCGCTGGCAATTCCGCTGTACGCCCAGCGCGAGCGCATCCGCGCGCTGTGGCTGCCCATCAGCGTGGCCCTGGCCGTGGGCTGCGTGGTGGCGTTGCTGTCGGCACTGCTGATCGGCTGGAGCCTGGGAGCAACGGTGCAGACGCTGGTGGCGCTGGCGCCCAAGTCGGCCACCATTCCCATCGCCCTGCCCATGGCCGAGCGCTTTGGCGGACCAGCCTCGCTGGCGGCCGTGGCCGTGGCCATCACCGGCATTGCGGGCACGATGATGGCGCCGCTGTTGATCCGCCTGGTGCGCAGCGATGACCCGGCCGTGCAGGGTTTTGCCCTGGGTCTTACGGCCCACGCCATCGGCACGGCACGCGCGCTGCAGGTGAATCCGACCATGGGCGCCTTCTCGGCCCTGGCCATGGGCCTGAACGGCGTGGCCACGGCCGTGGTCATGCCGCTGTGCCTGGCCGTGCTGCCCTGGTTTTGAGCGCGATTGCGGGTTTTCCCCAGAGACACCCCCACAAGCCTGTGGACAAGCGCCGCCAGCAGCAAGGATAAGTCAGCTAAGTGACTGTCATCGTTGAACAATCCAAAGCCTGCTTAATTTTCAGGCAGGCCGGTGCTCCCTGGCGCGCTGCTGCAGCCATGAAGAGAACACGCGCAGGGCGGGCGCGGGCTGCGCATCGGGCGCCAGGGCCGGCGTGACCAGGTAGTAGGCACGGTTGCCGCGCAGTGGCTGGGGGCAGGCAATGATGAGGTCGCCGCGGGCCAGTTCCTGCTCGATCAGCATGGGTGGCATCAGCGCCACGCCCAGGCCCTGGCTGGCGGCCACGGCCAGCATGGAGAACAGCTCCAGCCGCATGCCATCCAGCGCGCGCGGCGCGGCCACGCCCATGGCATCGAACCACTGCTGCCAGCCGTAGGGCCGCGTGCTTTGCTGCAGCAGCGGCATCCGGGCCACGATATCCGCCCCCACGGGCAGCCAGGCGCGACCCGGCTCGCGCGCCTGCGCCGTGGCCAGCAGTTGCGGGCTGCACACGGGCACCACCTCTTCGTCCATCAGCCATTGCGCCTGCACACCGGGCCAGCGCGCCACCTGCTCGGGCGTGCCTGCATAGAGCGCGGCGTCGAACACGGTATCGGCGAAAAGGAAGGGCCGCGTCTGCACGTCGATATGCACCGTGACCTCGGGATGCTCACGCGCCAGCTGCGGCAGGCGCGGCAGCAGCCAGCGCGTGGCGAAGGTGGGCACGGCCGCCAAGTTGAGCGGGCCGCCTTCGCCCTGGTGGGCCATGATGTCCAGCGTGTCGCGCTCCAGGCCGTGCAGCCAGCGCGAGACCTGCTGGGCGTACTGCGTGCCCGCCTCCGTCAGCAGCACGCCGTGGCGCGTGCGCCGGAACAGCTGCACGCCCAGGAACTCCTCCAGCGCAATGATCTGGCGTGAGACCGCGCTTTGCGTGAGCGACAGTTCCTGCGCCGCACGCGTGTAGCTGATGTGGCGGGCGGCCGATTCGAAGCAGGCAAGGGCTTGGGTGGATGGCAGGGCTCTACGCATATCTCATGAATTCAACGCACTCCAATGGCACACATCATAGGGAATAACCCGCAACATGGAATCCATACATGCGCTTTACGCATTCATGGATGAACAAACATCGTTTGCGCCGGGCCCAGGCCCGCTTCTAAGATGCGTCGCAACAACGCTCCATGGCCACAGCCTGCCCGGCTTTGGCATATGGCAGCGACCCGCCTTTGACCTCTTTGTTTTTTGGAGAAATCACGCCATGGCCCGCAACAGCTTCCAATGGGATGACCCCTTCCAGCTCGACCAGCAACTGAGCGAAGACGAGCGCATGATCCGCGACGCGGCCCATGCCTACTGCCAGGAGAAGCTGGCCCCCCGCGTGCTGGAGATGTTCCGCCACGAGAAGTCCGACGTGAGCATCTTCCGCGAGATGGGCGAGCTGGGCCTGCTGGGCCCCACCATCCCCACGCAGTACGGCGGCGCCGGCCTGAACTACGTCAGCTACGGCCTGGTGGCGCGCGAGATCGAGCGCGTGGACTCGGGCTACCGCTCCATGGCCAGCGTGCAAAGCTCGCTGGTGATGGTGCCCATCAATGAATTCGGCACCGAAGACCAGAAGAACAAGTACCTGCCCAAGCTGGCCAGCGGCGAGTTCATCGGCTGCTTCGGCCTGACCGAACCCGACCACGGCTCCGACCCCGGCAGCATGTCCAGCCGCGCCTACAAGGTGGACGGCGGCTACCGCCTCAAGGGCAACAAGATGTGGATCACCAACAGCCCCGTGGCCGACGTGTTCGTGGTCTGGGCCAAGGAAGTGACCGAGGACGGCCATGTGGGCGAGATCCGCGGCTTCATCCTGGACAAGGGCATGAAGGGCCTGTCGGCCCCGGCCATCCACGGCAAGGTGGGCCTGCGCGCCTCCATCACGGGCGAGATCGTGATGGACGACGTCTTCGTTCCCGAGGAAAACGCCTTCCCCGAGGTGCGCGGCCTCAAGGGCCCCTTCACCTGCCTGAACAGCGCACGCTTCGGCATTGCCTGGGGCGCCCTGGGCGCAGCCGAGTTCTGCTGGCACACGGCGCGCCAGTACACGCTGGACCGCAAGCAGTTCGGCCGCCCCCTGGCTGCCAACCAGCTGATCCAGAAGAAGCTGGCCGACATGCAGACCGAGATCACCCTGGGCCTGCAGGCCGCGCTGCGCGTGGGCCGCATGAAGGACGAGCACCAGAACGTGATCGAGATCACCTCGCTGATCAAGCGCAACAACTGCGGCAAGTCGCTGGACATCGCCCGCATGGCGCGCGACATGATGGGTGGCAACGGCATCAGCGACGAGTTCGGCGTGGCCCGCCACCTGGTCAACCTGGAAGTGGTCAACACCTACGAGGGCACGCACGATGTGCATGCGCTGATCCTGGGCCGTGCTCAGACCGGCATCGCAGCGTTTTCGAACTGAAGCTCCCCCTGAGCCGCTGCGCGGCTTCCCCCTCGTTGCACGGCGCCTCTCTACTCGCTGCGCGAGGGAGGGGGACGACACCCTCGCTGCGGGGCGGCCCTTGCTTGGTGTCCCTCGCTTTGGGCCGCGCCCGTTTCATGCGAAGCGGGTGATGCATGACCAAGGGTCAGCCGACGACGGCACGACCGCACTTCTGTCTTTCCATGTCCTCCACATCCTCCGCGCCGGCCGCATTGGCTGGCATCAAGGTGCTTGATCTTTCCCGCGTGCTGGCCGGGCCCTGGTGCACGCAGACGCTGGCCGACCTGGGCGCCGACGTGATCAAGGTCGAGCGGCCCGTGGCCGGCGATGACACGCGCCACTGGGGTCCTCCGTTCCTGCCGCGCGACGATGGGCAGGCCACGCAGGAGGCCAGTTATTTCACGGCCTGCAACCGCAACAAGCGCTCGGTCACCATCGACATGTCCACCCCCGATGGGCAGCAGCTGATTCGCCAGATGGCGGCCGGGGCCGATGTGCTGGTGGAGAACTTCAAGGTCGGTGGCCTGGCGCAGTACGGGCTGGACTACGAAAGCCTCAAGGCGCTCAACCCGCGCCTGATCTATTGCTCGGTCACGGGTTTCGGCCAGACCGGCCCGTATGCCGAGCGCGCGGGCTACGACCTCATGGTGCAGGCCATGTGCGGGCTGATGAGCATCACCGGCCATGCCGACGAGGCGCCCGGAGGCGGCCCGCTCAAGGTGGGCGTGGCCGTGATCGACGTCTTCACGGGCCTGTATGCCAGCAACGCCATCCTGGCCGCGCTGCATGCGCGCCAGGCCTCGGGCCGGGGCCAGCACATCGACATGGCCCTGCTCGACGTGGGCATGGCCGTGCTGGCCAACCAGGCCGCCGGCTTTCTGGCCACGGGCGAATCGCCGGGCCGCGCCGGCAACATCCACCCCAGCCTGGCGCCCTACCAGGACTTCGCCACGGCCAACGGCAACGTGCTGCTGGCCATTGGCAATGACGGGCAGTTCGCGCGCTTTTGCGCCGCCGTCGGCGAAGCCGGCTGGGCGCAGGACGAGCGCTTTGCCACCAACACCGCCCGCGTGCGCAATCGCCAGGCGCTGCTGGAGCGGATGGTGCCCCTCATGAAGACACGCGGCACGGCCGAATGGATTGCGCTGCTGGAAGACAAGGCCGTGCCCTGCGGCCCCATCAACACCATCGCCCAGGCCTTCGATGACCCGCAGGTGCGCGCACGCGGCATACGCGTCGAGCTGCCGCACGAGGCCGGCGACGGCATCTCGCGCATTGCCGGCGTGGCCAGCCCCATGCGCCTGAGCGATACCCCGCCCGTGCTGCGCAGCGCACCGCCCTCCCTGGGCCAGCACACCGATGAAGTGCTGGGCGAGCTGGGCATTGCGCCCATGGCCATCCAGGCGCTGCGCTCGCGCGGCGTGGTCTGATCGCCAGCGCCGCGCAGCACCGCCTCCACATTTCTCAGCCCAAGCACCGCCATACGAATGTCCTAAAGAATCACGCCCTCCCACCCGTCGGTGCCTCACAACAAACGTCCACAACATCCATTCAAGGAGACAACACCATGACTCACACCTCCCGCATCGCGCTCGCCGGCATCCTCGGCGCCCTCGCGCTTTCGGGCGCAGCCCATGCCCAGGGCTACCCCACCAAGCCCATCAAGCTGCTCGTGCCCTTCGCGGCTGGCGGCACCACCGACCTGATCGCGCGCATCGTGGCCGAGCCGCTGGGCCGTGCCCTGGGCCAGCCCGTGGTGGTCGAGAACAAGGGCGGCGGCGGCGGCAGCATCGGCGCGGCCGAGACGGCGCGCTCCCAGCCCGATGGCTACAGCCTGGGCATCGCCACCGTGTCCACCACGGCCACCAACCCGGCGATCAACCCCAAGATCCCGTACAACGTGCTGACCGACTTCACGCCCATCGTGAACATCGCGGCCACGCCCAACATCATTGCGGCCAACCCCAAGTTCGCAGGCAAGAACTACCAGGAGTTCCTGGCCGAGGTGAAGAAGAACCCTGGCAAGTACTCCTACGCCTCGCCCGGCAACGGCAGCATCACCCATCTGATGATGGAGATGTTCAAGCTGTCCACGGGCACCGACATCACCCACGTGCCATACCGTGGCAGCGGCCCCGCGCTGAACGACGCCGTGGCCGGCCAGGTTCCGCTGATCTTCGACAACCTGCCCTCCGCCCTGGGCTTCGTCAAGGAAAAGCGCCTGGTGCCCATCGTGGTGGCCGCGCCCCAGCGCCTGGCAGCGCTGCCCGATGTGCCCACCTTCAAGGAAGTGGGCCTGGCCCCCGTCAACCGCATGGCCTACTACGGCATCGTCGGCCCCAAGAACCTGCCGCGCGACATCGTGGACAAGGTCAACGCCGCCACGCGCAAGGTGCTGCAGGACCCCGCCATCAAGAAGCGCATCGAGGAAACCGGCTCGCTGATCGTGGCCGACACGCCCGAGCATTTCTTTGAAGAGATCAAGGCCGAACTGGCGGTCTACAAGGACGTGGTGCAAAAGCAGAACCTGACGATGGATTGAGCCTGCGCGTCACCCACTGACCATCCCCGCCACGGCGGGGATTTTTTTCAGGCCTCGCCAGCGGCAGGCGACAGCAACGCCTCACACACCTCGCACAGGCGCTCGGCCAGACGCCGGCCCGGCGCCGACAACTGGGCGCGCACGTGCAGTGCCACTTCCACATCAGGCACGGGGGCGAAGCCGGCCATGCCGTCGAGCAGGCGGTGGCCGGGCCCGACCAGCCGGCGCGGCAACAGGCTGATGCCCAGGCCCTGCTCCACGGCGGCTTCCAGGCTGGCCAGGCTGGCGCTCACATAGGCCAGGCGCCAACGCCGGCCGGCGGCATCCAGCGCATGCGTCATCTCGCTGCGGTACAGGCCGCCCTGCGGAAATACCACCAGGGGCAAGGGATCCATCCCGTGGCAGGGATGCCGCGCACTGTCTATCCAGGCCAGCGGTTCGGGCCAGCGCGCCATGCCGGGCGTGCTGCCGCTGCGCTGCTTGACGATGGCCAGGTCCAGCTCGCCGGCCTGCAGTTGCTGCCATATCGCCTGCGACAACCCGCTGGTCAGCTCCAGGCGCAACTGCGGCTGGCTGCGCGCAAGCGCGCCCAAGGCGGGCATCAAGGCATGGCCGGCAAAGTCCTCGGGAACACCGATGCGCAGCACGGCTTCGGTGGCGCCAGCCAACTGCTCCACGGCCTCGTCCATGAGCGTGAGGATGCGCTGCGCATAGGCCAGCAGGCGCTCTCCTTCCAGCGTGCATTCCACATGGCGCCCGCTGCGGTCCAGCAGCGTGCAGCCCATTTGCTCCTCCAGCCTGCGGATCTGCTGGCTGACCGTGGACTGGGTCAGGTGCACGCCCTGCGCCGCGCGCGTGAAGCTGCCGGTTTCGGCCACGGCGCAGAAGCTGCGCAGCAGGGTGGGGTCTATGGAAGAGGGTTGCATGGGGCGTGGACGGATTTCAGTGGCTTTGTCACTGCCCGACATTTGATCATTTAATTTTCCAATTGATAGCCCCCGTCCTAGACTGCGGCCTCAGCTCCCGATTGCCCAGCCATCCCCATGCAAGAACAAGAACACATCCGCCTGCTGCGCCATGCCGTGCAACTGGCCCATGACAACCGCCTTCGGGGCGGCCGGCCCTTCGGCGCCCTGCTCGCGCGCGAGGGGCAGATCCTGTCCACGGGCGTCAACGAGATCGTGCAAAGCCATGACCCCAGCGCCCATGCCGAAATGCAGGCGCTGCGCGCAGGCACGCGCGCCCAGGCCAACCCCAGCCTGGCTGGCTGCACCATCTACGCCAGCGGCCACCCCTGCCCCATGTGCCTGGCGGCGCTGGTGATGGCCGGGGCCGAGCAGGTTTTCTTCGCCTTCGACAACGCGGATGCCCAGCCTTACGGCCTGTCCAGCGAAGGCGCCTACCAGCGGCTGCGCATGCCGCTGCAGCCGCCACCGCTGCCCCTGACGCGGCTGGACACGGGCATCACGGCGGCCCAGCTGTATGGCAACGTCCCCTGGGCCTGAAGCCATGTCGTCCATTGCGCCTGCACGCACCGAGGCGCCTGCCGCAGCGCACGCCATTCCAACGGCGCTGTGGCTGGCCACCGTGGTCCTGGTCACGCTGAACCTGCGCCCGTTTCTCACGGCCATCGGCCCGCTGGGCCCGCAGATACAGTCCGCCACGGGCATGGATCTGTCCACGCTGTCATGGCTGACGCTGCTGCCCATGGCGTTGATGGGCGTGGGCGCCTGGCTGGCCCCGGCCGCGCTGCGGCGCCTGGGTCCGCGCCGCGCCGTGGTCGGATCCTTGGCGGTGATTGCGCTGGGCTGCGCGCTGCGCGTGGCGGGCTCCAGTGCAGCCACCCTGCTGGCCACGGCCGCGCTGTGCGGCGCTGGCGTGGCCCTGGTGCAAGGCGTGCTGCCGGGCCTGATCAAGCGCCAGTCGCCCGCACGCATGGCCCAGATGATGGGGCTGTACTCGGCCGCGCTCATGGGCGGCGGGGCGCTCGGTGCCCAGATTTCGCCGCTGGCCGTGCAATGGGGACTGGACTGGCGCTTTGCACTGGCGCTCTGGACTGCGCCCGCCCTGCTGGCCCTGGTGTTGGCGCGGCATGCGCTGAGCACATTGCCGGGTCCGGCGCCCATGGCGGCCCATACCTCGCAAGACACCGGCTGGCTGCGCCAGCGCCCGCGCACCTGGCTGCTGATGGCCTGCTTCGGCCTCATCAATGGCGGCTATGCGGCCATGGTGGCCTGGCTTGCGCCCTTCTACCAGACGCACGGCTGGAGCCCCGCGCAAAGCGGCGGCCTGGTGGCCCTGCTGTCGGTGGCCCAGGCCAGCGCCGCACTGGGACTGCCCGTGCTGGCTTCGCGCCATGCCGACCGGCGGCCGTGGCTGGGGTTCACGCTGCTGTGCCAGATCATCGGCCTGGCCGCGCTGGCCTGGTGGCCTGATGCAGCGCCGCTGCTCAACATCGTCATCCTCGGCATCGGCCTGGGTGGCTGCTTCGCGCTGATGATGGTGGTGGCGCTGGACCATCTTCCCCACCCCACGCAGGCCGGTGCGCTCAACGCACTGATGCAGGGCGGCGGCTTTCTGATTGCGGCGCTGGCGCCCTATGTGATCGCCCGGCTGCACCAGTTCACGGGCGGATTCGGCGCCGGCTGGCTGACCCAGATGGCCGCCGTGCTCGTGGTCTGCGTGCTGGTGTCACGCCTGGCGCCGCAACGCTACGCCCAGGCCATGCGGGCACCCGGCGACTGACCCGCTTCAGTGCGCGGCCTGGAAGCCGGCCGACCAGCGCACGAAGGCCCAGATGCACCAGGCCAGGCCCAGCGCCACCAGGCCTCCGCCGATCCAGCCGATGTTCTGCATGCCCGCGTGCATGCTGACCTGGCTGCCCAGCAGCGCACCGCCGCCAATGCCGATGTTGAAGATGCCCGAGAACATGGACATGCCCACATCGGTGGCGTCGGCCGCCAGCTTGAGCACCTGGGACTGCATGGCCAGGGCGAAGCAGATCATGGCGACACCCCAGACCGAGCTCATCACGTAGAGCGATGCCTCATGGCCCGAGGCCGGCACCAGCATCAGCAGGCTGGCCGACAGCACGCCAATGGCGGCCAGCAGAAAGCCGCGCGGATGGCGCAGCCCCCACCAGCTGAACATCACGCTGCCCACGATGCCCATGCCGCCGTACAGCAGCAGCACGGCCGTGGTCACCTTGCCCTCGAAGCCCGCGATGTCCTGCACGAAGGGCTCGATATAGCTGTAGGCCGTGAACTGCCCGGTGATCACGACCACCAGCAGGATGTAGATGGACAGCAGCGCCGGGCGGCGCAGCAGCATGGGCACGCTGGCCAGGTTGCCCGCGTTCTCGCTGGGCAGGCGCGGCAGCAGCCGGGCCAGGGCCACCATGACGATGGCGGCCACCCCGCCCACGGCCAGGAACGTCGTGCGCCAGCCCAGCCATTCGCCCACGATGCGGCCCAGCGGAATGCCCAGCACCATGGCCATGGAGGTGCCGGTGGCCAGCAGGCTCAGCGCCACGGCCTTCCTGCCGGGCGGCGCCACGCGCACGGCCAGCGAGGCGGTGATGGACCAGAACACCGCATGCGACAGCGCAATGCCGATGCGGCTGACCATGAGCGAGGCAAAGCTCCAGGCCACGCCCGACAGCACATGGCTGGCCACGAACAGCGCGAACACGCCCATCAGCAGCTTGCGCCGCTCCACATTGCGCGTGAGCAGCATGAAGGGCAGCGAGGCCAGGGCCACGATCCAGGCATAGATGGTCAGCATCAGCCCGACCTGCTCGGTGGGCATGCCAAAGCTCGCGCCAATGCTGCTGAGCAGGCCCACCGGCACGAACTCGGTGGTATTGAAGACGAAGGCGCCCAGCGCCAGCGCGATCACGCTGAGCCAGGCCTGGGCGGCAGTGGGTGTGGATGACGCGGAAACGGAGCCGGCCGCAGCGGAAACGGAAGGGGGCATGGGGAACGTGGGGCCTTTTTTGTTGCAGCGCAATATTGTGCTGCGCCATGCGACCGCCTGATGTCAGCCGCCGCGCAGGCCCCAGTGCCGCCAGGGGGACTCAGGCCGGAGGCAGGTGGCAGACGGCCTCGATGTTGTGGCCGTCGGGGTCGAGCACGAAGGCCGCGTAATAGTCGTCGTGGTAGTGCGGTCGCAGGCCGGGCTCGCCATTGCAGCGCCCGCCTGCCGCCAGGGCCGCAGCATGGAAGTCATCGACCATGTGGCGGTTGTCCACGCGGAAGGCCACATGGATGGGCGGCTGGTTGGGCGTGCCCCCGCTGATCCAGAAGTCGGGCTTGGGCGGCTCGCCGAAGCCCGCAGTGTCCGTATGGCCCGTGACTTCGGCAGAAAGCTCCATGAGGATTTCATAGCCCAGCGGCGCCAGGGCGCGTGCATAGAAATCCTTGCTGCGCTCGAAGTCCGATACGAGGATTCCCGTGTGGTCGATCATGGCTGTGCTCCTGCCTGTTCATGACGGACACCAGCATGCCATGGAGACCGCTGCGGCACCAGTGGACTGGCGCAGGTGTTCAGTAAGCGACGGTGAAACGCTGGCGCAGGTGCAGGCCCTTGTCCAGCGCGTCGACCAGGGCCACGGCCAGGTCCGCTGCCGAAATCGTGCCGGGCTGGCCATCGGCCTGCATCAGCGGCTCATCCTTGCCCGTGCGGTATTGGCCTGTGCGTTCGCCGTGGTCGCCCAGGTGCAGGGCAATCGGTGGGCTCAGCATCGTCCAGTCCAGGCCCGGCTCCTTTTGCAGATCATTGAGGGCGTCGCGGGCAGCCGAGGCGCCGGGCTTGATGGCGGCCGGGAACTCGGGCGTGTCCACCAGTTGCTTGCCGGGTGCGATGTAGAGGCTGCCTGCGCCGCCGACCACCAAGTAGCGCTTGATGCCGGCCGCCTTGGTGCCCGCCACGATGGCGCGCGAGCCGCGCATGAAGTCCTCATAGATGTCGGGATTGCCCCAGCCCGCGTTGTAGGCGCTGACCACGGCGTCCGCGCCCGCCACGGCGCGCTGCACGGCGGCGGCGTCCAGTACATCGGCCTGCACGGCCTGCAGCCGCGGCTGGGCCGCCAGCTTGGCGGGGTCGCGCACCAGGGCCACGACCTCATGGCCGCGCTGCAGCAGCTCCTTCAATACCGCCGAACCCACAAAGCCGGTTGCGCCAATCAATGCCACTTTCATCTTCGGTCCTTTATGGCGCCAGGGCGCCTGTTCACGATGGCATTGAGATTACGCCATTCACAATGCGTGCGGTAGACGGCAATTTTTACCAAGACCTTGAAGTACAGCTTCACAATACAACCCATGGATGACTACAAACGCATGGCCGTTTTCGCCGCCGTGGTGCAGCACGGCTCCATGAGCGCCGCCGCGCGTGCCCTGGGCATGAGCCCCTCGGCCGTGAGCCAGCAGGTGCGCCAGCTCGAACGCGATGGCGGCGTCACCCTGCTGCACCGCTCCACCCGGCAGATTGCGCTGACCGACACGGGCGAGCGCTACTACCAGCAGTGCGCCGCCATGGCCCAGGCCGCCAGCCAGGCGCGGGCCGAGCTGGCGGCCGCGCGCGACGAGCCCGGCGGCGAGCTGCGCCTGTCAGCCACCGTGGGCTTTGCCCGCCACATCGCGCCGGCCCTGGGCCACTGGCTGGCCCGGCACCCCGCACTGCGCCTGCACCTGGATGTGGACGACGCGCCCATCGACCTCATACAAAGCCGCATCGACCTGGCCTTGCGCTTCGGCCGGCTGGCCGATTCCGGCTGGGCCGCCCGGCGCCTGGGCGCCATGCGCAACTGGCTGTGCGCCTCGCCCGCATGGATACAGGCCCAGGGTGGCGGCGTGGCCTGGCGCCACCCGGCACCGCTGGCCAGCATGCGCTGGCTGGGCCTGGCGCGCGAGGGCCAGGGCCAGGCCCTGCGTGCCGAGGCGCGCCACCCTGACACGGGCGAGACCTACAGCCTGCAGGTGCTGCCGCATGTGGCCAGCAACAACCAGCTGTCCATCCAGCAGATGTGCGAGGCGGGCCTGGGCCTGGCCCTGCTGGGCAGCATGGACGTGGCCGACACTGTGGCCGAAGGCCGCCTGGTGCGCCTGCTGCCCGACTGGGACTTCGGCGGCCTCGACATCTGGGCCGTCACCCCGCAGCGCCAGGCCCAGCCCGCCAAGGTGCGCCAGGCCATCGCTGCCTTGCAGGCCTATCTGGCCCGGTTGCCGGGCGTGGTCGATGCGCCGGCCGCAGCCTGAGGATCATGGACAGCGCACGAAAAAAAGCCCGCACGGGGCGGGCATGAAAACGAAGGAAGGACGCTCGCTCAGTCGAGGGCTGTCTTCTGGCCGTTCTTGAACACGCTCAGCGTGTACGAGGGGTTCTTCATCTCGCCGTTCTTCTCGAAGGCGATCTTCGAGGTCACGCCCGAGTAGTCGGCCTTCTGCAGGAAGGGGATGTAGACCTTGGGGTCCCAGGAGTTGGCGCGCTTCATGGCGTCGGCCAGCATCATGGTGGCATCGTAGAAGTACGGGCTGTAGACCTGGAACTGGCCGGGGTACTTGGCGTCGTAGCGCTTTTTCCATTCCGTGCCGCCGGGCATCTTGGCCAGCGAGGCCCCGCCATCGGCGCAGATCACGTTGTCCAGCGGCTTGGCACCGGCTGCCACCTTGGCCAGCTCGGGCACGCACAGGCCGTCGCCGCCGAAGTACTTGGCATCGTTCAGGCCCAGCTGGGCCATCTGGCGCAGCATGGGGCCGGCCTGGCCGTACATGCCGCCGTAGAAGATGCCATCGGGCTTCTTGGCCTTGATCGAGGTCAGGATGGCCATGAAGTCCGTGGCCTTGTCGTTCGTGAACTCCGAGGCCACGACCTTCACGCCCAGCTTTTCCGCATCCTTCTTGAACACATTGGCCAGGCCCTGGCCGTAGGCCGTGCGGTCATCGATGATGGCCACGGTCTTGAGCTTGAGCGTCTGCGCAGCGTACTTGGCCAGTGCCGCGCCCAGCGCGTTGTCATTGGCGATCACGCGGTAGGTGGTGTTCCAGCCGGGCTTGGTCAGGTCGGGGTTGGTGGCCGCGCCCGTGATCATGGGAATGCCGCAGTCCTGGAAGACCTTGGACGAGGGAATGGCCACACCCGAGTTGAGGAAGGCCACGGCGCCGGCGACCTTGTCGTCGCACAGCTTCTGCGAGGCGGCCGTGCCCTGCTTGGGATCGGCCACATCGTCTTCGGCCACCAGCTGGAACTTGACCTTCTTGCCGGCGATCTCCATGCCCTTGGCATTGAGCTCGTCGATGGCCATGCGCACGCCGTTTTCGTTGTCCTTGCCGAAATTGGCCTGGGGACCGGACACCGGGCCGATGTGGCCGATGCGGATCACCTGCTCCTGGGCCATGGCCACGCCACCCATGCCGGCCACGACGGCCGCAATACACAACTTCCGGGACATCTTCATCGCGCACTCCTCAGTTGAAACAGGCCGTCACGTTATTCCCGTCATCGCGGCTTGGCAATGCCGCGTGACGGGGCCGCGACACTCGGCACCAACTCAGTGTTTACGAGCATCCATCCCCACCCAAAGCTGTGCTGGGTGGCGCGCCGCAACGGGCGACGCAGGCGACGCTTGCAACTCAGGCCGCGCGGGCCTGGCCCAGCGCCTGCACCTGGGCCAGCTGGTCCAGGGCCGCCAGGCAGGCATGGGCCACCTCCACGCCCTTCTTCACGAAGTGGGCGCGGAAAAACTCCACATGGTCGCCGTGCTCGTGGAAGTCGCGCGGCGTGAGCACGGCGGAGAAAACGGGCACCTCGGTGTCGAGCTGCACGCGCATCAGCCCGTCGATCACGGCCGAGGACACGAACTCATGGCGGTAGATGCCGCCATTGACCACCAGAGCGCAGGCGATGATGGCGTCGAAGCGGCCAGTGTCGGCCAGCTTCTTGGCCAGCAGCGGGATCTCGAAGGCGCCGGGCACATTGAAGTGGCTGATGTTCTGCGCGGCCACGCCCTGGGCCTGCAGCTCGGCCGCCATGGAGTCGCGCGCCTGGTGCACGACATCGGTATGCCAGCTCGCGCAGATGACGGCCACGCGGCTGCGGCCCGCGACGGCCCTCCACGGCGTGCCCGAGGCCGTGCCGTGTGCGGAGAAATTCAAGGAGACAGGAGTCTGATTCATGGTGCTCTTTCAAGATGAGACAAATGAATCAGGGCGCGCGCCATGGCGCCGCATGGCGCGGCGCAGCCCATGGGAAAACCATGGGCATGGCGCCTGCCATGCAGGTGCTGCGCGATCTCTTTCATCCGGACTGTGACCGTCGGCTCTGGCATCTCACCAGATCTGCTGACCCCGGCCGGCCTTGCGGCTTGCCGGGCGCTCGCGGGCTCCTGGACACATGCCGAAAGACAGATCCAGATACCGCCGGTGGGGAATTTCGCCCCGCCCTGAGAACGCTGCTTTGCGGCGCACGGACTGCGCACCGCCAAAGACAGAGGCCATTCTAGCCGCGCCCGCAAGCCATTGACGCGACCGGGGCGGCAGGCGCGCTTGCGCACCACGCCTGCGCAATTCATCTGGCAACACCTACAGAATATGGGCGAATTGCTATCAAAATAGAAGCTCCGCTGTCGCCCTTGTTGCCTTGCAAGGACGACCCAGGTCAACCAATACGGCCTGTCAAACGTCATAGGAAGAGATCCAGACAGGAAACACGCCTTTGCCCGGACCCCATACCATGCCCCGTTCCAACGCCCCCACCACGCAGCCACACCAGCAGCGTGACCTGCGCCCCCTGCGCATGCTGCGCCTGCTGGCCGGCCTTGGCCTCGCCGCCCTGGTCACCGCCTG
Source organism: Delftia sp. Lp-1 (assembly GCF_020523835.1). Classification (NCBI taxonomy): domain Bacteria; kingdom Pseudomonadati; phylum Pseudomonadota; class Betaproteobacteria; order Burkholderiales; family Comamonadaceae; genus Delftia; species Delftia sp. Lp-1. The sequence goes on along the minus strand of NZ_JAJALJ010000002.1, from coordinate 593,567 downwards.
CGCCGTGCCGCCCGATGGCTACTCGGACATGGGCTCCGGCTACCCCAGCTACCCCAGCTATCCGACCTACCCCAGCTACCCCTCTGGCGGCGGCGTCATCTACCCCTCCTATCCCACGCAGCCCGCCTATCCCGACAACGGCTGGTACGAGCGCCAGCGCCTGCAGCGCGAACGTGAGCGCCTGCAGTACGAGCGCGAGCGCATCCAGCAGGAACGCAACCGCGATGCCTGGCGCGACCGCCAACAACGCGAGCGTGAAATGCGCGAGCGCGACAGAGACCGCGACCGCCAGGCACAGGACCGCGACCGCCAGTTGCGCGAGCGCATGCAGGAGCAGCAGCGCCGCGAAGCCGAGCGCCAGCAGCGGGACCGCGAGCGCGACCAGGGCCAGCAGCAACGCGATCGTGAACGCCAGCAACGCGACCGGGAACAGCAGCAGCGTGACCGCGAGCAGCAGCAACGCGCCATTGAGCGCATGCAACGCGAAAGCCAGGGCGGCGGCAACCCCTACCCCACGCAGGATCCGCGCCACTGGCGTTGAACGGCTGACCAGCGGCATGTCCAGCCCCCTGCGCTGCGCACCATAATCGGCAATGCACCACATCCCTGTGCCGCTTGTGATGGGAAAGGAAACCGCCATGCACCGCATCCAAGACCTTTGCCAGCCCCCGGCGCACGGCCGCCGTTCATCGGCGGCCGCGCGCCGGGGGCTGGCGGCGCTTGTACCGATGCTTGTAACGCTGGTGGTGGCGCTCACCGCAGGCCCGGCCTCGGCCCAGGTCATCCGCTGCACGGACGCCAAGACTGGCCGCGTCACCTACACCAACAGCAGTTGCAAGGACGGCGAAAACCGCGTGCAGGTGCAGGAAGCCCCCAGCCCCGAAGAGCTGGAACGCGAGCGCGCGCAGTCCGCCGCCGCCATAGAGCGCAAGAACCAGCAACTGACCCGCGAAGAGGCCGAGCGCCGCGCGCGCGCCCAGCAGCAGGAGCGCGAGGCGCGCAGCCGGCGCGAGCGCGAAAACTCGGCCCAGCGCGACAGCGGCGACTCACCTGCCTGCCAGCAGGCGCGCCGCCGTCTGGACACCATCCTGGCCGAGGCCAATCCCGATCCCGCCACCTGGGGCCCGCGCAGCCAGGCCGCCCAGCAGCAAATGGAAATGGCCTGCCTGGGCCCCAAGGCCTATGAGCAGCTGCAGCAATCGCGTGCATTGCAGCCCAATGCCATCAACCGGCCGTGGATCGTCGGGCGCCCCGTGCCGCCGCAGCCGCTGCCGCCTTCGGCGCCCATCTCGCACTGCAACGTATTCCGCTGCTACGACACCAACGGCGGCATCCATCCGCGCTGATTCACGCGCGCAGGCCCTGCTCCACGGTGGGGTAGCGCAGGCGCAGGCCCAGCTCGGCCTTCAGGCGCTGGTTGCGCAGGCGGCGTGACTCCCCCATGAAGCTCAGCAGGCTGGCCGGCAGTTCGCGCTGTGCCTGCTCGCGCGTGATGCGCGCGGGGCGCGGCAGGCCGTAGAGATCGGCCGCAAAGTCGAAATAGTCCCCCATGCGCAGCTGCGTATCGTCGCTGGCGTGGTAGATGCGCTGCGGCCGGCCGCGCCACAGCGCCCGCACGCAGGCGCGGGCCAGGTCGTCGGCATGGATGTGGTTGGTGTAGACATCCTCTGCGGCGCACAGCAGGGGCGTGCCGCGCAGCAGGCGCCCGCGCGGCGTACCGTTTTCCCGGTCCGGCGCATAGATGCCCGGGATGCGCAAAATGCTGGCGCGCAGCCCGCCGCGCCCGGCAAAGCGCACGGCACGCTCGGCGTTCACGCGGCGCTGGGCACGCGCCGTGGCCGGTGCGGGCGGGCGGCTTTCGTCGATCCAGGCGCCCTCGCAGTTGCCATAGACGCCGGAGGTCGAGCCATAGACCAGGCTCGCCGGCCGGCCGCGACGGCGCAGCACGCGCAGCAGGGCCGTGGTGCGCGGGTCCAGCCACCAGCCCTCTTCGCCAGCGGGCGGATTGGGCGGCGGCGCCAGGTGGACGACGCGCGTGGCCAGGCCGGCCAGACGGCGCAGCGTGGCAGGTGCGTCCAGATCGCCCAGCAGCGGCGTGATGCCGCGCCCGCGCAGATCCTGCAGGCGCTCGGCGCCACGCGTCAGGGCCAGCACGCGCGGGCCCCGTCGTGCGGCACCGGAGCGCGCGCCGGGCGCGCCCGCCAATGCACCAGCCACGCGCAGCCCCACGTCGCCGCAGCCGACGATGAGCACGCGTTCGCGTCGAAAGCGCGCCGGCAGCGCGCCCAATGGGTTTTGGTTTGAGGGCAAAATCCTGGCCTGTTGCGAGGGCGGCCAGCCGCGCGCCGCCGGTCGCGGCAGCGGCATGTCCGTCCGGGAAAGAAGATCGACGGCGCGCTCCACGCGCCCGCCAGCGCCCCCGAGGATACCGAGAACATGACCGAGATAGCCAACGCTTCCCACGAAATCACCGTACAGCCCAGCGGCCGCGCCTTCGCCACGCAGGGCAGCGAGACCATCCTGGCCGCCGCCATCCGCTCCGGCGTGGGCCTGCCCTATGGCTGCAAGGACGGTGCCTGCGGTTCCTGCAAGTGCAAGAAGCTCAGTGGCGACGTCACCCATGGCCCGCATGCCGACAAGGCGCTGACCGCCCAGGAAGAGGCCGACGGCTATGTGCTCACCTGCTGCGCCAGGCCGGCCACCTCGGTGGTGCTGGAGTCGCGCCAGGTCACCGATGCCAGCGCCTTCCCCATCAAGAAAATGCCCGTGCGCGTGGCCACGCTGGAGAAGAAGTCGCACGACGTGATGCAGGTGCGCCTGCAACTGCCCGCCGCAGACAAGTTCCGCTACCACGCAGGCCAGTACGTGGAGTTCATCCTGCGCGACGGCGCCCGCCGCGCCTACTCCATGGCCACGGCCCCCCACGTGCAGGACACGGCGCCGGGGCTGGAGCTGCACATCCGCCACATGCCGGGCGGCAAGTTCACCGACCATGTGTTCGGCGCCATGAAGGAAAAGGAAATCCTGCGCGTGGAAGGCCCGTTCGGCAGCTTCTTCCTGCGCGAGGACAGCGACAAGCCCGTCATCCTGCTGGCCTCGGGCACGGGCTTCGCGCCCATCAAGGCGCTGCTGGAGCACATCCGCCACAAGGACATCCACCGCTCCGTCACCCTGTATTGGGGCGGCCGCCGCCCCGAAGACCTCTACATGGATGCCTGGGTGCGCGAACAGGCCGAAGCCATGCCGCAGCTGTGCTACGTGCCCGTGGTCTCGGATGCCCTGCCCGAAGACGCCTGGACCGGCCGCACGGGCTTCGTGCACCAGGCCGTGCTGGACGATTTTGCCGACCTCTCGGGCCACCAGGTTTATGCCTGCGGCGCGCCCATCGTGGTCGATTCCGCGCACCAGGCCTATGTGCACCAGCGTGGCCTGCCCGACGAAGAGTTCTACGCCGACGCATTCACCACGGAAGCCGACAAGGCTGCCTGAAGCCAGGGCAGATCAATCAATACGCAGAAAAACTGCTCTGCATACCTGCGTACCGCCAGGTGTCGCAATTTTTTTGCACAATAGCGCCCCTATGAACCGTAGAAACAGCCTTCTCTCGGTCATGGCGGCCGCTGCTGCCCTGGCCTCCCCGCTTGCCCTGGCGCAAGAGCCCATCCGCCTGATCGTGCCCTATGCGCCCGGCGGTCCGCTGGACATCACCTCGCGCGCGCTGGCCGAGCGGGTGCGTGATTCCCTGGGAGTGGTGATCATCGACAACAAGGCTGGCGCCGGCGGCAACATCGGCGCCGACGCCATTGCCCGCGCCACGCCGGACGGCATGACCATCGGCCTGGCCGCCACGGCCACCCATGCCGTCAATCCCTGGCTGTACGCCAAGATGCCCTATGACGCGGGCAAGGACTTCGCCGGCATCACCCAGATGGTGCGCGTGCCCAATGTGCTGGTGATGAACGCGGCCCGTGCCGAGCAGCTCAAGATCCACAGCGTGGCCGACCTGATCGCCTACGCCAAGGCCAACCCCGGCAAGCTCAACTACGGCAGCGGCGGCAACGGTAGCGCGGGCCACCTGGCCGGCGAAATGCTCAAGCAAAAGGCCGGTATCTTCGCCCTTCACGTGCCCTACCGCGGCGCCAACCCGGCCCAGCTGGCCCTGCTGTCGGGCGAGGTGGACTTCAACATCGACAACCTGGCCGCCGCGGCGCCCAACATCCGCTCGGGCAAGCTCAAGGCGCTGGCCGTGACCACGCTGAACCCCACCACGCTGCTGCCCGGCGTGCCCGCACTGTCCAAGACCTTCCCCGGCTTTGCCATCGACACCTGGTGGGGCCTGGTGGCCCCGGCCGGCACGCCCAAGCCCGTGCTGGACAAGCTGAGTAAGGCCTTTGGCGATGCACTGGCCGCGCCCGAGACCAAGACCCGCTTCGAGACCCTGATGGCCGAGCCCGTGTCCTCCACACCCGCCGAATTCGACAGGTTCATGGCCGCCGAGCGCGCCAAGTACCAGCCCATCGTCAAGGCCTCCGGGGCGAAGGTGGACTGAGCCGATCCGCCGCGTCCCGCCTGGCAAAAAGCCGCAGCCGCCCTCAGGGCGCTGCGGCTTTTTCATTCAGGCCACTTTCGGGATTCAGGCTTGTCTGAGATGCCAGCCAGGCTTGTGCGCCAGGCGGATGCCCTGCCCCGCCACGGCCTGCAGTTGCGCGGGCGTGACGCGCTCAGGCGCGATCTCGGCCAGCGGCACGAGCACGAAGGCGCGCTCGTGCATGCGCGGGTGCGGCACGCTCAGGCGCGGCAGCGCGATGCGCTCGTCGTCCCACAGTTCGATGTCCAGGTCCAGCGTGCGCGGTGCGTTGCGGTAGGGACGCTCACGGCCGGCCGCCAGCTCGATGGCCTGCAGCGCATCGAGCAGCGCCAGCGGCTGCAGCGTGGTGTGCACGGCGGCCACGGCGTTCAGGTAGTCCGGACCGCTGGAGTCGACGGGCGCCGTGCTGTAGAGGGAGGACACGGCCACAAGGCGCGTGCCCGGCAGCCCGCCAATGGCCTGCAGCGCCTGGGCCAGCGCCTGGCCCCGGTCGCCCAGATTGGCGCCCAGGCCAATGGCGACCCAGTGCCCCGGCTCAGTCATCCCCGCCCACGGCGCCATCACCACCGCCCTGTGGCTTGCGGCGACGGCGGCGGCGCTTCTTGGGCGCTGACCCTTCCTCACCCTCCACCTGGGGCAAGGAGGCGGCAGGTGCGTCGGCCTGCTGCGCTTCACCAGCGCCGGCGTCCTCGCGCGCAGGGCGGGCCTTGGCCACGCGGTGCACCTTGGGCTCGGCGCTGCGCTGGCGGGCGCGCTGCTCGTCGCGGGCCTGGGCGATCAGGTCGTCGCGGCGCGCGTCGTCGGCGTTCTGGAATTCCTGCCACCAGCTGGCCAGGCTTTCATCGACCTCGCCGATGTCGGCGCGCAGGCGCATGAAGTCGAAGCCCGCGCGAAAGCGCGGCTGGGCCACCAGGCTGAACGGCGTGGCGCCGGTGCGCTTGTCAAAGCGCGGCTGCATGACCCAGATCTCGCGCATGTCGGCAGCCAGCTTGCCGCGGCCCGAGACATCGCCGATGCGCTGGTCGAACACTTCGTCGATGGATTCCTGCAGCGCGGGGAAGGGGTGCTGGCGCTGGTTCAGGCGGCGCTCCCAGCCGGTCTTGACGTCATGCCACAGCACGCAGGCCAGCAGGAAGCTGGGGGCCACGGGCTTGCCTTCCTCGACACGGCGGTCGGTGTCGGTCAGCGCGGCGCGCACAAAGGGCTGCTCCGCGCGCTCGACCACGACATCCAGCAGCGAGTAGATGCCGCGTGCCAGGCCCAGGCCGCGCAACTGCTCCACCGAGGCCAGCGCGTGGCCGGTCTGCAGCAGCTTGAGCATTTCATCGAACAGGCGGCTTTGCGGCACATCGGCCAGCAGCGGCTCGCACTCCACCAGGGGCTTGGCGGTCTTGGGCTCGATCTTGAAGCCCTTGCCCGCCAGCTTGGCCGCGAAGCGCACGGCGCGGATGATGCGCACCGGGTCCTCGCGGTAGCGCGTGGCCGGGTCGCCGATCATGCGCAGCATGCGCTTCTTGGCGTCGTCGATGCCCTTGTGATAGTCCACCACGATCTGCGTGCGCGGGTCGTAGTACATGGCGTTGATGGTGAAGTCGCGGCGCGTGGCGTCCTGGTCCTGCGGGCCCCAGACGTTGTCGCGCAGCACGCGGCCGCTGGCGTCCACCGCATGGTGCATGCCGGCGAGCTGGGCCTTGCTGGTGCGCTCGTTGCCGCTCACGGCCTCGGCCGCGCTGTTGTCCAGGAAGGCGCGGAAGGTGGAGACTTCGATGACCTCGTTCTCGCGCCCGCGGCCATAGACCACGTGCACGATGCGAAAGCGCTTGCCGATGATGAAGGCGCGGCGGAACAGGCCCTTGACCTGCTCGGGCGTGGCATTGGTGGCCACGTCGAAGTCCTTGGGGCGCAGGCCCAGCAGCAGGTCGCGCACGGCGCCGCCGACGATGTAGGCCTCGTAGCCCGCGTCCTGCAGCGTCTCGACCACGTCGATGGCACGCCGGTCCACCAGGTTGGGATCGATGCCGTGCACCTGCACGGGCACTTCCTGGCGCTTGCCGAAGGGGGACTTGCGGGCGCGGGGGGCAGCCGAGGTCTTGCCCAGCAGCTTGTCGATGATGTTCTTGATCATGGTGCTTCGCCAAACAGGTCCAGAATGCGCCAGCCACGTTCCTGGGCCAGGGCGCGCAGCCGTGCGTCGGGGTTGGTGGCCACGGGGTGGTCCACGCGTTCGAGCAGGGGCACGTCGTTCCAGGAGTCGCTGTAGAAGAAGCTCTCCACGCCGCCCCAGTCCAGGCCACGCGCATCCAGCCACTGCTGCATACGCTGGACCTTGCCGTCGCGCATGCTGGGCGTTCCACGGATCTCGCCCGTGAACCAGCCCTGGGCGTCGCGCTCCAGCTCCACGGCAATCAGCTCCTGCACGCCCAGTGCGGCGGCAATGGGGCGCGTCACGAACTCGTTGGTGGCCGTGACGATGATGATCTGGTCGCCCGCCTGCTGGTGCGTGCGCAGCAGCTCCAGTGCCTGGGGACGGATCGCGGGGGTGATCACCTCGCGCATGAAGCGCTCATGCGCCTCGTCGGCCTGTTGCGCGCCACGGCCGCAGAAGGCCTCGGTGGCAAAGCGCACATAGTCGTGCACGTCGAGCGTGCCGGCCTGGTAGTGCGCGAAGAACTCGGCGTTGCGGCGGCCGAACTCGGCCGGATCGGTCCAGCCGATGCGCGTCGTGAACTCGCCCCATTCGTAGTCCGAATCGAGCGGCAGCAGCGTATGGTCCAGGTCGAACAACGCCAGCCGGGGCCGGAGTTGCTTCTGATCAGAGGTCATGCATATCCTAAAAAAATGGGTCCCGCGCTGCCCTTGCAACGCAGGCTCCGCCGGCTCCCGCAGTCCCTGCCCACACGAGAATGTGGGCTCATTCGGTTTCCAGCATCGTCTTGAGCAACGGAATGGTGATGGCGCGCTTGTTGCGAAGCGCAAAGCCGTCGAGCATGTCGAGCAGCTGCATCAGGCTGCCCAGGTCGCGTGAGAAGCGCTTGAGCATGTAGTCCATCACATCGTCGCCCAGAAAAACGCCACGGGCATCGGCCTCCTGGCGCAGCACCGCGCGGCGCGCGGTTTCATCGAGCAGTTGCAGCTGGAACACATGGCCCCAGCCCAGCCGCGTGCGCAGATCCTCGCGCAGCTTGAGGTCGGCCGGCGGCAGGGGGCCGGCTCCCAGCACCCAGCGCGGCGAGCCCGTGGCCGGGCTCGTCGCATTCACGAACCAGTTGAAGGCCCGCGCCTGCTGCAGCGGAGTGTAGATGTCCACGTCGTCCATCAGCACCGCCGCCCAGCGCTCGTCGAACGGCGGCGGGAACAGGGTGGATGCATCCATCCAGCCCACCATGGCGCCCTGCTCGCGCAGCGCCTCGCGCACGGCCTTGAGCAGGTGGGTCTTGCCCGAGCCCGACTCGCCCCAAAGATAGGTGGGCACCGGCGTGCGGGCGGTCTGCATGCGGCCGTCGCCCACCCAGTGGCGCAGATGATCGATCACTGCGGCATTGGGACCGACGAAAAAGCGCGACAGCGTCGGACTCGACGCCATGCTGATATCCAGAGCCAGCTGCTTCATCTGCGACATACGCGCAGCGCCCCCTTTCCTGTGTCCAGGCGGGTCCATGCGGCAAAAGCAGGCAGAGGAATCGGCAACGGCATTGGGTTGAGAGCAAAGACAGGCCCGCCTCGGCGCAGCGCTGCGGCAAGGCGGACAACGCCCGGGAGCTCCCGGGCGGACGAGGGATTTTAGTCTGCGCGGCGCCCGGCACGGCGGCAGCCGGCCCGCATGTGCAACGAAAGCCCCCTCGAAGCCCACTGGCGCGCGCGCCTGCCGGCGGCCGGCGCCGTAGAATCCCGGGGTTCCAGCCCGGCATCGGGCCTACCGCACCGTACCCATCCATGAGCTCTTCTGCCCCCTCCTCTACCCCGATTTCCTACAAAGACGCCGGCGTCGACATCGTCGCTGGCGATGCGCTGGTCGAGCGCATCAAGCCGCTGGCCAAGAAGACCATGCGCGAAGGCGTGATGGCCGGCATCGGAGGCTTCGGCGCGCTGTTCGAGGTGCCCAAGCGCTACAAGGAACCCGTGCTGGTCTCGGGCACCGATGGCGTGGGCACCAAGCTCAAGCTGGCCTTCGAGTGGAACATGCACGACACCGTGGGCATCGACCTGGTGGCCATGAGCGTCAACGACGTGCTGGTCCAGGGCGCCGAGCCCCTGTTCTTCCTCGACTATTTCGCCTGCGGCAAGCTGGACGTGGACACGGCCGCTGCCGTGGTCGGCGGCATTGCACGCGGCTGCGAGCTGTCGGGCTGCGCACTGATCGGCGGCGAAACCGCCGAAATGCCTGGCATGTACCCGGCCGGTGAATACGACCTGGCGGGCTTTGCCGTGGGCGCAGTCGAAAAATCCAAGATCCTCACGGGCCAGAGCGTGGCCGCAGGCGACGTGGTGCTGGGACTGGCCTCGGCCGGCGTGCACTCCAATGGCTTCTCCCTGGTGCGCAAGTGCATCGAGCGCGCCGAAGCCCAGGGCAGCCTGCCCGAATCGCTGGACGGCAAGCCGTTCAAGCAGGCCATCATGGAACCCACGCGCCTGTACGTGAAGAACGTGCTGGCCGCACTGGAGCAGCACCCCATCAAGGCGCTGGCCCACATCACCGGCGGCGGCCTGCTGGAGAACATCCCCCGCGTGCTGCCCGAGGGCCTGGCCGCCCACCTGGATGCCGGCAGCTGGCCCCAGACCGAGCTGTTCGCCTGGCTGCAGAAGACGGCGGGCATCGACGCCGTGGAAATGAACCGCACCTTCAACAACGGCATCGGCATGGTCGTTGTCGTGCCTGCAGAGGCTGCCGAAGCCACGGCCGCCACGCTCAAGCAGCTGGGCGAGACGGTCTACACCATCGGACGCATCGCCGCACGCGGCGAGGGCGAGCCTGTCGAGGTCCGCTGACCACGGGCCCGCAGCGCATGACCCAGCACCTGCCCTCGCCCATCATCTCCCCGCAGCCCGCGCCCACGCGCGGCGTGACGCTTTCCAGCTATGTGCTGATGGCAGGCGCCCTGCTGCTGATCATGTGGCAGGGCCTGTTGCCGGGCATGCTCTGTGTCTGCGTGGGCTTTCTGGTCACGCGCGCCCTTGCCGGGCTGCTGGCACGGGCCCAGCCCAAGGCCCGGCGCGGCTCGCTGCCGCGCTGGACCCAATTGGTGGCAGCCACCATCGTCATTCTTGCGCCGCTGGCCCTGCTGAGCGGCGCGCTCTCGCATACACGCACCTACATCACCGACGCGCCGCAGCAGTACCGCGAGCTGCTCGACTATCTGGCCCACACGGTGCTGGAGCTGCGTGACAAGCTGCCCGCCGACATGGCCGACCAGTTGCCGGACGGCGCGCAGGAAATCCAGCACCTGCTGGCCAGCTACCTGGCAGCCAAGGCCGGTGCCCTGGCCCATGCGGGCCGCGCCTGGCTTACCGGCCTGCTGTACGCCTATGTGGGCCTGATCATCGGCGCGCTGGCCGCCGTGCGCCCCATCACCACGCGCCGCCCGCCCCTGGTGGCTGCGCTGCGCGAACGCATCCGGCTCATGGGGCTGGCCTTCCGCCAGATCGTGGCGGCGCAGTTCTGGATTGCGGCCTTCAATACCTTCCTGACGGCCATCTTCCTTCTGGGCGTGCTGCCGCACTGGAACCTGACCCTGCCCTACACGCCAGCCCTGATCACGCTGACATTCATCGCGGGCCTGGTGCCCATCGTGGGCAACCTGCTGTGCAATGCGGTGATCACCATCGTGGGGCTGTCGGTCTCCCCGGTGGCCGCCGCGGCCTGCCTGGGCTTTCTGATCCTGATCCACAAGGCCGAGTACGTGATCAACGCCAAGGTGGTGGGCCAGCGCACGCACATGGGCGTGTGGGAGCTGCTGGCCGTGATGTTCGTGGCCGAGTCGGTGTTCGGCCCCGCAGGCCTGGTGGCGGCGCCGCTGTTCTACGCCTATCTCAAGAAAGAGCTGGAAGCCGTCCGGCTGGTCTGAGCAGCGCTCCGACCCTGGGGGTTGCCGCCGCTACAGCCCCCTGAGCCGCCGGATCACCTCGCGCACGGCCACGGCCTGCGCGCCCTGCTGGGAATGCAGGAAGCGCTCCAGGTCTTCGAGCGCGCGCTCGGTCACTCCCCATTGCGCATAGGCCAGCCCCCGGTCCCGGAAGATTTCCGGCACGTCGGGCCGCAGCACGGCCAGCCGGTTGAGCACGGCCACCAGCAGCGGCCAGTCGCGCCGCGCATGGTGGATCTCCTGCAGATTGCGCAGCATGCGCTCCAGGATGTCGCGCGGCGATGCGCCCTGCAGGTACATGCCCAGCGGAGCCGCCTCCTCGGCGGACAGGCCGGCGTTCTGCCAGAAGGGCTCCAGCCGCTCGGCCAGGCTGTTGGCCGAGAAGGATTCACCGCTCAGCGGGTCCATCACCACCTGCCCCTGGGGCAGGCGCAGCTTGACCAGGAAATGCCCGGGAAAGCTCACGCCCTGTGCCGGCAGATCGATGGCCGCAGCCAGCTCCAGCCAGATCAGCGCCAGACTGATGGGAATGCCGCGCCGCGTCTGCAGCACGTGGTGGATGTAGCTGTTGGACGGGTCGTAGTAATCGTTGAGATTGCCGCCAAAGCCCAGCTCGCCATAGAAGAACTGGTTGAGCACGCGCAGGCGCTGCAGGGAATCGGTTTCGCCGGCCAGGCGCTGGAGCAGGCGCACCTGCAGCCGGTCCAGCTCGGCGCTGGCCGCCTGCAGGTCGAGATCGGGCACGGCATCCTGGGCGATGCTGATTGCCGCCTCCATCAACGGCAGGTGGTCATCGCTTTGCACCAGCGCTGCAAAGTATTGCAGGGCCGTTGGCGTGTCTTCGTAACTCCAGCTCATGATGCTTTGTATATTGCAGCGCCCAAGCCTGCAATTATGCGGGTTTGGGCGATGCCTCTCAGCGCCGCAGCAGTGCGCGCAGCTTGAACCCCGCCGCCCACAGCGCACCGAAGTACAGCAGCACCGAGGCAGCCATCAGCGCGGCGAGCAGGCCCACACGCTGCCAGCCGTTGGCGCGCAGCGCGATCCAGTCGAAATGCTGGCTGCCCCAGGTCAGCAGCACGGCCAGCAGGCTGCTGGCCGCGACCACCTGCAAGCCCAGCCGGCCCCAGCCCGGCTTGGGACGGTAGACGCCCCGGCGCAGCAGACCCCAAAGCAGCCAGCCCGCATTGACCAGGGCCGCCAGGCCGATGGACAGCGCCAGGCCGGTATGCGCCATGAAGGGCACCAGGACCAGGTTGAGCAGTTGGGTGATGACCAGCACCACGATGGCGATCTTGACGGGCGTGCGGATGTCCTGGCTGGCGTAGTAGCCCGGCGCCAGCACCTTGATGGCCACCAGGCCCACCAGGCCTGCGCCGTAGCCGACCAGCGCCAGGGCGATCTGGCCCACGTCGCTGTCCTGCAGCGCACCGCGGTGGAACAGCGTGGCCACCAGCGGCTCGGCAAAAGTGAGCAGGCCCACGGCGCACGGCACGGACAGCAGCACCACCAGGCGCAGCCCCCAGTCCAGCATGGCCGAGTAGCGCTCCGAGTCGTCGGCCGCCTTGGCAGCGGCCAGCTGGGGGGTGAGCACCACGCCCAGCGCCACGCCCAGCAGCGCCGTCGGAAACTCCATGAGCCGGTCGGCATAGAACAGCCAGGTCACGCTGCCCGGTTGCAGATAGGAGGCGATCTGGGTGTTGATCATCAGCGAGACCTGGGCCACGCCCACGCCCAGCAGGGCCGGCGCCATCAGCTTGAGGATGCGGCGCACGCCGGCCTCGGCCCAGGCTTCGCGCAGCGCAGCTGGCGAAAAGCCGATGCGCGGCAGCAGGCCCAGGCGCGCCAGCGCAGGCAGTTGCACCGCCAGCTGCAGCACGCCGCCCAGCATCACGCCACCGGCCATGGCATAGATGGGCTCGATGCCACGCGCCTGCAGCCAGGGCGCGCCCCAGAAGGCGGCGGCGATCATGGCCAGGTTCAGCAGCACCGGCGTGGCGGCCGAGACGGCAAAGCGCCGCCAGGTATTGAGCACGCCGGCCGACAGCGCCACCAGCGACATGAAGCCGATGTAGGGGAACATCCAGCGTGTCATCAGCACGGCGGCGTCATAGCCCTCGGGCGACTGGCGCAGGCCGCTGGCCAGCAGCCAGACCAGCAGCGGCGCGCCGACCACGCCCAGCACGCAGGTCACCAGCAGCACCCAGAACAGCAGCGTGGCCACGTGCGAGATCAGCGTGCGCGTGGCCTCGTCCCCCTCCTTGGCCTTGCTGGCGGCCAGCACCGGCACGAAGGCCTGGCTGAAGGCCCCCTCGGCGAACAGCCGCCGAAAGAGATTGGGAATCCTGAAGGCGACATTGAACGCATCGGTCAGCGCATTGGCTCCGAACATGGAGGCCATGAGCAGATCGCGCACCAGCCCGGTGATACGGGAGGCCAGCGTCAGCAGGGAAACGGTGGAGGCGGCTTTGAACAGTGACACCGTGGGGAGTGTATGCGCTGGCATGCCCCGCCGGCCGGCGCTCCAGGCGGGCCTGGCCGCTCTTGCACTCCGTTGCAACAGGCCGGCCCGTGCGGCCTGGGCCCTCAAGGCCCTGTCCGGGCTGCGTGCTATAATCCCGCGCTTCGCCGACAACATCCTCAGACACTAGGAATACATATCATGGCATCCAAGCCCGCAAAGAAGAACCCCCGTCTCGCCTCCGGCCGCAAGCGCGTCCGCCAGGACACCAAGCTCAACGCAGCCAACACCTCGCTGCGTTCCAAGTACCGCACCGCCGTCAAGAAGGTCGAAAAGGCCGTTCTGACTGGCGACAAGGCCAAGGCAACCGAACTGTTTGCCGCAGCCCAATCCGTTCTGGACACGATCGCCGACAAGGGCATCTTCCACAAGAACAAGGCCGCTCGCGACAAGAGCCGCCTGTCCGCCAAGGTCAAGGCCCTGGCCGCCGCCTAATCCAATTAGGCAACCGCACGGATGGCTCCGGCCATCTGCCGTTTGTAACGGGTGCGCTGTCAGCGAACGAGAAAACCGCCTTCGGGCGGTTTTTTTGTGCCTGAACGATGCTCCTGCATCCACAGGATCCACCAAAAAAGCCCCACCCTCCGGAGCCCAGGCGAAAAAAAACGCACCCCAGGCGCGCTTCACATCGAACGGGAACGACCCGCAAAAAAAGAAGCCGGCCTCAGCGGGCCGGCTCGTCCGGTATCAGGCAGGCCTCGGCAACCTGCAGGTTGTTGTCCTTGGCGAAGTTCAGGCAGAAATCCCAGGCCATGGGCTCGTAGTCGCGCAGGTCGCGGTGCACGACCACGCACTTGACGCCATTGAGCGTTGTGGGAACACACCAGGGCGAGTAGCTCAGGTGGCTGCCGCGCTGGGCACCACCGGGGCGAAACTGGCTCATGACGCCTGCCAGCCGCTCAGCCCAGTCGCTGGGCCGGAAAGTCTTGCCTTCGTGGGTGATGCCCTGGATGAACAGTTCTTTGCTGGAGGGAGAGACCATCAGGATGCACGCCAAAATACGACTTGCGCAACAAGGAACAAAACAGGCGACCTGCCAAGGGGCACGGCGCCCTGCCACGTCCTGTTTGCGCAAGTCCTTCAAAAAAGTCAGAGCCCACAGGCAGGATCGCTGCCAGCAGGCCAAGCCGGCATTTTATCTCTTATATAAGAGCTGAGGCCTTGTTGCAGCGCACTACCCAAGTGTGGCGTAGGTTCATTGCATGGCTGTGATGCGCAAACCGCAACGGTAGGCCATCGCGCGGCCCCTAGAATCGGGCTTCGCTGTTTTTCAGGCATCTGCGGCGGCAACGCCCGGATGCCGTTTACTTTCCAGCTCAGGAGATTTTTGCAATGACCGCTTTCATTGAGGCTGCCTCGCCCCACGTGATGAACACCTATGGCCGCGTACCGATCGCTCTGGAGCGAGGCCAGGGCTGCCGCGTGTGGGACGTCAACGGCAAGCAGTACCTCGATGCGCTGGGCGGCATTGCAGTGAACACGCTGGGCCATAACCACCCCAAGCTGGTGCCTGCGCTGCAGGACCAGGTGGCCAAGCTCATCCACACCTCCAACTACTACCACGTGCCCGGCCAGGAAACGCTGGCCAAGCTGCTGACCGAGCGCTCGAAGATGACCAATGTCTTCTTCTGCAGCACGGGCCTGGAGGCCAACGAGGCCGCCATCAAGATCGCTCGCAAGTACGGCGTGGACAAGGGCATCGCCAAGCCGGTGATCGTGGTCTACGAGCATGCCTTCCACGGCCGCTCCATCGCCACCATGACGGCCACGGGCAACCCCAAGGTGCGCGACGGCTTCGGCCCCCTGCTCGACGGCTTCCTGCGCGTGCCGGTGAACGACTACGAGGCGCTGCAGCAGGCCACGGCCGGCAACCCCGACGTGGTGGCCGTGATGATGGAGCCCATCCAGGGCGAAGGCGGCCTGCACCCCATGCGCATCGAGTACATGCAGCAGGTGCGCGCACTGTGCGATGCCAACGGCTGGCTGATGATGTTCGACGAAGTCCAGGCTGGCATGGGCCGCACGGGCAAGTGGTTCGCCCACCAGTGGGCCGGCATCATCCCCGACGTGATGACCCTGGCCAAGGGCCTGGGCTCGGGCGTGCCCATCGGCGCCGTCGTGGCCCATGGCAAGGCGGCCACGGTGCTGCAGCCGGGCAACCATGGCTCCACCTTCGGCGGCAATCCGCTGGCCATGCGCGCGGGCATCGAAACCATCCGCATCATGGAAGAGGACGGCCTGCTGGCCCACACCACCAAGGTGGGCGACCACCTGAAGGCCACGCTGCAAAAGGAACTGGCCGACGTCAAGGGCGTGGTCGATGTGCGCGGCCAGGGCCTGATCATCGGCATAGAGCTGAACAAGCCCTGCGGCGCCCTGCTGGGCCGTGGCGCCGAAGCCGGCCTGCTGTTCAGCGTGACCGCCGACACCGTGGTGCGCCTGGTGCCGCCGCTGATCATGACCGAGGCCGAAGCCGACGAAGTGGTCGCCAAGCTCAAGCCCCTGATCGTGCAATTCCTGTCCGAATGAGTACCTGCCTATGACTGCCATCAAGCACTATCTGCAGTTTTCCGACTTCACGGCCGACGAGTACGCCTATGTGCTCGAACGCGCGGCCCTGATCAAGAAGAAGTTCAAGGGCTACGAAAAGCACCACACGCTCAGCGACCGCACGCTGGCCATGATCTTCGAGAAGGCCAGCACGCGCACCCGCGTGAGCTTCGAGGCGGGCATGTACCAGCTCGGCGGCTCGGTGGTCCACCTGACCACGGGCGACAGCCAGCTGGGCCGCGCCGAGCCCATCGAGGACAGCGCACGCGTCATCAGCCGCATGACCGACCTGGTGATGATCCGCACCTATGGCCAGGACAAGATCGTGCGCTTTGCCGAATACTCGCGCGTTCCCGTCATCAACGGCCTGACCAACGAGTTCCACCCCTGCCAGATCCTGGCCGACATCTTCACCTTCATCGAGCACCGCGGCTCGATCCAGGGCAAGACCGTCGCCTGGGTCGGCGACGGCAACAACATGGCCAACACCTGGCTACAGGCGGCCGACCTGCTGGGCTTCACCGTCCACGTCAGCACGCCGGGCGGCTACGAGGTGGACGAGAAGCTGGCCTTTGGCGGCAAGACCCCGCGCGAGGGCTGCTACAAGGTCTTCAAGGACCCGCTGGACGCCTGCAAGGGCGCCGACCTGGTGACCACCGACGTGTGGACCAGCATGGGCTACGAGGCCGAGAACGAAGCCCGCAAGAAGGCCTTTGCCGACTGGTGCGTGGACGCCGAAATGATGGCCGCAGCACGTGGCGATGCCCTGTTCATGCACTGCCTGCCCGCCCACCGCGGCGAAGAAGTGGAGGCCGAGGTCATCGACGGGCCGCAGTCCGTGGTCTGGGATGAGGCGGAGAACCGGATGCATGTGCAGAAGGCTCTGATGGAATACCTGCTGCTGGGCCGCCAGCCGAACTGACAACGCAGTCCGCTCAAAAAAGAATGCCTGCAGGCTTTGCGCCTGCAGGCATTCTTTTTTCCCGGTGGAAGTTCGGGCCGTGGCCTTACGGTCCCCGCTTGTCCGGTGCGCAGCTGTCCCCGCCGCAGGCACTGCAGCCGCCACAGCCGCCCGCATCCTTGGGCGCCAGAGCCGGATGCATCTGCCCGGCCTTCTGGCGCCAGCGCGCGGGCAGATAGCGCCAGACCAGGGACATGCCGGCCAGGGCCACGATCAAACCCACGATGATGTTCTGCCACATGGTGCTTGTTCCTTTCAGCCCGCGCCCAGCGCGACGGCTACACGATAGGTGATGAAGCTGGCCAGATAGGCCAGCGCGAACAGATAGCCGGTCATCAGCAGCGGATAGCGCCAGCCGTTGGTCTCGCGCCGCACGGCGGCCAGCGTGGAGATGCACTGGGGCGCGAACACGAACCAGGCCAGCAGCGACAGCGCCGTGGCCATAGACCAGGTGTGGGCGATCAGCGGCCCCAGTTGCTCGGCCATGGCCTCGTCGCTGGCGGCGGACAGGGCATAGACCGTGCCCATGGCGCTGACGGCCACCTCGCGCGCGGCCATGCCGGGCACCAGGGCGATGGCGATCTGCCAGTTGAAGCCGATCGGCGCCAGCACCACCTCCAGCCAGCCGCCGATGCGGCCTGCAAAGCTGTAGCGGATGGCCGCCTCGGTGACGCCATCGGGCGGCGCCGGGTAGCTGGCCAGGAACCACAGCACGATGCTCACGGTCAGGATGATGCCGCCCACGCGGCGCAGGAAGATCATGGCGCGCTCGTACAGGCCCAGGGCCAGGCTGCGCGGGCTGGGCCAGCGGTAGGAGGGCAGCTCCATCAGCAGCGGCGTGGGTCCGGCGCTGCGGCCGGCCAACTTGGCCACGCCGGCCACGGCCATGGCGCTGACGATGCCGGCCACGTACAGCGCGAACAGCACCAGGCCCTGCAGGTTGAAGATGCCGCCCACCGTGCGCTCGGGAATGAAGGCGCTGATCAGCAGCGCATAGACCGGCAGGCGCGCCGAGCAGGTCATCAGCGGCGCGATCATGATGGTCACCAGGCGGTCGCGCCAGCTGGTAATGGAGCGCGTGGCCATGATGCCGGGCACGGCGCAGGCGAAGCTGGACAGCAGCGGAATGAAGGAGCGGCCCGACAGGCCGACCTTGCCCATGATGCGGTCCAGCATGAAGGCGGCGCGCGGCAGGTAGCCCGAATCCTCGAGGGCAAGGATGAACAGGAACAGGATCAGGATCTGCGGCAGGAAGACCAGCACGGCGCCGGTGCCCGCGATCACGCCATCGGCCAGCAGGCTGCGCAGCGCGCCTTCGGGCATGTGCTCGTTGACCAGGGCCGAGACGGCCGAGACGCCGCCTTCGATGCCGTCCATCAGCGGCTGTGCCCAGCTGAACACGGCCTGGAACATCAGGAACAGCGTGGCTGCCAGCAGCAGCATGCCCCACAGCGGGTGCAGCACCACGGCGTCGATGCGGTCGTCGCGCCGGGTGTCCACCACGGGCTCCTTGACGCAGTCGGCCATGATGCGGGCCACCTGCTGGTGCAGGGCCAGCACCTGCTCGCGCGCATCGCCCGGGCGGGCCGGGGCCTGCAGCTGCGGCGCCGCCAGGGCGCGGGCTTCGGGGCCGTCCAGCCATTGCAGCAGTTCGCGCGCGCCGTCCTGGCGCACGCCCACGGTGGACAGCACGGGCATGCCCAGGGCGCGTGACAGCGCCTCGCGGTCGATATCGATGCCCTGGCGCCTGGCCATGTCGCTCATGTTGAGCACCAGCAGCATGGGCAGGCCCAGGCGCTGGGCTTCCAGCACCAGGCGCAGGTTCAGGCGCAGATGGGTGGCGTCGGTGACGCAGACCAGCAGTTCGGGAGGCGCCTCGCGCGCGTGGCGGCCCGAGACGATGTCGCGCGTGATGCGTTCGTCCTCGCTGTGGGCGTGCAGGCTGTAGGTGCCCGGCAGGTCCAGCACGCGCACACGCCGGCCGCTGGCCGTGCTCAGCCAGCCTTCCTTGCGCTCCACGGTCACGCCCGCGTAGTTGGCCACCTTCTGGCGCGCGCCAGTCAGCAGGTTGAACAGAGCCGTCTTGCCGCAGTTGGGATTGCCGAGCAAGGCCAGGCGCAGTGCGGAATCACCACCGCCGCCACCACCCTGGGCAGGCTGCAGCGGCTGGATGAGCTTGGGAGAGGACGACGCGCTCATGCCACCGCCTCCGGCGCCACGCGCACCAGGGCCGCCTCATGGCGGCGCAGTGCGAACGTGGCCTGGCCCACGCGCACGGCCAGCGGGTCGTCGCCCGGAAAGCCTGCGGCCAGGATGCGAACGGGCTCGCCCGGCAGGAAACCGATTTCCATGAGGCGCAGCAGCAGTTCCTGCTCGGCCGTGTCGCGCGCCGCATGGAGTTCGACCACGCGCGCCGGAACCTGGCGCGGCAGCGCATCCAGGGTGATGGCCGCAGCGGTGGCCGGGCTTGGAGAGCTGGGAGGCGCGGACAGTGCGGACGGAGCCGTGGCGTCCGTCCCGGGATTCATCGAATGCATGGCGTGTTGTATCAACTGATTTTTATTCTCATTTTGATTTTGATCGAATCCCCGTGGGAAGCCCGCGCATGGTATCGGAGTAAGAGGCAGGGTCTTGCCAAATGGCCGTCATGGTTTTTGGCCGGTTCCAGGCGCCCCGCACGCGTGCGCGCGACAATCGCGCTCCCACGATCCGCACCTGCACCTGCTTGCCCACGCCATGACCCATCCTTGCCTGAGCTGCGGCGCCTGCTGCGCGTCGTTCCGCGTGGACTTTTCCGTGCATGAGTCGCAGGAGCATGGCGGCCGCGTGCCGGCCGGGCTGATCGAGGAAGTCACCGACTACACCTGCCGCATGCGCGGCACGGACTGGTCGCGCCCGCGCTGCGCAGCGCTGGTGGGCAAGGTGGGCGAGAAGGCCCATTGCGGCATCTACGAGTGGCGGCCCTCGCCTTGCCGCGAATTTGCGGCCGGCAGCGATGCCTGCAACCGCGTGCGCGTGCGCCATGGCATGCAGGCGCTGGACAGCGGCCTGCTGTAGCAACCAGCCAGGCGCTGCCGGCCGCCAACAGCCGCCACCACCAGCCGTTATTCCACGGGCAGCCCCGCCAACTGCCCCTTGAACTCCTGCAGCGAGAAATGCGTGTGCACCTGGCGCACGCCGGGCAGCCGGTGCAGGCGGGTGAGCAGCAGGTCCGAATAGGCATCGAGATCGCGCGCCACGACGACCAGCAGGAAGTCCTCCGGCCCCGAGATGCCGTGGAACATCACGACCTCGGGAATGGCGCAGACCGCTTCCTGGAAGTGGCGCGATGACTCCTCGTTCTGATGGTCTATGCCCACCATCACGAAGGCCAGCACGCCAAAGCCGATGGCGCGCCGGCTCAGCGCGGCGTGGTAGCCGGTGATCACGCCCTCATCCTCCAGCCGCTTGATGCGCCGCCACGACGGCGATTGCGACAAGTGCACGCGTTGCGCCAATTCGCCCGAGGTCAGCCGCGCGTTGTCCTGCAAGGCGCGGATCAGCAGCCGGTCCGTTCTGTCGATCTCGATTGACATAAACCACCTATGAATTCATGTTTCACAGAATAACTTATCCAAGATCAAGCGCATTTAGGGATAACTACTAAACGCCCTGCGAAGGCCGTAACTAGCATCCGCCTCCGAAGCCCCCCACAGCAACGGAGACAACAACCCATGCCAGCCTTCGAAGACATCGTCCAGCGCGAAGCCGGACTCCAACAGCAGCTGTCAGCCGGACAGATGACCATGATCGCCATCGGCGGTGCCGTCGGCACCGGCCTGTTCCTGGGCAGCGGCTTTGCCATCGGCTTCGCCGGGCCCAGCGTGCTGATCAGCTATGCCATCGGCGCGGTGATCTCGCTGCTGCTGATGGGTTGCCTGGCCGAGATGACGGTGGCCCACCCGACCTCGGGCTCGTTCGGCGCCTATGCCGAGCACTACATCGCCCCCTGGGCCGGCTTCGTGGTGCGCTATGCCTACTGGGCCTGCGTGGTGCTGGCCGTGGGCACCGAGGTGACGGCCGTGGGCCTGTACATGGGCTACTGGTTCCCCGAGGTGCCGCGCTGGGCCTGGGTGGTGATCTTCTCGGGCGCGCTGATCGGCGTGAACATGATGAGCGTCAAGGCCTTCGGCGCCGTGGAGTACAGCTTCTCCATGATCAAGATCATCGCCATCGTGGCCTTCATCGTGGTGGGCGCCTGGGTAGTGTTCGGCACCCGGCCGGCCGGCGTGGGCTTTGCCAACTACGTCAACAACGGCGGCTTCTTCCCCAACGGCCTGTGGGGCACCTGGGTGGGCGTGATCATCGCCATCTTCAGCTACCTGAGCATCGAGATGATCGCCGTGGCCGCCGGCGAGGCCAAGGACCCGCAGCGTGCCGTCACCAGCGCCTTCCGCTCCACCATGGTGCGACTGGTGGTGTTCTACCTGGCCACGATCGCGCTGATGCTGGCCATCGTGCCGTGGTCGGCCGCCGGCAAGGACGGCAGCCCCTTCGTCAAGGTGATGGAGATCATCGGCCTGCCCGGCGCGGCCAGCGTGGTCAATTTCGTGGTGCTGGTGGCCGCCCTGTCGGCCATGAACAGCCAGCTGTACATCACCACGCGCATGATGTTCAGCCTCTCGCGCGCCGGCCATGCGCCCGCCGTGCTGGGCCGCGTGAATTCGCGCGGCGTGCCGCTGCCCGCGCTGCTGCTGTCCTGCCTGGGCATTGCCGTGGCCACGCTGTTCAACATCGTCAACCCCGAGCAGTCCTTCATGCTGATGATGGCCGTGGCCATGTTCGGCGCCATGTTCACGTGGTTCATGATTTTCGTGACCCACCTGTTCTTCCGCATCCACTGGGTGCGCCAGGGCAACAAGCCGCTGGCCTTCCGCATGTGGGGCTTCCCGGTGCTGACGCTTCTGGGCGCGGCTCTGATGCTGGCCGCCCTGGTGTCCACGCTGTTCACCGACGTGTTCCGCCTGACCGTGCTCACCGGCCTGCCCTTCCTGCTGCTGCTGGGCGCCATCTACGCCATCTGGTACCGCAAGCCGGCCGGCCAGCCCGCCCCTCAGCCCCAAACCTCAGCCCAAGCCCAAGCGCAAGCCCAGGTTCCCGCCCGGTGACATCCGGCCTCCCGTTTTTCTCCCTCCCTTAGAAACATGACGACTCTTGCCCCCCTCGATACCGCCCGCGCCTCGATGTTCAGCCACGTCCCGCCCTACCCCGGAGATCCCATCCTGTCGCTGATGGAAGCCTTTCAGCAGGACCCGCGCACCGACAAGGTCAGCCTGAGCATCGGCCTGTATTTCGACGAGGCCGGCCGCCTGCCCGTGCTGGACTCCGTGCGACAGGCTGGCGATGCCCTGGCCCGCGAGCAAAGCCCCAGCGGCTACCTGCCCATCGAAGGCATTGCTCCCTACCGCCAGCTGGTGCAGAGCCTGGTGTTCGGCGCTGAGCACGAGGCCGTGCGCGCGCAGCGCATCGCCACCGTGCAGACCCTGGGCGGCTCGGGCGCGCTCAAGCTGGGCGCGGACTTCATCAAGCACTATTTCCCCGACGCCGAGGTCTGGCTCAGCGATCCCACCTGGGACAACCATCTGGCCATCTTCCAGGGCGCGGGCCTGCGCACCCACAGCTACCCCTACTACGACGCGGCCACGGGCAGCCTGCGCTTCGACGCCATGCTGCAGACACTGCGCGAACTGCCCTCGGGCAGCGTGGTGCTGCTGCATGCCAGCTGCCACAACCCCACGGGCGTGGACCTGTCGCGCGAGCAGTGGCAGCAACTCATCCCGGTGATCGTGGAGCGCGGCCTGATCCCCTTCGTGGACATGGCCTACCAGGGCTTTGGCGATGGGCTCGATGAAGACGCCTGGTCCGTGCGCGCCCTGGCCGATGCGGGCGCCCAGGCCTTCGTGGCCAACTCGTTTTCCAAGAATTTCTCGCTGTATGGCGAACGCGTGGGCGGCCTCAGCGTGGTCTGCAGCGACGCGGCCACGGCCGGCAATGTGCTGGGCCAGCTCAAGGCCACGGTGCGCAGCAACTATTCCTCGCCCCCCACCCGTGGCGCGCGCCTGGTGCAGCAGGTGCTGGCGTCGCCCGAGCTGAGCGCCCAATGGGCACAGGAGCTGGCGCAGATGCGCGGCCGCATCAAGGACATGCGCGCCCAGCTGCACGGCGCGCTGCATGAACGCTTTGGCGGGCGGCGCGACTTCGGCTTCCTGCTGACCCAGCGCGGCATGTTCAGCTACACCGGCATCAGCGAGCCCCAGGTCCACCGCCTGCGCGACGAGCACGGCGTGTACCTGATCCGCTCGGGCCGCATGTGCATGTCGGGCCTGTCCGGCGCCAACGTGCAGTACGTGGCCGACGCCATTGCCACGGTGCTGGAGGCACCGCAATGAGCGGCTGCCCCATCCATGGCGGCCTGACCGAGCGCATCGTCGCCGAGGAAAAGGCGCAGCTGGATTTCAGCCAGTCCATGAGCTATGGCGACTACCTGCAGCTGGACGCCATCCTCGGCGCCCAGCAACTGCTGTCGCCCACGCATGACGAGCTGCTGTTCATCATCCAGCACCAGACCAGCGAGCTGTGGATGAAACTGATGCTGCACGAGCTGGGCGCGGCCACGGCCGCCGTGGCGGCCGACCGCCACGCAGATGCCTTCAAGATGCTGGCCCGCGTGAGCCGCATCATGGAGCAGCTGGTGGGCGCCTGGTCCGTGCTGGCCACCATGACGCCTACCGAGTACACGGCCATGCGCCCGTATCTCGCCAGCTCCAGCGGCTTCCAGAGCTACCAGTACCGCTGCATCGAGTTCGCGCTGGGCAACAAGAACGCCGCCATGCTCCAGCCCCATGCTCACCGGCCCGACCTGCTGGCCCGGGTGGATGCCGCATGGCGCGCACCTTCCCTGTACGACGAGGCCCTGCGCCTGCTGGCACGCCAGGGCCTGGCCATTCCTGCCTGGCACCTGGAACGCGACTGGACCCAGCCCTACACGGCCAGCCCCGAGGTCGAGGCCGCCTGGGCCCAGGTCTACCGCGACCCGCAGTCGCACTGGGACCTGTACCAGCTCGGCGAAAAGCTGGCCGACATCGAGGACGCCTTCCGCCTGTGGCGCTTTCGCCATGTGACCACGGTGGAGCGCGTCATCGGCTTCAAGCGCGGCACGGGCGGCACCGGCGGCGTCAGCTACCTGCGCAAGATGCTGGACGTGGTGCTGTTCCCCGAAATCTGGTCCGTGAGAACGAAACTGTGACCCCTGAGCGGCTTTGCCGCTTCCCCCGCTCTCGCTGCGCGGGCGCGGGACGACACCATCGCTGCGGGACGGCCCTTGCTCGGCGTCCGCCGATGGGCCGCGCCCAGTTTCCGACGCAAGAACACCATGCCTTCGCATGTAGTCAAAACACAAGGAAATCCATGAAGCAAATCATCGACGTGGGACTGCCGCCGCTCAAGCAGCCCTTCTCCTGGGCCGTCAAGGCCAGCGGCCAGATGCTGTTCACGGCCCACGGCCCCGTGCGGCCCGACGGCAGCATCGACACCGGCCCCATCGAACAGCAGGCGCGCCTGACCTTCACCAACCTGCGCAACGCGCTGCAGGCCGCAGGCGGCACGCTGGCGCATGTGACCCAAGTGCTGATCTACATGACCGACGTGGCCGACATGCAGGCCATCGACGCCGTGTACCGCGAGTTCTTCGAGGCGCCCTATCCCAACCGCTCCAGCATGGGGATTTCGGCGCTGGTGGTGCCGGGGATGAAGCTGGAGATCGTGGCCTACGCCATGCTCCCCTAGAGGATGTGACGGACATGCCGGCGCCCCGCAATTGCGTTCAATACAGGGGCGGCGTGCGGGACGAGACTGCGGGCCTTGTGCAGTCCTGCGTCCGCGCGAAATCTCATGTCCTCCTCGCTGCTCGCCATGGGCGTCTTCACCCTCGTGGGCGCCATCACGCCCGGCCCCGTCAATGTGCTGGCCCTGCGCCACGGCGCAGCGCGCTCGCGCCTGGTCTCTGCCGCCTATGTGCTGGGCGCCAGCGCCAGCTATGCGGCCGTGGTCTGGGTCATGGGCCAAGGAGCACAGTGGTTGCTGCAGACGCTGCCGCAGCTGTCCACGGCCGCACAGTGGCTGTGCGCCGCCTATCTGCTGTGGCTGGCCTGGCGGCTGGCCAACGCACCTGTGGGCCAGGCCGGTGCGCAGCAGCAGGCCGGATCGCAGCGCCCGCTGCAGGCCCTGCTGCAAGCGCTGTTGCAGGGCACGGCCGTGCAGACGCTCAACCCCAAGGCCTGGCTGGTGGCGCTGGCCGGCGTGGGCCTGTTCGTGCTGCCCCACGCGAATGCGCCGTGGGCGCTGCTGCAGTTTTGCGCCATTTCGCTGCTGGCCTGCCTGGTGGGGGTCGGCAGCTGGGCGCTGCTGGGGCAGCTGCTTTCGGGCTGGCTGCGCACCGAACGCCGCCAGCGACTGTTCCACCGCCTGCTGGCCCTGCTGCTGGTCGCCAGCGTGGCGGCCATGCTGGCATGATGGCTGGCCGCCATGACTTCAACCTCCCCCCACCGATTCCACCGCCATCCGGCCGCCCCCTGGGCCGAGCTGCGCGACAGCGCGCGCTCGCCGCATTGCTTTCGGCTGCACATGCATGCCGAGTACTCGATCGGCATCGTGGACGCGGGCCGCACCGTGTTCCACCATGCCCACGGCCCGCAGCCTGTGGAGGCGGGCGGCGTGGTGCTGATCGAGCCCGGCGCCTGGCATGCCTGCAATCCCGACCCCGGCGCGCCGTGGTCCTACCGCATGCTGTTTGTCGATGCCGACTGGCTGCACGCGCGGCTGGGCGTGGCCGCGCTGCGCTTTCCCCGGCGCACGCTCACGGATGCGGACATCGCCAGCCTGGTGGATGGCCTGTGCCGCCCCGTCGATGGCACGGCGGCCGCCGACCGCCTGGCCCTGGGCCTGGAGCACCTGCTGGACCGCTGTGCCCAGCCCGCAGCCTTGCCCCTGCCCGGCGATGCGGCGGCCCTGGCCCCCGCACTGCAGCGCCTGCATGCAGGACCCGATGCGGGCCTGACCGTGCAGTCCCTGGCCCAGGAATGCGGCATGAGCGCCACGCGCTTCATCCGCCGCTTCAAGGCGGCCACGGGCATGACGCCCGGCAGCTACCGCCTGAACCTGCGCATCAACGGCGCACGCCGCCTGCTGGCCACGGGCGCAGCGCTGTCCGATGCAGCCTATGCCATGGGCTTTGCCGACCAGGCGCACCTGCAGCGCGCCTTCAAGGCACACCATGCGCTGACGCCGGGCTGCTACGCACGCGGCGCCTAGGCCAGTACCTAAGCCGGCCGCATCTGGGCCGGACCCTCCCATGGTTTTGCAGCAGCCAGCCCGGGGCTGGCGGTGAAAGCGCAGATACTTACGCCTTCCGCTTTCAGCCCCCACCTGCCGCGCACCATGGCCGCCTTCCAAGACATTCAGCAACGAGAAACCGGCCTGCGCCAGCAGCTGTCCGCCGCCCAGATGGTGATGATCGCCATTGGCGGCGCCATCGGCACCGGCCTGTTCATGGGCAGCGCCTTCGCCATCGGCTTCGCCGGGCCCAGCGTGCTGGTCAGCTATGCCATCGGCGCGCTGATCTCGCTGCTGCTCATGGGCTGCCTGGCCGAGATGACGGTGGCCCACCCGACCTCGGGCTCATTCGGCGCCTATGCCGAGCACTACATCAGCCCGCTGGCCGGCTTCATGGTCCGCTATGCCTACTGGGCCGCCGTGGTGCTGGCCGTGGGCATGGAGGTGACGGCCATCGGCATCTACATGGGCTACTGGTTCCCGGACGTGCCGCGCTGGATCTGGGTGCTGGTGTTCTCGGGCGCGCTGGTGGCCGTCAACGCCAGCAGCGTCAAGGCCTTCGGCCAGGTGGAGTACGGCTTTTCCATGGTCAAGATCATCGCCATCGTGGCCTTCATCCTGATCGGCGCCTGGGTGGTGTTCGGCTCGCAGCCCCAGGGCATCGGCTTTTTCAACTACACGGCCGATGGCGGCTTCTTCCCCAAGGGCCTGTGGGGCACCTGGGTGGCCGTGATCATCGCCATCTTCAGCTACCTGAGCCTGGAGGCCGTGGCCGTGGCGGCCGGCGAGGCCGAGGACCCCAGGCGCGCCATCACCCGGGCCTTTCGCACCACCATGGCGCGCCTGGTGATCTTCTACCTGGCCACGATCGCGCTGATGCTGGCCATCGTGCCCTGGCAGCAGGCCGGCACAGACAAGAGCCCCTTCGTGAAGGTGATGGAGATCATCGGCATCCCGGGCGCTGCCAGCATCATCAACTTCGTGGTGCTGGTGGCCGCGCTGTCGGCCATGAACAGCCAGCTGTATGTGACCTCGCGCATGATGTTCAGCCTGTCGCGCGGCGGCTATGCGCCCTCGGTGTTCGGGCGGTTGAACAGCCGGGGCGTGCCCGTGGCGGCGATTGCCATCTCCTGCCTGGGCATTGCCGTGGCCGTGGCCGTGAACCTGTGGAAGCCCGAGGGCTCGCTGCTGTGGATGATGTCCGTGTCCATGTTCGGCGCCATGTTCACCTGGTTCATGATCTTCGTGACCCATCTGTTCTTCCGCGCGCGCTGGTCGCGCGAGCATCCGGGCCAGCGCCTGCAGTTCCGCATGTGGGGCTTTCCGCTGTTCACGCTGGCCGGCGCCGCGCTGATGCTGGGCGTGATCGTCACCACCTATTTCACCGAGGTCTTCCACATGACGCTGCTCACGGGCCTGCCCTTCCTGGGCCTGCTGGCCCTGGTGTATGCGCTGTGGTACCGGCCCCGCGCACAAGCGCGCAAGAAGGACTGAAGCCATGACCCGCAGACTCTGGGACATCTCCCCGGCCGTGCAGGCCGCCAGCCCCGTCTTTCCCGGCGACACGGCCTACAGCCAGCAATGGTGCGCCACCATCGGGCCGGGCTGCCCGGTCAATGTCAGCGCCATCACGCTGTCGCCCCATGTAGGAGCGCATGCCGACGCACCGCTGCACTATGACGCCGACGGGGCATCCATCGGCAACGTGGATCTCGACGCCTTCCTCGGCCCCTGCCGCGTGATCCACGCCATCGGCAAGGGACCGCTGGTCGAATGGGAGCACATCGCCCACGCCGTGGAGCATCTTCCGGCACGCGTGCTGGTGCGCACCTACAAGCGCGCCCCCACCACCTGGGACCAGGAGCTGGCAGCCTATGCGCCGGCCACGGTGGAGCGCCTGGCCGACCTGGGCGTGAAGCTCATCGGCATTGACACCGCCAGCATCGACCCGGCCAGCAGCAAGAGCCTGGACAGCCACCAGGTGATCCGCCGGCGCGGCCTGCGCGTGCTGGAGAACCTGGTGCTGGACGAGGTGGCCGAGGGCGACTACGAGCTCATCGCCCTGCCGCTCAAGCTGGTCGAGGCCGATGCCTCGCCCGTGCGCGCCGTGCTGCGCGCCCTGGCCTGATCCCTGCCCGCATTGCGGCGCCGGCCCTGCCCGCGCCTTTCGCCTTTTCGATACCCAAGGAGACCCCGTGACGAGCCTGCAAGACTGCCTCACCCTCGATGCGCAAGACCCGCTGCGCGCCCTGCGCGACCAATTCACGCTGCCCGAAGGCGTGATCTACCTTGACGGCAATTCGCTGGGCGCCAGCCCCCGCGCCGCCGCCGCGCGCGTGGCCGAGGTGGTGCAGCAGGAATGGGCGCAGGGCCTGATCCGCTCGTGGAACGATGCCGGATGGATCAGCCTGCCCCAGCGCCTGGGCGACCAGTTCGCCCCCTGGCTGGGCGTGGGCGCGGGTGAGCTGGTGTTCACCGACACGGCCTCCATCAACCTCTACAAGGTGCTGTCGGCGGCGGCCCGCATTGCGCGCGAGGACGCGCCGCAGCGCAAGCGCCTGATCAGCGAGCGCAGCAACTTCCCCACCGACCTCTATATCGCCCAGTCAGTCTGCCAGGAATACGGCCTGGAGCTGGTGCTGCTCGAACCCGAGGAAATTGCCGGCGCGCTGACCGACGAGGTGGCCATCTGCATGCTCACCCATGTCAACTACCGCACGGGCGCCATGCACGACATGGCTGCCGTGACGGCTGCCGCGCAGGGCAAGGGCATTCTCTGCGTCTGGGACCTGTGCCACAGCGCGGGCGCCGTGCCTGTCGATCTCAAGGGCGCGAATGCAGACTTCGCCATTGGCTGCAGCTACAAGTACCTCAACGGCGGCCCCGGTGCGCCGGCCTTTGTCTGGGCCAACCCGCGCCTGATCAACCGCTTCTGGCAGCCGCTGTCGGGCTGGTTCGGCCATGCCGAGCCTTTCAAGTTCGTGCCGGACTACCACCCGGCCCAGGGCATACAGCGCTACCTGTGCGGCACCCAGCCCATGGTCAGCCTGAGCGTGCTGCAGTGCGGCCTGGACGTGTTCACGGCCGTGGAGCCGCTGGGCGGCATGGACGCGCTGCGCAACAAGTCGCTGGCGCTGACCGACCTGTTCATCGCCCTGGTCGAGGAACGCTGCCAGGGCCACGGCCTGGGCCTGGCCACGCCGCGCGAGCACGGCCGGCGCGGCTCCCAGGTCTGCCTCACGCGCGAGGAGGGGCTGGGCGTGGACGGCAAGGACAGCGGCGCCTATGCCATCGTGCAGGCGCTGATAGCACGCGGCGTGATCGGCGACTTCCGCAAGGGCGACGGCACGGGCCTGCACAAGGACATCCTGCGCTTCGGCTTCACGCCGCTGTACGTGGGATTCGAAGATGTCTGGCACGCCGTGGAGCACCTGCGCCAGGTGCTGGAATCAGGCGAATGGCGCAAGCCGGAGTTCAACCGCGTCAATGCGGTGACCTGAAGCCTGGAGCCAGCCCTTCAGAACGCCGTGGACGACAGCGAGGCCCAGAGATGGGCCGCGACCAGGGCGCGCCAGGGCGCGAAGTCCCGCAGCCACAACTCGGTCTGCGCCGCATCCATGGCGTCCGTCTTCAGCAGCAGGGCCAGGGCCCGGCGCACGGCCACATCGCCATGCAGCGGGCCGTCCAGGTGTCCATAGCCGCGCAGCAGCATGTAGTTCACAGTCCACGGGCCTATGCCCTTGAGGGCCAGCAACCGCTCGCGGATCTCGGCCACCGGCAGTTCAGGCAGGGCCGCCCAGTCGTCCAGCGGCAATTCACCCGACTGCACGGCCTGCGCCAGCAGGCGCAGCGTGTGCGTCTTGCTCCGCGAAAAGCCGGCTGCGCGCAAATCCTCCTCACCGAGCTGTGCCAGCTGGGCGGCCTCCGGCATGCACCACAGCTGCTGCGGCGCGTCGGCATGGCCATCGTGCAGCGCCACCGGCTGGCCGGCTGCAGCGATCAGGCGGCGGCGCAGCGACACGGCTGCCGCCACGCTGATCTGCTGCCCGGTGACGGCCCAGCTCAGCGCCTCCCAGGGCGTGCAGGCCGCGGGCACATGCAGGCCACGCTGACGCGCCAGCAGCGGCCCCAGCCGCGCATGGCGGCCAAAACGGCGCTCGAATTCGCCCACATCCTGGGACAGTCCGAACATGCGCCGCAGCATGGCGGCCAGCACATCGTCCATGCCGGTGATGGCGCGTGCCTCGGAGGGCAGGCGCCATCGGGCCTGCACCACGGCCGCCTCTTCGCAATGCTGCGTCAGCTCCAGGGTCAGCAGCGTGGGAAGGCCTTTCCACATCAGGCCCTTGTGCATGCGGATGGTGTCGCCGTCCTGCAGATCGCATTCGGACAGGCGCTGGGCATCGCGCCGGTGAAAGCCCCAGAACTCGGTCATGCGGTAGTCGGCCGGCAGCGTCAGTTGCTGCTCTGCGCCATGGCTGTGGCCGCCACGCCGCCCGCTCATGCCTTGCCGGCCTGGCGCAGCGGGGCTCGGCCGCTCTCCCGCCCTGTCTCCCGGCCAGCGGCCTCCTGCGCCTGGCGCGCCTCGCGCAGCAGCAGGGCGCGCTTGCGCTCCACGCCCCAGCGGTAGCCGGAGATGCTGCCGTCGTTGCGCACCACGCGGTGGCAGGGCACGGCCACGGCAATGGGGTTGGCCGCGACGGCGCTGGCCACGGCGCGGGCGCCCGTGGGCATGCCCAGGCGCAGGGCCAGTTCCGAATAGCTCAGGGTCTGGCCGGCCGGAATGGCGCACAGCGCCTGCCACACGCGCTGCTGGAAGACCGTGCCCTGCACGTCCAGCGGCAGCGCCAGACCGCGGCGCGGCTGCTCGACCAGGGCCACGACCTGGGCCACGGTGTGCTCGAAGCCCGCATCGCCACCCACCAGTTCGGCCAGCGGAAAGCGCTGCTGCAGGTCCTGCACCAGGGCCTCGGCGTCGTCGCCCAGCAGTACGCAGCACACGCCGCGCTCGGTGCTGGCCACGAGGATGCTGCCCAGCGTGCATTCGGCCACGGCAAAGCGGATGGTCTGGCGCATGCCGCCGCGCCGGTAGTCGCCGGGCGCCATGCCCAGCATGGCGCCTGCGTCGCGGTAGAAACTGCTGCTGGCCGCATAGCCGCTGGAGTAGGCCGCATCGGTGACCGAGTCGCTCTGGCCCGGCTGCAGCGCCGCGCGAAGGGCATGCGCGCGATGGGCCTTGGCATAGGCCTTGGGCGTGAGGCCCGTGGCCTGCTTGAACAATCGGTGCAGTTGCCAGGGGCTCAGGCCCGAGCGTTCGGCCAGAGCGCCCAGGGCAGGCGGGGGCTCCTCGGTCTCCAGCCAGCGGCAGCATCGGGCCACCAGGGCCGTGGGGTTGGCAGTGGCATTGCTGGCTTGATTCATGGCTTGGTTGGACACGGCATGTCTTTCTGGGTCATCGGATGCCCTACTCTACGCAGCCCGGAGCACCCGCGCATCCCGCTTCTTGCAACCCGCAGGATTTCAGCGCGGGATTCGGTTACGCTGCGCCCTGCATTTTCCGCGTCGAGACTTGCGAGACTCCCACATGACCACCGAACACTCCGGCTGCCCCATGAACAGCCCCGGCCGCACCGAATCCATCGTCAAAGAGGAGCGCGCCCAGTTGGACTTCAGCCAGTCCATGAGCTATGGCGACTACCTGCACCTGGACCAGATCCTCACGGCACAGCATCCGCTGTCGCCCGCGCATGACGAGATGCTGTTCATCATCCAGCACCAGACCAGCGAGCTGTGGATGAAGCTGATGCTGCATGAGGTCCGAGCCGCCACGGCCGCCATCGCAGGCGGCACGCGTGCCGACGCCTTCAAGATGCTGGCGCGCGTGAGCCGCATCATGGAGCAACTGGTCAGCGCCTGGACCGTGCTGTCCACCATGACCCCGCCCGAGTACACGGCCATGCGCCCCTACCTGGCCAACTCCAGCGGCTTCCAAAGCTACCAGTACCGCTGCATCGAGTTCTCGCTGGGCAACAAGAACGCCGCCATGCTCCAGCCCCATGCCCACCGGCCCGACCTGCTGGCCCAGGTGGAGGCATCATGGCGCTCGCCCTCGCTCTACGACGTGTCCCTGCAGCTGCTGGCGCGCGAGGGCATTGACGTGCCCGCCGACCGGCTGGAGCGCGACTGGACCCAGCCCTACGAGGCCAGCGAGGGCGTCAAGCAGGCCTGGATCACCGTCTACCGCGATCCCCACAAGCACTGGGACCTGTATCAGCTCGGCGAAAAGCTGGCCGACATCGAGGACGCCTTCCGCCTGTGGCGCTTCCGCCACCTGACCACGGTGGAGCGCGTCATCGGCTTCAAGCGGGGCACGGGCGGCACGGGCGGCGTCAGCTATCTGCGCAAGATGCTGGACGTGGTGCTGTTCCCCGAAATCTGGGCGCTGCGCACCGAGCTGTAAGAACTGGCGGGCGCCACCGACAGCAGGCCGCTGCGGTGGCGACAGCGGGCAGGCGCGCAAACGGGTAAGCTGCGGCGCCAGGAGAAATACCGTGTCCGCAGCGCCACAACAGCCCCCACACAACAACATACACACAGAGGCTTCGCAGACCTCCCCCGCAGCACCGCCGCCGCGCAGCCAGCTGCTGTGGGCCATGCTGCTGTCCCTGCTCTCGGCCTTTGCGCTGAGCCAGGCCTTTCGTACCACCACCTCGGTCATGGCCACGGGTCTTCAGCAGGATTTCGGGCTCACGGCCCAGTCGCTGGGCGCCTTCGCCGGCCTGTTCGGCCTGTCCTTCGGCGTGGCCCAGCTGCTGATGGGCATCGGCATGGATCTCTACGGCCTGCGGCGCACGGTGCTGCTGTCGTTTCCGCTGGCGATTGCGGGATCGGCACTGTCCGCCGCCGCACCCAATTACGGCTGGCTGATGGTGGGCCAGTTGCTGATCGGCGTGGGCTGCTCGCCCGCCTTTCTGGCCTGCACCATGTTCATCTCGCGCCACTTTCCCATGGACCGCTTTGCCTTTCTGTCGGGCGTGGGCATGGGTGTCGGTGGACTGGGGCTGCTGTTCACAGGCACGCCACTGGCCTGGCTGGTCCAGCATTTCGGCTGGCGCTCGGGCTTTGCGCTGCTGGCCGTGATGTCGGCCCTGTCGTGGCTGCTGATCTGGTGGCGCGTGCACGAGCCCGCCCGCAGCGGAGTACAGACCGCCGCACGGGAAAGCTGGGGCGTGGCGGCACGCCGCATGGCCGAGCTGTTCACGCTGCCGCACACGCTGGGTATCGTCCTGCTGGCCATGGCCTGCTATGCAGCGTTTCTGGCGCTGCGCGGCCTGTGGCTGGGGCCGCTGCTCATCCATCGCTATGGCTTTTCGCTGGTGGAAAGCGGCAATGTGGCGCTGGTCGTATCGATGATCTCGCTGTTCAGCCCCGCGATTTTCGGGCGCATGGACCCCGGCCCAGGACGGCGCCGGCGCTGGCTCACCAATTACTCGATGCTCATGGGCAGCCTCTTCATGCTCATGGCCTTTTTGCACCATGGCTGGACCAATGTGGCACTGATCTTCGCCATGGGCCTGCTGTCAGGCTACTCGGTGCTGCAGTACGCCGATGTGCGCGCTTCCTACCCGCCCGAGATGACCGGCCGCGCGCTGTCGCTGTTCACCATGGCCATGTTCCTGGGCGTGGCCCTGGTGCAATGGTTCACGGGCTGGGTGGCGGCCTGGGCCGAGGCCTGGGGCGTGGAGCCCTACAAGGCGGTGATGATCTCGATTGCAGCCACGCTGGTGGGCGCGTCAACCGCGTTCCGTTTCCTGCCCTCCTCGCCGCTGCTGCGGCAGGCCCCGGCCGCCTAGCGGCCGGAGTCTCTGTCTCTACAAGGCGTTGGCGGCCGAGCCATCGCCACGGTACAGCCAGGGCAGATCCATCAGCCGGGAGCCCAGCAGGCGCAGCGACAGGTCACGCCCCCAGCGCACGGGACCCGTGGCATGGAAGATGCGGCCGTTGCGCTGCGAGCGTGCCTGCACGCGCGCATTGCGCTGCCAGCGGTTGAGCGCGTAGCGGCGCAGGCGCATGTTGACGTCGAGATCGTGCATGGACAGGGCGCGCTGCAGCTCGGCTGCATCTTCAATCGCCATGCCAGCGCCCTGGGCCAGATAGGGGCGCATGGGATGGGCCGCATCGCCCAGCAAGGCCACCACGCCGCGCGCCATCTGCGCGGCCGATTGCACGGGCGGGCGATCCCCCACCGGCCACAGCCGCCAGTCGCCACCGGCTGCAGGCACATGCTGGACCAGGTCCAGCAGCTGGGGGCAACTGCCCTGCAGCACCCGCACCAGATCGTCGAGATTGCCCGCATGGTCCCAGTTCGCCAGATCCTCGGGCGCCGGGCCCTGGATGATGATCACCAGGTTCTGCAGCTCGCCCCGGCGCACGGGGTACTGGATGGCATGCATGCGCGAGCCCAGCCAGGCCGTGACATCGGTGGCCCGCAGGCGCTTGGGCAACTGGGCCTGGTGCACCAGGGCGCGGTAGGCCAGATGCCCGGTGACACGCGGCGGGCCATCGCCCAGCAACTGCTGGCGCAGAACGCTGCGCACGCCATCGGCGGCGACCAGGGCATCGCCTTCGATCAGCTTGCCGGCCCGGGTTCGCACGGTGACCACGCCGTCGGTCTCGGAAAAGCTCTCGATGGGCTGGCCCAGGTTCAGGTGCATGCCCGGATAAGTCTGAGCGGCTTCCCGCAGCAATTGCTGCAGATCGGCCCGGTGGATGGTGGCGTAGGCCGCGCCATAGCGTTGCACGGACTCGCTGCCCAAGGGCATATGCGCCAATTCCTGCCCGGTGACTGCGCTGCGCACGCGCAGGCTGCCCGGCAATGCCACCACCTGCTGCAGCGGTTTTTGCAGGCCCCAGGCCTGAAGCCGCCGCACGACATTCGGACCGATCTGGATTCCGGCGCCCACTTCACTGAGCGCGGGCGCCTGCTCGAAAAGACGCACTTCCCAACCCGCCCGCGACGCACCGATGGCGGCGGCCAGGCCACCAATGCCGCCGCCGGCAATCAACACCTGCTTGTTCATGTGCGTATTGTGCCCCTGCCGCCACCCATGGCGGCCGGGGCCTGATTATTCAAGTCGGACACCGCTGGAGAAAATCAAAGAATGCTCGGAATCTTCTGAAACTTGCGCGCATCCCCCAGGCATTGAGGCGCATCAAGATCCCAAAAACGGGCATCCCGCCACGCACCAGACTGCCATAAAGGACATCGCCCGACCATCACCTGTGCGGCGCGGCCAAAAATCGGCCTTTGCATCGCCGCTCTGGAAATGTCCATACACGGATCCACACTTTACGCCGCGGATGATAGAGATTCTCAACTGAGACAATCTTTTGACAAATGGCCGTGACAATGAAAAAAGCCCGCACTGGGCGGGCTCTTTCATGCGCGACGGGAAAATCAGATGACAAATTTCTCACGGTCCTGATTCTGAATCCACTTTGGCGGCTTGCCGCGTCCGGTCCAGGTTTGGCCGGTTGCGGGATCGCGGTACTTGGGAGCCACTTTGGCACCGGTTGTGCCAGCGGTACGACCACGAGCTGCAGGAAACACGTCATCGGCAGTCAGACCATATTCGGCAATCAAGTTGCGAACCTGTCCCACGGCGTCGGCAAGCTCGCGCTTGCGTGCTTCCTGGATCTGTTGCTCCAGTTCCTGTCGCTGCTTCAGCAGTTCCTTGTAAGAGCTCATGGTATGCGCCTTGAAAGTAGTTTAAGAGCTTTCATTATAAAAACATAATCAGCCCATGGCGCAAGACGCATGTAAGCAAAACCCACAATATCGCTGCTGCCTATTGCGAAGAGTAGTTCTCGGATAAATCCGATATGGCCAGCACCTTGTCAATGCGTTTGCCATCGAGATCGATGACCTCGAAGATCCAGCCCGCACAGCTGACCCGTTCCCCCAGAATGGGCAAATGACCGCTTTCTGCCATGAGAAGGCCCGCCACGGTGTTGTATCGGCCGCGGTGTTCATCGGGAAGATCACGAATATCGAGGCGCGCCTTCAGCTCCGATATGGGCATCAGACCGTCCAATAGCCAGGAGCCATCCTCACGCTGCATGGCCCAGGCTTCTGCCTCGGTCACAGGCTGTAACTCGCCGGTAATCGCTTCGAGCAAATCCCGGGGCGTCATGATGCCTTGCACCACGCCATATTCATCCACCACAAACACCATGCGCCCGGACCGGGCACGCAATTGCTCCAGCAGCTCCATGGCGCTGAGCGTCTCGGGCAGGAAAGAAGCCGGCAGCACATGTTCGTACAGCGTGGTGCCGGCGGCATCCGAGCCCAATGCCAGCAGGCGCGCCACGCTGATGATGCCGACCACGTCATCCAGCGAATTGCGGCACACCGGGTACCAGGAATGCCCGCCCTTCGAGTGGTCGTCGGCCGAGGCCTGCAATGCCTCGGTGACGGTCATGTCGGCATCCAGCCATTGCACGTCGCCGCGCGGGACCATGATCGACGTCAGTGAGCGGTCATCGAGGTGAAAGACGTTTTGCACCATCTGGTGCTCGTTGGCCTCGATCACTCCGGCATCCCGCCCTTCGGCGAGGCTTGCCACGATTTCCTCTTCGGTCACGGCGCGCGCTGCGGATTCATTGATGCGCAGCAGAGTCAGCATGGCGCGGGTGGAAAAGGCCAGCAGCCGCACAAAGGGCTTTGCAGCCGACGCCACCCAGGTCATGGGCCGGGAAACCACCGTGGCCACGGTTTCGGGATAAAGCTGGCCTATGCGCTTTGGCACCAGCTCTCCGAAGACGATGGTGACGAAGGTGATCACGGTCACGACGAGCGCCGTGGCAGAAATGCTGGCCGCGCGTTCCGGAATTCCCAGGCCCAGCAGCCATGCGGCCAGCCCGTCACTGAAGGCCGCCTCGCCCAAAATGCCGTTGAGCAGGCCGATGGAGGTGATGCCCACCTGCACCGAAGAAAGAAATTGCGTGGGGTTTTCGAGCAAGGCCAGTGCTGCCACCGCACCCTTGTCGCCTGTTTCAGCCAGTGCCACCAACCGAGCCTTGCGGCTGGAGGCCAGTGCCAATTCGGACATTGCAAACACCCCATTGAGCAGCGTAAGCAACGCGATCAGCAGAAAATCCATGGTTCGTATATCAGAAAGAAGACCATGGCACTTTACTGTATCGGCGATATCCAGGGATGCCACGACGCCTTTGAGCGCCTGCTGCACCGCGTGGACTTCTCCGCCAGCCGCGATACCTTGTACATCCTGGGCGACCTTGTGAACCGCGGCCCGGAATCGGACAAGGTGCTGCGCACCTGCATGGCCGCCGGCGACTCCATGCGCGCCCTGCTGGGCAACCATGACCTGCACCTGCTGGCCGCCGCCCAGGGCGTGCGCCGCAGCAGCCGGCGCGACACGCTGGCCCGGGTGCTGGATGCGCCCGATCGCGATCAGTTGCTGGACTGGCTGCGCCACCAGCCGCTGGCGCGCAGCCACCGCATGGCGCATGGAGAGGAACTGCTGATGGTCCATGCCGGCGTGCTGCCGCAGTGGAGCAGCCAGGAAGTGATGGCGCTGGCGGGCGAGGTGCATGCGGTACTGCGCAGCAAGCAGTTGCCCGATTTTTTGCAGGCCATGTACGGCAACCAGCCCGATCGCTGGTCACCCGACCTGCAGGGTTGGGAGCGCCTGCGGGTCATCGTCAACGCCTTGACCCGGCTGCGCTTTTGCACCGCACAGGGTGTCATGGATTTCGACAGCACCGAGTCGGCCGAGCAGGCGGCGCCCGGCCTCATGCCCTGGTTCGATGTGCCGGGCCGCGCCACGGCGAGCGCAACGATTGCGTTTGGCCACTGGTCCACGCTGGGCCACATCAACCGGCCCGACCTGGTGGCGCTGGACACCGGCTGCGTCTGGGGCGGCTGCCTGAGCATGATGCGTTTCGGCGATCACCTGGCGGACCGGGAACTGATCCAGGTGGACTGCCCGCAGGCGCAGGCCCCGGGCTGACCTGGACGCCGCCCATGAGCGAGCGCCCATGAAAAAACGCCTGCAAGGCAGGCGTTTTTCGTGAGGCAGGCGGCTTGCGCGGCGCTCAGACCTCGGAAGTGACGACGGGTGCCACAGGCGGGACAGGCGCGACAGGCGCAACA
Organism: Delftia sp. Lp-1; assembly: GCF_020523835.1. Lineage (NCBI taxonomy): Bacteria > Pseudomonadati > Pseudomonadota > Betaproteobacteria > Burkholderiales > Comamonadaceae > Delftia > Delftia sp. Lp-1. Next base: position 555,323 of record NZ_JAJALJ010000002.1, on the reverse strand, counting down.
GGCGCCTTGAACAGCGCGGCCAGCTTGCGCTTGGGTTTGATGCCGCTGCCCGCCTTGGGCGCGGCAGCACCTTGGCTGTCCCAGCTCGCATCGACGCTGGCGGTTGCCTCGTAGGGCTTGTCGAAGAACGGGTCCGAGTGCGCCGGGCGCTGGGCCATGCGCGAGCCGCGATGGCCAAAACCGGAACTGCCCCGCGACGCATCACCGCCGCGATCGCCACGCTCGGCGCCGCGATCCCGTTCACGACCGTAGCCGCCGCTGCTTTGGCGCGGCAGCTCGTCAAAACGGTGACCACGCGGTGCGCTGCCACGGAAATCTTCCATGGGGCAGGGCTCGACGTTGATCTTCTTCTTGATGAGCTTCTCGATCTCGCCCACCAGGCGCGCATCGTGGTTGGTCACCAGGGTCACGGCAATGCCGGAGGCGCCTGCGCGGCCCGTGCGGCCGATGCGGTGCACATAGTCTTCGGCGTTGAAGGGCACGTCGTAGTTGAAGACGGCCGGCACGTCCTTGATATCCAGGCCACGGGCCGCGACATCGGTACACACCAGCAGATCCACCTCGCCGCGCTTGAAGGCTTCAAGCGCCTTCAGGCGCTCGTCCTGGCTCTTGTCGCCGTGCAGCGCCGTTGCGCGCAGGCCATCACGCTCCAGGGCACGCGTCAGGCGCGCACAGCCCAGCTTGCTGTTGGAGAAGACGAAGGCCTGGCGGATGTCGCGCTGCTTGAGCAGGGAGCGCAGCGCATAGCGCTTGTCGTCGTCGCTGACGCTGTAGAAGCGCTGCTCCACCGTGGACGCCGTCTCGTTGGGGCGGGCCACTTCGATGGTGACGGGGTCCTGCAGGTAGCTGCTGGCCAGGCGCTTGATCTCGGGCGAGAAAGTGGCGCTGAACAGCAAGGTCGTGCGTGTCTTGGGCAGGTGGGACAGGATGCGCTGCAGATCGGGCAAAAAGCCGATGTCCAGCATGCGGTCTGCCTCGTCAAGCACCACGTACTCGACCTGGTTGAGCACGGCGTTCTTGGCTTCGATGTGGTCAAGCAGACGGCCCGGCGTGGCCACCAGCACCTCGACGCCCTTCTTGAGCTCCAGCGTCTGCGGCTTCATGTCCATGCCGCCGAACACCACGGTGCTGCGCAGCTTGGTGTACTTCGCATACTGGGCGATCTGCTGGGCCACCTGGTCCGCCAGTTCGCGTGTGGGCAAAAGCACCAACGCCCGCACGGGGTGGCGTGCAGGCGAAGCGGAGGTATTTTCGTGGCGCATCAGCCGCTGCAGCAACGGCAGCGAGAACGCCGCCGTCTTGCCTGTGCCGGTCTGGGCGGCGCCCATGACATCCTTGCCGGTCAGAACGACCGGAATGGCCTGTGCCTGGATGGGCGTCATGGACTCGTAGCCCATGTCGGCCACGGCGCGCGCCAGGGACTCAGCCAGCTGGAGATTGGAGAAAGAGCTTGTCATTGAGAGCGCTATTGTCGCACCTAGCGCGATTTGTGCGTTGCAATAACGCCAATTGGCACCTGGACAAGCATGGCGTTGTGTGAGCGCAACCCGCAAAAACCCGGTATGAGGGCCCGCAAGGCGGGCATTTTGTCGTTGCCGGGCAGCCTCCAGATGAAAAAGCGGCCCCTCGCAGGGGCCGTCGAAGCTTGCGCAGCAACGCGAGCGTGGGGGGTACTTCTCAGAGGGAAGCGGCCGAAAAAGTGTCGCAGGACTTGACGCTGCCGGTACGCAGGCCGGTGCTGAACCAGCGCTGGCGTTGGGCGCTGGTGCCGTGCGTGAAGCTGTCCGGCACCACGGCGCCGCCGCCTGCGCGCTGCAGGGCGTCGTCGCCGATCTTGGATGCCGCATTCATGGCCGACTCCACATCGCCCTGCTCCAGGATCTGGCGGGCGCTTTGCGCGCGGTTCGCCCAGACGCCTGCCAGGCAATCGGCCTGCAGTTCCAGCTTGACCGACAGGTGGTTGTACTCCACCTTGCTGACGCGGCCACGGGCGCGGTCCACCTGGGCGCTTATGCCCAGCAGGTTCTGCACGTGGTGGCCCACCTCGTGGGCAATCACATAGGCCTGGGCGAAATCGCCGGGCGCGCCCAGCTGGTTCTTGAGCGTTTCGTAGAAGCCCAGGTCGATATACACCTTCTGGTCGGCAGGGCAGTAGAAGGGCCCCATGGCCGACTGCCCCGTGCCGCAGGCCGTGGGCGTTGCGCCACGGAACAGCACGAGCTTGGGATCGGTATATTGGGCGCCGCCCTGGCGGAACACATCGCGCCAGACATCTTCGGTATCGGCCAGCACGGTGGAGACAAAGCGGGCGAGCTTGTCATCGGCCGGCGGCTTGTGGGCCGGGCCCTGAGGCTGCTGCACCTGCACCGGCGAGCCGCCGCTGAGCGCACCCAGGATGGTCAGCGGGTTGATGCCCAGCACCCAGCCGCCGACCAGGGCGATGACGATGGTGCCAATGCCTATGCTGCGTCCGCCGAAGACGGGGCCGCCGCCACCGCCACCCTCGTCACGGCGGTCTTCCACATTGTCCGACTCGCGGTTGCCATCCCATCTCATGGTGTTCACTCCTGGATCTGTGCTGCAGCCTGCAGCATCGGGCGGCGATATTACGTCGGAACCTGCGGGACTGCAGCGACCGCAGCTGTGGCAATGATACGGCGTGTATCAGCGCACGGGCTGCACCGCCATGGGGGCGGTGGCCGGTGGCGCCTGGCTGCGCAGGACCTGCTCGCGGGCCACCAGCACCATGGCGGCCAGCAGCGCGGCGACGATGCCCAGGCCGATGACGACCGCCAGGCCCAGCCCCCATCCGCCGCGCCTGCGCCGCTCGCGTGCAGGCTCGCCGGGCCGGCGGGGCGCGGGAGCCTGCTCGCTGGGCGGCTGCTCGCGCTGCCACGGCTCGGGCGCGGGTCCGCGCCGCTGCTGCTCATAGCGCGGGGCCGATTCCTTGCGCGGAGCTTCGGGCCGCGCCGAACCGTCCCAGCGGGGCTCTTCGCGCGGATAAGAAGGCTTTTGTGACATAGGCGACATCGTAGTGCCTGCGCAGGCCCTCACGGGCCTGTGCGCAGCACTGGACACATCGTGAATTGGTCGATCCAAGCCTACTGTGTACAGTCGCGGCCATGAGCCATTCCAGCATGCCCTCCTCCACCGCCCTTGACGCCCAGGCCACGGCCGGGCTGTTGCCCTGGAACGAACTGGCCGAAGAGATCGCCGCCCTGCTGCTGCAGCCCCAGGCAGCGCAGGTGCCGGCGCGCATCGTGATGCCCCTGCCGGCCGGTGGCAGCCTGTTTTGCATGCCCGCCACCGACGGCCAGGTGGCCATGACCAAGCTGATCAGCTTCACGCCCGGCAACGCCGGCACGCCGCGCGCCACCATCCAGGGGGATGTGGTGGTCTTCGACGTGGCCACGGGCGAGCGCCGCCTGATCCTGGACGGCCCCACGGTCACGGCGCGGCGCACGGCCGCCGTGTCGCTGCTGGCCGCGCAAAGGCTGGCGCCGAATCCGCAGGGTCCGTTGCTGATCGTGGGCGCCGGCGTGCAGGGCCTGGCCCATTTGCAGGCCTTTGCCGCAGGCCTGGGCGTGCGCGAGGTTCAGGTGGCATCGCGCAGCGCGCAGAGCGCCCAGGCGCTGGTCGACCAGGCCCGGGCCATGGGACTGCAGGCCACCGTCGTGGAGGATGTGGAGGCGGCGGCGCGCCACTGCCCGCTGATCGTGACCTGCACGCCCGCCCGGGCCGTGGTCCTGCGCGAGGCGCCGCGCAGCGATGCCTTCATCTCGGCCGTGGGCGCCTTCACGCCGCAGATGGTGGAGCTGGCACCCGGCCTGTGCCAGGGCTTGCTGCAGTCGGGCCGCGTGGTGGTCGATACCGGGGATGCGCTGCATGAGGCCGGTGACCTGCTGCAGGCCGGCATCGATGTCGCCGCCCTGCCCACGCTGGAGCAGGTGGTGCGCGAGCAATGGCCGCGCTCGGATTCGCCCGTGCTGTTCAAATGCTGCGGCTGGGGCGGCTGGGATCTGGCAGCCACCCGCCTGGCCATGCGCCGGGCCGCACTCCAGAACAGTTGAAAGCGGATTTCTGCGTTGAACGAGCTTTTCCCCCCGGATTCCCCCGCCCCGGCTTCCAGCACCGCGCCCAGTCGCTGGCAGCGCCTGGGCCTGCGCACGCAACTGGCCCTGGTCTTCGGCTCGCTGCTGGTGGGCGTGACGGTGCTGATGTCGCTGGCATTCGGCGAGCTGCTGCGCTGGCGCATGGAGCGCGAGGTCAGCGCCTCGCTGCATGCCATGGCCTCCAACGCCGCCCGGCAGCTGTCCGATGGCCTGTTCAGCCGCGCCCATACCGTGGAAGTGCTGGCCGCCTCGCCGGAGCTCTGGATCCAGGGGCTGGAGGCCCCGGGCGTGGGCGCACTGCTCAACCGCGCCCGTTCGCTGACGCCCACCAGCCTCTGGATCGGCGTGGCCGACGCCGAGGGCACGGTGCGCAGCGCGACCGACCAGGTGCTGGTGGGCCTCGATGTCAGCGACCGGCCCTGGTTCGAGCCGGGCCTGCAGCGCGTCCATGTGGGCGATGTGCGCGCCTCCTCGCCTGCGATGTCCGCCTTGCTGCCGCCTGCGGCCGACGGCGCGCCGCGCCGGTTCATGGACTTCGCGGCGCCCATTCGCGTGGGCGATCTCACCCAGGGCGTGCTGTGCATGCACAGCAGCTGGGAATGGGTGCGCGAAACCATGCAGACCCTGCAGCAGGCCGACAGCGCCGACCGGCAGATCGGCCTGTTCATCTTCGACCGGCGTGGACGGCTCATCCACGCGCCGGGCGACAGCCTGGAGCCGTTGCTGGCCCTGGACCAGCGCCTGCCGGTGGCCCATACCGTGTCTGCCGACACGGCCGATGCCACGCTGCAGCCCGTACAGGTGGCGCGCTGGCAGGACAGCCCGCAGAGCTTTCTGACGGCCACCGTGCCGCTGTAGGCCCACAACCGGGCAACGGCCATGGGCTGGCACATCGTGGCCCGGCAGCCGCATGACAGCGCCTACGCGCCCGCGCGCCAGGCCATGCACCAGGTGCTGGCCGGCGGCCTGGCAGCCGCGCTGGTGGCCGCCGTCATCGCCTGGCTGGTGGCGCGCAGGCTGAGCCAGGATCTCAAGCGCCTGGCCCGTGCCGCCAATGGCATCGACGGCAGCGGTGCGGCCTCCGACATCCCGCAGTTGCACAGCAGCCGCGAAGTGCATCGCCTTTCGCAGGCGCTGCGCGGCAGCATTGCCCAGTTGCGCTCGGCCAACGAGGCCATGGAGCGCCAGGTGCGCGAGCGCACGCTGCAGCTGCAGCAGGCCAATGCCGAACTGGAGCACCAGGCGCGCAGCGACCCGCTCACGGGCCTGCTCAACCGCCGGGGCTTCGACTTCCAGCTGGACTTCGCCATGGCGCTGGCGCGCCGCAGCGGCCGCCCCTTGAGCGTGCTCGTCATCGACGTGGACTACTTCAAGCGCATCAACGACCAGCACGGCCACGACATGGGCGACGCCGTGCTGCGCACCCTGGCGCGCGCCTTCCGCATGCGGCTGCGCGAGTCCGACGTGCTGGCCCGCATGGGGGGCGAGGAATTCCTGGCACTGCTGCCCGACACCACGGCCGATGCCGCCGTGGTCATTGCCGAGCAACTGCGCGAACTGCTGGCCGCCACGCCCATGGCGCATGGCGAGCCCGTCACCGCCAGCGTGGGCGTGGCCACGCTGCGCGGCACCACGGACACTGCCACCGCCATGCTGCGCCGTGGCGACGAAGCGCTGTACGAGGCCAAGGGCGCGGGCCGCAACAACGTGCAGCTGCAGCGCTGAGGCGGCCCCGCGCCGCTTTTCCCGCCCTCGATTTCCTGACTGCCGCAAAACACCTGTGCGGCAAAAAACACCACACTAATACTCAAATTGAGCATATTATTCACAGCCATCACCAGCCCTTTCCACAGTCCCGGACGGCCACCATGCAGCTCAAATCCGTGCAGTACGACAAGCCCCATTTCTCCCTCGCCGGCCAGTGCGGCATCGGCGAGGCCTGGGCCCGCATTCCTCCCGAACTTGACCGCGCCCAGCGCCTTCGGACCGCCGAGCGCATACGCGCCCTGCTGCACGAGCGCGATGCCGTGCTCGTGGCCCATTACTACGTGGACGGCGAACTGCAAGACCTGGCGCGCGAGACCGGCGGCTGCGTGGGCGATTCGCTGGAGATGGCGCGCTTCGGCGCCCAGCACCAGGCCAGCACCCTGGTCGTGGCCGGCGTGCGCTTCATGGGAGAGACCGCCAAGATCCTCAGCCCGGAAAAGCGGGTGCTCATGCCCGACGACGACGCCAGCTGCTCGCTGGACCTGGGCTGCCCGGCAGACGAGTTCAGCGCCTTTTGCGACGCCCACCCGGACCGCACGGTCGTGGTCTACGCCAACACCAGCGCGGCGGTGAAGGCGCGCGCCGACTGGGTGGTCACATCGTCGGTGGGACAGGACATCGTGGCCCACCTGCATGCCTGCGGCGAGAAGATCCTCTGGGCTCCCGACCGCCACCTGGGCGCCCACATCCAGCATCAGACCGGCGCCGACATGCTGCTGTGGCATGGCTCCTGCCTGGTCCATGACGAGTTCAAGGCCGACGAACTGGCCGCCATGGCACTGGAGCATCCGCAGGCCGCCATCCTCGTTCACCCCGAGTCGCCGGCCGCCGTGGCCGCCCAGGCCGATGTGGTGGGCTCCACCACCCAGCTCATCAACGCGGCTGGCCGGCTGCCCACAGACACCTTCATCGTCGCCACCGACCAGGGCATCCTGCACGACATGCGCATGCGCTACCCGGGCAAGACCTTCCTGCCTGCGCCCACGGCCGGCCAGGGCGCCACCTGCAAGAGCTGCGCCATGTGCCCCTGGATGGCGATGAACAGCCTGCAGGGCGTGGAACTGGCACTGGAGCAGGGCCTGTGCGCCATCGAGGTGGACCCCACCATCGCCCAGGCCGCGCGCCGCCCCATCGAACGCATGCTGGCTTTCGCGGCCGGCCACCGCCAGCCCGTGCGCGCCAGCGGAGACCTCGCGCGCGATGCGGCGCTTTTCCAGCATTTCGGTCCCGCCTGAGGACAGCGCCATGACACAGCCTTGCACAGACGTACTCATCATCGGCGCCGGCCTGGCCGGCATGGCTGCCGCCCTGTCGCTGCCGCCGCATCTGCGCGTGGCCCTGCTCAGCAAGGGCGCGGCCGAGGAATGCGCCAGCGCCTGGGCCCAGGGCGGCATTGCCGCCGTGCTGGATGCACAGGACAGCATCGATGAACACGTGGCAGACACCCTGGTCGCGGGCGCAGGCCAGTGCGATGCACAGGCCGTGCGCGCCATCCTCGAGCAGGCTCCTGCCGCCATCGATTGGCTGGTGGCCCACGGCGTGCCTTTCACGCGTGACGACAGCGGTGGCCTGCACCTCACGCGCGAGGGCGGCCACGGCCGCCGCCGCATCGTGCATGCCGCCGACTGCACCGGCCAGGCCGTGCACGCCGCCCTGCTGCGCGCCTGCCGGGAGCGCGCGAACATCGATTTGCATGAGCACACCAGCGCGCTGGACCTGCTGACGGAAGGACAGCCTGCGCACTGCACAGGCGCGCTGGTGCGCCTGCCCGATGGCCGCCAGCAGCGCTGGCATGCCGCGCATACCGTGCTGGCCACGGGCGGGTTGGGTCAGGTCTATCCCGCCACCACCAACCCGGCCACCGCCACGGGCGACGGCGTGGCCATGGCCTGGCGCGCAGGCTGCCGCGTGGGCGACCTGGAGTTCATGCAGTTCCATCCCACGGCCCTGCAGGTGGGCGGCCGTGCGGCCGGCCTGGTCTCCGAGGCATTGCGCGGAGAAGGCGCCCTGCTGCGCCTGCCGGACGGCACGCGCTTCATGCCTGCCCATGACGAGCGGGCCGAACTGGCGCCGCGCGACATCGTGGCCCGGGCCATCCGGAACGAGATGGACCGCCATGGCCTGGCCTTCGTGCACCTGGACATCACCCACCGGCCACGTGCCTGGCTGCAGTCGCATTTCCCGGGCGTGATGGCCCTGTGCGCCAGCCATGGCATCGACATTGCCACGCAGCCGATTCCCGTGGCCCCCTGCGCCCACTACGCCTGCGGCGGCGTGCTGGCCGATATCGACGGGCGCACGGATGTCGATGGCCTGCGCGCCATTGGCGAGGTGGCGCGCACCGGCCTGCACGGCGCCAACCGGCTGGCCAGCAATTCGCTGCTCGAATGCGTGGTGATGGGGCGCGCGGCCGCCCGGGCCATCGCGCAGCAGCCGGCTGCCGCCCCTGCGCCGGCCCGGCCGACCGAAACCCTGCAGGCCGGCGCACAGGAGCAGGACACGGCAGCCGTTGCGCAGGAGTTGCGCCAGCTCATGCAGGACTGCGTGGGCATACAGCGCAGCGACCAGGGCCTGGCGCAGGCCGTGCAGCGCATTGCGGCATGGCGTGAAAGGCTGGCACCTGCCGCAGGCCATGCGCTGCGCAATCAGCTCGATGTCTGCTGGCTCATGGCCACGGCTGCCGCCGCACGGCGCGAGAGCTGCGGCGCGCATTCGCGCATCGACGCCGCCCTGGCGCTGGTGGAATGAAAAATGGCCCCCACGCTCCCCTTGCTGCGCAAGGTCCGCTGCCCCCCGAGGGGGCTGCTTTTCATCTTGGGGCGGCCCGGCGATGAAAAAGGCCCGCAGCTTTCGCTGCGGGCCTTGTCTGCCAGGCCAAAGCCGTCAGGCCTTGGGAAGCGTCACGCCCACCTGCCCCTGGTACTTGCCGCCACGGTCGCGGTAGCTGACCTCGCAGACATCGTCGGGATCGCTCTCGAAGAACAGCACCTGGGCGCAGCCCTCGCCGGCATAGATGCGGGCGGGCAGCGGCGTGGTGTTGGAGAACTCCAGCGTCACATAGCCTTCCCATTCGGGCTCGAAGGGGGTGACGTTGACGATGATGCCGCAGCGCGCGTAGGTGCTCTTGCCCAGGCAGATGGTCAGCACGTTGCGCGGGATGCGGAAGTACTCGACCGTGCGCGCCAGCGCGAAGCTGTTGGGCGGGATGATGCAGCTGTCACCCTCGAAATCGACGAAGCTTTTCTCATCGAAGTTCTTGGGGTCCACCACGGTGCTGTGGATGTTGGTGAACACCTTGAATTCGGGTGCGCAGCGGATGTCGTAGCCATAGCTGCTGGTGCCGTAGCTGATGATCTTGCGGCCATCGACGTTGCGAACCTGGGCCGGCTCGAAAGGCTCGATCATGCCGTGATCCTCGGCCATGCGACGGATCCACTTGTCGCTCTTGATGCTCATGGCAATTCCTCGTTCCCTAGCTGCACTTGTCAAGCGCCAGCACCCGGCCGGGCACTGGCGCAAAGGCGCTATTTTGCTTGAGAAACGACGGTGCGCTCGATCAGGCGGTCATCGCCCAGGATGATCATGGCGAACAGCAGCTCGTCCAGGCTCTCGGCCTGGCGGGTCTTGCGCTCGAGCAGCGGCGTGCAGGCCGGGTTGATGACCACGAAGTCGGCCTCGCAGCCCGGCTGCAGGTTGCCCACCTGCCCCGCCAGGCCCAGGGCGCGCGCCGCGCCCGCCGTGTGCTGCCACCACAGGTTGCCGGGCGACAGGCTCAGGCCCTGCTTGGTCTGGCCCTCACGGCCCGCCACATAGGCGGCCTGCATGGTGCGGAAGGGGCTGAAGCTCATGCCGCCGCCCACGTCGCTGGCCAGGCCGTAGAGGAACTGCGCGGCATCGGCCCGCGCAAAGTCGAAGAAGCCGCTGCCCAGGAACAGGTTGCTGGTGGGGCTGACGGCCGCAGCGGTGCTGCGTTCACGCATCAGTGCGCGGTCTTCGTCGTCCAGGTGAATGCAGTGCGCGTAGACGGCGCGCTCGCGCATCAGGCCGAAGTCGTCGTAGACCGACAGGTAGCTGCGGGCCTTCGGAAAGAGCTCGGCCACCCAGCGCACTTCGTCCAGGTTCTCGGCCACGTGCGACTGGATCCAGACATCGGCGTAGCGTGCGGCCAGCTCGCCCGCGCCGCGCAGCTGCTCGTGCGTGCTGGTGGGCGCAAAGCGCGGCGTGATCGCGTAGCCCAGGCGGTCCACGCCATGCCAGCGCTGGATCAGGTTTTCGGTGTCGATCAGGCTTTGCTCGGTCTGGTCGCGCACGCCGTCGGGGCTGTGGCGGTCCTGCAGCACCTTGCCCGTGATCATGCGCATGCCGCGCGCCTGCGACGCGCCCATGAGCGCATCGACCGACCCGGGGTGCGAGGTGGCAAAGGCCAGCGCCGTGGTCACGCCGTTGCGCTGCAGCTCGTCCAGGAAGAACTCGGCCACGCTGTCGGCATGGGCGCGTTCGCAAAAGGCCGACTCGTGCGGAAAGGTGTATTTCTCCAGCCAGGGCAGCAGGCCGGCGGCAGGCGCGCCGATCACATCGGTCTGCGGATAGTGAATGTGCAGGTCGATGAAGCCCGGCGCGAGGATGCGGCCCGGCAGATGGGTGACTTCGGCGCCCGGCTGTCCGGTGAACTGCGCCTGCAGAGCCTGCCAGCTGCCGGCGGCGACGACGCGCTGCTGCCCCCTGTCATCCGGGGCGACGGCCAGCAGGCCGTCTTCGTCGTAGAGCGCCTGGCCATCGTCGGCAAAACGCAGCAATGAGGAACGGTAGATTTGCATGCCGCCAAGCTTAGCGGGCGGACAGGCAGATGCCATATCCGCAGCGCTATAGGCGCCATCGGCGGGCGCCATCCTAGGGTTTACGCCAGGACCGGACGCCCCGCAGGCCGCGTCACTTGGGCAGGGTGGCCTGCACGCCTTCCACCAGCCAGTTCATCTGCAGGATCTGCGCATCGTCCAGCTGCTTGCCGGCTGGAATGCGCACCTGGCCCTGGTTGTCGCGCACCGGCTGGTCGCCGGCCTTGAAGGGCTGCAGGCGGCCCTGGGCCATGTCCTTTTGGCGCTGCAGCACTTCCTCGCGCACGGCGGGCGGCAGCTTGGGGCCGAAGCCTTCCACGCGGATCATGCCCTCGCGCACGCCGCCCCAGGTGTCCTGGCTCTTCCAGCTGCCGTCCAGCACGGCGCGGGCGCGCGCCGTGTAGTAGTCGCCCCACTGGTGGGTGACGGCCAGCAACTGGGCGTCGGGCCCGTCCTTGCGCATGTCGGAGTGGTAGGCAATCGCCATGCGGCCGCGCTCCTGGGCGGCCTGCATCACGGCGGTGGATGCGACCTGGAAGGACACCACGTCCACGCCGCCGTTGAACAGCGCCATGGCCGCATCGCGCTCGCGCGGCGGGTCGAACCAGGTGTCCAGCCAGACCACCTTGACCGTGGCCTTGGGATTGACCGAACGCATGCCCAGCGTGAAGGCGTTGATGCCTTGCAGCACCTCGGGAATCGGAAAGCCGACCACGAAGCCGGCCACGCCCGTCTTGCTGGCACGGCCTGCGGCAATGCCCGACAGATAGCGGCCCTCGTAGTAGCGCGCATTCGAGGTGGCCACGTTGTCGGCGCGCTTGAAGCCCGTGACCGACTCGAACTTCACCTGCGGGAAGTCGCGCGCCACGCGCATCACGGACTCGGTGTAGCCGAAGCTGGTGGTGAAGATCAGCTGGTTTCCCGAGGCGGCCAGGTCGCGCAGCACGCGCTCGGCGTCGGGGCCCTCGGGCACGCTGTCCACGGCGCGGGTCTGCACGCGCGGACCCAGGGCCGCCTGCAATGCGCGCCGGCCCTCGTCGTGCTGGCGCGTCCAGCCGGCGTCGAGCACGGGCGTCAGATAGACGAAGGCAGCCTTGAGGGGCGCGGAACCTGCGGGGGATGAAGGGGCGGGATGGCCTTGGGACAAGGCCGTGGATACAAGACTTGCGGCCGCGACTGCGGCTGCGAGGTTTTTGTACATGGTGTTCCTCTACATGGCCCGGAAATGAAAACGCACCTGCCGTGGGCAGCGGCCGGTGCGGGGCGCGATTATAGGCAGCGGCCCTGAGGGCTGCCCGGGCCTGCGCTTATGGCCTCCATAAGGGACGGCAGATACCGTCCACTAAGATCGTCGGCAAATTCCAACCCCAAGCAACCACCAAGGAGTACAGGACCATGCCGATGTTCGTCGATACCTCGCCACCGGGGCAGTGCCTTTTTTGCCGCCTCGTGGCGGGCGAGATTCCGTCCGCCAAGGTGTTCGAGGACGAGCAGACCATCGCCTTCATGGACATCGGCCAGGTCAATCCCGGCCATGTGCTGGTGGCCAGCAAGCGCCATGCCGTGACCCTGCTGGACCTCACGCCCGACGAGGCCGGCGCCGTGATGCGCACGGCCCAGCGCGTGGCGCAGGCCGTGCAGGCGGCGTTCGACCCCGATGGCATCAGCCTGTTCCAGGCCAATGGCGCGGCGGGCGGGCAGACCGTCTTCCACTTCCACCTGCATGTGCTGCCGCGCCATGAGGGCGACGGCGTGGGCCTGGGCTGGCCGCGCAAGGAGCCCGGCATGCAAGCACTGCAGGACTATGCCGAGCGCCTCAGGCAGGCGCTGGCCTGAACGGACTCAGGCCAGGGCGGCGTAGCGCGTGAACACGGCCTCCAGCTGGCGCATCCAGTGGGCGCGCTGCTGGGGTGTGACGAAGCTGGCGTCAAAGCTGTTGACCGCCAGCTGCCAGGCCTGCTGCGAGTTCATGCCCGTGGCGGCGAACAGTTGCAGGTAGTTCTCGTTCACATAGCCGCCGAAATAGGCCGGATCATCGGAGTTGACCGTGACCTTGAGCCCTGCCTCCAAGAGCTGGGGCAGGTTGTGCTGGGCCAGGTCGGACACCACGCACAGCTTGAGGTTGGACAGCGGGCACACGGTCAACGGCACGCCGTCGCGGACCAGGCGCTGCATCAGGGCCTCGTCGCGCGCGGCCTGCACGCCGTGGTCTATGCGCTCGGAATGCAGCACGTCCAGCGCGCCCCAGATATAGGCGGGAGGCCCCTCCTCGCCCGCATGCGCGACCAGGTGCAGGCCCAGTTCCCGGCAGCGGGCAAACACGCGGGCGAACTTCTCGGGCGGGTTGCCGACCTCGCTGCTGTCCAGCCCCACGCCGATGAAGCGGTCGCGCAGCGGCAGCGCGGCCTCCAGCGTGGCGAAAGCGTCCTCTTCGCTGAGGTGGCGCAGAAAGCTCAGGATCAGCGCCGACGAGATGCCCTGCTCTATCTCCGCATCGCGGCAGGCGCGGTACAGGCCGTTGATCACGGTCTCCATGCCCACGCCGCGCTGGGTGTGGGTCTGGGGGTCGAAGAAGATCTCGGCATGGACCACGTTGTCCTGCGCGGCGCGCGTCAGGTAGGCGCGGCCCATGTCGTAGAAATCCTGCTCGTACAGCAGCACGCTGGCGCCGGCGTAGTAGATGTCCAGAAAGCTTTGCAGGTCGGTGAAGGCATAGGCGCGGCGCAGGTCTTCCACGCTGGCATAGGGCAGCTTCACGCCGTTGCGCTGGGCCAGCGCGAAGATCAGCTCGGGCTCCAGCGAGCCTTCGATGTGCATGTGCAGCTCGGCCTTGGGCATGGCCTTGAGCAATTGGGGCAGATGCGCGGCATCCACGGTGGGTACGGTGTGCATCAGCAGACTCCGAAGGTGATGCCGCTGGCCCGGAGGTAGCGGCGGTAGGCGGACGACATGCGGTCGGCCGCAGAGTGCATTTCGGCGCGCGGGTCCAGCGGCAGGCACTTGGGCTGCTGCGACTCCAGCACGGGCTGGTCCTGGCAGAAGATGGTGTGCTGGAATTCCTGCAGCTGGGCGTCGGGCGAATCGAAGTCTGCCACGGCAAGGCGGAACCAGACGCGGCTGGTCTCAGGCGTGACGGGGCAGATGAACAGGGCGATGGACTCGCGCCAGCCTGCCTTGGTGGTGCCGGACTCGGGCAGCTTGGTCAGCACGGCGGCATAGGGCGCCGTGACTTCGTAGGTGTATTCGACTTCGGCCGCGCTGGTGGAGTGCAGGTTGGACTGCGGCTGCACGGCCTTGCAGCCCGTGGCCAGCACGCCCGTGGCCGTGGTCTCCACGGCATAGGCTTCGATGGCCGTGGCATCGCGGCTGCCCAGCCAGCCTTCGTGGACAAAGCCGAAGTGCGACATGTCCAGGAAGTTCTCGATGATGCGCGGCGCGCTGGCGGCCACGTCGTAGGGGCCGCAGTTGAGCTTGCGCAGGTGCGCGTCCGCCTCGGCTTCAAAGGCTGGAAGGGCCGCCAGGGCCGCCAGGGCCGGAACAGCCGAGAGCTCCTCGCCCGTGGCCAGCCGCACCCAGACCAGGCCGTAGGCTTCCTGTGCCTCGAAGGCCTTCACACATTGCGAGGGCGGCGGCGTGAAGCTGGGCAGGGCCGGCACCTTGACGCACTGGCCGCTGTCGGCGAACTGCCAGCCGTGGTAGGGGCATTCAAGGTGGCCGTTCTCGACACGGCCCATGGACAGGCGTGCGCCACGGTGCGGGCAGCGGTCCACGAAGACGCGGACCAGGCCTTGCGGATCGCGCCACAGCACCAGGGGCTGGTCCAGCAGTTGCACGCCCAGCGGCGCATCGACAACTTCGTGGGCCTGGGCCACGGGATGCCAGAGGGAGTTTTCGATCATGGGGGGAATCTCTTGCTGTCTGTCTGTGCCGCGGCGGCGGGCAGGCCGCGGCTGGGAGCGAGCATAAACCCACTCGATGCGCAGCACAGGTACGGCACCTGTGCTGCGCATGAACGCCAAGGCCGCCCGAAGGCGGCCCTGGCGGCAGCGGGCAGCCCGACCTGCGCCGGGCGGCCTGGCGTCTGTCTTACTTGCTGTCCTGGCCCGGCACCTTGCCTTCCACGCCCTTGACGTAGAAGTTGATGCCCGTGAGGAACTTGTCCTCGGCCACGGCGTCGGCGGCCAGCAGTTCCTTGCCGTCCTGGCCTGCGATCGGGCCCTTCCAGATGTGGAAGGTGCCGTCCTTCAGGCCCTTCTTGACCTCTTCGATCTTCGCCTTGGCTTCGGCGGGCACGTCATCGGCCAGCGAGACGATGTCGATCGCGCCTTCCTTCACGCCCCACCAGGTCTGCTGGCTGCTCCACTTGCCGTCCAGCATCTCGCGCACGGTCTTGGTGTAGTAGGGCGTCCAGTTGATGATGGCCGAGCCCAGGTGGGCCTTGGGGCCGTAGGCCGTCATGTCGGAGTCCCAGCCAAAGGCGCGCTTGCCCTTTTCCTCGGCCGTCTTAAGCACGGCGGCGGAGTCGGTGTTCTGGAACAGGATGTCGGCGCCGCCGTTGATCAGCGAAGTCGCAGCCTCGGTTTCCTTCGGGGGTGCGAACCACTCGTTGACCCAGACCACCTTGGTCTTGATCTTGGGGTTCATGGACTGCGCGCCCAGCGTGAAGCTGTTGATGTTGCGCAGCACTTCGGGAATCGGCACGGAGCCGACCACGCCCAGCACGTTGGACTTGGTCATGGAGCCCGCGATGATGCCGGCCAGGTAGGCGCCTTCGTAGGTGCGGCTGTCGTAGGTGCTGACGTTGGCGGCGGTCTTGTAGCCGGTGGCGTGCTCGAACTTCACATCGGGGAAGTCGGGAGCGATCTTCTGGATGGGCTCCATGTAGCCGAAGGTGGTGCCGAAGACCAGCTTGTTGCCGTTGGCGGCCATGTCGCGCAGCACGCGCTCGGCGTCGGCGCCCTCGGGCACGCTCTCCACATAGGAGGTCTTGATCTTGTCGCCGAATTCCTTCTCCAGCGCCAGGCGGCCCTGGTCGTGGGCAAAGGTGTAGCCGCCGTCACCGACGGGGCCCACGTAGGCGAAGGCGATCTTCAAAGGCTCGGTTGCAGCGGCAGCAGGGGCCTCGGCAACGGGAGCGGGCGCAGGCGCGGCCTCCTCCTTCTTGCCACAGCCGGCCAGCGCGGCGGCGGCCACGGCCGACAGCGCTGCCACCTTGATCAGGGAGCGTTTGTGAAGATCAGTCATCGAAGTTTCCTCAAGTGGTCCTGCGGCAGGCAGGAAGAAGGCGGTGTCCGCAGGGGCGCAGACCCGCCGCGATGGGTCCCGAGAATAAAGCAAGAATGGCGCCAGCCGGCTGCGCCAGAGCCACCAGGCATGCGGGAAAACCACATTTTGGGGGCTTTGCACAATCGTGGTGCATAGGGCGGACCCGTCTGGCGGATCGCGGCAGAAACAAGGGCCCCGAAGGGCCCTTGTTGCATGGACTGCCGCCGGATCACTTGGCGCCCGGCACCTTGCCTTCGACGCCGTTGACGAAGAAGTTGATGCTGGTCATGAAGCCCAGATCGCCGACCTGGCCTGCCGTCAGCACTTCCTTGCCGGTGTTGTCCTTGATGGGGCCGGTCCAGACGGCGAAGCTGCCGTCCTTCAAGCCGTCGCGTGCCTTGGCGACCTTGTCCTTGATGTCCTGGGGCACGTCGTCGGCGATCTTCACGAGGTCGATGGCGCCTTCCTTCACGCCCCACCAGAACGAGCCGCCCTGCCACTTGCCGTCCAGCGTGTCCTGGGTGACCTTGCTGTAGTAAGGCGTCCAGTCGATCACGGCCGAGCCCAGGTGGGCCTTGGGCGCGAAGGCGCTCATGTCGCCGTCCTTGCCGAAGGCGCGCGCACCGCGTTCCTCGGCCGTCTTGAGCACGGCCGGGGAGTTGGTGTTCTGGTAGAGCACGTCCACGCCGCCGTTGATCAGCGAAGTGGCGGCCTCGGACTCCTTGGGCGGGGCGAACCATTCGTTCACCCAGACCACCTTGGCCTTGATCGAGGGATCGACGCTTTGCGCACCCAGCACGAAGCTGTTGATGTTGCGCACCACTTCAGGAATCGGCACCGAGGCCACGACGCCGACGGTCTTGGTCTTGGTCATGCCACCGGCCACGATGCCGGCCAGGTAGGCGCCCTCGAAGGTCTTGGTGTCGTAGGTGGCCACGTTGTCGGCGTTCTTGTAGCCGGTGGCGTGCTCGAACTTCACGTCCTTGAGGTCGGCCGCGACCTTCTGCACGAACTCCTGGTAGCCGAAGCTGGTCGCGAAGATCAGCTTGTTGCCCTGGCCGGCCATGTCGCGCATCACGCGCTCGGCATCGGCGCTCTCGGGCACGCTTTCGACGAAGGAGGTTTCCACCTTGTCGCCGAACTTCTCCTGGATGGCCTTGCGGCCCAGCTCGTGCTGGAAGGTCCAGCCACCGTCGCCGATGGGGCTGACGTACATGAAGCCGATCTTGAGCCTCTCGGCCGGCGCCTGGGCGGCAGGCGCGGCAGCGGGAGCGGGCGCTGCGGCCTCTTCCTTCTTGCCGCAGGCGGTCAGGGCCGCCACCGAGATGGCCGACAGGCCGATCATCTTCACAAGCGTGCTTTTCAGGCCAGGTTTCAGGGTGCGTTCGCGCAAAGCGGGCATGCGTTTGTCCTTTTGTGGTTCTGGAGGGAGAGAGAAAAATGAAAGCGTCAGGAGCCCGGGTAGAAGGGCTTGCCCAGCGAGGCCGGCATGTTGGCACGGATCCAGGCCGGATTGCGCGAGATCAGCACCAGCACGACGATGGTCGCCAGGTAGGGCAGCATGGACAGCAACTGGCTGGCCACCTGCACGCCCGTGGCCTGCAGGTGGAACTGCAGCATGGTCACGCCGCCGAACAGGTAGGCGCCCAGCAGCACGCGCGCAGGGCGCCAGGTGGCAAAGGTTGTCAGCGCCAGCGCGATCCAGCCCCGGCCCGACACCATGCCCTCCACCCACAGCGGCGTGTAGACGGTGGAGATGTAGGCACCGGCCAGCCCGCACATGGCGCCGCCGAAGACCACGGCCGCCAGGCGGATGCGGCGCACCGGGTAGCCCAGCGCATGGGCCGACTGGGGCGACTCACCCACGGCGCGCAGCACCAGGCCGGCCCGCGTGCGGTAGAGGAACCAGACCAGGGCCGCCGCAATGACTACGGCCCCATAGACCAGCGGGTGCAGGCGAAACAGCGCCGTGCCGACCACGGGCAGGTCGGACAGCCAGGGCACGGCGAACTTGGGCAGCTCGGGCAGGCGCGCCTGCACATAGCCCAGGCCCAGGAAGGCCGAGAAGCCCGTGCCGAACAGCGACAGGGCCAGCCCCGTCGCGTACTGGTTGGTGTTCAGCCAGATCACCAGCACGCCGAAGATGGCGGCCAGCAAAGCGCCCGCGCCCATGCCGGCCAGAAAGCCCACGGTGGTGCTGCCCGTGTGGACCACGGCGGCAAAGCCCGCAATGGCGGCGCACAGCATCATGCCCTCGGCACCCAGGTTGACGATGCCGGCCTTTTCATTGATCAGCAGGCCCAGCGCGGCCAGCGCCAGCACGGTGCCGGCGCTGAGCGTGGAGCCCAGCAGCAGTGCATAGGATTCCATCAGCGGGCCTCCTTGACGGCAGGCGCCGCTGCGGGCGGAACCACGGGCGTGCTGGACACCCAGCGCACGCGGTAGGCCACCAGCGTGTCGCAGGCCAGCAGCGTGAACAGCAGCAGGCCCTGGAACACGCCGGTCAGCGCCTTGGGCAGGCCCAGGCGCGACTGGGCGAGTTCGCCCCCGATATAGAACATGCTCATGAGAATCGCGGAAAAGATCATGCCCACGGGATGCAGGCGGCCGACGAAGGCCACGATGATGGCGGCGAAGCCGTAGCCAGCCGGGACATAGGGCGTGAGCTGGCCCAGCGGGCCGGCCACTTCCAGCGCACCGGCCAGGCCGGCGGCGGCGCCCGAGATCAGCAGCGCCGTCCACAGCGCGCGGCGCGAGGAAAAGCCCGCGTAGCGCGCGGCAGCCGGGGCCAGGCCACCGACCTGCAGCGCAAAGCCGGCACGGGTACGGAACAGGAAGACCCACAGCATGGCTGCCGCAGCCAGCGCCAGCAGCAGGCCGATATTGGTGCGCATGCCCTGCATGAGCTTGGGGATCTGCGTGACGCGCTCGAAGGTCTTGGTCTGCGGGAAGTTGTAGCCCATGGGGTCCTTCCACGGCCCGTAGACCAGAAAGCCCAGCACCAGGGTGGCCACGTAGACCAGCATCAGGCTGACCAGGATTTCATTGGCGTTGAAGCGGTCGCGCAGCAGGGCCACAATGCCGGCCCAGACCATGCCGCCGAGCATGCCGGCCACCAGGATGGCGGGCACGATCCACGGCCCCGTGGTCTTGTCCGCCAGCAGCGCCACGCCGCCTGCGGCCACGGCGCCGATCACGAACTGGCCTTCGGCACCGATGTTCCAGACATTGGAGCGAAAGCACACGGCCAGCCCCAGCGCGATCAGCAGCAGCGGCGTGGCCTTGACGGCCAGCTCGCCCAGCGCATAGGTGGACTTGACGGGGTCCCAGAAGAAGGCCTGCAGGCCGCGCACCGGGTCCTTGCCCAGCATCACGAACAGGCACACGCCGATCAGCACGGTGATGGCCAACGCCAGCACGGGCGAACCGTAGGTCCACAGCTTCGAGGCCTGGGGGCGTTGCTCAAGCTTGAACATGGGCGCCTCCCCTGGCGGCGTTCGGGGCAGCGTTCGGGGCGGCAGCACCGTCCCACAGGCCGCTCATCCACTCGCCAATCTGCTGCACGGTGGCATCGGCCCGCGCCACCGAGGGCGACAGCCGGCCCTTGGCCACCACATGCAGGCGGTCACATATTTCGAACAATTCGTCCAACTCCTCGCTGAGCACCAGCACGGCGCAGCCTTCGTCACGCAATTGCAGGATGGCGCCGCGGATCTGCGCGGCCGCCCCCACGTCCACCCCCCAGGTAGGCTGGGAGATGATGAGCAGCTTGGGCCTGGCATCGATCTCGCGGCCCACGATGAATTTCTGCAGGTTGCCGCCCGACAGCGACTGCGCCGCCGCGTTGGGGCCACCGGCCTTGACGTTGAAGCGCGCGATGATGGCGCGCGCCTGCTCCTGCAGCTGGCCCATGCGGATCCAGCCGCCCGCGCCCAGCGCGGTCTTGCGCGTCAGCAGCAGGTTGTGCGCCAGGCCCATGCTGGGCACGGCGCCACGGCCAAGACGCTCCTCCGGCACGAAGTGCAGGCCCAGCGCACGGCGCCGGCCGGGCCCCAGGCGCCCCGCCTCCCGGCCGGCAATCTGCACCATTTCGGGCGCTGCGCGCGTGTCCTCGCCGGACAGCGCATACAGCAATTCCTTCTGGCCATTGCCCGAGACACCGGCGATGCCCACGACTTCGCCCGCGCGCACATCGAGCTGGATGCCATGCAGGTCCACGCCGAAGGGCTCCGAGCGCGGCAGCGCCAGGCCCTGCACGCGCAGCACGCTGGCGCCGACCTGGGATTCGCGGTGCGTGAGCTCGGGCGGCTCCGAGCCGATCATCAGCCGCGACAGCGAGGCATTGCTCTCCACGGCCGGGTTGCACACGCCCGTCACCTGCCCGCCGCGCAGCACGGTACAGGCCGTGCACAGCGAACGGATCTCGTGCAGCTTGTGGCTGATGTAGAGGATGGAGCAGCCCTCGGACGCCAGGCGGCGCAGCACCACGAAGAGCTTTTCCACCGCCTGCGGCGTGAGCACCGAGGTGGGCTCGTCAAGAATGAGCACGCGCGGGTGCGTGAGCAGGGCGCGGATGATTTCCACGCGCTGCATCTCGCCCACGCTCAGCGTGTGCACGGGGCGGTGGGGATCGACCTCCAGCCCGTAGTCATGCGCCGTGGACTCGATGCGCTTCACCACCTCGGCCAGCGGCAGGCTCTTGTCCAGGCCCAGCCAGACGTTCTCGGCCACGGACAGCGTGTCGAACAGGCTGAAATGCTGGAACACCATGGCAATGCCCAGCTGGCGCGCCTCCTGCGGGTTGCGGATGTGGACCGGCTTGCCATCGACCTCGATGCGGCCCTCGTCGGGCTTGACGGCGCCGTAGATGATCTTCATCAGCGTGGACTTGCCGGCACCGTTCTCGCCCAGGATGGCATGCACTTCGCCGGCGCCCACGGTCAGCGAAATACCGTTGTTGGCCACCACCGCCGGATAGCGCTTGGTGATGCCTGTCAGCTGCAGCCGGGGCGGCGCGGCGGCTGGCAGGGGGACTGTATCGGGGGGATTCATGGCTGGGATTGTCTTTCAATTTCTGCAACAAACTGGAACACAAGTCCTTGAAACCGCCTCGGCGGCCCTCATATCGACCACCACTTTGTTCACCCAAAAGGCGGTTCCTGCCGCCATCGCCTAGCGGGCACGGGACATCAGGGCCACATGCCGCACGGCGTCGCGCAGCCAGCGCGTGGAGGCTCCCATGTGCGTGCGGGCGTGCCACAGCTGGTAGTACACCAGCGGCGCGAACTCCACCGGGCAGGGCAGGATCACCAGGGGCAGGCGCTGGCTGAAGCGCTCGCAGAACAGCCGCCCCGTGGTCAGCACCAGCAAGCTGGTGGCCACGATGTCGGGGATCAGGCTGAAATGCGCGCAGCGCGCCGCCACCTGGCGCTGCAGGCCCATGCGGGACAGCTGATCGTCGATCACGCCGCGCGCGCCCGGATAGGTGGGCGTTGGCGCGATGTGCTCGGCCTCCAGCCACTGGGCCACGTCCCAGCCGCGGCGCACGGCCGGGTGCTGGGGGCTGACCAGGCAAACCACCTCGTCCTCGAACAGGCTGGCCATGTGCAGGCCCTGCGGCGGCTCGGGCCAGTTGCCGATCACCACGTCCACATCGCCCTGGGCCAGTTGCACCTCGTAGTGCGCGTCGCCGTTGAGGGCCAGGATGTCCACGGGGCAGCCGGGCGCCTCGGTCTTGAGATGGGCCACCAGGCGCGGCAGGAACAGCGGGTCCAGGTAGTCGCTGGCGGCGATGCGGAAGGTGCGCGTGGAGGTACGGGGATCGAAATGGCGCGCATCGCTGAACAGGCCCTCGGCCGCGCGCAGGATGTCGGCGGCCGGCTGCACCATGCGCAGCCCGGCCTCGGTGGGCTGCATGTGCGCGCCCGAGCGCACCAGCAGCGAATCGCCGGCCAGGTCGCGCAGGCGCTTGAGCGCAGCGGACACCGCCGGCTGGTGCATGCCCAGGCGCAATGCGGCACGCGAGACGCTGCGCTCGGTCAGCACCGTGTGCAGCACCCGTATCAGGTGCAGATCAATCTTGTCGAACAGGGCCTGGTCGCGCATGTAGCGAAGCAATCAGCAAAAAAATTAGCGGTCGCGCCGGGGACGCGCCGCAGGTCATGGGGAGCCCGCAGCGTAACCCAGCCATGACCCCCGACAGCTAGATACAAGCACCAAGAATGCCCTGGGCAGGGGCGGTTAAACACTTGTGCACACAGCGCATGCAATATGCGAGCCAGTCGCCGGCAAACCATTGTCCAAACCTATACAGACTTTCAGACTGTTAGCGTGATTCAATGAAATCGCTTCAAAAGGAAGTGGATTGCAGGAGACAAGACGATGAAACAGCCAACCCCTTTTTCGGGCATGGTGGCCGCAGCCACGATCGCCAGTGTGCTGACCGCCTGCGGCGGCAGCGGTGACTCAGGCCTGGGTGTCATCGAGATACGCAGCCTGTCCAACCGGGCCGACATGATCAGCGACGGCAATGCCTATATTGAAATTGTGCTGCCCAAGGGCAGCCCGCCCGGTGCCCTGAAGGTGGCGCTCAATGGCACGGATGTCACCGCCCGGTTCGCCCAGCGCGCCAATGGCCGGATTCTGGGCCGGGTCGAGGGATTGAAGGCGGGCGCCAACACTCTCACCGCCACGGCGGCCGGCAGCGCGAGGGCACGGCTGGACATCACCAACCATGGCCGGGGCGATCCCATCTTCGCCGGGCCGCAGACCGCGCCGTGGATCTGCGCCACGCGCAATGGCGCGCAAGCCACCGTTTCCGTGCCGGGCACGGCACTTTCGGCGACCGTGACCACGCGCGTCAGCGGTCTCGATACCGATCCGGTGGATGTCCAGTGCAATACCAGGACCCAGTACACCTACTACTACATGCCCAAGGCCAGGCAAGGCAGCGCCTGCACGATGGGTCCGGCAGGCGCCACGCCCTGCCATGTGGCCTACGACCCATCGCAGCGCCCGGCCGACAGCGAGATCGCCGACTTCACCAACGACCGCGGAGATACGGTCAAGCACCTGCTGCGCATGGAAACTGGCGTCATGGGCCGCGGCACCTTCCAGATCCTGGCCTACCATGACCCCGCGCAGGCCTGGACGCCCTGGGAGCCGCAAAAGGGATGGAACGGCAAGGTGCTGTGGCGATTCGGCGCAGCCGCTTCCGGCAATCGCTTCCAGGAGCCGGCGGTCAACCTCCTCGACCAGTTCAGCGGCAGCCTGCCGTTCGACCCCAACGCGCTCGCGGCAGGACACATGGTCGTGAAAGCCATGCTGACCAACCACCTGCACAACAACAACGAGTTGCTGGCCGCCGAGAACATGATGCGCATCAAGGAGCATCTGATCGAGAACTACGGCGAAGTGCGCTACACCATGGGCGACGGCGACTCGGGTGGCTCCATGATGCAGACAGTGATCGCCTCCGCCATGCCGGGTCTGCTGCAGGGCATACAGACGGGGCTGAGCTATCCCGATGCGGTGTCCACCTGGATGGAAACACGCGACTGCGGCCTGCTGTCCAGCTACTACAGGACCGCCGCAGGACAGGCACTGAGCGACACCGCGAAGGCCGCCATCAATGGCCATCCGGCCAGCTACTGCGACAAATGGGTAGGGAGCTTCATCGCCCCCCAGAACCCCCGGCTGCCCGACAACTGCGGCGTGGGCTTTCCCGCCTCCATCGTCTACGACCCGCGCACACGCGGCCAGGGCGTGCGCTGCTCGATCCACGACATGCTGGTCCCGGTGTTCGGGACGTTCAAGGACACCGACGGCCACACCAAGCCGCAGCTGCCGTATGACAACACGGGCCTGCAGTACGGACTCAAGGCGCTGCAGTCGGGCGCCATCGACGCGGAGGCTTTCGTGCAGCTCAACGAAGGCATCGGCAGCTACACCAACGACATGGACTGGACCGGCGGCACTGCGTCCCGGCCGGCAGCCCGCGAGCGGGCCGTGGCCAGCCTGCTGCCCAGGCTCTACAGCAGTGGCCTCACCAGCAACGGCAGGAACCTGTCCCAGGTGGCCATCATTGACCTGCGGCCCGAGGGCGGCAGCGACATCCACATGACCTGGCGCAGCCTGCAGCAACGCGCACGGCTGGATGCCGCCAACGGCCACCATGACAACCATGTGATCCGCGCCAGCAAGGGTATGGTCCCGCTGCTGATCGCCCCGGCCATGCGACGCGAGGCCTTTGTCATGATGGACCGCTGGCTGACCGCCGTGGAGCGCGACACCACCGGCGCTGCGCTGGCACAGAAAGTGGTGCGCAACAGGCCTTCGGACGTCAGGGATGGATGCATCGCCGCAACGGGAGCCGCCCCTTCGGATCTCGACAAAGTCCTGGCCCTGGACGACCCAGCCTGTCCCCTCAAGCCGACCCTGTCGCCACGCCAGGTGGCCGGAGGTCCGCTCGCGGAGGACATCTACCAGTGCCAGCTCAAGCCCCTTTCGTTCACCAGCCCGGAGTACGCCGGCATCACCTTCAGCCCGGCCCAGCAAAAGCGCCTTGCCGCAGTGTTTGTGGCGGGAGTGTGCGACTGGAGCCAGGCTGGAACGGGCCAGAGCCAGGAGGCGGCCTTCCTGACCGATTTCAGTGCCGGCCCGGCGGGCACCAAGGCCGGGCCTGCGCCGGTCTCGCGCAACGATTGAGTTGCACCCTGCGCGAAGTCCCGCAGGGGTCCGGGGGCCGGTGATCAGGGTTTGCAGCGTGCCAATTCATGCAATGAAGCAGCAGACTTTCATTGAAGATTCGCATCAAGCACCATGCCCCCGCCCACGATCAACGCCGTCCTCAAGTCCGCGCCCTTTGCGCCCCACCTGAGCAGGGCCCACCTGCTCAGGTTGCGGCGGGAGGTGCTGTTGCGGCACATACCGGCCGGCACCCCGCTTTGCCACAAGACGCACCGGGCCGGCCACTGGGCCGGCGTCGTCCAGGGAGCGGTCAAGATCCATGCGCTGTCGCCTACCGGGCGCAGCACCACGCTGGCCACCTTTACCCCGGGTTGCTGGTTCGGCGAGGGCACACTGCTCAAGCACGAATGCTGGCCGTTCGACGCGACGGCGATCGAGGATACGCTGGTGGCACTGATGCCGGCCAGCACCTTTCACTGGCTGCTGGAGCGCAGCCTCGGCTTCAACCGCTTCCTGCTGGACCAGCTCAATGCGCGCCTGGGCCAGTTCATCGGCCGCTGCGAGCATGCGCGGCTGCACCATTCCAGCCGCCATGTGGCGCACTGCATCTCGGAGCTGACCGATTCGAGGCTGTATCCGGACACCGGCAACCGGCACCTGGGCATGTCGCAGGAGGAGTTGGCCAGCCTGGCCGGCGTGTCGCGCCAGATCGTCAATCGCACCCTGGGGGAGCTGGAGGACATCGGAGCGGTCCGCGTCTCCTATGGGGCATTGACCCTGATCGATCCCGAGGGACTGCGGCGCTTCAGCGAATCCTTCGAGTGAGGCACGGCCCCGGCGCTCAGGCGGCCTCCAGCACCTCGACGCGGTTGCGGCCCTTGCGCTTGGCCGCATAGCAGGCCATGTCGGCCGAGCGCAGCGCGCTGCTGACCGTGTGCTGGCGGGCATCGAGCACCACCATGCCGACGCTGACACCCATCAGGTAGCGCTGGCCCTCGTGCGCGCCTTCCCAGTCCTGCACGGCCATGCACAGGCTCTGCGCCAGCAGCATGCCCTGCTCCGCCGAGGTGCCCGCCAGCAGCACGGCGAATTCATCACCGCCCAGGCGCGCCACCCAGCCCAGCGGCCGGACCACGCTGTCGATCAGCCGGGCCATGTGGCACAGCACCTCGTCGCCCGCCGCATGGCCGCCCTGCTGGTTGACGTGGGCGAAGTGGTCCAGGTCCAGGAACAGGATCACGCCATGCTGCGGCAGGCCGACGGTCTCCTCCTCCGCCTCTTGCGCCTCCTCTACCGTGGCGACGGCGGTGTTGTCGCTCTGCTGCAGGGAGGACTCACCCTGCTGCAGCGCCTCGGCCGGCAGGCGCTGGGCGGCACTGCATTCCTGCAGCCACTCATGCAGGCGCATGGCAAAGGCCTCCCGATTGGGCAGCAGGGTCAGCGGATCGTGCATGGCCTTCCAGCCCGGCTGCTCGCGCACCAGTCGCTGCATGGTCACGTCCTCGACCACCCAGACCAGGGTGGGGTCTGCCGGCACCACGGCGCGCGGCTCCAGGCCGCGCTGCAGGCGCTGCAGGCTCTGGCCGTGCAGGCGCACCCAGATGGGGCGGCCGTCCTTGCGGACAAAGCACTGCTCGCTGTCGAACTGGCCGTACATGTCCAGGTCCTTGCGCACGCGCTCCAGCAATTGGATGTGCGCCGCGTCGGAGGCGCACAGCTGGCGTATCGCCTGCCCCTGCAGCTCGCGCGGCGGGTAGCCGAGCATGCGTGCGGCCTGCAGGCCCACCAGCTCCAGATGCGCCGACCGCGTGACCACCAGGCCCACGGGCGCGTAGTCCATCAGCGTCTGCAGCTGCAGTTGCAGCCGGCCAATCTCATGCGCCTGCTCCTGGCCCATCTGCCCCAGGCGATGCAGGGCCTGCCACAGCGTGGAGGCTTCGCCCCAGGCATGGGTCCAGGGCATGCGCCAGCCGCCTTCCTCGGCATGGCCCGGCTCGGGTTCGGGCGCGGGATCGGGCTCCTCGGCCATCAGCCTTCCCTGGCTCGCCAGCCATTGGCGTGCAGTGCGGTGCAGGGCCGCCATGGGTTCGGTGACCAGGATCAGCAGCAGGACCAGCAGGCCAGCGACACCGGCCACGGCGGCCATCAGCCACCACAGCACGCGCGGCGCCAGGCTGGGCGCGATGGCTTCCTCGGGGGTGATCCTGACCACCAGCCACTGCGGCAGCGGCATGCCTGCCGTCGTCACCAGGTAGCCCGCGCGCCGCTGGGTGTCGGGGCCCACCTGCACTGCGCCGGCCGCGGGGTCCTGCAGCCAGTCCGCGCCCAGGCCGGGCTCGGCCTCGGCGCGCGCCGACCAGCGCGAGGGGTCGGAATGGGCCAGGATCTGCCCGTCGCGCTGCATGACCAGCAGGCGCCCGCCGGAGCGCGAGGGATCGATGCTGGGCGGCAGCAGGGCCTGGGCAGACATGCGCACGCCGGCCGACAGCACGCCGCTGACCGTGCCGTTGCCGGTGCGCAGCGGCACGGCGTACAGCAACTCCATCATTCCGGGATCAGCCCCCTTGCGCACCATGGTGGAGACCACGGGCCGGCCATCGGCCAGGCTGCGCCGCATCACGTCGCGCACGCCTTCGTCCAGATCGGCCAGGGGCTCGGAACGGCCGCCGCGCAGGCTGAGCTGCAACTGGCCACGCGCGTCGGCCAGTTGAAGGGTGTCGAACAGACGCACGGATGCGTCTCCGCGCAGCATCTCGCCCATCAGCCGGCTCGGGTCGCTGCCCTGGTCGGCAATGCCCTGGGCCAGCACCCACAGCAGGCGCTGCTGCTGCTCCAGCCGAGCGGCCAGCATGCGCGCCACGGTATCGACCTCGTCGGCCTGCCGGGCCATGGCGCGCTCCAGCGTCTGCTGGCGCATGTTGTGCGAGACCCACCAGGCACTGCCAAGGCCCGCCAGCAGCACGGCCGCAGCGGCCAGCGCCAGCACCGTGCAGCGCATGGCGCCCCAGCCTGGGGCCGCGCGCGGCCGCGAGGGTGAACCCGACAGCTGCGGAGCATCCTGGGATGCCAGCAGTGCCTGGAAAAAGGGAGATCGGCGGGCGTCCAGTGACATGACGCCATCAATATATGCAGGCCCGAAAGCCGTCCCACTGGGTGGAACCCGCGAACCAGTGGTTACCCCGCCCCGCAAGGCCCGGCGCTTGCAGGCCGGCACCCGTCAGCGGCGTGGGAATCAGCCTACTGCGAGCACTTCGAGGGCGGCCGGCTTGGGCAGATCGATGACATTGCCCCGGCCCGCGATGAGCCCGTGCTCACGCAACTGGCGCAGCACGCGCGAGAAGGTCTCGGGCGCAATGCCGAGCTGGGCGGCGATCAGCCGCTTGCGCAGGTGCAGCGTCACGCGCAGGCCGCCAGCTTCGTGCGGCATGGCATGGCGCAGCAGCCACTGGGCGCAGCGCGCCTCGGCGTCCTTGGACAGGCGGCTCACCGCCAGCTCGGTCTGCGCGCAGTAGGCCTGGGCCATGTCCTGCAGCAGTTGCTGGGCGGGCGAAGGCAGCTGCGAGACGGCCTTCAGGAAGTCGGCCTGGGGCAGTTGCTGCACGCGGACATCGCTGTCGGCCAGCATGTCCAGGCTGCTGCCGCGCCGCTGCAGCACAAAGGCGGCGTCCAGCCAGGCCGGCCCCTCCACGACACCCAGCTGGTGGCGCATCTGCCCACCCTGGCCTATGCCCAGGAGCACGCGACCGCGCTCCAGATACATCACCGTATCCGGCGACTGCCGACGCAGCCTGAGCCAGGTACCCGCGGCCAACACCTGGGCGGAACCCGGCGCGAAGGCGAAAGCTTGCAAGGAAGACAGGGCGAACATGCATGCAACTTTGCCGGCTTTGCTCCCGCCGCGTTTTGAGCCATGTCAATCCGCCGCCAGCACACCGGTCCGCAGGCGGCATACTTGTCACAAGCATGTCACCAGTGAAACGTAATGTATCCAACTGAAAAGTTGAGCCCATGATCGATCCCCAGATGCTCGCCAGCCTGCCCGCTGCCGCGGCCGTGCTCTCCGCCGCCGTGCGGTCCGGCGCAGGCCCCGTGGCGCAGCTCATGCGCGCGGGCGGCCTGTACTGCGTCTTCCAGCCGCTGGCCGACTTGCGCAGCGGCAGCATCTATGCGCATGAGGCGCTGATCCGCGGCCCCCGGGGCATGCCGTTGCACACGCCCGACGCCCTGCTCAAGGGCGCAGCGGCCGAGGGCATTCTTCGGGAATTCGAGCTGCTGGCGGTCTGCGTGGCGCTGCAGGACTGGGGCCGGCAGAGTGCGCCGGGCCGGCTGTTCGTCAACCTCAGCGCCCAGGCGCTGGTGCAGGCCGTGGGGGTCTGCGGCCCCGGCATGGTCGGGGACACGGTGCGCAGCTTCGGCGTGCAGGCCCGCTCCCTGGTGGTGGAGATCACCGAACACGACCATGTGACCGACATGCCCGCCGTCTGCGCCGCCGTGAAGGCCGTGCATGCCACGGGCGCGCGCCTGGCGCTGGATGACTTTGGCGACGGCCGCTCCAGCCTGCGCCTGTGGTCCGAGGCCAAGCCCGACTTCGTCAAGATCGACAAATACTTCATCCACCAGATCGAGCAGCGCCCGGCCACGCTGCAGCTGCTGCAGGCCATCAAGGGCATTGCCGAGGTCTTCGGCACCACGCTGATCGCCGAAGGCATAGAGACCGAGGACGAGCTGCGCACCCTGCGCGACCTGGGCATTCCATATGGCCAGGGCTGGCTGCTGGGCCGCCCTGCCGAAACCGCCCAGCCCCAGATCAGCACGCAGGCGCGCAGCGTGGCGCAGGACCCGCGCGTGGCCGTGCTGCCCCACCAGGGCCACAGCGCCCGCCCGGGCGTGCTGCGCAACCTGATGGTGATGCAGGCGCCCTGCGTGATGCCCGCGGCCAGCAACGACGAGGTGGCCGAGCTGTTCCAGGCCGGGCAGCAGCTGCATGCCATTGCCGTCGTGGAGGCCGGCCGGCCGCTGGCGCTCATCAACCGCCAGCAGTTCATGAACCACTACGCCACGCTGTACTTCCGCGAGGTGCACGGGCGCAAGCCCTGCCTGGCCTTTGCCAATGTGCAGCCGCGCATCGTGGAGCTCGATTGCGATGTGGACCAGCTTGTGGGCATCCTGACCTCGCAGGACCAGCGCTACCTGAGCGACGGCTTCATCGTCACCGACAACGGCCGCTATGTGGGCCTGGGCACGGGCGAGCAGCTGGTGCGCCGCGTGACCGAGGCCCGCATCGAGGCCGCGCGCCACGCCAACCCGCTGACCTTCCTGCCCGGCAACATCCCCATCAGCCTGCACATGCAGCGACTGCTGGACAGCGGCGCCGGCTTCGTGGCCTGCTACGCCGACCTCAACCACTTCAAGCCCTTCAACGACCACTACGGCTACTGGCGCGGCGACCAGATGATCCGCCTGGTGGCGCGGCTGGCCGTGGCGCACTGCGATGCGCGGCGCGACTTCGTGGGCCACGTGGGCGGGGACGACTTCATGCTGCTGCTGCAAAGCGAGGACTGGCAGCGGCGCTGCGAAGGCATTGTGGGCGCCTTCGCAGGCGAGGCACGCCAGCTGTTCGACGACCAGGCGCGCGAGGCCGGAGGCATCTGGGCCGAGGACCGCCACGGCATCCGGCGATTCTTTGCCTGCACCACGCTGTCCATCGGCGTGGTGCGCGTCACGCCGGGCAGCGTGCTGGCACCCGAGGACATCGCCAACCTCGCGGCCCTGGCCAAGCAGCAGGCCAAGGCACAAAGCCTGCGGGGGCGCGGCGCCATCGCGCTGCACACGCCGCGCGATGAAGCGCGGCGCCCGGCCCTGCACGGCACCGCAGCAGCCTGGCCTGCCTGAAACAGAAAGCCCGCAGGCTCTTGCGAGGCTGCGGGCTGGTGGCTGGCCGCCGAACGCTGACAGCAAACGCCGACAGCGTCTGGGCGCGGCCCAGCGATCAATTCACCGATGCACCAGACTCGTACCAGCGCTTGACCATGCTGCGCTCGTCATCGTTCAGGGCACCCGGATTGCCAAAGGGCATCTTGCGCAGTTGCACCACCTGCTGGTAGATCTGCTGGGCGTGTGCCTTGACCTGCTCGGGCGAGTCCAGGCGCACATTCTTTTGCTGCAGGGCGGCACCATGGCAGACCACGCAATGCTGCTGCAAGAAGGGCGCCATCTGGGCGTAGCCCACGGCGCCGTCGGCGGCGGGAGCAGCGGTCGCAACGGGTGCAGCAGCTTCGGCACCGGGCGCCGCCGTCGCAGCGGGCTCGGCACCAGCAGGCGCCTGCACGGCGGCCGGAGCCGGTGCGGGGGCTGCGGCAGGCGCAGACACAGGAGCTGCGGCAGGCGCCGGTGCAGGCTTGAGCCAGACGGCCGTGCCGATCAGCACCAGCACGCCGACCAAAGCGTAGGGCCAGGGATGGGCATTGCGGCCCAGCTTGAAGCCGTGGCGCATCACGAAGAACTGGCGGATGGCAGCGCCCGCGAACATCATCAGGATCAGCACCAGCCAGTTCAGCTCATGGCTGTACAGCCAGCCGTAATGGTTGGACAGCATGGCGAACAGCACCGGCAGCGTGAAGTACGTGTTGTGCACGCTGCGCTGCTTGCCGCGCTTGCCGTGGATGGGGTCCACGGGCTGGCCTTCCTTCAGGGCCTTCACCACCGTGCGCTGGCCGGGAATGATCCAGAAGAACACGTTGGCGCTCATTGAGGTCGCCAGCATGGCGCCCATCAGCAGGAAGGCGGCCTGGCCCGGGAAGATGTGGCAGGCCAGGAAGGCCGCGATGCACACCAGCACCAGCACCATGGCGCCCACCGTGGCGTCGCCGTTCTTCTTCTGGCCGAAGACGCGGCAGATGCCGTCGTACAGCAGCCAGAACACGACCAGGAAGGCCAGGGCCGAGGCAATGGCCGCAGCCGAGCCCATGGCGTTGGGATCGGCCGGATTGACGAGGTAGATCTTGGCGTTCCACAGATACGACACCGTCAGCAGCGCAAAGCCGCTGAGCCAGGTGGTGTAACTTTCCCAGTAGAACCAGTGCAGGTGGTCCGGCAGCTTTGGCGGGGAGACATTGAACTTGACGGGGTGGTAGAACCCACCGCCGTGCACGGCCCAGAGTTCGCCGCTGACGCCCTGCTTCTTGAGGTCGTCATCGACAGGCGGCGTCAGGCTGCTGTCGAGGAAGACGAAATAGAAGGAGGAACCGACCCAGGCGATGGCCGTAATGACGTGGAGCCACCGCAACAGCAGGTTGGCCCAGTCGAGAATGTAGCTTTCCATAGCTCTCAACCTTGGCAGCGTGGGGGCCGCCGGTGTTCAACCTGCTCACCACTGCGGGCGCTCTGAGCAGAAGAAAAAGGCCGCGCACCCGGTAGATATACCGCCGGTGCACCGCTGCGACCATTTCGTAGACACAAAGTGTATGCAATTTTTCGACAGCCAGCCGGCTTGCGCGACATCAATTCACTAGAGATTTCCCTGATTCTGCGCGGGCGCGGCACTGCGCCGCTGCAGCAGCTGCGCTGCCACGGCCACCGCGATCACCTCGGGCTCCTTGCCCTTGATGCCGGGCACGCCGATGGGGCAGGTCACATGGTCCAGCTCCGCATCGCTGAAGCCGCGCTCGCGCAGCCTGCGCCGGAAGGTGGCCCATTTGGTGGCGCTGCCGATCAGGCCCACATAGGGCAGGTCGCCGTGCTGGCGCTGGCGGCTCAGGCATTGGGCGACCACCTCCAGGTCCTCGGCATGGCTGAAGCTCATGATCAGCACCTGGGAGCCGGTGGGCAGGTCGGCCACGGCGGACTGCACGGGATCGGAGTATTCACACTGCACGAGCTCGTGCTCCTCCTCGGGGAAGACCGAATCGCGGCTGTCCACCCACATCACGCGGTAGGGAAGATTGCACAGCAGGCGCACCAGCGCATGGCCGACGTGGCCTGCGCCGAACAGGGCCACGCAGTCGCGTGGCGGCTGCAGCCGCTCGCGCAGCATGTCCATGCGGCCCTGGGGCACCAGCACGAACCTCAGCATCACCACGCCGCCGCAGCACTGGCCCAGGCTGGGACCCAGCGGATAGCGGTGCTGGTGCTCGGCGAGGGCGGGACCGGCCTGCCCAGGCTGTCCGGGCGATCCGGCCTGAAGCGCAGCGTCGCGCAGCAAGCTGCGCGCGCGGTCGATGGCGTCGAACTCCAGGTGCCCGCCGCCAATGGTGCCGGCCACGCGGTCGGCAAACACGGCCATCCAGGCGCCGCGCTCGCGCGGCACCGAGCCGCGCGACTCCATCACCTCGACCCAGCACAGCGGCCCCTGCGCAAGGCCCTGCTCGACTTTCTTGAACGTGTCACTCCACATGGGCGCACCTGACAGCCCGTCGTGGCGCCTGCGGGCTTCGTTGGAATTTGTTGCGGGATTTTCCGCTGCGGCACTTGAGTTTTGCGCTCCGACTGCCGATGCCGCAGCGTTTCAGGATACGCTCGCAATCATGCCCGATTCCCCCGATTCCTCTCAGCACAGTTCCGTGCAAAAGCCACGTTCCGGCCGTCCCTGGCTGTGGGCGGGACTGATGGCCGCCATTGCCTCCCTGGTCACGGCCTGCAAGTCGCCACCCGGCCCCGGCCCGCGCCCCGACGAGGCCACCTCCAGCGCACAGCTGCAGTACCGCAAGGTGGCAGCCAACCATCTGTACGCGCGCAATGCCGAGCGCATCTACAAGGGCCAATTGCCGCCCATGCTCTACGCGATCGGCGTGCTGCAGGTGCAGATCGACCGCAACGGCCAGGTCCAGCGCCTGCACTGGATGCGCGCGCCCAGCCATGCCCCCGAAGTGGTGAGCGAGATCGAGCGCCTGGTGCGCGCCGCCGCGCCCTTCCCCGCCCCGGCCGGCGCCGCCCGCATCACCTATACCGATACCTGGCTCTGGGACAAGTCCGGCCGCTTCCAGCTCGACACGCTGACCGAAGGCCAGCTCTGAGCCTCAGGCCGCCAAAGGCTGGCTCAGGCCGGTTCATGCCGGTTCATGCCGGTTCAGGCAGATTCACGCGGCTGGCCGTCGGCAAAGCTCCTGGCGCTTCTGAGCAGGCAGGTCACGGCATACAGCACCAGGTCGTCCGGGGCATCGTCGTTCACGCGGTTGATGACCTCGATGGCATAGCCCAGGTCCTGCGACATCTGCGGCAGCACGCCTGCCGAGCGGTCGCCGGCCTGCAGGCCGGCCACGGCCTGGTCAGCGCTGGCGTGGTAGCCACGCAGCAAATCACGCGCGGCAAACACCATGGCCGAGCCGGCGCGCTCTGCATGCAGCTCCAGCACGCCCAGGGCCGCGCCCATGTGGCACAGCGCATCGACCGCCAGTACCTCCTGGTGCTGTGGTGAGTATCTTCGGTGACTGCGGCCCGATGGGTTGACTGTCTTCATGGCTCCCCTTGCGCGGGACCGTGCTGGTCCCGAAGCAACAATACCTTTCAGGTCCCTTGCAGTCAATACCTTTCCGGTCCATGATTGCCGGCGATGAAACAGACCGATCCTCAGTACAAGCTGCGCCTGCCGCAGGAACTCAAGGACCTCGTCGAGGAGGCAGCCAAGCGCACCGGCCGTTCCATGAACGCCGAAGTCGTGGCCCGGCTGCAGACCACGTTCGAGGCCCCTCTGCTCGGCCGCCTGTCGGCCGCGACGGACCCTGCGCTGGAATGCGAGGAGCCCGTGAGCATCTACGACATCAAGATGAGCGCCGAAGCCGTGGAGCGCATCGAAAAGCGCCTCGAACGCATAGAGCAGGCCGTGCTCCCGCCCGCTGCGCCGGGCAGCGCCAATGAAGACGGCGCCGCTGGCACCGACTGAGACGATCGCACAAAGAAAAACCGGCCCGCAGGCCGGTTTCGTTCAAAGACCCCTCAGGGCCTGGATCACTCGACCACCTTGGTGATCTTCGAGCCCTGCAGCGACACGCCGGCTTCCAGGCCTGCATTGGTCAGCACATAGCTGGTCACGGGGCCCTGGGCGGTCGTGGTGTCCACGCTGCCATTGGCGCCCACCTTGCCTGCAGCCACCGTGGCATCGGCGCCCACGGACCAGCCGTCGCTGGCCAGGAACTTGTCCAGCGCTTCCTGGGTGTTGAACACATAGATCACAGCCTTGGACTGGCCACCGGCCTGCCAGCCCACCGAGGCGCCGGTCGTGCTGTAGTAGCCCTTGTTCTGGCCGCCGACGCGCAGCACGCCGCGGCCATGCTCGACACCGATGACGAAGCTGCCGCCGATCACCGAGGGGAAGATCAGCACGCCCTTGGAGCGGGCCACCATTTCCTTGGAGCCTGGCGCCGTCTGGTACAGCCGCTCCAGCGCGGCGTTGGCGCGCGCATTGACGGTGGTGGCATCAGCGCGCGGCGCGGACTGGGTTTCCGGCTTGGTGGTGGTGCAGCCGACCATGGCAATGCTGCCGGCCGCCAGTGCAGTGGCCATCACGACGGTACGCAAAGAAAACTGACGCATGGGAAAACCTGCCTTTCTTGATTGGACGTTTTGGGGAGACCCCATCGGTTCATTGGATTGATCACCTTGCCTCCCGGTCCCGGGCACCCCTTCCAGTGCTCGCAAACCGTTTCTGAGACAGGCTGGGGATGATGCTAGGCCGCTTTGCGGTACTTGTGATGAGACATGTCACAAGTTGCGCCATAGGACTACAGGCCCGCAGGAAATGTCTGAAAATCCCGTGCCGGGCTGCCACAGCCGACACCTAAAGCGCGCTGATGCCAGAATGCACCCACAGCAACACCCGGCCCACCGGGCCTATCCACACCGAGGGAGTTCATGAAGTTCTGGAGCCACTTTCACCATCCCCAGGCAGCCATGGTGCTGCTGCGCGTCACGCTCGCGGTCCTGTTGCTTTTTCACGGCTGGGCCAAGCTGCGCTACGGCATAGGCAGCATCGAGCGCATGGTGGAGTCCACGGGCGCACCGGGCTGGCTGGCCTATGCGGTCTATCTGGGTGAGGTGGTGGCGCCGCTGCTGCTGCTGGTGGGCCTGTGGGTGGTGCCTGCGGCGCTGGTGATTGCGATCAACATGGTCGTGGCCTTTGCGCTGGTGCACACGGGCCAGGTGATGCAGCTGCACAGCTCGGGAGGCTGGGCGCTGGAGCTGCAGGCCTTCTTCTTCATCACGGCCCTGGTCGTGGCCATGGGGCACGCCAAGGGCAAGTAGCCCGCCCTCTTGCTCAAGCAGCAAAAGCAACGGCCCGCAATGCGGGCCGTTCGTCATTTCAGGTTTCACTCCAGGCCATCCCCCGACAGCCTGCGCCTGCAGTCCAGGGCTCAGGAGCCCCGGTACGTCGAATAGCTCCAGGGGCTGACCAGCAGGGGCACATGGTAATGCTGGTCGGCATGGGCCACGCCGAAGTCAAGGCTCACCTTGTTGAGGAAGTTGGGCTCGGGCAGTTGCACGCCACGGGCCTTGAAGTAGGCCGCCACGTCGAAGGTCAGGCGGTAGGTGCCGGTCCTGAGGCTGTTGTTGTCGAACAGCGGCGCATCGGTGCGGCCGTCGTGGTTGAGCACCAGGCTCTTGATCAGCGTGGCCTGGTCGCCATCGGTGGAATACAGCGCGACAGCCATGCCGGCTGCAGGGCAGCCATTCACGGTGTCGAGGACGTGGGTGCTCAGGCCCATGGAAATCTCCTGTGCGGCGGGAGCTGGCCCGCCCGGTTGTCATTGGTTGGTCAATGCACGGAGCGCGGCGCGCGACAGCACTCGCGGCCCTGCCCTGCATTCGCAAAGTGTATACAGTTTTTGTACGCCCTTGAAGGGCGTTGCACGGCCGACGCCTAGGCAGATACCCGCACTTTCGGCGCCCGGGCCGGCGCGCGGGGAGGCTGCCGACGTCATGCTTCTACACTGTGGTCCGCCGCCGCCCTGGCCGCAGGACCCTCCGGCCAGCGCGCACAGGGCGGCACAGGACTCGCGCTCTTTTTCCACTGTTCCACTGTTTCATCTGCCAAGGAGATACCGATGCAACTTCGCTCCCCCTTGCTTGCAACCAGCCTGGCGCTGGCCATTGCCAGCCTGGCCGCCTGCAGCAGCACGCAGCCGCCCGCGGCTTCGGCGGCGCCAGCACCCGTGGCCGCAGCGCCTGCCCCGGCAGCGGCGCCCATCACGCAGAGCAGCGCGGCCCAGGCCGCCAGCGCCGCCTATGACTTCGACATGGATGTGTTCCATCCCGTCGTGGGCAGGAGCGGCATGGTGGCCAGCGAGCAGGAGCTGGCCTCGCGCATCGGCCTGCAGATCCTGAAGTCCGGCGGCAATGCGGTGGACGCCGCCGTGGCCATGGGCTTTGCGCTGGCCGTGGCCCTGCCCAACGCAGGCAACATCGGCGGCGGCGGCTTCATGGTGGTGCATGACGCCAAGAGCGGCAAGAACATTGCGCTGGACTTCCGCGAGGTCGCGCCCTCCAAGGCAACGCGCGACATGTACGTGGGTGCGGATGGCAAGGTCATCGACGGCAAATCGCTCTACACCCACTACGCCGTGGGCGTGCCCGGCACCGTGGCCGGCATGGAGCATGCGCTGAAGAAATGGGGATCGCTGCCTTTGTCCACGGTGATTGCGCCGGCCGCAAAGCTGGCCGACAAGGGCTTCCCCGTCAGCGAAACCCTGGCCCAGATCCTGCAGCAGGAAAAGAAGAACATGGGCCAGTGGCCCGCCACCCAGGCCATCTTCTGGCGCAACGGCGAGCCCCTCAAGCGCGGCGACCGCCTGGTGCAAAAGGACCTGGCGCAGTCGCTGCGCCTGATCGGCCAGCAGGGCTCCAAGGTGTTCTACGAAGGCTCCATCGCCCGCAAGATCGCGGCCGAGATGGCGCCGCATGCAGGCGCCCTCTCGCTGCAGGACCTCAAGAGCTACAAGGTCGCCGAGCGCGAGCCTCTGCGCGGCACCTACCGCGGCTACGAGATCGTGACCATGCCGCCTCCGTCCTCCGGCGGCGCCCACCTGATCCAGATCCTCAACATGATGGAACGCTGGCCCATGAACCAGTGGGGCGTCAACAGCGCGCAGAGCATCCACTACATGGCGGAAAGCATGAAGCTGGCCTATGCCGACCGTGCCGAATACCTGGGTGATCCCGACTTCGTGACCGTGCCGCTCAAGGGCCTGACCTCCAAGCGCTATGCCGAGGCACTGGCCGCCGGCATCGACCCCTACCAGGCGCGCGCCGGCAAGGACATCCGCCCCGGCAAGCCCCAGCCCTACGAGAGCGACCAGACCACGCACTACTCGGTGGTGGACAAGGCCGGCAACGCCGTGGCCGTGACCTATACGCTGAACACCAACTTCGGCAGCGGCATCGTGGCCAAGGGCACGGGCATCCTGCTCAACAACGAGATGGACGATTTCTCGGCCAAGCCCGGCGTGGCCAACGCGTATGGACTGGTCGGCGGCGATGCCAATGCGGTGGCCGCAGGCAAGCGCCCGCTATCGTCGATGACGCCGACCATGGTGCTCAAGGGCGGCAAGCCCGTTCTGGTCACCGGCAGCCCCGGCGGCGCACGCATCATCACCACCGTGCTGCAGACCGTGGTCAACACCATCGACTTCGGAATGAACCCGGCCGAGGCCGCCGCCACGCCGCGCTTTCACCACCAGTGGACGCCCGATGAGCTGCGCGTGGAAAAGGGCATCAGCCCCGACACCGTGGCCCTGCTCAAGTCGCGCGGCCACAACGTTGCCGTGAAGGCGTCGATGGGCCGCACCCAGACCATCGAGCTGCGCGACGGCATGCTCTACGGCGCCTCCGACCCGCGCAACCCCGACGGGCAGACACTGGGCTATTGAAGAAAGAAAAAGCCGCGCCCGTTGCCGAGCGCGGCTTTTCACAACAGGGCGGCGCAAGGCCGCCCTCCCACCAATCGTTGT
This sequence comes from Delftia sp. Lp-1, assembly GCF_020523835.1. Taxonomy (NCBI): domain Bacteria; kingdom Pseudomonadati; phylum Pseudomonadota; class Betaproteobacteria; order Burkholderiales; family Comamonadaceae; genus Delftia; species Delftia sp. Lp-1. The sequence goes on along the minus strand of NZ_JAJALJ010000002.1, from coordinate 516,719 downwards.
CTCAAAGACCGGCCATCAGTCCTGGACCTTCTGGCCCACTTCGAAGTTGGCCTGGATCTCCAGCGCACGCACCATGCCCGAGTGATCCCAGTTCGCGCCGCCGTGGGCCACGCAGCTGTTGAACAGCTCCTGGGCCTGGGCGGTGTTGGGCAGGGACACGCCGAGCTGGCGCGCGCTGCTCAGGGCCAGGTTCAGGTCCTTTTGGTGCAGCGAGATGCGGAAGCCCGGGTCGAACGTGCGCTTGATCATGCGCTCGGCATGTACTTCCAGGATCTTGGACGAGGCAAAGCCGCCCAGCAGCGCCTCGCGCACGCGGGCCGGGTCGGCACCGGCGCGCGACGCGAACAGCAGGGCCTCGGCCACGGCCTCGATGTTCAGCGCCACGATGATCTGGTTGGCCACCTTGGCGGTCTGGCCGTCGCCGTTGCCGCCCACCAGGGTGATGTTCTTGCCCATGCGCTCGAACAGCGGCTTGACGCGCGCGAACACGTCCTCGGGGCCGCCGACCATGATGGACAGGGTGGCGTTCTTGGCGCCCACCTCGCCGCCGGAGACCGGCGCATCCAGGTACTGGGCGCCGATGGCCTCGATGCGGCGCGCGAAGTCCTTGGTGGCCACGGGCGAGATGGAGCTCATGTCCACCACCACCTTGCCGCTGCTGCCCTTGAGGCCGGCGGCCACGCCGTCCTCGCCGAACAGCACCTTCTCGACATCGGGCGTGTCGGGCAGCATCAGGAAGATGATGTCGGCCCGCTCGGCCACGCCGCGCGCCGTGGTGCACTGGGTGGCGCTGCTCTCGGCGATCTGCGCGGGGATCTTGCCCAGGGTGTTCACGAACAGCTGGTGCCCGGCCGTAAGCAGGTGGCCCGCCATGGGCGCGCCCATGATGCCCAGGCCCACGAAACCAAGCTTGAGAGAGGATGCATTCATGCTGTGTACTCCTTGTCGTTTTTGGGAAATTCGGTAAATCCGAAGATGTTCTGCGGCCGCTCAGGCCGCCACGGCGGCGTGGGCCTCGATCCAGCCCAGGCCCGATTCGGTATCGCGCGCGGGCTTGTACTCGCAGCCCACCCAGCCCTGGTAGCCGATGCGGTCCAGGTGCGCGAACAGGAAGGGGTAGTTGATCTCGCCCGTGCCCGGCTCGTTGCGGCCCGGGTTGTCGGCCAGCTGCACGTGGCCGATGCGCGCCAGGTGCTTTTGCAGCGTGGCCGCCAGCTCGCCCTCGGTGCGCTGCGCGTGGTAGATGTCGTACTGCACGAAGGCGTTGGGCGCGCCCACCTCGTCGAGGATGGACAGGGCCTCGTCCGTGCGGTTCAGGTAGAAGCCGGGAATGTCGAAGGGGTTGATGGGCTCGATCAGCAGGCGCAGATTGGCCGCGCTCAGCGCCGATGCGGCAAAGCGCAGGTTGTCCACGAAGGTGCGGCGCAGCAGCGCGGCATCGGCACCGGCAGGCGCCTTGCCGGCCAGGCAGTTGAGCTGGGGCACGCCCAGCGCATGGCCATAGGTCACGGCCTTGGCCACGCCGGCGCGGAACTCGTCCACGCGGTCGGGGTGGCAGGCAATGCCGCGCTCGCCCGCATCCCAGTCGCCGGCCGGCAGGTTGTGCAGCACGATCTGCAGGCCGTGGGCGTCCACGCGCTCCTTGATCTCTTCGACCGTATGGGCGTAGGGAAACAGGAATTCCACGGCCTCGAAGCCGGCGCGCGCCGCGCGCTCGAAGCGGTCGAGGAAAGGCACCTCGGTGAACAGCATGCTGAGGTTGGCAGCAAAACGGGGCATGTCAGAAGTCTCCGGTAGTCGTTTGGTGGGTGGGTGGCGGCAGGGCGCGCAAGGCGCCCCGCCGGTAAAAATGCCCAAGGGGCAATGGAAATCGGAACCCCCGAGTGCCTGCACCGCCCGCAATGCAGGCATTGGCGCAGCGCCAGCCAGGGATGCCAGGCAAGGGTCGCCCCGCAGCGATGGCGTCGTCCCCCTCCGAAGAGAGGAGGAAGCGGCGCAGCCGCTTAGGGGGTGCCTTGCTTCAATCCAGCAGGGCCAGGGCGCTGGGCACGTCGGCAGGCGCTGCGGCCAGGTCCTCGAACTCGATCACGTTGTCGATCTCGGCGCCCATGGAGATGTTGGTCACGCGCTCCAGGATGACCTCGACGACGACCGGCGTGCGGTGCTCGGCCATCCAGGCCTCGGCCTGCTGCATGGCGGGCGCGAAGTCCTCGGGACGGTGCACGCGGATGGCCTTGCAGCCCAGGCCCTCGACCACTTTGACGTGGTCCACGCCATAGCCTTTGGACTCTTCCTTGTCGTCGACATTGATGTTGTCGAAGGCCAGTTGCACGCAGTAGTCGATGGAGAAGGCGCGCTGCGCCTGGCGGATCAGGCCCAGGTAGCTGTTGTTGACCAGCACATGGATGTAGGGCAGCTTGAACTGCGCACCCACGGCCAGTTCCTCGATCATGAACTGGAAGTCATAGTCGCCCGACAGCGCCACGATCTTGCGGGCCGGGTCGGCCACGCGCACGCCCAGGGCGGCCGGCACGGTCCAGCCCAGCGGGCCGGCCTGGCCGCAGTTGATCCAGTTGCGCGGCTTGTAGACATGCAGGAACTGCGCGCCGGCAATCTGCGACAGGCCGATGGTGGAGACATAGCAGGTGTCCTTGTCCAGGCTGCGGTTCATGCACTGGTAGACACGCTGCGGCTTCATGGGCACGTTGTCGAAATTGGTCTTGCGCAGGTACTCCACATTGTTCTTGCGGGCCTGGCATTCGGACACCCAGCCGCTGCGGTCCTTCAGGCGGCCAGCCGCCTTCCACTCGCGCGCCACCTCCACGAAGAGCTTGAGCGCCGCGCCGGCATCCGAGACGATGCCGTAGTCGGGCGCGAACACGCGGCCGATCTGCGTGGGCTCGATGTCCACGTGCACGAACTTGCGGCCCTTGGTGTAGACCTCGACCGAGCCCGTGTGGCGGTTGGCCCAGCGGTTACCGATGCCCAGCACGAAGTCGGAGGCCAGCATGGTGGCATTGCCGTAGCGGTGGCTGGTCTGCAGGCCGCACATGCCGGCCATCAGGCGGTGGTCGTCAGGGATGGTGCCCCAGCCCATCAGGGTGGGAATCACGGGCACGTCCAGCAGCTCGGCAAACTCCACCAGCAGCTCGGACGCATCGGCGTTGATCACGCCGCCGCCCGAGACCAGCAGCGGACGCTCGGACTCGTTGAGCATGGCGATGGCCTTTTCCACCTGCTTGCGCGTGGCAGCCGGCTTGTAGACAGGCAGGGGCTCGTAGGTGTCGATGTCGAACTCGATCTCGGCCAGTTGCACGTCGATGGGCAGGTCGATCAGCACGGGGCCGGGGCGGCCCGAGCGCATCAGGTGGAAGGCCTGCTGGAAGGCGCGCGGCACCTGGGCCGGCTCCAGCACCGTGGTGGCCCACTTGGTCACGGTCTTGGCGATGGAGGCAATGTCCACGGCCTGGAAATCTTCCTTGTGCAAACGCGAGCGCGGCGCCTGGCCCGTGATGCAGAGAATCGGAATCGAATCCGCGCTGGCCGAGTACAGGCCCGTGATCATGTCCGTGCCGGCCGGGCCGCTGGTGCCGATGCACACGCCGATGTTGCCGGCCACGGCGCGGGTGTAGCCCTCGGCCATGTGGCTTGCGCCTTCGACGTGGCGCGCCAGGATATGGCCGATGCCGCCATGGTCCTTGAGCGCTGCGTACAGCGGGTTGATGGCGGCACCGGGAACGCCGAATGCGACGGTCACGCCTTCTTTTTCCAGCACGCGGACTGCGGCTTCGATTGCTTTCATTTTTGCCATGGGAGGTCTCCTTCAAATTGGAGTCAACTCTAGGCAGACAGGCCGATTGGCGGAACGCCTGCGCAGACCATAAAATTTATTCCGCACAGGAATAACTACCAATGAAAAAGGAGACAGCGCCATGGACAGACTCGATGCCATGCACATGTTCGTGCGCGTGGTGGAGACCAGCAGCTTCACCAAGGTCGCGCACGAATTCGCCACCACGCAGCCCACGGTCACCAAGCAGATCGCAGCCATGGAAGCGCGCCTGAAGGTGCGCCTGCTCAACCGCAACACGCGCGGCGTGAGCCTGACCGAAGCGGGCGCGCTGTACTACGAGAAATGCAAGGCCATCGTCAACGACGTGGCCGAGGCCGACAAGGTGGTCCAGGTGCGACAGACGCAGGTGCAGGGCCAGCTGCGCATTGGCAGCTCGGTGGCCTTTGGCAGGCGCGTGCTGATACCGCTGGCGCTGGAATTCATGGCGCACAACCCCCAGGTGCAGGTCGACCTGAGCTTCGAGGACCGCTACACCGACCTGGTGGCCAACGGCATCGACGTGGCCCTGCGCCTGGGCAAGCTGGCCGACTCCAGCCTGGGCGCACGCACGCTGGGCGTGAACCCCTGGGTGCTGGTGGCCTCGCCCACCTACCTGCGCAAGCGCGGCACGCCGCGCCGCCCCTCCGACCTCAAGGAACATGCCACGCTGATCTACAGCAGCGTGCAGGGCAACGACATCTGGCGTCTGCGCAACGCCAGCGGAGAGCCGGTCTCGGTGGCGGTCACGGGCCGGCTGCGCTCCAACAATCTCTCGGCCCTGCTGGCGGCCTCACGCTCGCACATGGGCATCGCCGCCCTGCCCCGCTACGTGGCCCACGACTCCCTGGAAGCCGGCCGCGTGGTCGAAGTCCTCAAGACCTGCCGCCTGCCCGAGCAGGAAATCCACGCCGTCTACCCCTCGCCGCGCCTGGTGCCACAGAAGGTGCAGTCCTTCATCGCCTTCCTGCAGGGGCGGTTCGATGCCGAATGGTGGGAGACGCTGCCGCGCGGGGCGTGAGGCCAGGCGCTGCGCATTGGCAATGCAATGTATGTACATTGAGAAGAATGCCGCCCGAACGGCATGTCTGATTTCCGTCTTGCGAGGTGACCGCCATGTCCAAAGAAGTGCAAATGACATTTCGTGTCGAGCCTGAGCTGCGCTCGGAGTTTGCCGACGCTGCCTTGCTGGAAAACCGCCCCGCAGCACAGGTGCTGCGCGAGTTGATGCGCGCCTATGTCAACCAGTCGCGTGAGCGCGTCAGCGGCCCTGTGAACGCCGCCATTTCCGCAACGGAGAAACGTCGGCGCGAAGCAGCCGTCAACTTCGCCCGCGCGTCCATCGGACTGGAAGACTTCACGCCTTCCGAAGCTGCTGAGACCGGCGCACGCCAATTTATCCGGGGTGATATCCAGCTTGCCGATTTCGTCCAGGCGAAGGTCAATGCGCGATGAGTTCCCGCCTGCATCCGCGAGCACGTTGACTGCAGCGCAGCGTCAGCAACTCGAAGCCGATCACACATTCAAACGGCTTGTCGAGCTGGAGCTGGAGCCTGTGCGCGGCAGCTTCGACGCTGCCCACCTGAAGGCAGTCCACCATCGCATCTTCCAGGACTTGCCGGACGCCAGCTTCCACGAGGTCACGCCTGGCGAATTCAGAACACAGGTGCCCCATGGCCAGGACTGGATGAAGCAGCGCGGCCTATCGACCATGGGAGGCACTTTCCATGTCGTCTATTCACGCATGGACGACGCGGCCATGGCCAGACTCGACAAGGCCCTCGAAGAAGCCAGCCCCGACGAGCTGCGCGGCTTGAAGACCGCTGAATTCACGGCACGGCTTGCCAGGATATACATCGAGTTGGACTACGCCCATCCATTCAGCGATGGCAACAGCCGAACGCTTCGCACCTTCACCCGGCAGCTCGCCAGGGAAGCTGGATATGAGGTCGATTGGGCACGATTCGGACACAGTGAGACCGGGCGTGATCTTCTCTATATCGCCCGCGACCGCAGCGTGAACGAGCTGGCGAAGCCACACGTGCAGCACGAAAACACCATGCGAAAAATCCTGCGCACGCAGGACCGGCTGAAAGTCCATCCCGCCCTGCCCGACTTGCTGCACGACGCAGTACGTCCTAGCCGCGCAGTAGCCTTTGAGCAACTGAACGAGCGGGAAGCGTTGAGCGAGCATCCCGAGCTGGAAGCGGCATACAAGACCGTGCATGCAGCAGCGACCCGCCTGGCCTCGCAGATGCCGGGCCATCCCGAGGCGCAGAAAGTCGGCATTCAGTCAGTCATGAACCATGTTCAGAACTGCCTGAACGCCGGGGAGACCGTCGACTTCGGCCATAGCCAGAAAAGGTAAAAGCGAACGCCAACGCCCCTAATGGCTACGGCCCGGACCTTCTCAAAGAACCAGAATCGCCCGGAAGTCATTCACGTTGGTATGCGTAGGCCCGGTCACCACCAGATCCCCCAACGCATCAAAGAACCCATACGCATCATTGCGATCCAGGTACTCGGCAATCCGCATGCCCTGGTCCTGGGCCCGCGCCAACGTATCCGGCGACACGCGCGCTCCCGCGTTGTCCTCCACTCCATCGATGCCATCGGTATCGGCCGCCAGCGCCCAGACCTTCTCCTGCCCCTGCAGGGCCTGGGCTAGCCCCATGCAGAACTCGCCCGCGCGCCCGCCGCGCCCCTTGGGCGTGCCGGCCGGGCGCTGCCGGATGGTGACCGTGGTCTCGCCGCCGGACAGGATCACGCAGGGCTTTGCAAACGGCTGGCCGTGGCGGGCCACGGCGCGCGCCAGGGCGGCGTGGACCTTGGCGACTTCGCGCGATTCGCCCTCGATCTCGTCGGACAGCACATGGGTGCGCAGGCCTGCGGCCTCGGCCACGCGTGCGGCCGCCTCCAGCGAGTGCTGGGGCGTGGCGATCATGTGGACCTCATGGCCGTCGAAGCGCGCGTCGCCGGGCTTGGGGGTTTCCAGCTCGCCCGCCTCCAGCGCGCGGCGCACGGATTCGGGCACGTCGATGCGGTAGCGCGCGAGGATGGCCAGCGCGTCGGCGCAGCTGCTGGCATCGGGCACTGTGGGGCCGCTGGCGATGATGGAGGGATCGTCGCCCGGCACATCGCTGATGGTCAGAGTGACCACGCGCGCAGGCGCGCAGGCCGCGCCCAGGCGCCCGCCCTTGATGCGCGACAGGTGCTTGCGCACGCAGTTCATCTCGCCGATGGCGGCGCCGCTTTCCAGCAGGGCGCGGTTGATGCGCTGCTTTTCCTCCAGGTCGATGCCTTCGGCCGGCAGGGTCAGCAGGGCCGAGCCGCCGCCCGAGATCAGGCACAGCACGAGGTCGTCCTCGGTCAGCCCTTCGGTCAGCGCGAGGATGCGTTCGGCGGCGGCCAGGCCTGCCGCGTCGGGCACGGGGTGGGCGGCCTCGACCACTTCGATGCGCTGCGCCAGTCCTTCGGGGCGCGGCGGGATGTGGTGGTAGCGCGTGACCACGAGGCCGGACAGCGGCGCGTCCGCTGGCCACAGCGCCTCCAGCGCCTGGGCCATGGAGCCCCCGGCCTTGCCCGCGCCCAGCACCAGGGTGCGGCCCTTGGGAGGCTTTGGCAGGCATTGGGCCATGCTGTACAGGGGCTGCGCATCCTTGACCGCAGCGCGGTAGAGGTCGAGCAGAAAGGCTTGGGGATCGGTGAGGTGCAGGTCCGTGGTGCTGGTCATGGTGTGTTGTCTCCGCCGGGCATTATGGAATTTCCTGCACCGGCGGTGGCATGCGGTCAAGTCACAACTGATTCGCCCGGCCTCGTTCCTCGTGCCAACTCAACTCAATCCAGGGCCACCTTGGCATCCTTCACCAGCCTGGCGAAGCGGTCGGTGTCCTCGCGGATCTGGCGCGCCATCTGCTCGGGCGATCCGCCGATGGGCTCGGCGCCTATCTCCTCCATCTTCCTGCGGAACTGCGGGGACTCGATGATGCGGTTCATGTCCGCGCCCAGCCGCGCCAGCACCTCGCGGGGCGTGGCGGCCGGTGCCAGCACGCCGAACCAGGTGCCCATGTCGAAGCCCTTGAGCCCGGCCTCGTCCAGCGTGGGCACATCGGGCAGGGCCACCGAGCGCCTGGCCGTGGTCACGGCCAGCGCGCGCAGCTTGCCGGCCTTGATGTGGGGCAGCACAGGCGTGACGGTATCGAAGGACATGGCAATCTGCCCGCCCAGCAGGTCCGTGGTCAGCGGCCCGCTGCCCTTGTAGGGCACGTGCAGCAGCTCCACGCCGCCCATGGACTCGAACTGCGCGCCGATCAGGTGCTGGCCCGTGCCCGCGCCGTTGGAGCCATAGGCCAGCTTGCCGGGCTGGGCCCGGGCCTGGGCCAGCAGCTCCTGCACGGTTTTGGCGGGCACCTGCGGATTGACCACCAGCACATTGGGGACCACGGCCACCACGGTGATGGGCGCCAGGTCCTTCTGGAAGTCATAGCCCAGCCTGCGGTAGACGCTGGTGGCAATGGTGTGGTGCACGGCGCCCATGAGCAGGGTGTAGCCGTCAGGTTTCGCCTTGGCCACATGGTCGGCGCCCAGGGTGGCGCCCGCGCCGGGGCGGTTTTCCACGACCACGGGCTGGCCCAGACTCTTGGACAGCTCCTGGCCCAGCGCACGTGCCAGCACATCGGTGGTACCGCCTGCGGGAAACGGCACGATGAGGTTGACGGGGCGCGCCGGCCAAGCCTGGGCCCAGGCCGAAGACATGGCGGCTGGAATGGTGGCGGCGGCCAGCGCGCACGCGGCGGCAACCCTGGTGATGCGGTTCATGGCTTGTCTCCTGTCTGTTCTTTTGTGGGTTATCGGACCATGCAGCGCGCGCTCAGGCAGGCACGGGCACGGCCTGGACCTCGGCAGTGTGCGCGCGCAGCCGAGCGCAGACCGCGTCGGTGACCTGGCGCGTGGTGGCCTTGCCGCCCAGGTCACGCGTGTGCAGCGCGGCATCGGCCGTCACCTGCTCCACGGCCTGCATCAGGCGCTGCGCGGCGCGGTGCTCGCCCAGGTGCTCCAGCAGCATCACGCAGCTCCAGAAGGTGCCCACGGGGTTGGCCAGGCCCTGGCCCATGATGTCGAAGGCCGATCCGTGGATGGGCTCGAACATGCTGGGGTAGCGGCGCTCCGGATCGATGTTGCCTGTGGGCGCAATGCCCAGGCTGCCGGCCAGCGCGGCCGCCAGGTCGCTGAGGATGTCGGCATGCAGGTTGGTGGCGACCAGGGTGTCCAGCGAGGCCGGGCGGTTGACCATGCGCGCCGTGGCTGCGTCCACCAACTCCTTGTCCCAGCGCACGTCGGGGAACTCGGCGGCCACCTGCACCGCGATCTCGTCCCACATCACCATGGCGTGGCGCTGGGCGTTGGACTTGGTGATCACCGTCAGCAGCTTGCGCGGCCGCGACTGCGCCAGGCGGAAGGCGAAGCGCATGATGCGCTCCACGCCCGCACGGGTCATCATGCTCACGTCGGTGGCCACCTCGATGGGATGGCCCTGGTGGGCGCGGCCGCCCACGCCCGCGTATTCGCCTTCGGAGTTCTCGCGCACGATGACCCAGTCCAGGTCCTCGCGTGCGCAGCGCTTGAGCGGCGCATCGATGCCGGGCAGGATGCGCGTGGGCCGCACATTGGCGTACTGATCGAACCCCTGGCAGATCTTCAGGCGCAGGCCCCACAGCGTGACATGGTCGGGAATGTGCGGGTCGCCGGCCGAGCCGAACAGGATGGCGTCCTGGCCGCGCAGCGCGTCCAGCCCGTCGGCCGGCATCATCTCGCCGTGCGCGCGGTACCAGTCGCCGCCCCAGCCGAAACTGGTGAAGGCAAAGCCCAGGCCGGGCTGGGTTTCGGCCAGCGCCTGCAGCACCTCCTGCCCTGCGGGCACCACTTCCTTGCCGATGCCATCGCCGGGAATGCAGGCGATGCGGTATGTCTTTGTCATGAGGGCTCCTTGGATTGCGGTGGATGAAGCGCCATGCGGATCCATGGCCTTGTCCGTGAATCTATCGATGGAACAACGCCGCGCGCGCCTCTAGAGTGATGGCATCGTTCACTTTGATTCAACAATGAGCACACCCGTCTCAGCGCCATCGGAGATGGCCTTCTTCTGCCTGCTGGCCCGCAGCGCCAGCCTGTCGGCCACGGCCCGCGAGCTGGGCATCACCACGCCGGCGGCCAGCAAGCGCCTGTCCCAGATGGAGGCGCGGCTGGGCGTGCAACTGGTCAGCCGCACGACGCGGCGCCTGGGCCTGACCGATGAGGGCCAGACCTACCTGGCCCATGCGCGGCGCATCCTGGACGACATTGCCGCCATGGAGCAGGCCGTGGCCGGCATGCCCGGGCAGCCGCAGGGCCTGCTGCGCATCAATGCCACGCTGGGATTCGGGCGCAGCCATATCGCGCCCCTGATCGCCAGCTTCGTGCGCAAGCACCCGCAGATCCAGGTGCAGCTGCAGCTGTCGGCCTCGCCGCCGCCCCTGGTCGATGACAGCTTCGACCTGTGCATACGCTTTGGCGAGCCGCCGGACGCGCGCATCATCGCGCGGCGCCTGGCGCCCAACCGGCGGCTGCTGTGCGCGTCTGCCGCCTACCTGGCACGGCGCGGCACGCCGGCCACCCCGCGCGAGCTGATGCAGCACGACTGCATCGACATCCGCCAGGGCGACGACACCCACGGCGTCTGGCGCTTCACCCACAACGGCCCCGGCCGCAAGACCGAGGCCATCCGCCTGCGCGACAGCCTGAGCACCAACGATGGCGAGATCGCCGTGGGCTGGGCTCTGGCCGGCCTGGGCATCGTCATGCGCGCCGAATGGGATGTCGCCCGCTACCTGCGCAGCGGCCGCCTGGTGCAGGTGCTGGCCGACCATGCCACGGCGCCGGCCGACATCCATGTGGTCTATCCGCAGCGGCATGCGGCAACCCAGCGCGTGCAGCGCTTTGTCGAGCACCTGGCACGGCACTTCGATACGGCCGCGCCCGGTTTCTGAAAAGGGATGCCGTATGCGGGGAAACGCCAATAAGCAGTAGACAGAAACTGTATACAACTCTTGTGACCAGCCGCTATGATGGCTGAATGGAGACTTCCACCACCAGTTTCATTGTCGAGAGCCTGACCCGGGCCATCGTCGAACACCGTCTTCTGCCCGGCACCAAGCTGGCCGAGCAGAAATTGGCAGACCATTTCGGCGTCTCGCGCACCCTGGTGCGCCAGGCGCTGTTCCAGCTGTCGCAAAACCGCCTGATCCGGCTCGAACCCGCGCGCGGGGCCTTCGTGGCCACGCCCTCGGTGGACGAGGCGCGCCAGGTCTTCGCCGTGCGCCGCATGCTCGAAGCCGAGATGGTGCGCGCCTTCATCGCCCAGAGCACGCCGGCCAAGATCCGCGCGCTGCGGCAGCACGTGGCGGCCGAGAAAAAGGCCATGGACGGCAACGATGTCGGCCAGCGCACCGAGCTGCTGGGCGACTTCCACGTGCGCATGGCCGAACTCATGGGCAACGAGGTGTTGGCCCAGCTGCTGGGCGAGCTGATCTCGCGCTGCGCGCTGATCACGCTGATGTACCAGTCCAGCACGGCCGCCGAGCATTCCCATGACGAGCATGCCGAAATCGTCACGGCCCTGGCCGGCGGCGACGCCGACCACGCCGTGCAGCTCATGCAGCAGCACCTGGACCACGTGGAAGCCGGCCTGACCTTCGACCGCGACATGCCGACCAGCGATCTTTCGATGGCCCTTTCCTCCGTATCCGCATGACCTACGACGCCACTGCCCCCTATCCCCGCGACCTGATCGGCTACGGTCGCACGCCCCCCCACGCCCGCTGGCCAGGCCAGGCCCGAGTGGCCGTGCAGTTCGTCCTCAACTATGAAGAGGGCGGAGAGAACTGCGTGCTGCACGGCGATGCCGCCAGCGAGCAGTTCCTGTCCGAAATGTTCAACCCGGCCGCCTACCCCGAGCGCCACATGAGCATGGAAGGCATCTATGAATACGGCTCGCGCGCCGGTGTCTGGCGCATCCTGCGCGAGTTCGAGAAGCGCGGGCTGCCGCTGACCGTGTTCGGCGTGGCGACGGCCCTGCAAAAGCATCGCGAGCTGGCCCAGGCCTTCGACGAGCTGGGCCATGAAGTGGCCTGCCACGGCCTCAAGTGGATCCACTACCAGGGCGTGCCCGCCGATGTGGAACGCGCCCACATGCAGCAGTGCATGGAGATCTTCGGCGAGCTGTACGGCCACGATGGCGACCACGGCCTCGGCTGGTACACGGGCCGCGACAGCCCCAACACCCACCGCCTGGTGGCCGACGACGGCCGCTTCGCCTACGACAGCGACTACTACGGCGACGACCTGCCCTTCTGGATGAAGGTCGGCAAGAGCGACGGCAGCACCCGCAGCCAGCTCATCGTGCCCTACACGCTGGACTGCAACGACATGCGCTTCGCCCTGCCCCAGGGCTACTCGCACGCCGACCCGTTCTTCCAATACCTGAAGGACACGTTCGACGCCCTCTACGCCGAGGGCGATCCGGCCGGCGATGACTCCCCCAAGATGATGAGCATTGGCATGCACTGCCGCCTGCTGGGCCGCCCCGGCCGCATCACGGCACTGCAGCGCTTTCTGGACCACATTCAGCGGCACGACAAGGTCTGGGTCTGCCGCCGCATCGACCTCGCGCGCCACTGGGCGCACCACCATCCCGACAAGGAATAACGCAGCATGGCTCTGACGCTGGAACAACTCAACGCCGCCGACCTGGCCACCGCCGCCAGTCTGCTGGACGGCCTCTACGAACACTCGCCCTGGATTGCCGAGGCCGCGCTGGCCCAGCGCCCCTTCCGCTCGCTGGCACAGATCAAGTACGCCATGGCCCAGGTGCTGGACAAGGCGCCGGTGCAGGCCAAGCTCGACCTGATCCGCGCCCACCCGGAGCTGGCCGGCAAGGCCATGGAGACCAATACGCTCACGGCCGAATCCACCAACGAGCAGAACAAGGCCGGCCTGACGCGCTGCACGCCCGAGGAGCTGGAGCACATCCGCAAGCTCAACGCCGAGTACGGCAAGCGCTTCGGCTTTCCCTTCATCCTGGCCGTGCGCGGTCCGCGCGGCGCGGGCCTGGCCAAGGCCGAGATCATCGAGACCTTCGAGCGCCGCCTGCACAACCACCCCGACTTCGAGCTGGGCGAGGCGCTGCGCAACATCCACCGCATTGCCGAGATCCGCCTGAACGACAAGTTCGGCTACACGCCCGAGCTGGGCAACGATGTCTGGGACTGGCAGGAAAAGCTGGCCCAGCACAGCGACCCCGGCTATGCCGAAAAGGGCCAGCTCACCGTCACCTACCTGACCGATGCCCACCGCGCCTGCGCCCAGCGCATCAGCCACTGGATGCGCGACTGCGGCTTCGACGAGGTCGAGATCGACGCCGTGGGCAACGTCGTGGGCCGCTACAAGGCGGCCACCGAGGACGCCAGGACCCTGCTGACCGGCAGCCACTACGACACCGTGCGCAACGGCGGCAAGTATGACGGCCGCCTGGGCATCTTCGTGCCCATGGCCTGCGTGCGCGAGCTGCACCGCCAGGGCAAGCGCCTGCCGTTCCACATCGAGGTCGTGGGTTTTGCGGAAGAGGAAGGCCAGCGCTACAAGGCCACCTTCCTGGGCTCGGGCGCGCTGATCGGCGACTTCAAGCAGGAATGGCTGGAGCAAAAGGACGCCGATGGCATCACCCTGCGCGAGGCCATGCAGCATGCCGGCCTGTGCATTGACGACATTCCGAAGCTGCAGCGCGATCCGGCCCGCTACCTGGGCTTCATCGAAGTGCACATCGAACAAGGCCCGGTGCTCAACGAGCTGGACATCCCGCTGGGCATCGTCACCTCCATCAACGGCAGCGCGCGCTACATCTGCGAGATGATCGGCATGGCCAGCCACGCCGGCACCACGCCCATGGACCGCCGCCGCGATGCCGCCTGCGGCGTGGCCGAGCTGGCGCTGTACATCGAAAAGCGCGCCGCGCGCGACGGCACCTCGGTGGCCACCATGGGCCAGCTCAATGTGCCCAGCGGCTCGGTCAACGTGGTCCCCGGCCGCTGCCAGTTCAGCCTGGACCTGCGCGCGCCCACCAACGAGCAGCGCGACGCCATGGTGGCCGACATCCTGGCCGAGATCGAGGCCATCGCCCAGCGCCGTGGCCTGCGCTACAGCACCGAGCTGGCCATGAAGGCCGCCGCCGCCCCCAGCGCCCCCGAATGGCAGCAGCGCTGGGAAGCCGCCGTGGACGCCCTGGGCGTGCCCCTGTACCGCATGCCCAGCGGCGCCGGCCACGACGCCATGAAGCTGCACGAAATCATGCCCCAGGCCATGCTGTTCGTGCGCGGCCTGAACGCCGGCATCAGCCACAACCCGCTGGAAAGCTCCACCGCCGACGACATGCAACTGTCCGTCGATGCCTTCTCCCACGTACTGAACCAGCTGGCCCAAGAGCAGCAATGACCGACATGAACCAAGACAAGCAAGCCACCTACGCCGCCCTGGACGCCTGGATCGACCAGCATTTCGATGAAGAGGTGCAATTCCTGCAGGCCCTGGTCCAGGTTCCGACCGACACCCCGCCCGGCAACAACGCACCCCACGCCGAGCGCACGGCCGAGCTGCTCAAGACCCTGGGCTACGAGGCCGAGAAGCACACCGTGCCCGAGGCCGACGTCAAGGCCTACGGCATGGAGTCCATCACCAACCTGATCGTGCGCCGCCCCTACGGCAGCGCAGGTGACGCCGGTGGCGGCCTGACCATTGCGCTGAACGCCCACGGCGACGTGGTGCCGCCCGGTGAAGGCTGGACCCAGGACCCCTATGGCGCCGCCATCGAGGACGGCAAGCTCTACGGCCGCGCCGCCGCCGTGAGCAAGAGCGACTTCGCCACCTTCACCTACGCCGTGCGTGCGCTCGAAGCCGTGGCCCGGCCCTCCAAGGGCGCGGTGGAACTGCACTTCACCTATGACGAGGAATTCGGCGGCATCCTGGGCCCCGGCTGGCTGCTGGCCAACAACCTCACCAAGCCCGACCTCATGGTCGCGGCCGGCTTCAGCTACGAAGTCGTCACCGCCCACAACGGCTGCCTGCAGATGGAAGTGACCGTGCAGGGCAAGATGGCCCACGCCGCCGTGCCCCACACCGGCGTGGACGCGCTGCAGGCCGCCGTGGTGCTGATGAATGCGCTGTACGCCGAGAACACCAAGTACCAGCAGGTGACCTCCAAGGTGCCGGGCATCAAGCACCCCTACCTGAACATCGGCCGCATCGAAGGCGGCACCAACACCAACGTGGTGCCCGGCAAGGTCGTGCTCAAGATCGACCGCCGCATGATCCCCGAGGAGAACCCGGCCGAGGTCGAGGCCAGCATCCGCGCCGTCATCGCCCAGGCCATTGCCGACTTCAACGCCAAGGGCGGCTACACGGGCGAGGATGCCGTGCGCGTGGACATCAAGCGCCTGCTGCTGGCCAATGCCATGACGCCGCTGGCGGGCAACAAGCCCCTGGTGGACGCCATCCAGGCCCATGGCGAAGCCGTCTTCGGCGAAAAGCCCCCGGCCGTGGGCACGCCGCTGTACACCGACGTGCGCCTGTACGTGGAGCGCGGCATTCCCGGCGTGATCTACGGCGCCGGCCCGCGCACCGTGCTGGAGTCCCATGCCAAGCGCGCCGACGAGCGCCTGGTGCTGGAGGACCTGCGCCGCGCCACCAAGGTCATTGCACGCATGCTGTGCGACCTGACGGCCTGACCGCCTGACGGCCCGCATCAAGGCACGACACCCAAGCCCGGCGCCGCCGGGCTTTTTTGCGCCCGGGCACCGTATCGGGGCGCATGCACCGCCGCAGCCCATGCCGTGCGCCAGAGCCGCGCACGAACCGCGCTCAAGCCGCGCCAAGCCGCGCGGTAGCGGCCGCCAGGCACCAGCACGGTGCCTGGTGCTTGCCAGGCGGCTGGCATCCATCTTGCAATGCACCATGGCACTCCCGCCCTGGCAGGCGATGCGCACCAAAACGGGTTGGCGCGACTGCCGCAACAGGGTTTACCGGGAGCAGAAATTTCCCATGATCTGTATACACTTTTTGTATGGATGTTGGCGCCGAACCCTGCCACGCCGGCGTCCGTTCCCATAAATCCCGAGGAGACAAATCCCCATGCAATCTTCCGTTCATCCCGTCGATGAGATGCTGCCCGCAGGCAAGCTCACGGCGCTGGGCCTGCAGCACGTTCTCGTGATGTATGCGGGCGCCGTGGCCGTGCCCCTGATAGTCGGCCGCGCACTCAACCTGCCGCCCGAGCAGGTGGCCCACCTGATCTCGGCCGACCTGTTTTGCTGCGGCCTGATCACGCTGATCCAGGCCATGGGCGCGACCCAGTGGTTCGGCATCAAGCTGCCCGTGATGATGGGCGTGACCTTCGCCAGCGTGGCGCCCATGGTGTCCATGGCGCAGAGCACGGGCGGCTCGGCGGGGGCGGGGCTGATCTTCGGCTCGGTGATCGGGGCGGGGATCGTGTCCATCCTCATCGCCCCGCTGATCAGCCGCATGCTGCGCTTTTTCCCGCCCGTGGTGACCGGCACCATCATTGCCGTCATCGGCATCAGCCTGATGCGCGTGGGCGTGAACTGGATCTTCGGCAACCCCGTCGGCCCCACCGCTCCCAGCGTGCCCAACCCCGAGCACCTGAAATGGCTGGCCGACGCCCAGGCCACGGCCGGCGCGCCGGGCTCCTCGCTGCCGCCCGTGCCCAAGGGTTTCGCGGTCGTGCCCACCATTCCCAACCCCAAGTACGGCGACCTGACCGGCGTGGGCATCTCGGCCATCGTGCTGCTGTCCATCCTGCTGATCGCGCGCTTTGCCAAGGGCTTCCTGGCCAACGTCTCGGTGCTCATGGGCATCCTGATCGGCGGCGTGCTGTCCGTGGCCATGGGCCTGATGGACTTCAGCAAGGTCGCCAAGGCCGAATGGTTCACGATGGTGCTGCCCTTCGAGATCGCCACGCCGGTGTTCGACCCCATCCTCATCCTCACCATGAGTCTGGTGATGGTGGTGGTGATGATCGAGTCCACCGGCATGTTCCTGGCCCTGGGCGACATGACCGATCGCAAGATCAGCCAGGACGAGCTGACGCGCGGCCTGCGCACCGACGGCCTGGGCACGCTGATCGGCGGCATCTTCAACACCTTCCCCTACACCAGCTTCTCGCAGAACGTGGGCCTGGTCGCCGTCACCGGCGTCAAGAGCCGCTGGGTCTGCGTGGCCGGCGGCGTGATCCTGATCGTGCTGGGCGTGCTGCCCAAGATGGGCGCCCTGGTCGAGTCCCTGCCCACCGTGGTGCTGGGCGGCGCGGGCCTGGTGATGTTCGGCATGGTGGCCTCCACCGGCATCCGCATCCTGAGCAACGTGGATTTCCAGACCAACCGCAACAACGCCATGATCGTCGCCGTGTCCATCGGCGTGGGCATGATTCCGCTGGTGGCGCCGAATTTCCGCCAATGGATGCCCCACGGCATTCATCCGTTGATCGAATCCGGTATCCTGCTGGCCTCGATTACCGCGGTGGCATTGAACATTTTCTTCAACGGAGCCAGCAGCGATACCTCTGCTGCCGTCCGGGCCGCACGCCAGGCAGACGCCCACTGATGAAACAGTGCCCGCCCTGGCGGGCACGCCCAACAATCGCCCGGCCTACCCGCCGGGCTGTGCGCCCCCTGCCGTCCATAGGCGCCAGGGGGCTTGTTGTCGAAATCCCTGAGGCAAAACTGTCCTGACCCTCATAGGCTGTAGCTATCCGGTAAGCTCCGAGAGCATTTGCAGAGAATTCCTGTATGACCCAAAACCTGTCCAACGCCGAACAAGCCCTGCGCGACGCAGCCCGCGAATACCATCGCAGCCCCAACAAGGGCAAGATCTCTGTCACGCCCACCAAGCCCTTGTCCAACCAGCGCGACCTGTCGCTGGCCTATTCGCCCGGCGTGGCCTACCCCTGCCTGGACATCCAGGCCGACCCCTCGCTGGCCGCCGAATACACGGCACGCGGCAACCTGGTCGGCGTCATCACCAACGGCACTGCCGTGCTGGGCCTGGGTGACATCGGCCCGCTGGCCGGCAAACCGGTGATGGAAGGCAAGGGCTGCCTGTTCAAGAAGTTCGCCGGCGTCGACGTGTTCGACATCGAACTGGCCGAGCGCGATCCGGACAAGCTGATCGACATCATTGCCTCGCTCGAACCCACGCTGGGCGGCATCAACCTCGAGGACATCAAGGCGCCCGAGTGCTTCTACATCGAGCAGGAGCTGTCCAAGCGCATGAACATCCCCGTGTTCCATGACGACCAGCACGGCACGGCCATCATCTCCAGCGCCGCCCTGCTCAACGGGCTGGAGCTGGTGGACAAGCAGATCGGCAACGTCAAGATCGCCGTCTCCGGCGCCGGCGCCGCCGCCATCGCCTGCGTGAACGTGATGGTGGGCCTGGGCGTCAAGCGCGAAAACGTCTTCATGTGCGACTCCAAGGGCGTGATCTACGAAGGCCGCCCCGGTGGCCTGGATGCCTCCAAGGCCCAGTACGCGCAAAAGACGGACGCCCGCACCCTGGCCGATGCCGTCAAGGACGCCGACGTCTTCCTGGGCTGCTCGGCTCCCGGCGTGCTCACTGCCGACATGGTCAAGACCATGGCCGACAAGCCCATCATCCTGGCCCTGGCCAACCCCGAACCCGAGATCCGCCCCGAGCTGGCCAAGGCCGTGCGCCCGGACTGCATCATGGCCACGGGCCGTTCGGACTACCCCAACCAGGTCAACAACGTCCTGTGCTTCCCCTACATCTTCCGTGGCGCGCTGGACTGCGGCGCTACCAAGATCACCGAAGCCATGAAGCTGGCCTGCGTGCGCGAAATCGCCGCACTGGCCAAGCAGGACGTCAGCGATGAAGTCGCCGCCGCCTACCAGGGCAAGGAGCTGAAGTTCGGCCCCGACTACCTGATCCCCACGCCCTTCGACACCCGCCTGATCCTGCGCATCGCGCCGGCCGTGGCCAAGGCTGCCGAAGAGTCCGGCGTGGCCACCCGCCCCATCGCCGACTACGACGCCTACCGCGAGAGCCTGACCCGCTTCGTCTACCAGACCAGCATGTTCATGCGTCCGGTGTTCGCCGCTGCCAAGGCCAACCAGCAGCGCGTGGCCTATGCCGAAGGCGAAGACGAGCGCGTGCTGCGCGCCGCCCAGGTGGCTGTCGATGACGGCCTGGCCAAGCCCATCCTGATCGGCCGCCCCGCCGTGATCGAGGCCCGCATCGCCAAGGCCGGCCTGCGCCTGGTGCTGGGCAAGGACGTGGAGATCTGCAACCCCGAGGACGATCCGCGCTTCCGCCAGTACTGGGAAACCTACCACCGCCTGATGGGCCGCAACGGCGTCACGCCCGAGACCGCCAAGGCCGCCGTGCGCCGCTCCAACACGCTGATCGCAGCGCTCATGGTCCACCTGGGCGATGCCGACGCCATGCTCTGCGGCCTGGTCGGCAAGTTCGACAGCCACCTGGCCCATGTGCGCGACGTGCTCGGCCTCAAGCAAGGCGCCGGCGAGTTCGCCACCGTCAACGCCGTGATGCTGGACAGCGGCACGCTGTTCATCGCCGACACCTACATCAACGAGGCGCCCAACGCCACCGAGCTGGCCGACATCGCCCGCCTGGCGGCCGAGGAAGTGGCCCGCTTCGGCCTGCCGCCCAAGGTGGCCTTCCTGTCGCACAGCAACTACGGCTCGTCCAGCCGCCCCTCGGCGCTGAAGATGCGCGCCGCGCGCGACCTGTTCGCCGCCGCCAACCCCGACGTGGAATGCGATGGCGAGATGCACGGCGACTCCGCCCTGTCCGAAGCCATCCGCGACCGCGCCCTGCTCGAGTCCTCGCTGCACGGCGAGGCCAACGTGCTCATCTGCCCCAACCTCGATGCCGCGAACATCCTGTTCAACGTGCTCAAGACCACGGGCGGCCACGGCACGACCATCGGCCCCATCCTGCTGGGCGGCGCCGCCGCAGCACACGTGCTGACCCCCTCCGCCACCGTGCGCCGCGTGGTCAACATGACGGCCCTGGCCGCAGCCCAGGCCATCGCTGCCCGCGGCTGATCCGCGCCGCACCCAAAAAAGGCGCCCCTTCACAGGGGCGTTTTTTTTACGCCCCCTGCCCCGGCAGGAGCGGCATAAGCCCGGCTAGAATACGCAGCTTCGGAGGTTTGGGTGAGTGGTTTAAACCAGCAGTCTTGAAAACTGCCGACGGGCAACCGTCCGTGAGTTCGAATCTCACAGCCTCCGCCAGATCCAGATGATCAGAAACAAAGCGCCTGCCCAGGCGCTTTTTTCTTGTCCATCGCGCGCCAGGCAGGTTCAACCAGCGCCCTGCCCCCGGCTGCAGCCATGCAGCCCGCCGTGAGCCCGCAGGCAACGGCCTCCACACATTCTTCACATAGTCTTTACATTGGATTAACCAAGCAGACATAAGCTGCCGGGCTTCTAGCGCTCGCGTAAGCCAAGAGTCCGTAGCCAACGCTGAAGCTCCCGTTCGACCGCCTTCCTGGGAATTCCCCCTGTGCCAGCGCACTTGTCATCGCCGCAGGCATTTCCTATGACCCATCCCGTCCCCTCTCAAGCAGCGAGCGCGATCACGCGAAGCGCTCCGCTGGCCCTGGCCGCTCCGTCGCTTTCACTCGCACTCAAGATCGCCATCGGCCTGCTGGTCTTTGCCGTGGCCTGGCTGCTGCAGATCGACAGCTCCAGCCTCACGGCACCCAAGGACAACCTCGAACAGCTGACCTGGGTGCACAGCCTGGAATGGGGCTACTACAAGCATCCGCCCCTGCCGACCTGGCTGCTTTCGGTGCCGGTCCATCTGTTCGGCCTGTCTGCGCGCACCAGCTACGCCACCGGCGCGCTTTTCACGCTGGCGGGCCTGTTCCTTTTCTGGAGGCTGCTGAACGACTTGCGCGGCAGCCGCTACGCCACGCTGGCCCTGTTGGCGGCCATGTGCATCACCTACTACAACGAGCGGATGCACTTCTTCAACCATGAAGTGGTGCTGATGCCCTTCTTCGTGGCCAGCGCCCTGCTGGTGTGGCGTGCGGTGGGCAGCAGGCAGCTGCGCTGGTGGGCCGCCCTGGGCTGCTGCCTGGGGTTGGGCGCACTGGCCAAGTACCAGATGATCCTGGCCGCCGTGGCGGTATTCCTGTTCTGGCTGGCGTCAGGCGCCTGGCGCGAGCGGGTCCACATGATCGGCCTGGTGCTGGCGGCAGCCATCTCGCTGGCCATCATCTCGCCGCACCTGTACTGGCTTTTCCTGAACGACTTCGGCCCCATCCGCTATGCCACCGAATCCTCGCTGGGCGCCAGCCTGGGCGGCGGCGCAAGACTGCTCAATACGCTGCACTGGCTGGCCGACCAGCTGCTCAACCGTGCATTGCTCGCCTGGGTGCTGCTGGGACTGGTGATGGCCCTGCACCGCCGCAGCCGCCTTGCGCCGCAGGACACACCGCAGCGTCCCGGGACAGCCGATGCATCGCGCGCGCTGATCCTGTGCTTTGGCCTCACGCCCATCGTGCTGACCTGCGCCATCGGCATCTTTGCGGGCTCGTCGCTGCAGCTGCACTGGGGCACGCCCTTTCTACTGCTGGCCGTTCCCGTCGCCATGGAGCTGGCCGGTGCCAGGCTGCACCCGTCGCGCATATCGATCACCACCGCCATCAAGTGCTTCGTGGCGCTTCAACTGGCCTTGCTGCTCGTGGCCCAGATGACCTCGGCGCGCAGTGAACTGCGGCTTAACAGCCGGCACTGGAGAAACTTCGATTCAAAGGCCTTGAGCCAGGCGCTTGCCGAACCCGCGCGCGAAGCGCTGGGCGGCGATATCCGCGTGATCGCAGGCCCCACGGCCGAGGCCAAGGCCTTGGCCCTGAAGCTGCGCGAAAAGCCCCTGGTGCTGATCGATGGGCGCATGGACATCAGCCCCTGGATTTCCCAGCACATGGTGGATGCCTGCGGCGTGCTGCACCTGCAGCTGGCGGCATCGCAGCCGCCCGGCCATCAGCCGGTGGGAGAAGGATTTCCATCCCTCTTCTGGCGTGTCACCCTGCCGGAGGAAGATGCGGGCAGCTGCGTCCCAAGCTGAACACTGTGATGGCTGGGCCCGGCACTAGCGAACCAGCACGTGCCGCACATCGATGGCAAAGCCGCTCAAACCCTTGCCCGGGGTTTCGCCGTCTTCGACGTCCACATCGAACAACTGCCAGTGCGCTTGCCTGCCTTGCGGCAAAGGCAGACAGGAGATCTGCGGCCCCATGTCGATCATGGCTGCGATGTTGTTGACCGCCTGCACCTGTGCCGCGCGCACAAGGGGCATAAGCAAGTCGTCGGTAATGCCCAACGCGCGCAGGCGGCCCAGCGCCTGCTGCGCATCGCTGAGCAACGGGCCTTCGTTGACGTTCAGATCTCCTTGGTGCAACTGCTCCAGCCAGCGGCTGTCTCCGGCGGCCGCCACCTCGCTGCACAACCCGTGAACCAGTGCCGCCATTGCCACGGTGGGCTCTCCGCGGCTTTCGCTCAGAGCCCATAGTACGGGCTCGGTCATACCAAGCGATTCGTAATAAGGGAACAGCCCGTGCAGCTCGGGATACTGTTCGAGCAGGTACTCGCTGTAGGACTTTTTGGGCATGGGCGTGCAGTGTGTTTTCAGATCAGGGCTTGGGGATTTTCTGAGCAGATGGCGATATCTGGCTCATTGGCTCCGTGCTTTTTCTTGCGCCGGAGGAAGACAGCAGAATCCGGGTCATATTTGCGGGCAGCCTGCCTTCGGGGCTGAAGAGGCTTTCGCGCCCTGAGGACCTGGCGGCCAACTCGCGCCTTGCATCCTCAGCCCAGGGCAGGCGCTCGCAGATACCCCATCAGCACCTGCACGATGCCATCCTCCAGGGCCTGGGGGGTGAACATGGCAGGCGGATCGATGACGGCGGCATGCACCAGGGACTCCATGGTCTGCAGCAGCATCCAGGTGGCCAGGTCCAGATCGCGGTGGGCGAGCTGACTGCGGTGCAGCTCCAGGAGCTGGCGCACCTGGCGGAAGATGCCGCCGTCCGCCGCGCTTTGCTCGCGCGGCGCGTCGAAGAAGGGGAACTCCTTTTCCAGCACCCGGTGCAGATCGGGCTCGACCCGGTGCGCCGCCAGCAGCGCGCGGACCATGGCCTGCACATGGCCTTGCAGGCCCTGCGGCCGCTCTGCCGCAAGCACGGCGGCAATGGCCGCGTACATCTGCGCCGCGTGGCGCTCGTGCAAGGCCGTGATCAGCGAGTCCTTGTTGGGAAAGTACTGGTAGAGCGAACCCACGCTCACACCTGCGCGCTCGGCCACCAGATTGGTGTTGGTGGCGGCGTAGCCGCGTTCTGCAAGAACGCGAGCCGCGGCCTCCAGAATGGCCTCGACCGTGGCAAGGGAACGCGCCTGCCGTGGCTGCTTGCGGGGCTGGGGCGGCTGCCGCTGCGCCGCCTGCGAATGCGAGTTTTCAATGCGAGCCATGGCTCATATTCTCCTGGACATGTGACCTGAGTTTTTACTCGTATTTGAAAGGGAATGCACATGTCTTCCGGAATTTCGCCATCTGCGGCCGCGTCGCCGCCGGTGAACGCATTCGCGCGGCTGCTGCCGCTGACGCTGGCGGTCTTCGTCAGCTTTCTCTGCCTGGGCATGCCCATGCCCGTGCTGCCCCTGCACCTGAGCCAGACCCTGGGACTGGGCACGCTGGGCGTGGGTACGGTGATGGGCTGCCAGTTCGCGGCGGCCCTGCTGTCGCGGGCCTGGGCCGGCTCTCTGGCCGACACGCGCGGCGCCAGGCGTGCCGTGGTGCTGGGTATGTTGCTGGCCGCCGCTTCGGGCGTGGCCTACCTGATGTCCCGCGCATTCGAGGGCGGACAGGCCGCAGTCTGGGTGCTGGCCGCGGGCCGCGTGATGCTGGGCTGCGCCGAGAGCCTGATCATCACCGGCGCCCTGAGCTGGGGCATGGCAATGATCGGCCCGCAACATGCCGGCAAGGTGATGGCCTGGGTGGGCATTGCCATGTACGGCGCCTATGCGGCGGGCGCGCCGGCCGGCGTGGCAGTGCAGGCCGTCTGGGGCTTCTCGGGCATTGCCGTGGCCACCATCGTGCTGCCGCTGGCCGCCCTGGCCATGGTCTGGGGCCTGCGCGCCACGCCGGCTGCGGCCCAGCGCCGCACACCGTTCTACAAGGTGCTGGGCACGGTGTGGCTGCCCGGCCTGGGGCTGGCCCTGTCCAGCGCGGGCTTTGGCGTGATCACCACTTTTGCGGCGCTGCTGTTCGCGTCGCGCGGGTGGGGCGCGGCCTCGCTGGCCTTCACGGCCTTCGGCCTGGCCTTCATCGGGGCGCGTTTGTTCTTCGGCCATCTGCCTGACAGGCTGGGCGGCGTGCGGGTGGCGCTGGCCAGCATTCCGCTGGAGGCGGCGGGCCTGCTGCTGATCTGGGGCGGCGGCGATGCGGCCTGGGCCTATGCGGGAGCCGCACTCACCGGCTTCGGCTATTCGCTGGCCTTCCCGGCCTTCGGCGTGGAAGCCGTCCGCCGTGCGCCACCCCAGGCGCGCGGTGCGGCCATGGGCGCCTATGTGGCCTTCTTCGACCTGTCCATGGGATTGACGGCTCCCGCCGCCGGGCTGCTGGCCAGCGTCACCGGCGTGGGAGATGTGTACTTCGCCGCCGCCGTGAGCGTGGCCCTGTCCATTGCCGTGGCCCTGCTGCTGCGCGTGAACGCAGCCCGGGGAGCCACTCATGGCTGAGCCGATTCACACCCCCGCCGGCACGCAGCGCGCCCTGGGCACCGTGGTGAACGTGCAGTCCATCACCCCGCGCATGCGCCGCATCACGCTGGGCGGCGAGCAGATTTCCGCCTTCTCGCGAGCGCCCGCCGCGGATGCGCCCGCCGCCTGGGTCAAGCTGTTCCTGCCGTCCGGCGAAGGCCGGGCCTATACGCTGCGCAGCGTGGACCGCCAGGCCGGCACGCTGGACATTGACCTGGTACTGCATGGCGATGCGTTCAATGCCAACCATCAGAACAACACCTCCGCTGGCGGCGACGGCCCCGCGTCCCGCTGGGCCGCCCAGGTCCGCGTGGGCGAGCAGGTGGCCATTGCCGGCCCGCGCAGTGGCGGCTTCGCTCCACCAGCCGACACCGATTGGATGATGCTGGCAGGCGATGCATCGGCCCTTCCGGCCATGCAGTCCATCGCCGCGAGTCTGCCGGCCTCCGCCCGGGTCAAGGCCTATGTGGAAATCGTCGACGACGGCGAATGCCAACCCATGGACAGCGCCGCCAACTGGCGCACCGAGTGGATCACCGCTGCGCCAGGCCAGCCCGGCCAGAGGCTGTGCCAGCGGCTCATGTACCGGCCGCTGCCGCTGGGCATCGGCTATCTGTGGATGGCTGGCGAGTCCGGCGCCATGCGCACGTTGAAGATGCATTTCCTGGACCGTGGCATCGCCCGCTCGCAGCTGAGCACCAAGGGCTACTGGAAATCCGGCGAGGCGGACCACAAGGATCGCCAGGGTCGCTAGGGCCGCGCACGCAGCTTTCTCCACCCATCAACAGCGCTACATCCCCCGGGTAACCACCCGGACGCGGGATGCAGGCGCTCACTAGAATCAAAAAATGAACTTTGACATCAACATTCAAATTCAATGAAAACCAATGGCTGCCAGACGGCGCCTCCCTCGGCCTCCGAACTGCATGCGGCGTATGCAGCCGGCACGCTGACCCCCATGCAAGCCACCGAGCACTGCCTGCGGGTTGCCTGCGCAAGCCAGTCCGTGTTCACGTGCATCACGGCGGACCGCGCGCTCGAGGAGGCCCGGCAATCCACCGAGCGCTGGCGCGCGGGCCGGCCGCTGGGGCCGCTGGACGGTGTCCCCATCAGCTGGAAGGACTTGTTCGACGTGCGCGGCACGCCGACCACGGCGGCCTCGGCCCTGCTGCAGTCGGCCGCGCCAGCCCGGGCCGACGCCACCGTGGTGGCACGTGCCGCAGCGGCCGGCATGGTCTGCCTGGGTAAGACCAATCTCAGTGAGTTCGCCTACTCGGGCCTGGGGCTCAATCCCTGCTTCGGCACGCCGGTGTTTGCACATGAGGGAGGCCACGACCGGGCGCCCGGGGGCTCGTCCAGCGGCGCTGCGCTGGCCGTGGCCCTGGGGTGCGGGCCGCTGGCCATGGGCACGGACACGGCGGGGTCCGTGCGCATTCCCGCCGCCTTCAACGGGCTGGTGGGCTATCGCGCCAGCAGGGGGCGCTATTGCCTGCAGGGCGTGTTTGCGCTGGCGCCGTCCCTGGACACGCTGGGGCCGCTGGCCCTGAGCGTGGGCGACTGCATGGCGCTGGACCGCGTGCTGCGCGGGCTGACCGACGACGGCCATGCCAACGCATCCCCCGCCGCGGACCTGCGCAATCAGGTGTTCTGCACGGACCTCAGCATGCTGGATGACGACCGCGTGCAAGCTCCCGTGCGCAACAACCTCCTGTCCTCCCTGGCCTTGCTGGAGACCCGGGGTGCCCGCGTGGAGCGCCGCACGCTGCGCAGCCTGCGCGCCGTACGGACGCTGACACGGCGCCATGGCTGGCTGGGCGCCCATGAAGCCTTTGCCACCCACCGCGCACGCCTGGACGATGCCGATCAGGCCGCACGCATGGACCCGCGCGTGCGCCAGCGCCTGGAGGCGGCCAGGCATCTGAGTCCTGACAGCTACCGGACATTGATCGCCCAGCGCGCACCACTGATGGCCTTGTTCGCGCAGGAGCTGGGCGATGCCACCCTGGTGCTGCCCACCACGGGCCACACCGCACCCCTGCTGCTGCCGCTGCTGGACGACGACAGGCTGTTTGCCGAAACCAACCTCGCCACGCTGCGGCTGACCATGCCCGGCAGCTACCTGGACACGCCGGCCGTGGCCCTGCCCAGCGGCGTGCAGCGCATTCCCGGCCTGGACGGCAGGCCTGCGTTTCTGCCCACGGGCCTGCAGCTCATGCGCCCCCGGGGCGATGACGACCGGCTGCTGCGCATTGCGCTGAGCGTCGAACAGGTTCTTTCCCCCTCCACCGTTCCCATTGATAGGAGTGCATGACATGAGCAAGGAAATCCAGATCACGTTTGGCGTGGACGTCGATGCCGTCGGCGGCTGGCTCGGTTCGTATGGCGGGGAGGACTCGCCCGACGACATCTCGCGCGGCATGTTCGCGGGCGAGGTCGGCTCGCTGCGGCTGCTCAAGCTGTTCAACAAATACGGCCTGAAGACCACCTGGTTCATTCCGGGCCACTCTGCCGAGACCTTTCCCGAGCAGATGAAGGCCGTGGTGGACGCGGGCCACGAAATCGGCATCCACGGCTACAGCCATGAGAACCCGATTGCCATGACGCCCGAGCAGGAAGAGGCCGTGCTGGACCGCAGCATCGAAGTCATCACGCGGCTGGCCGGCCGCGCGCCCACGGGCTACGTCGCTCCGTGGTGGGAATTCAGCCCGGTCACCAACGAGCTGCTGCTCAAGAAAGGCATCAAGTACGACCACAGCCTGATGCACAACGACTTCCACCCGTACTACGTGCGCGTGGGCGACCAGTGGACCCGCATCGACTACAGCAAGCATCCGGACACCTGGATGAAACCCCTTGTGCGCGGCAAGGAGACACGGCTGGTCGAGATCCCCGCCAACTGGTATCTGGACGACCTGCCGCCCATGATGTTCATCAAGAAGTCGCCCAACAGCCACGGCTTCGTCAACCCGCGCGACATAGAGCAGATGTGGCGCGACCAGTTCGACTGGGTCTACCGCGAGCACGACTACGCGGTCTTCCCCATCACGATCCACCCCGATGTCTCCGGCCGGCCCCAGGTGCTGCTGATGCTGGAGCGCCTGATCGAGCATTTCCAGTCGCATGAGGGCGTGCGCTTCATGACGTGCGACCAGATCGCCGACGACTTCCTGCGCCGCCAGCCGCGTTGATGCCGCATCCCAACTCAGCGAGGACACCATGAATACCTCCGCCATTGCCTCCGACGCCCCAGGCGCCGGCCATCCGGCCCCGGCCGGGATCGATGCCCCCTGGACCGCGCCCACCGTGACGCGCAGGCAGGTCAGCTACGCCACCTGGGTCTGCTTTTTCGCCTGGGTCTTTGCCGTCTACGACTTCATCCTCTTCGGCACCCTGCTGCCGCAACTGGGCGAGCACTTCCAATGGAGCGCCGAGCAGCAGGCGCGGCTGAACACCTGGGTGACGCTGGGCACGGTGATCGTGGCCTTTGCCATCGGCCCCATCGCCGACCGGCTGGGGCGGCGCAAGGGCATCATCATCGCCGTGGCGGGCGCCGCGCTGTGCTCGGGCCTGACGGCGCTGGCCGGCTGGGTGATCGGCCTGTCGGCGGGCCTGGGCTTCGTGCTGCTGATCGTGGTGCGCTCGCTGGCGGGCCTGGGCTATGCCGAGCAAAGCATCAACGCCACCTACCTGAGCGAGCTGTTCTCCCTGGTCTATACCGACCCGGCCTCGCTGCGGCGGCGTGGCTTCATCTACTCGCTGGTGCAGGGCGGCTGGCCCGTGGGCGCCGTGCTCACCGCCGTGCTGGTGGCCCTGCTGTATCCGCTGGGCGAGCGCTGGTTCGGCCAGGGCGGCGGCTGGGCGCTGTCCTTCGTGTTCGCCATGTTCCCGGCCCTGGTGATCGCCGTGCTGGGCCGCCGGCTGGTGGAAACGCCCCAGTTCCTGACCGCGCGGCGCGTGGCCGATCTGCGCCGCGCCGGGCGCGAGGCAGAGGCCATGCGCCTGGCTCAGGAGCATGGCGCCAGCCCACAGCAGGAGCAGCACACCGGCCTGTCGGCCATGTTCCGCGGTGCCTCGCTGCGTCCCACGCTGTCGCTGGCCCTGGGCTTTTTCCTGAACTGGTTCGCCATCGTGATCTTCGCGGTGCTGGGCACCTCGGTGCTGGGCGGCGCGGGCGGCACGCCGGGCAAGGGCGTGGATTTCTCCAGCGCGCTGCAGGTGCTCATCATCTCCAATCTTGCGGGCTTCCTTGGCTATGTCTTCCATGGCTGGCTCGGTGACCGCATAGGCCGGCGCAACGCCGTGGCCATCGGCTGGATGCTGGGTGGCCTGGCTTTCGCGCTCATGCTGAACGCGCCCTCGGGCGACTTCTGGCGCATCGTGCCGCTGTACTCGCTGGGGCTGTTCTTCCTGATCGGCCCCTATGCAGCCGCCCTGTTCCTGATCGGCGAGAGCTTTCCCAGCCACATCCGTGCCACGGCCAGCTCCTTCGTCAACGCCATGGGCCAGGTGGGCGCCATCGCGGCAGGCTTTGGCGTGACCTGGACGCTGTCGCAAGGCTCGGACTGGGTGCAGGCGGCGCTGTACTGGGGCGCCATTCCCTGCGCGGCCTCGGGCCTGCTGATGTTTCTGGCACCTCATGTCGATCCCGAGACCGTGAAGTGAGGCCGACATGAACCCGGACACCCCCAGCAACAAGGTGGCCCTCGTCACGGGCGCCGCCAGCGGCATCGGCCAGGCACTGGCCGTGGCCTATGCACAGGCAGGCATTGCCGTGGCCGGCAGCTACTACCCCCGGGATCCGCACGATACCGGCCAGACCCTGGAACTCGTCGAACGCGCGGGCGGGCGGTGCGTCATGGAGGCGGTCGATGTGGGCGATGCCGAACAGGTCGAGCACCTGGCCCGGGTCGCCGTGGACCGCTTCGGCCGGCTGGACTTCGCCGTCGCCAATGCGGGTTTGCTGCGCCAGGCGGCCCTGGTCGAGATGAGCGATGCGCAGTGGCTGGAGGTCATCAACATCGACCTGGGCGGCGTGATGCGCACCTTCCGGGCCAGTGCGCGCCACATGGCTGCAGGCGGGGCCATGGTGGCCGTCTCCTCCATTGCAGGCGGCGTCTACGGCTGGGAGCAGCATGCCCACTATGCGGCCGCCAAGGCAGGCGTGCCCGGGCTGTGCCGCGCCGTGGCCATGGAGCTGGCACCGCGCGGCATACGCTGCAATGCCGTGATTCCGGGCCTGATCGAGACGCCGCAATCGCTGGACCCGGTCAACTCGCTGGGGCCGGAGGGCCTGGCACAGGCGGCCAGGGGCATCCCGCTGGGACGCGTGGGGCAGGCCCGCGAAATCGCCGCCCTGATTCGCTTCCTGACCAGCGACGAGGCTTCCTACATCACCGGCCAATCCATCATTGCCGACGGCGGCCTGACCGTGCGCTGGCCCAGTTGAGGACATCCGACATGAACACCTCCAAGCCCCTGGACGGCCGCCGCGCCGTCGTGACAGGCGCCGGCAGCGGCATCGGCGAGGCCATCGCCCTGGCCTATGCGCAGGCCGGCGCGCAGCTGTTGCTGGCCGACATCGATGCCGCCCGCGCCGACAGTGTGGCCCGGCGCTGCCGCGCGCTGGGCGCGCAGGCCGAAACCGTCATCGGCGACGTGGGCGACGAGTCCACGGCCCACCGCATCATCGACCGCTGCGTGCAGGCCTTCGGCGGCATCGACATCCTGGTGAACAACGCCGGCATGCTCACCCAGTCGCGCTGCGCCGACATGTCCACCGCGATGTGGGACGAGATGCTGCGCGTGGACCTGCGCAGCGTCTTCCTGTGCGCGCGGCGCGCGGTGCCGCACATGCGGGCGCAGCGCTGGGGCCGCATCATCAACATCGCCTCGCAGCTGGGCATCAAGGGCGGCGTGGAACTGAGCCACTATGCGGCGGCCAAGGCCGGCGTGATCGGCTTCACCAAGTCGCTGGCGCTGGAAGTGGCACCCGACAACGTCCTGGTCAACGCCATTGCCCCCGGCCCCATCGCCACGCCGCTGGTCGAT
The DNA here is from genome assembly GCF_020523835.1 of Delftia sp. Lp-1. NCBI lineage: Bacteria > Pseudomonadati > Pseudomonadota > Betaproteobacteria > Burkholderiales > Comamonadaceae > Delftia > Delftia sp. Lp-1. Next base: position 485,936 of record NZ_JAJALJ010000002.1, on the reverse strand, counting down.
GGCATCAGCGCGGACTGGAAGCGCGCCAAGGAGGCCAGCCTGCCGCTGGGCCGCTTCGGCCGCGCCGACGAGGTGGCGCCCACGGCCGTGCTGCTGGCCTCCGATCCCGGTGGCAATCTGTATGTGGGACAGACGCTGGGCCCCAACTCCGGCGATGTCATGCCGTGAAAAGAAGCACCCCCTGAGTCGCTTCGCGCCTTCCCCCTCTCTTCGGAGGGGGGCGTACGGGCAGCCGGCGACACCCTCGGTGCGGGGCGGCGCGGCCGGCATAGGCCCTTCCTCGGTGTCTCTGCTCTTTGGCTGCGCCAGTTTCGCAGGCGGCTCCATTCGCAACCGAAAGGGTTTCTGTCATGTGTGGAATGTGCGGTTTGCTGCAGGCCTCCGGCCACTGGAGCCAGGCGCCGGCCGGATCGGCCGGGCGACGCCAGCGGCTGATTCAGATTGCGCGCGCCAACCGGCTGCTGGCGCTGTGGCGGCTGCGGCTCAGCGACTTCCATGGCCAGTCCTATGTGCTGGCCGGCCCCACGGGGGCCAGCGTGCTGATTGCCGATTTCGGTGCGCTGTGGCCCGCCGCCGAGCAGATGCTGGGCCGAGCCCTGGATCCGCTGGCCATGCCGTGGCAGCCGGCGCAGGCACAAGGGCAGGCACAAGGGCAGGCACAAGGGCAGGCACAAGGGCAGGCACAAGTGCGGTCACAAGGGCGTGCACCAGCACAGGAACACAGGGAGCAGGCGCCATGAACGGCCTGACGGACCACCACAGCGAGCGGCTGCCCGTAGGCGTGCTCACGGGCTTTCTGGGCAGCGGCAAGACCACGCTGCTCAGGCAGTGGCTGCAGGACTCGCCCGCGGGCGAGACTGCGGTGCTCATCAACGAATTCGGGGCCGTGGGGCTGGACCATCTGCTGGTGGGCCGCATAGACGCCGACACGGTGCTGCTGGACAACGGCTGCGTCTGCTGCGCCATACGCGGCGAACTCAAGGACGCTTTGTGGCGCCTGCACCAGCGCCGCCTGCGCGGCGAGCTGCCGCCTTTTCAAAGGGTGCTGGTGGAGACCACGGGGCTGGCCGCGCCCGGCCCTGTGATCGCCACCCTGATCGGCGATGCGCAGCTGCGCCAGATCTTCAGGCCGGCCTTCATCTCCACCGTGGTCGATGCGCTGCATGCCCCGTGGCAGCAGTCCCGGCGCCCCGAATGGCTGGCCCAGGTCGCGGCGGCCGACCGGCTGTACCTGAGCAAGACCGACCTGGCCACGCCACAGCAGGCCGAGGCACAGCGTGCGCAACTGGCGCAGATCAATCCCCTGGCCAGCATCGTCACCTGCGGCCCTGGCGCAGCGGTACCGCCTGCCTGGCAGATGCAGGAATCCCATGCTCTGCAAACCGATTGGCTGGCACGCGCCATTGCCGGCACGCCGCGCGGCCGCACGGGCCAGGGCCAGGGCCAGGGTCTGCACGCAGGCGCCCAGGCGTTCTGCCTGGAACTTGACAGCCCGGTGGACTGGTGCGTGCTCACCCTGTGGCTGACCATGCTGCTGCACCGCCATGGCGACCGGCTACTGCGCCTGAAGGGACTGGTGGCCGTGGCCGCGGATGGCTGGCCGCAGGGGCAGCCCACGGCGCTGCACGGCATGGGCCATCTCATGCACGCCCCCGAGCATTTGCCCGAGTGGCCGGGCAAGGACAGGCGCTCCCGCCTGGTCTTCATCACGGCCGGGCTCGATGAGCAGCAGGTCAGGGCCTCCTGGCAATCGTTCCAATCGTTCTACCGCCTCCACTCGCAGGACAATGGCAGCCAGACCCCGGCAAGCCCCTCACCCCACACTGCGTGAACCTCCACGGCAAGGACCGCAACATGCGCAAGAACGATCCCGAACTGCGTGTCCTCGGCACCTCGGTGACGCTGACCGAAGCCCTGCGCCAGCGTGCGCAGCAGGACCTGGGCATACGCATCCATTTCGAGGTGCTGGACGGCTTCGACGCCCAGCGCCAGGCCGTGATGCGCCAGGACAGCTTCGACCTGTACGACCAGTGGTTCCACAGCGTGGATTTCCTGTGGCCCACCGGCACCCTGCAGCCCATCGACACGGCGCGCCTGACCTGTTGGGACGAGGTCAACGCCCTGCCCCGCACCGGCCGCATCACGCCGCAGGCGGCCTTTGGCGCGGGCTGCAATCCTGTCACGCGCCTGTATGTGCAGGCCGATGGCAGCGTCAGCGATGTGCCCAGCGCGCATATCTCCATGCTGCCGCTCACGCACAACGTCGACAGCTTTGTCTACCTGCCCGCCGCCCTGCCCGCGCTGTTCGACCAGGCCGAGGAAAGCTGGTCCTGGCTGGTCTCCCCCGCCTGCCGAGGGCGCGCTGCGCTGCAGGCCGATGCCGCCATCGGCGCGCTGGACGCGGCCCTTGCCCTGCAGGCCAGCGGCGACATGCGTTTCGGCGACATCAGCAACCTGGGGCTGGAGGAAATCGACCGGATGATGGCCGTGCTGCTGCAGCGGCAGGAGTCCGAGCAGTTCAGGGGCTTCTGGGGCAACTACGCCGATGCGGCACGGCTGATGATCGATGCAGGCGTTGCCATCCAGAGCCACTGGTCGCCGGCCATGGGCCACTACCGCGCGGCGGGGCTGGACTACCGGCTGGCCTGTCCGCGCGAAGGCTACCGCGCCTGGTACGGCGGCCTGGGCATCTCCAGCCAGGCCAGGGGCGACACGCTGGACGCCGCCTACCGCTACCTGAACTGGTGGCAATCCGGCTGGCCCGGTGCCGCGATGGCGCGGCAGGGCTACTACATCTCCAACCCGCTGCGCACGCGCGAGCACCTGAGCGCCAGCGAATGGGACTACTGGTACGCCGGCCTGCCCGCCGCCGAAGACCTGCAGGGCACCGACGGCCAGCTCGTGATCCCGCGCGGCAGCGTGCGCGACGGCGGCTCCTACGAGCAGCGCCTGGGCCGCATCGCCGTCTGGAACACCGTCATGGACGAGCACAACTACCTGGTGCGCCAGTGGGCCATGCTGCTGCGCCGTGCGCGCGCCTTATAGTCCTGCCCGATGACGGCCCCGCCGGCGGCGGCACACGCACACGCACACGCAGATGAAGCAGGAATGAGAAGAGCCATACAAGCATCCACGCAGACCGCGCGGGACGAAGAGACCGGCGAGAGCGGCGAATCTGGCGATTCCGAGCGCCGGCTGCGCTATGAACTGATACGCCAGCGCCTGCGCCAGGCCATCGTCGAGCAGCGGGTGGCGCCCGGCCTGGTGCTGCTGGAGGGGCCGGTGGCCAAGGTCTTCGGCACCAGCCGCATTCCCGTGCGCAAGGCCTTCGAGCTGCTGCATGCCGAAGGGCTGCTGAGCACCTTCGACGGACGCGGCTACCTGGTCGCCCGGCCCGGGCAGGCCGTGCAGCCCCAGCGCCTGACGCTGGACGCGCAGGCCCTGGGCCTGGAGGCGGGCCAGGCCACGATCCACATTCCATCGGAAAGCGAGCGCATCCACGACGAGCTGGAGCAGTCCATCTCCATCGCCATGATCTTCGGGCGCTTTCAGATCGATGAGAGCGCCGCCATGGACCACTTCAACGTCAACCGCGTGGCCCTGCGCGAGGTGCTGAGCCGGCTGGTAGATAGAGGGCTGGTGGAGAAAAGCACCTACGCCGCCTGGCGTGTTGCCGCGCTGACGGCACGCGCGGTGAATCAGGACTTCGAGCTGCTCGCCTTGCTGGCGCCCGCAGCGCTGCGCGAAAGCGGGCCGCGCCTGGACAGGGACATGCTCGCCAGCCTGCGCCACGGCCTGCAAGGCGCGACGGCGCCAGGTGTTCCGGACACGCAGGAAACATTGCGCCTGGAACAGCGCCTGGAACAACGAGTCGAGCAGCACCTGCATGGCGACTTCCTGGCCCGGCATCCCAACGACAAGCTGGTGGGCATGCTGCAGCAGTGCCAGATGCCCTGGCTGATCCACAGCACCTTCTGCCGCATGTTTCCGCAATCGCCCAACCCGCCGCTGACCGAGAACTGCCGGCAGATCGTCGATGCCTTGTGGGAGGGGGAGTACGAGCGGGCCGCACAGGCGCTGCAGGACTATCTGGCCCAGGCGCGCAAGCGCGCCCAGCTGCAGCTCAAGGTGCTGGCCGTGCTGCCTGAGACGCAGCTGCCCGCCTACCTGGTGCGCCAGGCCTGATCTTGTGATTGCTGCAGTCGGCTGCCGCTGGCCGGCGCGGCTGGTTGCATGTGGAACCGCTGGTTTGCCTGCCGTTCACCGGGCGTTTACGCAAGCACGGCATATTGGGCGCCCAAAGGACCGCACCGATGAACGCCTTGCGCATCAGCACCACCGTCTTCACCGAAGCCAGATTCTGGAGCCTGGTGGTTTTCTCGGTCGTTCTTCCCTGCGCCATCTACGCGGCCCTGCTGGCCAAGCGCAGCATCTCGCGCACCACGGTGCTGCTGTTCGGGCTGGCCCTGGTGGCCATGGCGGGGGTGGATGTCTACCTGCTGCAAAGCCTGGCATCGGCGGCCCGGCAGACGCCGTCGCTGTCGGACAACGCCATCTTCGTCTCGGAGCTGTCCACGGCGCTGTACCTGCTGCCGGCCATGATTGGCGGGATCGGCGTGAACATGACCTCGCATGTGCTGATACAGCATCTGTTCGATGCGGAGCGCCGGTTCGACAGCAACCGCAAGAACGAGACCACCTGAGCCGGCCGGGCCCCGCCTGACGCTATCGGGCGCTATCGAGCGCAATCGGGAGCAACCGGACTCGGCCCGATTCAGCCCATCACGTCTTCGGAAAAGAGCTGCCAGCGCCCGCCCGTCTTGCGCCAGTACTGGCGCAGCGGCAGGCCCTCGGCGAAGGACTTGCTGCTGGCGCGCAGGTTGACCACGCGGATCTCTCCCTTGGCATCTTTCCAGGAATAGATGGACAGGTCCTGCAGCGTCACGCCGGGGCGGTTCAGGTAGGCGGCCAGCCGCTCCTGCGATGCGCGCGAGGCGGGCGACTGCAGCAGGTCCGGCGCGTAGAGCGCGGCCAGCTTGCGCGGGTCGGCCCCGTCCCAGGCGCTCTTCCATTCCTCGACGACACGCACAAAGGCATCTGCCGCCTTCTGCTGGGCCTGGGCCTTGGGGGCCACCCACTGCAGCTTTTCGCGGATCAGCACCGGCGTCTGCCGGTCCACGGTCTGCATGAGCAAAGTGAGATCGGGGTTGGCCAGCACCAGGCAGCCATCGCTGGCCTCGGGCGCGCGCGAGAACTGGTCGGGCGGCGAGCCATGCAGCCAGATGCCGCTGCCCGATCGGCCGACGGCCTTGTCCCAGTCGTTGGGAAAGTTGACCGTGAGCGCGCCCTTGCCATAGAACTCCGGCAGCCGGGGTCCGGGGATGTGGCGGCCCACGAAGTAGATGCCCAGCGGCGTGCGCTGGTCGCCTTCCTGCCATTTGTCCGTGCCCAGCTTGCCCACGGAGACATAGAAATCCCCCACCAGCCGCAGCCCGCCCGCCTCATGGGCGAACAGGTACAGCCGTGACTTGCTGGCGTCGATGGCAATCGCATGCCGCACCGACGCGCCCAGCATCAGGAACTCGCCGGGAACGGAGCCCGCAGGCGGCGCGCCGCTGTCGGCCTGCAGGCGGCGCTTGAGTTCGTTTTGCAGATCCTGCAGCTGGGCCTGCGTGGGACTGGCCGGGCCTTCCAGCCGCGCGACACTGCCCACGGACAGGTTGTGCCGCACCAGCACGCCCTGGCCCGGATGGCCGGGAGCGGAGGAGGCGGCGACGGGCGTGCCCGCCAGCACCTCGCCGGCACGGCCGGTCTTGAAGCGCAGCAGGTCGGCATACACCAGCTGGGCTGCGCGGAAATTGGGAACCTCGGCGGTGAGATCGCCGGCGGCCTTCAGCGCGCCGTCCAGATCCCGCTGCTCCACCTGGCGGATGATGGCCAGCAGGCGGGCCTCCGCCTGGCTTTGCTGTGCGGGGGCGGCTGCCTTGGCATGGGTGGCTGCCACGGCAGCGGCACCGCCCGCCGTGGCCACCGCAGCGGCGGCCAGGGCGGGCTTGCCCGATGCCGCGCGCAGCCTGGCTGCGCCCGCCTTGCCGGAGGCAGGCTTGGAGGAGACAGGCTTGGCAGCTGCCGTTTTGGAGGCCTTGGCCTTGGCCTGCCTGGCATGGGCTGCCGGGCTGAAGGACACCGCGGACAGCGCGACCAGCAGCACGGCCACCCCGGCGGCCCGCGCATGCAGGCGCAGCAGGCCGGTGGGTGGCAGTGCCAGGGGACGCGCTTTTTCAGGCATCAGGAGCCGGTTCCTTCATGGGTGATGCGCCATTGTCCCTTTTCGCGCTGCATGCGCAGGGTCTTGCGGGTAGTGGTCTTGAGCGCGCCCGATGCGTAGTACTGGCGGAACTGGGCCGTGGCCTTGTCGCCATCCACGGTCACCTTCAGGTCGCGCACATTGACGACGATGGCGGTGCGGCCAACGATGCGCTGGCGGCGCTGTTCCTTCCACTTGGCCAGGCTGCTGCCATCGGCCGGGGAGAAGTGGTCGCTGTAGGCGTCCAGGTAGCGGTCCATGTCCTGGCCGGCCCATGCGGTGGACCAGGCCTTGACGGCGGCTTCCACTTCCTGCGCGGCAGCCGATTGTGCGGCCTTCTTCTCATCGACGGCAGGCGCTGCCTTGGCAGGCTCGGCGGCGGCCACGGCGGTGGCGGCTGCTGCGGTGGCCGGAGCAGCGGCCTTGGCCGCTGCCTGCCTGGCTTCCTCGGCCGCGCGGGCCTTGTCCTGTGCGGCCTGAGCTGCCTGAGCTGCCTTTTCCTGGGCCAGCTTGGCCTCTGCCGCCTTGGCTTCCGCCGCCTTGGCCTGGGCCAGCTTGGCTTCTGCAGCCTTGGCCTCGGCAGCCTTGGCTTCTGCTGCCTTGGCTTCCGCCGCCTTGGCCTGGGCGGCCTTGGCATCGGCGGCCTTCACTTCAGCGGCCTTGAATTCAGCAGCCTTGGCCTCTGCGGCCTTGGCTTCGGCGGCGCGGGTCTCGGCCAGCTTGGCGTCGGCTTCGCGGGCCTGGGCTGCCTTGGCATCGGCCACCTTGGTCGAGGCGGCCGTCGCTGTGGCCGTGGCCTGGGCCGTCTTGACCTGGGCGCCGCCCTGCTTGGGGAAGATCTGCGTGATCAGGGCCAGCTTGGGCTGGATGGCCTGGCGCGAGCCGTCCAGTTGCAAGGCCTTGGCATAGGCATCGCTGGCCATGCGCGCATACAGGTCGCCCAGGTTCTCATGCGCCGTGGCGTAGCTGGGGTTGGTACGAATGGCCTGCTCCAGCACTTCCGAGGCCTTGCGCTCCTGGCCCTCGGCGGCGTAGAGCACGGCCAGGTTGTTGTAGGGCTCGGGCAGGCTGGGGTAATCACGGGTCAGCGCCGTGAAGATCTTGATGGCCTGGGCGTTCTGGCGCTGCTCCGCGGCGATCACGCCCTGCAGAAAGCGCATCTGCACATCGGCCGGGTTCTGCTTGAGGTAGGCCTCGGCCTGCTTGGCGGCCTGGGGCGCCTTGCCCTGCTCCAGCAGCCGGGAGACCTCGTCCACCGCCTCCTGCGACGCATGGGCAAACGCCCCGCACAAAGCGGCCCCCAGGCTGAAGGCGGCAATGGCCACAGGTCGGGCTATCCGCAAATAGGTACGACCCGGCACTCGCGACGGAACTCTGGACGAAATCAGCATATGGGCGCTCTCTACGCAATGAAAGTTGGAAGACGGGCCTGTTCGCTTTTGGGCTTCTTGCACACGCCGATATGCGCCTGCAGCCAAAAGCCAGCGATTTTATAGGCGAAAGCCACCTTGCCCCGCTGCATGGGTCCTTGAGACAAGGGCCATGAAACACGGCGCAAAGCCTGCTCCGAGGTAACGGAGCGGACCGGGCGGCGTTACGTAACGTGTGCCGTAACAGACCGTTGCTGAGACATTGTGATCAATAACAAAAACCATACAAATCAATATCTTAGGAAGATTCCTAGGCCATCCAGACCTGCCACCGGCACATGGCATGCATGTTGCACAAAAGGGCTCGACAGATTTCACGGCTTCCAAGCCACCGTCTGACCTTGTCGTTTCAACCCTTGTCTGGAGAGAGCAAATGACCGCCCAATCGATGCAGCCCACTGGCAACACCACCGTCAGCCCCGTGCAGTTTGCTGACCAGCAGCCCTCCACCGTTGTGCTTGCACAGCTGGGCACATCGAACACGCAGCCCGGCGCGGCTGCGGTGCTCATGCCCCGGGGCGCCGGCCCCGCCACGATGTCCCAGGTCAGCCCGGGCGTGCAGATCGTGCGCAACGGAGAAACCCTGATGGCCCAGCCCGGCAGCGCGCTGCAGGTGGGCGACAAGATCATCGTGCCCGCCGACGGCAGCGCCAAGGCGCTGTTCCAGGGCAAGGACGGCCAGACCCTGGTCGGCACCTTCGAGGGCGGCACGCAGGCCACGCTGACCCAGCGCGACGGCGACGGCGCCGGGGCCATGGTGCTGGACCTGGCCTCTGGCAACGTCCAGGTGGCACCCGCCAATGACGGCGACGCCCTGGGCCTGATCGTCACCAAGGAAAGCGCCGCGGCCGCAGCCGGTGGCTCCGTGCTCAGCGACTTCCTGCTGGCCGGCCTGATCGGCGCGGGCGGCGTGGGCCTGATCGCAGCAGCCAACAGCAGCGACGACGATCCGGCGCCCCCGCGCCCGACCGACCCCACCAACCCGACGAATCCGACGGATCCCACGAATCCGACCAACCCCACGAACCCGACAAACCCCACCAATCCGACCAATCCGACGGACCCCACGAATCCGACCAATCCCACGAACCCGACAAATCCGACCAATCCTACGAATCCGACCAATCCCACGGATCCTACGAACCCGACCAACCCCACCAATCCAACAAACCCAACGAACCCGACCAATCCGACCAACCCCACGGATCCCACGAATCCGACCAATCCTACGAATCCGACCAATCCCACGGATCCCACGAACCCAACCAACCCTACGAACCCCACCAATCCGACCAACCCCACGGATCCCACGAACCCGACCAACCCTACGAACCCGACCAATCCGACCAACCCCACGGATCCCACGAACCCGACCAATCCCACGAACCCCACCAATCCGACCAACCCCACGGATCCCACGAACCCAACCAACCCCACGAACCCCACCAATCCGACCAACCCCACGGATCCTACGAACCCGACCAATCCCACGAACCCCACCAATCCGACCAACCCCACGGATCCTACGAACCCGACCAACCCCACCAATCCCACGGATCCGACGAACCCGACCAACCCGACCAATCCCACGGACCCCACCAATCCGACGGATCCCACGGACGGCCATGGCCTGATCACCTCGGTGCAGGACGTGGTGGGTGCGCTGTCGGGCGGCACGGTGGCAGGCCCGGTGGGCAACCTGATCGATACGCTGGTCAATCCCGGCAGCGGCACGCTGTCCGGGGTGACAGGCCTGCTGGAGAGCTTGACCAGCACCAATGGCGGGCCGCTGGGCGTGCTGACCGAGCTGGTGGACGGCCTGGTCAACATCCAGAATCAGGGCCTGGAGCCCCTGATCAGCACGCTCAATGAGCTGCTCAAGGGCCTGGACGAAGCGGGTTCCGGCGGCTCCATCGGCACGGTAGTGGACAACGTGCTGGGCGGTCTGCTCGACGAAGACGGTGCGCTGGGCGGCCTGCTGGCCGGCGTGGGCGGACTGCTGGGCGGCCTGGTGGGCGGCGGAACGGGCAATCCTCCCGGCACGCCTGACAGCGGCGTGGTCACCTCCGTGCAGGACGTCGTGGACGGCCTGCTGGGCGGCACGGTGGCGGCCCCCGTGGGCCAGTTGCTCGATGCGCTGACCAATCCCACGGACGGACTGCTGTCCACCGTGACCGGCGCGCTGGAGAACCTGACCAATGTGGAGGGCGGCCCGCTGGGCGTGCTGACCGAGCTGGTCAACGGCCTCACCCAGGTGGACGGCGAAGGCCTGGCCCCGGTGATCGGCACGCTCAACGAGCTGATCGCCGGTCTGGGCAACGGCCTGGGCGAAGATGGCCTGGGCGGACTGGTCGGCAGCCTGCTGGGCGGCCTGGTGCCCGGTGGCGGCACGGGCGGCGGCACGGGTGAAGGCCTGGTCACCACTGTGCAGGATGTGGTGGACGGCCTGCTCGGCGGCACCGTCGCAGCCCCTGTGGGCCAACTGCTGGATGCGCTGGCCAATCCCACCGATGGCACGGCCTCGGTCGTGACCGGCCTGCTGGAAGGCCTGACCAGCGTGGACGGCGGGCCCCTGGGCGTGCTGACCGAACTGGTCAATGGCCTGACCCAGGTGGACGGCCAGGCCCTGCAGCCGGTGATCGGCACCCTCAACGGCCTGATTGCCGGCCTGGGCAACGGCCTGGGCGAGGGCGGCATCGGCGAGCTGGTGGACGGCCTGCTGGGCGGCCTGATCCCCGGCGGCACGGGCGGCGGTAGCGGCGACGGCCTGGTCACCACGGTCCAGGACGTGGTGGACGGCCTGCTCGGCGGCACCGTCGCAGCCCCTGTGGGCCAACTGCTGGATGCGCTTACCAACCCCACCGATGGAACGGCCTCGGTCGTCACCGGCCTGCTGGAAGGCCTGACCAGCGTGGACGGCGGCCCCCTGGGCGTGCTGACCGAACTGGTCAACGGCCTGACCCAGGTGGACGGCCAGGCCCTGCAGCCGGTGATCGGCACCCTCAACGGCCTGATTGCCGGCCTGGGCAGCGGCCTGGGTGAAGGCGGCATTGGCGAGCTGGTCAGCGGCCTGTTGGGTGGCGACGGCGGCCTGCTGGGCGGCGTGATCGGCGGCGACGGTGGCTTGCTGGGCGGCGTGCTTGGCGATGACGGCCTGGTCGGCGGTCTGCTGGGTGGCGACGGTGGCCTGCTGGGCGGTGTCCTTGGCGGCGATGGAGGCTTGCTGGGTGGCGTACTTGGCGATGATGGCCTGGTCGGCGGTCTGCTGGGCGGCGACGGTGGCCTGCTGGGTGGCGTGCTTGGCGAAGACGGCCTGGTCGGCGGCCTGCTGGGCGGCCTGGTTCCGGGCGGCGGCACAGGCAGCGGCGACGGCCTTGTCACCACGGTGCAGGACACCGTTGGCGACCTGCTCGGCGGCACGGCCGGAGCGCCTGTGGGCCAGGTACTGGATGCGCTGATCGACCCCGGCACCGGCGCACTGTCCGTGGTCACGGGTCTGGTGGAAGGCGTGACCCAGGTCAACGGCGGTCCGCTGGGTGTGGTGACGGACCTGGCCAACGGTCTGACGCAGGTCCCGGGCCAGGCACTGCAGCCGGTGATCGGCACCGTCAATGGCGTGCTGGCCGGCCTGACCGGCGGCGATGGCCTGCTGGGTGGTGTGGTCGGCGGTGACGGCGGCCTGCTGGGTGGCGTGCTCGGCGACGACGGCCTGGTCGGCGGCTTGCTCGGCGGTGACGGCGGCCTGCTGGGCGGCGTGCTTGGCGACGACGGCCTGGTCGGCGGCCTGCTCGGCGGTGACGGCGGCCTGCTGGGCGGCGTCCTTGGCGACGACGGCTTGGTCGGTGGCTTGCTCGGCGGTGACGGCGGCTTGCTGGGTGGCGTCCTTGGCGATGACGGCCTGGTCGGCGGCCTGCTCGGCGGTGACGGCGGCTTGCTGGGTGGCGTGCTCGGCGACGACGGCCTGGTCGGCGGCCTGCTCGGCGGCGACGGCGGCCTGCTGGGTGGCGTGCTCGGCGAGGACGGCCTGGTCGGCGGGCTGCTGGGCGGCCTGGTTCCGGGTGGCGGCACAGGCAGCGGCGAAGGCCTGGTCACCACGGTGCAGAACACCGTCGATGACCTGCTCGGCGGCACGGCCGGAGCGCCTGTGGGCCAGGTGCTGGATGCGGTGATCAACCCCGGCACCGGCGCCCTGTCCGTGGTCACGGGCCTGGTCGAAGGCGTGACCCAGGTGAACGGCGGCCCGCTGGGCGTGGTGACGGACCTGGCCAACGGCCTGACGCAGGTCCAGGGCCAGGCACTGCAGCCGGTGATCGGCACCGTCAACGGCGTGCTGGCCGGTCTGACGGGAGGCGACGGCCTGCTGGGTGGTGTAGTCGGCGGTGACGGCGGCCTGCTGGGTGGCCTCACGGGCGGACTGACGGGCGGCCTTGGTGGCGGCTCCGGCCTGGTCGGCGGCCTGCTCGATACGGTGGTCGGCGACAACGGCATCGTTGGCGGACTGACGGGCGGTCTGATGGGTGGCTCCGGCCTGGTCGGCGGCCTGCTCGACACGGTGGTGGGCGACAACGGCATCGTTGGCGGACTGCTGGGCGGTGACGGTGGCCTTCTGGGTGGCCTCACGGGCGGACTCACTGGGGGCCTCACTGGCGGATCGGGCCTGGTCGGTGGCCTGCTGAACACCGTGACGGGCGACAACGGCATCGTCGGCGGGGTGCTCAACACCGTGGCCGGTGACAACGGCGTCGTCAGCGGCGTGCTGGACACGGTGGCAGGCAACAACGGCATCGTCAGCGGCGTGCTCGACACCGTGGCCGGTGGCAGCGGCATCGTCAGCGGCGTGGTCAACACCGTGGCGGGTGACAACGGTGTCGTCAGCGGGCTGGTGAACACCGTGGCCGGCGACAACGGTGTCGTCAGTGGGCTGGTGAACACCGTGGCCGGCGACAACGGAATCGTCAGCGGCGTGGTCAACACCGTGGCCGGCGACAACGGAATCGTCAGCGGCGTGGTCAACACGGTGGCCGGCAACAACGGCATCGTCAGCGGCCTGCTGGGTGGCGGCAGCAGCGGCGGCGGCCTGCTGGGCGGGCTGCTGGGGGGATCGTCCGGCGGCGGGCTGCTCGGTGGCCTGCTGGGTGGCACATCGCACGCGGCAGCGGCCTCGGTCGCCGAGCTGGATCCGATTGCCACCTCCATCAGCAGCCATGCCAGCAGCACGGCCGATGCAGCAGCCAGCGTGCTGACGCAGCAACTGCACCACAACACCCTGCTCTGAGCGGCCGCGGCGCCTGCGGGCGCCGCATCCATCCCCTGCGCCGCCGCCCCACGGTGGCGGCGCACGTCCCAGGAGATCCTCCATGTCACACACTTTCAGGCTGTGCACCATCGTGCTGCTGGCCGCAGGGCTGGCCGCCTGCGGATCCACCGCCACCACCAGCACGCAGCGTTCCGAGCACCACTACGCCTTCGGCAAGGCCCCGGCACCAGCGCCGGCGAGCTCCGGCGTCGCGCCCGTGGTGGCCACCACGCAGGCCGACCAGCGCGGGCCCGCCAACGTCGCCCACATCGTCTACTTCGACTTCGACGCCTACACCATCCGCAACAGCGACCGGGCCATCGTGGAAAGCCATGCGCAGTGGCTGCGCAGCAATCCCGGGCGCTCGGTGATGCTGCGCGGCCATACGGACAGGCGCGGCGGCATCGAATACAACCTGGCGCTCGGCCAAAAACGTGCCGACGCGGTGCGCAACAGCCTGCAGCTGCTGGGCGTGAACCCGGCCCGCGTGGAGTCCGTCAGCTACGGCAAGGAGCGGCTGGCCGACGAAGGCACGAGCGAAGAAGCCCACCAGCGCAACCGGCGCGTGGAATTCGACTACCGCTGAGCCGCCGCGCTCCGCATCCGCCTGCCGCCGGGCCGCCATGAAGGAACAGATCCGCACGCGGTCGGTGCACCGCAGCCCGGTGTCCCGTCCCCACGGGAAGAGCAGCCTCCCAATGACCCTGACCGAGGCCGAGAGCATGTTGTCGCAGCAATTGGCAAATGGCCTGGAGTACCTGGCACGGCACATGGTGCTGCTGCCCGAACCCTACCCCGGCTGCATTCTTTTCTTCACGGTGTCGGCCGAGAACAAGGTTGCCTCCGTCTTCCACGTGCGCGCCACCACGCTGGAGGCTGCCTGGCGCGAGGGTGCGACACGCGTGCGCCAATGGGCCTGGGCCCGCAAGCGTGACGAGGTCGATCTGCGCATCGACTGGGCGCAGGACATCACGCCCCTGAAGGCGGACAGTCCGCTGCCGGACTGCAGCGCCTGGACCCAGGCGCCCATGCGCTCCCTGGCCCTGGCAGATGCCAGCCTGGAGCGTGCGCAGCTGCTGCAGCCCCTGCTGCCAGATCCGCACCCGCTGGGCAGTGAAACAGGCAGCGCCCAACGGCCCCTGCACCCGCCCTGCCTGCTGCTGCACCTGCGCGGCATCTATATCAGCGGGGAGCAGCCCGCCATGGCCGTGCCGCGCACCGACCCGCCGGAGCAGCGCCTTTGGCCCCACCTCGTGCCCGTGCACGCTGCGCTGCAGCAACTGCTGGCGCAGCAGGGCAAGGACGGAAGCTGGCCCGGTTGCGGGGATGTCTGCGACCACCTGGGCGTGACCTACGCCCTGCTGCAGGCCCAGCGCCATGCGGGCAGCGCCGCGCTGGCGCAGGCCATTGCGCTGGCCGTGGACCATGTGGAGCAACGGCTGCAGCCATTGCCCGGCGACTGCCTGCCCAGCGCGCTGGCCATGCTGGTGCTGGCCCGCCACCTGCGCAACAGCTTTGTCCTGGGGCCGGGAGCCGATAGCCAGGCCCGCGCCCGCATTCCGGCGCTGATGGACCCGCTGGCGGAAAGCCTGCTGTCCATGGCTGCCGCTTCGGCCAGCACCACCAAGGCTGCCGCCGCTGCCGCCAATGCCGCTGAAGCCGGCACACCTCGCTCCGGCCAGCCCATGCTGACCTGGGCCGAGCTGGCCATGCATGTCTATGCAAGCTCGCGCCCCCCCACCAGCGACAGCCCCACGCTGCGCGCGGCGCGCAGCGCCCTGCCCGACACGGCGGCCCTGCCTGCCGCCTTCCTGCAGGCCGCGCTGCCGCAGCTGCTGGGCATGGAGGGCGGCAATGACGACGATGGCGACGATGGCGAAAGTGTCGACAAGGCAGGCGCCCCCTGTGCACGCTGGATAGGCATTGCCCTGGTCGAGAGCCTGCAGCTCGACGCAGGCCTGGAGCCGCAGCCCACCGACCTGCTGCGCCAATGGCAGATCAGCCTGCAGCGCCATCTGCAAGGCATGGCCCAGCGCGCCATCTGGCCTGAGCAGGCGCTGTACCTGCCGCCCGCCCGGCGCCGCCATGCAGCCTTTGCCGATGGCAGCCTGCGCCAGGTGCTGCAGTCCCCGCGCGAAATCGCCTGGCTGCTGGCATCCAGCCTGGCAGGCCTGGAACTGCTGGACGCTCTGACCCAGGCACTGCGCGCGGCCACCAGTCATGCCGCGGCCGAATCCGGGGAAGACGCGCTGCCTGCGCAGGCAGGCCATGCCCTGAGCGCGGGTTACAGCCCCGCCAAAGCTTCCCCGCCCTCGCCATCACTCTCCCTCGCGTCGCGGGCCGATGAGACTGCGGGCCAGCCGGCTTTCCCGCCCACAGCGGGCTCCATGTACCCGTCCATGTCCTGGGACAGAGCTTCCCTGGCCGAACTGATGAACGGGCGCTGGCTGGATGCAACGACAGAGCCCAGCACAGATCCCAGCACCGATAGCCGCACAGATAGCGGCACCGGCTGCGCGGGATTGGATGCCAGCCGCCTGCACCACCAGCCCGGCGCCGCCGTGCTGGTGCGGCGTGCAGGCATGGCGCTGGGCGTGCAGGCTGCGGCCCTGCCCACGCTGCGCGCCTCGGCGCTGATCAGCAGCAGCCCGCAGGGCCTGCTGGACCACGGCGTGCCGGTGCTGCATGTGCCTGATATGGAAGAGGGCCTGCGCAATCTGGCGCAGGCGGCACGCCGCCGCATCCAGTCGCCCGTGGTCGCCGTCAGCGGCTGCGTGGGCAAGACCTCCACCCTGGGCATGATGCGCCAGTGCCTGCAGGACGGGGGAGACGCGCGTGGCGATGCCCTGCTGTCCCAGGGCACGGCGCTGCAGATGATCAATTGGAGCGAGGCCTCGCCCTGCGCCCTGCTGGAGCTGCCATTGCAGGCACTGCGTGGCGACCTGCCACTGATTGACCCAGATATTCTGGTTATTACTAATCTTTCAATAAATAACACCCCCCATTCAGGGGAGTCCGAGCCCTCCGGACAGGCCGGTCTGTCCGGTGAAAGAAAATACGAAGCATTGCAGGAAGTGCTTGAAGCCATGCAGCTCATGCACAAAGGCAGTGCGCTGGTCACCGATCAGGACATAGGTGAAAACCCCAGTGTTATTGAGCATGCCAAACGCATGGGACTGCGCCTGATCACGTTTGGCCCCCATTGCAATGCACAAGTCCGTGAAATGGGGTTTCACAATGGAAATCTGCAAATAGGCATGGGCAGCCTGCGCCTGGGCATTTCCCTGCAATCCGACGGCCACCACATGGCACTCAATGCGCAGGCGGCCCTGGCGGCCCTGCATGCATTGGGCTATGCGCCCGCACAGGTGCAGGCCTCACTGGCCCATTGGCAGCCCATGATCGGAGCCGGGCAGCCGCAGCTCCTGCCCAGTGGAATCTGCCTGCTGGACCACAGCCTGAGCAACCACTTACTGTCCATGACGGCTGCATTTTCCCAACTGCAGTCGGTCGCTCCCCATGTGAGCAGAAGGCTGATCGTGCTGGCGGGCATACAGCCCGGCCAGGCCAGCATCGACGCTGCGCAGTTGGCCCTGGAGCCGCTGGTGCGGGATGCCCAGGCCCGGCGCGTGCTGCTGTATGGGGAGCCGCTCAGGCCGCTGGCGGCAGCCTTGGGCGATCTTTTGCACGTCAATTGGTATGACGATCTGAATCAGCTGATTTGCTCGCTGCTGAGAACAACCCATAAAGGCGATACGGTTTTGTTGGCCGGCCGCGCCACGACCAATCTTGCCCTGGCGGCCGATGCCATACGGGATAGTTTCAGTGGCCACGGGGGCCATTTAATAGCGTCTATTCAGGCTCCGTGCTTTGATCCACATCAAAAACAAATGAACATGCATTCTTGATTGAATAAAACTTATAGAGGGCTGTATATAAATCGCTACAGTGTTTGTGAAACGAGTACCTTTACATTTTGTAAAGATGCTTACTAAGCCCATCAGAACATGATCCGATACCTTCTTCCCCGTCAGTTGGCCAAGGCCACGGCGATGCCGTCGGGAACGGAGACGGTGGGGGCTTTTGCATCTGCCATCGCCGAGTCCTTCGACCGGGCTGGGCACCAGCTGCGCCGGGCTGGCTGGCTGTCGCTGCCCATCAGTCTGCTGGGCCTGCTGCCGTCCATCTTCCTGCTGCAGGTCTACAACCGCGTCATTGCGCGTGGCGGCACCGCCACCCTCACGGCCATGGTGGCGGGCGTGCTGTTCTTCCTGGGCCTGGAATGGTGGCTGCGGCGCAGGCGCGCCCGCGCCCTGCGCGAAGCCGGCGCCATGATCGACCGCGATGTGTCCCAGGCGCTGATGCACTCCATGCTGCGCCACCCGCTGGCCGCGCTGGAGCAGCGCTCCTCCAGCCAGTGGCTGCAGCTGTTCCGCGACGTGAGCGCCATGCGCTCGGGCATGTCCGGGGGCCTGGCGACCTCGCTGCTGGACCTGCCCATGGCCCTGCTGGCCCTGGTCGTCATCGGCATCATTGCCTGGCCCGTGCTGCCCGTGATTCTGGTGGCCATGCTCATCATGGGCGTGCTGGCCTGGTGGTGGGCCGACGAGGTGCGCAGCGGCCGCGTGGAAGAAATCGCCCAGGCCCGCATGCTGGACCGGGGCACGGCCGAGATCTGCAATGCCCGCGCCACGCTCAAGGTGCTGGGCTACGACGCCGCCGCACGCCAGAACTGGCAAAGCGGCTATGACCGCTGGCTGGCCGAGAGCTTTGGCAAGAACGGCGAGATGGAAAACGCACGCGAGGCCAGCACCGTGCTGCTGACGCTGTTCTCCATTGCCGTGATCACCGTGGGCGCCATTGCCATCAATGCGCAGTGGATGAGCATCGGCAGCCTGATGGCCGTGAACCTGCTGTCGGGCAAGGCGCTGGGCCCCATCTCGCAACTGGCCAGCAACTGGCGCTCGCTGGCCCATGCCAACGAGGCTGCACGACGCCTGCAGGCCGTGCTGGAGGAACCCGTCGAGGCCATGACCGACACCGTGGACCTGCCCCGGCCCCAGGGCCGGCTGCGCCTGGACCAGGCGAGCTTTCACTACCCGGGCGGCCATGTGGCGCTGGAGCAGGCATCGCTGGAGATCGGCCCCGGCGGGCTGCACGCCATCGTGGGGCGCAACGGCGCCGGCAAGTCCACCCTGGCCAAGCTGCTGGCCGGCCTCTACCAGCCCACGCAGGGGCGCATCTTCATCGATGAATACGACATGGCCCAGTTCCCGCGCGCCGAACTGGGCCGCTGGATAGGCTGCCTGGCCCAGCAGGTGTACTGGTTCAGCGGCCCCATCGTGGACGGGCTGCGCATGGTCAACCCCGATGCCGACGACCACAAGATCGTCACCGCCTGCCAGATCTCGGGCGCGCACGGCTTCATCAGCCGCCTGCCCCAGGGCTACCAGACCGTGCTGGGCGAAGGCGGCGCGGGCCTGTCGGCCGGCGAGCTGCGCAAGCTGGCCCTGGCCCAGCTGTTCCTGCGCAACCCCTCGGTGCTGATCCTGGACGAGCCCAGCAACGACCTGGACTTCGAGAGCGAAACCACGCTGCTGCAGACGCTGCGGCAGATTGCGCTCAAGCACACGGTCATCGTCGTCACGCACTCGCTGCGCGTGGCCTCCATGGCGCAGCATCTCTACCATGTGCGCGGCGACGGCGGCATCGAGCATGGCTCGCCCCAGCTGCTGCTGCCCCAGCTGTTCGGCACGGCGCGCGAGCCTGCGGCTCCCGCAGCACCCGCAGCACCCGCAGCGTCCGCCGCCCCCGCTACGCCGGCCGACCCGGCCCCGCATGCCGACCACCCCGCCGTGGCGCAGGAGCTTGCCTCATGAGGGCCGGGCGCTACGACGACCTCCCCCTGGTGCTGCGCCAGTCGAGCGAAGCGCAGGCGGCCGTGCACGGCCAGCCGCCTGCGGACGCGTCCGGCGCAACGCCCCCCAGCCCTCGCCGAACCGCCCTGGCGCGGGGCAAGTGGCTGCTCGTCATCCCCGTCGCCGCCCTGGTGGTCACCGGCCTGTTCTATCCGGTGGAGAACGTGGTGGTCGCCAGCGGCCAGGTCATCCCTTCCGACCGCGTGCAGACCGTGCAGCATCTGGAAGGCGGCATCGTCACCGCCGTCCATGTGCGCGAAGGCCAGGCCGTGACCCAGGGCCAGCCGCTGCTGGAAATCGACCTGGGCAGCAACAGCCTCAACCTCGAACAGCTCACCGCCCGCATGGCCACGGCCCAGGCCGTCAAGGCGCGTCTGGGCGCGGAAAGCCAGGGCCGGCCGCTGCAGCGCACCGCCTTCCCCGCCGACCTGGACGCGCAGGTGGTCCAGGCCGAGCTGGGCGCCTTCTCGGCGCGCGCGCTGGAGCACCAGGGCAGCCTTGCCGCAGCCCAGGCCCAGCTGCAGCAGGCGCGCGGCGACGTGGCCCAGGTGCAGGCGCGCATCGAGGGGCTGGAGACCAATCTGCGCCTGCACCAGCAGGAAGCCTCCATTGCCGGCCAGCTCGCCTCCGAGCAGCTGATAGGCCAGCTGGAAGTGCTGGACAAGCAGCGGGCGCTGGAGCAGGTGCGGGCCGAGCTGGCTGCCTCGCGCCAGACGCTTTTCAGCAACCGCGCCAAGATCGAGCAGGCGCAGGCCAAGCTGCAGGAGACCCAGGGCGCCTTCCGCCGCCGCGCCTCCGACGAGCTGGCCCAGACCGAACGCGAGCTGGCCAGCCTCAACGAAGACCTGGTCCGCGCCCGCACCCAGCGCACGCGCACGGCCGTGCTGGCACCCACCAGCGGCTTCGTCAAGGGCCTGCGCAGCTCGGGCGCAGGCTGGGTGGTCAAGCCCGGCGAGCCCATCCTCGAAATCGTTCCGGACAAGGACGAAGTCATCGTCGAGGCGCGCCTGAGCCCCGCCGACCGTGGCTATGTGCGCCCCGGCCAGGCCACCCGGGTGAAGATCTCGGCCTACGACTTCCTGCGCTACGGCTCGGTGCCCGGCCAGGTCACCCTGGTGGCGGCCGATGCCGACCGCGATCCCAACCTGGCCGACTCGCCCTCGTACTTCCGCATCCAGGCCAGCCTGGAGCAGCCCTGGGTGGGCCGAACCGACAACCGCATCACCACCGGCATGCAGGCCGAACTCGACCTGCTGCTGGGCCACGAACCCTTCATCTGGTATTTGCTGCGGCCCGTGCTGCGCATCCAGAGCGAAGCCTTCCGGGAGCCCTGATGCCAGGCCGCCCGACCTCCCCTTCCATGGGCTGGCACGTCCGCTGCCACACCCGGCTGCGCCAGCTGCTGGCCGCTGCCTGCTGCCTGTCCGCACTGCAGGCGCCGCAGGCCGCTGCCGCGCCCGTGGCTGCGGCGGACAGGGACCTTGATACGGACATCGGCATGGTTGCCGCAGCCGCACCCGCACCCGCATCCACATCCGCAAACACGGCCGCAGCCGCACCGGACCCCGTGGTCCTGCGCCTGGCCCAGCACCTCACGCCCGGTACCCTGGCCAGCGACGGCGGGCAGCGCCGCCTGCTCGATGCCCTCTACGCCCTGATCGACGAATACCCCGACGTGCGCAAGGCGCGCGCCGCGCTGGAATCGGCCGGGCATGACGTGAACACCGCGCGCGGCGCGCGCTGGCCCACCTTCAAGGTGGGCACCAACACGGGCGATGCCAAGCTGCGCCGGGGCCGCGAGTCGTACACCGCCGTCAATGCCGAAGTGCGCATGGCCCTGCTGGACGGCGGCGCCATCGGCGCGGGCATACGCTCGGCCGAATCGCAGGAAGCGGCCCAGGGCAGCGTGCTCTACGGCACGCGCCAGAACGTGCTGCTGGAGGCGTTGACCGCCCTGCTGGAGCTGCACCGCTTCGAGGACAAGGCGCGCGTGGCGGCCGAGTCGGCGCGCATCATCGGCCAGCTCGCGCGCATCGAGGAGCGCCGCGCCGAACTGGGCGCCGTAGGCCGCAACGACCTGCGCCAGGCCGCCTCGCGCCAGGCCGGCGCCCTGGCCCAGCAGCACGCGCTGGAGTCGCAGCGCATGGATGCGCAGGCCCGCTTCACGCGCTACTTCGGCTTCACGCCCCAGCCCGGCTGGCTGCCCCAGCTCAACGTGCCCGTGCAATGGATGCCGGCCAACGAGGACTCGGCCCTGCAGGCCTCCGAAACCGTCAGCCCCGAGCTGCAGGAGATGGAGCAGCAGATCGAGAAGGCCCGCGCCGAAGTGGACCGCAGCAAGTCCCAGCGCTTTCCCACACTGGCCGCCGTGGTGGCCCACACGCGCGACCCCAGCGGCGTGCTCTATGCCGAGGGCACGCGCTACGGCGTGGAGCTGAGCTGGAACTTCGGCAACGGCTTCGAGCTGCGCGACCGCATCCTCAAGGCCATCAACGAACTGCAGGCCCAGGAAGCGCAGCAGGAAACCGTGCGCCGCCAGGTGCGCGAAACCGCCTCCGCCGCCTGGGGACGCACCCAGTCCGGCCGCCAGCGCGAAAGCCAGCTGGCCGACGCCGTGCGCGAGGCGCGCGCCGCCTTCGAGGGGCGCCGCCGCCTGCTCGAAGTCGGGCGCGGCAGCCTGGCCCAGGTGCTGGACGCCCAGCTGGACATGCAGCGCCTGCTGCTGGACGAGGCCGACGCCATCTACGACCAGCGCATCAACGAACTGCGCCTGGCACGCACCACCGGCCGCCTCCTGCCCCAGGACCCGCCCGACCATTGGCTGAACGCGCTGTTCACCCCGCAAAAACCGATTCCGGCAGGTGGTGGTGCGCCAGGCACTGCCCCCATGGACGAGCCCGGGAACGCACCCGGCCCTGCGCCCGACATCCAACCCGGCCCTGCGCCCTCGCGCAGCCGCCCCGAACCCCAGGACGCTGCCGTGGCCACCCTGTCCGCCAGCGCCATGCCCCAACGAATACAGCTGCGCCTTGAGCAGCAGTTGCGCCCCGTTTCAGACGCTTTTCCAACCACCGCCTCGCGACAGCAGTGGTGAAGTGAGAAGCGGCAAGTGAGGTTTCCCGTGCAGCGGCCGGCTTCTGCCCATCGCCAGCCGCCGCCATCGACAACGATGGGCTTTTGCAACCGAAAGGACGATGCCATGACCGACATCATCAAGAACTTCTGGAAAGACGAAGAAGGCGCCACCGCCATCGAGTACGGCTTGATCGCCGGCCTCATCGCCGTGGGGATCGTGGTGGGCGCCACCGCGCTCGGCACCAATCTGAATGGGCTGTTCACCCGGATCGCCACCAAGCTCACCGGCTTCGTTCCCTGAGCGCCGGCTGCGGCGCGATCTGGCCGGGCTCGGGCGGGGCTTGCCTCCGCCCCCGGCGCCAAGGCATTTTGCAAACCGAAAGGACCATGCCATGACCGAAATGATCAAGAACTTCTGGAAAGACGAGGAAGGCGCCACCGCCATCGAATACGGGCTGATCGCCGGCCTGATTGCCGTGGGCATCGTCGTGGGCGCCACCGCGCTGGGTACCGATCTGAACGGATTGTTCAGCCGGTTGGCCACCAAGCTCAACGGACTTGCCCCCTGAAGATGGAGTGGGCCTCGCTATGGCTGTGCGTCTGCATCACATGGCTCGCAACGATTGCGGTCATGGATCTGCGCATCCGGCGCGTGCGCAACTGGATGGTGCTGCTCGGCCTGGCCACAGGCGCGGCGGCACTGGCCAGTGGGGCGCAGCCGTTCCAGGTCTCGGCCTGGAACGCGCTGGCCGGACTGCTGGCGGGGTTTGTCGTGCTGCTTCCTTTCTATGCACTGCGCTGGATGGGAGCGGGCGACGTCAAGTTCGGCGCGGTCGCAGGGCTGTGGTTCGGGCTGAGCTTCGACCTGCTGCTGATCTGGACTGGCGGCAGCCTGCTGGCCGGCCTGCACGGCCTGCTGGTGCTGTCATTGCGCCACCTGAGCCACAGCCCCACCGGCCTGTGGCTGCAGGCCCGGCTGCCCCTGGCCTGGGCGGCCCGCCTGGCACCGCTGGGCGCTGCGTCTCAGCCCGCAGGCACCACCGATGGACCGCGCCAGCCCCAGCGCTCCATTCCCTATGCCGGCTACATGGCCATTGCGGCCATCGCCCTGGCCTGGCGCCACAGCCAGCCGCTTGCCTGAACGGGAGATGCCCATGCCGATCGCTTTCCCCTCGCCACGCACCACACGGCCCGGCCCCGCCGCAAGCCGCCGCCGTGCGCTATCCGGACGCTTTCCTGCCCTGGCGGACCCTCTGCGCCATGGCAGGAAAGCGCCAGGGCAGCCCCCATGCCTGAACACCGTCGCCACCCACTTTCACCAGGAGCCCCAGCCATGAACCTCACCAAGATTCTTGCCGGACTGCTGGTGGGGCTGGCCATCGTGCTCGCAGGCCTTGCCTGGCTGCTGGGCAGCCAGCCCGCACGCCCCGTGGCCCAGCCCTCGCCGGCCGCCTCGGCGCAGCCGGCCCCAGAGCCCGTGCCGCAGCATGCCGTCGTGGTCGTGGCCCAGGCCATTGCCGCAGGCCAGCGCATCGGCAGCGAGGATGTGAAGCTGGCCCAGCTGCCCGCCCCCGTACCCGGCAGCTTTGCCGCAACCGACGACGTGCTGGGCCGCACCACGCTGATGGCGCTCACCCCGGGCACCCCGCTGTTCGAGCAGCAACTGCTCAGCGGTCTGGCGCTGCAGCTGGAGCCGGGACAGCGCGCCCTGGCGATTGCCATCCGGGAGCAGATGGCCGCGGGCCACCATGTGCGCCCCGGCGACTTCGTGGATGTCTACTTCACGCTGGACGGCAAGTCCGACCAGGCACCCGTGGACGCGCAGACCCGGCTGCTGCTGGCGCGCAGCCGCGTGCTCGCCTACGGCTCCGGCAGCGTGGAACGCCCACCCATGCCGGCCGTCCAGCGCCAGGCGCAGCAGGACAAGGAATCGGCAGGCTCGTCGCTGCGCCGCGCCAGCGCTGCGGATCAGACCGGCCAGCGCCCTGAGAACGTGCAATCGGCCGTGCTCGCCGTGCCGCTGGACGATGTGGAGCGCCTCACGCTGGCCGAGAAATTCGGCCAGCTCACCCTGGCGCTGCGCAACCCGGACGACCTGTCCGTGCCCGATCCCAAGCTCTTCGCCGCCCTGCCCGGCGCACTGCAGCCGGTGGCGGGCCGCCTCCGGAAAGACCAGGCACTGGAGGGTGCGGACCGCGCCTTCGCCGGCCTGCGCATGCACGACCTGGCCACCGGCGCCGACGCCAAGAACATCCGCAAGCCTGCCGCCCAGCCCATGACGGCCTTCGCACCCGCCGTGCGGCCGCCGCCGCAGCGGGCCCCACGCGAACGCACCGTGGAGCTGCACAACGGAGCCGCGGTGCAGATGGTGAACTACTGAAAACACACAACAAGAGGGAGATGCCATGAAGTGCAAGAACATCTCGACGGCCGGAGCAACACCGCTGCAGCGCGGGGTCTGGACACTGTGCGGCAGCATGGCCTTGCTGGCATTGCCGCCAGCGGTGTCGGCGCCTGCGGACACCGCTGCCGTCCAAGGCATGCACGCCCCCGGCGCCGGGGACATGCCCTCTGGCGACTCCCTGCAGCTGGTGGCCGGACGCCAGCACCTGATGCCGCTGGCCAGTACTCCGGGCCGCATCGCCGTGGGAGACCCCAATGTGCTGGACGTGAAACTGCTGCGCGCCACGCCGGGCTCCGGCGCCAGTGCCGGCTCCGGCTCCGGCGGCACCGAGCTGCTGCTCACGCCCAAGGCCCAGGGCAGCACCACGTTGGTGGTGTGGCCCCAGAAAGGTGGCGCACCCCAGCGCTGGGAGGTCCAGGTCCGCGGCCAGCACCTGCTGCTGGAAAAGCGCCTGACCTCGGTTCCAGAACATGCCCAGGCCGTGGCCGAACTGCGCCAGTACGCACCCGCCCAGACGCTGCTGGTGGACAACTCGCAGATCGACGTCAAGAGCAACACCGTCCAGGTGGACGTGCAGGTGGTGGAGTTCAAGAAATCCGCGATGAAGCGCATCGGCGTCAACATCTACAGCGGCGGACGCAACAACCAGGGCTTCAGCTTCGGCAGCTTCAGCCCCGGCGTGGTGGGCAGCATCAGCACCAATACCAACGGCACGGGGACAGGAACGGGAACGGGCAATACCGGCTCGGGCGGCACGGGAGGCACGGGCTCGGGCGGCGTGTCCAACAACACCTCGTCGGCCATTGCCAGCGCCATGAGCCTGGTGATGACCTTCGGCAAGGCCTTCAGCGGCGCCGGCATCGTCACGCAGCTGAGCATCCTCGAAGGCAATGGCATGGCGCGCGTGCTGGCCCGGCCGACCCTGCTGGCCCAGACCGGCCAGAACGCCAGCTTCCTGGCCGGCGGCGAGCTGCCGATCCCCGTGCCCGCGCGCGACGGCAACATCGCCATCCAGTACAAGGAATTCGGCATCAAGCTGCAGCTGACGCCCACCATCCTGTCGGACGATCGCATCGCCCTGAAGGTCTCGCCCGAGGCCAGCGACCTGGACTTCAACAGCGGCGTGACCATCAGCGGCGTCACCGTGCCCGCCATCCGCACGCGCCGCGCCGACACCTCGGTGGAGCTGGCCGATGGCGAGAGCTTCGTCATCGGCGGGCTGGTCAGCCGTGCCACCACCTCCAACGTCAGCAAGGTGCCGGTGCTGGGCGATCTGCCCATCCTGGGCACCTTCTTCAAGAACCTCAACTACACGCAGGAAGAGTCCGAGCTGGTGATCATCGTCACCCCGCGCCTGGTCCACCCGCTTCCCGCCAGCACCAATCTCGAAGCCCTGCTGCCGGGTGCGCAATCCGAGCAGCGCAACGCCGGCAAGGTCTGGCTGCCCTACCTCGCCGGCGGAATGAGCACCCAGACCGCCGTACCCGGTTTCTCGTACTGACGACATGACAAGCAAGCCCACCGCAACCGATTCGCCTGTGGACGCCACAGGCTCGCCGGCCATCGGCTCACCCACCTCGCTGGAGACCCTGCTGGGGCTGCGTTCCTCGGCCTCGCTGGCCAGCAAGCCGCAGCCCGGCACCGATGCGCTTGCGCAGGACAGATCACCGCTTGCACAGGACAAGTCACCGCTTGCGCAGGACAAGTCACCACTGGACAGGATGACCGCGCCCGCCGCGCCCCGCCCGACGCCTCAGCCGCTCGACAACGACCTGCAGGTGGAGCTGCTCTTCATCCACGCAGGCACCCCCGAAAGCTCGCTGGCCCAGGCCTGGCTGCAGCACATGCTGGACGGCGCACGGCTGCATGTGGCGCGGTTCCAGGACAACGTCACCGAGCAGGTGCAGCGCTACATGCCGCATGCCGTGCTCGTGCATTTCGACCCGCTGTCCACCGACGAGGCGGCCCACCTGGCCTCCCAGCTGCACATCTCCCACCCCCACCTGCCCTGCCTGGCCGTGGGCCGCACCAAGTACCCGCAGTGCATGCTGGCCGCGCTGCGCGCCGGGGTGCAGGACTTCCTCGACGTGGACGGCCCCGTGCAGGCCGCTCACCAGACGGTGATCGATCTGATCAAGCGCGTGCCCCCGTCGGCCTCGGGCATGCCCAACGCGCCGCTGACCGCCATCATGTCGGCCCGCGCCGGCCTGGGCAGCAGCCTCATGGCATCGCACCTGGCCTGGTACCTGCAAAAGCGCCTGCATGGCTCGACGGCCGTGCCGGGCAAGGACGCCACGCCCCGCGAGATCAGCAACGAGACGCTGGACGGACTGCTCATCGACCTGGGCTTTCCCAGCGGCGACTGCGGGCTGTACCTGGGCACGCTGGGCGACTTCGACTTCATCGAGGCCGTCAACAACCTGCGCCGCTTCGACCGGCGCCTGGCATCGACGGGACTGGCCCGCCATGAAAGCGGCCTGCGCCTGCTCACGCTGCCGCGCCAGCCCGCCCGACTGCGCGACGTCTCCTATGCCGATGCCGACGCGCTGCTGCTGCGCCTGCGCCAGTACTTCCGCCACATCGTGGCCGACCTGGGGGCCGTCGTGCCCACGCAGCTGGCCATGCGCGTGGCGCTGCGCGCCAGCCAGATCTGGGTGGTCTGCGACCAGAGCGTGGCCAGCGTGGTCTCCACCACCGAGCTGCTGCGTCAGCTCGACGAGCAAAAGGTCGATCGCGAGCGCGTGCAGCTCATCGTCAGCCGGCACGACAGCCAGCTGGAGCTGGAGGCCCCGCAGATCGCCAGGCAACTGCAGCTGCCGCTGCTGGCCACCATTCCCGAGCGCCGGCGCGAACTGGTCCAGGCCGTCAACCAGGGCCAGCTGCTGCCCAGCCGGCTGCAGCGCGAGCCCTATGTGCAGGCCGTGGACAAGCTCGCCACCTTGCTGATCACCACCCACCACCAGGCCCATGCGGGCGATCAGGCCGCGCCCGCCCGGGGCCTGAACCGTTTCTTCCACCGAACAAGAAGCTGAACGCACCATGACGACCACGGCTTATTCCCATCTGGCCGACGCCCAGGCCAGCGAGTTCGAGCGAAGCGCGCTGTTCCTCGACCTGAAGAACCGCACGCACGAGCACCTGCTCAGCCGCATCGAGGAGTTGGGTGCCGAGTTCGGCCGTTGGTCGCAGGCCGCCATCGCGCAGTTCGTGCTGATGGAGCTGGACAGCTTCATCCGCCTGCACTCCGTGCCCGTCAACGAGCAGGAGGCGCTGCAGGTGGCGCGCGCCCTCACGCGCGAGCTCACGGGACTGGGGCCGCTGCAGCCGCTGCTGGAAGACCCGCTGGTCGAGGACATCCTCATCAACGGCCACGGCAACATCTACGTCTCTCGCGGCGGCGTGCTGCAGCGCGAGACGCTGCACTTCAAGGACGACGAGCATGTGCTGCGCATCGTGCGCCGCATCCTGGCGCCGCTGGGCCGGCGCCTGGACGAGTCCAGCCCCATGGTCGATGCCCGCCTGCCCGATGGCGGGCGCATCAACGTCATCATCGAGCCGCTGTCCATCGACGGTCCCTCGGTCTCCATCCGCAAGTTCCGCAAGGACCCGCTGACACCGCCCGAACTGGTGCAGTTGGGCACCTTCAACCAGGACATCTGCCGCATCCTGGAGATGGCCGTGCAGGCGCGCTGCAACATCCTGGTCAGCGGCGGCACCAGCTCGGGCAAGACATCCCTGCTCAATGCGCTGGCCAGCTTCATCCCGGGCAGCGAGCGCATCGTCTCCATCGAGGACACGGCCGAGCTGGCCCTCAACCACAACCACGTGGTGCGGCTGGAAAGCCGCCCCGGCGGCTTTGACGGCTCGGGCCACGTCAGCATCCGCGACCTGCTGCGCAACAGCCTGCGCATGCGGCCCGACCGCATCATCGTCGGCGAGGTGCGCGGCGGCGAGGTGCTGGAGCTGCTGCAGGCCATGAACACCGGCCACGACGGCTCCATGGGCACCATCCACGCCAGCTCGCCGCGCGAATGCCTGTACCGCGCCGAAATGCTGGCCGGCTTTGCGGGCTTTCAGGGCAGCGAGGTCAGCCTGCGCCGCCAGATCGCCAATGCCGTGGACTTCATCGTGCAGATCGGCCGCCTGTCCAACGGCCGCCGCCGCCTGCTGTCGCTGACCGAGGTCACGGGCATGACGGACAACATGATCTCCATGCAGGAGCTGTACCGCTACGAGCCCCAGGTGGGCCCTGACGGGCAGGAGATCGACCAGTGGGTGTCGCTGGGCATCTCGCCGCACTCGCCCAAGCTGCTGAGCTGGTGGCGCATGCAGCAGCAGACCGGCCATGGAGGCGTGCGATGACAGGCCTGGCACCCGCCGTCCTCATCCTCGGCGCGCTGGCCTGCCTGCTGCTGGCACTGGCGCTGTGGGTGATCATGCGCGGGCGCCGCAAGGAGCATGAGCAGTCGATCAACCTGCACATGAAGCGCAGCGTGGACGGCCACCGGGAGGTGATCTCGCCCTCCCCGCCCATGGCCGAGCCCGCCTTCCGCGCCCCCGCCGCGCAGCCCGCGCCCTCACCCGCTGCCGTGCAGTGGCTGGCCCAGCGGCTGGGCGTCCAGTCCTGGGGAATTTCGTCCAACACCCTGGCCCTGTTCGCCATCACCGGCCTGGTGCTGGCCTTGCTGGCAACCAGCCAGGCAGGTGCTGCCGCGGGGCTGGTGGTGGCAGTGTTGTATGCCGTGGTGCTGGCCTTCGGCATCTGGCGGCGGCAGGCCAAGCGCCGCGAAAGACTGCTGCAGCAACTGCCCGGCTTCCTGGACAACATGGTCCGCCTGATCTCCATCGGCAACTCGCCGCATGCGGCCTTCCAGATGGCGCTGAACAACGTCCCCGATCCGCTGGGCGACGCGCTGCAGCAGGCGGCGGCCATGCTCAGCGCATCGCCCGACCTGGGGCAGGCCATGGGCCAGCTGGAGCGCAACTGGCGCCTGCCCGAATTCGGCCTGCTGGCCGCCGTGTTCCGCATGAGCGTGCGCTATGGCGGCCGCGCCGACCTGGTGCTGGAGCGTGTATCGGCCTACATCCGCGACCGCCAGTCCGCCGAGCGCGAGCTGCATGCGCTGTCCTCCGAGATCCGCATGTCGGCCTGGGTGCTGGCCCTGCTGCCCCTGGTGGTGGGGACGCTGATCATGGTGATCAACCGCGGCTACTTCATGCGCATGTGGAACGACGACAGCGGCCAGACCATGGTCCTGGTCGCCGCCGCCCTGGAGGCCCTGGGCGCCTTTCTTCTCTACCGGCTGGCCAAGCTGAGGTGAACCCATGACAGCACAGGCACAGGTACAGGTACAGCCCCACCCATCCGTCTGCGGAAGGAGCCACCGATGACCCCGCAGCAACTGTGGATCGCCAGCATCAGCCTGGGCGCGCTGGGACTGGTGCTGTGGGCCTGCGCCCTGGTGTGGAAGCTGTGGCGCTCGGCCCGTGCCTCCAGCCAGGTCGCCAAGATATTGCAGGCGCGCGATACCGCATCGACCCCGAAGGCCGCCACGAAGAGCGCCATGCAGGCCAACGACGCGCAGCTGCTCAACCCGCTGTCCATCAACGTGCGCTCCTCCGATTCGCCACAGGCGGTGGCCGCCAACCTCCCGCCCCCGGCCTGGCTGCAATGGGGCGTGGCCAAGGCCTTGCTGGCCGATGAGGACCGCAAGCTGCTGGACCAGGCTGGCGTGGGCACGCGCAACGGCAGCATGGCCTATGTGGCCAGCCGCATGGTGCTGTGCGTGGTCCTGCCCCTGCTGGCGCTGGGTGTGCTGCGCCCCGGCGAAAACGCGGCCCTGATCTACGGCTTTCTCGGGGTGAGCCTGGGGCTCATGCTTCCCAAATGGTTTCTGCGCTCGCGGGCCAAGGGCCGGCGCGAGCAGGTGGTCGAGGAACTGCCGCTGTTCGTGGACCTGCTGCGGCTGCTGCAGGGCGTGGGCCTGAGCGTGGACCAGAGCCTGCAGATCCTGGCCTCGGAATTCAAGAGCGTGCTGCGCGTCATCAGCGGCGAGCTGGCCCTGGCCAACCAGCTCTACAACAGCGGGCGCACGCGCGAGCAATCCTTCCAGCGCATGGTCAACATGAGCGCCGACGACGACATGAGCGCCATCGTCAACCTGCTGGTGCAGGTGGACAAGCATGGCGGCGCCGTGCAGGAGCCGCTGCGGGAATTCAGCATCCGGCTGCGCGAAAAGCGCCAGGCCAGCTTCAAGGAAAAGATAGGTTCCATCACCGTGAAGATGACGGGCGTCATGGTCCTCACGCTGCTGCCCGCCCTGCTCGTCATCACGGCGGGCCCCGGCTTCCTGGCCGTGATCAGGGCATTGACCACCATGGGAGGACGCTAGGCATGCGACACCAGGAAAACACCCGCGCAGGGCGGACGCCAGCGCCGGCACCCCTTGCAACCCTGGCAGCCCTGGCGACCCTGGCCTTGGCCCTGGCCGGCTGCGCCAGCAAGGGGCCGCAGGGCTACGGCGCCCCTTCCGCGCAGCAGGAAACCGCCGCCCAGGCCCAGCAGCAATTGCAGAACGCCCAGCAGGCCACCCAGGTGGACAACGCCCAGACCTATCTGGACCTGATCACGCAGATGCAGCAGGCGGGCCAGTGGTATGCCTCGCTGGCGCACACCGAAGCCTTCGAGCAGCAGTACGGCGTGAACCAGGAGTCGCGCCTGATGCGGGCCGACGCGCTGCGCAACACCGGCCAGGTCGAGCAGGCCCGGCAGGCCTACCTGGCGCTGCTGCAGGGCGCCACCACGGCGCGGGCGCGGCGCGGCCTGGGCCTGCTGTACGCAAGCCAGGGCCAGTATGGCCAGGCCGTGGAGCAGCTGGACAAGGCGCGCCAGCTCAACCCCATCGACGCCAACGTGCTCAGTGACCTGGCCTACGCCCACATGCTCGACGGCCGGCTGGCCGCCGCGCAGATGCCCATCATGCAGGCCTCGCAACTCGCCCCGGCCAACGCACGGGTGCAGCTGAACATGGCGCTGTTCTGGCTGGCCAGCGGCAACCAGGCCCAGGCGTCGCAGCTGCTGCGCCAGCTGGCCCAGCCCCAGGCCAAGGGCGCCCTGCCCATGATCGACCAGACCTCGCTGCAGACCCTGCAGGCACAGCTGGCCAGCGTGCGCGATGCCGTGCGCCTGCGCGGCGACAGCCTGCCCGCAGAGGCCAGTGCCGGTGCCGGTGCCGGTGCCGCTGTGTCCAGCGCCCCTGTGCTGCCTTCTGTGCTGCCCCCTGCACTACCCCCTGTGCCGACCCTGGGCACCCGCCCCGAAGCACGCGCCACCGAGGCCCTGCCCGAGACCCTGCCGGCCGGCATCACCCGGCGCATTCTTCTTTCCGAGCCGCCCGGCGCCGCAGGCGCAGCAGCGGCCTCGCCACTTTGAGGAGCACGACATGCCAGACACATACCGCATGGACCCACCGCGCCGCACTGCAGTCGCCAACGCTCTGGCCCCCTGGCTGCTGGCCGCCGGCCTGGCCCTGCTTCCCGCGGCCGCGCTGCATGCCCAGGCCTTTGGCGAAGTGCAGAGCCCGCCCGCGCAGGTGGATGCACGGCCCCATGTGTTCGCCGAGCCCTCCACCGACTCCATCCTGGTCGGCTACACGCTCTACACCAACCCCGATGGAACCGTGATGTACCTGCCCCGGCGCGAGATCGACATCGGCGGGGGCACCCTGCGGCTGCTGGAAATGCAGCACAGCCAGCCGGGCCAGCGTGCGCGCCCCATCGCGGGCGAGCAGGCGCGGCGCAGCTATGCGCGCTACCTCAAGAGCTTCGAGACGGAAATCCCCGCCCTGTACAAGACCGGCGTCGAAGCCGGCGGCAAGAACTGAGGCCGGCCCCGGCCACGGCTTGCAGGAACGACCATGAACCGGCGCCAACCCCGCGCTCACCGCCCTCACCGATCTGCCAGCCTGCGGCAGCGGGGGGTGTATGCGCTGGAGTGGGCCATCATCTTCCCGGTGTTCTTTGCCCTGCTGTATGCCTGCATCAGCTACGGGCTGGCGTTCCTGGTGCGCGAATCCATGCAGGCCGCCGCCGAAGACGCCGCGCGGGTCACGCTGCGCTACCAGACCAGCCGCAGCGCCCGCCTGGACGCGGCCCGCAGCCTGGTGCAGCAGCGGCTCGACTGGCTGCCCGCCGACCTCAGGCCCACGGCTGGCAGCATCGACGTGCGCATCTGCAGGCTGCAGAACAGCGAACTGTGCTCGGCCACGCTGACCTGCGGCGTGCTGGTTGCCGAACGCTGCATGGTGCGCGTGGGCTTCACCATCCCTTATGGAACCAGCCCGATAGCGCCCGCCCTGCCGGGCTTCGGCCTGGTCATGCCCACCACGTTGACGGCCAGCGCCAACATCATGGTGGACAGGGGGGGGCTATGAAGCTCCCCCTGAGTCGCTTCGCGCCTTCCCCCTCTCTCGCTTCGCGGGAGGGGGGCATCCGGGCAACCGGCGACACCCTCGGGGCGGGGCTGCACAGGCGGCAGCGTGGCGTGGCAGCGGTGGAGTTCGCGTTGATCGCCGGGGTGATGGTGATGCTGCTGATGGGCATGTTCGTGTACTGGCGCGTGCTGCAGGCCCAGCAGTCGCTGGCGCGTGCCACGGGCGATGGTGCGCGCATGGTCCAGCATCTGGCCTTTGGCGGGATGGCGGGCTACAACCCGGCCAAGCCGGCCGAACGCGCCAACATCCTGCAGGCCACCAGCGATGTGGTGAACCAGAGCCTGGCGGCCAGCGGCATTCCAGCGGGCACGGCGCCCACCCAGATACAGATCGACTGGGGCACTTCCCAGGCCACGCTGAGCGTGGTGTACATGCTTCCCCCCGTGCTGGGCCAGGGCCTGCAGGTGGGCAGCCAGACCTTGGGCGAACCCACGCGCCTGGAGTCCCGCAGCCTGATCAGGCTTGCGCCCGGCAGCTAGACAGGAGGACCAGAGCATGCTCACCCACCTCCCCGCATCCGTACACCGCCCCCGCACGCGCCGGCAAGGGCGCCGGCAAGGCGGCAGCCTGCTCGTGCAGTTCGCCCTGCTGGGCTCGGTGCTGTTCCTGTTGCTCGGCGTCGTGGACCTGGGCTACATGTACTACGCCAAGCGTGACCTGCAGCGCATTGCCGATCTGGCGGCCACCCAGGCGGCCCAGACCATCAATGCCGAGCGCAGCAACCGCGCCGCATGCGTGACGGCGGGCGAGGACAGCATCACGGCCAACTGGCCGGTTCCGCTGACCCGCAACAGCACCCAGACCGTGGTCAGCTGCGGCAACTGGAACCCGGCGGACCCGGCGCGCCAATCGAGCGGCGGCCGCTTCTTCGACGCCAGCTCCGGCCCGCTGAACGCGGCGCGCGTGACGGTGGGCGGCACCTCGCCCACCATCTTTCCCGGGCCCTGGAGCCGTGCCGTGGTGGCCGAGGCCATTGCCATGCGCAACGACTCGGTGGCGTCCTTCCAGGTGGGCTCGCAGCTGCTGCGCTTCAACAAGGACACGCCGCTGGGCGGGCTGCTGGGCCTGGTGGGGCTGGACGTGGGCATGCTGACCCTGCTGGACTCCAAGGGCCTGGCCGATGCCAAGATCAGCCCGGCCGGCCTGCTCAAGGCCCTGGGCGTGAACCTGGGCATAGAGCAGCTGCGCGCGCTGTCGCCCGAGGGCCTGGCCAACATCGCCAGCGTCACCCTGCTGAACGTGATCGACGCCTCCATCAGCGCCATCACCGACAACGCGCTGGCCGTGCAGCTCAATGCGCTCAAGACCCAGATCATCAACGCGGGCCTGAGCACCATCAAGATCCCGCTGGGCAGCCTGGATGACCAGAAGGGCCTGTTCGCCTTCCTGGGCGCCGGCCGCACCGATCCGCTGAACGCGGCCATGGACGTGCAGCTGGGCATTGGCGACCTGCTGAAGACGGCCATTGCCATCGGCGCCAACGGCCACGCGCTGCAGGCCAACCAGCTCGATGTGGCCGGCCTCATCAAGGCCCAGCTGACCATCGTGCAGCCGCCCACCATCGCCGTGGGTCCCGTCGGCACGCAGGGCTACAGCGCGCAGATCCGCCTGAACCTGAACGTGGACACGGACCAGCTGCTGGGCGGCGCACTCAAATGGCTGGTCAAGGACATCCTGGGCACCCAGGTCAAGCTGCCCATTGCCGTGGACATCACCAACGCCACCGGCACGCTGACGGCGCTGCAATGCAGCGCCAGCCCGCAGACCATGGACCTGTCGGTCAAGTCCTCCATCCTCAACGCCTGCGTGGGCAAGATGGACCCGGCCAACAAGCAAAGCTGCGAGAAGGGCCTGCAAAATGAGCAGCTCATCACCCTGCTGCACCTGCCCGTGCTGAACGGCAAGCTGTGGGTGCCGGCCCTGGAGTACACGGACTCCACCACGGGCCTGGGCATGGAGCCGGGCTACGAAGATCCGGCCGACCCCAACTGGTCCAAGACCAACCGTTCCACGCAGGTGAACCAGCTGGCGCTGGGCGACACGGTCAACAACATCGTCACGGGACTGCTCAACCTGCTCAGCGGCCTGCTGCAGCCACCGAACAGCACGCCCACCGACATCACCACGCGCCTGCTGGGCTCCTACCTGGACGCCTCCATGGTGAACGGGCTCTACAACGTGACCAGCCTCACCAACCTGCTGCTCAACGGGCGCGGCGTGGCCGGCGACAAGGACTACATGCCGCCCCTGCTCACGTCCAACTTCACGTTCAACAACGCCATCGCCAAGTCCTGCCTGCTGGTGGCCTGCCCGTCCTCCACCTGGCCCAGCGGCACGTTCTCGGCCGCCCTCAACTCCTATACCAGCGTGCCCGGCGGCCTGCTGGATGTGCTGGGCATCTCCACCTACGACAACGGCTACCAGAGCTGCGCGGGCCTGCTCAGCTCGCTGCTCAACTGGAATGGCTGCGTCAAGAACAACGTGACCAAGCTGCTGACCTCGCACCCGCAGTACCTGTACACGATCAACCCGAACAGCCCCGAGATCCAGTCCCTGCTCAACCGCGACAACAACCTCACCTGCACCGGCGCCCTGTGCACCCTGCTCAAGCCGCTGGTCACCACCGTGCTCAAGCCCATCCTCAACGGCGTGGGCACGCTGCTGACCAGCGTGCTCAAGGACACGCTGGGGCTGGAGGTGGGCCGCACCGACATCAAGGCCCTGTCCATCGGCTGCGACACGGCGCAACTGGTTTTCTGAACGGCAGGCAAGGCCATCCAATCCATGAATCGACAACGAGGGAATGCAACGTGAATCTGGACGAGCTCGTCATCTATGTCTGGGAAGGCCAGGCCGATATCGCCGAGCGGGTGGAGCGCTGCGTGCTCAACCTGGGCGTGGACGTGGTGCGCGCCGACGGGCTGACCCTGCCCGCCGACACCAGCGAGCTGGGCAATGCGATTGCCGTGGTCAGCGTCTCGGTGCTGGAGGGCGCGCGCTTCACGCGCCAGGGCGTGGAGGGCACCTTCGGCATGCCCGTGCTGTGGGTCAGCGCCAAGCAGCGCGACGCCAACGCCGGCACCTATGCCATGGAGTACTCGCATGTGCTGCCCTTCGACTTCACGGGGGCCGAGCTGCGCGCCATGCTGGTGCGCATCCTGCGGCGCATGCAGAGCAACCAGCGCCAGGTGCAGCGCTCGGAGGACATCATCGCCGTGGCCGACTGCATGCAGCGCCTGCTGCGCGACGTGGACACCTTTGCCGACTGCGAGCACAGCGTGCTCATCATCGGCGAGACCGGCGTGGGCAAGGAGCGCATTGCCGAGCGGCTGCACGAGCGCAACAACCGCTACGGCCAGGGCCCCTTCGTGGTGGTCAACTGCGGCGCCATCCCGGACGGGCTGTTCGAGTCCCTGTTCTTCGGCCACGCCAAGGGCTCGTTCACGGGCGCGGTGAATGCCCACAAGGGCTATCTGGAGCAGGCCAACGGCGGCACGCTGTTCCTGGACGAGATCGCGGACCTGCCGCTGTACCAGCAGGTCAAGCTGCTGCGCGTGCTGGAAGAGCGCGCCATCACGCGGCTGGGGTCGGCCGCCGCCGTGCGGCTGGATTTCCGGCTGGTGGCGGCCACCAACAAGCCGCTGCGCGGGCTGGTGCGCGAGGGGCGCTTCCGGGCCGACCTGTTCTTCCGCCTGGCCGTGATCGAGCTGCAGATCCCCAGCCTGGAGGAGCGCGGCGAGGCCGACAAGCTGGCCATCTTCCACGCCATCCTGCGCAAGGTGGTGGGCGAGGCCACGATGAAGGAGCTGGGCGAGGCGCCCTTCTTCATCCTCGACGCCGTGGCCCAGATGTACTTCCCCGGCAATGTGCGCGAGCTGCGCAACCTGGCCGAGCGCATCGGCGTGGCCGCCCGCCAGACGCGCGACTGGAACGCCGACGGCGCCACGCAGCGCATCCTGCAGCACGCCCAGGCCCTGTCGGCCACCACCTTCCCGCCGGACGCGGGCGCCGCCGAGCCCCTGCTGGCCGACCGCAGCAACTGGGACATGGACGAACGCAACCGCATCATCGCGGCGCTCAACACCAACGACTGGAAGCGCCAGAACACGGCCCAGCACCTGGGCATCAGCCGCAAGGTGCTCTGGGAAAAGATGCGCAAGTACCAGATCAGCGACGGCGAGCCCGAAGTGCCCGTGCCGGGCTGAGCACGCCCTCCGACACATCCCCATCCCCCCACGCCATGGAGACCTCCACGAACATGCAGGACAAGCCGGTCATCATCTTCGTCAGCGCCGTCTACCCCAGCCAGTACAGCCTGCTGTGCAGCCACCTTCGCGCCAGCGGCGCGGCCGACAGCTGGTTCATGACCATGCCCGGCCATGCCGAGAACTACGCCAGCCAGTGCGACCACCTGCTGTCGTTCCGGCCCGATGGCGACATCGTCGGCCCGCAAAGCTACTACTACTCCAGCAAGGTGGAGCGCTCGGCACGCATAGGCCGCGGCCTGCTGCAGGGCCTGCAGGCCTTCGAGAAGGAAAAGGGAAAACGCATCGACGTGGTGGTCGCCCACTCGCTGTGGGCCGCGCCCAACCTGCTGTACGGCGAGATCGATGCCGCCATCGTCAGCTACATCGAATTCCCCAGCTACCGCGTGCACGGCAACGAGCCCGACTACCCGCCCGACCTGTCCCAGCGCCTGGCCGACCGCAACATGGAAATGCTGCACTACCACCAGGTGCTGTGCAGCGACCTGACCATCACGCCCAGCGCCCATGCGCGCTCGCTGTTCCCGCCGCTGCTGCAGGAGCGCGTGGCCGTGCAGTTCGAGGGCTTCGACATCCAGGCGCCCGACGAGCAGGCCGAGCCGCCGCCGCGCCAGGACACGCGCTTCACCGTGGCCTTCTCATCGCGCGACCTGTCCAGCTCCAAGGGCTTCGAGACCTTCATGCGCCTGGTCGACCGACTGGTGCGCGAGGGCGATGGCCAGCAGATGCGCTTCATCGCCCTGGGCGACCCCACGGCCGTGACCTACGGTTACGAACAGCAGTGGGTGGAGCGCCGCTACCAGGGCAAGGTGGCCAGTTTCCGCGACCATCTTCTGCAGATCCACCCGGCCGCCCAGGTGGTGGAGTTCCCGGGCAAGCTGCCGTATGACGAGTTCGCGCGCACGCTGGCCTCGGTGGACCTGTTCCTCTATCCGCTGCGCTACGGCGTGGCCAACTGGGGATTGATGGAGATCCTGGCGCGCGGCGGCTGCGTGATCGGATCGAACTGGGGCTTTGTGCCGGAGCTGGTGCAAAACGATGTCAACGGCCTGCTGCTGCCCGACAGCGACGACGCCTGGATCGGCGCCATCCGCCAGCTGCGCGACGACCCGGCCCGGCGCCAGCGCTACGGCCGGGCCGCGCGCGAGACGGGCAAGCGCTTTCACATCTCCAACGTGGCTCCGCGCTTCATGGACCTGTTCCGCCTGGCCATGGCGCGGCGCAGGGCCGCCCCGCTGATGCTGGAGTGAGGTGCCGCACCGGCACGGGCCAGGCGCGGCCCAGGGCCGGGATCGGTCCAGGCCTCAGGCCCGCGCCCGCAGGAAAAATCCCGTGCCCATGCCGGTCTCGGCGGCCGACACCTCGGCTCCACCAGACACGGTGGAGGCCGCCACAAGAGCAGACATGCGCTCCATGCCGCTCCAGCTCAGGGCCATGTCCAGCTCGTCGCCGTCCTGCACCTCGGTCGCCTCCAGCACCTCCAGCACGTCTTCCACGCGCACCACCTGGTCCAGCAGGCCATGCAGCGAGGGCCGGGCGATGAAGAAGCCCTGCGCGCCATGGGCTCCCGCCAGCGCCACGGCTTCCAGGCCCTGGGCGGACTCGATGCCTTCCACGATCACGCAGGCGCCCCGGTCGGCGCACAGGCTGACCAGGCCCTGCATCATCCGGGCCGAAGGCCGGGCCTGCAGGCTCTGGTCCAGCACGGACTTGTCGATCTTGACGATGTTGGCGCGCAGCTTGCCCAAAATGTCCAGGCCGCCGCGCCGGGGCACGATGTCGTCCAGCGCCACGCGCACGCCCAGGATCTGCAGGTGCCGCACCAGGCCCAGCGCGGCCTTCTCGCAGGGGAAGGCGCCGGTCTCGGTGATCTCCAGCACCAGGCGCTGGGCGATCTCGGGCCGGTCCTCCAGATAGTCGAACACGCCGTCCCACCAGGCGTCGTCGCAGAACGAGGCGGCCGACAGATTGCAGCCCAGGCTGTGGCCGGTCTTCATCTCCAGCGCGCCTATCACCGACCACAGCACGCTGCGGTCCAGCCGCGCGGCCAGGCCCAGGCGCTCCAGCGCCTCGATGGCATGGGGCACGGCATAGTTGTCGTAGGCAGAGAACACGCTGCGGCGCAGCAGGCACTCGTGGTAGAGCGTGCGGCCCGCGCCGGCCCCACTGCCCCCGCCTGCCATGCCTGCGGGCTCCAGCAGCGTCACGGGCTGGAATGCCAGCGCCAGGTGGCCCAGCCGCAGATCGTCCAGCAGGCGGCCCGCCAACTGCATGTCGGCCTGGTAGGCCTTGATCAGCCTGGGGTGCATCCTGCGCACCGCCATGTCCTGGACGCCCGCCGTGGCGTGGCCCTTGCCGCGTATCTCATGCAGGCCCGTCAGGGAGACGCAGCCCAGCGCCTGCACTTCGGCGCGCAGATAGGCCTGGCGCGCGCCGTCCACCACCGGGTCGCGCACCAGGGCGGACTCCAGCGCATGCATCCAGCCATGCCGGGCCTGATTGCCGGGCAGCACCGTGTCAGCCATCGTGCGGGGATCGAACCCCCGAACCAGCACCGTGTCGCCCGCACGCTCCAACGATTCGGCATCGATGCCCAGGCCCGTGAGCCGCTCCACGCAGGCCCGCATGGCCTCCTCGCAGAAGCCGTTGCCGTAGACGCTGCGCCAGGTCTGCAGGGGCGACAGCCAGATGGCCAGGTCCACGGGGGTGTCGCCGGGCGGAGCTTCGATGATGTCGTCGTGCATGGTGTGCTCCTTCATTCAACGGCCTGCAATGGGTTGTGAATAGCAGTGAAATCCGATCGCCCTGCGCCCCCGGCCCGTGGGCCCGCCGCCGAGCACGCCGGCATCCACGGCCGACAGCGCCAGGTCCACATGGCCGGCCACCAGGTCAAAGACCACCGAGCAGGCATCCGCCTTGCGGCTGAAATACGCCAGCGTGGCGTCCGTGCCACCTGCGAAGCTGCCCAGCAGCGCCTGCCCGTCCTGCTCCTGGAACACGGCCTGCGCGCCGCCCTGCTGGGGCACGATGACGCGGTCGCCCTGCTGCAGCACGGCGCCGGCCTGGGCCGCGATCACATCGTTGCGTCGCACGATGCGCACGCCCTCGCTCACGCGCGTGAGCATTGCCACCGGCGCCATCTGTGCATGCGCGCCTCCATCACCGGCCTCGCGCGCAGAGGCAAAGCCAGAAGCGCGCGGCACCGCCGCAGACACGAACGAGGCGGGCACGTTCAACGGCTTGCTGCGCGCCCTGTCAGGGCTGGTGCGCAGTCGCGACAGGGCCACGCCTGCAAGCGACAACGAGAGAGCGGCCATGGTTTCTCCTCCGAAAGACTGCGATCGATGGGGCGGGTGGCGCAGCGCCCGGTTTTCCAGACACTGCGACAAGCTTTTTGCATCCTGTTGCAACAAGCGTGCCATGGGCCTGGACGTCTTCATCCAACGCAAAGCCATCTGTAACCTATTGATTTATTTGGATACCCAAGCACAGCTGCCGCCATGTCACCCCGCGGCGTTACGGGCGATGTCACGTTACGCCGGCGCGCCACGGCGTTACTTTTCACGGCGGCCGCGCAGGGCGACGCGGCCCTGGCTGCCAGGCGCGGACCCCCTTTCGGTGTATGTTCCAGCGCATCACTTCAGGAGCCAGCCCTGTCCCCGCAAAAGTCCATCCAACGGGATCTGGTGATCCTCTGGCTCACCATCTCGGCCGTCGCCTTGGTGCTGGCGTGGCTGCTGCTGCTGCTGAGCCGGCAGGGCACCGACCAGCAGGTTTCCCGCGCCCGCGACGCCTCAGGCGTCAGCTGCAGCGCGCTGCAGGCCGGGGCCGCGCGCATGGGGCTGGCGGGGCTGACGGCGGACACGCCCAGCGCACAGGCCCGGTCCGCCGCGCAGGCCGTGCTGGACCTGGCGCTGCGCGAGCGCCCCGGCATGGAAGGCGGCTTCTGGCGCGAGGGCCCCGGCGTGGTGGCCTATGCCTTTCCCACCTACGACGGCTCGGGCATCAAGCGCGATGCGCCCAGTGCGGAGATGGAGCGCATCACCTCCACCGCCCAGCGCGCGCGGGACGGCGCAGGCCTGGTGACCGACCTGCGCCCCGGCCTGCGCGAGGCGGTGGTCTTTGCGGCCTGCCCGGCCCAGGCGGACGCACCCGGGCTGGTGGCCTGGACACTGATGCGCGTTCCCCTGATCAGCGCCGACGTGGTCAACCCCCTCATCCTTGCCGTCAGCCTGCTGCTGGGCATGGTCCTGGTCTCGGGCCTGTGGCTGGGCAGGATGCTCCGGCGCTGGCAGCGGCAGTCGGCACAGATGGAGCAGCAACTGCTCAGCGCCGAACGGCTGGCCACCCTGGGCCGGCTGTCCGCAGGCCTGGCGCACGAGATCCGCAACCCGCTGGGCACCATGCGCATGAAGGCCGAGACCGCGCTGGCAGCGCCCGCGCCACTGCGCGAAGCGC
Organism: Delftia sp. Lp-1; assembly: GCF_020523835.1. Classification (NCBI taxonomy): domain Bacteria; kingdom Pseudomonadati; phylum Pseudomonadota; class Betaproteobacteria; order Burkholderiales; family Comamonadaceae; genus Delftia; species Delftia sp. Lp-1. The sequence goes on along the minus strand of NZ_JAJALJ010000002.1, from coordinate 444,291 downwards.
GCAGCCAGGGCGCACTGGAGGCCGTGCTGGCCCAGACCGCGCGCCTGGAAGACCTGGTATCGAGCCTACTGGCCTTGACCCAGCCCTTCCGGGTGCAACCGGAGCCGGTGGACCTGCAGCAGTTGCTGGACGAAAGGCTGCAGGCACATGCCGAGCTGGCCCAGGCCAGGGGCGTGCAACTGGCAACGGCAGTGTCCGCCGGCCTTGCCCGGGACCTGCAGGATGGGCGCCGCCCGCTGCTGGACCCCGTGCAGATGGCCAGGGCGCTGGACAATCTGCTGCTCAACGCCCTGGCGCACACGGCGGCCGGCGGCCGGGTGGAACTGGGCGCGGACCGCGGCGCTCACCGCAACAGCCCGCTGCAACTGTGGGTGGCCGATGACGGCACGGGCATTGCGCCCGAACTGCGCGACACGCTGTTCGAGCCCTTCACCACCGCGCGCCCCGGCGGCACCGGGCTGGGATTGGCGCTGGTGCGCGAAATCGTGCTGGCCCATGGCGGCCGCATCGCGCTGGGCAAGACAACACAAGGCACCCGCATAGAAATGGAATTTCCATGGCCCGCATCCTGATCGTTGACGATGACACGGCCTTCCGCGAAAGCCTGGCCGAGATGCTGGGCGACCTGGGCCATGGGGTCAGCCAGGCCCCGACCGTGGCGGCGGGGCTGCAGATCCTGCAGGCCGGGTCCGTGGATGCAGCCATCGTGGACCTGCGCATGCCGGGCGAGGACGGCCTGGCCTTCCTGCGCAAGGCCCGCGGCCTCTCACGGGCGCCCTGCATCATGCTCACGGCCTATGCCAGCGGCAGCAACACCATCGAGGCCATGCGCCTGGGCGCCTTCGACCACCTGACCAAGCCCATTGCCAGAACCTCGCTGGTCGAGGTGCTGGAGCGCGCCTTGCTCAGTGCCGGCCAGGCCGGCAGCCTCGAGAACGTGGCGCAGAGCCCGGCGCAGAACCCGGAGCAGGATGGCGATGACGCCGAGCTGGTCAGCGGCAGCGAGGCCATGCGGCAGGTCTTCAAGCGCATCGGCCTGGCGGCGGACAGCGACGCCACCGTGCTGGTGCTGGGCGAGACCGGCACGGGCAAGGAACTGGTGGCGCGGGCCCTGCACCGCAACAGCGCCCGGGCGGAGCGGCCCTTCGTGGCCGTCAACTGCGCGGCCATTCCGGCAGACCTGATGGAAAGCGAACTCTTCGGCCATGTGAAGGGCGCCTTCACGGGCGCCGTCAGCGACCGCGCCGGGCGCTTTCGCGAGGCGCAGGGCGGCACGCTGTTCCTCGATGAAGTGGGCGACATGCCGCTGCCCACGCAGGCCAAGATCCTCAGGGCGCTGCAGGAGCGCGAGATCACGCCCGTGGGCGCCAGCCGGGCGCAGCCCGTGAACGTGCGCATCATCGCGGCCACGCACCGCGACCTGCCCGCCGCCGTCAAGGACGGTCGCTTTCGCGAGGATCTCTGGTACCGGCTCCAGGTCGTGCCCGTGCACCTGCCGCCGCTGCGCGAGCGCCTGGGCGACGTGCTGCTGCTGGCCGAGCATTTCCTGCGCCAAGGCGGCGGCGCCTCGCCCAAGCGCCTGGGTGCCGACGCCGCGCGCCTGCTGCTGGCGCACGACTGGCCCGGCAACGTGCGCGAGCTGCGCAACGCCATGGAGCGCGCGGCCCTGCTGTGCCCCGGGCCGGTCATCGGGGCCGAGCACATCGGCCTGCAGCCTGCCGCGGCGAGCGGCCCCGCCATCGACTGGAACGGCCCGCTGGCCGCCGCCGTCGCCCAGCTGGAGCGAGAAATGGTCACGCGTGCCCTGGCCGCCGCCACGGGCAACCGTGCCGAGGCCGCACGCCGCCTGGGACTGTCGCGCCAGCAGCTGTACCGCAAGCTGGCGGAGTTCGGGCTGGGCTGAGGCCGCAATGGGCACACGGACGCACGGACGCACGGACGGCGCCGCATGTGTCCGATACGGCGACACCTGCTGTCTCCGCATCGGACACCGGGCCCGCAGCGCCCGCTGCAAGCTATTGATTTCATGAGAATTCCTGATGGCATGGCACTTGCATTGACGGATGCGTGTCCATCGCCAACCCAGGAGCCCTCATGTCCCGATTTGTTCTTACCTCCGCCGTCCTCTGGCTGGGTTCCAGCGCATTGAATGCGCATGCCGTGCCGCCCGGCGGCTTCGCCTCTTCGGCCCCTTCAGCCCCTGCAGGGCCTGGCGCGCTGCACGCACAGGCCGTGCTCGAAAGCGCCGTCGCCCGGCTGCTGACCAATCCGTATGGAGAGGTGGACGGCCTGCGCCTGACCGACGGCACGGTGGTCCGGTTCCCGCCCCATATGTCCGACGCGCTCACGGCGGCCGTGAAGGTGGGCGACACGGTGCGCATCATCGGCCGCAGCGAAGCCGGTGGTGCGGTCAAGGCGGATGCCATCGTGAACTCGGCCAGCGGCCAGACCGTGTACGACCAACCGCCCGCCCGCGACGGCGCCCGCCCCATGCCGCCGCACCTGCGCATGGCCGGACTGCAGACGCAGCAGGCCCAGGGCCGCATTGACGTGGTCCTCACCGGCCCGCGCGGTGATGCCAACGGCGTCATCCTGTCCGACGGCGCCATCGTGCGCTTCGCCCCCCATGCGCTGCAGCAGCCGTTGCAGCCGGGGCAGCTGTTTGCCGCCTCGGGCCTGGGCACGCGCAACGCGCACGGCACCTCGCTGGAGGCCACCAGCATGGGTGCCAGCCTGTCGGACCTGCAGCCGCTGTACGACCGCGCGCGCTGACACCACCGCCCGGTCCCCGGGGCCGGGCGGGCTCCTGTCCCTTCCTGCTGTTCTGCTTTCCCGCCTTCACCGAACCCCGCCATGTCCCCCAAGATCGCCCCCGTCCTGCTGCTGCTGATCTCCAACGTCTTCATGACCTTCGCCTGGTACGGGCACCTGAAGTTCGAGAACCGGCCGCTGTACCTCGTCATACTGGTGAGCTGGCTGATCGCGCTGGCCGAGTACTGCTTTGCCGTGCCCGCGAACCGGCTCGGCCATGAGGTCTACAGCGCGGCCGAGCTCAAGACCATCCAGGAGGTGATCACGCTGGTGGTGTTCGCCGTCTTCTCCGTGCTCTACCTGGGCGAGAAGCTCACCCTCAACCACCTGGTGGGCTTCGGCTTCATCTGCCTGGGCGCCTTCTTCGTGTTCAAGGGCCCCCTGCGCTGAAGGAAGCCGCCATGCACCGCACACACCACCATGCGCGGCGCTGGCTGCCGGGGCTCAACTTCTTCCTGGCCGACGTGCGCGACGGCCTGGGACCGTTCCTGGGCGTGTTCCTGCTCGCCCAGGGCTGGCGGCTGGACGATATCGGCTACGTCATGGCCCTGGGCGGCATCGCGGGCATGCTGGCCACCACGCCGCTGGGCGCGCTGGTCGATGCCTCGCGCCGCAAGCGCAGGCTGCTGGCAGCGGCCATCGCCCTGCTGCTGGCGGGCAACCTGGCCATCTGGATCGCACCGTCGCTGGCCGTGACGGCGGCATCGCAGGTCATCACCGGCGTGGTCGCGGCCTTGATCGCACCCTGCCTGCTGGGCATCACGCTGCAGATCACCGGCCATGCGGACCTGCCCCGGCAACTGGGCATCAACGAAGCCTGGAACCACGCCGGCAACGTGGCCACGGCCGCGCTGGCGGGGGCCATGGGCCTGCGCTGGGGACTGCCCTCCGTCTTCGTGCTCATGGCCCTGATGGGCTGCGCCTCGCTGGCCTGCCTGGCGCTGATGCGGCTGGATGAAACCCCGCAAGGCATGCCGCCCCCAGAGCAGGCCGGGCCTTGCGCACCCGGCCTGCTGCACGTGCTCACGGGCACGCCGGCGCTGCGGGTGCTGGCCGTGGCCATGCTGCTGTTTCACCTGGGCAATGCCGCCATGCTGCCGCTGCTGGGGCAGGCCGCCGTGGCGCGCGGCCATGCCAACCCCAGCGGCTTCACGGCGCTGACCATCATCGTTGCGCAACTGGTCATGATCCCCATGGCCCTGCTCGCCGGGCGCCACGCCCAGCGCAGCGGCTACTGGCTGCTGGTCAAGGCGGCGTTGCTGTCGCTGCCGCTGCGCGGCCTGGTCGCCGCCACCTGGGATTCGGACTGGGCGCTGATTCCCGTGCAGGTGCTCGACGGCGTGGGCGCGGGGCTGCTGGGCGTTGCCCTGCCGGGCCTGGTCGCGCAGACGCTGCGCGGCACCGGCCACGTCAACGCAGGCCTGGGCGCCGTGATGACGCTGCAGGGTCTGGGCGCGGCCGCCAGCCCGGCACTGGCGGGCTGGATTGCACAGCGCTTCGGCTTCGATGCGGCCTTTCTTTCGCTGGGCGGCATCGCGGTGCTGGCCCTGGCGCTGTGCTGGTTCGGCGCGCCTGCCGAACCAAGGGCCGCACACCTCCAGCCCAAGACCTGAAATCAGGCCATGCGCGGCCCGCTTTCAGGGCATCTGGAAACATTTGGGGGCCTGGAAACATAGGAGAATTCCTAGGACCCGAATCAGAACCCGCGCCATCGCGGACTTGCCTCCCAGCGGCCAGCGCCTGCCGCCCCCGAATGACTGTCAAGAACAAGAAGCCTTCCGCGCGCAAGCGCAGTTCCTCCCCCGCCTCCAAGAAGAAAGCCTCCAGCCGCAGCGGACTGTGGCGCTCCATGCTCGCCGCCCTTGTGGCGGCAGCGGGCACCTTCCAGATCGCCAGTTGCAGCCTGGACCCGAACTGGCACCCCAAGCTTCCCGAGCCCCCGTTCCTGTCCACCCTGCCCATCCCCGGGCTGGAGCACCTGCGCAAGCAGCCGGAGACAGGTTCGGGCACGGCCTCCGGTGGCGGCAGCCCGCCAGCCGGCAGCATGGCCACGGGCTTTTCGCACTGCCGCGACTTCTTCCCCGGTGGCGAGCCCCCGGCCCTGCAGATCCAGCCCCAGCAGCGCGAGCTGTGCTTCAGCGCCTTTGCCGTGCTGCACAGCGGCCAGACCAAGACGCCCGTCTTCGTGGTGGAGCGCCTGAACCGCAAACTGCTGGACCAGGGCCAGGGCCTCAAGCGCAGCGACAAGTTCTATGCCGATGCCCGCCTGCCCCGCGCCGAGCGGGCCGAACTGGACGACTACCGCCGCTCCGGCTACTCGCGCGGACACATGGCGCCGGCCGGCGACATGTACTCGCCCGAGGCCATGGCCCAGAGCTTCAGCCTGGCCAACATGGTTCCGCAGGACCAGACCCACAACGGCGGCGTCTGGAGCAAGGTCGAGCAGGACACGCGCCGCTACGCCCAGCGCGCCCAGGGCGATGTCTATGTGTTCACCGGGCCGGTGTTCGACGGCCAGCCGCTCACCATCGGGCCGGGCAAGGTCCATGTGCCCAGCCATATCTTCAAGCTGGTCTACGACGCGAGCACGGGGCGTGCCTGGGCGCACTGGCAGGCCAACAGCCCGGATACGCGGATGAGTGCGCCGATCAGTTATGAGGAGTTCACTCGGAGGACGGGGATGCCGTTGTTGGCGGGGGTGATGAGGGGGCGGGGTTAGCGTTTCGCGCTGGTTGCTGGCGTGGGGTGGGGTCCTGTTTTTGACCCTGCCGGGGGGTTGTTTTTCGAGGCCGGGTCTCGGCCCGGCGGCCGACTGCCCTTTCTTGATTCGCCAAGAAAGGTCAGATCAAAGAAGGCGACCCGGATGTCCGCGACCCCTTCGCTTCGCTACGGGGCAACCTGCGTCGTGGCGGTTGCGGGGTTCGCCGTGAAACTCACTTCGCGCTACGCGCTACGTTCAAACATCACGGCGAGTCAGATCACGAAGCAAGCCTGTCCTTCGGCAGGCTTGCAACCCCGCAACCGCCACGCCGCAGGCGCGGACATACGGGATTGGGGAGAAAGGCAGCCGCTCACTGGCGCTGTGGCTCAGGGGGTTACTGTGCGTCGGTCCAGGACCTTGTCTATCAGGCCCCATTCGCGGGCTTCTTCTGCGGTCATGAAGCGGTCGCGGTCCAGGTCGCGTTCCACCTCTTCGTAGCTGCGGCCGCAGTGCTGGGCGTACAGGCGTGTCACGCGGTCCTTGGTGCGCAGCATTTCCTCGGCATGGATGCGGATGTCGGAGGCCTGGCCCTGCACGCCGCCCAGCGGCTGGTGCACGTGCAGGCTGGCGTTGGGCAGGGCCATGCGGTGGCCGGGCTCGCCGGCCATGAGCAGGAAGGAGCCCATGGAGCGCGCCGTGCCCATGCACAGCGTGTGCACGGGTGACTTGATGAACTGCATGGTGTCGTACATGGCCAGCCCGCTGGTGATCACCCCGCCGGGCGAGTTGATATACAGGTGGATGGGCTTGTCGGGGTTCTCCGCCTCCAGGAACAGCAGTTGCGCGCAGACCAGGGCAGAGACCGCGTCGTTCACCTCGCCGTTGAGAAAGATCACGCGGTCGCGCAGCAGGCGCGAGTAGATGTCGAAGGACCGCTCTCCGCGCGCCGACTGTTCGACAACCATGGGGACGAGCATCATCGATTCGCGCATGGGCGAACTCCTGTGTGTGGTGGTGAAAAAAGAAAGGGCTGCGGCCCTGCGCCGCACGCCCCGTTGCCCGGGGCCCTCAGGTCACGTGCATCAGGTCGCGTACATCAGGAAGCCGCCGTCGTTGGCCGCTTCCCTGGCGGGCTGCACCCGCGCATCGGTCAGCACATGGACGATGCGCAGCAGCGTGCCGCCATCGGCGCCGGGGCTGATCTGCAGGTCCACCGTGCTTTCCAGAAAGGGCGGCTCCGCCTCGCGCAGCCGCAGGCGCAGTTCCTGCTGCGGCACCTGCCGCAAAGGCTCGGCATGCTCGGTGCCCGGCAGCCACTGCGCGCGCAGCTCGGGAATGCTCAGCGCGCGCCAGACCTTCTCGGGCGGGGCGTCCAGCGCGTACTCCTGCACCAGCTCGCGGTCCGCATCGTCGGTGTCCACATTGTTCATCTTGTTCATTGGTCCATGTCCTTGAGCAGGCCCTTGAGTGCATCCACGCGCTGCGGCCAGTAGGCGCGGTACTTCGCCAGCCAGCCCGCAATCTGCGCCAGCCCGTCGGGATCGACCTCGTAATGCATGAAGCGCCCCTGGCGCTGCTCGCTCACCAGCCCCGCGTTGCGCAGCACGGCCAGATGCTGGGACATGGCCGACTGGCTGATCTCCATCCCCTCGCGCAGCGCGCTGGCATGCATGCTGCCAGCGGCCAGCTTCTCGAAGATGGAGCGGCGTGTGGGGTCGGCCAGGGCCTTGAAGATGTCGTTCTCGGGCATGGCGACACTTTAGCAACCACTTATTTCAAATGCAAGCGGCCCAGGGCAAACGTCACCGACAAGGCCTGCTCAAGGAAGTCTGGCTCGGCAGGTGAATTGGTGGGTTGAAGTGGCTGACGTATAACCGCTGCACGGGGCCGAAAAAGAGTCAGGAAACCCGTCATTTCCAGCCCCGCAGCGCATCGGCAATACCGAGGGCAAAGGCTCGCAGCAGCCAGTTCACTTCATTGGAAACTCAATGGCCCATGCATCCATTGGCGGCGGCAATCCTGCAACCCGCACTGCCCTGAAGCCAACCCGAAACAAGACCGCCCTGCTGAAAAGCCTGCTGTGGATGGTGGCAGCAGCCGGCCTGGCCCCCGATGCCCAAGCCGTCATGAAATGCCTTAGCGATGGAAAAACCTGGTACCAGGATGCCCCTTGCCCGCAAGGCACCACCGCCAAGCCCGTGCAGCTGGACCCGCCCTCTGCATCCTCCAGGCCTCTGCGGGATTCAATGCCGACCGAGCCCGCCACCAAGCCCGCGTCAGCCCCCGCACCACAGGCTGTATCGCCCTCCTCCATGCTGGAGGAAGAAGCGCGCATGTGTCTTGACTGGTACCAGAAAAATGCCGGCCTGCCCCCGGGCGCAACGTACCTGAGTGCTACCAAGGATCGCCGGGTGGTGACCCTCGTGATTGCCGCCCCCGTTTCCATGACAAACCACACGGGAGCCAGAGTGCAGGGCACGACGCAGACGCCAGCTTCCTGCGAGATCAACGGCGGCAAGATTGATGACGGATGGACACGCACTCATGCCAGGCGTGGCAACTGGATTCAGTGAATGCAACCCCGCAGCAAAACTTTGAAATTCAACCCAATGGACACGCGCATCCTGCTTTTGCATCTGGAGCACCCGCTGCAAGCCTATTCAGGCAGTGCATCGCCCGTTGAAATCGTCCTGGCCGGCCTGGGCTACGAAGCCTCCGACTACTGGCCGGGCCTGGCCATCGAATGGCTGGAGCAAGGTGCACCGGTGAACGCTGATGTGCTTCAAGCGCTGGCCCTGGTATCTGAGAACAAGCACATTTCCCAACGGATTCGGCATCGCAGCTTGGCCGTTCTGCGCCGACATAAGGCGTAGCCGCATAGGGAACGGTTGCCAACGCCAGGCCTCCACCGTCGCCAAAAAAAAGAGCCAATCAGTACGAGTCTGCAGCGACGAGCATGGCTCTGTTCAAAACTCCGGCGCCACAGTGCACGAATTCATGGCTCCGGCAAACTGCAGCCTCCCAACGCACGCAGATTCCCTGCATGTGAAGCGCAGGCAATATGTTCGCGCCCTCACCCATCACGACACCCCAGCAGACAAGCCCTCATCCGCAAACCGCTTGGCCGCCTTGAGCAGATAGCTCACGGCATAGAGGATGGGGTCGTCAGCCTCGTCGCCATTCAGATGGTCCACCACCTCTATGGCATAGCCCAGGTTCACCGCCGTGTCGTGCAGCAGGCCCAGCAATTCCCTGTCCTGCGGCTCCAGCGACTGCGCCTGATCAGCCTTCACGTAGTAGATGCGCAGCAGGTCCCGGCAGACGCAATTGATGGCCGTGATGTTGTGGCGAGCGTGCAGGTCCAGCACATCCAGCGCTGCGCCCATGTGCAGGACGGCGTCTATGGCGAGGTCGTCGAGTTTGGGTTGGGGTGAGGTGATGAGGTTAGGTTCATCCATGGCGGCTCCCAGGGCTTGGATCATGTCGAACAACAGGCACACGGAAATCGACCGCGTGAAGCGCCGTTTCATTCTACGAATTTCGTAGAGACGAAATCAATACACCCTACGACTATCGTAGGATGCCTCCACGGACCAAGCCACCCTCCAGCCTATTTGGCAAACGCCTGCGCGAGGCAAGGCTGCGTACCGGGATGCCGCAGGATCAGTTGGGGGTTGCCGTCGGTCTTGATGAGACAACGGCAAGTGCTCGGATGAGCAGATATGAAACTGGCGTCCATGAGCCACCTCTGGATATTTCCAACCGGATTGCGCAAGTGCTGGGCGTGCCGACTGCCTACCTTTATTGCGAGGACGATGATCTTGCCGACGTGATCCTGGCATGGAGCAAGCTGGCTCGCGGCGGTCGGGCCCAGGCGAAAAAAGCTGTGCTGGGGTTGGTGGCTGGGCGTCAGGGTTGAACGCTTGGGCAGCCGCTATGACGGGATGTCGGCAGGATTGGGCGGCAAGAGATTGCTGGCTGCGTATCGATATCGTCAAAGAGGCAGCCTTCTCAGACGGCGGCAGACGGCCATGAGCCGACGGTCGCGACTCTTGCTTGGCCGACTGCTTCAGGCTGATCTGCGCCACGCACCGCACAGCGCCCTAGCGGCTGCAACGGCCAACTATAGTCTTTCGACTAAATCCACCTATACGATTGCATTCGCAAAGCCAAACTTCATGTCGGTCGGTGCAATATCGCACGTTAACGCCAGACCAATATAGCGCTCAACGGCGTCCTACAGCCACTGAAACGCGTTGGACATCATAGAGGCAGACGTCGTTTGCAACTGCCTTGGCAGGGGAAAAAAGTGCAAGGTTGATCCCATCGCTGACAGAGCTCCGGTAGAGAACACCGTCATACCCAATTTTCTTAATGAATTCGCAAAGATACTGGCTGGGCAAGTAATCGATAGCTGCACTCCTAGGAAGAACAGGTCTGGTCAGCTCGCTTCCAAGCTTTTCCAGGAATGGAACGTCGGCACGCATGCGACCAACCTCGCTCGCATCCTGCAATAAAAATGGAGACACCAATCCACGGGGGTTGCGAAGGTCTACTGCCGTGATGATCCCCTCGAGAGTGAAGCGAGCGACAGAAGCTATTTCACCCGTGTGCGGTCTAATTTCAGCGATCGCGGTGTCAGGCATTGAACCCAAATACAAGTATGGGATCCCTGAGGGATTCGCTCTACCATGACTTGCAAGCTCTCGCGGAGGTGCACCCATTTGACCAATATCGAAGCCAGCGTCAGATGTGGTGATCCGCGCGCGATACCAAACAGGCGGAATTTCGCTCGTTGTCAAGTGAGACAAAAGAACGCTGAGACGATCTTTGTCCAGGGCCTCATCGAGAAAGTACCTATTCTTGAACATAAGCTCGTCTCTTAACGTGGTCCACGCCGCCAATCCTTCAGATTTGAAAGTTTGGGATGGGGAAAAAAGTCTGCGCACAATTTCCCCATCATCCAACACCTCCATAAGAAGGTTCTTCGCATTTGCAAGATCGAGCTTCGGAAAGAGACCCCAATCCTCCTTCAACCATTCCACTAACAACTTTCCACCTGAATTGAGTTCATAGATGCTAGTGAGCATCTCGAATTCAGCAGCTAAGGTCCCAGGCTCTACTAAATCGATATCAGCCGTGTTACAAAAGTCGCATTGACCACGAACATTTGTACGAGAGGGAATGACGCTTCGACGCAGGCCATGGTCGCCAAAACATTCCGCGCAGCAGTACAAAGTCATGGAGTTTAGCTGAGGTAAGCAGCGATCGTTTCGATGTGATGCTTCATCGAGAGTTTTTTGACGACGCCGAGGCCTGGGAAATGACCTTTTCTGTGCAGCTCTTGAAGCTCCTGAACTGCGGATGTATCGTATAGATTGGAGGTGCCGCTTTTGTACTTGCTGACAAATTTTTCCAATGCCTGACCAAACTTGCCTGCGGGATCAGTCGGTGTATCTCGTGTTGTAGAGACGAAATGGTAGATACACATTGCATCATCCTTCTTTGGCTCGATAAACGTTAGATGGATTGCAACGGCGTACGCTGGCCCACCGCCTTCCGAAAAATCATCTCCAACGGTAAGGAAGTCGCCGAATCCGTTCATACCTTCGTCGGGGTAGGTAATATGAAGATCGGAGAAATCCTCTAACGGTGGGTGGTCTGCGTTCTTCCTCTTGCGGAATCCGTCGCGAATCAGAATTCGGAAACAACCGTCATAGTGACGACGGTAAAGCTTTCCGCAATGCGCCTCGACGAAGGCATGCCTAGTAGATAGCAAATTATCTCCAAGCAATTCCGCGAGCGCGCGTGCCTCCGTAAATCCTGCATGTATGAACATGGGCTGATGGGCCAAGTGCTTCTGATAACAAGCGAGTGCGTCTGCTGACGTCATGTTTTCCCGAAGAAGGATTCCAGCTGAGACACCTCTTTTCTCCAAATAATTTTCCGCGAGCAAATCCGTGATTTCTTTACCATCCTCAGAATGATCTCCATGCAACGGATTGACTATGACGATAGCCTTTCCGTGCGCCTCGCAGACTTCAGCTAAGGTCTTGTGAAGACCGCTCAGAGTTTCCTTGACAGGCTCAATGATTGGACAAAATTTTGACTGAGCTAGGACGTGTGCACTTTCTCTAATAGCAATGAGTTCGAATTGCTTTCCACGAAAATAAGGATAATACATCAGATAGCCCACTCCATTGCTTTGTGTGTTGGTGTATTCAGTGTCGTCAGCAATCGCTGATGATCCTTGAGACGTAGCGTCGTGGACAACGCTGCCGTCTTCAACGAGTGTGGAAGTTGATCAACAAGACCTCTAAGAGAGGCAAGACTGCGAGTGCGCTTCAGCACGCGAACCATTTCATCATGGACGAATCGAGGGGGAAGCAACACAAATTGCTGCTTTAATGCTTCACGAATCTTTGTATTGGGCAATTCAGGGATTTTTACCCCAAAACTTTCCAATATCAAAATCGCCTCATCCAAACGTAGTGAATCGAATATCGTAGTCGGGCAAACAGCGTCCGCGCGATCAATGGCCTCGCGAACGGTGTTCACCCTGTTCCAACGTGCCAGACACATCACGCCCACGTCGATATCTGTCATTTCAAGTACTTTATCAATAAACGGCTCGGCGACGACGATGTAAATTTTCGCAAACACTTTCCGATAGTTTTGAACCTGATTTTCAAGCCGACTCAACGTATCACGCTCAGACTTTATTTCATAAACCGTCGAAGTTCCATTGAGGATAGCCACGTCAGCCTTGCATAAACCAGCACGAAATTCCGTTAAAAGGCTAGCTGTGCTTAGCGAATGACGACCCAGCAAAATGTTATGCGTTAACGCAGACTTGTAAACGTATTCATCCCGCCCCCCGGCCTTTCTCAAAGCTGCAAATGCGGAGTCAAAAATGGCGCCTACTGTCCCGACTGCTAGTTGCGAATCCATCAGTCCACTATCTGTCAGTAGACGTGCAAAGAGGGGCGAGCGCCCCTTCTCCGCGAGTTCTCGGAACACGGTTGACGAAAAAAGTCGGGAGATGGCGGAGAGATTCTTGGCTGCCGTAGTCATCGCATGAAGCCTCGTCGCTTGAGAAGATGGGCTACGTGAAGCGGGCCTCTGAAACAAGTACCACCCACATACCTAGGCCATTTGGCAATCCGTCCTCTGATCAACTTTAACTCCATTTTTTCGAATTGCACTAAATTTATATCGTTTCCCCGACTTATTTCAATCAAGTGCGGCCGACTTCGTGCAAGAGAGACCAAGCCCTCATAGCATTGTATTAGAGCGGCCGGAATGCTGACCCCGCTTCTACCCCACTCAGCAGGCAGGTCAGGTAGAGGAACTGCTGCCTCAACGCTGGCAGCGGGGATGACCACAACTGCCTCTCAGCAGACATCGGCAGCCGAGGCACGAACGATCACAACGGGTCGTTTCGCGCCAGCCGCGGCCCATTCATGTTTCGTTGGGATCAACGACCAATGATGGTCCTGGCTGCTCACCGGGTACGTCGTCCGCGCCCTCGCCTTGAAAGGGCAGGAAAGACCGTGCCTGTCATGGCTTCGCGGCGGGGCTGGCCGCCTTCGCCTTTTCTGCTGGCAGTTGCAGCCCGTATGCCAGCGCCGCACCCAGCGCGTCAATGACCGCCCGCAAGCCCGGCACGTTGCGGCGGTCGCGGTGATAGGCCAGGTACACCGAGCAGGAAGGCAGTGGCGCGTCCACCTCCAGCCGCGCCAGGCCGGGCACGGCATGGGCCATGGCGTCGGGCAGCAGGCAGATGCCCTGGCCTTGCTCCGTGGCCTCCTGGCGGGCCAGGTCGGAGCCGGATCGAAAGACGAACCGGGTGGCGCCCCGGCTGGCCAGCCACTGGTTGGATGCGTCCTGCCGGCCGGTGGCCAGGTCCTGTCCCACGAAATCGTGGCTGGCGAAGTCCTGCACGCGCAGGTGGCGATCCGGCAGGCGCTGCTCGACATAGCCGTGCGAGGCATACAGGCCAAACGTCAGTTGCCCTGCCCATTTCTCCACCACCACGGCCGAACTGGAGCGCCCGACCCTGAGCGCCACATCCACTTCGCGCCGCCCGACATCCGTGAAGCGCGACTCCACGGCCACTTCAATATGCAGTCCGGGGTGCGCGCTTCTCAACTGCGAGAGCACGGCGGTCACGGGCTTCACGAAGCCCTCTCCCATGCTGACGCGGATGGTGCCGGTCAGCGCATGGGCCTTCTCATCGGGCCGGTCGTCGCGCTTGATGCCGCCCAGTCCCAGCTCGAATTGCTCGGCCAGTTCCACCAGTTCCATTGCATCGGGCTCGACCGTCGTCCCTGCGCTGCTGCGGTGTACCAGGGCGCGGCCCAGGGATTGCTCCAGCGCCTCTATGCGCCGCGCGACGGTGGAGGTGGACAGGCCCAGGGCAGCGCCTGCGGCAAGCAGGCTTTGGTGGCGGTGAAGCGCCAGGAGCACGCGCAGGTCATCCCAGGTGGTGGGCGGTTGGTTTTTCATGAATGCAAATCAGCTTACCAGCGCTGCCCATTCCCAGGCGGGCACCCCGTCGCAATACTCGAGTGCATGAAAACCCCTTTTGATTTCTCCCAGAAAACCGTCCTGGTGACCGGCGCCTCCATGGGCATCGGCGAAGTATTCGCCAGGGAACTCGCCCGCCGTGGCGCCAAAGTCGTGCTGATCGCGCGCAGCCGCGACAGGCTCGAGAAGCTCGCCAGCGAATTGCCCGGCGCCGAATTCCTGGTGGAGGACCTGGCCACACCCGGGGCGGCCCAGCGGGTCTTCGAGGCCGTCAGCGCCAGGGGCCTGCTGCCGGATCTGCTGGTGAACAACGCAGGCTTCGGCACCCATGGCAGGTTTGATGAACTGGCGCTGGCCATGCAGCGGGAGGCCATCGACCTGAATGTGGGCGCCCTGGTGGAATTGACGCACCTGTGTCTCCCCGCACTGGAGCAGCGCCAGGGCGGCGTCATCAACATCGCCTCCACGGCAGCGTTTCAGCCAGTCCCGTACATGGCGGTCTACGCCGCGACCAAGGCCTTTGTCCTTTCGTTCAGCGAAGCGCTCTGGGCCGAGTACCGGCCACGCGGCGTGCGCGTGCTGGCGTTGTGCCCGGGCGCTACCGACACGGCGTTCTTCGCCCGCGCCGGCGAGGCCGCATCCTTCGGGAAAAAAGCATCCAGCGAAGACGTGGTTCGCCTGGGGCTGAAAGCCTTCGACGACAACCGCGCCTCGGTGGTGCACGGTTGCGCCAACTACCTGACGGCCCTGGGCGCCCGCATTGCCACGCGCGAGTTCATGGCCCGGTTCACGGCCCGCGTGATGAGGCCTGCAGCGCAGCCGGCTTGAATGCCCCCGGTCTCAGGGATGCAAGCTCGCCGCGGCCCGGCCATTCCTGGCCCGGGCCTGCGTTCACCAGTCAGCCGCCACTGCCGGCAGCCCTTCGTGCGAGGGAAAGTGCGGCAGCACCTCCTGGGCCAGTTCCTCCAGCACCTCGGCGGGCGGGCGCTGTGTCCACTGGATGCCCAGCGCCGCGTGGTTCACCCCCGCCGCCTGCCACTGTTCGAGCAATGCCACCAGTCCCTTGCGCCCGGTGCGCAGGACATAGCCCCCATGCAACGGGGTTGGGGGATGGCCGGGGTCATCGACCAGATCGATCCACTCATTCGTCATGTGCGGGCGGAATGCGCCTCCAGGGATCAGGTCACGCCAGGCGCGGATTTTTTCCGCCAGGTGCTGGGGCCCCCGGAGGGTATGGGTGGCACCGGGGTAGGTCAGCCAGCCATCTGCATGCTCTGCAATCCACGCCAGCGACTGGCCTGACGATCCCGTCACCATCAGCGGAATGCTCCCCGCAACGGGCTGGGGGAGAAACTCGGCGCCTTCCAGGAGCCCCAGCGGGGAATCGATGTCCAGGTGCCCGGGCTGCATGAGCTGGCGCATATAGGCCACGGCCTGGGAAAAGCGCTGTGCCCGGGCCGCGTGTTCCAGTCCGTAGGCTGGAAACTCCATCGGCCTGTCGCCAGAGGCCAAGCCCATCACCAGCCGGCCGCCGGAGAGCTGGTCAATGCTTGTGGCGGCCTTGGCCAGGTCGATCGGATGGCGCAGGGAGACGATGGCGCTGCCGGTGGCCAAGGCGACCTTGCGGGTACGGGCCGCCAGGAAGGACAGGTAGGTGAAGGGGTCGAACACCTGCCCAGCGTCTCCGAACGAGGGATCGAACAAGGGGACATCGCGCACCCACACGGCGGCAAAGCCATGCTGGTCGATGCGGGTGACCAGATCGGCCTGCCCGCGCAGCACCGACATGTCGCCCTTGTAGCTGCGCAGCGGCAGGAAGATGCCCACGGTCAGCCGGTCTGGTGCAAACATGCGCCGGTAGCCAGGGTGTGCGTAGAACGAGGCATAGGAAGCCCCACCCGTGCGCGGGGAGACAGGAGTTGCGTTCATTGTCTGGACCTGCCTGGTGTTCATGCGCCGGTTGCCGGTGCCGGCAGCGTGATGCCCTTGCGCACCGCAGGCCGCGCCGCGACCCGCTCATGCCATGCGCTCAGATGGCGGTGCCGGCTGAAGTCGAAGTGGATGATTCGCGCGATGTGCATCCAGCCGAAATGGGCAATGTCTGCAATGGAGTAGCAGTCGCCCGCCAAGTAGGGGCGGCCTTGCAACGCGTGGTCCAGCACCGTGAACGCCTCCTCCGTCAGGCGCCGGTAGCGTTCGATGGCCGCAGGGACAGGGCTGTCCGCAAACAGCTCGAAGTGCACTCGCTGGCCCAGCAGCGGCCCGACACTGGACGCATGGAATTGCAGCCATTTGATCGCCTCCCAGCGGGCCTGCAGGTCCTCTGGCAGCAGCTGCCCGGCCCTGTCGGCCAGGTACAGAAGAATGGCCGCTGACTCAAACAACACCACACCCGTCTCGCTGTCCGTGAGCACGGGAATACGGCCATGGGGATTCAGCGCCAGAAAGGCCGGCTGCCGGTGCTCGCCTTCATCGATGCGCACATGGTGCAGCTGGTAAGGCAGCGAAAGCTCTTCAAGCGCAATGGTCACCTTGAAGCCATTGGGGGAGCTGTCTGAATAGAGATGGAACATTTGAATTTTAGATAAACTTAATTCATGGAATCGCTGGAAAGACTTATTCTCAACAGATATACGTCTAATTTAAAGCGATGATTTCTGCTCCAAGAATTTAGTAAATCTAAAAACAAGATGACCTACCCATTGCAGGCGCTGCGCACTTTCGTGGAAGTGGGGCAGCGCAAAAGCGTCAAGACCGCGGCGCAGGCCCTGCACGTCACGCCCGGCGCCGTCAGCCAGCAGATCCGCGTGCTGGAAGACCGCCTGGGAGTGGTGTTGCTGGAGCGTGAGCGCCTTGGCATGCGGCTGACCGAGGCAGGCGCCAGCGTGTTCCCCAGGCTGCGCGAAGCGTTTCTTCAAATCGACCAGGCCATGCACGACCTGGAAAGCACCAAGGCAAGACGGAGCCTGACCGTCAGCACGGTCGCCACGTTCGCGGCATCCTGGCTGGTGCCCCGGCTGGGGCGTTTCAAGCAATTGCACCCGGACATCGAAATCCGCGTGGAGGCCACGTCGGAACTGGTGGACCTGCGGCGCGACCGGGTGGACGTGGCCTTGCGCCACGGGCTGGGAGACTATCCGGGGCTGGAGGTTCTCCCCCTCATGGCGCCGGTTCTGACGCCCGTCGCCTCGCCAGGATTCCTGAAGGCGCAAGGGGCAGTGATCCATGAGGCCGGCGATTGCCTCAGCTACCCCCTGCTGCATGACGGCGACCGCGCAGACTGGCCGCTCTGGCTGAAAGCGCATGGCGTGGCCGACGACATGCGCGCGGAGCGCGGCAGTGCCCTTGACGATGACTTCCTGCTGATCCGTGCGGCAGAGGCTGGCCAGGGCCTGGCGCTGGTGCCGCAGGCCTATGCCCAGGAAGAAATCGCGGCGGGCCGGCTCATCCAGGTGCTGGACAAGCCATGGCCCGCAAGATTTGCCTACTACGCGGTGACGCGGCCCGGGGCAGCCGACCGCCCCGAAGTGCGTGCATTCCTGGACTGGATTCGCGACGAGGCGGGAAAAAACCTGTCACCTCCCCAACCCTAGCCCAGCACGAGCCTTGCTAGCCTTGGCACATGCTGATCTCCGAACTCGCCCAGCTCACGGGCGTCTCCATCCACGCGCTGCGGCACTACGAGCGCGCGGGCCTGCTCAAGCCCCGGCGCCTGCCCAATGGCTACCGCGACTATCCGCGCTCGGCCCGGCGCGAGGTGGTGTTCATCGCCATGTCCCGCGCGCTGGGGTTCGGGCTGCCGCGCATTGCGGAGAACCTGCGCGCCTGGCGTGCGGGGCGCATAGGCCCCGGTGACCTGGCCGATGCCGTGCTGCAGCGCGTGCAGGAGATAGACGAACAGATCGCCGCGCTGCAGGCCCAGCGCGCCCAGGCCCTGGACCATGTGCAGTGGCTGCGCGCCCGCCAGGCCGAGCGGGATCTGGCGCAAACGGCATCGACCCCAGCCAGGACCCCCGACAAACCCGCCGCGCCCTGGCCGCGCGTGCGCCGTGCCGCTTCACCCACCACGAAGGAGACAAGCCATGACTGAGCCGACCACCCACCCCACCCCATCCACCCATGCGCTGCAGAAGGCCGTGCTGGCCATGCCCATGGCGCGCACCCTGGGCCTGCGCTTTGTGCGTGCCGAGCCCGGCGCCACCGAGCTGGAGATGCCCATTGCCGATGCCCTGTGCTTTCAGCCGGGCCAGTTGCAGGCCACGGCGATCTTTGCGCTGGGCGACTTTGCGGCGGTGTCGGCCGCAGGCTCTGTGCTACCGCCAGGCTGGGCCAATGCCACGGTGGACGGCAGCGTGAAGCTCTTCGCCCCCGCACGCGGCACCCACCTGCGGGCGCGCGGCCGCGTGGTGGATGCCGGCCGCGTGCTCAGCATCTGCGCGGCGGACCTGTACGCGGTGGCCGAGGATGGTCATGAAACGCATTGCGCGACCTGGCTCGGCACGGCGCGCAATCTGGAGCCGAGGCCCGTGCGGGCCTGAGAACGTTCCCCCGGCCTCCCCACCCCGTATGTCAGCGCCTGCGTCGTGGCGGTTGCGGGGCTGCGAGGTTGTCGAAGGGCAGACGACCTCGCCAAGGCCACCACGGCTACAAGCTTTCCTTCAAGCCAATCTTCTCTTCAGATAGAGACTCTCGCCTATTGTGAATAAGCAATACCAACATCACACAGGACACGAGAGAAGAAAACGAGAAAATATAGTTGATCATGGAATAACTGGAGCCATGGAAGCCCAATGACATTGGGGCAAAAAATATCACTGCATAAATAGTCCAAAAAATCATTCTTGATGACCAATAAAGACCTAGCCCTCCAGAAATTGCTGCCGCATAGAAGAACACCACATCCGTAGTTCCTTTGCACACCAAGGAAAGGAATCCCTCACCGACAATTTGAGAACCATTCGCTTCTGATATTTCATAGAACAGCATGAATACAGACAATGCAACAACTGGAACAATGGCACAAAAAATCATCAATGACGATGAATCTTTGATGAACTGAAATTGCACTGCCCATTTTCCACGATTTTTGGATATCTCCATTGCCAGAAGAGCACAGACTCCCATGGCAGGAAGTTCTGCCAACAGCAATATGGCAGAAGCTTGAGATTGAATTGCAGAATACATTGCACCCAGCCCTGCAACAGACATTGACAATATATAAAGCAGATATTTCCCAAAGAACGCATTGGCATAGCCAGGGATCAAGACGGAAAATATTCTTCTGCCAGGCAATACACAAAAATTGAATGAAAATCTGAATTGACAGTATTTCCGCATCAAAGCATATGCGGCAACGGAAAAAATGATGTCACTGAACAGATAGGCAAGAGCGACCGAATCATCACTCATCCACTCATTCTTCCCAAGCAGCGCCAGCACGACAATCACACAGGCTGCATGGAAAAAAACCTGCCACATTCTGAATTTTGCAACGATGGCAGTATGTGATCTTGACTCAAGAACGCAGCTACATACATTGATGATTCCGAAGAAGGGAATACACAGAATTATCAATCTTGCCTGGGATATGGCTCCATCCAATAGCTCCTCTGGCAAACCGGATATCAGGGTTTTCGAGATAACAGGAAGCCAATACACCAAAATAAAACAAAACCCGGTGTACAGGAATACCAGCCAAAACAGCAAACTGATGAGTGAGTCTGACTGCTCCTTATCTTTGCTGGCAGCTATTTCCGAAAAGAAGATGGCGCCAATACTCGCTGGCAATACAAAGAAAAGTGATGCAAAGGAAAGGGCTATGCTGAATTGGGCAACGAGAGTCGAGCTATAAAAACTAATGGCAAAAATGGTGACCATGGAGGCAAGCGGTGGGGCGGCGCGTCCAACTGCAAGATCAAATACCCGCTTTGCATCACCAGGCCTCATACCTACCCCTCCTCCGCAGAGTCAAAACCCATGATATATGACTCGAATTCTTTGAAATGAAGATCCTACTCTTCTTTGATAGAGCCGTTCATTCCCTTGTCCTTCGCCCCCCTCATCCCGGAATATGGACAAACATAACAATGGCGGCCAAATATATTGGTGCAATCCTCGAAATACATCTGGATGCAGCAATAGAAGAATCTTTTAATCCGATATGAATAAATCAATCATTCATTGCAAAAATGCATGATGCAATCGGACTGATCTGAAAGTCTTGATGCACAGCCTGTGCTGCACCAGCGCCTGAATTGAATTCGCAGTCTGCCAACCCTGCTTTTACATCAGCGGCTCATATGCATGCCACTGCGCTGTGGCGATTGCATTGCAGTCCTGCCGAAGGACAGGACTGCCCCATTGCCTGACGCGGGTCCAAAACAGACCCGGCCAGTCAACTCACCCCCGCAGCTTCGCCCGCCGCGCCTTCACCGCCGCAGCCAGCTGCTCCAGCACAGGCACGGTCTGCTCCAGGCTGATGCAGGCATCGGTCACGGACACGCCATGCGCCAGCGGCTGGCCGTCCACGATGTCCTGACGCCCTTCCTGCAGGTGGCTTTCGATCATCAGCCCCGTGATGCGGGCATCGCCACCGGCGATCTGCTGGGCCACGTCGGCCGCCACGTCGATCTGGCGGCGGTGCTGCTTGCTGCTGTTGGCGTGGGAGACATCGATCATGACCTGCGGGCGCAGGCCTGCGCCTTCCAGCAGGGCGCAGGCGGCCTGCACATGCTCGGCGCCGTAGTTGGGCTGCTTGCCGCCGCGCAGGATGACGTGGCAGTCGCCATTGCCGCGGGTTTCGAAGATGGCGGACTGGCCCATCTTGGTCATGCCCATGAAGGCGTGGGGCGCGCTGGCTGCCTGGATGGCATCGCTGGCCACCTTGACGCCGCCGTCCGTGCCGTTCTTGAAGCCCACGGGGCAGGACAGGCCGCTGGCCAGTTGGCGGTGGCTCTGGCTTTCTGTGGTGCGCGCGCCGATGGCGCCCCAGCTGACCAGGTCGCTGATGAATTGCGGCGACAGCAGGTCCAGGAATTCCGTGCCCACGGGCAGGCCCAGGGCCAGCACGTCCAGCAGCAGGGCGCGGGCCATTTCCAGGCCTTCGTTGATGGCGAAGCTGCCGTCCAGGTGCGGGTCGTTGATGTAGCCCTTCCAGCCCACGGTGGTGCGGGGCTTCTCGAAGTAGACGCGCATGACCACGAGCAGCTCGCCGGCCAGCGCGTCGGCCTGGGCCTTGAGCTGGCGCGCATAGTCCATGGCCTGGTCGTGGTCGTGGATGGAGCAGGGTCCGACGACGACGATGAGCCGGTCGTCCCGGCCCTGCAGCACGTCCGAGATGGCGGCGCGGCTGGTTTCCACCAGTTGCTGCGCGGCCTCGGGCGCGGGCAGCCATTCCTGCAGCAGGGCCGGGGTGATCAGGGGGCGCACGGCCTTGATGCGCAGGTCGTCGATGCGGGTGGTGTCGTGCGTGCTCAGGGGCACGGCACTGCGTTGTACGTGGGTGGGGGTGGTCATGGCGCTATTGTCGCGCCTTGAGGTTTCCCGACCGGGGCGGGGCAAGTGGCTTGCCCGCCCCTTGGCATCGACTTACTGAGCCGCCGGTGCCGGTGCCGCTGCTGGCGCAGGCGCAGGTGCGGACTCTGGCGCAGCCGGCACAGTGGCCGGTGCCGCGCCGTACTGCCAGCCGGCGGGCAGCAGGCCATCGACCCAGTGCAGGCGCCAGGCCATCAGCGCCAGCAAGGCCACCACGGCCAGCGCCACCAGGGTGTTGCGCAGGCCATTGCCTTCCGCATAGGGGTCGCCCGCCGTGCGCCGTGCACCCACCGGCACCTTGGCGGTCTGCGAGAGGCTGCGGCCCAGCGGCAGGTTGATGCGCATGCGGCCGTTGATGGCCCAGCCGCTGGCGTCCAGGATGGGCCCCAGGCTGCGCTGGCGCAGCTTGAGCCAGGCAATCATCATGCTGGGCCCGGAGATGGCCGCGATGAGGCCGACCAGGGCCACGGGAATCCAGGGCCCCAGGTCGATGAACTTCCCGAAGATGCCCACCAGCACGGCGCTGATGGAGCCCAGGGCCACGCCCAGGGCGGCCACGGTGCCCACATCGGTCTTGCGCGGAGCGGCCGCAGCCGTGGCGGCTGTGGCGTTGGCCGCAGCGGTGCCGGGCGCCGTGACCAGCTGGCCGGCCTGCGTGCCCAGGCTGGCGGTCACGCCCTCTTCCTTGGCCGAGGCGCGCTTGGCCACCTGTTCTTCCACCATGCGCAGGAATTTCTTGTAGGGCAGGAAGAAGGCCTGGCCGATGCTGGTGGGGTTCTCGATGAGCTTGACGATGGTGGCGTCCCAGTCGTTGCCCGCGCGGTCATAGAACACGCCGTTGCGGCCCACGAAGAGAAAATCCACATCGCCCGCCGTGAAGGCCGCGACGATGGCTTTCTTCTTGCCCTCGCGCCGGAGCTCGCAGTAGGCCAGGCAGGTCTTGGCACGGCCGGCCAGCGCGGCGTGGGCGGCGGTGTCGCTCACTTCCACGGTCAGGTCGCAGCTGCGCGCATCCAGGTAGAGAGTTCCGGCCTGGAAGGCCGCGCCCTCGCGCCGGTAGAAGCTGCTGAACGAGACAAAGTTGTTGAGCAGCACCAGCAGGTCGCGCTGCAGGCGGATGAGCTTTTCCAGCGCCACGGCCTGCAGGCTGTGTTCCTTCTCGGACTCGTCCTGGGCGATGAGGTCCAGCAGCGCGGCTTCCTGCCCGCCGTCCAGCAGCGCCTGCACCTCCTGTTGAGGCAGGGCATCGAGCGGCGTGGCGGGCCGGGCTGCCAGCCATTGGCGGCAGGGCTGCAGGGCGGCCTTGACCTGTTCCCACTGCGCGGCGGTGATCTCCTGCAGGTCTTCGCCCAGCACGGGCTGCACGGCCTGCTCGCGCAGGGCCTGCAGCGCGCCGGCCCAGGCGGGGTTGACGCCCTGGGCCAGTGGCAGCGCGCGGTCGGCCGCCACGGCGGCCAGCGGCAGGGCGGCAATGGCCTGGGCGCCGCTGTCCAGCACTTCGCGGCCCAGGGCGGCATAGCCTTCGATGGAGGGGTTGAGCGGGTCCTGCGCGCGCGTGTCGAAGGCGGCCAGCCGCGTGCGTGCGAAGAAGTCGTCCACCTTGGCCTGCACCGCGTCCACGGCGCGGGCGGCGGCCAGGGCCTGGTCACGCTCGGCAATGCCGCAGCCCAGGGCCTCGGCGCCTGCATGCCAGTCGCGCAGGGAACGCAGGTCGGCATAGAAGGACTCGGCCTGCTTGCGTGCGATGCCGGCCACGCCATCGGCGCCCGCCGCCGTGCCATAGGCCTTGCCGATGCGCTCGACCAGCGCGGCCAGCGCCTTGTCGTCCCCGGCGGTGGCGGGGCTGACGATGCCGTCGCCATTGAAGCGCATGGCCGCCAGGGAGGCCAGGCGCTCGCGCACCTGGGCCAGGCTCAGCGCGGCGCCGCCGGCCTGGCCGGACAGGGCCAGCATGCGCTCGGCCTCGGCGTGCAGCAGGGCGCCCTGCTCGCTGTCGCGCTCCAGGCTGGACAGTTGCAGCACGTCGCCGCCATCGGCCAGCACCTGGGGGTCACGCACGCGCGCCACGGCCCATTGGCAGGCGGCGATCAATTCGGGCGGGCGGATGCGGCCGTCCTTGTCCTCGTCGATCAGGTCCAGCGTGTCGCTGTCGAACTCGATGCCGCGCGTGGGGCAGGCCAGGGCCACCCACAGCTTCTGGTCCAGCTCGCCGATGTGCGCAATGTCCTGCCCGGTGCGGATGACCACCTGGTCCACTCCACCGGCGCGAAAAAACTCCCAAGCATGTTGCTGCTGCATGAAATACCCAACGGCCGCTCTGGCCAACATTCAAAAAACGAAAACGAAAAACGGAAAAAGGGCCGCAGTTTAAAAGTCATTCGGCCTGCTCAATTGAAGACATTTGTCAACGATGGGCGTCAGCACAGGCTGTCAGGGCTGGCGCTTTGTGTGAAAATAAAAGCACTGAATAGATACTTTATTGCCTCCATGCCCTCCAAATCCACCGCGTCGGCCCCTCAACAAGGCCGGGACAAGCTGCACCTGCAGCTGGCGCGGCTGTTCCGCAGCAAGGTGTCCACGGGCGCCTGGCCCGTGGGCAGCGCCATTCCCACGGTGCAGGAGCTGGAGGCGCTGCATGGCGTGTCGCGCACCACGGTGCGCATGGCGCTGGGCGCCCTGGTGGCAGAGGGCCTGCTGCTCACGCGCAAGCGCGGCGGCACCCGGGTGATTGCGGCGCCCTACAAGCCGCCGTCCTTCCTGCTGCCCACCAGCTGGAAGGAGCTGGTGGCCTTTGGTGCCCACATCGGCCAGATCACCCTGCACACCGGGCGCGACTGCCTGCCGCCGATTCCCGAAGGCTTCCCCGACGTGGGCCGCATGGCCCCCGCCTACGTGCACCTGCTGCGCGTGTACGACCATGACGCGGCGCGGTTCTGCCTGTCGCAGCTGTACCTGGAGCAGGAACTGTTCCCCGAGATCGAGGCCCAGCTGGAGCGCAGCTCCCTGGCCGTGGCCCTGAGCAGCGACCCCTCGCGCATTGCCGTGGCGCGCCAGCACCTGAGCGTGGCGCCGGCCGACGAACTGGCCGCCGAGCACCTGGGCGTGGCCCTGGGCACGCCGCTGATGCAGGCGCTGCGCTGGGCATGCAATGCCGACGGGCTGCTGATCTACTGGGCGCGGGTCCGCTTTCTCAGCGAGTACGTGCATATGGAAATGGATCTCCTGAAATGAACCCGACTTCCTCATTCCCCGCTTCACGCCCGCATGCGGGCCGCGTGGCCTGGATCACCGGCTCGACCAGCGGCATCGGCCTGGCCGTGGCGCGCCATCTGGCCAGCGAGGGCGCGGCCATCGCGCTGCATGGCCAGGCCGCCGCATCGGCCGAGACCGATGCACTGGTGCGCGAGATCGCCCAAACGCATGGCGTGCCGGTTCGCCACTACGGGCTGGACCTGCGCGACGGCAGCGCCATCGCACCGCTTGCGCAGCGCATTGCGGCCGAGCTGGGGCCCATCGACATCCTGGTCAACAACGCAGGCATGCAGCATGTGAGCCCGCTGCTCGAATTCCCAGCCGGCAAGTGGGACGAGCTGCTGGCCGTCAATCTCTCGGCCCCCTTCCACGCCATCCAGGCCTGCGCGCCGCAGATGCTGGAGCGCGGCTGGGGGCGCATCATCAATATCGCCTCGGTCAGCGGGCTGGTGGGCGTGGCGCGCAAGCCGGCCTATGTGGCCAGCAAGCACGGGCTGATCGGCCTGACCAAGTCGGTGGCGCTGGAGTTCGCCACCACGCCCGTGACCTGCAACGCCATCTGCCCGGGCTGGGTGCTGACGCCGCTGGTGCAACGACAGATCGATGCGCTGGCCGCGCGCGAGGGGCTGGATGCCGAAGCGGCGGCGCGCCAGCTGCTGGGCGCCAAGCAGCCCTCCCAGGCCTTCGTGACCGTGGAGCAGGTGGCGGCGCTGGCCGGTTTCCTGGCCAGCGAGCAGGCCGCCCAGGTGCGCGGCGCACACTGGAACATGGACGGCGGCTTTGCCGCTGCCTGAGCCGGCCACGCCTCGCCCTGCCCCGCCAAACCCCTTTTCAGACCAACGACAGACAAACCCAACCAGGAGAGACAGATGTCCTTGAACGAAACCCATGACGCAGGCCTGCGCAGCTGGGTGGCCTCGGCCAACACCGGCGCCAGCGACTTTCCCATCCAGAACCTGCCCTACGCGGTGTTCCGCCGCGCAGGCAGCCAGGAGGCATGGCGCGGCGGCGTGGCCATTGGCGACCAGGTGCTGGACCTGGCGCGCGCCAGCGCCCTCAAGGCCCTGGGCGATGCCGTGCAGCCGCATCTGGAGGCCGCTTCGCAACAGCACCTGAACGGCTTCATGGCCATGGGACCGGCCGCCTGGTCGGCCCTGCGCCTGGCGCTGTCGCGCGCGCTGCGCGAAGGCGCTGCCGCGCAGGTGGCCCTGCAGGATTGCCTGGTGGCCCAGTCCGACGTGGAATACACGGTGCCGGCACAGGTCGGCGACTACACGGACTTCTATACCTCGGTGCACCACGCCACCAACGTCGGCAAGCTGTTCCGCCCGGACAACCCGCTGATGGAAAACTACAAGTGGGTGCCGATTGGCTACCACGGCCGTGCGTCCAGCCTGCGCGTGTCGGGCGTGGACTTCCGCCGCCCCATGGGCCAGCTGAAGGCGCCCGACGCCGCCGCGCCCGCACTCAAGCCCTGCGCACGCCTG
This sequence comes from Delftia sp. Lp-1, assembly GCF_020523835.1. NCBI lineage: Bacteria > Pseudomonadati > Pseudomonadota > Betaproteobacteria > Burkholderiales > Comamonadaceae > Delftia > Delftia sp. Lp-1. Next base: position 417,978 of record NZ_JAJALJ010000002.1, on the reverse strand, counting down.
GACTATGAGTTGGAGATGGGCATCTACACAGGCGCCGGCAACGCCTGGGGCGAGGCGATTTCCATGGACGAGGCAGAGAACCACATCTTCGGCCTGTGCCTGCTCAACGACTGGTCGGCGCGCGACATCCAGGCCTGGGAGTACCAGCCGCTGGGCCCTTTCCTGTCGAAGAACTTCGCCACCACGGTCTCGCCCTGGATCGTGACGCTGGAGGCGCTGGAGCCCTACCGCACGGCCTTCACGCGGCCCGCCGCAGATCCCCAGCCCCTGCCCTACCTGAGCTCGGCCGCCAATTCCGAGCGCGGCGCGTTCGACGTGCAGCTGAGCGTGGCGCTGGAGACCGGCCGCATGCGCGCCGAAGGCCAGGCCGCCCAGCAGATCACCCACACCAGCTACCGCCACGCCTACTGGACCATGGCCCAGCTGGTGGCCCACCACAGCGTCAACGGCTGCGACCTGCAGCCCGGTGACCTGCTGGGCACGGGCACGCTGTCCGGCCCCACCTCCAGCGAGGCCGGTGCGCTGCTGGAGCTGACCGAAGGCGGCAAGAAGCCCGTGGCCCTGGCCAATGGCGAGAGCCGCACCTTCCTGCAGGATGGCGATGCCGTGATCCTGCGCGGCTGGTGCGAGAAGCCGGGCGCCGCGCGCATCGGCTTCGGCGAGTGCCGCGCCACCGTGCTGCCCGCGCGCCAGGCCTGATGGCAAAGGCAGATCGATCGGGGCCGATGGAGCGGCCCGATTGATCTGCGCGATTGATCTGCGCGATGGATCTGCCCGATTGATTCACCCGATCGATCCGCCCGAATGTCGTGATTCCGACAGCCATGAGTGCATGACACAATTGCTGACATGCCCGCCCCATCGGAAGACGCCATCTCAGCACCTCCCGCCACCATCGACTTCGGAAGGCAGGCGGCCCCTGCCCGGCAGGAGCCCGCCTTTGCCGAGCCCGGCAGTGCCAGCAGGCCCGACACGGCCGACTCTCCCAAGAGCCCCAGCAAACTGCCGCCCTCGATAGCCAGCGCCTTCGCCGCCGCAGCCTATGCGCTGCAGCACGGCGATGACGCCGCTGCCCCCAACGAGCGGGCAGGCGCCGGCGCACATTCCGGCGTCACCAGCTTCACGGGCGGACAGGGCGCCGGCCTGATGCCGGGCCTGTACGCCAGCCTGATTGGCGAGCCCTCGCGCGACTACTACCTGCGCCTGTTCGAGCGCTTCGACGCGCTGGGCAAGCCCTTGCCTACATGGAACCTGGCCGCAGGCCTGTTCACCCTGCCCTGGTGCGGGCTGCGCGGGCTGTGGCAAGAGGGCGGCCTCTATGCGCTGGCCGCCGGCGGCACGGGCCTGGTCTGGGGCCTGCTGCTGCGCCCCGCGCTGGGCCTGCCCCCGGCGATTGCCCACGGCATCGATGCCACGCTGATCCTGCTGGCCATTGCCATTCCCGGCCTGGGCGCCAATGCCCTGTACTGGCACCATGTGCGCCGCCACACGCTGCAAGCCATTGGCGAGGCCCCCAACATGGCCGCAGCGCACGAACGCCTGGCCCGCCGCGCGGCCACGCCCCTGCGCAAGCGGCTGGCCGTGGCGGCCGGTGCGGTGCTTACCGCCGCTGCCGGTGCAGGCATCTGGGCGCTGTCGGGCGCATCACATTTCATGGCGGCACAGACCGAGGTGATCCCGTCCGAATCCATACCGGCCGCTGCACCAGTTTCGCCAGCTGCACCAGCCGTGGCGCCAACACCCGCCGCAGCCGTAGCTGCCGTTGAAACGCCAAGGACGGAACCGGCGTCCACACCCGCCCCCACTCCCACGCCCCAGCCCCAGCCCCAGCCCCAGCCGCAAGAGCCGGTTGCCCAGACCGAGGCGCGCCCTGATCCGCAAGCGCCCTTGCCCGCTGCCGGCAGCACTGTCTCCGGCACGGTCGAACCCATGCCCGTCGTGGCAGCGGCCGGCGCTGCGGGTGCCGTCGCTGCCACTGCAGCGGCAGCCATTCCCGTCAAGGCCGCGTTGGTGCCAGCCAAAGCACCTGCACCTGCACCTGCACCTGCACCTGCACCTGCACCTGCACCTGCGCCAGCGTCCGTGCACGCAGCCACGCCAGCACCCGCCAAGCCCTCCAAGGTGGCGGCTGAAACCAAACCGGCCAAGCCCGCCAAGCCTGCCGAACCCGTCGCAAAGGTCCCGGCACCTGCCAAGGCCGCCTCGGCGGCTCTGGAGCCGGGCAACTACTACATCAACATCGGCGTGTTCTCTGAAGCTGGCAATGCCGGGCGCGTGGTGGAGCGGCTGGAGAAAGCCAAGCTGCCCACGCTCAGCCAGACCCTGCACAGCAACAAGGGCGAGATCGTGCGCGTGCGCTCGGGCCCCTTTGCCAAGCAACGCAGCGCCGATCAGGCGGCCGCCAAGATACGCGCCATGGGCATGGAGGCCACGGTCTTCCACCACGCCCCCGCGGAAGGCCGCAGCGCGCGGCGCTGAAGCCTTTGCTGCCACCTGTTACTTCCGCATGCCTTCGGCTTCGCCTTGGCCCGGCTCAGCCCGGCTAAGGTATGCGGCATTGTCCGAGGCAGCGCGCCCGCGCCTGCCCTGATACTGCGCAGCAACACCCCATGAATCGAGGAGACAGACCATGCCGATGACCGCCCCCGCCCTCCAACGCCGCCTTGCCGCCCTGGCCCTGCTGGGCGCCACCACCCTGGTGGCAGGCTGCGCCGGCATGAGCAATCCTTTTGGTGGCAGCAGCGGCGGCGCGGCGCAACCGGCCCCGCGCCCCGTGCAGGTCTGCAATGCGGCATCGGCCCAGTCCTTCGTGGGCAAGAGCAATACCTCGGCCACGCTGGAGGCCGCCCGCAAGCAGTCGGGCGCCTACATGGCCCGCGTGCTGCGCGAAGGCCAGCCAACGACGATGGAGTTCAACCAGGAACGCCTGAACCTGGTGGTCGACGGCACAGGCCGCATCGTGGCCGTGCGCTGCGGCTGATCGCCGACCGATTGCGCTGTGGCGCTGGATGAAAAAAGGACGCCTAGGCGTCCTTTTTTCAACGGCGGTGCGCAGGCTCACTCGGCCAGGAACAGCTCCTGCAGATCGCTGAGGAAGTCAAAGCCGCGCTCCGTGGGCACCACCCGCCCCAGGTCGCGCGTGATCAGGCCCTTGGCCTGTGCGGCGTCCAGCCCCTTGGCGATGGAGGACAGCGGCAGGCCCGTGCGCTCCATGAAGTCCTGCAGCGCAAAGCCTTCGCGCAGGCGCAGCGCGTTGAGCATGTACTCGAAGGGCAGGTCGGCACGGCGCACCTCGCCGTCCTGCGCCAGCGGCGCGCCGGCCAGTGCCTGGTCCATGTAGCGCGCGGGATCGCGAAAGCGCACCTGGCGCACGATGCGGTGCGCAAAGCTGAGCTTGCTGTGCGCGCCCGCGCCTATGCCCAGGTAGTCGCCGAACTGCCAGTAGTTGCGGTTGTGCCAGCACTGGTGGCCCTCACGCGCATAGGCCGAGATCTCGTAGCGCTGCATGCCCGCGGCAGCGGTGCGCGCGGTGATGCGGTCCAGCATGTCGTAGGCCAGGTCGTCCTCGGGGATGGCCGGCGGAAACTTGGCGAAATACGTATTGGGCTCGATGGTCAGGTGATAGACCGACAGATGCGGCGGGGCGAAGGACATGGCCACGTCCAGGTCCCGCGCCAGGTCCAGTTCGGTCTGGCCGGGCAGCGCGTACATCAGGTCGATGTTGAAGGTCTCGAAGCTGTCGGCCGCCTCGCGCACGGCCGCACGCGCCTGGGCGCCGTCGTGCACGCGGCCCACGGCCTGCAGCAGGCGGTCGTCAAAGCTCTGCACGCCAATGGACAGCCGCGTCACACCGGCCGCACGGAAGGCGCGGAAGCGGTCGGTCTCGAAGGTGCCGGGGTTGGCCTCCATGGTGATCTCGCAGTCGGCTTCCATGCGCAGGCGCGCGCGGATGGCGGCCAGCAGCCGGTCGATGGCCTCGGGCGAGAACAGGCTGGGCGTGCCGCCGCCGATGAAGATGCTGTGCACCGTGCGGCCCCAGATCAGCGGCAGCGCGCTCTCCAGGTCGGCGACCAGGGCGTCGATGTAGCGGTCTTCGGGCAGCTCGGGGCCGTCGCGGCCGTGCTCGTGCGAGTTGAAGTCGCAGTACGGGCACTTGCGAATGCACCAGGGCAGGTGCACATACAGCGACAGCGGCGGCAGGCTGCCCAGCTGCAGCGTACCGGGGCGCATGTAGTGCTGGATGTCGCGCTGCACGGCGGCCTGGGCGCCGGAGGCCGAATCCTGGGGCTGGATGGGAATCATCGCACCCAGCGCTCGCGCACGAGTTCGATCATCTGCAGCGTGGCGCGGCCGCGGTGGCTGTGCGCGTGCTTCACGGCCGGGTCCATCTCGGCAAAGGTCTGGCCCAGCTCGGGGATGTACATCACGGGGTCGAAGCCGAAGCCCTGCGTGCCACGGCGCTCTGTGGTGATCTCGCCGAGCACACGGCCCATGGCGATCAGCGGCTCGGGGTCCCTGGCGCTGCGCACACCCACCAGGGTGCTGACCATGGCGGCGCGGCGGTCGGCCACGCCCTGCATCTGCTCCAGCAGGGCGCGCACGTTGTTGTCGTCGCTTTTCTCGTAGCCGAACTGCGTGCAGTAGTAGGCCGTGTCCACGCCCGGCAGGCCGCCGAAGTGCGAGACGCACATGCCGGCGTCGTCGGCAATGGCGGGCAGGCCCGTGCGCTCGGCCGCGAAGCGGGCCTTGGACAGCGCGTTCTCCACGAAGGTGCAATGCGGCTCGGGCGCCTCGCCCTCGAACAGGTCGCCCTGGCGAATCAGTTCAACGCCCAGCGGGGCGAACATGGCTTGCAGCTCGGCGAGCTTGCCGCGGTTGTTGGAGGCCAACACAATCTTCATCGTAGAAATCCAGTCGGGCGCCCGTGCGCCCTTTGTCGTCAATAGGTTCGGTAGTCCATGCGCGCCACCGGCACCGCTGCTGCGGGCCGGCAGCGGCGTTCAGCGCTTGAACTGGCGCTCGGCCGAGCGGCGTATCGCCTCGTTGATCTCGGCGATGGAGCGCTCGATGGCGGCGTCATCCAGCTCATCTTCCAGGTCTTCGATTGGCCCCCCCTGGATCGTGGATTCAAACGCGTCGTTCTCGATGTCCTGGGTGGAGATGCCCATGGTGGACTCGAAGGCGTCGGGCGTCTCCCACTCCATGGCGATGGCCGTGACGTTGTCGCTGGCATCGCCCGCGTTGCGCAGCGCCGTTTCCACCAGTTGGGGGATGGCCTGGGACACGGTGCGGCCGTGCAGGGTGCGCATCAGGTGCCCTTCGTCCACGCTGCCCCACAGGCCGTCGGAGCACAGCAGCAGCTTGTCGCCCTGCTCCAGCCGGCGCGGCTCGGTCACGTCGTAGATGGGCTTGGACGGCGAGCCCAGGCAGGTGAACAGCACATTGCGGCTGGATGTCTTGAGCTGCGCGGCGATCTCGCCCATCTCCAGATAGGAGTGGTCGCGTGTGCGCACCAGCAACTCGCCACCGCGCACCAGGTACAGGCGCGAGTCACCGCAGTGGATCCAGGTGATCTTGCCCTTCTGGATGACGGCCGCCACCAGCGTGGTGCGCGGCGTATCGATCATGCCCTTGGCGCTGGCGTAGCGCAGGATCTGCCGGTGCGCATGCAGCAGCGCATCGACCAGAAAGCCCTGCGGATCGTCCAGCAGCGGCTTGGCCTGGCGCTGGAAATGCACGGACATCACCTGCAACGCCAGCTGCGCGGCGACTTCGCCTTCGGGATGGCCGCCCATGCCGTCGGCCAGCACGAAGAGCACGGCCTCCCGCGTGTAGCAGTAGCCCATGCGGTCTTCATTGAGCGCCCGGCCGCCGCGGCGGCTCAGCTGAAATACCGAAAACCTCATGGCTTGCGCTCCTGGCCGACGGCCGGCAGGCCTGCCGCGCCGCTGATCTTCTGCATGTTCTTCTTGGCGTCGGTCACCAGCGTGTCCAGTTGCAGGCGCATGCGCTCGGAGACACTGAGCTTGGTGTAGCGGCGCTCACCCTCGCGGCTCAATTCCTTTTGCAGCGCAAACACCGACTGCGGGCGCGAACCCGGGTCCATGGCCATGCACCACTCGACGACTTCGATGAGGTTGTCCGAGTACACGCCGCGCAGCTTGGTCAGCGCCAGCGTGAGCCGGTCCTTATCCTGGCGCTGCGGCGCCTCGTTGGGCGGAAAGCCCTGCATGCAGGCATAGATGCAGGCGCCAATCGCGTAGATGTCGGTCCAGGGGCCGAGCGACGCATCGCGGCGGTACATCTCGGGCGCGGCAAAGCCCGGCGTGTACATGGGGCGGATGAAGTTGCCCTCCTTGGACAGCACCTCGCGCGCCGCGCCGAAGTCGATCATCACGGCGCGGTCATCATTGGTGATGAAGATGTTGGCCGGCTTGATGTCCAGGTGCAGCATCTTGTGCTGGTGCACGATGCGCAGGCCGCGCAGCACCTCGTCGAACAGCGAGCGGATGGTCGATTCGCGGAACACCTTCTCGGCCTTGAGCTCGCGCGCGGTGACAACGAAGTCCTGCAGGGTGGCACCCTCCAGGTAGTTCATCACCATGTAGACGGTTTCGTTCTCGCGAAAGAAGTTGAGCACGCTGACCACGGAAGCGTGCGAGATCTGTGCAAGGGAACGCCCTTCCTCGAAGAAGCTCTTGAGGCCCAGGCGGTACAGTGAAAGCTTTTCGGGAGCCACGGCGGGCTGCAACTCTCCGGGGGCACGGGTGGCCAGCGATGCGGGCAGGTATTCCTTGATCGCAACCTGCTTGCCCTCTGCATCCAAGGCCAGGTAAACGACGCCGAAACCGCCGGAAGCAAGCCTGCGCACCACCCGATAGCCGCCGATCGTGCTGCCTGGCGGCAATGGCGCCGGCTTGATCTTGGAAGACATTTTTCTCCGGTGAGTCTCAGGGATGAGGCGAAACCCGGATAATCGGGCAATTGCAAGCATCCATCAAAAGTCCAATGCCAGTTTACAGCATGACCGGATACGCCAGTGCCCAGCACGGCGCGTCCGCAGAAGATGGTGGAGCGTCGGGCCGCAACAGCCGGCTCGGTCTGGAGATCCGCTCGGTCAACAGCCGCTTCCTGGATCTTTCGTTCCGCCTGCCCGACGAGTTGCGCGCCCATGAGCCGGCCTTGCGGGCCCTTCTGACCGCCCGCCTCAAACGCGGCAAGGTCGAAGTGCGCGCCGCCATCGACAACGACGACGGCAACTCCCTGCCCGATCCCTCCACCGCCATGCTGCAGCGCCTGGCCATGCTCCAGGACACCGTCCAGTCATGGCTGCCCGACGCTCGCAGCCTGTCCGTCTCCGACGCACTGCGCCTTGCCAGCGGCGGCGCCAACTCGGCCATCGACTGGAGCAGCATGCTGCCCACGCTGGCAGAGCAGGCCCTGACCGAACTGCTGGAGGCCCGCGCCCGCGAAGGCAAGCGCCTGGCCACCATGCTGCTGGACCGCATCGCCCAGCTGCGCAAGCTCGCGGCAGACGCCACGCCCCTGGTGCCCCAGCTCGTGGAGCAGCAGCGCCTGCGCTTCATGGAGCGCTGGAAGGAAGCGATGGCCCTGGCCGAAGGCGCCGTGGCGCCCGAAGCCGCCCAGGACCGCGCCCTGACCGAGGCCACGGCCTTTGCCATCCGCATCGACGTGGCGGAAGAAGTCACCCGCCTGGACTCGCACCTGGACGAGATCCAGAGCCTGCTCAAGAAGGGCGGCGAGATCGGCAAGCGCCTGGATTTCCTGATCCAGGAACTGCACCGCGAAGCCAACACGCTGGGCTCCAAGTCCGCCACGCTGGAGCTGACCCGCATCAGCGTGGACATGAAGGTGCTGATCGAGCAGATGCGCGAGCAGGTGCAGAACATCGAATAAGCCCATCACAGATGCCCATGCGTAACCAAACTGCGCACAAATCCATGGATTACCCCGGAAACCTTTTTGTCGTCTCGGCCCCCAGCGGGGCCGGCAAGTCCAGCCTGGTGCGAGCCCTGCGCGAGTTCGATGCGCGCGTCTCGCCCTCCGTCTCCCACACCACCCGCGCGCCGCGTGGCCAGGAAAAGCACGGCCGCGAGTACTACTTCGTCTCCGACCAGGAATTCGACACCATGGTGTCGAACAACGCCTTCGTCGAATGGGCGAATGTGCACAGCCGCCGCTACGGCACGGCCAAGAAGGCGCTGGAAGAGCGCATCCAGGTCGGCACCGACGTGCTGCTGGAGATCGACTACCAGGGCGCGCTGCAGGTCAAGGAAGCGTTTCCGAACGCCGTTCTGATCTTCATCCTGCCGCCCAGCTGGGACGAGCTTCGCGCACGCCTGGAAAACCGGGGCGAGGATGCGCCCGAGGTGATCGAGCTGCGCCTGACGAACGCGGCCGAGGAGATGGCCCAGGTGGCGAAATTCGACTTCGTTATAATCAACGAATTGTTCGAGAGCGCACTGTTTGATCTCAAGACGATCATCCACGCCCAGCGCCTCAAGTATGCGGCTCAGCGCAGCCGCCGCGCAGAGACCTTCGAGTCTCTCAATATTTCTGTACCCAACTGACGTTTCCCGGAGATCCTGATGGCACGCATCACTGTTGAAGACTGCCTGGAGCAGATCCCTAACCGCTTCCAGCTCGTGTTGGCCGCCACCTACCGCGCCCGCATGCTGAGCCAGGGCCACACGCCCAGGATCGAAACCAAGAACAAGCCCGGTGTCACCGCCCTGCGCGAGATCGCCGAAGGCAAGGTCGGCCTGGAGATGCTGAAGAAGGTTCCGGGCTGATTTGCTGCAAAGCAACACAATGGCCCCACAAAGAGCACCGCACAGCGGTGCTTTTTTTACATGAAGCCTGCACAAACCCGCATGCACGCTACATTTAAGTCATGAAAGCGGCCTTGACTTCGTTCACAGCCCCCTCTGATCCCGTACCGACACCCCGGCCCGAGCGCATGTCTGCAGAGCAGGCAGCGAGCGTGTCGGCCAATGCCTTTGCCGGACTGATGGAGCACCTGGGTTACCTGGATGCCACCAGCATCGAGCAGGTGCGCGAAGCCTATGCCTTTGCCGACCTGGCCCACAGCGACCAGTGGCGCAGCAGCGGCGAACCCTACATCACCCATCCCATTGCCGTCACCGCGCTGTGCGCGAGCTGGAAGCTCGACGCCCCGGCCCTGATGGCCGCGCTGCTGCACGATGCGATGGAAGACTGCGGCGTCACCAAGGCGGACCTCGCCCAGCGCTTCGGCCAGGACGTGGCCGAACTGGTCGACGGCCTCACCAAGCTGGACAAGCTGCAGTTCAACACGCGTGAGGAAAACCAGGCCGAGTCCTTCCGCAAGATGCTCCTGGCCATGGCGCGCGATGTGCGCGTCATCCTGATCAAGCTGGCCGACCGCACCCACAACATGCGCACCATGGGCGACATGCCGCGCAACAAGTGGGGCCGCATCTCGTCGGAGACGCTGGAGATCTACGCACCCATCGCCCACCGCCTGGGCCTGAACCAGACCTACCGCGAGCTGCAGGACCTGGCCTTCCGCCACCTGCACCCCTGGCGCTATGCCACGCTGGAAAAGGCCATCGCCCGCTCGCGCAAGCGCCGCCGCGACCTGGTCCAGCGCGTGCAGGACGAGGTCAATGCGGAGTTCGCCGGCGCAGGCCTGCAGGCACGCCTGGCAGGGCGCGAAAGCACGCTGTATTCGCTCTATCTGCGCATGGAGAAGAACCAGCTGAGCTTTGCCAAGGTGACGGACGTCTACGGATTTCGCGTCATCCTGCCGCGCGTGATCGACTGCTACACCGCGCTGGGCGTGCTGCACCAGATGTACAAGCCCATGCCGGGCCGCTTCAAGGACTACATCGCCATTGCCAAGAACAATGGCTACCAGTCGCTGCACACCACGCTGGTGGGCCCCTCGGGCGTGAACATCGAGTTCCAGATCCGCACCGAGGAAATGCACATCGTCGCCGAAGCCGGCGTCGCCGCGCACTGGCTGTACAAGGCCCAGCCCGGCCACGATTCCGAGCAGCTGGGCACGCAGTGGCTGCAGTCGCTGCTGGACATACAGAACGAGACGCGCGATGCGGCCGAGTTCTGGGACCACGTCAAGGTGGACCTGTTCCCCGACGCCGTCTACGTGTTCACGCCCAAGAGCGAGATCATGGCCATGCCGCGCGGCGCCACCGTGGTGGACTTCGCCTACGCCATCCACAGCAAGGTCGGCAACCACATGACGGCCGCCCGGATCAACAACGAGGAAGTGCCGCTGCGCACCGAACTCAAGAGCGGCGACGTGGTGCAGATCGTCACCTCCGAGGACGCCACGCCCAACCCGGCCTGGCTGGGCTTCGTGAAGACGGGCCGCGCGCGCTCCAAGATCCGCCACTACCTGAAGTCGGCCGCGCAAAGCGAATCGGCCCGCCTGGGCGAGAACCTGCTGGCCCAGGCCATGCGTGCCGAAGGCATGGATGCCGTGCCGCCGGCCGACGAGGCCAACCAGGCACTGTGGGATGAGGTGCTGCGCATGGCCGGCAGCCGCAGCCGCGCCGACCTGATGGTGGACATCGGCATGGGCCGGCGCATTGCGTCGCTGGTGGCCTCGCGCCTGACGGCGCTGATGGCGCGCCACGGCCACCGGCCCGACGCCCTGCTGCTCACACGCGAACGCTTCAACTCCAGCAACCGACCCTTCCAGGGCGCCGTGCTGCTGGACGGCTCCAACCAGGGCTCCATCCACTACGCGCAATGCTGCCGCCCCGTGCCGGGCGACCCCATCGTGGGCTACCTGGGCAGCGGCGAAGGCCTGATCGTCCACCATGCGCAGTGCAAGATCGCGCAGCGCCTGCAGGAAAAGGACAGAGACCGCTTCATCGTGGTCGAGTGGGCCGATGACATGGATGCCGCGCGCCTGTTCGAGGCACGCATCGTGGTCACCGTCAACAACGGCAAGGGCGTGCTCGCGCGAGTGGCGGCCGAGCTGGCCGGCGCCGAGGTGGACATCCTGCGCGTGGACATGGCCGACGAGGCCGCCATGAGCACCACGGACCTCTGCTTCGTGATCTCGGTGCACGACAACCAGCAGGTGGAGTCCGCGCTGCGCAACCTGCGCCGCGTGCACTCGGTGGTGCGCGCATCGCGCGTCATCCCCTGAACACTGCCCCGCTCCTGCGGGGCTTTTTCATTGCGCCAGGTCCTGGGCCAGTTGCTGCAGCAACGGGCCGCAGTCCTGCTCGATCTTGAGGGCCAGCAAATCCTCGGAGCGCATGCGGCCCTGGTTGATGGCGGCCACCGGCTTGCCCTGGGCCACGGCCTCATGCACAAAGCGCAGGCCTGAATACACCATCAGCGAAGAACCGGCGACCAGCAGCCCGCCGGCCTGCTGCAGCATGGCGCGCACGGCCTGCACCCGCTGGCTGGGCACGCCTTCCCCGTAGAACACCACGTCCGGCTTGAGCACGCCGCCGCAGTGCGGGCAGGCCAGCACGTCGAAGCGGCTGAAGTCGCGCCCCTCCAGATCGGCATCGCCGTCGGGCGCGGCCTGGGCGCTCAGGCCGGCCCAGCCGGGGTTGCGCTCCAGCAGCATGGCCTGCAGCACGGCGCGCTCCATGCCGGCGCCGCAGCCCATGCAGCGCACGGCGGCGATGCGTCCGTGCAGGTCGATGACGCCATCGCTGCCCGCGGCCGTATGCAGGCCGTCCACATTCTGGGTGACCAGGCCTTCGATCCATCCGCGCTGCTGCAACTGCGCCAGTGCCGCGTGGGCCTGGCCGGGCCTGGCCTGCGCCATCACGGGCCAGCCCAGCAGGCTGCGCGCCCAATAGCGCTGGCGCGTGGCATGGCTGCCCATGAAGGCCTGCAGCGTCACCGGCTGGGGGCGCTTCCACTGGCCCTCCAGATCCCGGTAGTCCGGAATGCCGGAGCCCGTGCTGCAGCCCGCGCCCGTCAGCACCAGCCAGCGCCGGCCGGGCGGCAGCAAGGCGCGCAGGGCCAGCGCGGCATCGTGCAGAACCGGGGATGGTGATGGCGGCGGAGCGATGGCGGTCATGGCCGCACAGCATAGCGGCCCCGCACGCCCAATGCAGAAACACCGTGTTGCACTCCGAGCCGGGGCGCAGCGGAGACAATGGTCGGATGCACCACGCACACGCCACCGCCCAAGCCACAGCCCAAGCCTTTCCCACCGCCCGCCATCCCGCCGCGCTGAACCGTGCCGCCCTGGCCACCGCCCTGGCCGCCGTGCTGCTGGCCGGCTGCGCGTCCCGGCCGGCGCCTGCGCCGGTCACGGTGCCGCCCTCCATGCCCGCCCCCACGGCGCCTGTCGCGCCCGTGCAGCCCGAACCCGCCACCGCGCCGGATGCCGCCCAGCAGGCCGAAGCCACCAGCTTCGAAGCGTGGAAGCGGGATTTCGCGCGCAAGGCGCTGGACGCCGGCATCTCGGAGAAAACCGTGCGCAGCGCACTGGAGCCTGCCCGGCTGCAGCGCCGCGCGGTGCAGCTGGACCGCTCGCAGCCCGAGTTCACGCGCACACCCTGGCAGTACCTGGACAGCGCCGTATCGGCCCAGCGCATTGCCCAGGGTCGCGCCAAGCTGCGCGAAGCGGCTGCACCGCTGCAGTCGGCCAGCCAGCGCTATGGCGTGCCGGCCGAGGTGATCGCCGCCATCTGGGGCATGGAAAGCAATTTCGGCGGCAACTTCGGCAACTTCCCCACGGTCGATGCGCTGGCCACGCTGGCCTTTGACGGCCGGCGCGCCGCCTGGGCGCAAAAGGAGTTGCTCGCAGCCCTGCGCATCATCGACAACGGCGATATCGATGCGGCCCACATGATCGGCTCCTGGGCGGGTGCCATGGGCCACACGCAATTCCTGCCCTCCGTGTTCCTGGCCTATGCGGTGGATGCCGATGGCGATGGTCGCCGCGACATCTGGGGCAGCCTGCCCGATGTGACAGCCTCCACGGCGAACTATCTGGCCCATTCGGGCTGGAAGACGGGCGAGCCCTGGGGCGTGGAAGTACGCCTGCCGGCAGGCTTTGACCATGCACGCGCCGAGACCAGCGTGCGCCAGGACAGCGCGCAATGGGCAGCCGAGGGTGTGCAGGCCTTGGACGGCTCCGCCCTGCCCGCCATGGCCGATGCCAGCGTGATCGCACCGGCCGGCGCGCGTGGGCCGGCCTTCATGGTGGGAGCCAACTTCCGCACCATCCTGCGCTACAACAACTCCGTGAATTACGCGTTGGGCGTGGGCCTGCTGTCGCAGCAACTGGCCGGCGGCCCGGGCGTGCAGGCGGCCTGGCCGCGCGATCTGGCACCGCTGTCGCGCGAGCAGTTGCGCGCCTTGCAGGCCGCGCTCAACGAACGGGGATTTTCGGCCGGCACGGCCGATGGCGTGATGGGCCCTGCCACGCGCGCGGGCCTGCGCCAGTTCCAGCAAAGCCAGGGCCTGGTGGCCGACGGCTATCCCACGCTGGAGCTGCTGCAGAAACTGCAGCCCTGAACGCTCACCCGGCGGCGCTGCCCGGCTCCGGGTAAGTGACTTCCAGCACTTCCAGCGTGCGCACACCTGCGGGTGTGGGCAAGGCCACCTCGTCGCCCACACGGGCCTTGAGCAGGGCGCGCGAGACGGGTGCGATCCAGCTGACCTGCTGGCGTGCGCTGTCGGCCTCGTCGATGCCCATGATGGTGATGGTGCGCTCCTCGCCCTCGTCATCGACATAGGTGACGGTGGCGCCGAAGTAGATCTGCTCGCTGCCGGCATGCACGGAGGGATCGACCACCTCGGCGATCTCCAGCCGCTTGGTCAGGAAGCGGATGCGCCGGTCGATCTCGCGCAGGCGCTTCTTGCCGTAGAGATAGTCGCCGTTCTCGGAGCGGTCGCCATTGCTGGCCGCCCAGTGCACGATTTCCACGATGCGCGGGCGCTCGTTGTCGATCAGGTCCAGCAGCTCCGTCTTCAGCCGCTCGAAGCCCTGGGGCGTGATGTAGTTCTTGCCGCCCGGCGGCAAGGGCGGCAGGCCGACTTCATCATCGTCGTCGCCGTCGGATTCCTTGGTGAAAGCCTTGCTCATAGGGAGCCGATCTTCACACAGATCACCGCAGCAGGCGAAGACGCCGCACAAACCTCGACACCAACGGCGGCACAAACGAAAAAGCCTCAGAACTTTGCAGTTCTGAGGCTTGTCGTTTTGGTGCGGCTGGCAGGAATCGAACCCACGACCCCTTGGTTCGTAGCCAAGTACTCTATCCAGCTGAGCTACAGCCGCCAAGCTTCGAATTATAGCGTGCTTTTTGAACGCTTACGGAAAACCATGAAAATATCGAAAAATAACCGTTGGCCAGCGCCTGAACCATTGCCACGGCCTCCGTGCGGGCGCCTGAAACGAAAAAGCCTCAGAACTTTGCAGTTCTGAGGCTTGTCGTTTTGGTGCGGCTGGCAGGAATCGAACCCACGACCCCTTGGTTCGTAGCCAAGTACTCTATCCAGCTGAGCTACAGCCGCCAAGGCAACGATTGTATATCAATTTCTGGCCTCTCCGCAAAAATTGCAACCATCGCAAACTCCGGGCCCCGTGGCGCACCGCGCTGGCCTATATTGGCCGGTCGCGGATGCAGGCCCTGCCCTGCACCTGCGCGGGAGACAAACACAGCGAGCGGCCCGCCACAGCGGCGGGAACGACAAGACATGACAGACAAGCGCGCGGCCACGCAGCCGCAACCGCCCGAGGGCGCCATGTGGGGGCAGCTGTTTCGCCGCAGCGCCCGCCCCTCCCTGAGCCTGCAGGGCCAGATCCGCGAGATGCTGGTCGATGCCATCCTCTCGGGCATCCTCGCACCCGGCGAATCCATTCCCTCCAGCCGCGAGCTGGCGCGCCACCTGGGCGTGGCACGCATCACCGTGGTGCTGGCCTACCAGCAGCTGGCCGAGGAAGCCTTTTTGCTGAGCCGCCAGCGCAAGGGCCACTTCATCCATCCCGACGTACTCAAGGGGCGCACGCCGGGCGGCGCTGCGGCCAGCAGCACCCCTGGCGAAGGCCGCCGCACCGACTGGTCGCGGCGCCTGTGGCTGCTGCCCAGCCAGCAGCGCAGCATCGTCAAGGAAGAGGACTGGCAGCGCTACCCCTATCCCTTCCTGTACGGCCAGTTCGACAAGGAGCTGTTTCCCACGGCCGCCTGGCGCGAATGCTGCCTCAAGGCCCTGGGCGTGCTGGACATACGCCAGTGGGCGCCCGACCAGATCGCGCGCGACGACGAGATGCTGATCCAGCAGGTGCAGACCAAGATCCTGCCGCGCCGCGGCGTATGGGCCTCGGCCGACGAGCTGATCATTACCGTGGGTGCGCAGCACGCCCTCTACATGGTGGCCGACCTGCTGATGCGCGAGGGCACGGCCGTGGGCATCGAGGAGCCCGGCTACCCCGACGCGCGCAACATCTTCAGCAGCCGCACCTCCCAGGTCATCCCGCTGCCGGTGGACGGCCAGGGCCTGCCGGTCACGCCGCTGCTGCGCCAGCTGGACTACCTCTACGTGACGCCCAGCCACCAGTGCCCCACGGGCGTGACCATGCCGCTGGCCCGGCGCGAGGCGCTGCTGGAGATGGCCGAGGCGCACGACATCATCCTCATCGAGGATGACTACGAGAGCGAGAGCAGCTTCGACGGCCAGCCCATTCCGGCGCTCAAGAGCCTGGACCGCAGCAACCGCGTGATCTACGTGGGCAGCCTGTCCAAGAGCCTGGCGCCGGGCCTGCGCGTGGGCTACATCGTGGCTGCGCCAGAGCTGATACGCGAGCTGCGCGCGCTGCGCCGGCTCATGATCCGCCACCCGGCCACCTTCGTGCAGCGCACGCTGGCCATGTTCATCTCCCTGGGCCACTACGAGGCCCAGCAGCGGCGACTGGCACAGGCGCAGAAGGAGCGGCACGCGGCCCTTACGGCCGCCATGGCCGAGCATGCCCCCGGCTGCCGCATCACGCCCGTGCGCGGCGGCGGCTCGTGCTGGGTGCAGTTGCCCGACCACATTCCGGTCGATGCCCTGGCGCAGCGCGCCGCAGCGCATGGCGTGCTCATCGAGCCCGGCGATGTGTTCTTCGCCCGGCCGGGCACGCCCGGCAGCTTCATGCGCATGGGCTACCAATCCATACCCGCCAACGACATCGGCCAGGGCGTTAAGGCCCTGGCCGATGCGATCCGTGAGGAGCAGCCCGAGAAGTAACGCAAGGAGTGGCCGGGACCGGCCCTGCCGGTCCCGTCGCCCCTGGGTCAGTACTTCTGCGGCTCGGGCTGCGCGGCCTCGGACAGCGAGGACACCACCGGCGCCACGCCACGCTGCAGGAACTGCCGCACGCCATAGGCCAGCAACAGGATGCACAGGCTGGCCACGCCCAGCGCCAGCGGTGTGCGCTGCTCGGGGATGAATGCCATGGCGATGACGATGGACAGCATGCCGAAGATGGCGAACCAGGTCAGGTACGGATAGCACCACATGCGCACCTTGAGCAGGTGCGGCGCCTCACGCTCCAGGCGGGAGCGCAGGCGCAGCTGCGAGATGGCGATCAGGATGTAGACGAAGATCGCCACCGTGCCGTAGGAATTGACCAGGAAGGCGAACACCTTGTCGGGCGACACATAGGACATCACCACGGCGCCGTAGCCGAACACCGTGGCCACCAGGATGGCGCGCGTGGGCACGCCGTTGCGGCTGACCTTGGCCAGCGCCTGGGGCGCATCGCCGCGCCGCGTCAGCGCGAACAGCATGCGCGAGGATGCATACAGCCCCGAGTTCAGCGCCGACAGCACGGCCGTCAGCACGATGGCGTTCATGATCTGCGCGGCAGCGGGCACGCCCATGGTGTTCAGTGCGCTCACATACGGCGTGGCGATGCCAACCGCATTCCAGGGCACCAGGCAGGCCACCAGGAAGATGGAGCCCACATAGAACACCAGCACGCGCGTGATCACCGAGCTGGTGGCCTTGGCCACGGCCTTCTGCGGCTCGGCCGTTTCAGCCGCCGCAATGGTCACGATCTCGGCGCCGAAGTAAAAGCCCGTGGCCGCCACGGCCCCGGTCAGCACCGGCACGATGCCGTTGGGCATGAAGCCGCCATTGCCGGTGAGGTTGCCGAAGTGCATGCCCTGCGACGCAGGCGTCAGGCCCAGCACGTAGACGCCGGCCACGAACAGGAAGACCACGATGGCCGCCACCTTGATGGAGGCGAACCAGAACTCGAACTCGCCAAAGGACTTCACCGAGACCAGGTTGGTCAGCGTCAGCATCACCAGCAGCACCAGGCTGATGCTCCAGTTGGGGACATCGGGCAGCCAGTAGCGCACCAGGTCGGCACCGGCCACGGCCTCCAGCGCCACGACGATGACCCAGAAGTACCAGTACATCCAGCCCGTCAGAAAGCCTGCCAGCCGGCCCACGCCGGGGCGGTCGCGCCAGGCCTCTCGCGCATATTCGTAGAAGGACCCTCCGCCGGGCATGGAGCAGGCCAGCTCGCCCAGCATGCGCATGACGAGCACCACGAGCAGGCCCGTGATGAGGAAGGAAAGAATCGCGGCCGGCCCGGCCGACTTGATGACGACGCCGCTGCCCACGAACAGCCCGGCGCCGATGACGCCGCCCAGGGCGATCATGGTCATGTGCCGCTGTTTGAGCCCGTGTGAAAGCCCCGGCGAAGAGGCTTGCTGATGTCCGATCATGTCTTGTCTCCTGTTGCGTTCAGGCGCCACGGCTGATGCTCTGTTGTGGTGGCTGCGCAGGTGCGCGCCTTGCCGTGGCGTATCCGGTGTTCCCGGTGGCACGAGGCCGCAAGGCCCCGCGCCGTCAGGCGGCCGCCACCGGCGGGCGGTCCTTGCGGAAGGCGTTCTTCACGGCGATCTTTCCGTCCTTGAAGGTGAAGACGTCCACCATGCGCGCTTCCACGCGCAGGCCGTCGGCCTTGGTGCCCTTGAAGGTGCTCTCGGACACGCCACGGTCGCCCTGCACGAAATGGTCTCCATCGAGCCAGGCCGCATCGGGGAAGGCCTGCCAGGCCATCTGAAAGCCCTCGCGCACCGCCTGGCGGCCGACGAAGCTGCGGCCCATGAGATCGGGTCCGGCCACGGCGTGGAACTCGCATTCATCGGCCATGAAGCCCATCAGGGCCTCGATGTCGTGGCGGTTCCAGGCCTCGGCGAAGCGGGCCAGGAACTGGGCATCCGGAGGGTTGGTGTCTGCGCTCATGCTGTCTCCTTGTCTGTGGTGGGTACCACGGCGCCGGGCCCCGGGCAGGGCCGCCGCGCCGCGTCATCGAAATGTCGATGGGCCATGGTAGGTAGCAGGCACACGGACCCGTTAGAACCAGATGCCATCAATCGTTAGGTCCAGGCGCGCGCACCGGCCGCCACTGGCTCTATCGAAAGCTGGGCTGTGGCGCTAACTGGCTCCATGGCCTGCTGGCTATGCTGATTCCATCGTCGGCGCACCGCCTTGCAGGGCTCGCCGGCATTGGCCCCATTCCACCGAATCCATAGCAAAAAGCGGCAGATCCCAAGCCGCCGCACCAGGAGACATCCGCCATGAAAGCCGAGGACATCCGCCCCAGCCACCTGCGTCCCTACGACCCTCAGTACGACCCGCTGGTAGCCGCCAACCCGGGCCACGGCACGGGCTATGCGCCCACTTACTGGGTCGGCACGGCGGGACGCCCGCCAGACGATGACGGCCCGGTCACCGGCGACATGGACGTGGACGTGGCCATCGTCGGCTCGGGTTTCACGGGCCTGGCCACGGCCCTGTTCCTGGCGCGCGAGCACGGCATACGCGCCGTGGTGCTGGACGCCAACCAGACCGCCTGGGGCTGCACCAGCCGCAATGGCGGCCAGGGGCAGAACGCCAGCGGCCGCCTGTACCGCTCGCAGTGGATTGCGCGCTGGGGCAAGGACGTGGCGCTCAAGCTCGACGCCGAGATCCGCGAGGGCTTCCAGACCTTCAAGGACCTGGTGGCCGAATTCCCCGAGTGCGAGCCCCAGCCCGGCGGCCACCTCTACATCGCCCACCGCGAAAAGAAACTCGACTTCCTGCGCAACGAGACCCAGATCATGCGCGAGGTCTTCGGCTACGACGCCCGCATGCTCAGCCCCGAGGAGCTGCGCCGCGACTATGTGAACGATGCCGACAGCCACGGCGCCATGCACGAGCCCGACGGCATCGGCGTGCACCCGCTCAAGCTGGCCTTCGGCTACCTGCGCAAGGCGCGGGAGCTGGGCGTCAAGGTGCACCCGGCCAGCCCGGTGCTGGGCGTCGAGACGCGCAACGGCGTACACCACCTGCGCACGCCCGGCGGCACCGTGCGGGCGCGCGCCGTGGGCTTTGCCACGGGCGGCTACACCAGCAACGCCCTGCATGGCAGCCTGCGCTCCAAGATCATGCCCATCCTCTCGAACTCGCTGGTCACGCGACCGCTGACCGAGCAGGAACTGGAGGCCACGGGCTTCAAGACCACCCAGGTCATCACCGACACCCGCACGCTGCGCTTTTACTACCGCCGCCTGCCCGACAACCGCGTGCAGATCGGCAGCCGCAGCGCCGTCACGGGCGCCGATGCGCCCAACCCCATCCACATGGCCAAGCTGGTGGACGGCCTGCACCGCAAGTTCCCGGCGCTCAAGGGCATCACCATCGACTACTCCTGGTGGGGCTGGGTCGATGTGAGCCACGACATGATGCCGCGCGTCTTCCAGCCCGATCCGGCCCAGAGCATCTTCTACGCCGTGGGCTATGGCGGCAACGGCGTCTCCTTCTCGGCCCACGCGGGCCGTCGCATGGCCGAGCGCATCGCGGGGCGCCAGAGCAAGACCTTCGAGCTGCCCATCTACAACTCGGAGCTGGAGTATCCGAACGTCTTCAACATGGTGCGCTCGCCCGCGTTTGCGCCGTTTCGCCGGTTGGGGCAGCGGTTCCTTTACCACTGGTACTACATGCGCGACGAAAAGGTCTGAACCCCAACCGATTGCTGCTTGGGCCGGCCTCCTGCAGGGGGCCGGCCCTTTTTTTCAGCAGCGCCGGGGGCAGCCAGCTGCTACCGGTTCCGCATCCAGTCGGCCGTGTTCATGAAGCTGGCCTTGAGGCGCACGCGCAAATCCTCGGGCACGCCGGTCTCGCCCATGGCCTGGTCCATGCAGGCCACCCACTGGTCGCGTTCCAGGATGCCGATGGAAAACGGCATGTGGCGCATGCGCAGGCGCGGATGGCCGAAGCGCTCCTGGTAATGGTCCGGGCCGCCCAGCCAGCCGCACAGGAACCAGAACAGCTTCTGGCGCGCATCGGCCAGGGTGCTGCCGTGGGCGGCACGCAGTTCGGCATAGCCGGGCTCCAGGTCCATCAGATCGTAGAAACGGTCCACCAGGGCCTGCACCCTGGGCTCGCCGCCGATCCATTCATAGGGGGTCTGGGGGGCGTTGTTCTGGGATTCCTCTGACATGGCGAAAAGCGGCTGGCGGCTGAGTGAAACCCGCGATTGTCAGGCATGTGCCATGTCCGTGCCCGTACCGGTATCCGTGGGTGCCCCGGCACGCAGGAACCCGTACACCGCCAGCGCCGTGAGCACCGTGATGCCCGCCAGCACATCCAGCAAGAAGCCAAAGGCCTGGCCATAGGCCGCCAGCACGGCGGGTGCAGACAGGCCGGGCAGCAGGGCCATGGCCTCGGCGATGTTCCCCGTCACCAGCAACTGCGCCGCGCGGCCGGTGGCATGCACCGCCTGCACCGCCTGGGGCGCCTGGGGCGCCTGAGCTGCCAGGGCCGACAGACGCCATGCCAGCAATGCAGCCAGCCCCGCGCCCACCAGCGCCAGCGCCATGCCCTCGCCCGCCACGCGCACCGTGCTGAAAATTCCCGTGGCCATGCCGGCGCGCTCGCTGGGTACCACGCTCACGGCCAGGCCATCCATCAAACCCCAGGGCAGCCCGATGCCCAGGCCGATCAGCAGCAGCGGGGGCGCCATCTGCGCAAAGGCCGTGCCCGGCGCGCACCCGCCCAGCCACAGCAGGCCCGCAGCGCACACCAGCAACCCCGCCAGGCACAGCAGCGCGGCCGAAACCCAGCGCGTAAGCCAGCCCGCCAGCAACGGCACGAACAGCATGGGCAGGGACAGCACAAACATCAGCTGCCCCGCCTGCAGCGGCCCCATGCCCTCCACGCCGATGAAGCGCACCGGCAGCAGCACCAGCAGCACCACGAAGGCATAGGCCGGCGCGCCCGCCAGCAACTGCACGCCCACGAAACGCGGATAGCGAAACAGCGACAGGTCCAGCATGGGCTGCCCCGTGCGCTGCTGAACGCGCCGCTCCACGGCCACGAAAGCGGCCAGCGCCAGCGCGGCGCCGGCCAGCGGCAGCAGCGTTGCAGCGCTGGACCAGCCCGCCTCCGGCCCCTGCAGCACGCCCCAGGTCAGCAGCGCCAAAGCCATGGTGAACAGCAGCGCACCGGCCCGGTCCAGCCGCTGCGCCTTCGGATTGCGCGACTCCGGCATGCAGCGCAGCCCCAGCACCAGCGCGGCCAGCGCCACGGCGGCCACGCAAAGCACCACGCTGCGCCAGCCCGCCACGCCCAGCAACCAGCCCGACAGCAACGGCCCGAAGGCCAGGCCCACGCCGAACGACGTGCCCACGCCACTGAAGGCACGCATGCGCCCCGCTCCATCGAACACCTGGGCCAGCGCCGCCGTTCCGCCCGCCAGCGCGGCGGCCGCGCCCAGGCCTTGCAGTGCACGCAGCAGGTTGAACACGACGATGGCCCCCTGCCCGCCCAGGCAGGCCTGGGCCAGCGCACTGGCCAGCACCACGCCCAGCCCCATCAGGAAAACGCGCCGCCGCCCGTGCAGATCGGCCAGCGCGCCGGCCGCCATCAGCGTGGCGCCAAAGCTCAGCATGAAGGCATTCGTCACCCAGTTGAGCGCCAGCGGCCCGCCGCCCAGCGCCTCGCGCAGCGCAGACAGGGCCACGGCCGGCCCGGTAAAGCTCAGCGGCATCGCCAGCGCCGCAAGGCACACCGACAACAGCACCCAGACCGGGGATGCACGCGGTCGCGCTGTACCGTGGAGCGCATCCGGTGCGCGGGAAGAAGTCAGGCAGGAGGACATGGTTGGCAAGGCTTTCGCAATTTCCCGGCCGCACATGGCCAAGCATGCATGAACGATAAAAGCGCTGCAATGCCGTGAAAATAGGCGCCAGACTCCCCACACTCCCAACCCCAGGTTGGTAATCGACATGGATAGCTTCAGCGGACTCGAATCCTTTGTGCGTGCAGCCGACCTGCTGAGCTTTGCCGAGGCCGGGCGCGCCCTGGGCATCTCGGCCTCGGCCGTCGGCAAGAACGTGGCGCGGCTGGAACAGCAACTGGGCCTGCGCCTGTTCCAGCGCACCACGCGCCAGGTACGCCTCACGCAGGAAGGCGCACTGTTCCATGAGCGCTGCCGCCGCATCCTGGATGAACTGCACGATGCGCGCGCCACCATGCAGGCCGCCGCCGAGGCGCCGCGCGGACGGCTGCGCGTGAGCCTGCCCACCATCGGCTACCGCTTCCTGCTGCCCGTGCTGCCCGAGTTCCAGGCCCTGTACCCGGAGGTTGACCTGGACCTGGACTTCAACGACCACCTGGTGGACGTGGTCGAGGCCGGCCTGGACGTGGTCATCCGCAGCGGCGAACTGGCCGACTCGCGCCTGGTCGCGCGCCGGCTGGGGCCGTTCCGCTTCATCCTGGCCGGCTCGCCCGACTACCTGGCGGTACGGGGCATACCGCAATCCCCCGCCGAACTGGCACAGCACAGCTGCCTGCGCTACCGCTTCCTGAGCAGCGGCAAGCTGGAGGAATGGGTGCTGCCCGGCATGCCGCCCCACCTGCCCGCCGCCCTGGTCTGCAACAACATGGAAGCCATGCTGGGCGCGGCCGTGGCGGGCATGGGGCTGGCCTATATGCCAGACTTCCTGGCGCGCGATGCACTGGGGCGTGGCGAACTGCAGCGGGTGCTGGCGGAGGATCTGACGCACACGGGGCAGTTTTCGGCGCTGTGGGCGTCGAGTCGGCAGTTGTCGCCTAAGGTGAGGGCGTTTGTGGATTTTGTGGGGGGGAGGTTGTTCAAGGAGTCTTGAACGGGGCCTTCCTCTGCTGTTGCTCGTTTCTGCCCCTGGTGTTGCTCGTTTCTGCCCCTGCCGGATGGTTGTTTTTCGAGGCCGGGTCTCGGCCCGGCGGCCGACCTACTTTCCTTTGTTTCGCCACCGGTACGCCGGCCGAAGGAAAGTAGGCAAAGCAAAGGCGACCCGAATGTCCGCGACCCTCCGCTTCGCTGCGGGCAACCTGCGTCGTGGCGGTTGCGGGGTTCGCTGCGGAACTCGCTGCGTTCACTTCGTGAACTCCGCTCAGACAACCGCAGCGAGTCAGTTGACGAAGCAGTCCTGTCCTTCGGCAGGACTGCAACCCCGCAACCACCACGCCGCAGGCGCTGACATACGGGGAGTTGGCTCGGGCCTTCGCTTCGCTCGGCCATTTTTTGGGCGCGCTCGTCGTCCAAAGCCTCTATCATTTCGACCGGCCCCCTGTTCAGGGGCTGGTGCTTCAAAACACCTTTATAGAGCGGTGCAGCCTCCCCGTCAGCGAGGCCTTGTCACGTCTGGATCATCGGACCGTGGGTGCCTGCCCACGTCCCTGCGATTACGGACGGGATGGGGCTACCCGCAAGGGCGTCCGCACGGCTCTGTACGTGTTTTGAACATCCCGTCCACCTTCTTCGCGCTTCAAAACGTAAAGCGGGTGGCTTCCATCTCACAGAGGAGAGCGAAACCATGCACGCCATATGTCCCATCCTGGTTACCGTCACCTGCAGGGCCAGGCCATGAAGCAGGAAACACGATCCACCAGCGCCAGAACCACGCAGCTGAACTTCTCCATCACCGAGGTGAACCGAATGGTCCAGATGGGCTGCAACGAGATCTCCTCCATCTCCCAGCTCGCCCAGGCATGGCTGCTATCGCCCGAAGGCCTGCGCGACACGGACGTGGTGACCAACGCCTTGCGCACCATCCAGCACAGCGCCGAGCGGCTGGCCACCTACGTGGAAGACGAGATCTATCTCCTGCGCAACACCGCCAAGCCCGAGGCCTGAAGCATCAGCCTCAGCCCACGAAAAACAGCCGAGCGCAACAATGGCGCATCGGCTGTTTTGCATTTCCGGCAGCCGGCTGTTGGCTGTTCCCCAGCCTCCCCCCTTCTGCCCACGCCTGCGTTGGGCGGGATGCGGGGTGGCAAGCCTGCCGAAGGACAGGCTTGCTTCGTCATCTGACTTGCCGCAGTTGTTTGAGCGAAGCGCGCCAGCGCGCAGCGAGTTCTGCGGCACACCCCGCATCCCGCCCAACGCAGGTCGCCCCGGAGCGCAGCGCAGGGGTCGTGGGCAGTTTGGGGCGCGCTTCTTTGCTTCCTTTCTTATCGCGCGATAAGAAAGGGAGTCGGCCGCCGGGCCGAAACCCGGCCCCGAAAAACAACCACCCGGCAGGGTCAAAAACCAGGCCCGGACCTGGCCCCAAACTACTCAGCCACCTGCCTCAACGTATCCATCACAGGCCTCCTCAACACCTCCCGCAACGCCCACCACCCCGCCATCCAGGCCAGCAAGGCCCCGGCAACAGCCCCCGCCAGCGGAGCCCACCAGGGCACGGTCCAGTTGAACTCGAACACCCATCGCGCCAGGGCCCAGCCCACGGCCGCCGCCGCGCAACTGGCCAGGAAACCCGCCAGCAGGCCAACGCCAGCCAGCTCGGCGCGCTGCACCTGCGCCAGCAGCCGGGCCTGGGCACCGACGGCGCGCATGATGGCGTACTCGCGGGCGCGCTCCTCGCGCGTGGCGGTGACGGCGGCGAAGAGCACGACCAGGCCGGCGGCCAGGGTGAAGCCGAAGAGGAACTCCACCGCGCGTATCACCTGGTCCAGCACGCGCTGCACCTGGGCCAGCGTGGTGCTCAGGTCCACGTTGGTGATGTTGGGAAACTCACGCACCAGGGCGTTGTCGAAGCCCGCCGCGTCGGGCGCGCGGTAGGCGGCCAGGTAGCTGACGGCCACGTCGTCCAGGTGGTCCACGGGATAGATGACGAAGAAGTTGGCACGCATCGATCCCCAGTCCACCTTGCGCAGGCTGGTGATGCGCGCCTCGCTGGGCACGCCGCCCACGTCGAAGCCCAGCGTGTCGCCGAGCTTGAGGCCCAGGGTCTCGGCAATGCCGTCCTCCACACTGATCTCGCCCTTGGCGCCAGGCGTCCAGGTGCCCGCCGTGATCAGGTTGTGTGCGGGCGCCTGCGCCGTGGTGGAGAGGTTGAACTCCCGGTCCACCAGGCGCTTGGCGCGGTCTTCGCTGAAGTCGTCGGGGCTGACCGGCTTGCCGTTGACGGTGACCAGACGCCCCCGGATCATGGGGAACCAGTCATAGGAGGTGACGCCAGCCTTGGCCAGCGCCGCGCGGAAACCGTCGGCCTGCTCGGGCTGCACGTTGATGACGAAGCGGTTGGGCGCATTGGCCGGCGTGGCCTGGCGCCAGCTGCCGATGAGGTCGGTGCGCAGCAGCACCAGCAGCATGAGCGCCAGCAGCCCCACGGCCAGGCTGCTGATCTGCACCACGGCATAGGCGGGGCGCGCGGCGATCTGGCGCGTGGCCAGCACCAGCCAGCGCGGCGCCGTGCTCTCGTGCACCAGGCGGCGCAGCACCTGCACGGCCAGCCAGCCCAGGGCCGCGAACAGCAGCACGGCCACGGCAAAGCCCCCCACGGCGATCAGGCCCAGCTTGATGTCACGGCTGGCCGCCAGCAGCAAGGCCGCAAAGCCTGCCACGCCCACGGCCAGCACCACCACCGAGGCAGGCTTGAGCGCGCCCAGGTCGCGGCGCATGACGCGCAGCGGCGGCACGCGCGCCAGCTGCAGCACGGGCGGCAGGCCAAAGGCCAGCAGCAGGGTCAGCCCCATGCCCACGCCGAAGGCCGCAGGCCACAGGCCTGGTGCGGGCAAGGCGGTTTCCACCAGCCCGGCCAGCAGCAGCACGAACACATGGTGGATGGCCCAGCCCAGCAGCACGCCCGCGGCGCTGGAGGCCAGACCGACCAGCACGAACTCCACCGTATAGGCCCCTGCAATGCGCCGCTGGCTCTGGCCCAGCACGCGCAGCATGGCCGAGGCGTCGAGGTGGCTGTTGGCAAAACCGCGCGCAGCCAGGGCCACGGCCACGGCAGACAGCAGCGCCGCCAGCAGGGCGACCAGGCTCAGGAATTTCTCGGCGCGGTCCAGCGTCTGGCGCATCTCGGGGCGGCCGCTGTCCAGCGACTCCACGCGCACGCCATGCACGCCGGGCGCCTTGGCCTGCTGCTCGGCCCAGACGCGGTAGCGCTGCACGGCCGGCTCGGAGCCATCACCCGCGCCGGCCACGGCCAGGCGGTAGGTGATGCGGCTGGCCGGCTGCACCAGGCCTGTGGCGGCAAGGTCGGCGGAGGTGATCATCACGCGCGGCGCAAAGTTCATGAAGCCAGCACCCCGGTCAGGCTCGATGGAGATGATGCGCGCCACGCGCAGTTGGGCGTCGCCCAGCAGCAGCATGTCCCCCACGCCTATGCCCAGCGACTCCAGCAGCGGCGCATCGACCCAGGCCTCGCCTCGCGCCGGTATCTCGCGCGTGGCCCGGTCGGCCGCGCCGGGGGCATCGGCCACGCGCAGGCTGCCGCGCAGCGGATAGCCTTCGGACACGCTCTTGAGCGCCACCAGGCGGCTCATGCCGCCTTGCGCATCGCTGGCGCGCGCCATGGTCGGGAAGCTGGATGTCTCCAGGGCCTGCAGCCCTTCGGCGCGTGCGCGCTCGGCAAAGGCCGGCGCCGTGGGGTTGTCGCCGACCACGACCACGTCGCCGCCCAGCAGCTGGCGTGCATCGCGCTGCAGCCCCGCCTGCAGCCGGTCGGCAAAAAAGCCCACCGAACTGAGCGCGGCCACGGCCAGCATCACGGCAACGATCAATAGGCGCAACTCGCCCGCGCGCAGGTCGCGCCACAGGGTGCGCCAACCCAGGGTCCATGCAGAAGATCCATTCATGCCGCGCAGATTAGCGCAGGCGAAGATGGGCACCCGGGCGCCACGGCTATTGGCACGGCCGTTCAGAACGATTGGCCCAGCCGTTCAGAACATCAGCCGCAGGCCCAGGTCCAGCCCCAGCGCGCCGGCCGGCTGCATGCCGCCCGTGGTCAGGTAGCCGGGCTGGGGCAGGATGGCCGGGTTGCTGACCACCAGCGGCGTCACGCCCATCACGCCCGGGTTGTTGCGCCCGTTGCCCACGCTGATGCGCGACACCGTGGCGTACAGCGCCGTGCGTTTGGACAGCGGGTGCACATAGCCCAGGGCGAGCTTGTTCACCGAGGAATCGCCGTCGGCCAGGCCCTGGCCATTCCTGAACTGCACACGTGCATAGGAGGCGCGCAGCGCCCCCTGGCCCAAGGGGATGTTCACGCCGGCCAGCACGCCCAGGTAGCGGTCGTTGATGGCGGCCAGCGTGCCGGCGTCGCGCCGCTCGTTGCGCACGCCGGACCATTCGCCAAACAGCTTGACCGGGCCGAAGTCATAGGAGCCGCCCAGGTTCAGCGAGCGGATCTTTTCCGCGCCGGCGCCCGAGGTGCCCAGGGTGTTCTCGCCATAGCCCAGCGCCACATCGGCCGCCCCCATGGCCCAGCCGATGCGGGCACCCGCGTAGCGCCCCCGCTTCGAGCTGTTCTCGGGGAAGGCGTACATGGCCTGCCCGTAGACGCCGCCCAGGCCCGGCGGCAGGAAGTAGCCGATGGAGTTGCCTGCGCGCAGATAGGTGTCCGTGCCCACCGACAGCCCGCCGCCCAGCAGGCCGCCCGTGGCCAACGCGCGGGCGATGGCCAGGTTGCTGTTGACCACGGCGATCAGGTTGGTGCCCACGCCGTTGACGGTGAAGGGGTCGAAGGCCCAGTCGTTCAGAAACGAAGGCGTGTGGTCGCGCCCCATGCGCAGCTCGCCCAGGCGCCCGGACAGGCTGATCGTGGCGCGCCGCCCGAAGTTGAGCGCGCCGCCGCCCGTGTCATTGGCCACCGGCGCCTCCAGCCACAGGCCGGCCATGAGGCCGCCGCCCAGGTCCTCGCTGGCGCGTATGCCGATGCGGCTGGCCAGGTTGCCCGAGGGCGACAGCGCCCAGGTGCTTTGCCGCGCCGAGCGCGCGGGCCCCGTGTCCCAGGAATCGCTGCGCACGCTGTAGCGGCTGATGCCGGCGTCCATCACGCCGAACAGCGTGACCGAGGTGGGCGCCTGGGCGGCGGCCGCGCCTGCCAGACACAGCAGGCCCAGCGCGTGCAGGCTGCAGGGATGGGGGTGAAGTCGGGGCATGGAGGTCTCCTGTTCGTCGTGGGGCTGGCGCGGTCCTGCGCCACGAATCGACTCTAGGAACGCCATCGCGCCGCTTCTTGGCAGTTCATGCCAACGGCTTTGCAATTCACGACATGCGCGGGTTGCCCTGGTCAGGGTTGCCATGGATTTGTCCCAACAAGGCAAATGCCTGTCCCCCAATGGCAAGTCCCGGGAAAGCGGGATTTCGATACTGGATGCCAGAACACGGAACAAGGAGACACGGACATGAGACTGCCCCACGCCATCGCCACGCTGCTCGCGGGCTGCGCCATCGCCATCGGCGGCACGGCCTGGAGCCGCCAGCCGCTCAGGCTCATCGTGCCCGCACCGCCGGGCGGCACCATGGACATCGTGGCGCGCGTCGTGGGCCAGCAGCTCGCGTCTGAAACAGGCCAGGCCGTGGTGATAGACAACCGCCCGGGCGCAGGCGGCCTGCTGGGCATGCAGACCCTGCTGCAGGCGCCCGCCGATGGACAGACGCTGCTGGTGGGCGCAAGCAATCTGCTGGCCGAGATCCCCCATGTGATCAAGATGCCCTTCGATCCGCTCAAGGACCTGGTGCCCCTGGCCTCGCTGGCCCGCTCGGGCGTGGTGCTGGTGGCCGCGGCCAGCCAGCCCGCCCAGGACTTGCAGGAGCTGCTCGCGCAGCTCAAGGCACGCAAAGGCCAGACCAGCTTTGCCAGCTACAGCCCCGGCACCGTGTCGCACTACGCCGGCCTGATCCTCAGCGACAAGGCGGGCCTGGACCTGCAGCATGTGGGCTACGCGGGCTCGCCGCCGGCCGTGCAGGCCCTGCTGGGCGGCCAGGTGGACGTCATGTTCGACGGCATGCTGACCTCGGTGCCCCTGATCAGGGCCGGCAAGCTGCGTGCCTACGCGTTCTCCGGCCCCCGGCGTTCGCGCCACCTGCCCCAGGTGCCGACCACCGCCGAACTCGGCTACCCCGAGCTGCAGTTTCGCGGCTGGGTGGGCCTGATCGCGCCGGCCCGCCTGCCGCCCGAAACCATGGAACGCCTGCGCGCCGCCATCGGGAAAGCGGCCAGCGCGCCGGCCGTGCAGCAAAAACTCTCCGACGTGGGGCTGGAGCCCGAGGTGCTCACCGACACCGCCGCGCTGCAGCGCGAGACACGCCAGATGTCCGAGCGCAACGCCGGCATCGTGAAGAAATACCAGATCACCGCGAACTGACTTCCAGGGAAATACCGACCATGCAGATCCGACAGATCACCCCCGCCATCGGCGCCGAAATCTCCGGCATCCATCTCGGCGATGCCGCACGCGACGCCGCACTGTTCGCGGACATCCGCGCCGCGCTGCTGACCCATCGCGTGCTGTTCTTCCGGGACCAGGACATCACGCGCGCCGAACATGTGGCCTTTGCCAGCCGCTTCGGCCCACTGGAGGACCATCCCGTGGCAGGCAGCGATCCCGAGCACCCTGGCCTGGTGCGCATCTACCGCAGCGACGATCCGCACAGCTACGAAAACACCTGGCACTGCGATGGCCTGTGGCGCCCCAACCCGGCCATGGGCGCGGTGCTGCGCTGCATAGAGTGCCCGCCGATCGGCGGCGACACCATCTGGGTCAACATGGTCAAGGCCTACGAGGAGCTGCCCGAGAGCATCAAGCGCAGCATCGACGGCCTGCGCGCCAAGGCCGGCATAGAGCACACCTTCGGCGCCGTGATGGCGCCCGAGGCGCGCGCGCGGCTGGCCAGCGAGCACCCGCCGGTGGAGCATCCCGTGGTGCGCACCCACCCCGAGACCGGAGAGAAGCTGCTGTTCGTGGGCGCGGGCTTCAGCACCCACTTCGTCAACTACAGCACGCCCGAGAACGTGCGCCACGGCATAGACAAGGCGCCCGGCGCCGCGCTGCTGATGAACTACCTGATCAGCCGCGCCACGATTCCCGAATACCAGGTGCGCTGGTCCTGGAAGCCCGGCGACGTGGCCGTCTGGGACAACCGCAGCACCCAGCACTACGCGCTCAACGACTACTACCCGGCGCCCCGCCGCATGGAGCGCGCGGGCATCGTCGGCGACATCCCGCGCTGAGGCCCTGCACAGACTCTTTCCACCCCCCCTCACCCCCCACCCACCGGAGCGTCCCATGAATTTTCTCGATGGCCACCTGTTCCCCGAAAACCAGCAGCCCCTGATCATCACGGCAGCCCCCTATGCGCCGGGATGGCTGCCCGGCGATTTCCCCGAAGACATTCCCGTGACCATGGACGAGCAGATCCAGAAGGCCGTGGACTGCTACAACGCCGGCGCCACCGTGCTGCACCTGCATGTGCGCGAGCTGGACGGCAAAGGCAGCAAGCGTTTGTCGAAGTTCAACGAGCTGATCGCCGGCGTGCGTGCGCGTGTGCCCGAGATGATCATCCAGGTGGGCGGATCGATCAGCTTTGCTCCCGAGACGGACGGCGCGGCCGCCAAGTGGCTGTCCGACGACACGCGCCACATGCTGGCCGAGCTGGAGCCCGTGCCCGACCAGGTCACGGTGACCATCAATACCTCGCAGATGAACGTGACGGAGCAGGCCGAGGACGCGGACTTCAGGGGCACCTCGCGCGAGAAGCCCGCCATCTTCGACGCCTACAAGGAGATGACCGTGCCCGCCCAGCCCGGCTGGGCCGAGGAGCACATCCGGCGCCTGTCGGCCGCCGGCATCCAGAGCGCCTTCCAGTGCTACAACATCAACAGCTTCGAGTCCGTGGAGCGGCTCATGCGCCGCGGCATCTACAAGGGCCCGCTGGTGATGAACTGGGTGGCGATTGGCGGCG
Source organism: Delftia sp. Lp-1 (assembly GCF_020523835.1). Classification (NCBI taxonomy): domain Bacteria; kingdom Pseudomonadati; phylum Pseudomonadota; class Betaproteobacteria; order Burkholderiales; family Comamonadaceae; genus Delftia; species Delftia sp. Lp-1. The sequence continues at coordinate 386,744 of NZ_JAJALJ010000002.1, read as the reverse complement.
GCATGGACGCGCCCAGCATCTACAGCCTGGCCAATTTCGTGCGCGCCGTGCCCGACGGTGCCGTGCTCACCGTGGAAAGCAATGTGCGCAACGTGCTGCCCGTGAACATGATGGGCATCGCCATGGGCCTGCATGTGCGCTGCGGCACCGAGGACTGCCTGTGGAACCAGTCGCGCAGCGCCAAGGCCAGCACGGTCTCCCAGATCGAGCAACTGGTGCGCATCGCAGGCGAGTTCGGCCGCCCCATCGCCACGGCGCAACAGGCGCGCGCCATCAGCAAGATTGGCGTGTTCTACGACACCGCCGAAGAGACATTGGCGGCCAACGGCTTCGCGCCCAACCGCAACGGCGGCAACCAGGGATTTCTGCGCAAGACCGCCTGACGCACTAGGCCTCGCCAACCCTTCCCTGCCCCCGCCTGCGCCAGTCCGAGACGCTGGCGCCGAAAGCGGCCCGGAACCAGTGGCAAAAGCCGCTGGGCGCGGCAAACCCCAGCAGGCCCGCCACCTCGCCCAGGGGCTGGCCACCGTCTTGCAGATGGCGCAGCACCAGTTCCCTGCGGATGGTGTCGAGCAGCGCCGAGAAAGTCTGCCCCTCCGCAAGCAGGCGGCGGTGCAGCGTGCGGCGGTCCATTCCCAGCTGGCGTGCCACCTGCTGGGCCGTACAGCGGCCGCCCGGCAGCAGTGCAATGATCAGCTCCCTGCAGGCCGCCTGCATGCCTTCGCCCCGGCTGCGCAGCGCCTGCTCCAGATGGCTTCGCGCAAAGCGCGCAACGCCCGAGCCCTGCGCCTGGCCGCATTCGCGCAGCAGTTGCAGATCCGCCAGGCGGCAGACCATGCCGTTGAAAGGCTGGTCAAACAAAGGGGTTACGCCGAAGAAGGCACGGTGGGCCGATGCATCGGCCGGTGCGCGGTGTGCGAAGCTGACCTGCTGCGGGCGCCACTGGGCGCCGATCAGCTCGCGCAGCACGCGAAACATCACGCCCACCGCCAGCTCCATGGACTGGCGCATGGCCATGCCCGCGATGGGCACCAGGTCCTGGCGCACCAGCACCCCGGAGCCCGCGTCCTCGATGCGTACGAACATGCCCGCACTCAGCAGCTTGAGGTAGCGGCACAGCGTGTCCAGCGCCTGGCGCGGCGTGGGCTCTTGCTGCAGCACAAGGCTGATGGGGCCCAGGTGGGACAGGCTGCGCCGCGCCGCCAGGCGCAGCGCGAAATCCTGCGTTCCCGTGGTGCGCGCGGCCACCTCCAGCAGCTCGCGCACGGCATGGATGGGAATCAGCGTCTCCGGGTCGTCGAGCAGGCGCGCCGACAGTCCCGCCGCGCGCACAAGGACGGCGGGATCATGGCCCAGGCTTTTCACCAGGTCGGCATAGCCATGCAGGCTGGCACTGCGGATAAGGCCGCAGGTGACGGGCCTGCGGCCTGCGGCCACGGTGCCGATGGCATGGAGCGCAGGGGTCTGCATGGCAGGTCCATTTCAGGGAATCAGCACCGTCGCGCCCGTGGTGCGGCGCGACTCCAGCGCCCGGTGCGCCTGGGCCGCATCAGCCAGCGCAAAGCTTTGCTGGGGCTCGCTGGCGATGCGCCCGGCCAGCACATGGTCGAACAGCTCGCGCGCCATCTCCAGCATGTGGGCGCGCGGCTGGATGTAGTGCACCATCGCGGGCCGCGTCATCCAGATCGATCCCTTGGAGGCCAGCAGCTGGGAGTCCACCACCACCGAGCCCGACGAGGTGCCGTTGCTGATCAGCCGGCCGCGCGGCTGCAGGCAGTCCAGCGAATCCATGAGCGTGTCCTTGCCCACCGAGTCATAGACCACGGGCACGCCCTTGCCGCCCGTGATCTCCATCACGCGAGCGACGGTGTTCTCGCGCGAGGTCACGATGACGTGGGCGCAGCCGTTGGCGCGCGCGGCGGCGGCCTTCTCGTCGGTGCTCACCGTGCCGATCATGGTCACGCCCAGGGCACGCGCCCACTGGCAGGCGATCAGCCCCACGCCGCCGGCCGCCGCGTGGTAGAGGATGGTTTCGCCCCCCTGCAGCGGATGGACCTGGCGGAACAGGTACTGCGCCGTCATGCCCTTCATCATCAGCGTGGCCGCCGTGCGGTCGCTGATGCCGTCGGGCAGCGGGATCAGCACCTCGGCCGGCATCACGCGCACATCGCTGTAGGCGCCCTGCGGGCCCATCAGGTAGCCCACGCGGTCGCCGGGCCGCACTTCGGTCACGCCCTCCCCCACGGCCTCGACCACGCCCACGGCGTCCGAGCCCAGGCCGTTGGGCAGGGCCAGCGGATAGCGGCCCGTGCGGAAATAGATGTCGATGAAGTTGACGGCGATGAAGCTGTGGCGCACGCGCGCCTGGCCGGGTCCGGGCGCGCCGGCCTCGGCATGCTCCAGCCTGAGCACCTCGGGGCCGCCGGTGGTATGAAAGCGTATGGCCTTTGCCATGGAGTCTCCTTGTGTTGGGCCTGGGTGGGGCGCCCTGCATCAGTTGAGCCGGATATCGAAGTTCCGGACGATTTCGGCATTGCGGTCGAACTCGGTGCGCAGGTCGGTGGACATCTGCTCCAGCGAGCGATCGCCTTCGACGGGCTCGAAGCCCGTGCCCGCATAGCGTTCGCGCACGGCCTTGCGGGCGTTGACCCGGGCCAGCGCGCCGTGGATCTTCTCCAGCAGCGGGCGTGGCGTCTGCGCCGAGGCGAACACGCCGCTCCAGTTGCTGAAATCCACCTCGGGATAGCCCAGCTCGGCCAGCGTGGGCACCTGCGGGTAGTCGGGCAGCCGGCTCTTGTAGGCCACGGCCAGCAGCCTGACCTTGCCGCCCGCGATCAGCGGCTTGGAGGTGACCGATCCGTCGAACATCAGCGGGATCTGGTTGCCCATGACCTGGGCCAGCGCGGGCGCCGAGCCCGGGAAGGCCACATGTTCCATGTCCAGGTGGGCCCTTCTGTTGAGGATGGCGCCCGCGTACTGCGAGGCCGTGCCCTGGCTGTACGAGGCGAACGACAGCGTGCCCGGGTGGGCCTTCACGTAGGCGATGGCCTCGGCCCCGTCGCGCGCGGGAAACTGCGGCGAGGCGATGAACAGCATCACCGAGCGCGCCATCTGCGCCACGGGCCGCACGTCCTTCATGGGGTCGAAGCCGACCTTGAGCACATGGGGCACCTCGGTGAGGATGTTGGTCACCGTCACCAGCAGCGTGCTGCCGTCGGCCGGCTGGGACAGCATGTGCTTGACGGCGATGGCGCCACCGGCACCGGGCCGGTTCTCGACGATGACGGGCTGGCGTATCTCCTGCGCCAGCTGGTCGCTGATGATGCGCGCGAACACATCGATGGTGCCGCCGGGCGGCGCCGGCACGATGAGCCGGACCGGCTTGTCGCCGAAGGCGTGGGCGCCACCGGCCAGCAGCGAGGCAGCCAGGGCGATGGCAGTCCAGGGGGGCATGCGTTGCATCATGGGCTCCCGGTTCAGGCGGCCTTGCGCAGAAATCCCTGCTGGGCGCCGTTGCGGTTGGGTGCGAAGCCGTTGGCCGCCAGCGTCTCGTCCACGGTGCAGTAGAACTGGCCGATCCGGCAGATCTCCCGCGCCTGCTGCGCCGTGGCGATGGGGCGGCCGAACTCGCCTGCGATGCGCACCAGCTGCTCGATCTGCGCCACCGTGCCCATCTTGGCCGTGCGGCGCTGGTTCCAGAGGTTGTCCTCGGTGCCGCAGCGCACATGCAGGCCCATGGCGATGCCCATCATGTTCACGGGCAGCACGTTGAGCACCGAGCTTTCCACGGTGAGCACGGCGCCGTCGGGCACGGCACGCACGAAATTGGCCAGGCTGTAGATGCTGGGCGCGTCCATGCCGCCGCCAATCGCCACCCAGTTCATCACCAGCGGGCCCTTGTAGATGCCGCGGCGCATGAGCCGCTCCACGGACTCGAAGCTGTTGATGTTGTAGCACTGGAAGGCGCTCTGGATGCCGGCGGCCGACAGGCGCCGGATGTGCTCCTCGGCCCAGCCGGGCTGGGCGGGCACGGTCATCTCCCTGTAGGCATTGAAGACGGCCGGGTCCTCCATGGAGGTGCCGCGTATGTCGCGCGCATCGAACTGCTCCAGGAAATTCATCTGCGAGGTATTGATGGTCACCGTGACCTGGTCGGGCACGGGCTCCAGCTCGGCCAGCATGTGGCGCGTGTCGTCGGACAGCCACTTGGCGGCCGCGCCGTCCGTCTCGGGAGCAAAGCTGATCGATCCGCCCACCTGGATGATCATCTCGGGCACGCGCGCACGCACGCCGGCGATCAGCTCGTTGAACTTGGACAGGCGCTTGCTGCCTTTGCCATCCAGCTCGCGCACATGCAGGTGCAGCACGGTGGCGCCGGCGTTGTAGCAGTCCACGGCCTTCTGGATCTGCTCGTCCATGGTCACGGCGATCTCGCCGGGAAAGTCCGAGGGCAGCCACGAGGGCGCATAGGGCGCGGCCGTGATGATCAGGGGCTGCTGGTTTTCGGGGAACAGGTGGCCGTCGAGAAAGTTCATGGCATGTCTCCTTGTGTCGTGATCGTGGTTCAGAAGGTCGGCGTGCCGACGATGCCCGCGCGCTCCATCTTCCGGTGGCTGGGCGGGTAGTCCATGGCCGCGTAGTGCTGGGTGGCGCGGTTGTCCCAGATCGCCACGCTGCCCGCCCGCCAGCGCCAGCGCACCTGGTACTCGGGAATGGCAGCCTGGCCGATCAGGTACTGCAGCAGGCCGGAGGCACCCTGCGTGAAGTCCTGGCCCACGCGCACATTGGCGGGCGTATGGAAATTGGTGAAATGCGTGGTGAAGCCGTTCACGAACAGCACCTTCTCGCCGGTCTCGGGATGGGTGCGGACCACGGGATGCTCGGCATCGGGGTACTGGGCCTTGAGCGCCAGCCGCCTTTCGATGGGCATGGCCGCGCCGAACGTGCATTCGATGCTGTGGCGCGCGCGCAGCGGCGCGATCAGCGCCTTGACGGCGTCCGGCAGGCGTTCGTAGGCCAGCGCCATGTTGGCCCACAGGGTGTCGCCGCCCACGGGCGGGCATTCCACGCAGTGCAGCACGCAGCCCATGGGCGGCGCCTCGCGCCAGGTGGCGTCGCAGTGCCAGGAATTCTCGTAGCGGTCGTTGGGCTGCTCGGGCGTCCTGTAGATGCGCACCAGGCCCGGATGCTCGGGATCGCTGCCGGCCACCGGATGGTCCTCCAGCTCGCCGAAGCGCCGCGCAAAGGCCACGTGCTCGGCGCGCGCCAGGTCCTGGTCGCGCAGGAACAGCACCTTGTGGCGCAGCAGCGCTGCCCGGATCTCCGAGAAAAGCGCGTCGTCGCGCACCGCGTCGGCCAGCCGCACGCCGAGCAATTCGGCGCCGATGGCGCATGTCATGGGCTCTATGCGCATGCCTGTCTCCTGTCATTGTTGTGAAGGCCCGTGGCGGCACGGTCCGCCCGGCGTGGGGCCGGTCTCTGCAATGTAGGAAAACCCGGTTCCGCGGACTATGCAAGCCATGCCATCCTCTTTGCATTTCGTGCCACCAGGCCACGGACTGACAGGAGGGCAAGCATGGTCACCATGGTGCGCGCGGCGGCCTTGACCCATTTTTCGGACGTCATGCGCGAACTGGGCGGCGACCCCGACAAGGCACTGCGCCAGGCCGGCCTGCGGCCCGCGCTGCTGCGCGAGCAGGACCAGCTGATCGACGTGGCCATCGTCGCGCGCCTGCTGGAAGACGCGGCCCAGTCCACGGGCTGCGAGTCCCTGGGCCTGCGCATGGCCCGGCACCGCCAGCTGTCGAGCTTCGGCGCCGTGAGCCTGCTGCTGCTGCACCAGCCCACGCTGCGCCATGCGCTGGACACGCTGGTCGCGCACATGCACCTGGTCAACGAATCGCTGCTGATCCACCTGGAGGATGCAGGGGGCATCGTCATCCTGCGCGAGGACTTCGTCCTGCACGGCGCCATGCGCCAGTCCGTGGAACTGGCCATGGGCGTGCTGTGGCGCATGTGCGAGGCATTGCTGCGCGAGCGCTGGCGGCCGCAGGGCGTCAGCTTCAGCCACGCGCCACCGGCCGACCTGTCCGAGCACCGCCGCATGTTCCGCTGCCGCATCACGTTCGGCGCCGAGTTCAACGGCATCGCCTGCCGCGCCGCCGACCTGGACGAGCCCAACCCGCTGGCCGACCCCGCGCTGGCGCGCTATGCGCTGCGGCTGGTGGAGGCCATGCCGGCCCACCGTGCCGCCTCCGTGGGCCACCAGGCGCGCAGGGTCATCTACCTGCTGCTGCCCTCGGGCAACGCCACCTGCGCAGGCGTGGCGCAGGGCATGGGGCGCAGCCTGCGCACGCTGCAGCGCGAACTGGACCGCGAGGGCCTGAGCTTCAGCGAGCTGCTGACCGAAGTGCGCCACGAACTGGCCCTGCGCTACCTGGACCACCCCCACTACAGCGTGGGACAGATCGCATCCATGCTCGGCTATGCCAGCCACAGCGCCTTCACGCGCTGGTTCGCTGCGCAATTCGGTTGCGCGCCCGAGGCCTGGCGCATCCGCGCGCAGGGACTGCCTCGCGCCTGACGCACCGGGCGTTCCTGGCGCACTTGACGCACCACCACGGCGCACCCCGCCCCTGCACGGTGCGGCGAGCGCATTGCGGTGCACGCTGTCTGCGCACCAGACAGCGTGCACCACGGGCAGGCACCGCGCAGCGGCGCTGGCACGGCACTTGCATTGGCTGCCCTGACCCGCTGGCCCTGGCCTGCGGCCCGCAAAACACTGGATGCGCAACGCAGGACGCCAGATGAACATCGTTGTGATCGGCCACGGCATGGTGGGCCACAAATTTCTCGAGCAGCTGCATGCCCTGGGCGTGGCAGACGCGAACGTCACCGTGCTGTGCGAGGAGCCGCGCGCCGCCTACGACCGTGTTCACCTGTCGGAATTCTTCTCCGGCAAGAGCGCCGAGGACCTGAGCCTGGTCGAGCCCGGCTTCTTCGAGGCCAGCGGCTTCACGCTGCGCCTGGCGGCCAGGGCGGCAGCCGTGGAGCGGCGCGAGCGCACCGTGACCACGGCCGATGGCGAAGTCATCGCCTACGACCGGCTGGTGCTGGCCACAGGCTCGGCGCCCTTCGTGCCGCCCGTGCCGGGGCGCGACCGGCCGCACTGCTTTGTCTACCGCACCATCGAGGACCTGGAGGCCATGCAGGCATCGGCCGCGCGCTCCAGGACCGGCGTGGTGGTGGGCGGCGGCCTGCTGGGCCTGGAATGCGCCAAGGCCCTGCGCGACCTGGGCCTGGAGACCCATGTGGTCGAGTTCGCCCCGCGCCTGATGGCCGTGCAGGTGGACGACGGCGGCGGCCGCGTGCTGCGCAGCAAGATCGAGGACCTGGGCGTGCAGGTGCACACGGGCCGCAATACGCTGGAGATCACCGACGGCGCCACGGCACGCCACCGCATGGTGTTTGCCGACGGCACGCACCTGGAAACCGACATGATCGTCTTCTCCGCCGGCATCCGCCCGCGCGACGAGATCGCGCGCCAGTGCGCCCTGGCCATAGGCCCGCGCGGCGGCGTGGCCGTGGACGACCATTGCCGCACCAGCGACCGCAACGTCTACGCCATTGGCGAATGCGCCTCCTGGCGCGAGCAGACCTTCGGCCTGGTGGCACCCGGCTACGACATGGCGCGCGTGGCGGCCCGCCACATTGCGGGCGAGGCCGAGGCCGCCTTCGGCGGGGCCGATCTCAGCACCAAGCTCAAGCTCATGGGCGTGGATGTGGCCAGCATCGGCGACGCCCAGGGCAAGACGCCGCGCAGCCGCAACTACCAGTTCATCGACGAGCGCAAGCAGGTCTACAAGAAGATCGTGGTCAGCGAGGACGGCCGCCAGCTGCTGGGCGCCGTGCTGGTGGGCAACGCCGACGAGTACGGCACGCTGCTGCAGATGGCGCTCAACAGCATCGCGCTGCCCGAAGAGCCCGAGTTCCTCATCCTGCCCTCCAGCGACGGCAAGGCCAAGCCCGGCCTGGGTGTGGACGCCCTGCCCGACACGGCGCAGATCTGCTCGTGCAACAACGTCACCAAGGCGCAGATCTGCGCGGCCGTGGGCGAAGGCGCCTGCACCATGGCCGAGCTCAAGTCCTGCACCCAGGCCGGCGCCACCTGCGGCGGCTGCGTGCCCCTGGCCACCCAGGTCATGAAGGCCGAGATGGCCCGGCGCGGCATGGCCGTCAACAACCATGTCTGCGAGCATTTCCCGCACTCGCGCCAGGAGCTGTACCACCTGGTGCGCGTGGGCGGCATCAAGACCTTCGACGAACTGCTGCACCGCCATGGCAAGGGCCTGGGCTGCGATGTCTGCAAGCCACTGGCAGCCAGCATCCTGGCCTCGTGCTGGAACGAGTTCGTGCTGCAGCCGCAGCTGGCCAGCCTGCAGGACAGCAACGACTACTACCTGGGCAACATCCAGAAGGACGGCAGCTACTCCGTGGTGCCGCGCATGCCCGGCGGCGAAGTCACACCGGACGGCCTGATCGCCGTGGGCCAGGTGGCCAAGAAATACGGCCTGTACACCAAGCTCACGGGCGGTGCCCGCGTGGACCTGTTCGGCGCCCGCGTGGAGCAGCTGCCGCTGATCTGGGAGGAGCTGATCGCCGCCGGCTTCGAGTCCGGCCATGCCTACGGCAAGTCGCTGCGCACCGTCAAAAGCTGCGTGGGCTCCACCTGGTGCCGCTACGGCGTGGACGACAGCGTGGGCCTGGCCGTGCAGCTGGAAAACCGCTACAAGGGCCTGCGCGCGCCGCACAAGATCAAGTTCGGCGTCTCGGGCTGCACGCGCGAATGCGCCGAGGCCCAGGGCAAGGACGTGGGCGTGATCGCCACCGACAAGGGCTGGAACCTCTACGTCTGCGGCAACGGCGGCATGAAGCCGCGCCATGCCGAGCTGATCGCCTCCGACCTGTCCAAGGACAGGCTGCTGCAACTCATCGACCGCTTCCTGATGTTCTACGTGCGCACGGCCGACCGCCTGCAGCGCACCAGCACCTGGCGCGAGAACCTGGAAGGCGGCCTGGACTACCTCAAGGACGTGGTGGTCAACGACAGCCTGGGCCTGGGCGCCGAACTCGAGGCCCAGATGCAGCATGTGGTGGACACCTACCAGTGCGAGTGGAAGACCGCCGTCACCACGCCCGAAGTGCGCCAGCGCTTTCGCAGCTTCATCAACAGCGACCAGCCCGACGAGCACATCGTCTTCGTGCAGGAGCGCGGCCAGATCCGCCCGGCGCGCAGCGAAGAGCGCAGCGAGGCCCTGGTCTGATCCAGGCCTGGTCCCGGCCCGCACCCACACCACCGACAAGGCACCGCCATGACACACCCCGCCCAAGAACAGTGGATGCCCGTCTGCGCCACCCGTGACATCGTCCCCGACACGGGGGTCTGCGCCCTGGTCGAAGGCCGGCATGTGGCGGTCTTTCGCCTTGGCGAAGACCGCTTCTACGCCATAGACAACGTGGACCCGCGCTGCGGCGCCAGCGTGCTCGCGCGCGGCCTGGTCGGCAGCCTGGGCGAGCGCGTCGTCGTCGCCTCGCCCATCTACAAGCACCACTTCGACCTGGCCACCGGCGAATGCCTGGAAGCGCCCGAGCACTCCGTGCGCGTGCATGCGGTGCGCAATGAGAACGGGCAGTTGATGGTGGCGCTGCATTGAGATCTCGGTCAGATCAGCGAAACTGGGCATGGCGCCGAGAGCTGGTTTGAGCAAGGTCTTCACGAAAGGCGATTCACGGCCTTCGAAGTTGGCAATTTCCAGCGTTGATATGGGCGTCAGACCGGACTGCTTGACGCAGATCGAAAAGCGCGCCGTTCAACATACGCAAGCCATCAGGTTGCACTTCATCCAGAAGGCAGACTTCGGTCTCACAAAAAGCAGGCTCCAAGCGCCTTCACTTCGCACCTTCGAGGAGGCGAGCTACGGCGCCAAAGGTCACGCACGCAGCAAACAGAAAAGCCCGCTGGCTGTGTCAGCGGGCTTTCCGTCACAAACCCTTAGACAAGGGGTTCTGTCAACAGGTCATAGGTCATGTTGACGCTGCCGTTTCCATTGGCAACAGCCCAAATCCCCTGGCCAGGCGGCACATACAAAGAGTACTGCGCGCTGATCGTCGGAATGGGAGTGCCAATGAAGATCAAGCGCTTCGTACCATCGCCATATGCCGATGGGGCGGCTGTGTCAGCGAACACCTGCACACCGATAGTGCCAGCCGAGGAATTGACGTACAGCGTGCGGATCACCAGGCCATGGAGGTTGTTGCCAGGCGCGACCACCTGCACGACGGAGGTATTGACACCCAGGTTCGCGTACAGGGCGCCGATGGGGGTGGGCTTTGCAAGAGTTGTCATGGCGATTGCCTTTCATCTAAGTTGACAGGCGCTCGATGGCACTCATGTTGGGGGCTCTCGACCCTCAAGGAATTCAGCGTCCCGCAGCGCGGGCACTTGATGCTCAGTTTCTGGAAGATGCCCATTGCAAGTTTGCGATTGCAGCTGGAACACCTCACCTCTTGCATTCCATACTCCATTTGGACGGTATCCGTTGATTGTTGCGATGACTTCATTCTGCTGGACCGATTGCACCAGTGCACGGCCCAGGCGACAGTCTTTCTTGTGGCGCATCGGCTCACATGTTCCCCGCCATGCGGCGGCTGCTGCGACAGGATGCGCGCGAGACCCGCAACGTGGGCGCAACGCTGTTCCCCAAGCCTGCTGCGTGCGGAGCTGCACGGTGTGCGCTGGGCACGGTGCAAGCGCACTCCAACGCAGTCATCAGGGCCAGCCTGGCCGAAGGCTCTGCCGTGGGCATCGGACAGACGCCTGCCTATGATGGCGCTCTGCCTATCCTCCGATATGCCCCTGGCGCCCTCACCATCCATGAACTACCGCATTGAAGACCACGTCCCCGCCGTCCAGGACTACATCCAGATCCGGCTGGCTGCCGGCCTGAGCCGCAAGTCGCCCGAGGCGGCCGCCATCGGCCTGAAAAACGGCCTGTTCAGCGTGGTCGTCTATGCCGATGCAACGCCGGTTGGCATAGGCCGCGTGATCGGAGACGGCGGGTGCTTCTTCGAAATCGTGGACATCGCTGTCATCCCCGAGCACCAGAAAAAGGGCCTGGGCCACCTCATCATGCAGCGCCTGATGCAGTACATCCACGGCAATGCCCTGCCCACGGCCTATGTCAGCCTCATGGCCGACCACGGCACGCCGGAGTTCTATCGCCGCTATGGGTTCGAACCCTCCCTGCTGCCCAAAAAGGCGGGCATGTCCTTGCGCATTGTTTGACTGCAGAGGCCCGATCAAGACAGAGATGAACAACAAACTGAGAGCAGCGGCAGTGATCGCCGTAGCGTTTTTGGCCGTTGCCTTCCTTGTGCCTGCGCCGAAAAGTGTGCCGCTCACCGAGCGCTATCCCGGTCCGTGGAAAACTGATTTCAGCCGAAACATCGCCATCGCGCTGGGCAAGAACCAAGCTATCGGCTGCGTGCAATTCCAATACCGGGAGAGCCGCCTGGATCCAGGCGAGTACCTTGTGTACTGCAATGATCGGGGCATGTGGAGGTCCTATCTGGTCTGGATCCCGTCGCAGAAGATCACCGGGCCGCACATGATTGATGCATCGATTCCGCCGTGATCGAAGAATCCGCACTGGCGTGCAAGATGGCGCTGCATTGAGTTCAGCCACGTCCCATGCCGGCGGCGCAGCACCATGAAATCCGCCTGACAGGGCGTCCGAAAACGCCCGACCTGCGGGCTCAGGCGTAAAAGGACAGCAACACCAGGCACACGATGACCACGATGGCCGCCGTGATGACGGTCACTCTGAAGCCGCCGTCGCTGCTGCGCAGCAACCGCAACTCCAACAGGGCCGCGCCCACCCGAGCCATCCAGAAACAAAGCAGTTCCACCATGGGCGCAGCATAAGCGGCCCGGCAGTTCAGGTGCGGGGCGTGGAAAATGCCGGCGAGCACCTGGGCATCGCAGGCCATCGAGATGTCGTGAAGCCCGTTACCCACAGGGAGGTTTATGGAACAGATTCGGGAACAGTCAGCTGACCGCAGGCCAGCCACAAAGAGGAAAAGAATCCTCATGGTCTGCACAGGGAACATCTGCCGCAGCCCCACGGCCCACGGCGTGCTTGAAAAAATGGTGGCCGACGCGGGCCTGGCTGGCCGCATCGAAGTGGACTCCGCAGGCACGCACGGCTACCACGTGGGCGAGGCACCCGACCGCCGCTCCCAGGCCCATGCCGCGCGGCGCGGCTATGACCTTTCGCAGCAGCGCGCGCGGCAACTGCGGGCCGAGGACTTCACGGCATTCGACCAGGTGCTGGTGATGGATGGCGCCAACGAATCTGCAGCGCGCAGGATCTGCCCCGAGTCCGAATGGCACCGCGTACAGCGGCTGACGGACTTCTGCACCGAGCACACCGCGCGCGAAGTGCCCGACCCCTACTACGGCGGCGACCGGGGTTTCGAGGACGTGCTGGACCTGGTGGAGGACGCCTGCGCGGGGCTGCTGGCCACGCTGTGCATGGCGCCGCGCAAGGGTTGACAAGCCACGGCACCGCTTGCGCATGCGAACCCTCATTCTTTGCTTCGGCATCCTGGGCACGCTTGTGTTCGGCGCAGCCTTCGCCCTGTCGTTTTCCTCGCCATTGCTGGTCGAGAGCCTGGGCAAGGAGATCATCCGCATCGAGATCGGGCGCAGGCTGGGCACCCAGCTGGATACGCTTTCAGGCTCGCGCATGGCGGGCCTGGCCCAGAAGGCGCTGGGCAGGACAGATAGCGAGATCGCTGCAGTGCGGCGCGAGATCGAGGCAGGCATTCCCGACAAGCTGGCTTCGGTCATGACCGACATGCGCCGCGCCGACTGCGAATGCCGCAAGCGCAAGGCCGTCTACGCGCAGCAACGCCAGGCCACCCAGCTGGCATCGCTGATCCAGATGCGCGCCCGGCTGGTGGAATTCATCGAGTCGGCCTACCACCAGACCACGGCCAGCCTGGTGCGGGAGTTCAGGATCTTCACTGCATCCAATGCGCTGGTGTTTCTGGCCCTGGCCGGCGTGACGGCGCGACGCAGGCGGGCGGGGCTGCAGCTGGCACTGCCCGCCATCGTGCTGGTGACCGCCTCGGCGGTGACTGCCATGCTGTATCTGTTCGCACAGGACTGGCTGCACACCATTGTGTTTGGCAGTTACATCGGCCTGGCCTACATGGCCTATCTGGCCTTTGCCATCGCGCTGCTGTACGACATCGCATTCAACCAGGCACGCGTGTGCACACGGGCCATCAATGGCCTTGCGTCGTCTTTTGGTTCGGCATTCGAGGTATTGCCTTGTTGAGCCACGGTCCCACTTGCCCCGGCAACTGCCCCAATCACAGCAGCGGCACGGCCTCCATAGCCCTACCCACTCGCCAGCACAATCCTCCCCTTGCCCGCACGCTTGGCCGCGTCGGCACCGAAAGTGCGCGCATGCTGCTGCAATGGATGCGCGGAGAGGCCGGGGAATCGCCAAGCCTGGATCTGGGTGATGAGCTGGTGGTGCGACAAAGCAATTGACTGGCTGATGCCTGGATATCCATTCGCATATTGAGATAGAGTTCGGCGGCTTGGCCATTCCCGCCCAAGCCCCTCTTCTCCACTGCGCCTGCGCAATGGAGATTTTTCATTTCAATCCATCTTCAAAGAACATGAACACCATTGCATTGGGAGGACGCCTGCGGCCGCAAGGCGCAGTCCGGACTCGCCGGATCATGGCCGCCTTTCTGGCTGCTAGCGCTGTACTGTCTGTGCCAAAGGGAGTATCGGCGGCCGAGAACGATGCACTATCTGCCTCTCTGGCTGCATTCGGTGATGCCGCTGTGGCAAGACGCCTGGAGGACCAGATCGCGGACCTTGTGAAAAAGCGCAATCAGGCGGGCATGACCAAGCTGGTGGGCCAGATCGCGCAGAACGACGGGGCTTTCATGGAAAAGATGGACGGCCTGACGCAGGCCAAAAAGCGGGTTCCTGATCCTGAAATGGCCAGGATTGCCATGGCCCTGGGCCCTTGCCACCATGCCAGTTTTCTTCTCAGGAAAATGGCCTTCGCCCTTGCCGATGGTCAGGCAAAGCCCATCATTCGCAATGGGGTGACCATGATTGACGGCACGCACATGGACGATATGTATGCCGAGCAAATGTCGCGCTGTGAAAGGCTGGCCAAGCAGCCCATGCGGAAAATCAAGATAGGTTCCATGTGCTCCGTCAATGGCTCGGGCTGCGACGAGGATCCGGATATGGATTGAAGAGGCCGAGCGCTGAAAACGAATGCAAGGAAAGAAAAGGCCGGGTCTGCCGCCCGGCCTTTGGTGACCGCCCCGGCGGTGACTTTTGGTTCGGCATTCAAGGCCTTGCCTTGTTGAGCCCACGGCCTCCTCCGCCCAGACAACTGCCGCAATCACAACGGCGGCATAGCCCCCAAATCCCTACCCGCCCGCCACCACAATCCGCCCCTTGCCCGCGCGCTTGGCCGCGTACATGGCCTCGTCGGCGCGCTGCAGGAGCTGGGTGGCATCTTCCCGGGAGGCATTGAGGGCGATGCCCATGCTGGCGCCGACCTGCACGGTGGCGCCGCTGTGCAGGCGGATGGGCTGGCGGATGGAGGCCAGGCAGCGCTGCATGATCTGCCGGGCGTCGTCGGCCGAGGCCAATTCGTCCAGCAGCAGCACGAATTCGTCTCCGCCCAGGCGGGCGACGCAGTCGGTTTCGCGGGCCTGGGTGGTGAGGCGGCGGGCGATGATGCGCAGCACTTCATCGCCGGCGTCGTGGCCTTCGGTGTCGTTGACTTGCTTGAAGCCGTCCAGGTCCATGAAGCAGACGGCCAGCTGGCCGGGGCCGCTGGCCTGGGCCAGCGCGCGCTGCAGCCGCGCCTGCAGCGCGCGGCGGTTGGCCAGGCCGGTCAGCACGTCGTGCAATGCCTGGTGCTGGGCCGCCTGCTCGCCGCGCTTGAGGGCGTCGATGTCCACGAAGACCCATATCGATTCGCCATCGGCCAGGCCTGCGCCGCTGACATCGACCCAGAGCAGGCTGCCATCGCTGGTCTGCAGCTGCATCTGGGCGTGGCATTTGCCGCTGGAGCGCAGTGCGCCATAGGCCAGTTCGCCGGAGCGTTCGTAGGTCTCCTCGTCCGGGTAGAGGATGCGCGCCGAGTGGTCCAGCAGCTCGCCGGCCGGGCGCTTGAGCATGCGCTGCAGGGCCTGGTTGGTCCACAGCAGCCGGCGCTCGCGCAGGCGGGCGATGCCGATGAGGTCGTTGTCCATGAACAGTTCCTGCTGGCGCAGCAGCTCGGCGAGCCGGATGCGCGCCACGCGTTCGCGCTGCTGCAGCAGATAGAGGCTGACCGAACCCAGCGCGATCAGCGCGATGCTCAGGCCCGTGAGCGCCCAGGCACGCCAGGCCGATGCGCGCCACCCCGCCAGGTAGCTTTCCGTGCCCAGGCCGGTGAAGACGGTCAGCGGGTAGCCGGCCAGGCGCTGGTAGGCCGTGATGCGCTCCACGCCATCGAGCAGCGTGGGCGTGATGTACCAGCCAAGCTCCCGGTCATCGGCCAGGGCCCGGTGGTACTCGCCCGAGACTTCCGAGCCGCCGATGCCGGCCATGGGCTGGGGATCGCCTGCCGCGTAGCGGGCCACCAGCAGATCCTTGTCCGAACGCAGCGCAATGGCGCTGTCGGGCCCGAAGGCCTGGCGGCGGAACAGCGACTGGAAATGCTCGGCCGCAACGACCGCGTAGACGATGCCCTGGAAATCCCCATCGCCGGATTGCAGCCGCCGCGCCAGCACGATGGCCCATTTCTTGAAGGAGTGGCTGACCAGCGGGTCGGAGACCACCATGCGGTCGGTGTTGCGCGCCCGGTCGAAGTAGCCTCGCTCGGCCACGGAAAATGCCGGCTCCTCCTCGTTCGCACTCTGCAGGACCTGGCCATTGGCGTCGGTGACGCGCAGCGCCGTGACGAAGGGAACGAGGGCGCGCTGCTCCTGCAGGATTTCATAAAGGGCCAGCGCCGCCACGTCCGCGCCTTCCAGACTCCGGCTGCGGTAGCGGCCCGCGACGGTGGCCAGGGCGTTGTCCACCAGCCGCATCTCGGCGTTCAGTTCCAGGCTCAGGCTGCGGGCCTGGTTCCGGGTGACGGCCACGCCCAGGTCCAGGTCGGCCTGGTGGTTGGCGCGCAGGCTCAACCAGGTGGCCAGGCCCAGCAGGCCGGCCACCAGCAGGTTGCCGAGCACCAGGCGCCGGAGCACCTTGTCGGAAAGAAGCCTCTTCATGGCGCCGGGTGTCCCTTTCCTACTTGCTGGATGGGCATCGGGGTGGATGGACCGGCCCATTTTTAGCACAAGGCAGGAGCACTCCATGCCAGGTCGCACGCCATGGCAGCGGCGCCTTTCGGCGCTGCGCCCGGCCCCCTCAGGGCATGCGCCAGCTCAGGCCCGCGTACACGGCCCGGCCATCTCCGGGAAAGTAGTAGGCACCGTCCACGCCGCGCACATTGGCCTGTACGGCCGTGGTCGCGGCATAGCGCCGGTCGGTCAGGTTGCGGCCTTCGACGAACCAGCTCCAGCCATCGCCCAGCGCCCCGCCCAAGCGCAGGTTGAGCAGCGCATAGCCGTCGGAGGCCACGGTGTTGGCATGGTCCACCCAGGTGCGCGAGGGCAGCCACTCCAGGCCGGGCGCGACCGTGACCTGCTGCGTGGCCTTCCACTGCAGCTCGGCCCGCAACAGGTGCGGTGGAATGCCGGCCAGGCGGCGGCGGCCGTAGACGGCGTCGTTGTCAAAGCGCAGGTCGCTGTAGAGGTACTGGGTGCGCAGCGACCAGCGCGGCGCAAGCCGTGCCTGCATGGACAGCTCCAGCCCCTGGTGGATGGTGCGGTCGGCATTGGTGGTGCCCAGGGCCGTGCCGCTGGCGTCGGTCAGCGCCAGCAGTTCGCGGCGCACGCGCGAGTGGTAGATGGCGGCGTCCCAGGCCAGGGCCTCGCCGTGGCCGCGCCAGCCCGCCTCCACCGTGGTTGCGCTTTGCGCGCGCCCCAGCGGCAGCGAAGGCTGGTAGACCAGCTCGCCAATGGGCGGTGCCTCGAAGCTGCCGCTGATGTTGGCGTACCACTGCGACGTGGGCGTGGCCGCGAACAGCAGGCCCAGCTTGGGCGAGGTGTGGCTGAAATCCACGTCATAGCTGGAGGCGGGCGCCAGCAGATTGTCCTGGCGGCGCTGGGCGCGCACGAACTGCAGGCCGGCCTGCAGCGTCCAGCGGGTGCTCAGGCCGTGGCTGTATTCGCCATAGACCACGTCCTGCTGCGCCTTCACGCGCGTGCGCCCCGTGGACGTGCCGGCCGCGCCGCCCGCATTGGTGTAGCGCCATTCATCGCCATCGAGCTGCGCGCTGGAAAAGCCCAGCACCAGCCTGCGCGTGAGGCCGCCGCCCTGCCCCAGCTCGGCCGCCAGGCGCGAGTCCAGACCCGTGTCGCGCATGTCCTGCTGGACGATGCCCATGGTCATGGGGTGGAAGCGGTCGCGCTGCGCGGCGAACAGCGAGGTGGTCCAGCGCAGGCCTTCGCGCGGCTGCCAGTCCATGCGCAGGGCGCCGCGCGTCTGGCGGTAGTTGTTGCCGGCGTCCTGCGCCACATAGCCGGGCGCGGCCTGGCGCGGATTGGCCAGCATGGCCGCGCGCGTGAGGCTGCCTGGCATCTGCATGTCGGCATCCACATGGGACAGGAAGGCGCGCAGCTCCAGCGTATCGGTGAGCTGCAGGCCCACATTGCCGGACAGGCGCTGCGTGCGCCAGGCCGACTGTTCGCGCCAGCCGTCCTGCTCGCTGCGGCTGAAGTTCAGAAGGCCATCCACCCGCTCGCCACGGCCCGCCAGCTGGGCCTGTGCCTGCCGCTGGCCGAACGATCCGGCCTGCAGCCGCAGCGATGCGGCAGGCGCCGTCAACCCGGTCGGAGAGACAAAGTTGATCGCGCCGCCCAGGCTGCTGGCGCCGTACTCCAGCGCATTGGCGCCACGCCAGACCTCGACATGCTGGGCCGCCATGGGGTCGATGGACTGGAAGTCCGCCGCGCCATCGGCCTGGTTCAGCGGTATGCCGTCCTGGTACAGCTGTATGCCGCGCATCAGGTAGCCGCGCTGCACGCCCGAGCCCCGGATGGACAGCCGCGTCTCCGGGCCGTGGCGCGTCTGTGCGAGCACGCCCGGCGCGTAGGCCAGCGCATCGGCGGCGGTGCTGGCGCGCCCGGCCGCGTAGCTGGCTGCATCGATGACGGCCGTGCCGCCTGCGCGCTGCGACAGTTCATCGCGCGCAGCCTGCACGGCCTGCGCGGCGCGGGCCTCGGGCGTGGCGGCGGCGCCGCGGGCGCGCACCTCCACATCCGCAAGAACAGGTTCTGCCTGGGCCAGGGCGGAGGATGCCGCGCAAAGGCCTGCGACGCCGGCCAGAGAAAGTGCAAAGCTCTTCATGCAGCCCCCAGGATCTGGCGCAGATCGGCCGCGCAGTCCTGCGCGTCCTGCTCATGGCGGAACGCCACGCGCAGCCGGCCCTCGGGATCGAAGACATAGGTGATGGCCGAGTGGTCCATGGTGTAGGACGCCCCCGTAGGCACCTTCTTGTAGAAGACCTTGAATTCCCTGGCGACCTCGGCCGTCTGCGCCTCGTCACCGCGCAGCGCGACAAAGCCGGGGTCGAAGGCGCCCACATAGGCCTTGAGCACCTGGGCCGTATCGCGCTCGGTATCGATGGTGATGAAGGCCACGGCCAGGCGGGCACCGTCGGCTCCCAGAAGCTCGCGTATTTCCAACGCGCGCGTCAGCGCCGTGGGGCAGACATCGGGGCATTGGGTGAAGCCGAAAAAGACCATCAGGGCCTGGCCCTTGAAGTCGGCCAGCGTGCGCTCGCGCCCATCGGCATCGCGCAGGCGGAAGTCCCGGCCGTACTGCGCGCCGGTCAGGTCGATGCCCTTGAACGGCACGGTGGCGGGTTTGCAGCCGGCCAGCAGCGCCAGTGCGGCCAGGCCGCCGCCAAGGCAGGCACGGCGAGACAGGGCAGCGCAAGCAACGGATGGGAGGGTCGAAGAAAAATCGGCGGCGCGCTGCGGCGCCGCATGGCAATCGGAACGGAACATGGCTTCCCTGCGTGGAATCTTGGCGAAGCCGCACCGCCAAAGCTGCGCCCGGCCGGTGCGGCAATGTTCTGAGACAGGCAAGCGGCCAGAAAGCTCCAGACCACGCTGGACAGCGCTGGACGGCAGCCAATGCCTCAGGCGATCGACATCGGCAAGGGAGGCCCGCGCGGCGGCAGCGGCGCGCCGACCAGGGAGGCAATGCGGGCAGAGACGATGGGCTGCAGCGCGCGGCCCAGCGGCTGCGGTTGTGCCCAGGAGAGGGTGACATGCGCGGGCGGCGGCGTTACCGCCAGGCACAGCGGGCAGTCCAGCGAATGCTGGGCAGACACCGCCTGCCCTTCTTCACCGTTGACCACGACCAGCTTGACGCTGCCGCCAGCCGTGCAGACCAGCTCCATGGCCTGCGGGTGCACCAGGGGCGATGCAATCGCCAGGCCCAGCGTCAACGCGAACCACGCCGTGACCAGACGGGCCAGTGAGACGGAGTTGCGCAGGGCGTGCATGGCTGGGGATTATGGGGCTGAGATGCCGGATATGCGTGGTATCCGTAGCCGCCCACCCGCATGGGCCATCCCATAATCGCCTTTTCCCCAAGCAGTGACCGCCATGTCGAAACTCCATGTTGTGCAGCAGGGCCAAGGCCCGGCCCTCGTTCTGAGCCACGCGCTCGGTTGTGACCTCCAGATGTGGGACGGCGTTGCCCAGGCGCTGGAAGACCGCTTCACCGTGGTGCGCTACGACCACCGGGGCCATGGCCGTTCGCCCGCCATCGGCGAGGCCTTCGACATGAACGATCTGGCCGACGACGCCGCTGGCGTGATCGAGGCGCTGGGCCAGGGGCCGGTGCACTTCGTGGGCCTGTCCATGGGCGGCATGACGGCCCAGGCCCTGGCCGTGCGCCATCCGGCGCTGGTGCGCAGCATCACCATCGCCAATTCGGCCAGCTACTACGACGAGGCCGCGCGCGCAGGCTGGCAGGCGCGCATTGCCACCGTGCACGACCAGGGCGTGGCGGTGATAGCCGACGGCGCCATGCAGCGCTGGTTCACCCCCGAGTTCCGCACAGGGCAGGCGGCCCGCGTGGCCTCCTTGCGCGCTGGGCTGGAGGCTTTGGCGGCCAAGCCCTATGCGGCCGCCTGTGCGGCCGTGGGCGGCATCGATTTTCGCGAGAGCAACCGGCGCATCGCCTGCCCCGCACTGCTCATTGCGGGCAGTCGCGATGAGGCCACGCCGCCTGCCCTGTCCGAGGACATGCAGGCGCAGATTCCGGGCGCGCAGCTGGTGTCGCTGCCCGCCGCGCATTTGAGTGCCGTGGAAATGCCCGTGGAGTTTGCGCAGTTGGTGAGCGACTTTGTCGCGCAGGTCCGCTAGATCTGCAGTCCCACCCGGGCGGGATGGGGGCTGAGCGAAGTCGCTATCGTGGAGGACATCACGGAGGGCACCAGGGCCGGCATTACGGCCGGCAGATCAACTCCGCCACGTCCATCAGCAGGGCCTCATCGATCTGCTCGCGCAGGTCCACCGCCAGCCTGCGCCGGTAGAACACGCCCAGGTCCAGCCCCACGCCCAGCGCGCGGATCTGCACGTCGCCCGCGCGCTCGTGCCGGGCGATGACCTGGCGCAGGTGCTGGTCCAGGTAGTGCTCGTCGTTAGCCTGGTGCGTGGCCGTGTCCATGGGGCAGCCGTCCGAGATGACGAGCAGGATGCGGCGCTGCGCGGGCCGCGCCAGCAGCCGCTCGCAGGCCCATTCCACGGCCTCGCCGTCCACGCCCTCGCGAAACAGGTCGGGCCTGCGCAGCGCGGCAATGCCGTGGCGGGCGTGGCGCCAGGGTTTGGCTGCGTCCTTGAAGACGATGTGCAGCCGCTCGTTGAGCCGGCCCGGGATGTGGGGCTGGCCCGCACGCTGCCAGTCGCGGCGGGCGCGGCCGCCGTTCCAGGCCTGGGTGGAAAAGCCCAGCACGTCCACCGGCACGCCGGCCATGGACAGCGCGCGGCCCAGCAGGTCCACCAGCAGGGACAGCGGGCGTGCATGCGCCTTCATCGAGCCCGAGCAGTCCAGCAGGATAGCCACGGCCGCATCGCTGACGGGGCGCGGCAGCTCGTTCCTGAAGATGGCGCGCTGCTGCGGATCGCTGACCAGTTGCGCCAGCCGGCTTGCATCCAGGTGTCCATCCTCCAGGCCGAACTGCCAGCCGTCGTGGCGCGGCACGGCCAGGCGCTGCTGCAGGTGGCGGGCCAGCCGGCCCGCGTGCAAGCCGCTGCGCGCCAGTTCCTCATCCATCTGCCCGCGGAACTCGGCCAGTTGCGCTGCGCGGATCAGCTCGGCGGCCTGCGCCTCGCGGTCATAGGCGCGCGTGAACACGCGGTAGCTGTGGGCCGAGCCGGCCCAGGCGCGGCTGTCGCCGCTGAGCGCCACGGGCGGCGCATCCAGGCTTTGCGATTCAAAGTGCAGCGGCAGCGCGAAGCTGCCCCGCCGGCGCGGCCCGCCAGCGCCGCGCGGCGCCTCTTCCTGGGCTGACCGCACGGCCTGGCCCACCCAGCGGCTGATGGCCAGGGCCGGCGCAATGAAGGCCTGCTGGTCCTGCCGGTGGCGGCGCAGCAGGGCCCACTGCGCGCCCAGTTGCGCCGACAGGCCGGCGCGCGTGGCCTCGGCCAGGTCGGCCAGGGCATCGGGCGGCTCATGGCCGCTCAGGCGGCTCCAGGCGGTCAGCGCCACGGTGAACAGCAGGATGCCCAGGCTGCTTTCGGTCAGGCCCGAATCGGCAAAGGCCTGGCTCCAGTGCACAAAGCGCGCATGCAGGTTGGCGCGTGCGCCGGGCCATTCCTCGGGCGCCAGGCTTTCCACGCGCAACTGCTCCAGCAGTTCAAACACCAGCCGCTCCACCGGATCGCCGGGCAGGTGGCGCGCGTGCAGGCCGGCATCGCTCAGGCGCAGGCGCAGGCTGGCACCGTCGAGCAGGCCGCGCTGGTCGGCCAATCGGGCGGGCACATCGGATTGGTGGGCCGCTGCCAGCGCCACGGGCGCCGTGCCCCGGTACAGCGTCTGCCCGCTCCATTGCAGCGAGGCATCGCCCGCCATGGCGCGCAGCAGCGCCCCGCCCCAGGCCTCCATGCGCGCCAGCGAGGGGGATGCTTCAGCAGGCATGGGCGGGCTCGTCGCGCAGCGCCAGTTCCTGGCCGAAGCAGCGCTGGAAGTACTCGGCCACGATGGCCCGCTCGGCCGGCTCGCACTTGTTGAGGAAGGACAGCTCGAAGGCCAGCCGCAGGTCGTGGAAGATCTGCGCGTTCTCGGCCCAGGTGATGACGGTGCGCGGCGACATCAGCAGCGACAGGTCGCCCACCGCAAAGCCCTTGCGCGTGAGCGCAGCCAGCGCCACCATGGCGGCCACCTGCTCGCGCCCCTGCGGCGTGGCCAACTGCGGCACGCGCGCCAGCACGATGGCGGCCTCCTCGGCCGGTGCCAGGTAGTCCAGGCTGGTGACCAGGTTCCAGCGGTCCAGCTGGGCGTGGTTGAGCATCTGCGTGCCGTGGTACAGGCCGCTGAGGTTGCCCTGGCCCAGGGTGTTCATGGTGGCGAAGAGGCGGAACTGCGCATGCGGCTGGAGCACGCGCTTTTGGTCCAGCAGGGTGAAGCTGCCCTCGCGTTCGAGCACGCGCTGGATGACGAACATCACGTCGGGCCGGCCCGCGTCGTACTCATCGAAGACCAGGGCCACGGGCCGCTGCAGCGCCCAGGGCAGGATGCCTTCCTGGAACTGCGTGACCTGGCGGCCCTCCTGCAGCACGATGGCATCCTTGCCCACCAGGTCCAGCCGGCTGATGTGGCCGTCGAGGTTGACGCGCACGCAGGGCCAGTTCAGCCGCGCCGCCACCTGCTCGATGTGGGTGGACTTGCCCGTGCCGTGCAGCCCCTGGATGACCACGCGCCGGTTGTGCGCAAAGCCGGCAAGGATGGCCAGCGTGGCCTGCGGGTTGAAGCGGTAGGCCGGGTCCACGGCAGGCACATGCTCGCTGCGTTCGGCAAAGGCCGGCACCTGCATGTCGGTGTCCAGGCCGAAGGTCTCGCGCACGCCAAGCGTGCGCGTGGGATGCATCAGGGTCAGCTCAGTCATCGTCAGGGGCTCCCGGGGGGACTTCGTCGTTGATGCGCGCAATCGCCTCGGCCGCCGCGCGCAGTTGGGGAAGAAAGGACAGCGCCCGCTCGCGCGTGAAACGCATGATGGGCGCCTGCACGGCCAGCCCCATGTTCGAGGGGCCGCCCTGAATGGAGGGCACGAGCACGCCCAGACACAGCAGGCCGGGAAGGAACTCCTCGTTGTCGAAGGCATGGCCCTGGGCGCGCACCTGGTCCAGCTCGGCGTCCAGCGCGTCAAAGGCCGTCAGCGTGTTGGCCGTGAAGCCTTCCAGCGGCACGGCCGACAGCAGCCGCCTGCGCTGCGCGGGCGCCATCTGGCTCAGGAACAGCTTGCCCGTGGCCGAGCAATGGGCCGGCACGCGCGAGCCCGGGTGCAGATAAAAGCGCAGCGGCGCGGGCGTTTCCACGCGGTCCAGGTAGAGCACCTCGCTGCCCGAGAAGGCGGTGATGTTGCAGCTCTCGCCGATATCGCGCACCAGCTGGGCCAGCACCGCGTGGCGTGCGCCGTGCGTAGTGTTGTTGAGCAGCACGCTCTCGGCCAGCCGCATCAGGCGCCGACCCGTGCCGTAGTGCCGGCCATTGCCCTCGCGCTGCAGGATGCCCGCGCCTTCGAGCTGCTGAAGCATGCGGTGCATGGTGGGCTTGGGCAGGCCTGTCTCCTCGACCATGGTCTGCAGCGTGAAGGGCTCGTTCTTCTGGGCAATGGCCTCCAGCAGGGCGAACAGCCGCAGGTTGGGCGTGTCGCCATCGATACGGGCAGGGATGGGGTCACGGGTGTTCATGGTGTTGGTCATCATATGTTTTTCAATTTTTCGAGTCAATTTGTTCCGAAAAAAGAAATTTGTTTGACATCCAAGCGAAGTCGGTCCTAGACTTGCGCCGTAATTTCTTTTTTCGGAACACTAAGTTCCATTTTCAAGGAGACAACATGACTGCAGCCAACAATCGTACGGTGGTCGAAGGCGTCCAGAAGATGACCCCTTCCGAAGCCTTTGTGGAGACCTGCGTGGCCAACGGCGTCACGGAGATGTTCGGCATCATGGGCTCGGCCTTCATGGATGCCATGGACATCTTCGCGCCCGCCGGCATCCGCCTGATCCCCGTGGTGCACGAGCAGGGCGCCGCCCACATGGCCGACGGCTATGCGCGCGTCTCGGGCCGCCACGGCGTGGTGATCGGCCAGAACGGCCCCGGCATCAGCAACTGCGTGACCGCCATCGCGGCCGCCTACTGGGCCCACAGCCCCGTGGTCATGATCACGCCCGAGACCGGCACCATGGGCATGGGCCTGGGAGGCTTCCAGGAAGCCAACCAGCTGCCCATGTTCCAGGAGTTCACCAAGTACCAGGGCCATGTCTGCAACCCCAAGCGCATGGCCGAGTTCACGGCCCGCTGCTTTGACCGCGCCATCTCCGAGATGGGCCCCACCCAGCTGAACATTCCGCGCGACTATTTCTACGGCGAAGTGCAGTGCGAAATCCCCAAGCCCATGCGCGTGGAGCGCGGCTCGGGCGGTGAAAACAGCCTGCAGGCCGCCACGGAACTGCTGGCCACGGCCAAGTTCCCCGTGATCCTGGCCGGCGGCGGCGTGGTCATGGGCGATGCGGTCGAGGAGTGCAGGCAGCTGGCCGAGCGCCTGGGCGCCCCCGTGGTCACGGGCTACCTGCGCAATGACGCCTTCCCCGCCAGGCACCCGCTGTGGGCCGGCCCGCTGGGCTACCAGGGCTCCAAGGCCGCGATGAAGCTCATCGCCCAGGCCGACGTGGTGATCGCGCTGGGCTCGCGCATGGGCCCCTTCGGCACCCTGCCCCAGCACGGCATGGACTACTGGCCCAAGAACGCCAAGATCATCCAGGTCGAGGCCGACCACACCAACCTGGGCCTGGTCAAGAAGATCTCGGTGGGCATCCACGGCGACGCCAAGGCCGTGGCGCGCGAGCTGGGCCGCCGCCTGCAGGGCCAGACCCTGGCCTGCGACGCCACCAAGGCCGCACGCGCCGACACCATCGCCACCGAGAAGGCCGCCTGGGAGAAGGAGCTGGACGAGTGGACGCATGAGCGCGACCCCTACAGCCTGGACATGATCGAAGAGGCCAAGGGCGAGCGCACGCCCACGGGCGGCCAGTACCTGCATCCGCGCCAGGTGCTGCGCGAGCTGGAAAAGGCCATGCCGCCGCGCGTGATGGTCTCCACCGACATCGGCAACATCAACTCCGTGGCCAACAGCTACCTGCGCTTCGACGAGCCGCGCAGCTTCTTCGCGCCCATGAGCTTCGGCAACTGCGGCTATGCCCTGCCCACCATCATCGGCGCCAAGTGCGCAGCGCCCGACCGTCCGGCCATTGCCTACGCCGGCGACGGCGCCTGGGGCATGAGCATGGTGGAGATCATGACCGCCGTGCGCCATGACATTCCCGTCACGGCCGTGGTCTTCCACAACCGCCAGTGGGGCGCGGAAAAGAAGAACCAGGTGGACTTCTACAACCGCCGCTTCGTGGCCGGCGAGCTGGAAAGCGAAAGCTTCGCGGCGATTGCCAGCGCCATGGGCGCCGAAAGCATCGTGGTCGACCAGATCGAGGACGTGGGCCCGGCGCTGCAAAAGGCCATCGACCTGCAGATGAACCACGGCAAGACCTGCGTGATCGAGGTGATGTGCACGCGCGAACTGGGCGACCCGTTCCGCCGCGATGCGCTGGCCAAGCCCGTGCGCTTCCTCGAAAAGTACAAAGACTTCGTCTGAAGCTGTCTGACACCCCCTGAGGCGCTGCGCGCCTTCCCCCTCTCTACCCGCTGCGCGGGGGAGGGGGACGACACCCTCGGTGCGGGGCGGCCCTTCCTCGGTGTCCCTGGGATGGGCCGCGCCGGTTTCATGCGCCTGGGTGAAGCGCAAGGCTCTCGAAAGCCGATTCCCAGATTCCCTGCGTTGCTCGCGCCGGGCCCTGTACTTTCCCGCAGGAGCTTTCATGGTCCCCCCACTTTCACTCGCCGTGGCCGCCGACGATGCGCCCGCCACGCA
Organism: Delftia sp. Lp-1; assembly: GCF_020523835.1. Classification (NCBI taxonomy): domain Bacteria; kingdom Pseudomonadati; phylum Pseudomonadota; class Betaproteobacteria; order Burkholderiales; family Comamonadaceae; genus Delftia; species Delftia sp. Lp-1. Next base: position 360,381 of record NZ_JAJALJ010000002.1, on the reverse strand, counting down.
CCGCCCCCATCTCCAGCACTTGCTCGACCAGGCCAGGGCGCAAGGCCCCATTCCGGTGGCCGTGGCCTATCCCTGTGATGCGGGCTCGCTGCAGGCCGCCATGCAGGCCGCGCAGGCGGGCCTGATCACGCCGCTGCTGGTCGGCCCCGAGGCACGCATCCGGGCGGCGGCCCAGGCAGCCGGGCTGGATCTGGCGGGCGCGTCCATCCATTCCACAGCCGACGATCCACGCGCGGCGGCGGCCCAGGCGGCGGCGCTGTGCGGCAGCGGCCAGGCCCGCGCGCTGATGAAGGGCAGCCTGCACAGCGACGAGTTGCTGGGCGCTGCCGTGGCGCGCGAGGCCGGCCTGCGCGGCAGCCGCCGCGCCAGCCATGTGTTCGTGATGGACCTGCCGGGCTTCGAGCGCCCGCTGCTGATGACCGATTGTGTGGTCAACATCTTCCCCACGCTGATGGACAAGCGCGACATTGCGCAGAACGCCATCGACCTGGCCCGTGCCATCGGCATTGCCCGGCCGCGCGTGGCCGTGCTCTCGGCGGTGGAGACCGTCAACCCCGCCATTCCCGGCACCATCGACGCGGCCGCGCTGTGCAAGATGGCCGACCGGGGGCAGATCAGCGGCGCCATCCTCGACGGGCCGCTGGCCTACGACAACGCCATCTCGCTGCGCTCGGCGCATCACAAGGGCATCGTCTCCGATGTGGCCGGCCAGCCCGACGTGCTGCTGGTGCCCAGCCTGGAGGCCGGCAACATGATCTACAAGCAGCTGGTCTACATGGCCGATGCCGAGTGCGCGGGCCTGGTGCTGGGCATGCGCGTGCCCATCGTGCTGACCAGCCGTTCGGACTCGGTGGCCAGCCGCATCGCGTCCTGCGCGCTGGCGGTTCTGGCCGATGCGGCGGGCGGCAAGGAGCAGCCATGAGCCAGGTTCAAGCCCCGTTGGCAGCACAGCCGCCCGTGCCGCGCATGCTGCAATGGCTGAAGCTCCTGCCCGGCACGGGCCTGTCGGGCGTGATTGCGCTGGCAGCCACCTTCGTCTCCACGCTGCACGGCGGGCCGCAGCTGCTGTTCGCGCTGTTCTTCGGCGTGGCCTTCCACTTCCTGAGCCAGGACGCGCGCGCCAAGCCGGGCATCGAGTTCTGTGCACGCGGCGTGCTGCGCCTGGGCGTGGGCCTGCTGGGCGCGCGCATCACGGCCACGCAGATCGCGGGCCTGGGCTGGACCACGGCGCTGATCGTCATCGCCGCCGTGGTCACCACGCTGCTGTGCGGCACGCTGCTGGGCCGGCGCCTGGGCCTGACGCGGCCGCAGGGCGTGCTGTCGGGCGGCGCGGTGGCCATCTGTGGCGCCTCGGCGGCGCTGGCCATCTCCTCGGTGCTGCCGCGCGACAAGGACAGCGACCGCTTCACGCTCACCGTGGTGGTCACGGTCACCGTGCTGTCCACGGCCGCCATGGTGCTGTACCCGCTGGTGGCGCGCGCACTGCATCTGCCACCCGAGCTGGCGGGCCTGTTCATCGGCGGCACCATCCACGACGTGGCCCAGGTGGTGGGCGCGGGCTACACCATAGACCAGGCCACGGGCGACTACGCCACCATCGTCAAGCTGTTCCGCGTGTCCATGCTGGCCGTGGTGGTGGTCATGGTCTCGGCCCTGTTCAAGCGTCAGCGCGAGGCTGCGGCCGAGCAGCACCACGGCAAGAAGCCGGGCCTGGTGCCCTGGTTCCTGTGGGTGTTCGTCGCGCTGGTGGCCATCAACTCGCTGGGCTGGGTGCCGCCGGGCCTGCAGCACCAGTTGAGCGACCTGTCGCGCAACTGCCTGGTGCTGGCCATTGCGGCCCTGGGCCTGAAGACCTCGTTCCAGCAACTGGCCCAGGCCGGCTGGCGGCCTTTTGCACTGCTGGTGGTGGAGACGCTGTGGATGGCGGCCTTCGTACTGATCGCCATCGAGTTCGAGATGCGGTGAACGCAGGCGCAACACGGCAGTTTTCCAGGGCCCGCCATGCGCGGGCCCTTTTCATTTCTCATGGAACCGGCGCATTTGATGTTCGCGCATTGAGGTGATACATTTGCACACAATTTTTTGACGCACATCAACGCCCAACACGAGCCGTGAACGTTCTTCGCAAGCAAGCCGGCAGATTCCGCAGAAGGACTGCCATCCAGGTCCTCGCCCTCCTGCGCAGGCAACAACCCCTGCAAGCAGCCTTGCTGCGGCTGCTTCCGTGCCTGCTGCTGCTGGCCGGCTGCGCCGTGCTGCTGGACTCCCTGGTGCCCATCCCGCTGTGGGCCGTCGCCGGCCTGACCGGGGTCATGGCGGGCTACATCGCCCACAACTGCCAGGCGTTTGTTGCATCCCAGCGCAGGAAATCCATGCTGCGCCATCTCGCGCGCTGCTGCCTGCTGCACGCCCAATGAAACACAGGCGCCCGGGTCGTCAGGTACCGCTGCTGGCATAGGCCGTCAGCGCCTGCGCGACCGCCTTGAAGACCACGGCGCAGCGCTCGCTCTTGCGCAGGTCCTCATGCATGGCGACCCAGGTATCGAGCTTCCATGAGAATGCCTGCGGCAGCACCCGCACCAGGCACGGGTCCCTGGCCGCCAGCGCCGACTGGCAGATGCCGATGCCAAAGCCAGCGCGGATGGCGCCCAGCTGCGCCAGGTCGCTGTCCGAGCTCAGCGCCATGGCCTCGCGCGTGAACATCGGAAACTGCTGCTGAAACCTGCGGATGAAGGCGTTCTCATGGTCGAAGCCGATCAGCGAATGCCCGGCCAGCTCCTGCAGCGAAGCCGGCACCCCATGCCTGGCCAGATAGCTCTCATGGGCGTGCAGCCCCAGTTCGATGGCGCCGATATGGCGGGCCACCAGCGCCTCCTGCTGCGGCCGGAACATGCGCACGGCCACATCGGCCTCGCGGCGCAGCAGGTCATCGACCGCGTTGGACAGCACCAGCTCGATGCGCAGTTCAGGATGGGCCGCGCGCAATTGCGCCAGCACGGGCGGCAGCAGTTCCACGCCCACGACCTCGCTGGCCGTCAGGCGCACCGTGCCGCGCACGCCCGCGCCATGGCTGGCCGCCACGCGTCGCAGCGCGGCAGCCGTCGCGGCCATGCTGGCCGCATAGGGCTGCAATTCATAGGCAGCCTCGGTGGGTGCGAAGCCATCGGACGAACGGGTGAACAGTTGCAGGCCCAGCGCCGACTCCAGCCCGTCGATGTGCCGGCCCACGGTTGGCTGTGCCAAGCCCATGGCCCGGCCCGCCGCTGACAGCGACCCGGACTCCAGCACCTGCAAAAAGCTGCGATACCACTCCCAATGGGGTTCCGACATCACTGATCCATTCATTTATGCATGGACACCAGAAGATTCTAGGCAATTTTCCTTTTGCAGCGTGTTGCGGACACTGGCGTGGTCACCACAGGACCCGCACCATGCCATCCATTGCACTTTTCGGCGCCGCAGGCGCCATCGGCCAGAGCCTGGCCGCCGCGCTCAGACAACAGGGCCGCGCCTATCGCGTGGTCGGCCGCAACGCAGCCAGCCTGCGCCAGACCTTCGGCGCCGATCCCCTGGCCGAGATCGCCACCTGGAACCCGGATGTCGCCGGCTCCATCGAGGCTGCCGCCCACGGCGTGGACACGCTGGTCTACCTGGTGGGCGTGAACTACTGGCAGTTTGAATTGCATCCCGAACTGATGCGCAAGACGCTGGAAGGCGCCATTGCCGCGGGCGTGCGCCGCATCGTGCTGATCGGCACCGTCTATCCCTACGGAAAGGCCCGCACCCTTCCCGTGGCGGAAGACCACCCGCGCGAGCCCCACACCTTCAAGGGCCGCATGCGCAAAGCCCAGGAGGACCTGCTGCTGCAAGCCCATGCACAGGGCCGCATCGAGGCCACCGTGCTGCGCCTGCCCGACTTCTACGGCCCCGGAGTGCACAACAGCCTGCTGCACGGCGCCTTCGAGGCGGCGGCCCACGGCGGCCGGGCCGACATGATCGGCCCGCTGGACCGTCCGCACGAGTTTGTCTATGTGCCTGATGTGGGCCCCGTCGTGGCGCGCCTCATCGACACGCCGCAGGCATTCGGCAGGGTCTGGCACCTGGCTGGCGCGGGGGCGACCACGCAGCGCGACATCGTCTCGGAGATCGAACGCCTGAGCGGCAGGCCGTTGAAACTGCGCGTTGCAGGCAAGACCGCGCTGCGCCTGGCCGGCCTGTTCAGCCCCTTGATGCGCGAACTGGCCGAGATGCACTACCTGCTGACCGATCCGCTGATCATGGACGATTCGGCCCTGCACACCCTGCTGGGTCCCATTGCCAAGACCCCCTACGCCCAGGGCATACGCGCCACGCTGGATGCCGCCAGGGCGGGCTCGGGCTCAGCAGTGAACTCCAGCCCGCAGCGGGCCACGGCCTGAAAACAAAAAAGCCCTGACAGCAGAACTGTCAGGGCTTTTGTCTATCTGGCAGGGGAGGAAGGACTCGAACCCTCGCATGCCGGAATCAAAATCCGGTGCCTTTACCAACTTGGCGACTCCCCTAGAAGACGTAAATTCTAATACGTTTTTTTGGACCGAAATCCAAAATTCAGAAAATTTGGTCCAAAACGTTCTTCAATCATTCCGGCGCCAACGCGGCATCCAGCTGGCCACGAATCGCCTGCTGCCCCGCCGCCGTGAAGCAGCCAATGAAGACAAAGGCGGACCCGGCAACCTTCGCCGCGCCCAGATCCGCCACGCGCAGCCGGCCTCCCACCACATGGATTTCTTGCAAAGGCTGCTGCCCCCGCAGCCGCACGATGCCCTTGGCCCGCAGCAGCGGCACCGGCAGGGTGCGCAGTGCCTGCCTGAGGCGCTGCTTGTCGAATTGCCGGTGCGTGGTGTACGAGAAACTGGTGATTCCTGCCATCCCGGCGAGACCTGCCGTGCCATCCACGGCCCTCTTCCAGGCGCCACCTTCACCCGCAAGCGCACCCAGCAGGCGCTGCGGGTGCTGCGGTTGGCGTGGCAGGGGCACAGCGTCCAGGAAGACGGCCAGGGGAATCTCGCCGCACTGTGCGGTCAGCACCATGGTGTGCGGGGCAATCTCGGCCAGGCGCTGCCTTGCCTTGCCGGTCATCGGCGCGCCGGCCAGGTCGACCTTGGTCAGCACCAGCGCCGTCGCGCCGGCGATCTGGCGGCGGACCATGTCGCCGACCAGCGGGTCGCACAGTTGCTCATCAACGTCCTGGACATCCACCGCCACCAGGATGGCGTTGAGCTGCAGCGCGGGGTCGAGCATGCCGACCTGGGCGATGCGCACGGGGTCGGAGACGCCGCTGGCCTCGATGACCAGCAGGTCCGGGCGGTCGGGCCGCGCGCCCACGGCGGCCAGGGCCTCGGCCAGCCGCCCGCCGATGGAGCAGCAGATGCAGCCGTTTTCCAGCTGCAGCACGTCGCTGCTGCGTGTGCGGATCAGGGCGGCGTCGATGTTGATCTCGCCGAAGTCGTTGACCAGCACGGCCACGCGCAGGCCATCGGCGCGCTCCAGCAGCCGGTTGAGCAAGGTGGTCTTGCCCGCGCCCAGATAGCCGCCCACGACGACCATGGGAATGGGCGCCCGCTGCGCCGCGGCGGCCGGCGTGCTCATGGCAGGGACCCGGGCGCGGGGAAGATGCGGCCGCCCAGCACGGTGCCCCAGACCTTCACATCCTTGAGCGTCGCTGGCGCCACCGCGCGGGGATCGTCCTCCAGCACGGCGAAGTCCGCCAGCTTGCCGGGCTCGATGCTGCCCACGCGCTGCTCCAGCTTGAGGGTGCGGGCCGCGCCCATAGTGATGGCGTGCAGGGCATCGTCCACCGACAGGCGCTCGGCCTCGCCCAGCACGCGGCCTGAAGCGGTTTCGCGCTGCACGGCGCACCAGGCGGTGAACAACGGGTTGATGGGGGTGATGGGTGCATCGGAGTGCATGGAAAAGTCCATACCCAGGCGCCGTGCCGTGCCCGCCGCATTCATGCGTGACGCCCACTCGATGCCCACGGTCTGCCCGGCATGCGCATCGCCCCAGTAATAGAGGTGGTTGGAGAAGAAGTTGACGCACATTCCCAGGCGCGCGGCGCGCTGCAGCTGGGCGCTGCTGGCCAGTTGGCAGTGCTGCAGGGTGTGGCGATGGTCGGCGCGCGGGTGCCTGGCCAGCAGGTCCTCGATCACATCCAGCACCACCTCGGTGGCCTCGTCTCCGTTGGTGTGGATGTGCAGTTGCAGCCCGGCCAGGTGGAAGGGCTCGAACAGCGCGGGCAGCTGCGACGGCGGAATCAGCCACAGGCCGTTGGGCTGCCCGCCGGCGTAGCCAGGAGCGCGCAGGCGCGCGGTGAAGCCCTGGATGGAGCCATCCACGATGAACTTGACGGGGCCGAACTGCAGCTTGTCGCTGGCCGACGATGCGGCAGCGGCGTGCACGCGCGCGGTGCCGCCTTCCGGGTTGCGCTGCGGCGCAAAGGCCGGGACGATGCGCAGCGGATAGGCCGCGTCGCCCGTCACTTCGCGCAGCGCGGCCAGGCCCTGGGGCGAGAGATCGCTGACCAGGTCGGTGGCCGTGGTCACGCCCGCGAGCTGGGCCACGCGGCCGAACTTCCAGATCGCCTCGCGCTGCTCGGCAGCGGCCAGCGACAGCGCGCTGCCGATCACCTTCTGTACCGGATACATGGCGGCGAACTCCTGCAGCTCGCCCGTGGGCTGGCCCTCGGCGTCCTTGTGGATGCCGTCGATATCGGTGTCCTCGTCGATGCCGGCCAGCGCCAGCATGGCCGAGTTCACATTCATCAGGTGCACGCTGGCGTGCAGGATGACGATGGGCCGCGTGCGCGAGACGCGGTCCAGCTCGCGCACCGACAGCCGGCTGCTGCCAAAGAGGATGGGATCGAACCCCCAGGCCAGCAGCGTGGCCTGCGCGTCGGGCAGGGCACGCTCGGCCTCGGCCAGGCGCGCCAGCACGGCGTCCAGCGTGCGCAGGCCGGGCCACAGCCGCCCGTCGGGATCGCGGCGGTCAAAGTAGCCCAGGTAGACCGCATCCCACATGGCGCCTTCCATCAGGTGGCTGTGGGCCTCGATCAGGCCGGGCATGAGGACCCTGCCGCGCAGGTGGTCGATGCGTTCGGCATCGGGCCAGGCGGCCATGTCGGCCTCCCCGCCCACCGCGAGGATGGTGCCGCCGCGCACGGCCACGTGGGTGGCCCGCGGCTGGGCCGGGTTCATGGTGAGGATGGTGCGCGCCGCGAAGATGCGCACGCGCTCGCTGGTTTCGTGGTTCATGGGGATGTTTCCCTCAGGCGGTCTTGACGTGTGCAGCACGCGGCAGGCAGTGGACGATGGCCGTGACCAGCAGGTTCAGCGCCAGGCTGATGAAGCCCAGGTTGATACCGCCGAAGTCCGGTTGCTGCAGGTACAGCACGATGGCCAGCGCCTGCCCGCAGACGATGCCCAGGGCAATGGCCAGGGGCCGGATGCGCCAGCCAAACAGGATGGCCATCATTCCCGGGAAGAACTGCGTCACGCCGTAGTAGGTGGTGTTGATCAGGGTCAGCATCAGGTTGGGCGTGAGCAGCGTCATCACGATGGACAGCAGCAGATAGATGACGATCACCACCTTGGCGCCCTGCTTTTGCTTGGCCTCGGGCAGGCCGGGCAGCAGGTTGCGCGCCACGATGGGGCCGATGGCCAGGCAGATGCCCGCCAGCACCAGCAGGCCCGACAGCGCGGCGCCTGCGGCCACCAGCCCCAGCAGCCAGTCGGGCAGCAGGCGAACGGCAGCCGCGAAGAAAGCCTCGTTGGGCGATGCCAGTTCCAGGTTCTGGCTGATGGCGTAGTACGAGGCCAGCACCAGGAACGGGTACATCAGCATGTACAGCGGCATGGCGATCTGCGTGCGGCGGATGGTGTGCGAACTCTTGGCCGTGAAGAAGTTCTGCACGGCGAACGGCATCATGTAAAAGCCCAGCGCCTGGAACAGCATGGTGCTCATGGAAAAGCGCAGCTGCGTATCGGTCATGTGGTTGCTGACCTTGGCACTGGCGGCGGCGAACACATCGCCCACCCCGGCATGCCAGCCCACGGCCACGCCCGTGGCGATGATGGCCACCACCATGAGGATGTCCTTGAGGATGGCGATGTAGGCCGAGGCACGCACGCCCGAGATGGCGATGTAGGTGAAGGCCAGGCCGGCCGAGATCAGCAGCAGGTGCAGCGGCTGGAAGTTCCAGCCCAGCCCCTTGAGCGCCGCCACCAGCCCCGTGAACTGCAGCTGGCCCCAGGGCAGCAGGAAGAGGATGGCCGAGCCGGCCACGATCAGCTCCAGCGCGCGGCTGCCGAAGTGGCCCTTGAACAGGTCCGGCAGGGTGATGGCGTTGTGGCGCAGGCCGGCCTTCCAGATCATGGGGCCGAGGAAGTAGCCCAGCGGATAGGCCAGCAGGATGTAGCCCAGGAACCAGACACCATAGGTCGGCCCCTTGGCGTAGATGCCGCCCGGAAAGCCGACCATGGTGCCGATGCTGTAGATCTCGCCGGCGGCGAGGAAGAACACCAGGTAGGCGCCGAACTGGCGCGAGGCGACGAAGAAGTCATGCACGCTTTGCGCACCCTTGCCGGTGCGGGAACGGATGGCCAGGTACAGGGACAGTGCGATGAAGCCCAGAAAGACTGCGGTGGTCATGGCGGTGCTCCGTTCAGGCCGACTGCACGTCGTCGGCTTCGTGGCGGTCGAACATCAGCCAGCACACGAGCATGCACAGCGACGTCAGCACGAACCACATGAAGATCCACAGGTAGATGAAGGGCACGCCGAACACGAAGCGATCGACGGACGCGACCCAGGGAAGCAGGCCGATCACCGCGATGTACGGGATGCCTATGCCGATGAACAGCTTGAGCATGATTTGTCTCCTTTTGCTCCGATGAAAGAGTTGGCGGTTGTGGCCGCTCTATAGGACGTTTCAATGTCCATGGATGCGATCTTAGGAAGTGCCTACCTATAATTCAAATGAGAAATTTGCCAACAAACCATGAGGACTTCGCATGGATACCCAGAAGCTGCGGCACTTGCTGGCCATCGTCGAGCACGGCACTTTTTCAGACGCGGCGCGTGCCGTGCACCTGACCCAGCCGGCGCTGAGCCGCAGCATCCGCGCGCTGGAAGACGAGCTCCGGGCGCAGCTGTTCGACCGGGGCGCGCGGCGCGCCCGGCTGACGGTCTTCGGCGAACTGGTGGCCGAGCGCGCACGCCGCATGCGGCTGGAGGAAACCCAGCTGCGGCGCGACCTGGAGCTGCTGCGCGGCGGCCAGGAGGGCGCACTGGCCATAGGCGTGGCGCCGGCCCCCGCGGCACTGCTGCTCAAGCCCTTTCTGATCCACATGGCGCAGGCGCATCCGCGCATCAAGGTGCGTACCGAGATGGGTGCCACCAGCGCCCTGCTGGAGCTGCTGCGCAATGAGTCGATAGACGCCATCGTCGGCGACGCCTATGTGCTGCGCGCCGCCGATGACGTGGACATGGAGCTGCTGGGCGAGCTGCCCGCCGGCCTGGTCTGCCGCGCGGGCCACCCCGTGCTGCAAAACCCCGGCATGGACGAGATCCGCCGCTACCCCCTGGCCACCACCACGCTGAGCACGGCCATGGCGCGGCAGCTGGCCGAGCTGTGGGGCGAGGGAGCCGAGCCCGACAAGCTGTTCACCCTGCACTGCAACAACCTGGAACTGCTGCGCAGCGTGACCCTGGCCACGGACACCTTGCTGTTCGGCGTGCTGTCCATCACGCGCCAGGAGCGCGCCAGCGGCACCATGGCCGAAGTGCCCCTGCCCGCCGATCCCCGGCGCTGCGGCCGCTACGGCATGGCGCGCATGGGCGCGCGCAGCCTGTCACCGGCGCTGGAAACCGTCTATGCATTCACCCGCACGCACTGGCGGGAGCTGTCCGAGCACGACCAGTGAAGCCGGGCAGGCGCAAGTCATGCGTCAGCCCGCGCCAGCGGCAATGTCTGCGTGCGCAGCCACTCCAGCACCAGGGCGAAGCGGGCCTCGTCATGCACCGGCCTGGGTGACATAAGCACGTAGTGCGAGCCGTCGGCCACAAAGCCGCGCGGCGCGCACAGGGTGCCGCTGGCCAGATCGTCGGCCACCAGCGCCAGCGGCCCGATGGCAATGCCCGCCCCGGCAACGGCGGCCTGCAGGCTCAGGTAGAAATGCTCGAAGCGGGCCTCGCGCCCGGGCTGCAGCGGCACGCCGGTCAGCTCGCTCCAATGCCGCCATGCGTCCGGGCGCGATGCCGTGTGCAGCAGCACGCCGCCCAGCGGCCCGGAGCGTGCCAGCGTCTTCGCAAGTGCAGGCCGGCAGACGGGACCCACGTGCTCCTGCAAAAAGGGCTCGGCAACCACATCGGCGCCCATGTCGAAATCCGCGCGGCGTATGGCCAGATCGATGCCTTCACGCGCAAAGGGCACCGAGCCGCCGGCCGACACCAGGCGCAGCTCGCGCTGCGTGCCGATCGCTTCCTGCAAACCGCTCAGGCGGGGAATCAGCCAGCGCATCAGAAAGGTGGGCTCGCAGGACAGCACCAGCGGCCGGTCCGGCCCGGCGGCCTGCCGCGCTCGGCCCAGCGCGCCGCGCAGGCGCTCCAGCGCCAGGGCCACCTCCTCGGCCAGCACACGCGCCGTGGGGGTGGCAATGATGCTGCGGTTGCTGCGCTGGAACAGCGCAAAGCCCAGCATCTCTTCCATGTCGCGCACGGCGCGGCTCACGGCGCCATCGGTCAGGTGCAGCTCGCGCGCGGCCTTGGAAACGCTGCCGTGGCGCGCCGTGGCCTCGAAGGCACGCAGGGCGGACAGCGGCGGCATATGGGTGGGTGGGGCCATGGGACTGGAGGGCGGCATCGGACACATCGGACACATCGAAGAAAGGGAGTGGAGAGAGATTTCAATTGACTTTTGATCAACTGAATACTGAATCCATATCGATTTTCTGCAGTGCGATTTTCATGCAAAGTACCTCCATCGATTGATCTTTCAGCAATGACCATGAACGAAGCCCCCGCCATCGCCCCCGCACCCCTGGCCCTCACCATGGGCGATCCCGCGGGCATAGGCCCCGAGATCATCGTCAAACTGGCCACGGACCCTGCCCGGCCCCATGCGCCTTTTTTCGTCATCGGCGACACGGGGCGGCTGCAGCGGGCAGCCGACATGCTGGGCGTGCACCCGCGCATCCAAGCCATCGATACGCCGGCCCAGGTTCCCGCCACCGTGCCACCCGCCACCGTCTTCGTGCTCCAGACCGGGGACCGGCTGCCCGAGGACCTGGCCTGGGGACGCATCGATGCGCGCGCCGGGGCCGCCTGCCATGCCTACATACAGCGCGGCATCGACCTGGCCCTGGCCGGCGAAGTCGCAGGCTTGGTGACCGCACCCATCCACAAGGAGGCGCTGCGCGCCGCGGGCTGCCCCCACCCCGGCCATACCGAGATGCTGGCCGAGCGCTCGGGCACGCGCGACTTCGCCATGATGCTCGCCAATGACGAGCTGCGGGTGCTGCTGGTCTCCATCCACGTGCCGCTGCAGCAGGCCATTGCCGCAGTCACGCCGGACAACGAACTGCGTGCCATCCGCCTTGCGCACCGGGCCTGCCGGGCGTTCGGCATCGCCCGGCCCCGTGTGGCCGTGGCGGGGCTCAATCCGCATGCCGGCGAGAACGGGCTGTTCGGGGACGAGGACCGCTCGGTGATCATCCCCGCCATTGCGGCCGCACGTGCCGAGGGCATAGACGCCAACGGCCCCTGGCCGGGCGACACGGTCTTCATGCGGGCACGCCGGGGCGAGTTCGACGTGGTGGTCGCCCAATACCATGACCAGGGGCTGATTCCCGTGAAGTACCTGGGCGTCGAGCAGGGCGTGAACATTACCGTGGGCCTGCCCTTCGTGCGCACCTCGGTGGACCACGGCACGGCCTTCGACATCGCCGGCTCGGGCCGTGCGGACCATGCCAGCCTGGCCTGCGCGCTGCGCCAGGCGGCGGCCATGGTGCAGGCGGGCCGCTCCGGCGCCTGCGGGCAGGCGCAACGCCCGGACTTCATCTTCATGCTCACGCAGCAGGACAAGACCATTGCCGATGCGCGCGAGCGGCTGCGCGAAGTGCTGGCCCAGGGCGTGCGCCATGTGGGCTTCAAGGACATAGGCCTGCCCCTGCCCCAGCTGCGCGAGCTGGCCCGGGACATCCGCGCGGGCGGTGCCAGGGTCTATCTGGAAGTCGTCAGCCTGGACGAGGCCAGCGAGGTGGCTTCGGCCCGCGCGGCGGTCGAGCTCGGTGTGGACGTTCTCATGGGCGGCACGCGCCCCGAGGCGGTGCTGCCGGTGCTGCGCGGCAGCGGCATTGCCTACTATCCGTTCCCCGGCAGGATCAGCGGGCATCCGAGCGTGCTTTCAGGGCCGGCCGAGGACATCGTGGCCAGCGCGCGCCGCATCGCGGGGCTGGAGGGCGTTCATGGCCTGGACCTGCTGGCCTACCGTTTCCGGGGGGACGTGCCGGCCCTGATCAAGGCGGTCTGCGATGCGGTGGACAAACCCGTGGTCGTGGCCGGCTCCATTGATCGCAGCGAACGCATCGCGGCCGTGCTTGCCAGCGGTGCCGCGGGTTTCACGATAGGCACCGCCGCCTTCGAGGAGACTTTTCCAGCCGCGCGGCCCGGGCTGGCGGCGCAGTTGCAGGCCATACAGGCGCTGGTGGACTGAGAGCGGGCCGGCCACCGCGCGCACCTCCCGCACCTCAGACAACGCACGCAACTCTCGCACCTCCCGTGCCGGCCACGCCTCCCGCACATTCCGCGCGCCGGTGTCATGGGCCAGCAACTGGCACCGCTCGGCTTCGGCCAAGCGGTGGGTCTTCAGCCGCTGGACCACATGGAACTGGCGCTTCTTGGCCATGAGGGACGCGCCGCCTGCAAAGCCTTCCATGCGGCTTGCCGCCTTGCCATGCTGCGGGGCATTCCAGGGGTACAGGCCTGCCACCAGGGTCACAACGACAGCCAACGCCATGACCACGAGCGCCCTCCAGGGTGCCCGGGGTCTGCGTTGGCCTTGCCTGTGATGCGCCTGAGAGTTCATGAAGACAGGGCAAATGATTGCGGCAGCTTGCATTGGTGCAGGTGCTTTAGCCTGCATCAATGAACCTGGCCTGATACCAGTCCAAAAACCAATCAGAACCTGGCGCACTTCAGTTGCGCCATTCCGTGATTCTCCAGCAGCCGGAATCTGATGAGAACCCTCGTTTTCCAACAGATGCATTGCCTGAATACGGAGATAACGCCCAGCAGCCTCTATTGCCGCATGAAAAACAAATGATTCATTGCTATCAATAGAAAACCTGAAACCCATCCATGGCCAAAAAGCAAAGCCCGCCAACCGCCCTCTGGGCAATGCCAGCCAGGCACCGCAGCTCCACAGATGAACATCGAATGGCATCACCCTTTCCCCTACCATCCGGCAGCATGTCGTCCTACTGGATAAACCATGCCATTTAGGGAACGATGATATTCACCCTGAATACCTCTCATTCGGAACACCATTGACAATGGCCGGTCTTTGAAGTGCAGCGCCGGTATTTGCAGGGCTCAATTGGTGGCTGCACGCATTTAGCCATTTTCCGCGGTTTTGTGATCAGTTGTTTTGGCCAGATGGCTTGGCATCCGATGAATAAAGCAGGGATCTTGGTTGATGATTCGAACGCTGCCGCGGACCGTTGCCGGCCCCGCTGGAGTCTGGTCGCGCCTGCCGCTCGCGTGCCTTGGGTGGAGCCTGGCAGCCGCTCCCGTCTTTCTGTGCGGCGCACAGGCGCAAACACCTTCTTCGGCGGCCGTTGCCGGTACCTCCATGGCTGAGGCACGCATCGAATCCCTGGACCGCGACCAGGCCGAGCAGGCCCGGCTCAAGGCACTCTCCGAAGGGGCCGCCCCTGCCTACCAGGACCGTTTCATGGGTCCGGACGAGATCGCACAGTCCGCTGCCGCCGAGCCCGAAGCCGAGCAGCCCGAGGGCTTTCGCGCCTGGGTGGTGGAAAGCCGCCTGGGCCTGGGCGAATCGCGCACCACCGGCCATGGCCGCCAGCGCGCCACCGAAATCGGCCAGCGCCTCGAATACCGCCGCGAGACACTGAACTACGGCGAGTTCACCCTGCAGGCCGAAGGCCGGCACCTGAGCGGCGACAACTTAGGCAATGGCCTGAGTACTGGCGGCTTGAGCATTGGCGGCCTGGGCTATGCCCGGCAAGCCACGAGCGAGCGCTTCACGCTGCGCAACCTTGGCTTTCCGCTGACCACGCAGACCTTCGCCGACACGGCCGTGGGCGACCTCTACAGCGAGCTGACCGATGGCCTGGCGCGCAACTACCGGCTGTCGCTGGGCTCGACCACGGTGCGCGGCGCCTCGGCGCGCATCTTCCGCCCGGACCTGGACCTGCGCGCAGGCTACGGCCAGCGCGGCCTTCTCACGGGAGGGCCCTACCCCGGGTTCGAGAAAAACCAGGGCACGCTGGGCTGGCTGGGCGCCACCGTGCGGCTGGATGGCCCCTGGTTTGCCGCCTTCCAGCTGGACCAGGCCGACGATATTCCCGCCTACTACAGTCCCAGGCACTACCCCGGCGATGACACGCAATACGACCCCGGCTCCGCCCTGGGCCTGGGCAGCAAGCGCGTGACCAGCTGGGCCGCCTCGCTGGGCTACGGGCGCGGCGTGCTGCGCGATGGCGACTTCAGGCTCCGCACCACGCTGCTGGGCAGCCGTACCAGCGCGCCCCTGTCCTCTCCAGCGGCAGGCACCGCCGGCACGGAGGGCCGCAGCGCCCAGGGCCTGTTCATCGAGGCCAGCGCGCGCGCTGGCGCCTACCGCCATGAATTCGGCCTGCATGCAGCACAGCCCCAGCTGCACTTTGGCGACTACGCGCTGTCCAGCGCGGCGCGCGGCGCCTATTGGCGCGTGGACCGCCATGTCACCCGCCTGAGCTGGGGCATGGGGCTGGACTACGAACGCACGCCGCAAACCACGGCGCAGGATGCAGGCTTTCAACTGTCGGGCTACCGCCGCCTGGGGGCGAATGGCAATGCCCAATACCAGTTCGACCGGCACACGGCCGTGGGCGGCAGCTTCAGCGCCTACCAGACGCGCAACGATGCGGGCACCGCAGGCGGCGGCCAATCGCGCAGCCTTTATGGCAGCGCGTTCTACCAGACCCGCTTTTTCGACTGGCCGCGCAGCCGCTTCATGCTGACCGTCCGGCGCAACGAGCTCATCGTGCTGGGCGACTCCTCCGCCACGGGCCAGGAGGTGCAGTGGGAGCAGGACTGGGCCGGTGCACGCCAGGCAACGCTGCGGTCCGAGCTCACCACCACGCTGGGCTATGCGCGCGACCGCAGCGGCGGCATGTCGCGCAACTATCCAACGGCCGGGCTGCAATGGCGCTACTGGCTGGAAAGCGGGCTGCAGCTGGCCGGCAACCTGCGCTACACCTCGCAAAGCGGTAGCCTCTACACCAGCCGGGGCCTGTCGGGCTCGCTGTCGGCCGAGAAGGAACTGGGCCGGGGCTGGCGCATGGGCGTCATGGCGCACTTCAACCAGGCCCGGTCCTCGCTGCTGCCCACGCCCTCTTCCCTGCCCAACCTCTACCGCAGCGACGAGAAGACTGCCTATCTCTACCTGCGCTGGGAAGGCAGCGCAGGCACGGCCTATGCGGCCGCAGGCGCACCCGGCGAAGGCGTGGGCGGCGGCAGCCTGTCCGGCCGCGTGTTCTACGACGCCAACCGCGACGGCGAACAGCAGGCGGGCGAGGTGGGCGTGGCCGGCGTCGAGGTGGTGCTTGACGGCCGCTACCGCACGGTGACCGACCGCGATGGCCAGTTCGAATTCCCGGTGGTGCCCACGGGCCACCACCGGCTGTCGCTCACCCAGGAAAGCGTGCCGCTGCCCTGGGGCGCCTCCGGCGACAACACCAGCAGCGTGCACGTGCCCCTGCGCGGCCAGGCCTCGGCGTCGATTGCAGTGGTCAAGGTGGGCGAGTGAGTGAATGAATGACTGATTAAGGCGCACAGGCTTCCCAGGCAACCCGTTCCATCCAAGGAGATTCCATGAAACGAACACCCATCGCCCAACGCCTGCTGGCCGCATCGCTCGGCGGCCTCGGCCTGGCCCTGACCGCGTTGCCTGCCATGGCCGAGAGCCAGTACGGATCGGGCACCGGAACCATCACGGCCCAGGCCAAGGTCAACCTCAGCGTGACCGTGCCCAAGCTCATCTTGCTGCGCGTGGGCTCGACCAATACCACGGTGGACACGGTGACCTGGACCTCGACGCTGAGCATCCCCGGCGTACCCACCACGCCGCTGGCCTCCGTCAACAACACCAACGTGGACTGGAACGGCGCCGCGCCCACCGTGGCCACCGCCTCGGCTGCCTCCACGCTCACGGTCTATGCCTGGACCAATGCCGGCGCCGGCACCATCAACTGCGCGGTCGGCGCCTGGAATGCCACGGGCGGCCCCGCCAACGCGGACTTCACCGTCACGACCACCGGTAACCTGCCCCACCCCGGGCCCAATCTGGGTGCCTGCGCATCCACCTCGTTCCCCTCCAACGTGGTTGCTACGGGAACCTGGGCATATGCGCTGGGAGGTACGCCGGCCAGCTGGGCTGCCAATACCTATACCAACGTCATCACGTATACGGCCCAGGGCATCTGATGGACAAGGCATTGCCTCGCCTGCTGGCCGCAGCGGCCCTTGCCGTTGCCGTGCCGCCCGTGCAGGCCGTCTTCACCATCGTGACCGACAACGATCCCCTCAACTACAGCCTGACGCTGCGCGTGGGCACGGCCGGCGCCACGGTCGATACCGTGGCCTTCAGCGTCACGGGGGCCAATGTCGGCCTCACGCCGGCCCCTGTGACGGGCACGCCCAGCATCGGCATCTCCGTGGCGCCCACACGCCCCATGCTGGGCACGGCGATCTCCAGGCCCGTGACGCTGGTCGTCGATTCGAGCACCGCCCTGGCATGCCAGTCGGGAGGCTGCGGTAGCGCGACGATTCCCTTCAGCAAGATCAGCTGGGTGGCCACCGGCAACGACACCGCCGCCTCCGGCGACATACAGAGCGGCCGCTTCACCGCCAGCGCCAGCCAGACCATCGCCAGCTACAACGCCAATGCTTCGTTCTGCACGGGCATCCTCTGCCCTGCGTTGGGCTGGACTTTCCAGTCACGGCAACTGACCGGCACCGTGCTGCAGTTCACCTACGACAACGACGTGGTCTACCCGGGCGGCAACTACAAGGGCACCGTGCGCTTCACGGCATCGATGGTATGAGGCGGTTGGCCTGGCCGCTCCTGTGCATGGCACTGGCCTGGGCCACGGCCCTCGCGGCGCATGCCGAAGTGGCGCGGCTGGACGACTCGGCTTCGCCCCGGTCCCAGGTCCGCAGCGACTTCGCCCGGGCCAGGGTCGTCGGCGAGCGGCTGCTGGAGCTGCCCATGGGACGCATCGAATACCGGCTGGCCACGGCGCCCTATGTCGGCCGCACGGCGCGCATCTTCTATGTGATTCCTGCCCTGGTCACGGGCCTGCGCTCACCTGCGGGCATGCAGGTGCAGTGGCGCGGCAATGGCGTCTTTGCGGGCGGCACGGGCCGGCCCGGCGACCGGGTCCAGGTCTGGAACGGCGTGGTGCGCACGCCCTGGATGGCCGAGGTTTTCGACCTCACGCTGCACATCGACCCCGCCGAGCTGCGCCTGACCCGGGGCTCGGCACTGAGCTTCGAGTCCTACTTCGAGATCGAGACCCTGCCATGAAAGCTCCTCCCATCGCCGTTTCACTGGCCCTTCTGATCGCCTGCAGCGGCGCCGCCGCCGCACCGTTCGAGCTGGCCGTGGCGCCCTCGCGTTTCGAGCTGTCGGCCAAGCCGGGTGCGCGCACGGGCCAATCGCTGGACATCCACAACCTGGCCTCGGCACCCACCGAGGTGGCCATGCGCACCATCGACTGGACCTATTCCGACACGGGCGACATCACCTACCACGACGAACTGCTGCCCGGCAGTTGCCGGCCCTGGGTGCTGCTGGAGCGGCGCAGCGTCACGATTGCAGGCCGCAGCAAGAAGGCCTTCCGCTTCCAGGTGGAGCCGCCTGCCGATGCGCCGCGCGGCGAATGCCGCTTCATGATCGCCATCGAAGGCGTGGAGCCCGCGCAGCAGACCGTCATACGCAGCGGCGGCGCCAGCCTGAGCCTGCCTGTCACGGGCCGCATCGCGGTGGCCGTCTACGTGACGCTGGGAGGCGCTGCGCCCCAGCTGGACATTCGCCAGCTTTCCATGGCCGAAGACGGCAAGACGCGCCGCGCCCTGGTCACCGTCAGCAACACCGGCGATGCCCATGGCCGGCTGGAAGGCAGCCTGGACGCCGTGGACAACAAGGGCCGCCGCTTCGAACTGGTGCCGGAAGGCACGCCGATACTGCCCGGCCAGACACGCACGCTGGCCCTCATGCCCAAGGGCGAAGACGGCCAGCCCGCCCCGCAGCCCGTGTATCCGGTCAAGGCCAAGGGCAGCCTGGACTGGGAAAAAGGCAGCTTCAAGATCGATGTGGAACTGAAGTGATGGCAACCAGGCCGATCGCGTGGCTGGCCCTGTCCATGGCGCTGGGCGGCCTGGGCCACACCGTGCATGCGGCGTCCAGCACCACAGGCCCCAGCCTGCTGGTGCCGCTGAGCACCTCGGTGAACCTGGACTTCACCATCGCCATCGACAAGTTCATCTTCTTTCGCATAGGCGACGGCACCTGGCCCACGCCCGGCGGCACGACCAGCAGCGTGGCCTTTGTGCTCGCCCCGTCCATCCCTGGCGTGCCCACCACGCCCGTGGCGGGCAGCAACACCTCGGTGAACTGGAGCGGCGCGGCCCCCAGCTTCAGCATCACGCCCAGCGGCAATGTGCTGCCGGTGGAGGTCCGCAGCAACGCAGGCCAGGTCACGCTGCGCGCCACCGCCACCACGGCGCTGGCCAGCGGGGCCAATACCATCCCGCTGTCGGAGATCACCATCGCCACCAGCGACAGCAACCTGCCCGCACCGCTGATACCCAATACGGGAACGGGCGCAGCGGTCAACGTGGTGGCCACCGCCTTTGCGGGGCTGGTCACCCAGCGCACGGCGAACTGGACCCTGTCCTATGCCAACCTGGCCTCCCGCAGGGCAGGCACCTACACCGGGCAGGTCACCTTCACGGCCAGCTCGCCCTGAGCGCTTTGGGAGCTTTGGGAGCTTTGGGAGCTTTGGGAGCTTTGGGCGCTTTGGGCGCGCTCAAAGGCCCAGGTACAGCGCAATCAGCGACACGGCAGCCGGCACGGCCTGCACCCAGAGGATCTTGCGGCTGGCCGTGGCGGCGCCATACACGCCGGCCACCAGCACGCAGATCAGGAAGAAGTACTTGAAGCCCAGGCCATCGGCCCCCTGCGCCAGCCCCCAGATCAGCCCGGCGGCGAGAAAGCCGTTGTACAGGCCCTGATTGGCGGCCAGTGTCCTGGTCTGCTGGGCAAATTCGGGCGTCAGGCCAAACGCGCGGCGTCCGGCCGGCTTGTCCCAGAGAAACATCTCCAGCACGAGGATGTAGACATGGATTGCGGCGACGATGCCGATGAGTACGTTGGCCATCTGGGGTGGTAAGAAAGTGGACAGGCTTCTGTATACGGGATGCACCCACACCCGTCCATGGCCGCTGCGCTACACAGGGCCTGCCACCACCCCTTCCCTGTCACCCGGAAGACTTGCTGCCGGGGTGCGACGGTTTTTCCGCGCCCTGCGCAGGTGCCACGGCGCCAGCGGCCGCACCGCCCAGCGCACCGGCCACGCTGCCTACCGTGCCGCCGACCACCACGCCCACCGGGCCGGCAATCGCAGCACCCGCCGCAGCGCCTGCAGCGGCTCCGGCCAGCACGCCGCCGCCGATGAATACCGAGCGCGACTCGCGCTCTGCATCCTCGGGCGACAGTTCGAACTGCGCGGACGCATCGGGGTCCTGCGAAGGAACACCGTGGCCGGGGCGTGCCTGCTCGGCAAGGTCTTCATCCTCGGGGGCATCCGTGGACACCGGCTGGATGGGCTGGATGGATGGCTTGTTGCTTGCATTCATGGGGCTCTCCTTCGGGGCATGCCACACGCATGCGGGACTGCCTGCGCTTCATTGCCCTGTCGTTTTGTTGTACGCCTCGCCCTGCCGCGCCGCAGCCGGCCCAGGCTGCTGCCCCGCGTCAGCCAAGGCCCGCAGCCCCGCCGACCTTGACTACAGGGGCTCGTAGGAACTGGCCTCCGCCGCCCAAGGCACCTCCTACGCCCGTCGCGGCGGCCCGACTACCCGGTGCCCGCAGATGCCGTCCTAAGCTAGAACCCAGAAGCACACAGGCTTCGACTTCGCCAGGCGATGCACAGGTTTTCTTGACAGGCCGGCTACCGCGCCCCATTCAAAGCCGCATCGCTCAGCCGCCAGACGCACCGCGCTGGCGGGTCAGCACAAACCCACTCACTGGAGAACGTCATGGTCACACCCAACACCGCATCGAGCGTCATTTCTTCCGAAACCGTCAGCGGCACCAATGTCTACAACCCGGCAGGCGACAAGCTGGGGACCATAGACACGCTGATGATCGACAAGCTGTCCGGCAAGGTGCGCTACGCCGTCATGGAGTTCGGCGGCTTCCTGGGCATCGGAACGGATCGCTATCCGCTGCCCTGGGAATCCCTCAAGTACGAGCCCAACATGAATGGCTACGTGGTGTCGCTGACGCGTGAGCAACTGGACAACGCTCCACGCTACGAGCGCGATACGGCTCCGGCATACACCGATGAATATGGCCGCCGCGTGAACGATTACTACGGCGTGCCCTACCTGTAAATCCCGACCCTTGCGGTCCTTGACACAGCCCCGTTCGCGGGGCGTTTTCTTTGGTGCGGATCGCTGCCAGCGTATGGCCAAGGAAGAACGCCCTGCGCGACTTCACTCCCTCATTCCAGGAGAACTGCCATGAATACCACCCCACCTGCCATCGACTACAAGGCCTGTATGGACGCCTGCCAGGCCTGCGTCATTGCCTGCAATACCTGCGCCGCCGCCTGCCTGAAGGAGTCAGACGTCCAGATGATGGCCGCCTGCATTGCCCAGGACCTGGAATGCGCGCAGATCTGCGAACTGGCCGTGGCCGCAATGGCGCGCCAGAGCCCGCATGCGCCGGACATCTGCCGCCTGTGCGCCCAGATCTGCCAGGCCTGCGCCGACGAATGCAGCAAGCATTCCCACGACCATTGCCAGACCTGCGCGGCAGCCTGCCAGCAATGCGCCATGTCGTGCAATCTCATGGGCATGCAGTCTCACTGACACGGCTGGCATGGGCCATGACAGCCGCCCTGGCAGAAATCCTGCAAACACGCAGGAAAAAACGCCACCGGCGCTGTCGCCAAACGCCGCGCCTTCGCGGAACCGGGCCTGCCTACACTTTGATGCATATCCAGGCACACAGGAGGCAAACATGGCACTCGAAATCAGCGCAGAGGAACGGTTCTTCACCCTGCTGAACCAGTTGAAGCACATGCCTCCCTGCTCATCCCGCCAGGAGGCACACGACATGCTGTTGCTGCTCTGGATACGCATCTGCGAAGGCGCTGGCGCTCGCCGTGAATTGCTCAATCGCATGCGGCAACGCACGCTGTGCGCAGAACATGGCTGGAAAAACCTCGACAAAAGCCCTTGCCATCTGGATTCGGACACCCTGCCGGGTATCCGTATCTATCTGCATTCCAACGGCACCATCGTCATTCAAAGACAGGGGGGAGCGCAGGATTCCGAAATCCTGCACTTCAGCGCCAGGCGCGAATTTGCCGAGGCCTAGGCCCGGTCCGCGCACAGCGCATGGGGGCAGGCGGAGCAGAGGCTAGGTGCAAACACCAACGATGTCCCACATGCGACATTGGCCCTGTCTCCATAGAATGCGTCATTGTGTAGCACACTATCCATGAGGAATACATGACAGCAGATTACAAAACCCTCCTCCAGCAGAAGGCCGAGCTTGAGGCAAAGATCGCCGCCACCCTGAAGGCGGAAAAAGGCGGAGTCATCGCCAAGGTCCGCGAACTCGTCGAGCAGTTCGGTCTGACCCAGGATGACATCTTCAGCACCGGCAAGGCCAAGTCCGCCAGCATTGGCGTGGCCAAATACCGCGACCCCGCCAGCGGAGCCACCTGGACCGGCCGGGGCAAACCGCCGCGCTGGATTGAAGGCAAGGACCGCAAGGCCCTCGAGATCTGAGCACGGCCCGCCAACGCGGGCCTTTTTTATGGCTGCAACTGCCTGCTGCGCCAGCACAGGCTGCAGTTGCACTACCATCATTGCGTTGTTCTGCAAAGGCAACAGAGCCTTGAGCAACTCACAGGGCCTTTGGCAAAGACGCTCCCCTGCCAGGAGTCTCCGCCGCAAGCCAAGATGCCTTTGCGCAGCACATCTGATCTCATGCAACTCGGCCCACACCGCGCGGCTTCAGCGATCATTATTCATACTGCATCGAAAAGACATCATGCTTGATGGATCAAAAACACTGGTGATGATTGCTTTCTTTTGGATGACCATGGTCCATGGCGCATCAGGGCAAAACATCCAATCACCGATCTTGCTTCATGAAAGAACATCGCCCACTGCTTTTCCAGTCGCCATTTATCGTGGCATCAAGGTGGATGATTTCAGAAAACTGGTGATCAGTGCTTTCGAAAGCGCCCGGTTTTCCCATACGGCCATTGAAAAATCGAAGGATGGAACGGCGCAATACAAATTCTTCTATTCCGTGGCGACGGGTGGAAAAATTCAGCGCGTTGATGTGGTCCTGCGGGTGGACGAGAACCTTGACAAGAGCAAGAGATGCGCCAGCTGCTTCTTGCGGCTGACCATGATTCCAGATCTCCCCAGCCTTCAATCTTCTTCGTGGATGCTTCAGTACGATCTGAGTCGCCAGGTTTTTTCGGCCATCGATCAAGCCTATGCCAGCATTCACGATCTCGGGCGAAAATCCATGGACGCGGATTTTGGATTCAACTATAGAAACAAGTGGCGAGGAGAAAGAAATCTATACGAAA
This sequence comes from Delftia sp. Lp-1, assembly GCF_020523835.1. NCBI lineage: Bacteria > Pseudomonadati > Pseudomonadota > Betaproteobacteria > Burkholderiales > Comamonadaceae > Delftia > Delftia sp. Lp-1. The sequence continues at coordinate 337,219 of NZ_JAJALJ010000002.1, read as the reverse complement.
ACTCATTTGTCGGCATTGATCCATCAAGTCTGAAGAGCATGATCATCGACGCATACAGCGTTGCCGGTTTCAAGCTTGCAGGCGATACAACGAAGGATTCCATCTTTTCCGAATTGACCTTCTCTTTTCCCATCGCTCCAGATCAAACCGAAGGTGTTGTCTACAAAATTTCTCTGGCAAGCCAACTCGACGCAAGCAATCGCTGCTATCCCTGTGAGATCAGTGAGGTCTATGACCCTCACCAGCGACTGCCGGCAGCGGGCCTGTCTGGCATGTCCAGCCGGCTGACGCTCGAGTCACGCTTCTCCGCTGCCCGCATGCAGGCGCTTGAAAAGCTCAAGAGTGGCACCGAGCACTATTTGCGCCCGGAAACCGTTTTCACCATCCCGCCAAAGCCCGCACCGCTCGGGTCGCCCCGGCCGCAGATCCAGCCACCCATCGTCACATGACTGCCCTGCCACACGCAAACGCCATGCGTGCCGGCCTGCTGGCACGGCATCCAGGGTTCGACGGCCTGTTCATTGCCGGCACGCTGGCATTGGCCCTCGGCATGGCGGCCATGGCTTCGATATCGCCTGCCATGCTGCTTGCCATCGTGCTGGTGGATACCTGGCTTTTCGCCAATCCTCATGTCATGGCCACCTTGACCCGGATCGGATCCAGCATGGCCGATATCCGACGCCATCGCTTCCTGATCTTTGGCCTGCCCGTGATCGTGCTCGGCGGTGTGGTGGCGACCGTGCTGGCATTCGAGGTCGCCGGGCTGTTCACGCTCTATTTCTGCGCGCAGAGCTATCACGTGGCGAGGCAGTCCTTCGGCATCGCCAGGGCCTATCGGCGTTCAGGGATGCATCCCTTTCGCCAGGACAGGCTCGCAGAAGCCGTCATCTACCTCGTTGCCGCGTGGGGGCTGCTTGCCCGCTGCGCCCAGGCGCCCGAGACCTTTCTGGGCTATCCCATCCAACTGCCTGCCGTACCCGCCCAGGCGGCCAATGCGATGGGCGTTGCGGCCATCGCTTGCAGCGCCTGCTGGCTATGGCGACAGGCTCGCCTGGCTCTGACGGGAAACATCGATTGGCGTCACGATGGCTTTGTGGCCTCGCATGCATTCACCTGCTTCGTGGCCTACATCTGGATCACCGACATCACGCTCGGATGGCTCCTGATCAATCTGTGGCACAACCTGCAATACCTGCTATTCGTATGGGTGCAGAACATCCGCCGCGAGCGACAGACACAAGCCGACAAGGCGTCGGAGACCGGCTTGTGGAAGAACGCTGCCCGGTATGGTGGTGTGTGCTTGGCACTGGGCTCAATGCTCTACCTGGCCATCGACTGGGCAGGCACACAACTGCTCTGGCTGGGGCTGCCCACTGTGCTGATAGCGCACTTCACCCTTGGTTTTCATCACTACCTGGTGGACGGGGTGATTTGGAAGCGGCGTGCTGCCTCAGCGGAGCATGGCGCACTTGTCAGGCGCGATTGCAAGTAAGCAACCGGGCAAGGCCTTCCCATTGCAGGCAGCCACCGGCACGCCAGAAACAGAAAAACCCAGTGCCGTTTTCACAGCACTGGGTTTCATATTTCTGGCGGAGAGGGAGTCCGAGAAGATAGGATTTCAGGAAACCTCAGAAAGTCTCATCTGCCTAGGCCGTGCACAGGTTCCTTGCTATCACATTTGTCTCACGTCATCGCTTATAGTCGCCAACAATCGCATGCTCTTTGATGGGTAGGACGATGGGTAGGAAATTTGGCCAAAAGTTCGACGGAGACTAAATGTCACGAAAAGCAACAGAGCTCGGTGCGTTGGCTGTCAGCCGGCTGCGTGAGCCTGGCTTGCACGCGGTTGGTGGGGTGTCTGGGCTCTACCTCCAAGTCACCTCCAGCGGTGCCCGCTCCTGGATCCTGCGCGCGACCGTAGGAGGCAAACGCCGGGACATGGGCCTGGGCGGCTTCCCCGATGTGACGCTGGCCTTTGCGCGGGATAAGGCCAGGGAGGCACGGTCTAAGATCGAGCAGGGCCTGGACCCGATCCTGGAGCGCGAACGCGCCTTGAGTCTCCTACGCGCCGAGCAGGCCAAGAGCATGACCTTTGAGGCCGCGTGCCAGGCGCTGATCGACGCCAAGAGCGATGAATGGCGCAATCCCAAGCACAGGGCCCAATGGGCCGCCTCGCTGGCCACCTACGCCTATCCGACCATCGGAAAGCTGCAGGTCGGCGACGTGGGCCAGGCACACATCCTGAGCATCCTGCAGCCCATCTGGAAAGACAAGACCGAGACAGCCACCCGGCTGCGCGGCCGCATCGAGCAGGTGCTGGACTGGGCGCGAGTGCGTGGCTTTCGTGAGGGCGAGAACCCAGCGCGTTGGCGTGGCCACCTCGACAAGCTGCTGCCAGCGCCCACCAAGATTGCAAGGGTGGTCCACCACAAGGCCTTGCCCATCGACGCCATGCCGGGGTTCTTGGCCCAGCTACGCCAGCGTAAGGGGCTGTCCGCCCGCGCCTTGGAGTTCCTGGTGCTGACTGCCGCACGGTCGGGCGAAGTGCGGGGCGCGACCTGGCAGGAGATCGACATGGAGGCCGCCGTGTGGACCGTGCCCGCCGAGCGCATGAAGGCACAGAAGGAGCACAGGGTGCCGCTGTCACCTCAGGCGCTGGCGCTTCTGGCCTCCATGCCGCGCTTGGAAGGCAATGACCTGGTGTTCCCTGCACCTCGTGGCGGGCAGCTCTCAGATATGACGCTCACGAACCTGATGCGCCGCATGGAGCTGGAAGCCGTGCCACATGGCATGCGCTCCACCTTCCGCGACTGGGCCGCCGAGCGCACCCACTTCCCGCGTGAGGTGGCCGAGATGGCGCTGGCCCACACCATCGGCAACGCGGTAGAGGCTGCCTACCGGCGCGGCGACTTATTCACCAAGCGGGCCGAGATGATGACCGCATGGTCCGATTTCCTGAAGGAGAGGTAAAAATGCGAATTGCCGACGAAATAGATTACGTTATGCGGGAGTTTGTCGCTTGCGAAGATCTCTTTAATGCTTTGGTTGAAGAACAGGGACTTACGCCATACCAAATTGCCAGCTGGATGGATAGAAATGAAGACCAGCTTGTCCAGGTTCCGATGATTGAGTGCAATCTGCAACGCAGAGACTTTCGACGTCTTCCCGATGGATGGATTACAGATTCTCTTTTAAATATCAGAATCGAGGATGACCCAAGTTGGAATGAGGGTGTAGGACCAGGCTACAGACCTGGTTGGCTAAAGCCGAAGCTGAAAGAGTTCTTCAAGGCGACTCAAGTAGATTTTCCGGAGAAGGTTCTTGCTTCGCGAGGCCATATCTCAAATGCAATTAACATTACAGAAGCATTACCAGCATCTTCGGCAGCCGATCAAGAAAATCTAACAACGCTAGAGGAGGAAGAAAAATCCATCGGGACTCGAGAGAGAACTACGCTGTTGACCATCATTGCCGCGCTGGCTGAGGAGGCCAAAATATCACTGATGACGCCAAGCAAATCTGCTGAAATCATTGCAGGAATGACCGATCGAATGGGCTCCCCAGTCGCCAAAAGAACCATCGAGGAACATTTAAAGAAGGTGCCAGACGCTCTGGAGCGGAAAAGTCGCTAAAAACAGGCAGTTGCCAAAGAAAACAGGCAACTGCCTTGCTGGGCTGGCAGTTGCCGCAGCTACGGGAACGAATTTCCGACAGTTCACCTCATACCGCAGCACCTGATGCAACGCGGGATCAGATGGAGTGAACATTGACCTCATTTCCCCAGTCCTACCGCCCCAAGCAAGCCGCTGAACTGCTGGGCATCGGCACCGCCACCCTCTGGCGCTGGATCAAGAGCCGCCCAGACTTCCCCCAGCCCATCCGGCTGTCCCCGCGCTGCACCGTCATCCCGGGCGACCAGCTGATCGCATGGCGCGACGCCCAGGCCAAGAAGTGAGGCCCAACATGCCTTGCGTCATCTCACAACGTCGCTATACTGGTGCTGTCGCGCCTGTTAAGCGTGATCGGGATTGGTCTCCCGTAGCAATCTCTGCGACGAAAGCCGCAGTTTCCGCCTTTGGTCTGCGGCTTTGTCATTCGCGCCCCTTTTATGGTGGCTCGGCAGGCAGGCGCAAGCCTGGCCGGTTTCTCGCAAGAGGTTGCCCGGTAGACCAACCTGTCGAGCTACCGCCCCGATTGGTCTCGGAGTGGTGGTTTTTGAACCGCAACCTCTTGGAGGCCTTCATGGCTACCATTTCTCGCGCCATTGCGCCCGCATTGCCCGCCACGGGCACCCTTGATCCCATCCAATTGCACGCCCAGGCCCATAACGCCCTGAGCATGGCGCTGCATTACCTCAGCCAGCCGCATGCCAATGTCGCTGGTGCCCGCATCAAAGCTGTGCAAGCCCTGGCCGCATTGCGTGGCCTCGATCTGAGCATGGAGGGCTGAATCATGTCTGCAATGCAAATACGACTCGGCGCGCTCGATGGTTGCCAGCTTTCTGTAAATCCCGACACATCCGCACGCGACGTTCTGGAACAGGCCTCCTGCTATCTGGCAGCCGCCAAAGATCTGTTGCGTGGCATGGCAATAGACTCTCCAGACGACAGCCTTTGGGGCGTTTTCCAATTGCTCGAAATAGGCAAATCAATGCTGGACGCCGCCACGGCCACTCCCGAGCTCGACCCTAAGACGGAGGGCTGACCAATGACGATGAATAAAAACGCTGCCCGAGTGGCAGTGGCGGCGGAGCCTTGCCAAAAACAGCCTGATCTGCAACCCCGTGACGCGCTGGACTGCATTGCCCTGGGCCTGCCGCTATCGGCTGTGACCCAGGCGCCTGGTCTGCCCAGCGCCGACCAAGCCATGCTGACCGCCATTGCGCATATTCAGCACACCCTGGAGCACCTGATGCGGGTGCGCTACGACGACAAGGAATGGGACGACAAGGATGTGGATGTGGACTTCGCCGTGGATCTGGCGCTGGCCCAAATTCGCCTGCTGCGTGCGGAGCTTCCTCTGGACCGCAGCACCTTCGAGAACAAATGGTTCATGGCTGGCGCTGCCGTCAATCTGGGCGTCCAGGCATTCAGCCGACCCTCTTCCCTGTACTACCGCTGGCTGGCCGCTGCGCAGCGCCAATTCGAGGTGCTGGTGGATCTGGTGGCCTTTGTGGATGAGGAGGCATGTCATGCCGCTTGAACGCGACCGCCTTCCCGCCCCGCGCGACTACTACGAGGGCCAGGGCCTGAGCCTTGGCAAAGGCAAAAAGTGGGTCACCACGGCCTGCCAATTTCACCAGGGGAGCGACTCCATGCGGATCAACCTGCACAGCGGTGCCTTCGTCTGCATGGCTGGCTGTGGTGCCCGTGGCGGCGATGTGCTGGGCTACCACATGGCTGCCCACGGCCTGGAATTCATCGAGGCAGCCAAGGACTTGGGCGCCTGGGTGGACGACGGCAAGCCCGCGCCCGCCAACCCTGCCCCATTCACGCCGCGCCAGGCCCTGGACGCCCTCATGACCGAGGCGAACCTGATTGCCATCGCTGCGGGCAACGTGGCCCAGGGTGTAGCCCTTTCCGACACCGACCGCGCCCGCCTCATGCAAGCCGCTGGGCGTGTGCAGCGCATCGTGGAGGTGTACGCATGAACAGACGAAACGATGCGGCCCATGCTGCGGTGGACCCGAGCGTGGCAGCCGCACTGGCCTACCGGCCACCGGCCAGGACTGAGCAGCCGCCGCAAGAGCCCACCTTCCCACCGCTGGACAGCGGGCCGGAGGACGTTGGTACGCAGCCAGGTACGCGCCCCGGTACGCATGGGAACACGGTGGTGCTGACGTGCGGCACGGACCTGAACCCCGAGCCCGTGCGGTGGCTGTGGCAGCACTGGCTGGCGCTGGGCAAGCTGCACATCCTGGCGGGCGCACCTGGCCAGGGCAAGACCACGCTGGCGCTGACCATGGCGGCAACCGTGACCATTGGCGGGCAGTGGCCAGACAAGACCCGCTGCGACGCAGGCAACGTCCTGATCTGGAGCGGTGAGGATGACCCCGCCGACACGCTGCTGCCGCGCCTGCTTGCTGCTGGTGCTGAACGCGCCCGCTGCTTCTTCATCGAGGGCGCACGCACGCCGGAAGGAGAGGTGCAGCCCTTCGACCCCGCCCGCGACCTGCAGGGCCTGCTGCAAGCCATCCAGCACATTGGCGGCGTGCGCCTGCTGGTGATCGATCCCGTGGTGTCGGCTGTCACGGGAGACAGCCACAAGAACACAGAGGTGCGCCGCGCGCTGCAGCCCTTGGTGAACCTGGCCACGGCCTGCGACTGCGCCGTGCTGGGCATCACGCACTTTGCCAAGGGTGGCCAGGGCGTGGACCCTGCGCAGCGCGTGGTGGGCAGCGTGGCCTTCACCGCCGTTGCCCGCGTGGTGCTGGTGGCCGCCAAGGTCAAGAGCCTGGAGGACGGCCAGGACGCCCGCATTCTGGCGCGCAGCAAGTCCAACATCGGCCCGGACGATGGCGGCTTCACATACCACCTGGAGCAGTGCGAGCCGCTGCCTGGCATCCAGGCCTCGCGCATTGGCTGGGGCATTGCTGTGCAGGGCTCGGCCCGCGAACTGCTGACGGACCCCGAGGAAGAGAGCGAAGAGATCTCCGCAGAGAAGAGCGATCTCCCGATGCTGCTCTGGGCTGAACTGCGAGGAGGTACGACGCCCAGCAAAGCTGTGGAGACATCCCTGGCAAGCATGGGCTACAGCAAAAAGCAGATCCGCACGGCCCGCGAAAAGATGGGGGTCAAGCCACAAAAAAGCGGCATGGGCGCCGGTTGGTACTGGTCACTGCCCGCCGACTTTCAGCCCAAACCGGAGTGGCTGGTGGCGGTGGGCGAACGCGAAGATGCCCTCGAAGATGCCCAAGGTGCCCAACTTTCAAAACAGGGCATCTTGGGCACCTTCGGGGCATCTTCGGCAGAAATCGCCTGCCCGGCCGCTGGTCCGAGGGAGGCCCTATGACCGCACAAGCCATCCTTTCCGACCTGCTGGCATGCGGCATCGATCTGGAGTGCACACCCGACGGCAAGGGGCTCACGGTCCCAGCCAACACCCTGACGCCGGAGCAGCGAGCCCGGGTGCTGGCTCACAAGCCCGAGCTGATACGCCTGGTGCAGCAGTCCAACCGCCTGACCCATCAGCTCCTGCAGGCTGCGATGCGCGCCTGCGACCACTGGAACGACAGCCCAGCCGCGCGCGAGCAGATGCGCCAGGACTGCCTGAACACACCCCCACACCTTCGCGCCGAGCTGCTGGCGCTGCTGCGCAAGCAGTACGGGAGCAACAAGCCATGACAAACATCCATCTTGCACTGGATAAATAACCAGCCATTGCCTAGAATTGGTCTAGGCGTCCTCGTGACCCACCGGTGTCTCTACTGTCAATTGCCGTGCGCTGGCAGCGAAACACCGCCCTTTGAAACTGCATGCCGAGCGCTGCAGTTCGACACACCCCGAGAGCATGCCGGGCGCTGCTTGAAACGGATGTGAACCCTTTCCACATTTGTTTTTGCAAAGGCATTTTTATGCGCACCCATACCCAATCGTCCATCCCCCGTGGCATTCGTGCCATCCGAGCAGAAGCCACGCCAGCGGACATGCCCGCCGTGATTGCTGGACTCAAGGGAGCTTTTGACGAATTCAAAACCCGCTACGACGCCAAGCTGGATCAGCAGCAGCGTGAAATCGAAGATGCACACACCAAGCTGGCAGGCCAGCAACACTTCGGCAACGACACGCAGCCGCAGGCCACCATCGATGGGGTGATTCAGAGCTTCAAGGCACTGCGCACCCCTGCGGAGTTCAAGGCCCACTACGGCAAGGACGCACCAGCAGGCGACAAGATAGGCCTGTCCGACTTCGTGCGGGCCGTGGCGGGAATGCGCTCCAGCGAAGGCGCCATTCAGGCACTGGCCGTGGGCCAAGACACGGCAGGCGGCTATGCAGTGCCCCACACCGTCATGCCCGAGATCCTGGCCGCTATGGCACCTGCAAGCAGCTTGCTGCAAGCTGGCGCCGGCGTGGTGCCCATGGAGAAAGGCGCCAAGTCCGTGACCACGGCCGTGGTGAACAGCCTTCCCCAGGCGGCCTGGCGCAATGAGTCCGCGGCGCTGGCGCAGTCTGAGCCCACGTTCCGCGGCGTGGCGGCTGTGCCCCAGTCCCTGGCCTTCATGTTCAAGGTGAGCCGCGAGCTGCTGGCCGATGCGCCCAACATGGAAGCGGCACTGCGCATCGCCATCGGCCAGGCCTTCGCCAAGGAGCTGGACCGCGTGGGCCTGCGTGGCAGCGGCACGGCACCGGAGCCCCGGGGACTGCTGAACACCGTTGGCGTCCAAGTGGTGAACTTCGGCGGCACCAATGGCGGGGCGCTGGCCAACTATGGCCCCATCCTGCAAGGCATCGGCGCCGTGATGAATGCAGACGGCCCGCTGCCCAATGCGGTGATCGGAGCGCCCCGCAGCGTCATCACCCTGGCCGGACTGGTGGACACCACGGGCCAGCCCATCCGCAAGCCTGAACTGCTGCAGAACCTGCCCATCCTGCACACGTCCCAGATCCCTATCGACCTGACCGTGGGCACGGGCAAGGACTGCAGCGAGCTGTACCTGGGAGACTTCCGTGGCATGTACTTCCTGCTGCGTGAGAACGTGAGCATCCAGCTCCTGCGCGAGGTCTTCGCCTCCACTGGCGAGATCGGCTTCGCCTGCCACGTCCGCGCTGATGTGGTGATCCCCTATCCGCAGACGTTCGCAGTGGTCAAGGGCGTGCGCGCGTAAGCACAGCCAGGCCCAGACGCAACAAAGCCCCGCATGGTTCGCCCAGCGGGGCTTTTCTTTTTCCTCAGCGTCAGCAGTGATGTGCTTCAGCTACAACGCCGAAGGCAAAAGCCTGTCTGTCCATTTAGAAGATCGCGCGTGAGGCGAAGGAAAGATCTAGAGCTGAGTGCTCGAGGAGGGCGGAGCGAACCCCGCCCTCTTCTTACACCAGAAGCGCAAGAATCAAGATAACCGTGGTGACCGACATTGCTATCGATGCGGAGATCTTGAAGGACTTGCCTACCTGGACTGATATCTGCAGCTTCATGGTTTGGCCCATGTTGCGCAGTCACAGCAGGCCTGCGTGACCGCCTGATCAGGGTGGCCTCGCTTTGGCAGTTACTGTCGTGCCTTTGTGGCTTGTCTATGCACGAACATAGGGCCATGGACTTCATTGGCTGCCTTACGGCGCTGTAGCTACGGCGCCGGGGTCTGTCCTTGTCCATGGCTCCGGCCTTCGTGAGCTCGGTTGGCCATCTTCAAGGGGTCCCGGAGCCATTCTATGGCAAGCTTTCAGGAGAGGCATCTGACGGCCTTTCACCACGAATCGAGGAGCAGCAAGACCGATTCGGCAGGGGGGCTATGCGAAGTCTGGAGGCCTTTTCGGTCTAGACCGCCCTGTTCCGCACGCGCAAAAAATGTCCCCCGTTTGAATTTTGTTAATCAAACGGAAACGCCCCGAAACCCAGCATCCATGCGGGTTTGCGGGGCGTTTTGATTGTTTGATTCTTTGATTTTTTGTTAAAGCTTTAACATCCAGCCATCGCGTCTGGCGAGGATCCAGCGCTCTTCCACATATGGCGTTGCACCGGGATCAGGTCCCGCTACCTGTCTTGAGAGGGGGCTTACCTGCTCCTTCGAGCTTCTTGTTAAGGGCATCCCTACGCGCAGCGGCCTTGGCCGGTTGCACGTAATAGTGATCGAACAGACCCTCTAACACCTCAAGATTCCATTCAGCCTCATGCGGCTCCACAGGCAGCACAGCATTGGTCTGCTTGTCCTTCATCGGATGAGCTGCGAAATTCCCGATGTTCCTCACTGCATCAAGGTTTTCGGCAAGTGCTGGCGGCAAAGTACCTGCATCGAGCGCCGCCTGAATCGCCGGCGCCAGGTCTTTCTGGTTGTATCCATTGGACTTAAGGAGGCCTTGCAAGCACCTGCGAGATAACGCAGCAGAGGCCTTGGGACTGATGCTCAGGACCGCGGCCGCTTCATTGAAATCCTCCGCGATCTCAGCCGGCACCTCTTGCGGAGCTGGGGGCCTTGTAGCGTTCCGAGGGTAGATTGACCAGCGGTCCACGAAAGTACCGAGTTGCTTCAGAAGGAAGAGTTGCGCCTTTTTGCAAGCCGGGCACGTCATCCAATGAACCCGCCACCGCGTCGGAGCACCGTGCTCTTCACCCACCTCACCATCTCCGCTGATCTGCGTCACCCCGAAGTTGGGATGTACCTCCACTTGGCAATGTAAGCACTTCATCGAACAGCTCCATCATTGATGGGTAGATTGATGGGTACAACAAAAAAGCGCCTCGGAAGGCGCTTGTTTGCTGACACATTGGCGGAGAGGGAGGGATTCGAACCCTCGGTACGTTCGCACGTACGCCTGATTTCGAGTCAGGTACAATCGACCACTCTGCCACCTCTCCGCAGCGTCGAAGCTGAAATTATAGCCTAAAAATTCAGGCCTTCAGCAAAGTCTGTCCACCCATGTACGGGCGCAGCGCCTCGGGGATGGTCACCGAGCCATCGGCGTTCTGGTAGTTCTCCAGCACAGCCACCAGCGTGCGGCCCACAGCCAGGCCGGAACCGTTGAGCGTGTGCACCAGCTCGTTCTTGCCCTGGGCGTTCTTGAAGCGTGCCTGCAGGCGGCGCGCCTGGAAGGCCTCGCAGTTGGAGACCGAGCTGATCTCGCGGTAGGTGTTCTGCGCAGGCAGCCAGACTTCCAGGTCATAGGTCTTGGCCGCGCCAAAGCCCATGTCGCCCGTGCACAGGCTCATCACGCGGTAGGGCAGGCCCAGCTTCTGCAGCACGGCCTCGGCGTGGCCGGTCATCTCTTCAAGCGCCTCGTAGCTCTTTTCCGGATGCACGATCTGCACCATCTCGACCTTGTCGAACTGGTGCTGGCGGATCATGCCGCGCGTGTCGCGGCCATAGCTGCCGGCCTCGGAACGGAAGCAGGGGCTGTGGGCCGTGAGCTTGATGGGCAGCTGGTCCTCGGCCACGACCACGTCGCGCACGAAGTTGGTCAGCGGCACCTCGGCCGTGGGAATCAGGTAGAGCGCCGCGTTGTCGGGCACGGGCTCGCCGTCCTGGCCGCCCTTCTTGGCGGCGAACAGGTCGCCCTCGAACTTGGGCAACTGGCCCGTTCCCTTGAGCGAGTCGGCATTGACGGCGTAGGGCACATAGCACTCGGTGTAGCCATGCGAGTCGGTCTGCAGGTCGATCATGAACTGCGCCAGGGCGCGGTGCAGGCGGGCGATGGGGCCCTTCATCACGGTGAAGCGCGAGCCCGACAGCTTGACGCCCATGTCGAAATCCAGGCCCAGCGGCTGGCCCACGTCCACATGGTCCTTGACCTCGAAATCAAAGGTCTTGGGCGTGCCCCAGCGGCGCGCCTCCACATTGCCGCTTTCGTCCGCACCGACGGGCACGCTGTCGTGCGGCAGGTTGGGCACGGCCAGCAGCATGGTCTGCAGCTCGCCCTGGATCTGCTCCAGGCGCGTGGCCGACTGGTCCAGCTCGGTCTTGAGGCTGCCGACTTCGGCCTTGGCGGCCTCGGCAGCGTCCTTCTCGCCCTTGCCCATCAGCATGCCGATCTGCTTGGACAGCTGGTTGCGCTTGGACTGCAGCTCCTCGGTCCGCGTCTGCAGGGACTTGCGCTCTGCTTCCAGGGACTGGAAGGCCTCCACATTCAGGAAGGCCTGGGGCTTTTTGCGGGTCTCCAGCCGTGCGACGGCCGAGTCAAGGTCTTTGCGAAGAAGAAGGATATCGAGCATAGCCGGCAATTTTAGGCGGTATCGCCATGGCAGCGCCCGCCCCTGGGCGTTGGGGGTCTTGCCGCTACAGAAATCCCGCGCCAGCGCCGATACTTCCAATATGCCGCCCACAGCGGTTTGCGCACCCGGGAGCACCCATGTTTTTTGTCTTCGGTCCCAACGGACAGATGTTTCGCGGTCCCGCCGAGCGGCTGGGCCAGGTGGCGCCCGTGCGCCGCGTACAACGCCCGCAGGCCCTGCGCACGCGCTCGGCCGATGTGATGGCCGACGACGCCGCCGCCTCGTTCCCCGCCATCCTGGCCGACCTCGCGGGCCAGCCTGCCGGCGCGCCGGAGCCCGCGCCGCGGCTGCGCGGCGCGGTCGATGCCTACCTTTCCACGGAAAAAGGCCCCAGCCAGCCACGCCAGCCCCTGCAGACCGTGGCCGACGTGATGAGCCACGAGGCCGTGACGGTATCGCCCGAGGCCGGTGTCAACGACGCCTGGCGCGTGCTGGCCGAGCACGGCGTGGCCCAGGCCCCCGTGCTGGATGCCGGTGGCCGCGTGGTCGGGCTGCTGCTGCGTGCCGACATGGCGCCGCTGGACCTGCTGCCCGAGCCCGGTGCGATCAAGGACGCCATTGCCCTGGCGCGCCGGCCCGTGAACGAGGTCATGATCTCCCCCATTCCCACGGTGGCCACCACCACCGACCTGCGCCGCGTGGCCGGCGTGCTGCTGGAGACCGGCCTGCCGGGCCTGCCCGTGACCGATGAGCAGGGCCTGCTGGCCGGCTTCATCAGCCGCACCGACATCCTGCGCGCCGTGGCCTCCGATCCGCCGCTGGATCTGTGGAGCTGAGGCTTTCGGCCCCACCATGCAAAACGGGCGCCAGGCGCCCGTTTGCTTTTTGGCCAATGTCCGCTGCGCCTGCGGTTCAGCCGCCCGTCTCGGGCTGCTTGCCCACGGAGATCTCCAGGCCCGTGGCCGCGTCGATCTTCAGGCCCTTGGGCAGCGGGAACTTCACGGTCTCCTCGATGCCATCCATCTTGCGCACCGACAGCGCGCCCAGCTGGCGCAGGCGCTGGATGACCTCGTCCACCAGCACCTCGGGGGCGGAGGCCCCGGCCGTCAGGCCCACGCGCCCGGCATTGGCAAACCATTCCTCGCACAGCTCGCCCGCGTTGTCCACCATGTAGGCGGGCGTTCCCAGGCGCGCGGCCAGCTCGCGCAGGCGGTTGCTGTTGGAACTGGTGGGGCTGCCCACGACGATGAGCACATCCACCTGCGGCGCCAGCACCTTGACGGCATCCTGGCGGTTTTGCGTGGCGTAGCAGATGTCCTGCTGCTTGGGCTCGCGCACCTGCGGAAAGCGGGCGCGGATGGCCGCCGTGATGCCGGCGGCATCGTCCACCGACAGCGTGGTCTGCGTGACCACGGCCAGCTTCTCGGTCTGGCGGGGGGTGACACGGGCCACATCGGCCTCGTCCTCGACCAGGTGGATGCCCTCGGACAGCTGGCCCATGGTGCCCTCGACCTCGGGATGCCCCTTGTGGCCGATCATCAGGAACTCGTAGCCTTCCTTGGCGAGCTTGGCCACTTCCACATGCACCTTGGTCACCAGCGGGCAGGTGGCGTCGAAGATGGAGAAACCGCGCCGCCGCGCCTCTTCCTGCACCGCCCGGCTCACGCCGTGGGCGCTGAACACCAGGGTGGAGCCGGGCGGCACATCGTCCAGCTCCTCGATGAAGATCGCTCCCTTGGCCTTGAGATCGTTGACCACGAAGGTGTTGTGCACGATCTCGTGGCGCACGTAGATGGGCGCGCCGAACTTGGCCAGCGCACGCTCCACGATCTCGATGGCGCGGTCCACGCCGGCACAGAAGCCCCGGGGCTCGGCCAGCAGGATTTCCTGGGGCGAGGTCGAATCCAGCACCTCAGAGCACCCCGATGATCTGCACTTCGAACGTCACCGGCTGGCCCGCCAGCGGGTGGTTGAAGTCGAACAGCACGGCGCCGTCCTCGCGCACCTGCACCACGGCGCCCGCGTAGCTGCCCAGGCCGTCGGGCGTGGGGAACTGCACCACGTCGCCGGGCGCGTACTGCTCGTGCGGGTCGCCCAGCTCGTTCATCAGCTTGCGCGCCACCCACTGCATCATGTCGCCGTTGCGCTCGCCAAAGGCTTCGCCGGCCGGCATCTCGAACGTGGTGCGCGTGCCTTCGGCCAGGCCCAGCAGGCGCTGCTCGACGGCGGGCGACAGCTCGCCCGCGCCCAGGGACAGCGTGGCGGGCTTGTCGTTGAAGGTGTTGATCACATCGCCTGCAGGCCCGGACAGGCGGTAGTGCAGCGTGAGGAACGAGCCGGTCTGGACCGTGGGGAGGGCCGAGGAAGAAGCGCTAGAGGTCATGGAAGTCCCGATAAACTGGCACGTATTGTAGAAAAACATCCATGCCCCCACGCCCCGTGCAACGGTGTCCCTGCGGCGCCCCTCACCTGGCTGAACCATGGCTCTCAAAGACCTGCCCGCCCAGGCCCAGCCGCGCGAAAAGCTCGCGGCGCGCGGCCCCTCGGCGCTTTCCGATATCGAACTGCTGGCCATCGTGCTGCGCACCGGCATGGCCGGCAAGGGCGTGCTGCAGCTGGCCCAGGAACTGCTGCAGCTGCCCGGGCGGGCCGGCCTGTCCGGGCTGCTGCAGGCCGGGCACGCCGACCTGAAGGCCATCAAGGGGCTGGGGCCTTCCAAGTGCGCGCAACTCCTGGCCGTGCTCGAACTGGCGCGCCGCGCCATGGCCGAGCAACTGCGCGAGCGCCCGGCCCTGGCCTCGCCCGAGGCCGTGGCGCGCTACCTGCAGCTGCACCTGGCGGCGCGCCAGCATGAGGTGTTCGCCGTGCTGTTCCTGGACGGCCAGCACCGGCTGATCGCGCTGGAAGAAATGTTCCGGGGCACGCTCACGCGCACCAGCGTCTACCCCCGGGAGGTGGTGCTGCGCGCCCTGCACCACCATGCGGGCGCCGTCATCCTGGCCCACAACCATCCCAGCGGACAGGTCCAGGCCAGCGCCGCCGACAAGGCCGTCACGCAGAGCCTGCAGGCCGCACTGGGCCTGGTGGACATCCAGGTGCTGGACCATGTGATCGTGGCGCCCGGTGCCTCGCTGTCCATGGCCAGCGAGGGGCTGATGTAGGCAGACTCTGTAAAATGAGAAAAATTCTCATTTACAAAACCGCTGCACCATGCCCTCCCCGTCCACCGCCGACCCGGTGCACACGCTCTACGTCGCCCACCATGACTGGCTGCACGGCTGGCTGCGGCGCAAGCTGGGCAATTCCCACCAGGCCGAGGACCTGGCGCACGACACCTTCGAGCGCGTGGTGGCGTCCCGGCAGGCCCATGCCATCCAGGAGCCGCGCGCCTACCTGACCACGCTGGCGCAGCGGGTGCTCTACAACTTCTGGCGCAGGCGCGAACTGGAGCAGGCCTGGCTCGATGCGCTGGCCACGCTGCCCGAGGAAGTGGCGCCCTCCCCGGAGGACTACGCCCTGGTGCGCGAAGCCATCGAGGCCCTGGACCAATGGCTGGACGGCCTGCCCCCGAAGGTGCGGCAGGCCTTCTTGCTGCGCCGGCTCGACGGCCTCAGGCATGCCGAGATCGCCGAAGCCATGGCCGTGTCCATTGCCACGGTGGAGCGCTACATGAAGCAGGCCCTGGTGCACCTGTACCTCTCGCCGCTGGCCTCCCCAGGCTGATCGCCTGCATGGATGCCGCCACCGATCAGGCCATCGACTGGCTGGTGCGCCTGGACTCGGGCCACGCCAGCGATGACGACCGCCGCGCCTTCGCCCACTGGCTGCGCCAGTCGCCCGGCCATGCCCAGGCCTGGGCCATGGTGCAGCAACGCCTGTCCGCCGGGGTGGAGCCCGCCCTTGTGCAGTTGCGCCGGCAGGGCGGGGGCACGGCGTCCCTGGGCCTGCAGGCGCTGGTGGCGCCCATCCCGAAGGCCGCGCGCAGGCGCGGCCTGTTGCGCGGTGGGCTGGCCGCCCTGCTGGCCAGCACCGCCACGGCCTGGCTGGTGCACCGGCAAACACCGCTGACCACGCTGGCCGCCGACCTGCGCACGGGCACCGGCCAGCGCAGCCACCACCGGCTGCCGGACGGCAGCGAGATCGAACTGGACGCCCGCTCGGCCGCCGACATTGCCTACAGCGACACCCGCCGCCTGGTGCGCCTGCGCGAAGGCGCGCTGCTGGCGCAGGTGGCTGCCAGCGCGCCGGGCCAGCCCCTGCGCCCGTTTGTCGTGCAAAGCGCCCAGGGCACGGCCCAGGCGCTGGGCACGCGCTTCATGGTGCGCCAGGCCGAAGGCAGCACCCTGGTGCATGTGCTGGAGCACAGCGTGCTGCTCACCAGCCTGAACGGCCGGCAGCACCGGCTGCAGGAGGGCCGCAGCGCCTGGATCGACGCCGACGGCATCCGCACGCAGGACACCGCCCACCTGGCGCCGGCCGCCTGGGCCGACGGCGTCATCGACGTGCGCGACCAGCCGCTGGGTGACGTGATCGACGCGCTGCGGCCCTACCAGGCCGGCATCATCCGCATCAGCCCCGAGGCCGCGCGCCTGCGGATCTTCGGCGTGTTCCAGCTGGCCCGGCCCGACCAGGTGCTGCAGGACCTGGTGGACACCCATCCCGTCAGCGTGCGCCGCTGGGGGGACTGGCTCACGGTGATCGACGTGCGAGACCGGCCCGCTTGATTCTTTTTTTTGCGCCGCGTGAGGGGTTTTGCCGCCCTTGTCGCACATACGGAATGAAAGCCCTTCATTTCCACCGCAACGACAAGGACCTCCGACTCCATGGCCTCCGCACGCCGCCCTTTCCGTACCCCGCAGCCTGGCAGCACGCCCGCACACCGCAGGCCGAGCCCGCCCTCGCTGCTGCTGCCCGTGGCCGCCGCGCTGGCCTGGTCGCTGTCCGCACCGCCGCAGGCCTGGGCACAGCCGGCGGCGGCCAGCACATCGCAGGCAGCCGCCACCCTGGAATGGAACCTGCCCGCCGGCGCGCTGGACGACTCGCTGGCGCGCATCGCCCGCCAGGCCCAGCGCAGCATCAGCGCCGATCCGGCCCTGCTGGCCGGCAAGCGCGCGCCCGCCATCCGGGGCAGCTACAGCGTGGAGCAGGCCGCCCAGCTGGCGCTGGCCGACAGCGGGCTGCGGCTGGCACGCACGCCCCAGGGCACGCTCACGGTGCTGGCCTCCGTCGCCGCGCCCGCGGCGTCACCGGCCACAGCAGCGCCGGGCCGCGCCCAGGACCATGCGCTGGCCGAGGTCAAGGTGGTCGCCCAGGCCGACCGGGCGGGCACGACCGAAGGCACGGGCAGCTACACCGCGCGCGGCCCCAGCGGCGTGGCCACGGGCCTGGCGCTGAGCGTGCGCGACACGCCGCAGTCGGTCAGCGTGATGACCCAGCAGCGCATGGAGGACGAAAACCTCACCAGCATCAGCGACGTGCTGGCGCGCGTGCCGGGCATCTCCACCTCGGCGCTGGGCACCGAGCGCAGCAACGCCAATGCGCGCGGCTACCCCATCACCAACTACCAGCTCGACGGCGTCAGCACGCACACCGAATTCCTGGGCCTGGACGCCCTGCCCACCCAAAGCATTGCCGACATGGCGCTGTACGACCGCATCGAGGTGCTGCGCGGCGCCTCGGGCCTGACTACGGGCGCGGGCGATCCGTCCGGCATCGTCAACATGGTGCGCAAAAAGCCCACGGCGCAGTTCCAGGGCTCGGCCGAGGCCAGCGTGGGCTCCTGGGGCAACCGGCGCGGCGTGCTGGACCTGTCCTCGCCGCTCAACGCCTCGGGCAGCGTGCGCGGCCGCCTGGTCGCCGTGCACCAGGAGGGCGACAGCCACATCGACTTCTACAGCAAGAAAAAGGACGTGCTCTATGGCGTGATCGAGGCCGACCTGACCTCCACGCTCAAACTCACCGCCGGGCTGGACCACCAGCGCGGCCGCTCACGCGGCTCCATGGCCTACCTGGGCTTTCCGCTGTTCAGCAGCGACGGGCGGCAGACCGACTTCCCCGTCTCCTTCAACCCGGCCAGCCGCGACAACCGCTTCAACACCGACTCCACCAGCGCCTTCGTCACGCTGGAGCAGGCGCTGGCCAACCGGTGGCAGCTCAAGCTCTCGGCCAACTACCTGCGCTCCAACCAGCGCGAAGACGCGGTCTACCTGGCCGTCAACAACAGCCTGTTCGACCGGGAGACCGGCGATGGCCTGTCGCTCAACGCCGAGCGGCGCGACTACCGGCTGCGCAACAAATCCGTGGACATCAACCTGCGCGGCCCCTTCAACCTGGGCGGGCGCGAGCACGAGGCGGTGCTGGGCTTCGACTACACCGACTTCCAGAGCCTGACCGACGGCAGCTTCGACGTCACGGGCCTGCGCAACAAGCCCGTCAACATCTACCAGTGGGACAGCAGCGGCAGCCCGGTGTTCGGCGACCGCTTCGTGGTCTTCGACAGCACGCGCCGCCAGACCAGCCTGTACGGCGCCGGCCGCTTCGCGCTGGCCGACGACCTCAAGCTCATCGTGGGCGGCAAGCTGTTCAACTACGACAGCGACTACCGCACCGACACCACGGCCGGATACCACGAGACCGCGCCCTCGTCCGAGCGCCGCGTGTTCACACCCTACGCAGGCCTGGTCTACACGCTGAACCCGCAGCACACGCTGTACGCCAGCTTTGCCACCATCTACAGCCCGCAGACCTCGCGCGACCGCAACGGCTCCTTCCTGGACCCGCAGGAAGGCAACACCTACGAGGCCGGCATCAAGAGCGAATTCCTGGACGGGCGCCTGGCCACCAGCGCCGCCGTCTACCTCATCCGCCAGGACAACCTGGCCGAGTCCGATCCCGGCCAGTTCATCCCGGGCACCACCACCACCGCCTCGCGCGCCATCAAGGGCGCCAAGACGCGGGGCCTGGACCTGGAAGTCAACGGCGCCATCAACCGCCAATGGTCGATTGCCGCCTCCTACAACTTCAGCGCCTCCGAAGACGCCACGGGCCAGCGCATCAACACCACCTTCCCGCGCCAGATGGCCCGCCTGTGGACCACCTACCGCATGCCCGGCGAATGGCGCAGGCTGACCGTGGGCGGTGGCGTCAACTGGAGCAGCGGCATCGAGTACAGCGGCGAAGCCTGGCAGGTCGGCAAGCAGGTCAGCGCACGCCAGGCCTCCTACGCCGTGGCCGGGCTCATGGCGCGCTATGACGTGAGCGACCAGCTGTCGCTGACGCTGAACGTCAACAACCTGTTCGACCGCAAGTACATCGCGGCCATGTCCGGCTGGTGGTACTCGGGCATGTACGGCGCGCCGCGCAATGTCCAGGTCAGCGCCCGCTATCGCTTCTAGGCTCGCCAGCCATTGAGAGGGCGCCATGGCCGCCGGGGTGCCGAAATTGCGGTACAACCGGCGTCACCATGACTTTGAAAGCCACCAGCCTGCAGGACCTCGCGCCAGTGCGCCGCGCACTGGCCGAAGCCGCCGCCCAAGAGGCCCTGCTCCAGCAGCAGCGCGCCGAGGCGGCGCGCCGCCTCCTGGCCGAGCAAAAGCTGTTCGAAAACACCGTGGGCCCGGTGCATGCGCTCAAGTCCGCGCACGCCCGCCACCTCCATGCCCCCGAGCCCCCCGAGCCGCTGCCCCTGCAGCTGGAGCTGGACGAGCAGCGCGTGCTGCAGGAGGCCATGAGCGACGAGTTCGACGTCAGCACCCTGCTGGACACCGACGACCAGCTCAGCTTCCGGCGCCCCGGCATCGGCCTGGACGTGACGCACAAGCTGCGCGCCGGCCAGTGGAGCATCCAGCGCCAGCTGGACCTGCACGGCCTGCGCGTGGACGAGGCGCGCGAGGCGCTGGGCCAGTTCATCCGCCTGTCCCACCGCACCGGCATACGCTGCGTGCGCGTGGTGCACGGCAAGGGCCTGGGCTCGCCGGGCAAGACCCCCGTGCTCAAGGGCCGCGTGCTGCGCTGGCTGGTGCAGAAAAAAGAAGTGCTGGCCTTTGTGCAGGCCCGCCCGGCCGAAGGTGGCGCGGGCGCCCTGGTCGTCCTGCTGCAGCCGGGCAAGCGCCAGCTGTACTGAAGGCGTGGATGGCGTGAACGGTGATGGGGTTCAGGCCGCGGCCACCGCCGCCGCCTTGCGCGCCCGCCCTATCACCAGCGCCATCACCGCAGCCACCAGGCAGGCCAGGCCGGCCGCATACAGCGCGGGCGTATAGGTCAGCAGCAGGGTGCGCGTCAGGCCCGCGCCCCAGGCAGCGGTGGCCGCGCCCAGCTGGTGGGCCGCGAAGATCCAGCCGAACACAAGCCCCACCTTCTGCGGCCCGAAATGCTGGGCCGTGAGCTTGACCGTGGGCGGCACCGTGGCGATCCAGTCCAGCCCGTAGAACATGGCGAACAGGCCCAGGCCGTAGAAGGTGAACTCCGAATGCGGCAGCCAGAACAGCGACAGGCCGCGCAGCCCGTAGTACCAGAACAGCAGCTTGCGGTTGTCGTAGCGGTCCGACAGCCAGCCCGACAGCACGGTGCCCACGAAGTCGAAGGCCCCCATCATGGCCAGCACCGACGCGGCGGGCACCGCGCCCATGCCGTTGTCGCCGCACAGCGAGATGAAGTGCGTCTGCACCAGGCCGTTGGTGGACAGGCCGCAGATGAAGAAGGTGCCCGCCAGCAGCCAGAAGGTGCGGTTGCGCGCGGCCTCGGCCAGCACCTTGAAGGGCGTGCCGAAGTTCATGGCCATGGCCGGTGGCGGCGGGGCCGAGGCATCGCCGCCAAAGGGCGCCAGGCCCAGGTCCGAAGGCCGGTCCCGCACGAACAGCAGGGCCAGCACCGCGATCAGGGCACTGGCCACGAACACCGGCACCGTGGCCGAGCGCCAGCCCCAGTGCTCGATCATCCAGGCGGCCAGCGGCAGGAAGGCCAGCTGCCCCGTGGCCGCACTGGCCGTGAGCACGCCGATGACCAGGCCCCGCCGCGCCGCAAACCAGCGGTTGGCCACCACGGCGCCCAGCACCAGCGCCGTCAGGCCCGTGCCCATGCCCAGCAGCAGGCTCCACAGCAAAAATAGATGCCACAGCTGCGTGGCCTGCGTCACCATCGCCATGGCGCCGCCCACCAGGGCCAGGCCCATGCACATCACGGCACGCAGGCCGAAGCGCTCCATCATCACGGCGGCAAACGGCCCCAGCAGGCCGAACAGCGCAAAGCGCAGCGCCAGGCTGCTCGAAATCTGCTCCGTACTCCAGCCGAACTCGCGCGACAGCGGCTGCAGCATGGCGCCCGGCAGGCCCAGCGCCGCCGACATGGTCAGCATGGTGAGGAAAGTGATGGCCGCGACCAGCCAGCCGTAGTGGATGCCGCGCCGCTGCAGCCAGCGCGCCGTGGAGTTGGAGAGCATGGGAGTCTCTTCGGGGGTTGGGAATTCAGTAGGGCCTATGCCTGCGGGCCGTCTGCAGCGTTGCCATCGCCAGCGCTACCACCAGCGCCATCGCCATTGCCGCCATCGAGCAGCACCAGGCATTCGTCGATCAGCGCATGCAGGGCGGCCACGCGCTCCAGGCCCACGCGGGCGTTGAGCTCGTTCTGTGCGGTCTTCCAGCTTTGCTTGGCCTCTTCGCGCTTGGCCTGGCCCGCGTCGGTGATGTGGACCAAGCGGCTGCGCTGGTCCTCGCCCTGGCCCATGCGCACCCAGCCGGCGTCGATCAGCGGCTTGAGGTTGCGCGTCAGCGTCGAGGCGTCCATGCGCATGCGCCGCGCCAGGTCCGAGGGCCGCACCGGACTGGCGGCCAGCACATGGCTGAGCAGCGAGTACTGCGTGATGCGCAGCCCCGTCTCGTTCAGATGGGCGTCATACACCTGGCCCACGCTGCGCATGAGCTGGCGCACGCGGTGGTTGGTGCAGCCCTGGGGCACGGCGAGGATGTCTGGATTCACTGGCATGGCGCAGATTATTGCATATACAACTGTTGTAGATACAATAATATCCACGCCGCCATCCCAGACAGCCTGGCGCCCGCACTTTTCCCAATGAAAGAGAGACATTCCATGGACACCCGCACCCACTCCCCGGAGCAGGCCACCCACAGCCTCACCTCCAGCGCAACCTCCAGCGCCTCCGGCGCCATCTCCCCTGCCCTGCAAGCCTGGCTGGACGAGGAACAGGCAGTCACCCTCCGGCTGGACGCCGGCCCCGGCGCAGGCGTGTCGCGCCCCGACCAGGTAGCAGGCCGCAGCGGGCTGGAGCTGATGCAGGCCATGCTGCGCGGCGAGCTGCCCTACGCGCCCATTGCACGCACGCTGGACTTCATGCTGATTTCCGTGGGCGAAGGCAGCGCCGTCTTCCAGGGCCGCCCCGGCGCCAACCACCTCAACCCCATGGGCACGGTGCACGGCGGCTGGTTCGCCACCCTGCTGGACTCGGCGCTGGGCTGCGCCGTCCACACCTGCATGCCGCCGGGCCGGGGCTACACCACGGCCGAGCTGGGGGTGAACCTGGTCAAGGCACTGACCCCGCGCGTGCCGCGCGTGCGCGCCGAAGGCCGCGTGCTGCACTGCGGCCGCCAGCTGGCCACGGCCGAGGCGCGCCTGGTCGGCCCCGATGGCACGCTCTACGCCCACGCCACCACCACCTGCCTGGTGTTCGAGATGCCTCCTGCTCGGTGAGCACGCTGAACAAGCCGAACACGCTCAACACGTTCAACGCGCAGAAAGCCGCCACCAATGCAAAAAGCCCCGTGCGCCAGGCACGGGGCTTTTTCTTGGTCGGTCCGGCTTACTTCGACAGATCCAGGCGGTACTTGGACGTGCCCTTGCCCGAGCCGTCATCGGCCGCCACCAGCGAGATGTTGGCCAGACCCGCCGCCTGCGCCACCGGCAGCGCGTTGGCGCCGGAGCTGAACACCACGTTGGCCGAGGTGGCCACCTTGGTGAAGCGCCAGCTCTTGGCCGCGCCATTGGCGGCGCGCGTGATGCTGCCCTTCTTGCGCACGTAGCCGATCACCACGTCGCGGTTGGCGTCCGGCGAGGCCCAGATGGCGCTGGAGCCGTCGAGCTTGGCGATGAAGCTCTTGCCGCTGGTGGCGCGGTAGTTGTTCGTGGCGATCACAAACTCCTGCGCCGGGTCGATGGCCTTGCCCAGGTACTGCAGGTTCTTGATGCGGCTGCCCACAGGCTGGGTCACGTCGATCTCGTACTGCACATCGGCCGTGGTGAACATGTCGAAGTTGTAGCCCGGGAAGGTGCTGATCAGCTGCTGCTCACCCGTCTTGGCCGGATCGATCTGGTTGAAGCGCTTGGCAGCGGCCTCCAGCCAGTCCTTGATGTCGGCGCCATTCACCTTCACCGCATACACGGTGTTGGGGTACAGGTACAGGTCGGCCGCGTTGTAGATGGCCAGCGGGCCCACGGCCACGTCGGTGTAGTCGGCGCCGCCCTGGAAGCCCGACTTGAACGGCGCGCTCACCGACAGCACGGGCAGCTGCGCGTACTGCGGCAGGCTGGCCTTCACATAGTCGGCCACATAGTCGCGCTGCGCCTGGTTGACGATCTGGATGGCGCCCGGGTCGCCCACATCGGCGAACAGCGTGCTCATGCGGAAATCCGTGCTGCCGATGGGCGTCTTCACGTACTGGATGGCGGCCTGGTGCTGGCTCTCGATCAGCGGCGCCACCGTCGGGTCCACGGCCACGTAGGTGGCCTTGCCTGCGGCGTCCTTGCCGGTCTGGATATTGCGCAGCTCGCTCTTGCCCGCGCTCTTGTCCACGCTCCACTGCTTGCCGTCCCACTTGAGCGCCAGCTGGATCACGCCCAGCGCCTTGCCCCAGGAACTGGCCATCACCGACTGCACGCCGTTGATGGTGCCCGCCTTGTTGTCCACGCCCGCCTGCGTGAACGCCGGCGTGGCCGCCGCATCGGGGAACACGCTGTGCTGGTGGCCCATGACCATGGCGTCGATGCCGGCCACCTTGCTCAGGTGCAGGCCGGGGTTCTCCATCGTCGGCGAGTAGGCCGCGCCGTCCAGGCCGCCGTGCAGCATGGCCACCACCACATCGGCGCCCTTGGCGCGCATCTCGGGCAGGTACTTCTGGGCGGACTCCACGGCGCCTTCGGTGTAGAGCTTGCCTTCCAGATAGCGCTTGTCCCAGTTCATGATGCCCGGCGTGGTGAAGCCGATCACGCCGATCTTGATGGGCAGCTCCACCGCCTTGCCATCCTTGTCCTTGGCAGCGATCTTGCGCTCCAGAATCACGTAGGGCTGCACCAGCGGCTGCTTGGTCTTGCTGCTGTAGACATTCGACAGCGCCATGGGAAAGCCATTGCCCGCGCACTTGAGCGCCTTGTCCACGCCGTCCACATCCAGGCCGCCGCCCAGCACCTGGTTCAGGAAGGGCAGGCCGTAGTTGAACTCATGGTTGCCCAGCGTGCCCGCATCAAAGCCCAGAGCGCCCATGGCCTTGTACATGGACAGCTGCTGCGTGCAGGGGATCTTGGCCACCTCGGCCTCGTAATCGGCCAGGGCAGTGCCCTGGATGGTGTCGCCGTTGTCCACCAGCAGCGTATTGGCAAACTCCTTGCGCGCCGCACGCACCAGCGTGGCCGTGCGCTCGAAGCCGTAGGAGGCATCCTCGGCCAGCTTGAAATAGTCATAGCTGCGCACATTGAAGTGCAGATCCGTGGTCTCCAGCACGGCCAGCGTGGCCGTCGCGGGCTGGCTGGCCACCGGGGGC
Organism: Delftia sp. Lp-1; assembly: GCF_020523835.1. NCBI lineage: Bacteria > Pseudomonadati > Pseudomonadota > Betaproteobacteria > Burkholderiales > Comamonadaceae > Delftia > Delftia sp. Lp-1. The sequence goes on along the minus strand of NZ_JAJALJ010000002.1, from coordinate 312,596 downwards.
GTCGTGCTGTCGTTGCTGTCGCTGCCACCGCAGGCGGCCACCAGCGCGGCGCTGGCCAGGACGCTCAGCGCCAGGCGGCGGGACAGGAGCAGGGATTGCAATGTGGGGAGTTTGCTCAGCGGCATGTGGTTTTTGTGGGGATGGTGAAGGGGGTGAGTGTGGTGGTGGGGGTTTACAGGGGTGTGACAGGTGGGGGTGGGCGTGGGGCTTGTTCTGGTCTTGGTCAGGTGCTGTTTTTTGTCCCTGCCGGGGGGTTTCTTTTCGAGGCCGGGTTTCGGCCCGGCGGCCGACCTCCTTTTCTTTGATTCGTCAAAGAAAAGGAGGCAAAAGAAAGACGACCCGAATGTCCGCGACCCCTTCGCTTCGCTGCGGGGCAACCTGCGTCGGGCCACCTGCGGGGTTCGCTGCGGAACTCGCTGCGTTCACTGCGTGAACTCCGCTCAGACAACCGCAGCGAGTCAGATCACGAAGCAGTCCTGTCCTTCGGCAGGACTGCAACCCCGCAGGCGGCCCGACGCAGGCGCTGACATACGGGGAGTTTGCTCGGGCCTTCGCTGCGCTCGGCCAGGTTTTTTGATACGCAGCCGTTAAACTTGCGGCAGGCCGAAAGGCTTGGTGTGTCGTAACACCAATACAGAGGTGCGGCCCCCACCTTGAAGGGGGCTTTGTCATGTCCAGATTCCTGGGGCAGATGCGTCATCGCGCGTCCGTCTCCAACGGTTTTGGACGGGATGGGCTTACCCGCAAGGATGGCCGCACGTCTGTATACGTGTTACGAACATCCCGTCCACCCGCTGCCCGTCGTACGGTGGCGTGTGGTTCTCTTGATTCATACAGGAACCAAGACATGCACCCTCTCACCGCCGCACAGGCGTCTTCTCCCCAACCACCTTTTCTTCCCACTTGGCGGCAGGCCATGCACGCCTCGCTGGGCCTGGTGCACAGCACGCTGCAGCAGTTGATCGAACTGATGGTCGACGATCCCGACAGGGACGACAGCGAAGTCGATGTGGACTGCGCCGTGGAGCTGGCGCTGGAGCACATCAAGCGCATGAGTGTCCAGCAGCATGCGGACCGCTATGCCTTCGAGGTGGAGTGGATCAAGGCAACGGCGGCGCTGCGGCTGGCGCAGGGCGCCTTCGGGCGGCCGGAATCACGCTTTGGCCTGCGGCTCAAGGATGCCATCCAGCAGCTTGAGATGCTGCCGGAGCTGGTGGAGTTCGTGGACCAGGACGACGGCGAGTGAACTGTGCGGCGTGCCCGTATCTCTGTGAGAAACTGGCCCGCCGAACACCCCCTTGCCTTCACCCATGGAACTGCGCCAGCTGCGCTACTTTGTCGATATCGCCAAGACCGAGCACCTGACGACATCGGCCAGAAACCTCTATGTCACGCAGTCCACGCTCTCGCATGGGCTGCGCCAGCTGGAGGAGGAGCTGGGCATGGCGCTGTTCGAGCGCATTGGCCGGGGGCTGAAGCTGTCGCAGGCCGGCGTGGTGTTCCGCAACTATGCGGAGCGTGCGCTGCATGAGGTGGAGGCCGGGCGCATGGCCCTGGCCGACCTCAGCGAGCTGCAGACCGGCACGCTGACCATCGGCGTGATTCCCACCTTCCTCAACACCCTGGTCGCCCCGGCCGTGGCGGCTTTCATGCGTGCCTATCCCAAGGTCAACGTGGTGGTGATCGAGCTGCTGGCCCCGCCCGTGGAGCAGGGATTGCTGGACGGCAGCCTGGACCTGGGCGTGAGCTTTCACCCGCCCCAGCGCGCCGAGCTGGACGCGCTGCCGCTGTTCGACGAACGCATGATGCTGCTGGTCAACCCATCGCACCCGCTGGCCGGGCGCCGTACGCTGTCCGTCAAGTCGCTGGCCGGCGTGCCCCTGGCCCTGCTGCCGCGCACGTTCTACACGCGCAGCCTGATCGAGGACGGGCTGCGCACCGCAGGCGTCACGCCCTTGCTGCGCGCGGAAATGGGCTCGGTGGAATCGCTGATCGCGCTGTGCCGCTGGGGCGACATGGCCACCATCGTCCCCGAACGCGCCGCCCAGCAGGCCACGGACATGGTGGCCATCCACCTGGTCGCCCCCCAACTCATCCGCACGGCAGGCCTTCTGTGGCGCCGAGGCGCCAGCTACAGTGCAGCGGCGCGCGAGTTCGCGGCGCAACTGGCCCCCGCCACCAGAACCAACATGCCCCGCTAAAAAAACCCCAGGCCGAGCGCAGCAAAGGCCCGAGCAAACTCCCCGTATGTCAGCGCCTGCGTCGGGCCGCCTGCGGGGTTGCAGTCCTGCCGAAGGACAGGACTGCTTCGTCAACTGACTCGCCGCAGTTGTCTGAACGGAGCGCGCAGCGCGCAGTGAGTTCTGTGGCGAACCCCGCAGGCGGCCCGACGCAGGTTGCCCCGCAGCGCAGCGAAGGGGTCGCGGACATCCGGGTCGTCTTTCTTTTGCCTCCTTTTCTTCGGCCGGCGTACCGGTGACGAATCAAAGAAAAGGAGGTCGGCTGCCGGGCCGAAACCCGGCCTCGAAAAAACACCCCCCGGCAGGGTCAAAAACCAGCTCACTGCAAAGAAGGCCGCGCCCTCTCAGGCACCCGAGCCCCCAACGCAGCCGGCACATAAGCCGCATCAAAACTGCACCCCACCCCAAACTTGGCCTCATTCCCCACACAAGCAGCAGCAATCCCCGCAGCAGTCGGCTTCACCCCCGCCTCCACCCACTGCATCAAAGCAGTCATCAAGGTGGGATAGGTCGCATCGCTGATATAGCTGTGCGTCCCCTGCCGCGTGAAGGTCTGCACCAGCCGGTCCCCGCTGCCGCCCTGCTGCATCACCGCACGAAACCGCGCATCCAGCTCCACGAAGGCCGTGGGGTCGCTGATCCACTTGGCCGAGAGGACCGGCACGCCAATCCTGCCCACGGGGTCGGTGTCATCGGCGAACTTGCGGTAGGCCGCAGGGTCGGCGCGGTAGCGCAGCACGCCGGCATTGAGCGCGGCATCGTCGGCCGAGCCGGCATAGACCGCACCCTCGTTGCCGAAGGGGCTGGCGCCGCCCGTGCGCTTGGCCGAGATGTCCTGGAAGTGCATGGTGCCCCAGTTCATGTGCGACTGGATGGCGCTTTCGGGGATCTTGATGACCTTGGTGATGGTGTCGATCTTCGCCTGCTGCGCGGCCGTGCGCTGGGCGGCGGGCTTGTCCAGCGCCAGGCATTCGTTCACGCGCAGGGCCACGTCGGCCTGGCGCATCTTGGCGTCTGCGGGCAGACCCAGGTTGAGCGCGTACTGCGGCTCATTGGGGCGCGGGTGGTTGGCGCACAGGTACTGGTAGACCACGCGCAGATCGGTGCGGAAGTCATAGGCATGGGTGCCGCCGCCCAGCACGCCGCTGGTGAGCAGCACGCCGTCGTAGGGGCGTTCGCCCACGGTCTGCTCGTTGAACATTTCCGCGCCCTTGGCCGCCACGCCCGCCCCCCAGGACTGGCCGTGCAGGATGGTGCGCTGCGGCTTGGCCACATGCTGGCGGAAGATGCCGCGCAGGCGCTCGGTGTCCTCGGCGGCGGCGCGCACTTCCACGCCGCCCTGGCGGTAGGTGGAGCCAGCCCAGGCGTAGCCTGCGCGCACCATGATGGACCAGCGCACCAGGTCTTCGGCCGCACGGTCGGCGGTGGGCGCGGCCAGGTCCGGGCCGCCGTGGGCGTGCAGCACCAGGGTGCCGTTCCACTGCGCGGGCTTGGCGATCAGGTAGTAGGCGCCCTTGGAGTCCTGCCCGGCCCAGCAGCTGATGCCCGCAGGAATCTCGGCGGGGCAGGCCGTGCTCTTGGGAGCGGTCTCGATGGAGGTGACCGGCCCGTGCAGCACGGCCGAGCCGCCGCCGCAGCCGGCCAGGGCGAGCGCGGCCAGCAGCGAGGCGCTGGCGGGACGCAGGGGGAAATACGCGGATGCTTGCATGTCTTGTCTCCTATCTTGGCTTCTTGTTGGAAGTCACCTGCCGCGCCGCGGCAAGCGGTCGCATCGGTGACTGGATGGGATTCTGTAGAGGCTTGTCCAATATTTCAAAGATTTTTAGGATATCGGCTGGATACTTCTCACATATATGGAACTGCGTCATCTCCGTTACTTCCTGGCCGTGGCCGATACCGGCCACATCACGCGCGCGGCCGAGCTGCTGGGCATGCAGCAGCCGCCGCTGTCGCAGCAGATCCGCGCGCTGGAGGAGGAGCTGGGCATTGCCCTGTTCCGGCGCCACCCCAAGGGCGTGGACCTGACCGACGCAGGCCTGGAGCTGCAGGGCGAGGCCACGCGGCTGCTGGCCGACTTCACCGCCATGCGCGACCGCATGCAGGCCTTTGCGCGCGGCGAGCGCGGGCGCATCCATGTGGGCTTCACCAGCTCGGCGGCGGCCCATGCCTTCACGCCCGAGGTGCTGCGCCTGTGCCGTGGCCGCCATCCCGACATTGCGCTGGATGTGAGCGAGAACAATGCCGCCGAGATCACCGAGGCCGTGCAGGCCGGGCGCATGCACTGCGGCTTTCTGCGCGTGCCGGTGGCCCGGCCCGAAGGCCTGGTGTTCGAGACGCTGCTGCAGGAGCCCGCGCTGCTGGCCATTCCCGTGGACCACCGGCTGGCGCGCGATGCATCGCGGCCCGTGGCGCTCAGGCAGCTCGATGGCGAGCGCCTGATCCTTGTGCGGCGCACGGGCGCGCCGGGGCTGTACGCGAACCTGCTGGCGCTGTGCGCCCGGCACAAGGTACAGGTGGAGGTGGCCGCCGAGGTGGAACGCATGATGACCAATGTGAACCTGGTGGCGGCGGGCGTGGGCCTGTCCATCGTGCCGGCCTCGGTGCGCGGCGCCCATCCCGAGGCGGTGGTCTACCGCGCCTTCGAGCCCGCCGTGCGGCTGAGCGCCCCGCTCACCCTGGTGCACCGCGAGGCCGGCACGGAAACCGGCGGCGCAGGACCCGCGGCCACCTTCATCGCCCTGGCGCGCGAGCTGGCGCAGCGCCACCAGGCGCCGGGCGGCTGAGGCATGCGGGCACCGCAAGGCACCGATACCGGCCGGCGCGCCCTGCTGGCGGCGGGTGCCTGCGCGCTGGCCTGGCCCGCCCAGGCATTGCCGGCCCGGCCCGCCTGGCCGGGCGCCAGCGTGCGGATCGTGGTGGCCTACCCCGCAGGCGGTGTCAGCGACATGGTGGCCCGCGCCCTGGCCGAGCAACTGGCGCAGCAATGGGGCACGGCCGTGATCGTGGACAACCGCCCCGGCGCCAGCGGCACCGTGGCGCTGGAGCTGCTGGCGCGCAGCGCGCCCGACGGCCGCACCCTGGTCTTTGCAGCCGCCACCGCCGTGGGCCTGGCCGCAGCCTCCGTGACGCCCGTGGCCGGCGTGATGCGCACGCCCATGCTGCTGGTGGGCACACCGGCGCTGAAGGCCGCAGATTTCGAGGGCATGCTGGCCGAGGCGCGCGGCATGCCCGGCGGCATACGCTGGGCCACCACGGGCGAGGGCACGACGGGCCACGCCGTGCTGCAGCGCATAGAGCAGGCCACGCGCATTCCCATCGTGCATGTGCCCTACAAGGGCGGGGGCCAGCAGCTCAACGATGCGCTGGCCGGGCATTTCGAGCTGCTGTCCACCAATGTGGCGCCGCTGCAGCTGCAGGCGCTGCGCGCGGGCCGCCTCAAGGCCCTGGCCGTGGGCGCGCCGCAGCGGCTGGCAGCCCTGCCCGATGTGCCCACGCTGGCGCAGCTGGGCCATGCGCAGGCCAACCTGGATTCGCTGTTCGGCCTGTTCGCGCCGCCGCAGATGGCGCCAGCGCTGGCCCAGCGCATCAATGCCGCGGTGGCCCAGGCGCTGCGCGCGCCGGCCATCCGCAGCCGGCTGGAGGCGGCCAGCAACCAGCCGTTCGAGGGTTCGGCCGCAGAGTTCGCGCAGCAGGTGATGCGCGAGGCCGGGCGCTGACCGCCCCTCCGCCCTGCCCCGCCCCCCCGCACCACGCCCGCCGGGCTCAGCGCGCGTACTTCTTGGCCCCGGCCACGCAGACCACGGCGGCCATGGTGACCAGCACCATGCCCCAGCTCACCTGCTCGTGCAGCAGCAGGGCCGCCAGGCCCAGGCCCATGAAGGGCTGCAGCAGCTGGATCTGGCCCACGGCCGCAATGCCGCCCTGGGCCAGGCCCCGGTACCAGAACACGAAGCCGATCAGCATGCTGAACAGCGAGACATAGGCCAGGCCCAGCCATGCGGGCCGGCCCACATCGGCCAGCGATGCCGGCATGCTGAGCAGGGCGGCCGGCAGCATGACGGGCAGGGCCAGCACCAGCGACCAGCTGATGACCTGCCAGCCGCCCAGCGTGCGCGACAGGCGCGCGCCCTCGGCATAGCCCAGGCCGCAGACGATGATGGCGGCCAGCATGAGCAGGTCGCCGCGCAGCGAGCCCCCGGCCCCGCCCACGGCCGCATAGCCGGCAACGAAGGCCGCGCCCGCCAGCGAGAACAGCCAGAACGCCGGGCGCGGGCGCTCGCCGCCGCGCAGCACGGCGAACACGGCCGTGGACAGGGGCAGCAGGCCCACGAAGACGATGGAATGCGCCGAGGTGACGTACTGCAGCGCCAGCGCGGTCAGCAGCGGAAAGCCCACCACACCGCCCAGCGCGCTCAGCGCCAGCGAAGGCATGTCGGCGCGCGCGGGCCGGGGCTGGCGCAGCGCCAGCAGCATGGCCAGGGCCAGCAATGCCGCGATGCTGGCGCGCGCACAGGTCAGGAAGGTGGGGTCCAGGTCGGCGACCGCCACGCGGGTGGCCGGCAGCGATCCCGCAAAGATCGCCACGCCGATGAATCCGTTGATCCACCCGCTGCTTGTCTTGTCCATCAAAAAGCTCCTTGGTTTGCAGCGGGCAGTGGGCCATTGCACGGCCGGATCTTCCATAGACAGTCCAATACAATTCAAAAGAACTGTTATGTACACAAATCCACTACAGAAGAGAGAGCAGCCATGCGCAGCGGCACACGCATCCAGGCGGTGATGGAAGAGATCCAGTCGCGCATCGCCGCGCGCACCTACCTGCCCGGCACGCGCCTGCCCTCGGTGCGCGCGCAGGCGCAGGCCATGCAGGTGTCGGTGTCCACGGTGGTGGAGGCCTATGAGCGGCTGGCGGCCGAGGGGGTGATCGCCTCGCGCCCGGGCTCGGGCTTTTATGTGGCGGGGCCGGTGGCGCCGCTGGCGCTGGGCGGTATCGGGCCGCGCGTGGACAGGGAGGTCGACCCCCTGTGGCTGGCCCGCCAGTCGCTGCAGGCAGATGCCCACGCGCTCAAGCCGGGCTGCGGCTGGCTGCCGCCTTCATGGCTGTACGAGGAAGGCGTGCGCCGGGCGCTGCGCTCCCTGGCGCGCTCGGGCACGCTGGAGCTGACGGAGTACGCAACGCCGCTGGGCCACCCGGCACTGCGCCGCCTGCTGGCGCGGCGCATGGCCGCCATGGGGCTGGAGACCTCGCCCGAGCAGATCCTGCTGACGGAGTCGGGCACGCACTCCATCGACCTGGTCTGCCGTTTCCTGCTGGAACCCGGCGATACGGTGCTGATCGACGACCCCTGCTATTTCAATTTCCATGCGCTGCTCAAGGCACACCGCGTGCAGGCCGTGAGCGTGCCCTACACGCCGCAGGGGCCCGACGTGGCCCGGTTCGCCGACGCGCTGCAGGCGCATTCTCCGCGCCTGTACATCACCAACTCGGCCATCCACAACCCGACGGGCGCCACGCTGTCGCCACTGGTGGCACACCGCATCCTGAAGCTGGCCGACAGCTCGGACCTGGTGATCGTGGAGGACGACATCTTCTGCGACCTGGAGACCCATGCGGCGCCCCGGCTGGCGGCCTTCGACGGCCTGTCGCGCGTGATCCAGATCGGCAGCTTCTCCAAGACGGTGTCGGCCTCGCTGCGCTGCGGCTTCATCGCGGCGCGGCCCGACTGGACGCAGGACCTGGCGGACCTGAAGATCGCCACCAACTTCGGCGGCGGGCGCATGGCCGCCGACATCGTGCTGCGCACGCTGACCGACAGCGGTTACCGCAGGCACATGGAGTCCGTGCGGCTGCGGCTGGCGCAGGAGATGGAACGCACGGCCGCGCGGCTGCAGGCCCTGGGCATGAAGCCCTGGCTGGTGCCGCAGGCCGGCATGTTCCTGTGGTGCCAGTTGCCCGGGGGCATGGATGCCACGGCGCTTGCGCGCACCTGCCTGGAGGATGGCGTGGTGCTGGCGCCCGGCAATGCCTTCAGCCAGTCGCAGAGCGCAGGCGATTTCCTGCGCTTCAATGTGGCGCAGTGCTCGGATGCGAGGATCTTCGAGGTGCTGGCGCGGGCGCTGAAGGGCTAGGCCGTTTCAGCCTGCAGCAGGCCGCGCACCCGTGCCTGCACGTGTTCCAGGGACGGCGGCAGGTCGAACAGCACGCGGTAGACGATGGGCGCGGCCAGCGCGTCGATCAGGGTGTCCGCAGCGGGCATCGCCTCGCCACGCCGCGCTGCGCGCTCGCCGATCTGCGCCAGTTGCCCGCGCAGGATTTCCACGCAGGCGCAGGGCGTGTGCTCGTTGCCCGCTGCGGCGGCCATGTCGCGCAGCATGGTGCGGCCCAGCGGCGAGGCCGATTCCTCCAGGAACTGCTCGGCCCAGGCCAGCAGGTCGCCCTCCAGCGTGCCCGTGTCCAGCGGCGGCGCCGTGGGCCGGATGATTTCCACGGCCACATCGGCCAGCAGTTGCTGTATGTCGCCCCAGCGCCGGTAGAGGGTGGACGGCGTCACGCCCGCCTGGGCGGCGATGAGCGGAAAGCTCAATTCCTCGCGCGGCATGGTTTCCAGCAGGCCCTTGACGGTCTGGTAGACCGTGGCCTGGATGCGCGCGCTGCGTCCGCCGGGACGGGCGGTACCGCCTGTTTTGGAAAGGGATGGGACTTGCGTGCTCATGGTTATTAAAGCTAAAAATTTGCGTTAACAGCGCACAAGCGCAGAATTCGCTAACGCAAAAACTTTGCATTAATTGTGCAGCAGGGCTCTTAACCATGTCGGTACTGCAACCATCCAACTCCACTCCCGCTGCCCGGCCCGGCCGCAGCCTGGCCGTCCTGGCCTTCGGCCTGGGCAGCTTCTTCGCCGCCTCCAGCGCGCCCACGCCGCTGTACCGGCTCTACCAGCAGGACTGGGGCTTTTCCTCCGGCATGCTGACCCTGGTCTTCGCGGTCTATGCGCTGAGCCTGCTGCTGGCCCTGCTCACCACGGGCGCTCTGTCGGACCACCTGGGCCGCAAGCCCGTGATCCTGGCGGCGCTGGTGCTGGAGATCGTCTCGCTGGCGGTGTTCGCCCGCGCGGGCGACGTGCAGGCCCTGGTGCTGGCGCGCGTGCTGCAAGGCTTTGCCACCGGCATGGCCAGTGCGGCCATGGGCGCGGCGCTGCTGGACCTGCACCGCGAGCGCGGCACGCTGGTGAGCACCATGGCGCCCATGGTCGGCATGGCGGCGGGCATTGTCGTGGCGGGCGAGTTCGCGCAGCTGTGGCGCCAGCAGCTGGGCCTGGTGTTCTGGCTCATGGCGCTGATCTTCGTGGCCGTGGCCGCCGCCATGGCCGTGCTGCCCGAGACGGGCGCGCGCCGCCCCGGCGCACTGGCCGCCATGCGCCCGCGCGTGCGGATTCCGGGCCAGGCCCGGGCCGACTTCATGCGCGTGCTGCCCATGAGCATCACGGTGTGGGCGCTGGGGGGCTTTTACCTGTCGCTGGGCCCGTCGATGATCCGCTCGGTCACGGGCTCGGAGGTCGCCGCCAGCTTTGCCGTGTGCATCAACACGCTGAGCGCCGCCGCCGCCATCTGGACGCTGCGCAGCCGCGCGCCGCGCGCCATGCTGCAGTTCGGCGGCAGCGGCCTGCTGGCCGGGGTGGCCCTGCTGCTGGTCGGCGCCCATCTGCAAAGCCTGCCTCTGGTGCTGGGGGCATCAGTGGTGGCGGGCGCGGGCTTCGGCGTGGGCTTCCAGGGCGCGCTGCGCAGCGTGATCCCGCTGGCCGAGCCGCACGAGCGCGGCGCCCTGATCTCGGCCATCTACATCGCCAGCTACCTGGCGTTCAGCGTGCCGGCCATCGCGGCGGGCATGGCCGCCGCGCGCTTCGGCCTGTTGCCGGTGACATATGCCTACGGCCTGATGCTGATGCTGTTCGCGGGCCTGGCGCTGGCGGGGACGCGCCAGCCCAGGCCGGTGGTGGTGTCCTGAGGCATTGATTGAAAATAAAACCATAGCAATCCAGCCTTAATCCACCTGGTGATCAACGGGAAGTAACGGAGAAAATCTCAGCGGCAGCGCAAAAAAAGTCCAGCCGAACTTGCAGGATCGGCAGGGCTTGTTCGGCATACGGGGAGTCACACCACTTTTCCCAGCCCCATGCCCCGCACCCACCTCCACCAGCCCCAGGACGGCCTTGCAGCCGCACGGGGCTGGCCTGCGTCCATGGGAATGGCTGGGGTGGCAGCGGCGCTGGGGGTGGCGATGCTGGTTGCCACGGCAGCGGACTGCGTCCATGCGGCGCCGTCCGCCCAGGCCGCCCAAGCCGGCCAGCGCAGCTTTTCGATTGCGGCCGGCCCGCTCACGCATGTGATCGCGCAGTACGCCAACCAGGCTGGCGTTGCGCTGTCGTTTGATGCCGCGCAGCTGGGCCGGTTGCAGTCCCCGGGGCTGCAGGGCAGCTATGGCGTGGAAGACGGTTTTGCCAGGCTGCTGCAGGGCACGGCGCTGCAGGCCGTGCGCGAGTCCAGCGGCGTCTATACGCTGCGGCCGCTGCCAGCGGCGGCCTCGGGCACGAGCGGGCAGACGCTGGGCACGGTCACGGTCCGGGCCACGGCGCCGGCCAGTGCCACGACCGAGGCATCGGACAGCTACGCGGCCAGCCTGGTCACGGGCTACAAGGGGCTTCAGTCGGTGCGCGACATCCCGCAGCCCGTGACCGTGCTCACGCGCCAGTGGCTGGACGAGCAGGCCCTGCCCGACCTGCATGCCGTGCTGCAGCACACGCCGGGCGTGACGGTGGAGTACATCGACAGCGAGCGCATCGCCTATTACTCGCGCGGCTACCAGATCGATTCGCTGCAGGTGGACGGGCTCAATGTGAACCAGGTGGCCTCGGCCTCCACCTTCATCCAGCCCGATACGGCCATGCTGGACCGCGTGGAGGTGCTGCGCGGCGCCACGGGCCTGCTGCGTGGCGCGGGCTCGCCCTCGGCCATGGTGAACATGGTGCGCAAGCGGCCCACGGCGCAATGGCAGGGCTCGGCCGCGCTGACGCTGGGTTCCTGGGACCGCCAGCGCATGGAGGCCGACCTGTCCGGCCCTCTGAACGCAGCCGGCACGCTGCGCGGCCGGCTGGTGGCGCTGGCGGACGACAAGGCATCGTTCCAGACCGCGCGCAAGGAAAAGCGCCTGGGCCTGTACGGCGTGCTGGAGGCGGACCTGGGGCCGCGCACCACGCTCACGGCCGGCCTGCAGCACACGGACCTGCAAGCCACGGGCTCCTGGGGCGGCCTGCCTGCCGCTGCCGACGGCAGCCAGCTCGGCCTGCCGCGCAGCACCTACCTGGGCACGCCCTGGAATACCTGGGACCGCCACAACCAGCAGGCCTTTGCCGAGCTGGAGCACCGGCTGGACAGCGGCTGGCAACTGAAGGCCCAGGCGGCGCACACGCGCTTTCGGTCGGACGGGTTCAAGCAGACCTCGTTTTCCAAGGCCAGCGACAGCAATCCCTACCTGTTCGACGTGAGCACCTCCATCTATGGCGGCGACGGCAGCACGCAGAACGCGCTGAGCCTGCTGGCCAGCGGCCCCTTCGAGGCACTGGGCCGCAGGCACGAGCTGTCGCTGGGCGCCGACCTGCAGCGCATCCGCAGCACGGGCGCCACGGGCTACTGGGGCGTGAGCCCGCTGCGCAATGTGGACATCCGCGGCTGGAATCCGTACACCAGCTACCCCGAGCCCTTCTACAGCGAGGGCAACGGCAACGCCTATTCATCGCCCGTGTCCCACATCCACCAGTACGGCGGATTCGCGCGGGCCCGGCTGTCGCTGACCGACTCGCTCACCGCCATTGCCGGTGCGCGCCTGAGCTGGTGGAGCTATCTCGAACCCGGCAATGCCCAAAGCGGCTACAGCGTGCGCCGCGAGCTGACGCCCTATGCGGGCCTGGTACATGCGCTGTCGGACACGCTCGACGCCTATGCCAGCTACAGCGAGATCTTCAGCCCCCAGGACAAGAAGGCCGCCGATGGCAGCATCCTGGCGCCCGCCCGGGGCGAGGACCTGGAGGCCGGGCTCAAGGGCAGTTTCATGGACGGCCGGCTGCAGGGCAGCATGTCGGTGTTCCGCATCCAGCGCGTGGGCAGCGCCATGCAGGACACGGCATCGGCCATGCCCTGCCTGCCGTACTACCCGACCAGCCACTGCTTCATGGCCGGCGGCAAGAGCCGCAGCCAGGGCTGGGAGCTGGAGCTGTCCGGCGAGCCCGCGCCAGGCTGGCAGGTGCTGGCAGGCTACACCTACACCCAGGCCAGGTACCTGCGCGACGCCTCCGAGGCCAACGTGGGCCAGCCGCTGCGGCCCGTGGACCCGCGCCATGCGCTGCGCCTGTTTGCCAGCCACCGCTTCAAGGGGCCCTTGCAGGGATGGACCGCAGGCGCCGGCGTGCGGCTGCAAAGCGATGCCTACGCCAGCGTGGGCGATGTCACCACCCGCCAGGGTGGCTATGCGCTTTTTGACGCGCTGCTGGCCTACCGCCTGGACAACACCTACTCGCTGCAGCTGAACGTGAGCAACCTGCTGGACAAGCGCTACTACGCCAAGTTCTCGCCCAACAGCACCTACTTCAACAACTACTACGGCGATCCGCGCAACGTCACGGTGTCGCTGCGCGCGCGCTTCTAGGGCCACGGCCGGCCTGCCCTCCTTTCCCTGTTTTTCGTCCCGGCTTTTCTTCACGGTTTTTCCTCCCGCTTTTTCCAACCTTTGCACATGACTGCCATGACGCACCACAGCACTCCTGCGGACTTCCGCTTCGCTCCCCACCCCCTCACGCGCCTGATCCGCCAATGCCTGGGCGCTGGCCTCGCCCTGGCCGCCGTGGGCGTGGCGGCCCAGACGGCCGAGGGCCCGGCCCTCAAGGAAGTGACGGTGAGCGACCAGGCCGAGGCCATTGGCGGACTGCAAAAGACCTATGCCGGCGGCCAGATCGCGCGCGGCGGCGACCTGGGCATTCTGGGCAAGACCGACCAGATGAACGTGCCCTTCAGCACCACCAACTACACCTCGGAGCTGATCGAGAACCAGCAGGCGCTGACCATTGCCGACGTGGTGATGAACGACGCCTCGGTGCGCACGCTGCAGGCGCGCGGCGGCTATGGCGATGACTTCCAGGTGCGGGGCTTTTCCCTGTCCATGCGCGATGTGTCGGTGAACGGCCTGTACGGCCTGTCGCCCTCCACGCGCCTGCCGCTGGAGGTGATCGAGCGCGTGGAAGTGCTCAAGGGCCCCGGCTCGCTGACCAATGGCGTGGGCCCCAGCGGCAGCATCGGCGGCAGCATCAACGTGGTGACCAAGCGCGCGGGCGACGTGCCGCTGAACCGCCTGACCGCCACCTACATGGGCAAGGCCCAGTTCGGCACCCACCTGGACGTGGGCCGCCGCTTTGGCGAAGACAACCAGTGGGGTGTGCGCGTGAACGGCGTGTGGCGCAACGGCGAAGGCAACATCGACGGCGGCCGCCAGCGCCTGGGCCTGGCCTCGGTGGGCCTGGACTACGAAGGCCAGGGCCTGCGCTGGTCGCTGGACGCGCTGACCACCAGCGGCAAGACCACGGAGTTCCGCCCGCAAAGCGCCTTCCTGGCCGGCATCACCCAGGTGCCCGCCGTGCCCGACAGCCGCACCAACTTCAACCCGGGCACGGAGCTGCTGGACAAGGCCAAGACCGTGATCTCGCGCGTGGAATACGACATCAACGCCAACACCTCCGTCTACGGCGGCGTGGGCTACAGCGATGTGTCCAGCGACCAGAGCTTTCCCACGGCCGTGCAGCGCATCGACTCGCTGGGCAACTTCACCGTGCGAAACGGCTTCTACGACGAGTTCAACAAGACCACCTCGGCCGACGTGGGCCTGCGCACGCGCTTCAAGACCGGCGCCATCGGCCACACCGTGGTGGCCGCGGCCAACTACATGGACCGCGAGAGCGGCTACTTCTACCAGCTGACCACCAAAGCCGTCCCCTCCAACATCTACAACCCCTCGCCCCTGCCTGCCATCGACTTCGTGCGCGGCGCGCCCACCAAGAACGCCGAGCTGACGCAGCACAGCCTGGCGCTGGCCGACACCATGGCGCTGTTCAGCGACCGCGTGCTGGTGACCGTGGGCCTGCGCGACCAGACCATCGACCAGAAGAATGCCAGCGGCACCACGCTGTACAAGGCCAGCGCCGTGACGCCGCTGGCCGGCGTGGTGTTCAAGCCGCAGAACAATGTCTCGGTCTACGCCAACTACACGGCTGGCCTGTCGGCAGGCGGCACGGCCGGGCCCAACACGGCCAATGCGGGCCAGGTGTTCGCGCCGCAGAAGTCCAAGCAGTACGAGGTCGGCGTGAAGGTGGACTGGGGCCGCATGACCACGCAGGCCGCGCTCTACCAGATCCAGCGCCCGGGCTCCATGACCGACCCGGTGACCAATGTCTACAGCTTCGGCGGCGAGACGCGCAACCGTGGCCTGGAGCTGACCGCCTACGGCGAGATCCACAAGGGCCTGCGCCTGCTGGCCAGCGCGGCCTTCAACAACGCCAAGCTCTCGCGCACGGCAGGCGGCGTGAACCAGGGCAACGATGCCAACGGCGTGCCCGAGCGCACCTTCAACCTGGGCCTGGACTGGGATACGCCCTGGGTGGAGGGCCTGAGCCTGAACGGCCGCGTGATCCACACCTCGTCCATGTACTACGACGCGGCCAACATCCTGCGCATGCCCGGCTGGACACGCCTGGACCTGGGCGCACGCCTGCGCACCCACGTGGCCGGCAAGCCGGTGGTGCTGCGCGCCAGCCTGGAGAACGTCAGCAACAAGAGCTACTGGGTGACTGCCGCCGGCTACACCACCACGGGCGCGCCGCGCACGCTGATGCTGTCGGCACAAGTGGACTTCTAAGCCCCCGGCCACCGGCAACCGCCCCGCCCCCGGCATGGCGCCGGGGGCGCGGTGATGGCGGGGGCCCCAGGCCCCCTTCTGTCAGAGAAAAAAACACCCCATGCAAAGCCACACGATCAAGACCTGGGCCTGGTTGCACAAATGGAGCAGCCTGGTCTGCACCGTCTTCATGCTGCTGCTGTGCCTGACCGGCCTTCCGCTGATCTTCCACCACGAAATCGGCCACCTGCTGGGCACCGAGGTGGAGGCCCCGCCCATGCCCCAGGGCACGCCCCATGCCAGCCTGGACAAGGTGCTGGAGGTGGCCCGTGCCCAGCACCCGGACCGCGTGGTGCAGTTCGTCTCCAAGTCCGACGACACCGATGACCTCTGGTTCGTCACCATGACGCCCACGCCGGCCCCCACGGACGATTTCCGCTCCGTGGTGGTCGATGCGCGCACGGCCGAACTGCTGGCCCAGCCGCGCTTCGACCAGGGTTTCATGTGGGTCATGTTCAAGCTGCACGTGGACCTGTTCGCGGGGCTGCCGGGCAAGCTGTTCCTGGGCTTCATGGGGCTGCTGCTGCTGATCGCCATCGTCAGCGGCGTGGTGCTGTACGCGCCCTTCATGCGCAAGCTCGATTTCGGCACCGTGCGCCGCACGCGCCAGCCGCGCCTGAAGTGGCTGGACCTGCACAACCTGCTGGGCATCGTCACCCTGGTGTGGCTGTTCGTGGTGGGCGCCACCGGCATGATCAATACCTGGGCCGACCTGCTGATCAAGTACTGGCAGCATGACCAGCTCAGCAGCGTGCTGGCGCCCTACCAGGGCCAGGACACGGTACCGGTGGCGGAGCGCGCCTCGCTGCAGCAATCGCTGCAGGCCGCCCAGCAGCAGGTGCCGGGCACCAAGCTGTACTTCATCGCCTTCCCCGGCACCACGTTCTCCAGCCCGCACCACCACACCTTCTTCCTGCGTGGCAACGAGCCCCTGACCTCGCGCCTGTTCCTGCCCGTGCTGGTGGACGCCAAGACCGCCCAGGTCACGGCCGCGCCCGCCCTGCCCTGGTATCTGACGGCGCTGCTGGTGTCCCAGCCGCTGCACTTCGGCGACTACGGCGGGCGGGCCATGCAAATCCTCTGGGCGCTGCTGGACATCGCCAGCATCATCGTGCTGGGCACGGGCCTGTACCTGTGGGTCAAAAAGGGCAAGAGCGTGCCGGCCCCGCAACCCGCGCCGCGCGGCAAGGAGGTCTCGGCATGAGCGGCGCGCAACACCGGGGCTTTCTCGCCCTCTGGGGCTGGCCCATCGCGCTGGGCGTGCTGACGGCCATCGGCCTGGTCTCGGCCCTGTTCAGCGACGGCGGCTTTGGCGACATGCTGGCCGGCGTCTGCCTGGCCATTCCCACGGCGGCGGGAATCTGGCACGGCTGGGTGCGCCGCAGCCCGCCGCAATGACGGCGGGATGGCGCAATGGCGGGCGCGGTGTCAGCCGCGCCGGGGCCGCTGGCCCGCGCCGTCCAGCATTCCCAGCAGGGCCGCGCCCAGTTGCCGCCAGGCATCGGTGGCGCCCGCCCAGTCGCTGGCCAGGCAGGCCTGCTCCAGCGTCTGCGCCAGGCCGCTGGCCTGCTCGTGCCCCAGCAGGCGCAGCACGCTTTTGAGGTTGTGCGCCAGCCGGCGCAGCGCCGCGGCGTCGCGCGCGGCCAGCAGGTTTTCGCCCAGCGCCACATCGTCGGGCAACTGCGCAAGGCAGCTGGCGCGGTAGCTGTGGAACAGGGCAGCATCGCCGCCGAAGTAGCTGGAGACGGCGGCCGGGCCGCCATCCACCGGCATATCCGCCTGCATATCCACCGGCACATCCGCACCGGCGGCCTGCACGCTGGCCGGCGCGGGCGAGCCGGCCGGTTGCGCCGCCAGCACCGATTCCACGCAGTCCACCAGTTGCGCCACCGACACGGGCTTGCGCAGCACGCCCCAGACCTGCAGTTGCTCCAGCCGCAGCGCCACGTCGGCCCGCACGCCGGCGCTGAAGACCACGGCGCTGCAGCCTGCCTGCGGGGAGTTGCGCAGCCATTCGATGAGCTCGACCCCGGAGGCGCCGGGCAGCATCAGGTCGGTGATCAGCAGGGCAAAGGGCTGGCTCTGCAGCAGGCTCTGCGCCTGCTCCGCACTCGCGCAGGACACCAGGGTGAGGGGCATGCCCTCCAGCGCCAGCGTGACGAATCGCGCAATCGAGGCATCGTCCTCCACCAGCAGGACCGCAGGATGGGCCGGATTCACGCTGCCTGCCTGCCCAGCAGCTCGCCCAGCGCCTCGGGCAGCTCCTGCACGAGCTGGGGTTTGTGGATCACGCGCGCGCCGCCCAGCGCAAAGGCGTAGGCCTCGCGCTCTGCCGCATCCAGCGAGGTGACAACCAGCAGCTTGCAGCGCGCGAACTGCTCATGCGTGCGCAAGGTGGTGATGAGGGCGGCGCCGTCGATGTCGGGCAGCAGGATGTCCACCAGCAGCACGTCGGGCTGGATCTGCCCGTACAGCGCCATGCCGGTGATCCCGTCGTGCGCCACGTGCAGCTGCACGTCGGGAAAGTGGCGCTGCACCAGCAGGCGCACCAGGTTCTGGAAGTGCACGGAGTCCTCGATCAGCAGCACGCGCGGGCCCGTACCGGCCTGCGCGGGAGCGGGCGCGGGTGCCGCAGCGGGCGCCCCGGACGTGGTGGCCGCATCACCCTGCCTGCCGCGCCAGCGCTCCACGGAGGCGCGCGTGATGCGCCGGTGCCCCCCGGGGGTCTTCCAGGCCTCCAGATCGCCGCGATCGACCATGAGCTGAACCGACCGCACCGCCATGCCCAGCAGCTTGGCCACCTCAGCGGTCGTGTAGTGCGGAATTTGGCCTGGTGGGGTGCTGTTCTCGGACATGGCAGCAATTTTGCATCAAATACGATTAAAAAAAACAATACAAATTTGATGAATTTGATATTTATGATTCAATCCAACGCAGAACCCTTCAACTGCGTTGCGAAAGGCCCGCCATGAAGAAGATACTGATCGCCGAAGACCAAGCCGACATCCGCAAGCTGTTGCGCATGACGCTGGAGTCCAGCGCATACGAAGTCATGGAGGCGCCGACCGGTGACGAAGCCTGGGCCCTGGCCCAGCGCAGCCAGCCCGACGTCGTGCTGCTGGACATGATGATGCCGGGCACGCTGGACGGCCTGGAGGTGTGCTGCCGCATCAAGACCTCCTACGACCTGCGGCACACGCGGGTGATCCTGCTGACGGCCCGGGGCAGTGCGCAGGACCGCGAGGCGGGTTTCAATGCCGGTGCCGACGAATACCTGCTCAAGCCCTTCAGCCCGAACCGGCTGCTGGAGACCCTGGCCAGTCTTTACAGGAGCGACTGATGACGATGCACACGCAGGCCGCCGCGGGCCGATGGCAGATACCGTCCGGGAACGCCGCGCGCCTGTCCGCGCTGGCGCGGGCCGCCGTGCAGGCGCTGCTGCTGGCACTCGTTCCGGTCTGGGTGGCGGTGCTGGCCGTGGGGCCTGGCGCAGCACGGGCCGGCGAGGTGCTGGACCGCGTGGCCAGCAGCCACACGCTGAAGGTCTGCATCTGGCCCGACTACTACGGCATCACCTACCGTGACGCACGCACGGGCAGGCTCACGGGCATCGACGCGGAGCTCTCGGCAGAGCTGGCCAAGGACCTGGGCGCGCGGCTGCAGCATGTGGACTCGTCCTTCTCGCGGCTGGTGCCCGACCTGCTGGAGTCGCGCTGCGACGTGGCCATGTTCGCCGTCGGCATCCTGCCGCAGCGCCAGCAGCAGCTGCGCTTCACCCAGCCCTACCTGAGCAGCGATATCTACGGCATCACCACCAAGAGCAACCCCGCCGTGCGCAGCTGGGCCGACATCGACCAGCCCGGCGTGCAGGTGGCCGTGCAGCGCGGCACCTTCATGGAGCCGGTCATGCGCGAGTCGCTCAGGCATGCGCGCCTGGTGCTGGTGGAGCCGCCGCAAACCCGCGAAAAGGAACTCATGGCCGGGCGCGTGGACGTGTTCATGACCGACTACCCGTACAGCCGCAAGCTGCTGGACAGCTCGGACTGGATGCAGCTGATCGCGCCGCCCAAGCCCTTCCATGTGCTGCCCTACGGCTATGCGGCCAGCCCTGCCGACGCCCAGTGGCTGGCGCGCCTGAACCAGTTCGTCTCGGACATCAAGCGCGACGGCCGCCTGGCCAGGGCCGCGCGCCACAACGGCCTGACCGCCATCGTCGCGCCCTGAAACTTCCGATGGAGCACCTTCATCATGTCTGAACGAGCTGCCGCGCATCATTTTCTCGGAGCCCGGCGCAGTGCCCACATCAAGGCACTGGTGCTGACCTTTGCACTGTGCGTGCTTGCCGGACTGGTGCTCTTCGTCTGGAGCCAGCTGCATGCCGATGCGGACCAGAGCAAGTCCCAGGCCGCGCTGCTGGCCCGCGTGCTGGAGGACCAGACGGCCAAGACCTTCGAGAACACCGAAATGGCCCTGGCCAGCCTGGCGCACAACCCGGCCATCGTGGCCGCAGGCAGTGGGCGAGGCGCGCGCGAGGCTGCCATGGCCCTGCTGATCGCCCAGTTGCCCTACCTGCGCAGCATGGCGCTGATCGACGACAAGGGCCTCATCCTGGCCAGCACCCAGGCCGGGGAGGCCGGCCAGCAGATCGACACGCAGGATCTGCTGCACGACAAGGCGGCCGTCCTCATCCCCGGCAAGCCCCAGCTGGGCCGGCTGGTGCCCGGCCGCAGCCTGTCGTCGCTGGCGCCACGGGCGCATCCGACGCCGCGCGGCGTGTCCTTCCTGCCGCAGTTGCTGGCCTTCCACCAGGACAACGGCATGCCCGCCGTGCTGGTGGCCCTGATCAATCCCGACGCCGTGGCCAACTTCTACCAGTCCACGCTGGAGACCCTCAGCTACGAGGCCGTGCTGCTGACCTATGACGGCCGGCCCCTGGCCAGCACCAATGCGGGCACGGGCGTGCAGGCGGCCGCCGCGCTGCAGACGCCGCTGTTCCAGGAATGGCTGCCGCACAGCGAATTCGGCTCCTACATCGGCGCGGGCATGCTGGGGCGCCACCAGATCGTGTCGTTCCGCACCGTGCGCAACTGGCCGCTGCTGCTGGTGGTGGAGGAGCCCTACGCGGCCATGGTGGCGCGCTGGCGGGACAACGCCTTTGCCTTCTTCGTGGCCGGCTTGGCCCTGCTGGCCCTGGTGCTGGGACTGAGCTGGTCGGTGCTCAAGACCCGCAGGGTCCAGAAGTCGGCACTGCAGGCCATGGAGCAGGCCCAGGCGCGCCTGGCGCGCAGCGAGCATGAGATGGCCGTGCTCATGCGCAGCGTGCAGGAGCTGATCTTTCGCACCGACAGCCAGGGACTGCTGACCTTCGTGAACGCGCGCTGGGAACAGCTGACCGGCCAGCCCAGCGCCGAGGCCGTGGGCCAGCCGCTGGAGAACATCGTGGACGGCTCGTACCTGGCGCAGATCCAGGCCCTGCTCGATCCACTGGCCCGGCTGGCACCGCGCAACTGCCAGGCCATGTTCCGCCTGCCGGGCAACCGGGAGATGCTCTGCGACATCGCCGTGGTTCCCCTGCTGCGCGACGGCCGGCTGGTGGGCTTTGCCGGCAGCGCCGTGGACGTGACCGCCCGCTGGAAGGCCCAGCAGGAACTGCAGACCCAGCTGGCCTTCCAGCATCTGCTGTTCGAGACCACGCCCCTGCCCATGCTGGTCACCGACGCGGACCAGCGCGTGGCCCTGGTCAACAAGGCCTGGGAGGACTTCTTCGGCCGGGGCCGCTACGCCGTGCTCGGCCACGAGATCAAGGGCCTGCACGCGCGCGACGATGCCCTGCTGCAGATGCGCAGCAACCAGGTCGTGATGCGCTCGGGCCAGCGCATGATGGTGGAGGCCCGGCTGCCCCATGTGGACGGCAGCTACCGCGATGTGCAGATCTCCAAGGCAGCCGTCAAGAATGCCCAGGGCCAGATCACCGGCGTGCTCAGCATCTTTGTGGACGTGAGCGAATTCCGCGCAGCCGAGCATGCCACCCGCGAAGCCCGCGACGCGGCCGAAGAGGCCTTCCGCGTGAAATCGGAATTCGTGGCCAACATGAGCCACGAGCTGCGCACCCCGCTGCAGTCCATCATGGGCTTTGCCGAGCTCGGCGGCCTGCGCTCGCGCGGCAATCCCGCCATGGCCGACATGTTCAACGACATCCACGAGGCGGGCATACGCATGCTGGCCCTGGTCAACGACCTGCTGGACGTGGCCAAGCTGGAAAGCGCCGTGGGCACCATCCACGTCGAGCGCACCGACCTCAGGAGCCTGATCCGGCCCGTGGTGCGCGAGCTGGAGCCGCAGCAGCAGCAAAAGCTGATCGACCTGCGGCTGGAGCTCGACGACACGCCGCTGATCGCCAAGGCCGACCCCGTGCGCTTCCAGCAGGTGGTGCGCAATGTGCTGGCCAATGCCATCAAGTTCTCGCCCATTGGCGGGCGCATCGATGTGCAGGGCCGCATCGATGAACAGGGCGATATCTGCATCGCCGTCTCCGACCAGGGGCCGGGCATTCCTCCGCAGGAACTGGACAAGATCTTCCAGCCCTTCGTGCAGTCCAGCAAAACCCGCAACGGCTCGGGCGGCACCGGCCTGGGCCTGGCCATCTGCCGCAAGATCATCGACGCCATGGACGGCACCATCGCCGCCAGCAACCGCTCCGAAGGCGGGTCGCTGTTTCGCATCACCCTGCCCTGCCGCACCGGCGCATCGGAGACGCGGCCGGCGGAGTTGCTGTAGCGGAGCCAGACAGGGCAGAGAGCGCGTGGGCATTCGGCAACAAATGAGAAAAAGTCTCATTTAGAATGCCGCAACCCTGCTCCCTGAACCTGCCGCTCGGCACGCCCGGCCTCCATTCCCGTTCGTATGACACGTCATCCGACTCCCGCAGCCTGGCTGGGCCTGGACCTGCGCTGGGCCTACGGCAGCCTGCTGCCCGCCATCTGGCGCAGCACGCGCTGCATCCACCGTGCGCAGGATGTGCTGCATGACGCCTTCGTGCGCTACGCCCTCAGCGGCAGGCATGAAGGCATCGCCCAGCCGCACGCCTATCTGCGCGTGGTAGCGCGTACCGTGCTCGCGGACCAGATGGCGCATGAACGCCGCTTCGTGCCCCTGCCCGACCTGGCAGGCGAGCCGGACTCCACGGCCCCCGGCAGGCGCACGGACGCCATCGCCGTGCAGGAAGCATTCACCGCGCCTTCCGCCGAGGTGCTGGCCGATCTGCAGCAGCGCCTGGCCGCTGCGCAGCGGGTCATCGAAGGGCTCCCCCCGCGCTGCCGCGAGGTGTTCTGGCTGTGCAAGGTGGAAGGCCATTCCCAGCCCAGGATTGCCGCCACGCTGGGCATCAGCCTGAACATGGTGGAGCGCCACCTGATGCGCGCCCTGCTGGACCTGCGCGCCGCGCGCGAGCTGCTCGCGCCATGACCACACCGCGCGAAGAGGCCGCGCGCTGGTTCATACGCATGCACCGGGATGCGGGAGCGCAGCCCGGCGCCGCCGACGCCGCCGCCTGGCGCACCTGGATGGACGCCGACCCGCGCCACGCCGCCGAATACGCCGCCTTCGAGGCGCTGTGGCAGGACTTCGACTCCACGCCCCGCACCGAGGCCCTGGCCACGGCCGTGAACACCGCCGCACGCCAGCGCCGCAACACGCGCCGCGCAGCCATCACCCGCGGCGTGCTGGGCGTTGCCGGCCTGGGCACGGCGGGCCTGCTGGCATGGCGCGGCTGGCTTGAATGGCAGGACGCCACCGTGTTCGCCCTGGCCCGCGACAGTGCGATTGGCGAACGCATCGTGCTGAACCTGCCCGACGCCAGCGTGCTGACCCTGGGACCGGCCAGCCGCATCGCCACGCGCTACACGCGCCGCCAGCGCGCCGTGGTGCTGGAGCAGGGCGAGGCCCTGTTCGACGTGGCCAGGGATGCAGACCGCCACTTCACCATCGACGCAGGCCAGGCGCGCATCACCGTGCTGGGCACGCGCTTCACCGTCAACCGCCTGCCGGGCCTGGTGCGGGTGAGCGTGGAGCATGGCACGGTGCGTTTGGCGGTGAAAGGTGCTGAAGGAGAACCGTCCCTGCTGCTGCAGGCGGGCGAAGTGGGGGAACTGCCGGATGAAAGCGCCGGTGCCGCCCCCGGTGCCGATGGCGCCCACGCCAGCCCCCTCCCCCGCCGCGTGCAGCGCGATGCGCGCGACAGCTTCTCGTCCATCGAACGCGGCCTCATCGTCTTCGACAGCGCCGGGCTGGGCGAGATCGCGGCCACGCTGTCGCGCTGGCGCCGCCAGCCCGTGCGTGCGGCCGTAGCCGACGGCACGGGCGGGCCGCGCATCACGGCCGCCGTGCAGCGCGCCGATGTGGAGAGTTTCCTGGACGCGCTGCCGCGCATTGCCGCCGTGCGCGTGCAGGAGCGCGACGGCGCCACCTGGCTGGCCCCGCGCAGCACGGCGCCGGAAAAAATCCGGAAAAACTGAAAAAAAACGGCCAACACACATCAGGGATCCGGCGGGCTGCTCCGTCATACAGGCGAGCACAACCGATTTCCAGGAGAACGTTCCCGCCATGCCCGCCCGCCCTCTTTCCTCCCGCCCGGCACGCGCCTGCCTGTCCCTGCTCGCCTGCGCGGCGGCACTGGCCTGCACGCCAGCCCTGGCCGCCCCTGCCGACATCGACCTGCCGGCCCAGCCGCTGTCCGACGCCATCAAGGCCCTGGCGCGCGCCACCGGCACCAGCATCGCGGCCGACAGCGCCCTGCTGGCAGGCAAGACCGCACCCGCCGTCCAGGGCCGCCTGGAGCCGGCCGAGGCGCTGCAGCGCCTGCTGGCCGGCAGCGGGCTGCAAGCCTCTGCCCAGCCCCAGGGCGGCTGGCTGCTGCGCCCCGCCCCGGCGCGCCCGCAGACCGCGCTGGACGAAGTGCGGGTGACGGCCACTGCCCTGCGCGACGGCCGCACGGAAGGCACGGGCAGCTACCGGGCGCCCTATGCCAGCGCGGCCACCAAGATCGAGCTGACGGCGCGGGAGACGCCGCAGTCCGTATCCGTGATCTCGCGCGCGCAGCTCGATGACCAGAACTTCGTGGAGCTCACCGAAGCCGCCAAGGTGGTGCCCGGCATCGTCGTGCGCCGGCAAAGCAGCACAGGCGGGCGCAGCGACATCCTCTCGCGCGGCTACCAGTCCTCCACCTACCAGTTGGACGGCCTCACCGTCAGCGGCAATCCGGCCACCCAGGAAACGCTGGACCTGGCCCTGTTCGACCGGGTCGAGGCCCTGCGCGGGCCGGCCGGGCTGTTCTCGGGCGCGGGCGAGCCCAGCGTCATGCTCAACCTGGTGCGCAAGCGCGCCCTGCCGGACTACCAGGGCCAGGGCGCCATCGGCCTGGGCTCGCGGGGCCGCAAGCGGGCCGAGGTGGATGTCACCGGCCCGCTGTCCGAAGATGGCCGCCTGCGTGGCCGGGTGGTGGCGCTGCACGAGAACTTCGGCAGCCCCGTGATGGCCATGGACGGCCACAAGCAGGCCCTGTATGGCACGGTGGAGCTGGACATCACTTCCCAGAGCACGGTCTCGGTGGGCGCCACCTGGCAGCGCGGCCGGGGCAACTACGACACCGGCCTGCCCGCCCACGCCGACGGCAGGCTTGCCCCCATTCCGCGCGACGTGGCCATTGCCGCCGACTGGGGCCGCGCCGCGCCCGAATCGCTGGCCGGCTTCATCGAGTCCGAGACGCGGCTCGACGGCGGCGGCCTGTTCAAGGTGGCCGCCCGCCGCGTGCTGCGCCAGCAGCGCGACAAATACATCAACGGCTACTCAGCCGTCTCGGACACCGGCATCAGCCGCTTCAGCCAGGCCCAGACCGTGGACCGCGACTACGCCGACACCACGGCCGACATCTACTACAGCACGCCCTGGCAATGGGCCGGGCAGACGCACCATTTCATCGCGGGCGCGGACTACCGCAGCTCCAACATGCACCTGCGCATGCTGCGCGGCGCCATGAACACGCCGGCCGACCTGTTCCACTACGACCCCTCCTCCATCCCCGAGCCCAGCTTCAAGCCCTTTGCCGACGACATCACGCGC
Organism: Delftia sp. Lp-1; assembly: GCF_020523835.1. NCBI lineage: Bacteria > Pseudomonadati > Pseudomonadota > Betaproteobacteria > Burkholderiales > Comamonadaceae > Delftia > Delftia sp. Lp-1. The sequence goes on along the minus strand of NZ_JAJALJ010000002.1, from coordinate 287,246 downwards.
ACCAGCCTGCGCGGCGTCTACGGCCAGTTGCGCATCAAGCCCACGCAGGCTCTCACCCTGGTGGCGGGCGCGCGCAAGAGCTGGTGGAAGACAGAAACCTCGGATCGGCTGCAGAACACGCGCTCGGGCTACGAGGTCGATGGCCAGTTCACGCCCTTCGGCGCCGTGCTCTTCGATCTGAACGACAGCTGGACGCTCTACGCCAGCCAGTCGCGCATCTTCCAGCCGCAAAGCGGGCGCCTGGCCGGCGGCGGCCAGATCGCCCCGCGCGAGGGCCGGCAGGTGGAGGCCGGCATCAAGGGCAGCCTGCTGGACGGACGCCTGAGCGCCACCGCCGCCATCTACCGCATGCAGGACACCAACCGCGCGCTGGCCGATCCTGACGATGCCGCCTTCGTCATCCCCGCAGGCAAGGTGCGCTCCGAAGGCTTCGAGGCCGAAGTGGTCGGCTCGCTGTCGCCGCGCTGGGACGTGGCGGCCAGCTACGCCTACATGCGCTCCAAATACCTGCAGGGCACTGTCACGCAGACGGGCACCGACTTCAGCACCATGTCGCCGCGCCACAGCGTGAACCTGTGGGCGCGCTACCGCGTGGCCGGCCCCGTGGCCCAGGGGCTGGAGCTGGGCGCGGGCGTGCGCGCCGTCAGCGAGTTCTACGACACCCTGGGCACCGTGCGCTGGCGCGCGGGCGGCTACGGCGTCTGGTCCGTCTATGCCGCCTACCCGCTCACCCCCAAGGTCAAGCTGGCCGTGAACATCGACAACCTCTTCGACCGCGTCTACTGGGAGCGCGTGGGCACGGCCACGCGCAGCAACTACTACGGCCTGCCGCGCAGCATCATGGTCACGCTGCGCAGCAGTTTCTGACCCATTCGCCAGAGGGCGTGCGCAGCAGAAGGCTGCCGCGCCCCCTGCCTGCCGCGCAGGCATTCAACACATCGACACCATCGAATGATTTCTCACAAATAATTCAATAGATCCACACAATGCATGGATTTACGCTTGTGTCCATCGCCGGCAGCCGCCGCCAGCCAAGACACACGCCATTGCCATGCAAGACCGTTTCCTGATCGAGCGCATCGAGGCGCGGATCCTCGACATTCCCACCATCCGTCCGCACAAGCTGTCGTTCGGCTCCATCAGCCGGCAAAGCCCGGTGATCGTGCAGCTGTGGCTGCGCAATGGCGCCACGGGCTTTGGCGAGGCCGCCACCATCGGCGGCCCGTCGTGGAACGAGGAATCGCCCGAGAGCATCCACCACGCCATCACCAACCATCTGGCGCCCAGCCTGATCGGCCAGGACGGCGCGCGCTTCGAGGCCTGCCTCTCGCGCATGGACCTGGCCTGCAAGGGCAATGCCTTTGCCAAGAGCGCCGTGGAAATCGCGCTGCTGGACGCCGTGGCCCGCAGCCTGCAGTTGCCGCTGTGGCAATTGCTGGGCGGCAAGCAGCGCGACAGCCTGCCCCTGGCCTGGACGCTGGCCAGCGGCGACATCGAGCGCGACCTGGCCGAGGCCCATCTGCGCCTGGAACAAAAGCGCCACCGCATCTTCAAGATGAAGATCGGCGCGCGCACGCCCGAGGCCGACGTGGCCCATGTGAGCGAGATCGCACGCGGCCTGCAGGGCCGCGCCACGCTGACCGTGGACGTGAACCAGGCCTGGGACGGCGCCACGGCGCGGCGCTTTCTGCCGCAGCTGATCGATGCCGGCGTGACCCTGATCGAGCAGCCCGTGGCCGGCTGGAACGTACCCGCGCTGCGCGAGCTGACCGCCACGCTGCAGGGCGCGCTGGTCATGGCCGACGAGAGCGTGTGCACGCCCTACGACGCCATGCGCCTGGCGCGCGAGCAGGCCAGCCATGTGTTCTCGCTCAAGGTGGCCAAGCACGGCGGCCTGCTGCGCACGCGCAAGGTGGCGGCCATCGCCCAGGCGGCCGACATCGGCTGGTACGGCGGCACCATGCTGGAGACCTCGATCGGCTCGGCCGCCTCGGCCCACGTCTTTGCCACGCTGGGCGGGCAGCACTACAACTGCGAGCTGTTCGGCCCCCAGCTGCTGGTGGACGACATCGTCACCGAGCGCATGGCCATCCGCGACTTCGAGCTGCAACTGCCCGACGGGCCGGGCCTGGGCGTGGAGATCGACCTGCAGCAACTCGCGCGTTTCGACCGCGCGCTGGCCGGCAGCCAGCCGCAGCACTTCGACATGGGGCAGGCCCGGACCGGGGCTGCGACCTGAATTCCTTTCATTCCTCCTGGAGACAAACATGCTTTATCTGGTCCGCATGGACGTGAAGATCCCCCACGACCTGCCCGCCGACGTGGCAGCCGAGATCAAGGCCCGCGAGAAGGCCTATTCCCAGCAGCTGCAGCACGACGGCCGCTGGCCCCACATCTGGCGCGTGGTCGGCGAGTACGCCAACTACAGCGTGTTCGACGTGGCCTCCAACGACGAGCTGCACGAGCTGCTGCAGGGCCTGCCGCTGTTCCCCTACATGGACATCCAGGTCACGCCGCTGGCAAGGCATCCCTCGGCCATCGCCTGAGCACAGCCCAAACCAAGACCAAATTTTTCGGAGACAACTGAAGTGAATGTGAAACGCCGTTTTCTGACCGCCGCAGCCGCAGGCCTGTGCCTGTCCGCCGTGATGCCCGCCGCCCATGCGCAGTCCCCCGAGGCCAACTGGCCCAGCAAGCCCATCCGCTGGATCGTGCCCTTCCCGCCGGGCGGCGCCATGGACGCCATCGCGCGCACCCTGGGCGAGAAGGCCGGCCGCACGCTGGGCCAGCCCTTCGTGATCGAGAACCGGCCCGGCGCCGGCGGCAACATCGGCGCCGACTTCGTGGCCAAGCAGCCCGGCGACGGCTACACGCTGATGATCACCTCCATCGGCATGGCCACCAACAAGCCGCTGTACCGCAAGCTCAGCTACGACCCGATCAAGGACTTCGCCCCCGTGGGCGTGCTGGCCGTGGTGCCCAACATCCTGGTCACCAACTCCACCCAGCCCAACGTCAAGAGCGTGGCCGACGTGGTGGCCGCCGCCAAGGCCTCGCCCGGCAAGCTGACCTATGCCTCGGCCGGCAACGGCACCTCCATCCACCTGGCGGGCGAAGTGTTCAACTCGCTGGCCGGCGTGGACATCCTGCACATCCCCTACAAGGGATCGGGCCCGGCCGTCTCCGACCTGCTGGGCGGACAGGTCAACTACATGTTCGACTCCATCACCTCGGCGCGCCCGCACATCCAGTCGGGCAAGCTGCGCGCCCTGGCCGTGACCACGGCCAAGCGCTCGTCCAGCATGCCCGACGTGCCCACCATGGAAGAGGCCGGCATCAAGGGCTACGAGGTCTCGCCCTGGTTCGCCGTCTTCATGCCCGCCAGCACGCCGCCGGCCATCGTCAAGAAGCTCAACCAGGTCTTCGTGGCCGAGATGAAGCAGCCCGACGTGCTCGAACGCTTCAAGGCCATCGGCGCCGAAGTCGTGGGCTCCACCCCCGAGGAAGCGGCCAAGCACCTGCAGGCCGAGTCCGTGCGCTGGACCAAGGTGATCACGGAGCGCAACATCAGCATGGATTGAGCCTGGGCCGCTTCCGGTCGCCCGACAGGTTTTGATACGCTCGCCGGATCACACAACCAGGGGGACGGGATGGGCAAGCTCAGGAAATCACCATGCTGCAGCACACGGCCTTCTGAAGCGCACAGACGCTGAAGGAAGGCTGCCATGTTGTTGCGCATCCGCAAGGCCCTTGCGGCACGGTTCGAAGCCGTGGCCGAAATCGTGGGCCTGATCCTGTCCCTGGGCGGCGCGGCCGCAGCCAGCTTGCTGGGCAAGCTGGTGCTGGCCTTGATTCTGGGCACCATCGCCCTGGGCATTTTCTTCAGGCTGGCAGGACGCCGAAAGCGGTCCCAAGCCGGCCCATCGCAGCGCGAACCCGGCTGGCTTGCCGCCATGGCAGGCCTGCTGGCGTTGATCGAGATCGGCGTACTGGTGGAGGCAGTCGATCTGCCCGTGCGCTTTCACCAGCCAGGGTTTGCCTTGCATCACTGGCTCATCGTTGCGGCAGCCCTGCTCGCCGCATCCTGGCTCCAGCTGAAGCTGCTGCGCGCCGCGCGCAACGCCATCCGCGCCAGGCGCAGCACCTGACACGTCAACTGCGGACTGCCGCCTGCGCACCCTGCATGCGCGGGGCGGGCACCGGCCTGCGCCCCCAGTTCATCAGCGCCGTGCCAGCCACGGCCATGCCGCCGCCCAGCACGATGCTGGCATCGATGCTCTCGCCCAGCCACAGCGCCGACAGCGCCACGCCGATCACGGGCACCAGGGTGATGTAGCCAGAGGCCGCACCCGCACCCAGCGCCTTGACGCCGTCGAAGTACCAGGCATAGGCAAGCGCCGTGGCGCCGAAGGCCAGGAAGGCCAGCGCACCCCAGGCGGTTGCGTTGCCAAGCAAGGCAGCCTGCAGGCCGGCCGGCCCTTCCACCACCAGACTGGCCACCAGCAGCATGGCCGCGCCCATGGTCGAGGTCACGGCCGTGGCCGACAGTGCATCCACGCCCGTGAGCAGCCAGCGGCCGATCAGGGTGTAGCTCACCCAGCACACCACGCAGCCCAGGATCAGCAGCTCGCCGGCGCCCACCGATCCCTGCAGCAGCGCCAGCGGCTGGCCATGCGAGATCACCACCACGGCGCCGCAGGCCGCCAGCGCCATGCCCAGGGCAATGGTGCGGTTGAGCCGCTCGCCGAACAGCCAGACCGCCAGCGCCAGCGTGAGCACGGGGTTGAGCGTGATCACCAGGGCCGCCTTGCCGGCCGGCACATGCTGCAGCCCCATGAGGAAGAAGGCCGCATAGCCGAACACGCCCGTGGCGCCAGCGGCCGCCATGCCCAGCCAGCGTTTGGCGCTCCAGTGCCTGAGACCGGCCATGCCACCGGCCCAGTACAGCCAGGGCAGCAGCACGGCGGCGGCCAGCAGGAAGCGCAGGCTGGCGGCTGCCAGTGGCGGCATGTTCTGTGCCACCACGCGGCCCGCGGGCCAGGAAGCGCCCCACAGCAGGGCCATGCCGACAAGCCGCAGGTGGGGACCGAAGAAGCGTTGAAAATTCATGGCGCGTACTATGTGCTCATATCGATTCATAGACAAATGAGCGAATGCTCATGACCTGGACAACGTGATCCCATGACCTTCACCCAGCTCGAAGTGTTCGCGGCGCTGGCCCGCGCCGGCAGTTTCTCGCGCGCGGCAGCGCTGCTGGGCATTACCCAGAGCGCCGTCAGCCATGCCCTGCGCGCGCTGGAAGGCGAGCTGCAGGTGCAGTTGGTGCGGCGCGAAGGCCCTCACTCCCCGCTGACCGACGCAGGCACGCGGCTGCTGCAGCGCGCCAACGACATCCTCCAGCAAAAGGAGGCCTTGCGGCAGGAGGCCGATGCCGAGCGCGGCATGGCGCGCGGCACGCTGCGCGTGGCCTCGTTCGGCGCCACCTCTTCGCTGCGTCTGCTGCCCCCGCTGATCACCGAATACCGGCGCCGCCAGCCCGCCGTGCTGGTGCAGATCGACGAGCAAAACGACGACACCGTGGTCAAGTGGCTGCTGGAGCGGCGCGTGGAGATCGGCTTCGTCGTGCTGCCCGACGAGCGCTTCGGGACCGTGCCCCTGGTGGAAGACGAACTGGTGGCGCTGCTGCCCGCATCGCACCGGCTGGCGGCCCAGCGCAGCATCCGCGCCGCCGACCTGCAGGGCGAGGCCTTTGTGCGCACCTCGGCCGGGTCGGGCGCGCACATCGACCGCTTCCTGGCCGAGGCCGGCGCCCAGCCTGCGGCCATCTACCACTTCGAGCAGATGTCCTCCATGCAGGGCTTCGTGGCCCAAGGCCACGCCATTGCGATTGCCGCACGCCTGGCCGTGCCCGAGCAGGCGCCCGAAGGCATGGTCTACCGCAGCCTCGCGCCCCGCCAGCGCCGCGTCACCGGCCTGGCGGTGCGCAGCATGGAGCGGCTGTCGCCGGCCGCTGCCGGCTTTGTGGAGCTGGCGCGGGAGATGGCGAGGAAGAAGCAGTTTGGCTAAGCCTGCGCCGCCGACGGCAAGGTCAGCGGATGCAGCACCAGCGCCTCGCGCACGATGGGCTTGAGCGCCTGCGCCTCGTCGGGGCTGGCCAGCACGCGGGCCAGTTCGGCGCGCATGCGGGGCTCCCAGAATTTGCGGATGTGTTCGGCAATGCCCTGCAGGGCCTCGTCGCGCTCGGGCATGGCCTCGAAGAACTCGCCGATGCGGTTGGCCATGCGGACCAGGTTCGCGCTGTCCATCACTTGCCTCCCGCCACGGCCATGCTGCCTGCCTGGGCGGCCTGCGCGGCATGCAGCAGGCCGATCTGCTCTTCATGCATGCGCGCAAAGCCGCGCTGCCAGTCGGACGGCTGGGCGTGCTGGGGGACGGGCAGCACCTGCACGGCCGTGACCTTGTATTCGGGGCAGTTGGTGGCCCAGTCCGAGCTGTCGGTGGTGATGACGTTGGCGCCGGATTCGGGAAAGTGGAAGGTGGTGTAGACCACGCCGGGCTGTATGCGCTCGGTGACGGTGGCGCGCAGCACGGTCTCGCCCGCGCGGCTGGCGATGCCGACCCAGTCGCCGTCGCGTATGCCGCGGTCCTCGGCGTCATGCGGATGGATTTCCAGCCGGTCCTCGCTGTGCCAGTGGCTGTTGTGCGTGCGCCGGGTCTGGGCGCCCACGTTGTACTGCGACAGGATGCGGCCCGTGGTCAGCAGCAGCGGAAAGCGCTGGGTGACCTTCTCGTCGGTGGCCACGTACTGGGTGATGATGAAGCGGCCCTTGCCGCGCACGAAGCGGTCCCTGTGCATGATGGAAGTGCCGGCCTCTTCGGTGCTGTCATTGCAGGGCCATTGCACGCTGCCCAGCCGGTCGATCTTGTCGTAGTTCACGCCCGCGAAGCTGGGCGTGAGCGCGGCGATCTCGGCCATGATCTCGCTCGGGTGCGTGTAGTGCATGGCATAGCCCAGCGCATTGGCCAGCAGCTGGGTGACCTCCCAATCGGCATAGCCGGCCAACGGCGCCATGACCTTGCGCACGCGCGAGATGCGGCGCTCGGCATTGGTGAAGGTGCCGTCCTTTTCGAGGAAGGAAGCGCCCGGCAGGAAGACATGGGCGTACTTGGCGGTTTCGTTGAGGAAGATGTCCTGCACCACCACGCATTCCATGGCCGAGAGCGCGGCCGTCACATGCTGGGTGTTGGGGTCGGACTGCACGATGTCCTCGCCCTCGCAGTACAGGCCCATGAAGCTGCCGGCCAGGGCCGCCTCGAACATGTTGGGAATGCGCAGCCCGGGCTCGGGGCTGAGCGCCACGCCCCAGGCGTCCTCGAACTCGGCGCGCACCGTGCTGTCCGAGATGTGGCGATAGCCGGGCAGTTCGTGCGGGAAGGAGCCCATGTCGCAGGAGCCCTGCACATTGTTCTGGCCGCGCAGCGGGTTCACGCCCACGCCTTCGCGGCCCACGTTGCCCGTGGCCATGGCCAGGTTGGCGATGCCCATGACCATGGTCGAGCCCTGCGCATGCTCGGTCACGCCCAGGCCGTAGTAGATGGCCGCGTTGACGGGGCGGCCCGCTGGATGGTCCTCGGCACCCAGCGCATACAGGCGCGCGGCGCCGCGCACGAGTTCGGGAGCGACCCCGGTGACCTCGGCCATGGCCTCGGGCGAGTTCTCGGGCCGGGCCACGAATTCTTTCCACTGGGCAAAGGACTTGGCATCGCAGCGCTCGGCGATGTAGTCCTCGGCCAGCCAGCCTTCGGTGACGATGACATGGGCCAGCGAGGTGATCATGGCCACGTTGGTGCCGGGGCGCAGTTGCAGGTGGTAGTCGGCGCGGATGTGGGGCGACTTGACGAGCTCGATCTCGCGCGGGTCGATGACGATGAGCTTGGCGCCCGCACGCCGGCCGTCGCCGCGCAGGCGCTTTTTCATGCGCGAGCCGAACACCGGGTGCGCGGCCGTGGGATTGGCGCCGATGACCATGACCACGTCCGTGTGCTCGATGGACTTGAAGGTCTGCGTGCCGGCCGAGGTGCCATAGGTCTGGCCCAGGCCATAGCCCGTGGGCGAGTGGCACACGCGCGCGCAGGTATCGACGTTGTTGTTGCCGAAGGCCGTGCGCACCAGCTTTTGCACCAGGTAGGCCTCTTCGTTGGTGCAGCGCGAGGAGGTGATGCCGCCAATGGAATCCTTGCCGTGCTTCGCCTGGATGCGGCGGAACTCGCTGGCCGTGTGGGCAATGGCCTCTTCCCAGCTCACTTCGCGCCAGGGGTCGGTGATCTTCGCGCGGACCATGGGCCGGGTGATGCGGTCCTTGTGCGTGGCATAGCCCCAGGCAAAGCGGCCCTTGACGCAGGCATGGCCCTCGTTGGCCTGGCCGTCCTTCCAGGGCACCATGCGCACGACCTGCTCGCCCTTCATCTCGGCCTTGAAGCCGCAGCCCACGCCGCAGTAGGCGCAGGTGGTGATGGCGCTGTGCCCGGCCTGGCCCAGCTCGGTCACGGTCTTTTCCTGCAGCGTGGCCGTGGGGCAGGCCTGCACGCAGGCGCCGCAGCTGACGCAGTCGCTGTCCATGAAGCTGCCGCCCTGCCCCGCCGTGACGCGCGACTCGAACCCCCGGCCCGAGATGGTCAGCGCAAAGGTGCCCTGCGTCTCCTCGCAGGCGCGCACGCAGCGGTTGCAGACGATGCATTTGCTGGGGTCGTAGCTGAAGTACGGGTTGGAGACATCGACCTCTGCGCGCGCCTGGCCCTTGAAATGGTTGGCGCCGTCGAAGCCGTAGCGCACCTCGCGCAGGCCCACCGTGCCGGCCATGTCCTGCAGTTCGCAGTCGCCGTTGGCGCTGCAGGTCAGGCAGTCCAGCGGATGGTCGGAGATGTACAGCTCCATCACGCCGCGGCGCAGCTCCTGCAGTTGCGGGCTTTGCGTGCGCACCTTCATGCCCGGCTCGGCCGGCGTGGTGCACGAGGCCGGAAAGCCCTTGCGCCCCTCGATCTGCACCAGGCACAGGCGACAGGAGCCGAAGGGCTCCAGGCTGTCGGTGGCGCACAGCTTGGGCACGCTGACGCCGCCTTCCATGGCAGCGCGCATCAGCGAGGTGCCCTCGGGAACGCAGACCTCGCGGCCGTCGATCTCCAGGGTGATCAGGCGTTCGGACGGGCTGGCGGGCGTGCCCCAGTCGGCTTGCTTCAAATGGTCGAGCATGGTGTTCTCCGTTCAGGCAGCCGCTGCGGCCGTAGTGGACTCGATGCCGAAGTCCTGGGGGTAGTGGTTCAGCGCCGAGCGCACGGGATACGGCGTCATCCCGCCCATGGCGCACATGGAGCCGTGCTGCATGGTGTCGCACAGGCTTTCCAGCAGGGCCACCTGGCCGGCGTGGGCGGCAGGGTCGGTGCCGGCGCGCACGATGCGGTCGATGACCTCCACGCCGCGCGTGGAGCCGATGCGGCAGGGCGTGCACTTGCCGCAGGACTCGATGGCGCAGAACTCCATGGCGTAGCGCGCCAGCTGCGCCATGTCGGCCGTGTCGTCATGCACGACAATGCCGCCGTGCCCCACCACGTTGCCCTTGGCCGCATAGGCCTCGTAGTCCAGCGGCGCATCCCAGTCGGCCGGCGCCACATAGCTGCCCAGCGGGCCGCCCACCTGCACGGCCTTGACGGTGCGGCCGGTGACCGTGCCGCCGCCGAAGTCTTCCACCAGCTCGCGCAGGCTCAGGCCGAAGGCCTTTTCCACCAGGCCGCCGCGCGCAATGTTGCCGGCCAGCTGGAACGGAAGGGTGCCGCGCGAGCGGCCCATGCCGAAGCCCTGGTAGAAAGCCGCGCCGCGCGCCAGGATCAGCGGCACCGTGGCCAGCGTGATCACGTTGTTGATCACCGTGGGCCGGCTCCACAGCCCCTCGATGGCCGGCAGCGGCGGCTTGGCGCGCACGATGCCGCGCCGGCCCTCGATGCTCTCCAGCATGGCCGTTTCCTCGCCGCAGACATAGCTGCCCGCGCCCTTGCGCACCTCCATGTGGAAGGCCCGCCCGCTGCCGGCCACGTCGCGGCCCAGCCAGCCTGCGGCCTCGGCGCGCGCAATGGCTTCGCGCAGGGTGGCGATGGCATGCGGATACTCGCTGCGCACATAGACCAGGCCCTGCGTGGCGCCCACGGCCAGGCCCGCGATGGCCATGCCTTCGATCAGCGTGTAGGGGTCGCCCTCCATCAGCAGCCGGTCGGCGAAGGTGCCTGAATCGCCCTCGTCGGCATTGCAGGCAATGTACTTTTGCGGCCCCGCTGCGGCGGCCACGGTCTTCCACTTGATGCCGGCCGGAAACGCCGCACCGCCACGGCCGCGCAGGCCCGAATCCAGCACCTCCTGCACGATGGCTGCGGGCTCCATGCGCGCCGCGCGCTCCAGCCCCTGCCAGCCGCCATGGGCCGCATAGTCGGACAGGTTCAGCGGATCGATGACGCCCACGCGCTCAAAGGTCAGGCGCTCCTGGCGCGCCAGGTAGGCAATGGCCTCGGTCAGTCCATGGCACAGCGCATGGCTGCCGCCCTGCAGCATTCCGGCATCGATCAGGCCCGGCACCGCATCGGCCGTGACCGGGCCGTAGGCCACGCGGCCTTCGGGCGTCTCGACTTCCACCAGGGTCTCTAGCCACAGCAGGCCGCGCGAGCCGTTGCGCACGATCTGCACCTGAAGGCCGCGCGCCGCGCACTCGCGCTGCAGGGCGCCGGCCACGGCGTCAGCGCCCACGGCCAGCGCGGCGGCATCGCGGGGCACGTAGACGCGCACGCCGGAGCCTGCCCCTGCCCCTGCATGCGCAGGCTGGGCCACCGGCTCGCCGGCCTGCTCCGGCTGGCGGCATTGCGCGATGAGTGCATCCAGTCCGTTGGCCGAGACATGCGCATGGGGCTGGCCATCGAGCATCACGGCAGGCGATGACGCGCACAGGCCCAGGCAGTAGACCGGCTCCAGCGTGACGGCGCCATCGGCACTGGTTCCATGCCCATGCCCATGCCCACTCGATCCGCAGCCCAGCGCCTGGCCTGCGTGGGCCAGCAGCGCATCCGCACCGCGCGACTGGCAGGCCTCGGCGCGGCAGACCTGCAGCACATGGCGGCCCGCTGGCGTGCTGCGGAAATGGGGGTAGTAGGAGATGACGCCATGCACCTCGGCACGCGAGAGGTTCAGCGCATCGGCGATGCGCGGCACGGCGGCTTCGGGGATATGGCCCAGCATGTCCTGCACGGCGTGCAGCAACTCGATCAGGGGGCCCGGGCGCCGGGCGTGGACGGCAATGGCGTGCTCGACGGCCTCGCGCTCATGGGCGCCGAGTGCGCTGCCGGCAGCAGCGGCATTGAGGACGGCAATGGGAATGATCTTCCCTTGTGTGGCTGGCATGGGTATCCCTGCTGGCTTTCGTTGTGGGGAGCGGCGCGGTCCGGTCCGCTGGCGCTTTGTCTCTCATGCCATTTCAAGGCCTGCCGGGCAAGCCGTCAAATTCAAACGGATGATTGCGCCATTCAATCGGCAAATGAGCCGCCGGGCAGTGCTGCGCCTGCTGTCTCAGGTCTTGTGGATGCCGCAGCCAGCGCGGGTTTGCGCCACTTGGCAAATGCGCCCGGCTTGTCGCAAATCACACGGTATTTGGTGTGAATTTTGATAAGCTCACGCGCACCATGAACCACCCGCCATCAGCCATGACGCCACAGGATGGCTATCATTTTTCAGACCAGATCGGCCACCTGCTGCGGCGTGTCTATCAGCGCCACACTGCACTCTTCCAGCAATACATTCCCGACTCGCAACTCACGGCCGCGCAATTCGTGGTGCTGTGCTCCGTGCGCGACAACAGCGGCAGCTCGCTGGCCGACATCGTCAAGGCCACCGTGATCGACCAGGCCACCATCCGCGGCGTGGTGGACCGGCTCAAGCAGCGCGAACTGGTGCAGGTGGACCATGACCGCATCGACCGCCGCAAGGTCGTCATCAACCTCACCGAGGCCGGCCAGGACCTGGTGCGCGACATGGAGCCCTTCGCTAAGCAGATCACCGAAAGCACCTACGGCAGGCTCAATCCGGCCGAGCGCCTGGCGCTGGATTTTTTGCTCAAGAAGATGCTGGAAGGTGGCGAGGCGGATTGAAGAGCCCCTGTTTTCATGAGGATGGCTGCCAGGCGATCTCAAAGTGCTTGGACCCTCGCCGTCAAAGCCCCATCAACCCAGGCAGTACCTTTGCGCACGACCTGTAGCAAAGAAAAAACAGATTCTCACGCCCATCTTCCGGATAGAGATACCCGGCGCCTGCTGCATTGATGCTCCACCCATAGACCACGCCATTGCGCCGCAGCTTCCCACTGAAGGCGCAAGGCAGAATGATCGATTCATAGTGGAAGGTGGAGAAGGAAACCTCGGTTGCCGTGGAGAAATAACGGATGACATCCTTGGGCCGCAGCGTAATTTTCTCGCAGCCCATGGTTTGCCCTTCTCCGACCGAACGATGGATCGAGCCGAGCAAAACCACTGGTTCTTCCTGGTTGGCCATCGCCTTTCGAGGAGCGACCAGCACTGAAAGGCAGAGCACAACCAGGATTGCCGTGGCGACCAGGCCATGCCTGCGATAGCTGCCATTCAATGACATGAGAACAAGGCTCCGCTGGATATATGGCGCAGCGAATTGCTTGCGCCAGGAGCAGTCATTGTGTCGCATGGACCGGTTGAGCTCACAGGAGCTTCAGTCCATGGGAGTTCTCCAGCAAATCGGACAATCCGCACGCCCTGCCTTCGAAAAAGGCCTGATCCTCATTTGGGGACCCCATGAAAAAAGGCCTGCTTGCGCAGACCTTTTCCATTCGAAGTTCTTTCTCGGCGTCAATCCAGCGCCCGGTTGCGCGATTCCACATCCACGGCCCAGATCGACAGGGCGCCGCCCACCAACATGGCAGACAGCACGGCCAGCGCCAGGGTGAAGTGGGTGGCCATGATGGGCGCAATGATGGCCGGGGCGAACAGGCCGCCGAAGCGCGCCACGGCGCCGGCCATGCCCATGCCGCTGGCACGCAGGTCGGTGGGGTAGACCTCGGGGGTGAACGCATACAGCGCGCCCCAGGTGCCCAGCAGCGAGAAGCTCATCAGCAAGGTGGAGCCGATGACCACGAAGGGCGACGAGCCCAGGCTGTAGAACATGCAGCCGACGGCGCTGAGCAGCAAAAAGCCGATCAGCGTGGGCTTGCGGCCCCAGCGCTCCACGCCATAGGCCGACAGCGCAAAGCCCGGCAGTTGCACCAGGGCCAGCACCACCAGGAAGACCTGGCCGCGCATGAAGGCGAAGCCCTCGCTGCTGAGCTTGACGGGCAGGTAGACGAAGACACCGTAGTAGGCGATGGAGATCAGCGCCCAGGCCAGGAACAGCGAGAGGCTGCGGCGGCGCAGGTCGCCGTTGAACAGCGCGAGGATGGATTTGCGCTCCTGCTTTTCAGGCTGCAGGGCGGGGATTTCCGCTGTGGTGCCGTTGACCTTGGCCACCCGCTGCAGCACCTTGCGCGCCTCCTCGGACTTGCCGTTGCGGTTGAGGAACATGGGCGACTCGGGGATGTAGAAGCGCAGCACCACGCCGATCAGCGCCGGCAGTCCGGTCACGAAGAAGATCACGCGCCAGGCATCGTCACCCCAGGACACGGCCACCAGCGCCAGGATGGCCAGGAAGATGGTGCCCACGGCCCAGAACGATTCCAGCAGCACCAGCCAGCGGCCGCGGCGGTCGCTGGGCAGGAACTCGGCCATCATGGTGTAGTCCACGGGCAGCGTGCCGCCCACGCCGATGCCGGTGATGAAGCGCAGCACCAGCAGCCAGGCGAACTCGGGCGCAAAGGCCGAGGCCACGCCCGCAAAGGCATCGATCACCACGGCCATCATCAGCACCGGGCGGCGCCCGATGCGGTCGGCCAGGCGGCCGAAGACGAAGGCACCGATCAGCATGCCGATGAAGAAGAAGGTGCCGGTCTGCAGCGCCTCGGGCACGGTCTTGCCGAAGGTCTTGGCAATGGACGGCGCGCTGAAGCCGATGGACAGCACCTGCATGGCGTCGGCCAGCCAGACCAGCCCGAAGATGACGAACAGCCGATATTGGAACTTGCCGACACCCGCTGTCTGGATGCCTTTTTCCACCGAAATGTATGTAGATGACATGCAGGGACTCCTTTTCTAGCCATCGCAATTGTTGAATCTGTCTTTTCCCAGGCAAGGCCGTTCAGCTTGTGTTGCCGTCTCCTGCCGTGCCTTCCACCCTTCACACATCCGGAGCGAACCGCTCCCTCGGCGCCATCTCCACGGCCCGATGAAAAATTTCCGGATGTCGGTCTCTGCATCCGGGCGATGGGCGCATTGCGGACAGGCTGCACATCGACAGCGCCGCCCGTTGTTGCCCATCACCCGTCCCCAGCATCAGATGTCAGGACCCAGGCCCTGGAGAGATTCCAGGGCAAGGTGTCCATATCCGCGGCATCGCCCATGCCGCCGCCCATTGCTGCCCATTGCCGCCCTCAGTGCGCATGCGCCTGTGCCTGCATGCGCAGCCGGTTAATCGTCTTCGTGTCGTCTGGCCAAGCTTTTTCCTCCGGTGCAAATCGTTCGCGCAAATATCCGAGCAGGTCCGCGATCTGCCTGTCGTCCAGGCTGTCCCCGAAGCCGGGCATGTAGCCCAGCGCATCGTCGGCCGGCGCCTGTATGCCGTTCAGGATCACCTGGACCAGGTTGTCGGGGCTGGCCGCGTGCAGGTTGGTGTTCAAAGCCAGCTGCGGCTTGACGCCGAACAATGTGGGACCGCTGCCCGCCTCATGGCAGACGGCGCAGGCGTTCTGGTAGATGCGCTCGCCATTGGCGTGGCGGTCCAGGGCCCTGGCAGGTGGAGCCGCAGGCGCCGCCGCCTGCACGGCGGCCTGCGCCGGCATGGCCGGGGCGGCGGCCTGGGCGGCCTGTGGGGCCTGGCCCGGCAGTTCCATCAGATAAGTGGCCATGGCGCGCACATCGGCTTCGGGCAACTGGGCCAGGCCGTGGATGACGGGCGCCATGGGGCCTGCCGCCACGCCGTGGCGGGCCGAGAAGCCGGTGCGCAGGTACTGGTACAGCTCTTCGCGGCTCCAGGGCAGCTTGCCCCCGGCCAGTTGATTGAGCGCGGGCGCCGTCCAGCCTTCGGCCTCGCCGCCGCCCAGGTAGTGGATGCCGGTCTTTTCGGCACCCAGCGCATTGCGCGGCGAGTGGCAGGCCGCGCAGTGGCCCGCGCCTTCGACCAGGTAGGCGCCCCGGTTCCATTCGGCGCTGCGCGCAGGGTCGGCCTTGAACGGCGTGGCGTCGTGGAACAGCAGGTTCCAGCCCGCCATGGCGGGGCGCAGGTTGTAGGGGAAGGCCAGCTGCGTCTCGGACGCCTTGGCCTTCACGGCGGGCTGGGACATCAGGTAGCCGTAGAGGGCCTGCAGGTCGCCATCGCTGAGCTTGGCGAAGGCCGTGTACGGGAAGGCCGGATACAGCTGGCGCCCATCCTGGTGGATGCCGTGGCGCATGGCACGCTCGAAGGCCGCGTAGGACCAGCGGCCGATGCCGGTTTCGTTGTCGGGCGTGATGTTGGTGGAGTAGATGGTGCCGAACGGCGTCTCCAGCCCGAAGCCGCCGGCATTGGCCGCGCCGCCCGGGGCGGTATGGCAGACCACGCAGTCGCCCGCAGCCGCCACCAGGCGGCCGCGCTCCAGGGCCTGCGGCGAGTACAGGGAAACGTCGGGCCCGTCGGTCAGCGGCAGGGCCGGCTTCAGCGGCCAGGCCATGGCGGCCATGCCGGCAAGGCCTGCAGCGCCTGCGGCCAGCCAGCCCCGGCCACGGCCGGGCCGCGCCGCACCGGGCTTGCTGGCGCCCTCGCCCGCCAGGGCCAGGCGCAGTTGCTCGGGCTGGAAGGGCACTTCGCGCAGGCGCACGCCTGTCGCATGGTGAATGGCGTTGGCAATGGCGGCGGCGGCGGGCAGCGTGGCCACGCCGTCCAGCGCCAGATCGCCCTGGCGGATGACCGCGACATCGCCGGGCGCATGCTGCGCCAGGTCGGAGCCGGGCTTGGCGATCACGTCGAAAGAAGCAGCGGAAGCTGTGGACCCTGCCCAGTCGTCAAAAGCGGGGGCCGCGCCCAGCAGCCGGCGCGCGTCGGCCAGCAGTTGCGGGTCCTGCTGGACGATCTCGGGCCGCGTGCTGGCGGCCTGCGCCGCTTGCAGGCTGCGGCTGTCATGGCCGGCCACGACGCGGGTCACTTCGATCTGCCCCGTTTGCGGGTGCACGGCCACCTCGGCCACCCAGGCGCTCCAGGCATGGAGATCGGCGCCCTGCGCGTCCAGGGTCTGCAGCTGGGCGGTGGCAAAGCCCCGGCCCAGCAGGCGGCCGTCGGCACCCTCGTGCGACGGTGCCTGCTGCGATGCCTGCGCACGCTCGGCCACCTGCCGGGCCAGATCGCGCACCGGGCCTTCGGGCAGGTGCTGCAGCCGCCATTGCAGCGGATCACGGCCCTGGTCCAGCGCCTGCTCATGCCAGTGGCTTTCGCGGGCAAAGACCTGGGCGGCATTCAGATCATCGAGGCCGGCATGCCGCAGGCTGGCGGCCAGCCTGCGTTCATGCACTTCGCCGGCATCGAGCACGGTGGCCAGGGCCGCGGCGCGCGCCAGCTCGGGCTGGCTCAGCAGGCGCGCCATGCTGGGGCGCACGGCCCAGGGCGTGTCGGACAGCAGCAGGTCTGGCTGCGGCGATGCATTGCCCGGCTGAGGCTGCACCGCCGTGTCGGCTTCAAGGCCTTGCGAAGGCCGCGCACCCACGCGCAGCACCAGCTCCCGGCTGTCTGCGCTGCCCGCAGCAGTCCAGGCCTCGCAGGCCACGCTGACAGGCCGGCCCACGGCCTGGGACAGCAGGGCCGCATCGGCCGCTGCGTCCATGAGATCCAGCACATGCGGGGTGCCGGCCGCCGTGGCCGGCAGGCTGAACAGCCGCAGCGCGGACTCGGGGCATTGCAGCAGTGCAGCCAGTTCACGGCCGATCATCTGCCGCACATCCGCGTCACAGGGCGGCAGCCAGACGCTGGCATGGCCGTCCAGGCACCACACGGCTGCGCGTGCGACACCCTCGCAAGACACGGGCGCCGCCATGCGCCAGACATAGCGGCCGGCATCGGGCAGGTCGGCCTTGTCGGCCTTGTCGGTTCTGTCGGCAGCACGGGGCGCGCTGGCGGCCCTGGCTTCCTGCCGGTCATCCCAGGCAGGGGCCAGGCTGGCAGCGGCCTGCCGGGCATGGACAGGCGCCACGGCCACCACGCCCAGAAAATGCCCGCGCTGCACCGCGGCCACCACGCCGGCCATGGCCTGGGCGTCCTGCAGCCTTGCATGCAGGGGCACGCTGCCCCGGTAGCGCAGACCGTCCCAGGCCGCGACGGGCGGGCGCAGCGCCAGACCGTGCAGCAGGTCGGAAGGCAGGGCGGGAGTGTGGCCGGCCGGGCTCATGGCTGGACCTCGCCCGCGCTGGAAGATGGAAAACCGGAGGGTGCCTGCAGCGCGGCGCGTTGCGCACGCAGCTGCACGGCGCGCAGGGCGGCCTGCATGATTTCCACATGCGTGCCGCAGCGGCACAGGTTGTGGTGCAGCTCGTTGCGCAGCTCCTGCTCGGTGGGTTTGGGGTTGCGGCGCAGCAGGGCCTCCACGGTCATGATCATGCCGTTGAGGCAGTAGCCGCACTGGGCCGCCTGGCAGTCGATGAAGGCCTGCTGCGTGGGACCGGGGCACTGGCGCGAGCCCAGGCCTTCCAGCGTGGTGACCTCGCGGCCCACGGCCGCCCGCACGGGGATCACGCAGGAACGCGCGGCCACGCCATCGATCAGCACCGTGCAGGCGCCGCATTCGCCCAGGCCGCAGCCGTACTTGGGCCCGTTCAGCTCCAGGTCATTGCGCAGCACATGCAGCAGCGCCGTCCCGGGCGCTGCCGGCACCTCGCATGCGCGTGCATTGACCTGCAGGCGGATGGGGCTGGGGGTACTGCTTGGATGGACTGGGGTTCCCATGGGACGAGGCTCTTGCAACTTGGCTGCGGTTCAGGATGTCGGCGTTCTGCGGCCGGACAGGAGGGGGGGATTCCCTCCCCTCCCCTCGTCCGGCAAGGCAGCGAGTATCAGGCCGCTGCCTTGACCTTGGGCTCGACCAGGGGCACGTTGAACACGTCGTAGCCGAAGCACCAGGACGGATCTTCGTTGGTGCGCAGCCAGGTGTTGTCGTGCGAGATGCGCTGCACCTTGCTGGCGCGCTCGGCACGGTTGGCTTCGTACAGCGCGAAGGCCAGCTCATGGTTGTGCGCGCCGACTTCCTTGAGGCAGCGCGCCAGCATGGCGCCGTCCTCGATGGCCATGGCCGCACCCTGGGCCATGTGGGGCTTCATAGGGTGGCAGGCATCGCCCAGCAGCACCAGGCGGCCACGGCTCCACAGCGGCAGCGGATCGCGTTCGAGCAGCGACCACTTGGTCACTTCCACGGTGGCGTCGATCAGTGCCTGCACGGTGGGATGCCAGCCCGAGAAGGCCTCGCGCATCTCTTCCTTGCTGCTTTCCAGCCAGCGGTCGTTGAGATCCCACTTCTCGACGGGCACGCCGGTCACGTAGTACAGCTCGTCGGCCTTGCCGGTGACGAAGTAGGTCATCATGTGGCGGTCATCGCTCCACCACTTCACACAGGCATCGAAGGGCAGCATGCCGGCCTTGACTTCGGGCGTGGGGAACACGGCGCGGTGGGCCAGGTAGCCCGCGTACTTGGGCAGCTCCGGGCCCAGCAGTTCCTCGCGGATGCGGGAGTTCACGCCATCGGCGCCGATGACGATGTCCGCCTCCTCGGTCGTGCCGTCGGCAAAGTGCATGACCACCACGTTGCCGCGGTCCTCCACCTTGGTCAGGAACTTGCCGTAGGCCATCACGCTGTCGGGCAGGGCCTCGACCAGCAGCGCATGGAAGTCGCCACGGTGCACGGTCAGGTAGCTGGCGCCGTATTCCTTGACTGCGTAGTCGCCCAGCGGAATCTGGGCCAGCACGTCGCCAGTCTGCCAGTGGCGGCTGTACCAGTAGTCGGGATGCGAGCCCTGCTCGTTGAGCGCGTCCTCGATGCCGATGCGGCGCAGGATCTTCATCACATTGGGCCCGACGTGGATGCCGGCTCCCAGGCGCGAGAAGCTGGGCGCCTGCTCATATACGCGGACATTGAAGCCTTCCTGGAGCAGCAGCTTGGCAGCTGCAGCCCCGCCGAGACCGGCGCCGACAACGGCGATTCGAGGGGATTGAGACACAGTTTTCTCCTTGCAGGAATGTTGAAAGCCAGACGGGGCAACCGTTGCTTCGGCGCGTCCTTGCAGGGTGTAGAGCAGGAAGCGTGCCAGGCAACAAAACACTTAATTCAGGTGTATGCGCTCGAATTTTTCAAATCGACGCATGCACCATAGGGCGGCAGAATAAATTGAAGTTCGCCATTTTTGGTGCAATTTCTGCACCAAATCAGTACAAACCCCGAGAAAATTCTCATTTGCAAGGCGGCACGTCTTTTGCAAGAATAAAGCGTACACACTCAGTTGATTCTGATCAGAAACCCTCGAAACTTCGCAAAGGCAAGTCCATGACCAAAACGTTCCGCATCGGCCAGATCGTCCCCAGCTCCAACACCACCATGGAGACCGAAGTGCCGGCCATGCTGCAGGCCCACTCCACGCTGCGCCCGCAGGACCGCTTCACCTTCCACTCCAGCCGCATGCGCATGAAGAAGGTCCAGAAGGAGGAGCTGGCCGCCATGGACGCCGAAAGCGACCGCTGCGCGCTGGAGCTGAGCGACGCGCGCGTGGACGTGCTGGGCTATGCCTGCCTGGTGGCCATCATGGCCATGGGCAAGGGCTACCACCGCGTCTCGCAGCAGCGCCTGACCGAGCGCACGGCCAGCAATGGCGCCACCGCCCCGGTGATCACCAGCGCCGGCGCGCTGGTGGAAGCGCTCAAGGTCATGGGCGCCAAGAAGATCGCCCTGGTGGCGCCCTACATGATTCCGCTGACCCAGCTGGTCATGGACTACGTGGCCGCCGAAGGCTTCGAGATCGTGGACTGGCGTGCGCTGGAGATCCCCGACAACCTGGACGTGGGCCGCCACGACCCCGCCAAGCTGCCCGGCATCGTGGCCGGCATGAACTACGCCGACGCCGATGTGATCGTGCTGTCGGCCTGCGTGCAGATGCCCTCGCTGCCGGCCGTGGCCCAGGTCGAGGCCCAGACCGGCAAGCCCGTGCTGACCGCCTCCATCGCCACCACCTATGCCATCCTCAAGGAACTGGGGCTGGACCCCGTGGTGCCGGGCGCGGGCGCGCTGCTGTCGGGCGCCTATCCCTACGACACCGGCACCAGCGCAGCCAAGGCCTGAGGAACACACGCATGACCAGCCACTCCAGCTCCCCCACCCCCAGCACATTCCGCTACGGCGGCAACGTCCACGCCAACGGCATCCGCCAGCACTACCTGCGCTACGGCGGCGCCGAGGGCGAGCGCGCGCAGCGCGACGCCGTCATCCTGATCCCCGGCATCACCAGCCCGGCCGTGACCTGGGGCTTCGTGGCCGAGCACCTGGGCCGCCAGTTCGACACCTATGTGCTCGATGTGCGCGGGCGCGGCCTGTCGTCCTCCGGCCCGGGCCTGGACTACAGCCTCGATGCCCAGGCCGCCGACGTGGCCACCTTCGCCCAGGCCCTGGGCCTGCAGCGCTGGGCGCTGGTCGGCCACTCCATGGGCGGGCGCATCGCCGTGCGCGCCGCAAGCAGCCAGCCGGTGGGGCTCACGCGCCTGGTCATCGTCGATCCGCCGGTCTCCGGCCCCGGCCGCCGCGCCTACCCGGCCGCCCTGCCCTGGTATGTGGACTCCATCCGCCAGGCCACGCTGGGCATGGATGCCGAGGCCATGCGCGCCTTCTGCCCCACCTGGACCGAAGAGCAGCGCCAGCTGCGCGCCCAGTGGCTGCACACCTGCCACGAGCCGGCCATCGTGCAAAGCTTCGAGGACTTCGGCCGTGACGACATCCATGCCGACCTGCCCCGTATCCAGCACCCGCTGCTGCTGGTCACGGCCGAGCGCGGCGACGTGGTGCGCAGCGAGGACGTGGCCGAGTGGCAAGGCCTGGCACCCCAGACCGAGCATGTGCGCGTGCCCAATGCCGGCCACATGATTCCCTGGGACAACGAGGCCGGCTTCTATTCGGCCCTGGGCGATTTCCTCGGCGCGCGGGTGGACTGAATGTCCAACCGCAGCCCACTCCCATCCATCGCGACACCAAGGAGCCGACCATGTCCGTCAGCGATATCGATCTGATCCACGCCTGGAAGCAGGTGCTCACGCTGTCCCGGCTCGAAGCCGGCCAGACCGTCACCGTGCTCACGGGCGCCGACACGCACCCGCAGACACTGCGCTGCGCCATTGCCGCCTCCAGCGAAATGGGTGCGCGCGTCAACCGCCTGGACCTGCCGCCCGTCAATGCCGAAAAATCACTGAGCCGCGACTCGCTGGCCTACCTGGGCACGACGCCGCTGACCGGCAACCCCGCCGCCATCGCCGCGCTCAAGGCCAGCGACCTGGTGCTGGACCTGATGACGCTGCTGTTCTCGCCCGAGCAGCACGAGATCCTGCAGACCGGCACCAAGATCCTGCTGGCCGTCGAGCCGCCCGAGGTGCTGTGCCGCCTGGTGCCCACCGAGGGCGACCGTGCGCGCGTGCAGGCCGCATCCAAGCTGATCGAGGCGGCCGGGCAAATGCACATCACCTCGGCCGCGGGCACCGACCTGCGCTGCCGCCTGGGCAGCTTCCCGGCCATCTGCGAATACGGCTTCGTGGACCAGCCCGGCCGCTGGGACCACTGGCCCAGCGGCTTCGTGCTGACCTGGCCCGACGAGGGCGAGAGCAACGGCCGCGTGGTGCTGGACCGTGGCGACATCCTGCTGCCCATGAAGGACTACGTGACCGAGCCCATCGAACTCATCATCGAAAAGGGCTACGTCACGCGCATCAGCGGCGGCCTGCAGGCCGACATCCTCAAGGAGTACATGGCCTCCTACGAGGACCCCGAGGCCTACGCCGTCTCCCACATCGGCTGGGGGCTGCAGCCGCGCGCCCACTGGTCCATGCTGGCCCACTACAACAAGGAAACCCACATCGGCATGGACGCCCGTGCCTTCGAGGGCAACTTCCTGTGGTCCATGGGCCCCAACAACGAGGCCGGGGGCAGCCGCACCACGGCCTGCCACATCGACATCCCCATGCGCCACTGCTCGGTGGCGCTGGATGGCAAGCCCACGGTCATCAACGGCGTGGTGCAGGACGAGGAAGGACTGGCGCGCGCCGCCAAAAGGTCCAAGCAAGGAAAGGACATCGCATGACAACCGCCACCGCCACCACCAGCACCAGCACGCAGAGCGTTCCCACCGAGGGCGTGCAGGGCGACATCTCTGCTGACATCTCGGTTTATGCACGCCAGGGCTTCGGCACGCCGCTGCCGCTCAAGGCCCCGTTCGGCCTGCTCATCATCGACTTCGTCAACGGCTTTGCCGACCCGGCCGTGTTCGGCGGCGGCAACATCCCCGAAGCCATCGCGCAAACGCAGCACCTGCTGGCCCATGCGCGCGAGCGCGGCTGGCCCGTGGCGCACAGCCGCATCGTGTTCTCGGACGACGATGCCGACCACAACATCTTCTGCCTGAAGGTGCCCGGCATGCTGACCCTGAAGGAAGACAGCCCCAACAGCGCCATCGTGCCCCAGCTGGCCCCGGCCGCTGGCGAATACGTGGTGCGCAAGAGCACGCCTTCGGCCTTCTTCGGCACCATGCTCGCACCCTGGCTGGCCCAGCGCGGCGTGCAGACCCTGCTGGTGGCCGGCTGCGTGACCAGCGGCTGCGTACGCGCCAGCGTGGTCGATGCCATGCAGTCGGGCTTTCGCCCGCTGGTGGTGGCCGACTGCTGCGGCGACCGCGCCCTGGGCCCGCACGAGGCCAACCTGTTCGACATGGCCCAGAAGTACGCGGCCGTGATGCCGCTGAGCCAGGCCATCGCCGACACCGACGCCCTCGCCGCAGGTTGATCCCACCGCGTCAACGCGCCTATGGGGCCGGCCCTGCGCAGCCGGCCCCGGAGTGCATAACATGCACAGGGCACGCCTGAAAGCGTGTCCGCGAAGAACACCGCCCCATGAACCTGCCCCAGCCCCAAGCCCTGCACGCACAGCTGCTCACGCGAGCCGACACCCTGCTTGTGGTGCGCCAGCCCGTGGCGCCGCCGCGCCCTGCGCCCGGCCAGCCAGGCACGGCCACCGACTATGTGCAGTCCACGCCCGAGGTCTTCGTAGCCGTGCTGGCCGACGAAGCCGCGCCCCGGGGCTGGCGCGCCCTGGCCTTCAACGGCCATGTGGACCTGGGCACAGGCATACGCACGGCCCTGGCGCAGATCGTGGCGGAAGAACTCGAAGTGCCTTTGGCGCGCCTGGACATGGTGCTGGGCCACACGGCCGCCGCGCCCAACCAGGGCCCGACCATTGCCAGCGCCAGCATCCAGATCTCGGCCGTGCCGCTGCGCCGCGCCGCCGCCCAGGCGCGCGAGCAGTTGCTGGCGCTGGCCGCGCAGCGATGGAGCGTGGCGGCGGACCGGCTCCAGGCACGGGAAGGCGCGGTGCGCTTTGCCGATGGCAGCGATGCCCGCGAACTCGGCTATGGCGATCTGCTGCGCGGCCAGCAACTGCAGCTGACGCTGGCCCCGCCCGATCAGGAAGTGAAGCTCAAGCCCGCCAGCGAATACCGGCTCGTCGGCCACGGCGCGGCGCGCGTGGACATCCCCGCCAAGGCCACGGGCGAGCTGAGCTTTGTCCATGATGTGCGCATGCCCGGCATGCGCCATGGCCGCGTCATCCGCCCGCCACACCCGGGCCGCGACGGCGGCAGCTTCATCGGCCGCTGCCTAGTGGCCGTGGAGCGCGACTCCGTGGCCCACCTGCCCGGCAACGTGCAGGTGGTCACCGAAGGCGACTTTGTCGGCGTGGTCGCCGACCGCGAGGAACAGGCCATTGCCGCCATGCGCGCGCTGCGCGTGCAATGGCAGGCCGTGCCGCCGGCACCCGATCTGTCTGACTTGGCCGCAGCCATCCGCGCCAATCCTGCCCAACACCGTGCGCTGGTGGACCAGGGCACTGTGGACGACGCCTTCGCGGGCGTCGGCACGGGTGCGGCCACCGAACTGCGCCGCAGCTACGTCTGGCCCTACCAGATGCATGCCTCCATCGGCCCGTCCTGCGCCGTGGCCGATTTCAGCGGGGGCCGTCTCAAGCTCTGGGCCGGCACGCAGAACCCCCACATGCTGCGCACCGACCTGGACCGCCTGCTGCAACTGGGCGAGGACCGCATCGAGATCGTGCGCCTGGAGGCGGCCGGCTGCTACGGCCGCAACTGCGCCGACGATGTCTGCGCCGACGCCGCCCTGCTGTCCATGGCCGTGGGTGCGCCCGTGCGCGTACAGCTCACGCGCGAGCAGGAACACCAGTGGGAGCCCAAGGGCACGGCCCAGCTCATGGACGTGAGCGCGGCCATCGATGCCCGGGGCGAACTGCTGGCCTACGACTTTGCCGTGCGCTACCCCTCCAACGACGCGCCGCTGCTGGCCCTGCTGCTCACGGGCCGCATCCCGGGCGAGCCGCGCACGCTGGAGATGGGCGACCGCACCGCCGTGCCGCCCTACCGCTATGCCAGCCAGCGCATCACCTGCCATGACATGGCGCCCATCGTGCGCTCGTCCTGGCTGCGCGGCGTCTCGGCCCTGCCCAATTCCTTTGCCCACGATTGCATGATCGACGAGCTGGCCCATGCCGCCGGTGCCGATCCCGTGGACTACCGTGTTCGCCACCTCGATGACCCGCGCGCCGTCGAGCTGATCGAGGCCACGGCCCGCCACGCGGGCTGGCAGCAAAACCAGCCGGGAAGCCGGGGCCGCCCCGGCGCCGACGGCCTGCTGCACGGGCGCGGCGTGGCCTATGCGCGCTACATCCACAGCCGCTTTCCCGGCTTCGGCGCGGCCTGGGCCGCCTGGGTCATCGACATCGACGTGGACCCCGCCAGCGGCCGCATCACCGTGCGGCGCCTGGTCGTGGGCCAGGACACGGGAATGATGGTCAACCCCGACGGCGTGCGCCACCAGATCCACGGCAACGTCATCCAGACCCTGAGCCGCAGCCTGATGGAGAAGGTCGCCTTCAATGCGCAAGGCGTGGCCAGCCGCGAATGGGGCAGCTACCCCATCATCGGCTTCCGCGACCTGCCTCCCATCGAAGTGGTGCTGATGCCGCACCAGGACGAGCCCCCCATGGGCGCTGGCGAATCGGCCTCGGTCCCCGGCCCGGCCGCGCTGGCCAATGCGCTGTTCGACGCCACCGGCCGGCGCTTCTACGCCGCGCCCTTCACGCCCGACGTGGTGCGCGCCGCACTGAATGCCGCGCCGAACGCCACGCCAGAGACTGCGCTGGCAGGCCAGCGGGCACAGCCGGCCTAAACCGTCCAGGCCCTCACAGGCCCGCCAGTTTCCTGGCGTCATCCAGGTCTGGGTGGTCGAACGCCAGGGCAAACTCATCGAGCTCCTGCGCGGTCATTCCAACCTCCGCAGACAGGCCCAGCACGCGCCACTGCAACACGGCCTCGACAACCTGGCGCACGATCGCCAGCGACTGGTCGCGGCTCAGTGAAAAT
Organism: Delftia sp. Lp-1; assembly: GCF_020523835.1. Classification (NCBI taxonomy): domain Bacteria; kingdom Pseudomonadati; phylum Pseudomonadota; class Betaproteobacteria; order Burkholderiales; family Comamonadaceae; genus Delftia; species Delftia sp. Lp-1. The sequence goes on along the minus strand of NZ_JAJALJ010000002.1, from coordinate 261,419 downwards.
TGCGAGGCCTGGCCCATCAACTGCGCCATGCTGGTGATAGGGCCTGTGTCTTCGCTCAACCATGTCTTGGACTCACGGTTCTTTTCCGGCATGGGATTGATGTCGAATGCCGGGGAAAGCTGCCATTGGTTGTCCCCTACATAGAGGAACCCCAGGTTTTGCAGATGGTCATCGACATTGGTGATGAGGTGATGGAACACCAGGCGCCGCCATAGCTGCCGCGCGTCATCCACGTAGTTCGCGCTCAGCCCTTTCATCTGCGCGAGCACCTCGGTGTACGCGTGTTCATGCTGCCGACTCGCCTGCAGCAGTGTGGCGCCGGATATGTAGGGAATGCGCGTATCCCCGGGCCCACGGTCGAAACGGCGAATGACCGCCACAGGTGTGCCATGCACGGCAACCACATGGGCTTGTGCAGCATCAATGCCGGCCAGGCGTGCCAGTTTCAACGCCAGGACTTCGGCACGCGTCACATTGCGATCGTCCTGAACGCTGGGGAATTTCCCCAACGCCAAATGCCCCTTTTCATCAAGGATGCTGCACTTCGGGCGCATGCCTCCCAGCGAGGTCGCCTTGCCCCGCAGGTAGGCCAGATCCTGGGCCGACTCCCTGCCGAGCTCCACGGCCCTCGAGGAGGCGAGCATTTTCTCCAGTTCCAGCATCGGAGGCGTCGCAGTCTGCCCTGCGCGTACGGACTCCAGATAGACGCCTTGCGCACTGCGCAACCTCAGGGCGCCCATCCGGCTGAAGTCATCGACGGCGCAAAGGTAGTCGAGTTCGGTCAGTGCCCCAAGAGCCGGGTCCTTCTCGCGCCGCTTGGCATGCGCACGGGCAATGACACGCCGCCCCCAGGCATCCGGCTCCGTGTCTCCCAGCGCAAGGAAGAACAAGGAGTCCTCCCGGGTCTCTGGTTTGCGCGTCTGGTAGATCGGCGTGAGCGCGAGATCGGGGGAGACGTTGAACGCATCCTTGTGACCCAGCCAGTCCTGGAAGTAGGCGAACTGGGTGAACATGCGCATGCCGTTGCGCACGAATACCAGCCTGCCCACGGCCGTGCCCGCCTTGCCCAGGCACACGTCCAGTTCCGACTTCATGTTGTGGACCATTGCAGCGGAGCGCGTCACCATGTCGCATTCGCCCTTCAGAACGCCTTGGGTGCCTTGCGGCGTTTGCTGTAGATGCGCGCAGGCAGTTGCGCATCCATCAGTGCCAGTCCGACGGAGTCGGTCGGGGTGTCCAGGAGCAGGCGCAATTTCTCCAACTCACCGAAGACCTGCAGGGCACTTGCCAGATAGGAAAGCGCAATTCCGGGGTGGCCATCTTCCAGGCGGCGCACGGTGCTGACCGAAACGCCCATGCGGGATGCCAGATCGGCCTGCGACAGCCCCCGCCGCCGCCGCGCCAGTTCAATGCTCTGGCCCAGTGCCTTGATGGCCCGATCAACGGGAAGATTGGTTGCAGTTGCCATCAAAATATTCTCATACGAGTGCTTGTAGCATGCAAGCGCTCTGATATGAATGATATTACGGCCTTTGAACGATGCTTGCCTGTGCCGGAAGAAACCCAACCGACAGCACTCCCGGTCGCTGCTTCCAGCGAAGGGCGCTCAACCCGCCAGCGCCCCCGCATGCCGCAGGCACTGCGCACGCCAACCGGCGTCGTCCTGCAGTTGCAGCGCGGCCTGCAGCGCGCGCGTGGGCGCCACGCCCTGCTGGGCCATGAAGCCTATGGGGGTGACCAATTCGGGCGAGCGCAGTGGCCGCGCCACCAGGCCCGGCATGTGGCGCACCGTGGCCACCATGGCGCCGGGCAGCACGGTGGTCATGCCATCCGTTCCTTGCGCCACAGCCATCACCAGGGTCAGCACGGAGTTGGTTTCCATGGCGGGCTGCACGGCCATGTCCACGGCGGCGAAGGCCTCGTCAATCACCGTGCGGTTGTGCATGTCGGGCGTGAGCAGGCACAGCGGCATGCCGGCCACTTCGCGCCAGGCGATGTCGGCGCCAAAGGCAAAGGGCCGGCCCTCGCCCTGCACATCGCAGCACTCGCGGCACAGCAGGTAGTAATGCTCCTCGTACTGGGGCCAGGACTGCAGGCGCGGTCCGCGCGGCGGCATGCGCGCGCTGTAGCCCAGGGCCAGGTCCAGGGACAGGTCTTCGAGCCCGCTCTCGATCTCGGCCGAGCTCATGGACAGCACCACGGGCGTGATGCCCGGATGGTGCTCGCGCAGCATGGCCGCAAAGCGCGTGAGCATGGGCATGGCCGTGGGCACGGCCGCCATGCGCAGCTGCCCGCGCAGCGCGCCGGCGGCGGCGCTCAGTTCCTGGCGCAGGCCTTCCTCGGCCCGCAGCATGGCCAGGGCCGTGGCCAGCACCTGATCGCCCTCGGGGGTGAAGCCCGCGAACGAGCGGCCCCGGCGCACGATGACCGTGCCGAACTCCTCCTCCAGCGCGCGCAGCGCATTGGACAGCGCCGGCTGGGTGATATGGCATGCCAGCGCCGCGCGGCCGAAATGGCGGTGCTCGTTGAGCGCCGCCAGATACCGCATCGAGGTCAGCAGGTTCATGCCGGCAGCGCCAGAAGGGTCAGGTTCCCTGGCTCACCGTGATGGTGGGGAACTTGCTCGTGAAATCGCGTGCCTTGAGCGCCACCTTCACGGCCAGGTCGCGCGCCACCTTCTTGTAGATCTGCGCGGCCTCGCTGTCGGGCTCGGCCACCACGGTGGGCTTGCCGCTGTCGGCCTGCAGGCGGATCTGCAGCGACAGGGGCAGTGCGCCCAGGTAGTCGATGCCGTACTCGGCCGCCATCTGCTTGCCGCCCTCGGCGCCGAAGATGTGCTCCACATGGCCGCAGTTGGTGCAGACGTGGGCAGCCATGTTCTCCACCAGGCCCAGGATGGGCACGCCCACCTTCTCGAACATCTTCACGCCCTTCTTGGCGTCGATCAGCGCGATGTCCTGGGGCGTGGTGACGACCACGGCGCCCGTCATGGGCACGCGCTGGGCCAGCGTCAGCTGGATGTCGCCGGTGCCGGGCGGCATGTCCACCAGCAGGTAGTCCAGATCCTTCCAGTTGGTCTGGCGCAGCATCTGCTCCAGCGCCTGCGTGGCCATCGGGCCGCGCCAGATCATGGCCTGGTCGTTGTTGACCAGGAAACCGATGGACATGACCTGCACGCCATGGCTTTCCATGGGCTCCATGGTCTTGCCGTCGGGGCTTTCGGGGCGGCCGGAGATGCCCATCATCATGGGCTGGCTGGGGCCGTAGATGTCGGCATCCAGGATGCCCACGCGCGCGCCCTCGGCGGCCAGCGCCAGCGCCAGGTTGGCCGTGGTCGTGCTCTTGCCCACGCCGCCCTTGCCGGACGAGATGGCGATGATGTTCTTGACACCCGGCAGCAACTGCACGCCGCGCTGCACCGCATGCGCGGCGACCTTGGACGTGATGTTGACCGAGACATTGCCCACGCCCTCGACGGTCTTGGCCGCCGCGACGAACTGGCCGCGCAGCGCCGGCACCAGGCTTTGCGCCGGATAGCCCATCTCCACGTCGAAGGCCACGTCGGCCCCCGTGACCTGCAGGTTGCGCAGGGCGCGGGTGCTCACATAGTCCTTGCCGGTGTGGGGGTCGAGCACGCTGGAGAGCGCGGCCAAGAGCGCTTGTTCTGTGACTGCCATTGCTTTGATTACTCCTAGAGCCGGATAGTCTATCCAAGGCACCATCCCCTCGCTCACGCGAGACAATGCGGGCCTTGCTGCCTTTGTGGCCCCTGTTCCCGCCTTTTTCCGCGAAAGATCCGCCCCGTGAAATTCAAGATGGCCCACAACTCCCTGTTCGCGATCCTGCTGCGCTCGCGCTGGTGGATCAGCATCGCGCTGGCCGCGCTGGTGACCCTGGTGTCCACGGCGCTGCTGCCCAAGGACATCGCGCCGTTCGCCGCCATCACCGCCCTGCCCTTCTTCGGCATAGGCTGCGTTGCCGCCTGGCGCCAGCTGCGCGCGCCCAGCCCCGCCAAGGTGGAGCAGGCTCTGGAGATCGCCGCCCAGCAAAGCTGGCGCGAGTTCGCCGATCGGCTCGATCGCGCCTGGCAGGCCGAGGGCTACACCGTGACCCGCCTGTCCGACAAGGACGGCGCCGACTTCGTGCTGGAACGCGAAGGCCGCACCACCGTGGCCAGCGCCAAGCGCTGGAAGGCCGGCGTGCACGGCATGGAGCCGCTGCGCGCCCTGCTGGCCGCAGGCCAGGCGCGCGATGCGGCCACGGTCTGCTACCTGTCGCTGCAGCCCCCGGCCGAGAATGCCGCCGCCTGGGCCAAGCAGCAGGGCATCGCCCTGATCTCCGGCAAGGACCTGGGCTCCCTGCTGGCCAAGGCCTGATCCCTTCCGGGTCATCCCCCGATCTGATGACGGCCGGCGCGCGGCACACTCCAGGCATGCCCGATGCCGCGCCCTCACCCGACTCCAACCTCCCTCCCCCCAGCACCGGACTGCTGCTCAGCGGCGGCGGCGCCCGCGCCGCCTACCAGGCCGGCGTGCTGGAGGCCATTGCCGAGATACGCCGCGCCTGCGGCCAGCAGCATGGCCCCAATCCCTTCCCCATCCTGGTCGGCACCTCGGCTGGCGCCATCAACGCGGCGGCCCTGGCCTGCGGCAGCGACCATTTCGACCGGGCCGTGCGCCGCATGTCACGCATCTGGCGCAACCTGCGGCCCGAGGACATCTACCTGTCCGACTCGCTGAGCGTGCTGCGCAGCGGCGCACGCTGGCTGACCCTGCTGTCCCTGGGCTGGGCCCTGGCGCGCTGGGGCCGCATGCGCCCGCGTTCGCTGCTGGACAACCAGCCGCTGGGCCGGCTGCTGTCGCGCGGCCTGGTTCCGCTGGAGCGCCTGCCCCAGCTGATCGCGGACGGCCACCTGCGCGCACTGGCGGTGTCCGCCTCCAGCTACACCACCAGCGAGCACGTGACCTTCTGCCAGGCGCAGGACCAGCTCCAGCCCTGGGTGCGCAACCAGCGCAAGGCCGCCGCCGCCCAGATCACGCACGCACACCTGCTGGCCTCCTCGGCCATCCCCTTCATCTTTCCGGCCACGCCGCTGCCGCTGGACGGCGCCACCGAATACTTCGGCGACGGCTCCATGCGCCAGACCGCGCCGCTGGCGCCCGCCATCCACCTGGGCGCCGAGCGCATCCTCGTCGTGGGCGCGGGCCGGCGCACCGAGCCGCCGGCCAGGCCGCCGCCAGAAGGCGCAAGCTACCCGTCGCTGGCCCACATCGCGGGCCACACGCTGTCCAGCATCTTCCTGGACGCCCTGTCCCTGGACGTGGAGCGCGCCGAGCGCATCAACCAGACGCTGGCCCTGATCCCGCCCGCCGACCGCGAACGCAGCCGGCTGCGCCCGCTGCAGTTGCTGGTCATCTCGCCGTCCGAGCGCATAGACGCCATCGCCGCGCGCCACGTGGGCCAGTTGCCGCTGCCCATGCGCACCCTGCTGGGCGCCCTGGGCGTGCGCCAGGACGCCAGCGACCCGCGCGGCGCCGCCCTGGCCAGCTACCTGCTGTTCGAGCGCAGCTTCACCCGCGAACTCATGGCCCTGGGCCGGCGCGACGCGCTGGCGCGGCGCAGCGACATAGAGCAGTTCCTGGGCTGGCAGCGCCCGCTGGTCGCCAACTGACGGCCTGCAGCCAACAGGCCTAGCGCAGCGAAGGCCCGCAACAACTCCCTCGCATGTCGGCCTGCACGGAAAAGCCATCGCCGCCCCACAACCGCCCAGCCCTTCTAGAATGTCAGGTTCCCCCGAGAAAGCCGCCATCCATGACCGCACGCAAACTCTTCGTCACCACCGCCCTGCCGTACGCCAACGGCAACTTCCACATCGGCCACATCATGGAATACATCCAGGCCGACACCTGGGTGCGTGCGCAGCGAATGCAGGGCAACGCGGTCAACTTCGTGGGTGCCGATGACGCCCACGGCGCGCCCATCATGATTGCGGCCGAGAAGGCCGGCAAGACGCCCCAGCAGTTCGTGGCCGACATCGCCGCAGGCCGCAAGCAGTACCTGGACGGCTTCCACATCGCCTTCGACAACTGGCACAACACCGACGCGCCCGAAAACCATGTGCTGGCCCAGCAGATCTACAGGGACCTGAAGGCTGCCGGCTTCATCGAGACGCGCACCATCGAGCAGTTCTTCGACACCGAGAAGAACATGTTCCTGCCCGACCGCTTCATCAAGGGCGAATGCCCGCGCTGCCATGCCAAGGACCAGTACGGCGACAACTGCGAGGTCTGCAGCGCCGTCTACGCGCCCACCGACCTGATCAATCCCTACTCGGCGCTGTCCGGCGCCAAGCCCGTGCTCAAGAGCTCGGAGCATTTCTTCTTCAAGCTGTCGGACCCGCGCTGTGTGGAGTTCCTGACCGAGTGGACCCAGGACGGCCAGCATGTGCAGCCCGAGGTGGCCAACAAGATCAAGGAATGGTTCGGCGTGCGCACCAACCCGGACGGCACGACCAGCGAAGGCCTGGGCGACTGGGACATCTCGCGCGACGCGCCCTACTTCGGCATCGAGATCCCCGATGCGCCGGGCAAGTACTTCTACGTCTGGCTGGACGCGCCCGTGGGCTACCTGGCCTCGCTCAAGAACCTGCTGGACCGCCGTGGCGAGGACTACGAGGCCTACATGGCCGACCCCACGCTGGAGCAGTACCACTTCATCGGCAAGGACATCATCACCTTCCACACGCTGTTCTGGCCCGCCATGCTCAAGTTCAGCGGCCGCAAGACGCCCACCAAGATCTGCGTGCACGGCTTCATGACCGTGAACAACGGCGAGAAGATGAGCAAGAGCCGCGGCACCGGCCTGGACCCGCTCAAGTACCTGGGCCTGCAGATGAACCCCGAGTGGCTGCGCTACTACCTGGGCGCCAAGCTCAACGGCAAGAATGAAGACATCGACTTCAACCCCGATGACTTCATGGCCCGCGTCAATTCCGACCTGATCGGCAAGTACGTGAACATCGCCTCGCGCGCGGCCGGCTTCATCGCCAAGCGCTTCGACGGCAAGCTGGGCACGGTCAGCGAAGACGGCCAGGCCCTGCTGGCCCAGCTGCGCGGCCAGAGCGAGGCCGTTGTCCAGGCCTTCGAGAACCGCGACACGGCCCGCGCCGTGCGCGAAATCATGCAGCTGTGCGACCGCGTCAACGAATACGTGGATGCCAACAAGCCCTGGGAGCTGGCCAAGCAGGAAGGCATGGACGCCCGCCTGCAGGACGTGTGCACCACCTGCATCGAGGCCTTCCGCCTGCTGACCATCTACCTGAAGCCCATCCTGCCGGCCGTGGCCGAACAGGTGGAAGGCTTCCTGAACGTGGCGCCGCTGCAGTTCGCCGACGCACAGAACCTGCTGGGCGCCGGCCATGCCATCGGCCTGTACAAGCACCTGATGCAGCGCGTGGACGTCAAGCAGTTGGAGGCCCTGTTCGAGGCCCCCGAGCCCGTGGTCGAGAAGGTCCTGCCCGGCGGCGAGGAGATTGCCGAAACCATCGGCATCGACGACTTCGCCAAGGTGGACCTGCGCATTGCCAAGATCGTGGAATGCAAGCCCGTGGAAGGCTCCACCAAGCTGCTGCAGCTCACGCTGGACGTGGGCGAAGGCAAGACGCGCAACGTGTTCTCCGGCATCTCCAGCATGTACCAGCCCGAGCAGCTGCAGGGCAAGCTCACCGTGATGGTGGCCAACCTGGCGCCGCGCAAGATGAAGTTCGGCATCTCCGAAGGCATGGTGCTGGCAGCCAGCCACGCCGATGAGAAAAGCAATCCCGGCATCTATGTGCTGGAGCCTTTCCCAGGCGCCACACCCGGCATGCGCATCCACTGAAGCAAGGCATCCATGTCCCGCAAGCCCTCACGGTCCCCGGCCCTGGGGGCTTTTCTTTGCCTGTGCGCCGCGGCCCTGCTGTCCGGCTGCACCGTGGTGGCCGTGACCGCCACGGCGGTCAGCGTCACGGCCTCGGCCGTGGGGCTGGCCGCGGATGCGGCCGTGGGCACGGTAAAAATCGTCGGCAAGGGAGTGGGCAAGGCCGTCGATGCGATGAGCGATGACGGGGCAGCCGCAGACGACAGCGGCATCACGGTCCGCTACCGCACGCCCGATGGGCAGCCTCTGACGCCCTGAGGCTACTGCCCGGCGTAGCGCCCGGGCCGGTGGCTCACGGCCAGGAACACGCCCATGACCACGGCCGCCAGCACCGACCAGGCCACGCGCTCGAAGGGCACGACCCACAGCGCCAGCAGCACCACGCAGCAGTCGATGGCCATCTGCACCTTGCCGGCGCGGATGCCGTAGCGGTCCTGCAGGTAGAGCGAGGCAATGGTGGCGCCGCCCAGGCTGGAGCGGTGGCGCGCCAGGAACAGCAGGCCCGAGCCCATGAGCAGGCCGCCCGCAATGGCGGCAAAGGCCGGGTGCAGGTAGTCGATGTGGATGAGGCGCGGCCCCATTTCGGTGATCAGCGACAGCGCGCCCACGCAGATGAAGGTCTTGACCGTGAAGGTGCGGCCCACGCGCGTCCAGGCAAACCAGTAGAACGGGATGTTGATCGCGAAGAAGACCAGGCCGAACGGCCAGCCCGTGGCGTAGTGCAGCACGAAGGCCAGGCCCGCCGTGCTGCCCGTCAAAAGCCCCGCCTGGGCGAACATCATCATGGCGATGCCCACGAACAGGGTTCCGGTGAAGAGGGCCTGGACATCCTCGAAGAGGCCATGGCGCAGCGAAGCGGTGGCCGGGACAGGCGCAGCAGGCGCGGCAGCGGGTAGGGAAGGCGTGGACATTGTCGGGGTGATGACAGATCTATCGTCGCAAAGGCCCCGGATCGGAGCCTTCACCGTACCCATGGGGTGTCATAGGTACAAACCCGGATTCTAGAGACTGTTGCCCCGGCGCGCTGTGGCGTGCAGGGTACAGCGCATCGCAGGATGCTTGCAGGGGCCTGCTGTCAGGCGCCGCCGTGCAGTTTCTCGCGGCCGGCGCTGCGCAGCACGCGGCCGTCGGGGCCGAAGGTCACGGTGAACTCCATGTCGCGCGTGGGGGGATCGATGTAGTTCCAGTCCCAGTCGGTTTCCTGCTTGAGCTGGTAGGGCGTGATCTTGGCGGGCTTGCCCAGCATGCGGCGCACCTGCTCCTCGTCCATGCCGGGGCGGATCTTCTCGAAGTTGTGCGGCGCCAGCACCTGGCGCAGCGCGCTCATGCGGCCATCGGTGCCGATGGTGATCATGTAGTTGCGGCTGCCGGCGGGCTGGCGGTTGTACTCGAAGGTGCGCGAGCCGTCCGGCTCCGCCCAGATGCGTTCGGGCTCGCCAAAGCGGGCGCGGACGTCGGCCTCGGTGGACAGGCCTTCTTCGAGTTCCTTGATGTTTTGGGGATCGCAGCCGGGCAGCGAGAGCATGCCCATCACGGCCACGGCAACCCCCAGAAGACGGGAGACTAGGTTCATCGGCGGTGTCCCGGTAAAATCACGCGATTCAAGAGGTTATCAGACTATGTCATTCTTTCGCCGCCCCGACTATCGCTCCGACGCCACCAACTTCATCAACGACCTGAAGAAGCAAAAGCCCGAGCTGCCCAGCCAACAGCTGGCCGGCCGCTCGCTGCTGTGGGACAAGGACGTGAACCACGAAGTCTGGGAAGACCTGCGCGCCGGCCGCGTGGACCAGAAGCCCTACGTCTACCAGACGAACTCCTGATTGCCCATGCGATGAAAAATCAGCCTGTTCCCACCGTGCACCCTGCGCATGCGGCATTCGCCCAGGCAGCAAGGCATGGCCGAGGCTGAATCCGCGCTGGCGCCTGCGGGCGCCTCCGCCACATCCCCCCCTCCTGGCGACGGCACCCCGGTCGTGATCGACCAGGTGGCTTTGGCGCGCCTGTACGGCGAGCCGCTGTTCGCCCTGCCGCAGGACCTGTACATCCCGCCCGATGCGCTGGAGGTCTTCCTCGAAGCCTTCGAAGGGCCGCTGGACCTGTTGCTGTACCTGATCCGCAAGCAGAACTTCAACATCCTCGACATACCCATGCTGGACGTGACGCGCCAGTACATGCGATATGTCGACGAGATCCGCAGCCGCAACCTCGAACTGGCTGCCGAGTACCTGCTGATGGCGGCCATGCTCATCGAGATCAAGTCGCGCATGTTGCTGCCGCCCAAGAAGCAGGAAGGCGGCGAAGAGGCAGAGGACCCGCGCGCCGAGCTGGTGCGTCGGCTGCTCGAGTACGAGCAGATCAAGCTCGCTGCCCACCAGCTCGGCCAGGTGCCGCACTACGGACGCGACTTCCTCCGGGCCCAGATCCACATCGAGCAGAACCTGCAGCCGCGCTTTCCCGATGTGGACGTGGCCGAGCTGCAATCGGCCTGGCGCGACATTCTCAAGCGCGCCAAGCTCGTGCAAAGCCACAAGATCACGCGCGAGGAACTCTCGGTGCGCGAGTACATGAGCCAGGTGCTCAAGGCCCTGCAGGGCCGGCGCTTCGTCGAGTTCGAGACCCTGTTCCAGCCCGAGAAAGGCTCGACCGTGCTGGTCGTGACCTTCATCGCCCTGCTGGAGCTGGCCAAGGAAACGCTGATCGAGATCACCCAGGCCGAAGCCTTTGCGCCCATCTACGTGCGCCTGGCCTATACGCCCGTCTAGCGGGCACGGATACAGGCACGCGCACACCGACAGGCCGGCTCCACCGGCCTCCATGCACCATGACTTACAGCGTCAAAGAAATCTTCTACACCCTGCAGGGCGAGGGCGGCCAGGCCGGCACGCCGGCCATCTTCTGCCGCTTTGCAGGCTGCAACCTCTGGACCGGCCGCGAGCAGGACCGCGCCAGCGCCATCTGCCAGTTCTGCGATACCGACTTCGTGGGCACCGACGGCACGCTGGGCGGCAAGTTCGCCACGGCCGACGCCCTGGCCGAACGCATCCTGTCCCAATGGCCGGCCGCCGACAGCCAGCACCGCATGGTGGTTCTGACCGGGGGAGAGCCCCTGCTGCAGGTGGACGAGCCCCTGATCGCGGCCCTGCATGCGCGCGGCTTTCGCATTTCCGTGGAAAGCAATGGCACCGTGGCCGCGCCCGAGGGCATCGACTGGCTGTGCATCAGCCCCAAGGCGGGCGCCGAATGGGTCCAGCGCAGCGGCCAGGAGCTCAAGCTGGTCTGGCCGCAGCCCGGCTTCGATCTGCAGGCCATCGAGGCCGGCACCCGTTTCGACCGCTATTTCCTGCAGCCCATGGACAACGTCCTGCAGGCCGACAACACGGCCGCCTGCATAGCGCAATGCCTGCAGCGCCCGGCCTGGCGCCTGAGCCTGCAGACCCACAAGCTCACCGGCATCCGCTGATTTTTGCCATGCAGTTCACCGTACACCAGCGCTTTTTCTTCGATGCCGCCCACACGCTGGAGCGCGCCATCGAGACCGAGAGCAGCCGCCGCATCCACGGCCACACCTACTATGCCGAAGTCAGCGTCACCGGCCCGCGCAATCCGGACAACGGCATGGTGATCGACCTGGGCTACCTGCGCTCGCGCCTGAAGACCCTGGGCGACGCGCTGGACCATCGCTTTCTCGACGAAATCCCCGGCCTGGGCAAGCCCACGCTGGAAAACCTGTGCCTGTTCATTGCCGATTCCCTGGCCGACCTGCAGCCCGCCCCCAGCCGCATCCGCGTATGGCGCGACAGCATCGGCGATGGCTGCGTGCTCGACCTGAACTGAAGCCAGGCCCCGCAGCGGCGCCGCTGCCGTTGAACAACTTCACGGCCTTCATGGGATTTCTCCTTCGCATATAGACTTGGTGGCTTTTTTTGCCAGCCCAGGCCCCATCAAGACCGCGCAAAGCGCCCCTCGAGAGACAAACATGTTCCGCACCCTGCTCAAATCCAAGATCCACCGCGTCAAGACCACGCAATGCGAGCTGCACTATGAAGGCTCCTGCGCCATCGACGAGGACCTGCTGGACGCCGCCAACATCGTCGAGAACGAGCAGGTCCACATCTGGAACATCGACAACGGCGAGCGCTTCGTCACCTACGCCATCAAGGGCCAGCGCGGCAGCGGCATGATCTCGGTCAACGGCTCGGCCGCGCGCCGTGCCGCCGTGGGCGACCTGCTGATCATTGCCTCCTTCGCCCAGGTGCATGAGACCGACGTGGCCACGCACCAGCCGCAGCTGGTCTTCGTGGACGATGCCAACCGCCAGGTCGAACTGCGCCACCACGTTCCCACGCAGCAGCTGTGAGCTGCGCTGCGGTGTGACAATCGCGCGATGACTCAATCGCTTGCCGCCCGCAGCCTTGCGGCTGTGTGGCACCCCTGCACCCAGATGAAGCGGCACGAGGCCGCGCCCCCCATCGCCATCGCGCGCGCCCAGGGGCCCTGGCTCCACGACACCGAAGGACGCCGCTACCTGGATGGCGTCAGCTCCTGGTGGGTCAACCTCTTCGGCCACAGCCATCCGCACATCCAGACCGCGCTCACCGACCAGCTCGCCAGGCTTGACCATGTGATGCTGGCCGGCTTCACGCACGCGCCCGTGGTCGAGCTGTCCGAACGGCTGGCCACGCTCACCGGCCTGGGCCATGCCTTCTACGGCAGCGACGGCGCATCGGCCACCGAGATCGCCCTCAAGATGAGCGCGCATTACTGGCGCAACCTGGGCCGCCCTGCCAAGAGCCGCTTTGCAGGCTTGGCCGGCGGCTACCACGGCGAAACCGTGGGCGCGCTGGCCGTGACCGATATTCCCATCTTCCGCGAAGCCTATGCGCCCCTGGTGCGCCTGGCCGACACCGTGCCCAGCCCCGATGCACGCGGCGCGCAAGACGGCGAAAGCCCGGTCGATGTGGCACGGCGCGCCGCCGAAGGCCTGCGCCAGTGGCTGGAGCAGCACCACGAGACGACGGCCGCCCTCATCGTCGAGCCGCTGGTGCAGTGCGCGGCCGGCATGGCCATGCACGACCCCGAATACCTGCGCCTGGCGCGCGCACTGTGCGACCGCTACGAGGTGCACCTGGTGGTGGACGAGATCGCCGTGGGCTTCGGCCGCACGGGCAGCATGTTCGCCCACCAGCAGGCCGGCATACGGCCGGACTTCATCTGTCTGTCCAAGGGCCTGACGGGCGGCACGCTGGCCCTGTCGGCCGTGCTGACCACCGAGACCGTCTACGCCGCCTTCTACGACGATTCCGTGGCGCGCGGCTTCCTGCACTCGCACTCGTACACCGGCAACCCGCTGGCCTGCCGTGCGGCCCTGGCCACGCTGGAGCTGTTCGAGCAGACCGATGCCATCAACGCCAACCTCGCGCTGGCGCAAAGGCTTGACGGCGCCTTCGCCCCTTTGAACCAGCACGCCCGCGTGCGCCACGCACGGCGCCAGGGAATGATCTGGGCCTGGGATGTGCAGACCTCGCTGCCCGACTTCTCGCGCCGCTACAGCGCAGCCGCACTGGAGCGCGGGCTGCTGCTGCGCCCTATCAGCAACACCCTTTACGCCATGCCTCCCTATTTGCTGGACGAAGAGGCCGTGCAGCACCTGGCCGCCAGCGCGCTGGCCGCCCTTGAAGACACCCTGGCCCAGGAGAACCATTCGTGAACGCCCACCGCACCATTGGCTGCTTTGTCACCGGCACCGACACGGGCGTGGGCAAGACCCTGGCCTCCTGCGGACTGCTGCATGCGCTGGCCCGCCACCATGCCCGCGTGGTGGGCATGAAGGCCGTGGCCGCAGGCGCCGAGCCCGACGGCCAGGGCGGCTGGGCCAACGAGGACACGCTGGCGCTGCGCGCCGCATCCACCCTGGCCGTGCCGCCCGAACTCGACAACCCCGTGCTGCTGCCCGATCCCATGTCGCCGCACATCGCCGCGCAGCGTGCGGGCCGCTCCATAGAGATCGCACACATCGTGGACAGCTACCGGCGCCTGGCCCAACAGGCCGACGCCGTGGTGGTGGAAGGCGCGGGCGGCTTTCTCGTGCCGCTGTCCGACCAGCTCTCGGGCGCCGACCTGGCCTGCGCGCTGGACCTGCCCGTGGTCATGGTCGTGGGCCTGCGGCTGGGCTGCCTGAACCACGCCGCCCTCACGGCCGAGGCCATCCGCGCGCGCGGACTGCGCCTGGCCGGCTGGATTGCCAGCCGCGTGGACCCCGCCATGCTGGTGCCCGAGGAAAACATGGCATGGCTGCGCCAGCACCTGGACCGGCAACTGCAGGCGCCGCTGCTGGCCGACATCCCCTTCCAGCAGCACCCCGACCCGCGCGCCACCACCTACACCCTGCCGGAGCAATGGCAATGAGCGGCTCCTGGCTGGACGACATCCCCGCGCGCATCGCCGAGCTCGACGCGGCCCACCTGCGCCGCCGCCGCCGCGCCACGGCGCCGCTGCAGGGCGCCGCCAGCGGCGCCCACATGGAGGTGGATGGCCACCCCATGCTGGCCTTTTGCAGCAACGACTACCTGGGCCTGGCAGGACACCCCACCCTGGTGCGCGCCGCCTGCGCGGGCGCCCAGGCCTTTGGCGTGGGCTCGGGCGGCTCGCCCCTGGTCAGCGGCCACAGCACGGCCAACGCCGCGCTGGAGGAACAGCTGGCGCACTTCGTGCAACTGCCGCGCGCGCTCTACTTCTATGCGGGCTACGCCACCAATGCCGGCATCGTGCCGGCCCTGGTGGGCGCGGGCGATGCCCTGTTCTCCGATGCGCTCAACCACGCCTGCCTGATCGACGGCGCCCGCCTGTCGCGCGCCCAGGTCCACCGCTATGCCCATGCCGACCTGACCGATCTGGCCGCGCAACTGGCCGCCAGCACGGCCCGCCGCAAGCTGGTCATCAGCGATGCCGTGTTCAGCATGGATGGCAACGTGGCCGACATCCGCGGACTGCTGGCGCTGTGCGAGCAATACGACGCGCTACTGCTGCTCGACGACGCGCATGGCTTCGGCGTGCTGGGCCCCCAGGGCCGGGGCAGCCTGGCCGAGGCGGGACTGACGGGCGCAAACGCCTCGCCGCGCGTGCTCTACATGGCCACCCTGGGCAAGGCCGCTGGCGTGGCCGGTGCCTTTGTCGCGGGCAGCGACATGCTGGTCGAGTGGCTGCTGCAAAAGACGCGCAGCTACATCTTCGCCACCGCCGCGCCGCCCATGCTGGCCAGCGCGCTGCAGGCCAGCGTGGCCCTGATCGAGGCCGAGGACGAGCGCCGCGAGGCCCTGGCCGAACGCATTGCCGAGCTGCGCGCCGGCCTCACGCCGCTGCTGGCGCGCACGGGCTGGCAGCTGCTGCCTTCGCGCACCGCCGTGCAGGCCCTGGTCATAGGCTCCAACGCCACGGCCCTGGCCGTGATGGAAGGCCTGCGCGAGCGCGGCCTGTGGGTGCCCGCCATCCGCCCGCCCACCGTGCCCGAAGGCACGGCGCGGCTGCGCATTGCGCTGTCGGCCTCCCACACGCGCATCGACGTGCAGTTGCTGCTGACGGCGCTGGACGAGGTCTCGCGCCTGGCCCCACCCATCCCCTGAATCCCTCTTCACCACCGGAACGGAGACATCCATGCCCCATCTCTACGTCGAGTACACCGACAACCTCGCCGGCCTGCCCGGCCAGCAACTGCTGACCGAACTCAACGCCTTCGTCTGCGGCCACCCCAGCATCCTGGACGAGGCCGACGTCAAGGCCCGCCTGCTGCCGGTCAGCCAGTTCGAGATCGGCTCGGCACCCGCCAACCGCGGCTTCGTCCACGTGCAGCTGCGCCTGCTGGCGGGCCGTACCGACACGACCAAGAAGGAACTGTCCGAAGGCATTGCCGCGGTGCTGCGCCGCCTCACGCCCCAGCCGGCCGGCATGATGGTCCAGCTCAGCGTGGAAATCGCCGACATGGACAAGCCCAGCTACTACAAGGGTCGCCTGTAAGGCAGGCGCCGGGCCTTGTCCGCCGTGAGCACCCGCGCACGCTGCGCACAATGCCTGCGCCCTGAGCGCACCTGCCTGTGCCCCCTGGTGCAGCCGGTGCCGCATGCGGTGCAGCTGCTGGTGCTCCAGCATCCCGAGGAAGAACTGCAGGCCAAGGGCACGGGCCGGCTGCTGCACCTGTGCCTGCCCGCCAGCCGCCTGGCGGTGGGCGAGGCCTTCGAGCCAGCGCAGTTGCAGGCACTGCTGCACGCGCCCTGGCAGGCCGGCGACGCCCCGCGGCAGGCCGTACTGCTCTATCCGGAAACACCGCACGGCGACCAGCTGGGCCTGGCCAGGCAAGCGCCCTGGCCGCAGCCCGCGCCATGCCCCGAGGACCTGCGCCTGGTGGTGCTGGACGCCACCTGGCGCAAGAGCCGCAAGATGCTCTACCTCAACCCCGGCCTGCAGGCCCTGCCGCGCCTGGCACTGCAGGGCGACCTTCCCGCCTCGCGCTACGGCGCCCTGCGCAAGGCCCATGCGCCGGGCCAGCTGTCCACGCTGGAGGCAGCGGCCTGCGCGCTGCAACGGCTAGCGCCTGCCGGCCCGTCGCTGCAGCCGCTGCGCGATGCGTTCGAGGGGCTGCTGTCCCTGCATGCCCTGCACAGGCCCGAATGAAAAAACGCCTCGGGGAGCGAGGCGTTTTTCATGGCGGCCGGCCCTGCTTCAGTTTTCCGGCGTGATCTTGGCGAACTTGACCAGTTCGGCGTACTTGCCCATGTCAGTACGGATGATCTGGGCCAGGTTTTCGTCGCCCGTGGGGGCAATGATGCCCGCCCCTTCCAGGCGCGCGCGCATCGCCGGATCGGCCAGGCCCGCCTTCAAGGCCTTCTGCAGGCTGGCCACCACATCGGCAGGCAGGTCCTTGGGTCCCGCCAGCCCGAACCAGCCGCTCAGCGCGTAGCCCTTGAGCGCCGCGTTCTCGCCCAGTGCGGGCACGTCCTTCATCATGGCGATGCGGTGGGCCGTGGTCACGCCCAGGGCCTTGATCTTGCCGCTCTGGATGAACGGAGCCGCCACCGAGGGAGAGACAATGGCGAAATCCAGGTTGCCGCCCGCCAGGTCGCTGGTCATCGCGGCCGATCCCTTGTAGGGCACATGGACGATGTCCACCCCGGCAATCTTCTTGATCAGCTCGCCCGAGAAATGCGGCGTGGACCCGATGCCCGGGCTGCCGTAGCTGTACTTGCCGGGATGGGCCTTGGCCAGGGCGATGAACTCGTCGATGGTCCTGGCCGGCATCTTGGTGCCGGCCACCCACAGGTTGGGCAGCACGCCGGTCAGCGCGATGCCGGTCAGGTCCGTGGCCGGGTCGTACTTCTGCGCGGCGTTGACGAACTTCGTGCCCGCCAATTCGTTGCTGGAGCCTGCAAGCAGGGTATAGCCGTCGGCCTTGGCACCGACCACGCGCTGCGCGGCCACCACGCCGGCGGCGCCGGGCACGTTGTCGACCACGACGGTCGCATTGAGGTGCTTGGCCAGGATGTCACCCACCACGCGCCCCACCAGGTCGACCGAGCCGCCTGCCGCGTAGCCGACGACGACGCGAATGGGCTTGTTGGGATAGGTGGTCTGGGCGCACAGCGGGCCCGCCGCCAGGACAGCCGCGGCGCTGATCAGCGCGCGGCGGGAAATACGGAATTCATGCATGGATCGATCTCAGGGGAGACAGGCATCAGCCAACAATCAAAATGATATTGCTCAACAATATTCACCGATTGTCTGACATTGCCATCCGCAATCCATCCCTGAAAACCATGAGTTCAGCCCACGGCCCTAGGGCCTGTTCAGCGCAGAACCGCCGGCAGCCAGCCGCGCAGGCTGTTGACGAAGGCCCAGCCCTGCACGCGTGGCAGGTCGTCAAGCCGCACCGGGTGCTCCACCACGCGGCCCTCGTCCAGCGCCACCGCGCGGCCCACGCCGGGCAGCAGGCCGCTGGACAGCGGCGGAGTCACCCAGCGGCCCGCCAGCAGCACGGCGATGTTGCCGCGCGTGCCCTCGGTGATCTCGCCGTCCTCGTTGTGGAGCACGGTGTCGAACACCGAGGCATCGGTGGGCTGCAGACTGTCGTAGTGCGCGCGGCGCGAGGTCTTGAAGCGCACCCAGTCGCCATGCGCCACCGCATTGGCGATGGGCCGGTCGGCCAGCGCCAGCCGAACAGGCGTGGCGGAAGGCGGCAGCGGCGCCGCCTGGGTCTGTATCCGCCCCGTGGCATCCAGCGCCAGGCGCACGCGCCAGTGGCCGCTGGCGTGCGCCTGGCGCAGCTGCTGCAATGCCTGCTCCAGCACGGCATCCGTGCAGGGCCGGCCGAAATGCCGCGCCGCGTCCTGCATGCGCGTCACATGGCGCTGCAGATGGATGAAACCGCCATCCCGCAGGGCCAGTGTTTCCAGAATGTCGAAATCGAAGTCCGTATCCGCCATGGCTGCACGCCCTTTCACACCTTGTCCAGAAAAGCCCTCTTGTGGCGCCATTCCTGCCATTCGGCAGGCGCCTCGGCGCCCGAGGTGATGCCGCTGCCGATGCCGCAGCGCAGTTCCGTGCCACGCGCCACCACCGTGCGTATGGGCACATTGAAGGTGGCGTGCACGCGCCCCGCGGCGATGCCGGGCCGCACCACGCCCACGGCGCCGCAGTAAACGCCGCGCGGACCCGATTCCAGTTCGTGGATGAGCCGCATGGCCTGGCGCTTGGGCGCGCCCGTGATGGAGCCGCAGGGAAACAGTGCCGCAAACACGTCCGCCAGGCCCGTACCGGGCCGCGTGCGCGCCTGCACGTCGGACGTCATCTGCCACACGGTGGGCAGGGGTTCGGCATGGAACAGGCGCGGCACCTGGACGCTGAAAGGCTCGGCAATGCGCGAGACATCGTTGCGCAGCAGGTCCACGATCATCACGTTCTCGGCCCGCTCCTTGGGCGAGGACCGCATGGCCTGGACATTCGCCTCGTCCTGTGCAGGCGTGGCGCCACGGGGCGCCGTGCCCTTCATGGGGCGCGTGAGGATGCGCTCGCCATCCCAGTCGAAGAACAGCTCGGGCGAGACGGACAGCACCTGCTCGTCGCCGCTGTCCATGCAGGCCACGTAGCCGCCGGGCTGGGCGCGGCGCAGCGCGGCGAACAGCGATGGAATGTCGCCCAGCAGCCGGCCCATGAACTGGGCCGTGTAATTGATCTGATAGCAGTCACCGGCCGCAATCGCCTCGTGGATGCGCGCAATGGCGGCATCGAAATCCGCGCGCTCCAGGCCGGGCTGCCATTGCACCTGAGATTGCACCTGAGGGCCGGTATCGACTGCATCCGCGTCTTCAGGCCAGGGCCGGGGGCCGTCGAAGACGGCAAACCAGGCCAGCGGCTCGCCTTGCGGCGTGGCATGCAAGGCGCCCGCGTAGGCCGCGTCAAACGCCGCCGCCGCCTCGTAGCGCACCCAGCCCAGGCACCACAGGCCGGCCTGGGCGGCCTGCTGCACGGCGTCAAGCACACCGCGCACCTGCTCGGGCGCATGGGCGGCCAGGCTGCGCAGCGGCGGCCCGAAGCCATGGCGCAGCCGGGCGGCCGAACCGTCATGGGGGTTGGGAAAATCGATCAGAAACTTCACAAAACGGCCGTCAACGCATGCTGTACTTGCATCAGCAGCTTCGCTATCGATAGCAGCCACTGACACGGGGCCGCCCAGTGTAGAGCGAGGGAAACAAAAAAGCGCCCCGAAGGGCGCCAAACCAAGCATCCCGAAAGGACGCTTTCCACCAACAGGCCCGGCACCATGCCGGACCCATATCCATTCACATCACTTCTGCGTGACGGTGTGCTGGCCTTCCAGGCGGGCCACGGCCTCACGGTAGGCGGGGCCGCTGCGCAGTTGCTGGTAGCGGGCCAGGCCGCGCTGGTATTCGGCCGAGTTGTAGCTGATGTCGCGGTCTGCCGAAGGCGAGGGCAGGTAGGTCATGCCCGCCTGGTGCCACATTTCGAGGTCGGCCAGCACTTCGGCGCGGCTCAGGCCTGCGGTGGCGGAGGACGAGGGGGAAACGGCTTCTTGGGCCATTGCAGTGCCGGCGAGGCCCAGGGTCAGGGCGGCCAGTGCAGCGGAGAGGGTACGCATGTCAGATCCTTTCAAAAGGCCGCTCGGCATTCATTTCCTCACGGCATGGACGTACTATGCGGCGCTGCAGCATTCTTCGTCTGTGCGTTTTCTCACGTGTTTTCGCATCCGGCCCGGGCGGCCCGCCGCCTTTTCACCCGTGCTCCCCTCGACAGAAGGCGAATTCACGCGTTCTAGAAACAGTGTTTTTCGCGGCTTGAAACAGCCGCGGCAGACAAGGCTCAGCGCGCTTCCTCGAGCAGCACGCGCAGGCCTTCGACATGGCAGATGCGCAGGTTGCGGCCTTCGCGCCGCAGCAGGCCCAGGCGCACCAGGCGCGACATCTCGCGCGCCACTTCCTCGCGGCTGGAGCCCAGCATCAGGGCCAGGTCGGTCTGCCGGGGTGCGGGGGCGAGCAGGGCCTGCCCCTGCTCCTCCCCGGCCAGTTCGGCGCGCTCCAGCAGCAGGGCATGCAGTCGGCTGCGCACGCTGAGGGTTCCCAGATTGACCATGCGCCGCGCCAGCGTCACGGCCAGGCTGCTGAGCCGCACGATGAAGGCGCGCAGCACCAGGGGCTCGCTCATCAGCAGTGCTTCCACATCCTCGGGCGCAAGCGAGGCCACCAGGCTGGGTTCTCCCGCCTCGACGACCAGCGGTATGCCCCCGCATTCGTTTTGCTGCTGCTGCATCTGGCCGCCGACGAACATGCCTGTGGCAATTTCACCGAGCGTCAGCCCGCGTCCGTTCGCGGCATAGCTGCTGACGCGCAGGCTGCCGTGGACGAGCATGTACATGCGCTGGTCGGCATAGGCGCCCTCCAGCCTCTGGTGCGTGGCCAGTTGCTGCCAGCGGCATTGCGCGGCCAGTTCGGCCAGGCGCTCGTCGGACAGGCTTTGCAGCACATGGACCTGGCGCAGGCCCTGCCAGGCCACGGCGGGAAGAAGCGGAGATGTCTGTAGGGAACCGGACATGGTGCAACACCGTTGAAGCGCATCCGCAGGGCCTGTGCGGGCCCTGTCGTCCATCGCGGGAAGTACAGCATAGCGGGATCGCATAGACTCGTCGCGCGCCGGGAATCGCGCTGTCCGGCTCCCCGGATGGCCGCACCGCGCAGCACAGAAAAAAGGGAGGGCTTCATGGAATCGAGCATCGAATCGGCACGACCACCCGCGCGCCCGCAGGCCACCGTGGCGGCCTGGGCGCAATCCGTGGAACAGGCGATCGCCAGCCAGCAATGGCATGGTGCGTGGCGTGCACTCATAGACGCCGCCCTGCCTGCCGAAACCGCCGTGCAGCAGAGCCTGCTGACTGCGCTGGACGCCTGGGATGGCCTCGCTGCCGATTCCGGCGCAGAGCCACGCCGCGCGCTGGTGCAGCAAGCCTTCGATGCCCTGCATGCCGCCCATGCCCCGGGCCAGGCGCTGCAGGCCGATTCCGCACCTCCCCGCGCGCACCGTGCGTACCGTGTACAGGGACGGCAACTGGTCAAGCGCTACCGGCGCGGCGGCTTTGCGCTGGGGCCGGTGGATGTGGCCGTGGAGCCCGGCACCATCCTGGGACTGGTGGGCGAGAACGGCAACGGCAAGACCACCTTGCTGCGCCTGCTGGCCGCCGATCTGGCGCCCGACGCAGGGCAGCTGGACTGGGGCGCTCCTGCCGCCGATGCCTACCTGCTGCGCACCCAGCTGGCCTATATCCCCCAGCGCCCGGCCGTCTGGGGCGGGCGCCTGATGGACCATCTGCAATTCGCCGCGCGCAGCCATGGCGCCGTGGGCCCACGCAACATCTGCCTGGTACAGCTGGTCATCGCGCAGCTGGGGCTGCGCGCCTTCCGGGGCCACCAGTGGAAACAGCTGTCCTCGGGCTACAAGATGCGCTTCGAGCTGGCGCGCGCCCTGCTCTGCCGGCCGCGCGTGCTGCTGCTGGACGAGCCGCTGGCCAACCTGGACATCAACGCCCAGCAGACCCTGCTGACCGATCTGCAGTCGCTGGCACGCTCGCCCTGGCAACCCATGGCCCTGGTGCTGAGTTCACAGCAGCTGTACGAGGTGGAAAAGGTGGCCGACCAGGTGCTGTTCCTGGAGCAAGGCCAGCCGCGCAGCGTTCAGCAGAGCTTTGCCGCCATGCAAGGCTGCGCCATCGAGTTCGAGACCGGCTGGGCCATGGCGCAACTGAAACCCTGGCTGGACCGGCTGCCATCCCATACGCACCAGCTCAGCGGCCAGACCCACATCGTGAGCTTTCACGTGCCGTTCACGGCAGCGCAGTTCCTGGCTCAGGCCGTGCAGGCAGAGATGCCCGTGCGCTATTTCCGCGACATCACCGCATCCACCCGCCGCCTGTTCGTGAGGGACTGAGCCATGGCACGTTTTTCCGATATGACGAACCGCTGGGACCAATGGGTGCTGATGCGCTGCCCCCTGCTGTGGCAGCTGCGCCTGCACTGGTATCTGCCGCTGGCGCTGCTGTGGTGCGTGCTGGTGCTCGGCGTTTGGATGCAATGGATGGCCGAGCCGGCGCGCTGGATGGGCTCCCTGCCCGGCGTTGCGTCCACGGCACAGCAAACGCCCGAGCAATTGGCACTGGACATCGGCTCCGTCGTGGCCTGGATCGTGGCGATCGGCCTGGCGCTGTGGTGGTTGCTGCGCGTGCGCATCCACAACCGCTGGCGCGAACACGCCCCCGTGGGCCGCTGGGGCCTGTGGTGGGAGTACCTGTGGGGAGCCTTGTTCCTATCGCTATTGTTCGCGCCTGCGATCGCCTTTTCGCCCATCTATGAAATGCGGATGCAGCGCCAATGGTCGGACACGGATGTCAGTGCACAGATCCAGACTGTCGAGCAAGTCGCAGCCCTGGAGGCGCTTGTCGCGCCACGCCAGGCGGCCATGCTCGTGGAATGGATACGTGTGCTGCGCGAGGAAGAGGTCGATCCGGCGAAGTACCCGAGCATCCAGGCCCTGGTCTGGTTGATGCGCGGAGACCAGGCCGCGATTGCCCAGACACTCGAGCGCTACGGCCAGCCATTGCAGGCCAGAGGCTATGTGCGCCAGTCTGCCAGCTCCGCCCAGGACCAGGCGGAGCACCTGCTGGCCAGCTACCGCAGCGCGCTGCAATCCCCCCTGGCCGAGGAATGGCGCGCCTACCTGGCCGCCAACCCACCATCAGAGACTGGCGAGAAGGTATCCAGAGCGCAGAACTCCAACTGCAAACCAGCCCTGGGTCGCAGCAGGCCTTTGGATCTGGAGCCGGAACCGCGCAAATGCTTCGGTACCTATCTGGCCCAGAGCAACCGTGAGTGGCTCATGCTGCTGGAGATGTTCGACAGCCGATGGAGCCCGATGCAGCATGTGCAATGGAAGCACGCGCGCTACGGCCTCGCCCTGCCTGCCTACCAGGAAAGCCATCTGCGGCGCGCTGACAGGTCCCGCGACGACGAATGGCCAAGGATGTCCCAGTTGCTGGCAACCGCCAGCGCTGGCTTTTTCCTCGCCTTGGCCCTGGTGCTGGTGCGCCTGATGCCTGCCATGCAGCTGGTGGCCTGGGGCGCATGCCTGGTCCTGACCTTGCTTGGCAGCGTGCTGGCCGGGATGCTGGGAATCACCAACCTCTATGTGCTGGGGCTGTTTCCAGCCGCGCTGATATCGGTCGCCTGGCTGCGCATCCGTGTGCTCAAGCGCCCCTGGGCAGGCGCGGTGCTGCTGGCCCTGGGCATGTCGCTGGCCCTGATATGGCTCGCCGCCGCCTGGTCCAAGTGGTCCGCACTGCTGTTGCCCCAACCCGCCGGCAGCGCAGGCCCTTGGACGGATACCCAGCACTGGCTGGACCTGCTGATGGGCGCGCCTGCCGTGGCAGCCAGCACGGCCATGCTCGTGGCCCTGCTGTCTCCGCTGTGGCGCCGATGGCGTGGCCTGCCCGAAAGGTGACGGAAAAGCAAAGGACAGCTCAGGGACAGGTGCCCCCCGCGCGCATCGCATAGACTCGCGGCAATTCCATCCCCCTCCGAGCGCCCCATGACCCAAGCACCCGTCACCGCCGGCACGCCCTACGGCACCATCCCTCCCGCCTCGCCGCTGCCCCAGCGCCGCCCCGTGAGCCTTCCGCGCCTGGCGCAGATGCGCGAGGCCGGCGAGAAGATCACCATGGTCACCGCCTATGACGCCACCTTCGCGGCCGTGGCCGATGCGGCCGGCGTGGAGTGCATTTTGGTGGGCGATTCGCTGGGCATGGTCTGCCAGGGCCTGCACAGCACCGTGGGCGTGTCGCTGCAGGACATGTGCTACCACACCGCCAGCGTGGCGCGCGGCCTGCACCGCGTGCAGGGCACGGCCTGGCTGATCGCCGACATGCCCTATGGCAGCTACGCAGAAAGCCGCGAGCAGGCCATGCGCAGCGCCTGCGAGCTGATGCAGGCCGGCGCCCATATGGTCAAGCTCGAAGGCGGCGGCTGGACCGCGCCCACCGTGCAATTCCTGGTCGAGCGCGGCGTGCCCGTCTGCGCCCACCTGGGACTGACGCCGCAGACCGTGCATGCGCTGGGCGGCTACCGCGTCCAGGGCAAGAGCGACGAGGGCGCGGCCACGCTGCGCCGCCATGCGCTGGAGCTGCAGGATGCAGGCGCCTCCATGCTGGTGCTGGAGATGGTTCCGGCACAGCTGTCGCGCGAACTCACGGCCGAGCTGCCGCACTGCCACACCATCGGCATCGGCGCGGGCAGCGGCACGGCCGGACAGGTCCTGGTGCTGCACGACATGCTGGGCGTGAACCTGGGCAAGATGGCCCGCTTCGTGCACAACTTCATGGCCGATGCGGGCAGCGTGAAGGGTGCCTTCGAGGCCTATGTGCATGCCGTGAAGAACGGCAGCTTCCCCGACGACAGCAAGCACGCCTGGTAGTCCGGCAGGCTGCACGGTCCGTTTTTCCGCTTCCCGCTTCCCGTTCCCCCGTTTTCCCATGCAAATCGTCCACTCCATCGCCGACCTGCGCGCCATCCTGTCGAGCAAGGGCCGCCCCGCCTTCGTGCCCACCATGGGCAATCTGCACGACGGCCACCTGTCCCTGGTGCGCGCCGCGCGCCAGCACGGCGACATTGCCGTGGCCAGCATCTTCGTGAACCGCCTGCAGTTCCTGCCGCACGAGGATTTCGACAGCTATCCGCGCACCTGGGAGGCCGACTGCGCCAAGCTGGAGGCCGAAGGCTGCGACCTGCTGTTCGCCCCGCGCGAAGCCGATCTCTACCCCGAGCCGCAGACCTTCAAGATCCAGCCCGACGCGCAGCTGGCCGACATCCTCGAAGGCCATTTCCGCCCCGGCTTCTTCACGGGCGTGTGCACCGTGGTGATGAAGCTGTTCTCGGCCGTATTCTTCGCCAGCGGCGGCGGAACGGCCGTGTTCGGCAAAAAGGACTACCAGCAGTTGATGGTGATCCGCCGCATGGTCGAGCAGTTCGCCCTGCCCGTGAACATCGTGGCCGGCGACACGGCGCGCGCCGACGACGGCCTGGCGCTGAGTTCGCGCAACGGCTACCTGAGCGACGACGAGCGGCAGCAGGCCATGGCGCTGTCGCTGGCGCTCAAGCAACTGGCCGATGCCGCGCGTGCGGGCCAGGCGCCGCTGGCCGAACTGGAAGCCTGGGCCATGCAATCCCTGGCCGCCCAGGGCTGGGAGCCCGACTACCTGACCGTGCGCCTGCGCCGTGACCTGCAGCCGCCCGCCGAGGGCGCGCAACTGGCCGGTGCACCACTGGTGGCCCTGGGCGCCGCGCGCCTGGGCAAGACGCGCCTGATCGACAACCTGGAGTTCTGATCCAGCGCAAAACCCTGGCGGCCATGGCGGTCCAAGCTGGATGCCATGGCCAAGAAATTCCCCATCCACCCCGCCCATCCCGAGCGCACCTGCTGGGGCTGTGACCGCTACTGCGCCCGCGACGAGCTGGCCTGCGGCAATGGATCGGACCGCACACAGCACCCGGTGGAAATCTTTGGCGACGACTGGATGGAGTGGGGCCCGGGCCCGGGCATGGCCCCCGAGCCCGCCGCCGAACCCCGGCCTCAATCCACCAGATAGCGCTCCACCAGCAGGCTCCAGTACGCGGCACCGGTCAGCAGGTTGTCGTCGTTGAAGTCGTAGCGCGGGTGGTGCACGGGGTGGCAGTGCTCGCTGAACAGGCCATTGCCCAGGCGCAGGTAGCAGCCCGGCCGGCGCTCCAGCATGAAGGCGAAATCCTCGCCCGGCGTGATCGGGCCGAAGTCCGGGTCCACGCGCTGCGGCCCCACCAGCTCGCGCGCGACCTCCACGGCGAAATCGACCTCGCGCCCGGTGTTCACCAGCACCGGATAGCCCTGCTGGTGCTCGATCTGCACGCTGGCGCCATAGCTTTGCGCCTGCCCCTGGGCAATGGACTCGATGCGCTCGCGCAGCTGCACCCTCACGCCGGGATCAAAGCAGCGCACGCTCAGCTCGATGCGCGCCTCGTCGGGAATGACGCCGTAGAAGCCCCCCGATTGCAGCGAGCACACGGACAGCACCGCCGTCTGCATGGGATCGACATTGCGCGAGACGATGCTTTGCAGCGCCATCACGATGCTGGCCGAGACCACCGACGGGTCCACCGTGAGATGGGGGCGCGCCACATGCCCGCCCTTGCCGATGACGCGGATGGCGATCTTGTCCGTCGCCGGCTGAAAGGCACCCTTGCGCATCATGAAGTGCCCCAGCTCCGCGCCCGGATGGTTGTGCATGCCGAACACGGCATCGCAGGGAAAGCGCTCGAACAGGCCGTCGGCGATCATGCGCTCGGCCCCGCTGTCATGGCCACGCTCCTCGGCCGGCTGGAAGTACAGGTGCAGCGTGCCCGAGAAATTGCGCGTCCTGGCCAGGTACCGGGCAGCGCCCAGCAGCATGGCGGTGTGGCCATCGTGGCCGCAGGCGTGCATCTTGCCCTCGATGCGGCTGGCATAGGGCAGGCCGGTCTTTTCCTGCATGGACAGGGCGTCCATGTCGGCGCGCAGGCCGATGCGGCGGCCGCCCGTGCCCGCGCTCAGCGTGCCGACCACGCCCGTGGTACCCACGCCGGTGGCCACCTCGAAGCCCCATTCGGCCAGCTTTTCGGCGACCAGCGCAGCCGTGCTGCGCTCCTCGAATGCGATCTCGGGATGGCTGTGGATGCGGTGGCGGATGGCCCGGATCTCGGGCATGTCCCCGGCCAGCTCGGCCAGTTTCTGGTGTCTTGCGGTCTGGTTCATGTTTGGGCTCACTCGGGGCGCAGGTCCAGCTGCCTGACGGCATCGTTCCATTTGCGGTGCTCGGCCGCCAGGAAGGCCTGGAAATCGGCCGGCGTTCCCGGCATGACTTCGTTGCCGGTGGCCGCCAGCGTGGTCTGGATGTCTGGCTGTGCCAGCACTTTTTGCAGGGCAGCGTTGAGTTTGTGGATGACAGCCTCGGGCGTTCCCTGGGGCGCGACCAGTCCGTACCAGGAAGTGACGTCGAAGCCCGGGTAGCCGGATTCGGCGATCGTCGGGATCTGGGGCAGGTTCTTGAGCCGCGTGGCCCCCGAGACGGCCAGGCCGCGCATCTTGCCGGCCTGGATCATGGGGCCCGAGGACGAGGCGATGTCGAAGGCCACATCCACATCCCCGGCCAGGATGCCCGTGAGCATGGGGGCCGTGCCCTTGTACGGCACATGGGTCATGCGCATGCCTGCGCGGGCACTGAGCATCTCCATGGCGATCTGCGGGCTCACGCCGGCGCCCGTGGACCCGTAGTTGACCCCGCCGGGCCGGGACTTGGCCTGCGCCACGAGCTGGCGAACATCGCGCAGCGGCGAGTCCTGCCGAACGACCAGGATGTTGGGCACCCTGACCAAGCCGCCCACGGGCGCGAAGTCCCTGGCCAGATTGGCCTTCATCGAGGGGTACAGCAAGCCCGGGCTGTAGACCAGCGAGGTCCCGCCGAACAGCAGCGTATGGCCATCGGCAGGCGCCTTGGCGACGAACTGCGCCGCGATGTTGGTGCCGGCCCCCGGCTTGTTCACCACGATGACGGCCTGGCCCAGTTCGCGCCCCAGCCCGTCGCCGACCAGGCGGGCCGTGGTGTCGGCCGAGCCGCCCGGCGTGAAGCCGACGATGATCTGTATGGGCTGCATGGGAAAGCGCGGCTCCTGCGCGCCTGCGGCGGTGGCCAGCGCGCAGCCCAGGGTCGGCAGGATGAGGCGGGGGTGTATCACGATCATGTTTCCTCGTATGGCTCTTGAATGGCGTCTTTCCGGACCGGGTCGCCCTGTGCCTGACTGGCCGCGTGAAATTGAAATTCAGTGTAGGTTTCGGGTCTTGATTCAACAAATCGATATGGATGATGTCTCGCATCGATCATTTCAATCTGCGCTCCTTCGACCTGAACCTGCTGCTGGCTTTCGACGCACTGATGCAGGAGCGCAGCGTGACGCGCGCCGCCGCCTGCCTGCGCATCAAGCAACCGGCCATGAGCCATGCGCTGTCCACGCTGCGCCTGCTGATGGACGATGAACTGTTCGTGCGCGTGGGCTACCACATGGAGCCCACGCTGATGGCCCGCGAACTGCACGCCCCGGTGCGCGAGCTGCTGGAGGCCTCGCAGAGGCTGCTGCTGTCGCGCCGCAGCTTCGATCCGGCCACCGATGAACACACCTTCCGCATCGGCATCTCCATCCAGTCCGAATCGCTGCTGGTCTCCGAGCTGTTTGCCGACCTGGCCGTGTCCGCACCGCGCGTGAAGCTGCTGCTCAGCCCCACCAGCCGCGAGCGGGCCTTCGACGCGCTGGATGCCGAGCAGATCGACCTGGCCATCGGCTACCTGCCCGGCGGCAGCGGCTGGCACCGCCGGCAGATGCTGTTCAACCTGGGTGTGGTCTGCTGCTACCACCCGGCCCTGCTGCCGTTTGCCGCGCCGCTGAGCCTGGCGCAGTACCAGGCCGGCCGCCACGCCATGATCTCAGCCAAGGACAGCCTGTACGGCTATCTGGAAGATGCGCTGGAGGCGGCAGGTGTGGCCATCAACCCGGTGCTCGCGGCATCCAACTTCCTCACGCTGTTCGCCACCGTGGCACGCGCACCGTTGCTGACCACGGTGCCGGCCATCGTGGCACGCCACTATGCGCCGCTGTTCGGCTTGGCCATCAGCCCGCTGCCGTTTGCCTTTCCGTCCTTCCCCGTGGAGCTGGTCTGGCATGCGCGCAGCCATGAGGACAGCGCCCACCGGTGGCTGCGCCAGCGCCTGGAGCGCAGCGCCCAGGCCATCGTTCCTGCCGACATGGTGCGCACCCCTTCGGCCTAGGCACTGCCGCCTTCAGCCGACCGCGGCCACCTCGGCGGCGAGCGCGTCCACCAGCCACTGCGCCTCGGCCACGGCTGGCCGGTGCAGCGGCAGCAGCGCATGGACCTGGAAGGGAATGGAAAACGCCAGCGGCCGCACCACCAGCTGCGGCCCGGCGCAGGCACGCGCCGTCAGCGGATTGACGATGGCCACGCCCAGGCCATGCTGGACCATGGCGCAGACCGCCACGGCGCTGTGGGTCTCCAGGTGCAGCTGGCGCTGCACGCCGGCCTGCTCGAACACGGCATCGATCTGCTGGCGATAGGGATCGTCGCGCGCCAGGCTGACAAAGCTTTCCCCGGCAAAGTCAGCCACCTCCAGCACCGGCCTTGCGGCCAGCGCATGGCCTGCGGGCAGCACGGCCACCTCGTCCATGGCGGGCAGCGCAAGGGCGCGCGTGCCCGGAGGCGCCTCGGCCAGCTCGGCCAGGCCCAGGTCGTAGCGCTGGGCGGCCATCCACTCCTGCAGCAGCGGCGCCTCCTGCGTGGCCACGCTGACGGCCACTGGGCCGTGCTCCGCATGCAGGCGTGCCAGCGCTGCGGGTAGCAGCGCATGGCTGAGGGCAGGCAGGCACAGCACGTTGATGCGCGCCTGGTGCGGTCGGCCCAGGGCCAGCGCATGCTCCACCACCCGGTCCAGCCCCTGCCAGCTGCGCTGCACCTCGGCCCACAGCGACAGGGCGCGTGCCGTGGGCCGCAGCCGGCCCTGGGCACGCTCGAACAGCGCGTAGCCCAGCAGGCTCTCCATCCGCGCCAATTCGCGGCTGACGGTGGGCTGGGAGCTGAACAGCATCTGCGCCGCCGCCGTGGCGCTGCCGCTGAGCATGAGCGCGCGAAACACCTCCAGGTGGCGGTGGGAGATGCGGGGTTCGGGAGACGTGTGCGGCAGCGCGGGGTCTTGCATGGCAGGAGCATATCCAAATCAAATAGACACCATAAGAACAAGCATTGGACTGAATGACCGCCATCCACCATCATGCGCGGCAGTTCCCCTGAAAGAGACACCATGTCCAATCCCTTCTCGCCCGCCCAGCTCTGGGCCCTGGCCGACCAGCACGGCACGCCGCTGTGGGTCTATGACGCCGCCACCATCCGCGCACGCATCGCCCAGCTCAAGGCCTTCGACACCATCCGCTTTGCACAGAAGGCCTGCTCCAACATCCACATCCTGCGGCTGATGCGCGAGCAGGGCGTGAAGGTGGACGCCGTCTCGCGCGGCGAAATCCTGCGCGCGCTGGCCGCCGGCTACGCGGCCGGCCATGGCGACGACCTGCACAGCGACATCGTGTTCACCGCCGACGTGATGGACGAGGCCACGCTGGCCTGCGTGGCCGAGCACAAGGTGCCCGTGAACGCCGGCTCCATCGACATGCTGCACCAGCTGGCCCAGGCCTCGCCCGGCCATCCCGTGTGGCTGCGCATCAACCCCGGCTTCGGCCACGGCCACAGCAACAAGACCAACACGGGCGGCGAGCACAGCAAGCACGGCATCTGGCACAGCGACCTGCTGGCGGCGCTGCAGGCCATCCGCGACGGCGGCCTGAAGCTGGCCGGCCTGCACATGCACATCGGCTCGGGCGTGGACTACGGCCATCTGCAGCAGGTCTGCGGCGCCATGGTCGAGCTGGTGCGCGCCACCCGCCAGGCAGGCCATGACCTGCAGGCCATCTCGGCCGGCGGCGGCCTGTCCATTCCCTACCGCGATGGCGACGCCACCATCGACACCGCCCACTACCACGGCCTGTGGGATGCGGCACGCAAGGACGCCGAGGCCATCGTGGGCCACGCACTGGGCCTGGAGATCGAGCCGGGCCGCTTCCTGGTGGCCGAGTCGGGCGTGCTGCTGGGCCAGGTGCGCGCCACCAAGAACGCGGGCAGCAACCATTTCGTGCTGGTCGATACGGGCTTCAACGAACTGATGCGCCCTTCCATGTACGGCAGCTGGCACGGCATGGAAGTGCTGCGCCGCGACGGCCAGGCCATGCCCCTGCGCGATGCCGTGGTCGCCGGCCCGCTGTGCGAATCGGGCGACGTTTTCACCCAGGGCGACGGCGGCGTGGTGCTGCCCCGCGCGCTGGCCGGCGCCTCGGTGGGCGACCTGCTGGTCATCCATGACACGGGCGCCTATGGCAGCTCCATGTCCAGCAACTACAACACGCGCCCGCTGGCCGCCGAGGTGCTGGTCGATGGCGACAGCGCCCGCCTCATCCGCCGCCGCCAGACGGTGGAGGAACTGCTGGGCCTGGAGCTAGGCCTGTAACTGGGCCTGTAGCGCGCCAGGCGCCAGGATTTCTGACGCAAAAAAGCCCCGGAGCCTTCCAGCTCCGGGGCTTTTTCATCGCCGGGCCGCCCCAAGATGAAAAGCGGCCCCCTCGGGGGGGGCAGTGGACCTTGCGCAGCAAGGGAAGCGTGTGGGCCATTTTTCATGGACACCGAAGAATCACTCGCCGCGTGGATCGCGCGCCATCAGGTGCTGCACGGCCTCGGCCGCCTGCAGCCGGCCGTCCAGCAGCTCGACCACGGTTTCGGTGATGGGCATCTCCACATTCAGCAGCCGCGCGCGCGCCAGCACGGTGCGTGCGCTGTACACGCCCTCGGCCACATGGCCCAGCGAGGCCACGGCCTGCTCCAGCGTGCGGCCCTGGGCCAGCAGCAGGCCCACCTTGCGATTGCGCGACAGGTCGCCCGTGG
This sequence comes from Delftia sp. Lp-1, assembly GCF_020523835.1. Classification (NCBI taxonomy): domain Bacteria; kingdom Pseudomonadati; phylum Pseudomonadota; class Betaproteobacteria; order Burkholderiales; family Comamonadaceae; genus Delftia; species Delftia sp. Lp-1. Next base: position 229,343 of record NZ_JAJALJ010000002.1, on the reverse strand, counting down.
CCGTCAGCACCAGATCGCCCAGGCCCGACAGGCCCATGAAGGTCTCAGTGCGCGCGCCCAGGGCCAGGCCCAAACGCGTCATCTCGGCCAGGCCGCGCGTGATCAGCGCGGCGCGGGCGTTCAGGCCCAGCTGCAGGCCGTCGCACAGGCCGGTGGCAATGGCCAGCACGTTCTTCACGGCGCCGCCCACTTCCACTCCCACGATGTCGGCATTGGCATAGACGCGCATGGCGCCGCCGTGGAAGGCGGCCACCAGGGCGTCATTGACCTGGGCATGCCGGCTGGCCGCCACCAGGGCCGTGGGCTGGTGGCGTGCCACCTCGGCCGCGAAGCTGGGGCCGCTGAGCACGCCGCACAGCAGATCGGGCGCCACCTCGGCGCAGACCTCGTGCGCCATCAGTCCATGGGCGGCGGCCGAAGCGCCTGCGGGCACGGCCTCGAAGCCCTTGCACAGCCAGGCCACGGGTGCGGGCACATGCTGCAGCCGGCCCAGCCATTCGCGCAGGGCAGCCATGGGCGTGCCGATCACGATCAGGTCGGCGGCCGCCAGATGGCCGTCGATCTCGCCATGCACCACCTGCAGCGCGGCAGGCAGTACCACGCCCGGCAGGTAGCGTGCGTTCTCGCCGCTGCCGTGCATTGCCTGCGCCTGGGCGGCGTCGCGCGCCCAAAGGGTCACGACACGCCCGTCACCGCGCGAGGCCGCGCTCATCGCCAGCGCCGTGCCCCAGGCGCCTGCGCCAATCACCACTATGTTCATATCTGCTCGACGTTGAAGAAGCGACGTTGATGAAAAAAAGAGGCCCTCGGGCCTCTTTTCTTGTACCACAGCGATGCGACGCGCCTGGGCGCAAATCACATCGTCCGGGAATGGACCGGCTTACTGCGGCAACGAGTTGCCGTCCGCCTGGGCGGCTGCCTGCTGCTGCTCGTACATGGCCTGGAAGTTGATCTCGGCCAGGTGCACGGGCGGGAAGCCGGCGCGGGTGACCACGTCAGCCACGTTGCCGCGCAGGTAGGGATAGATGATCTGGGGGCAGGCAATGCCGATCACGCCACCCATCTGGTCTTCGGGCACGTTGCGGATCTCGAAGATGCCGGCCTGCTTGGCCTCGACCAGGAACACGGTCTTGTCCTGGATCTTGGTCTGCACGGTGGCGGTCACGGCCACTTCGTAGATGCCTTCAGCCACGGGCGTCGCCTCGACGCCAAGCTGGATGTCCACGCTGGGCTGCTCCTGCTCCAGCAGGATGGCGGGCGAATTGGGCTGCTCCAGCGACAGGTCCTTGAGGTAGACGCGCTGGATCTGGAAGACGGGAGTGTCCTGTTCGGCCATGGAATCAGTCTTTCTGGGCAAAAAACCCTGGTGCGGTGACCAGGGCATCAAAAAAATCACCAACAAAATGCCCGCTGCCAAGAGCTTGCGCAGCGGGCACCTGGGCCAGCATTATGCAGTGCCCGTGTTTCAGCTTTGCAGCAGAGGCACCAGACCGCCGTCGGCGTCCAGCGCCATCAGGTCGTCGCAGCCGCCCACATGGTGGTCGCCGATGAAGATCTGGGGCACCGTGCGGCGGCCCGTGCTCTGCATCATCACGTCGCGCGCGGCCGGATCGGTGTCGATGCGGATCTCTTCGATCTGCTCCACGCCCTTGGACTTGAGGATCTGCTTGGCCCGGATGCAATAGGGGCAGACAGCGGTGGTGTACATCTTCACGGCTTGCATGTGCGTCTTTCTTCGAGTTTGCGGCGTGCCGCCGGCTGGCGCCCGGGGCGCGGAGCAGCAGCTTCCATCGCCGTCAGATGGGGGCGCCTCAGGCCTTTTCAACCGGCATGCCGGCATCGCGCCAGGCCTTCAGGCCACCGGCCAGGGCCTGGGCCTTTTCGTAGCCCAGCTTCTTCGCAATGCCTTCGGCACGGGAGGCGCGGTTGCCCTTGGTGCAGATCAGCACCAGCGGCAGCGCCTTGTTCTTCACGGTGGTGGGCAGCTTCTCCTCGAACTGGCTCAGCGGCACATTCTTGGCGCCGTTGGCATGGGCGGCCGCGTACTCTTCGGGCTCGCAGACATCGATGACCACGGCCTTTTGGCGGTTGATCAGTTGCACGGCCTGCGCCGCCGTCAGCGAGCCGCCGCCTGCGCCGCGCACCAGGGGCAGCAGCAGCATCACGCCGGAAGCCAGCGCGATCAGGATCAAATACCAGTTATCGATGATGAATTTCACGTCATTCCTTGGGTTGGCAAACCTGTCAATTCTAGAATGCTGGCTTTTGCCCCCGCGACAGCCCAGCTTTGTCGCATCGAGAGACTTAGAAAGCCGCCATGTACAAGCTCGTGCTGATCCGCCACGGTGAATCCACCTGGAACCTCGAAAACCGCTTCACCGGCTGGACCGATGTGGACCTGACCGCCACCGGCGTCGAACAGGCCAAGAACGCCGGCCGCTTGCTCAAGGCCGAGGGCTATGACTTCGACCTGGCCTACACCAGCGTGCTCAAGCGCGCCACGCGCACGCTGTGGCACACGCTGGACGAAATGGACCGCACCTGGCTGCCCGTGCAGCACAGCTGGCGCCTGAACGAGCGCCACTACGGCGGCCTGCAGGGCCTGAACAAGGCGGACATGGCCAAGCAATACGGCGACGCCCAGGTGCTGGTGTGGCGCCGCAGCTACGACACGCCCCCGCCGGCCCTGGAGCCGCAAGACCCGCGCAGCGAGCGCAGCGACGTGCGCTACGCCCAGCTGGACCCCAGCCAGGTGCCGCTGACCGAATGCCTGAAGGACACGGTGGCCCGCGTGCTGCCGTTCTGGAACGAGTCCATCGCGCCCGCCATCCTGTCCGGCAAGCGCGTCGTGGTCGCGGCCCACGGCAACTCCATCCGCGCGCTGATCAAGTACCTGGACGGCATCTCGGATGACGCCATCGTCGGCGTCAACGTGCCCAATGGCATTCCGCTGGTCTATGAGCTGGATGCCGATCTCAAGCCCATTCGCCACTATTACCTGGGCGATGCAGAAGCTGCCGCCAAGGCTGCAGCCGCCGTGGCCGCACAGGGCAAGGCCTGAGCCGGGCCCGCTTGAGGTGAGCGCCTGCTGCGGAAATTGCGCTTGCTGCGCCGTTTTTAGGGAACCACGCGGGCGCTTGCCTTTCCAAGCGGGTGTATATTGACGCGGTTAAAGGGGTGATATGGGCCAGAAAATCAAAATTGCCGGCTGGGTTTCCGTAGGCGTAATCGCCGGAGCACTGACCACGGTTTCCTTGCAGACCGTGGCCCGCGGTGCCATGACCCCGCTGCCGCTGGAGGAAATCCAGCAGCTGTCCGCCGTCTTCGGCCTGATCAAGACCGACTATGTCGAGTCGGTCGATGACAAGAAGCTGATCACCGATGCCATCTCCGGCATGGTGTCCAGCCTCGATCCGCATTCGCAGTACTTCGACAAGAAGTCCTACAAGGAATTCCGCGAGGGCACCTCGGGCCGCTTCGTCGGCGTGGGCATCGAGATCACGCAGGAAGACGGCCTGATCAAGGTCGTCTCGCCCATCGAAGGCTCCCCCGCCTTCCGCGCCGGCCTCAAGACGGGCGACCTGATCACCAAGATCGACGACACGGCCGTCAAGGGCCTGTCGCTCAACGACGCCGTCAAGCGCATGCGCGGCGAGCCCAACACCAAGGTGCAGCTGACCATCCTGCGCAAGGATGAAAGCCGCAGCTTCCCCGTGACCATCACGCGCGAAGAAATCAAGACGCAGTCCGTCAAGGGCAAGGTGATCGAGCCCGGCTACGGCTGGATCCGCCTGAGCCAGTTCCAGGAACGCACGGTGGACGACTTCGTGCGCAAGGTCGAGGAACTGTACAAGCAGGACCCCAACATGAAGGGCCTGGTTCTGGACCTGCGCAACGACCCGGGCGGCCTGCTGGACGCTGCCGTCGCCATCTCGGCAGCCTTCCTGCCGCCGGATGTGACCGTGGTCTCCACCAACGGCCAACTGGCCGAGAGCAAGGAAACCTACAAGGCATCGCCCAGCTTCTATGCCCGCCGCGGCATGGGTGACCCGCTGCAGCGCCTGCCCGCCTCGCTCAAGAAGCTGCCGCTGGTGGTCCTGGTCAACGAAGGCTCGGCCTCGGCCAGCGAGATCGTGGCCGGCGCACTGCAGGACCACAAGCGCGCCATCATCATGGGCAGCCAGACCTTCGGCAAGGGCTCCGTGCAGACCGTGCGCCCCCTGGGCCCCGATACGGGCCTGAAGCTGACCACGGCGCGCTACTACACGCCCAGCGGCAAGTCCATCCAGGCCAAGGGCATCGTGCCCGACGTGATGGTGGATGAGACGCCCGAAGGTGACCTGTTCGCCGCCCTGCGCATGCGCGAGGCCGACCTGGAAAAGCACCTGTCCAGCGGACAGGGTGCCGAGGTCAAGGACGAGGTGCGCGAGAAGGCCCGCGAGGAAGCCCGCAAGCGCCTGGAAGAGGAAGCCAAGAAGCCGCCGGCCGAGCGCCGCCTGCCCGAGTTCGGCACCGAAAAGGACTTCCAGCTGCAGCAGGCGCTCAACCGCCTCAAGGGCCAACCCGTCATGGTCAGCAAGACCCTGACCGAGCGCGAGCCCGAGAAGAAGGAAAACTGACAGCGCGGCGCGGACCGGGTCCGCGCCTGCACCAAGCCGGGCCTTGCGCCCGGCTTTTTCACGTCTGGAGACGCGAATGAACGACGATCAACTGCTGCGCTACTCGCGCCACATCCTTCTCGACGAAATCGGCATCGAGGGCCAGGAGCGCATCCTGGCAGCGCATGTGCTCATCATCGGCGCAGGCGGCCTGGGCGCGCCCGCCGCGCTGTACCTGGGCTCGGCCGGCATAGGCCGCATCACCCTGGTGGACGACGATGCGGTGGACATGACCAACCTGCAGCGCCAGATCGCCCACACCACGGATCGCGTGGGCCAGCCCAAGGTGGAATCCATACGCACGGCCGTGCACGCCATCAACCCCGGCATCCGCATCGACTGCCGCCAGCAGCGCGCCGACGACGCGCTGCTCGACGAGCTCGTGCCCCAGGCCAGCCTGGTGCTGGACTGCACGGACAACTACCGCACGCGCCACATGATCAACGCGGCCTGCGTGCGACACAAGGTGCCCCTGGTGGCGGGGGCGGCCATTCGGCTGGACGGCCAGCTCCTGGTCATGGACCCGCGCGACGAGAACTGCGCCTGCTATGCCTGCGTGTTTCCGCCCGATGCGCAGTTCGAGGAAGTGCAGTGCTCGACCATGGGCGTCTTCGCGCCCGTTGTGGGCGTCATGGGCACGCTGCAGGCGGCGGAAGCCCTCAAGCTGGTCGCGGGATTTGGCACGCCTGCAACAAACCGCCTGACCATGTTCGACAGCCGCAGCCTGGATTGGAGTAGCATGCAAACCACTCGTGTACCGGAATGTCCCGTTTGCGGTAACAAGGCGTAGGAATCGGCTGACCCCCACGCCGATCCCTCACTGGCACAATCGCCCGCTGTCGCGCAGGACAATGAAGGCCGGGCTCCACCGGACTCCGATTGCCATCCGCGTCCCTATTGGATACAGCCGTGAAATTGCGCACCTATCTTGTTGAAGACAACCCTACGATCCGCGAGAACCTGATCGCCACGCTCGAAGAACTGGCCGATGTCGAGGCCGTGGGCATCGCCGAGACGGAGAGCGCGGGGACGGACTGGCTTCAGCAGAACCCCGACGCATGGGATCTCGCCATCGTCGACCTGTTCCTGCGCCAGGGCAGCGGCCTGGGTGTGCTCACCGCCTGCCGCGAGCGCCAGCCGCACCAGAAGATCGTGGTGCTCAGCAACTATGCCACCCCCGACATCCGCAGCCGCTGCGCCCAGCTCGGCGTGGATGCAGTCTTCGACAAGTCCAATGAAATCGACGCACTCATGGACTATTGCATGAATATCGATGCGGCGTCACTCAACCAACTCAAAACAGCCTGAACCCAAAGCACTGCATTTGATTTTTCACCAAAGAAAAAGGCTGCACGACTTGATAATCGTGCAGCCCGTATTTTCTATTGACTGAAAATCAATCGATCAGCCTGTTCTTCAGTGCGTAATACGTCAGATCGCTGTTGGAAGACAATCCCATTTTCTCCATGAGTCGCGTGCGATAGGTGCTGACCGTCTTTACGCTCAGCGAAAGCGACTTTGCAATATCACCTGCGGTTTCACCACGCGCGAGCTTGAGGAAGACCTGGAACTCACGCTCGGACAGCTGCTCATGGGCTGGCGCGTCATCCTTGCGGTTGAGCTGCTGGGCCAGCAGGTCGGCCACGGCGGGCGTCAGGTAGCGGCGGCCCAGGGCCACGGTGCGGATCGCTTCGGCAATCTCCTGGGGATCGCATTCCTTGTTCAGGTAGCCGCTGGCGCCCTGGCGGATCAGGTTGATCGCGTAGTGCTCCTCGGGATAGCCGCTCAGGATCAGGATGCCCATGTCCGGCGCCTTGGCGCGCAGCATGGCCAGCGCGTCGATACCGCTTTGGCCCGGCATGGACAGGTCCATCAACAGCACGTCGATCTCGTGGGCACGCACCAGATCGATGGCCTCACGGCCATTGGCGGCCTCACCGACTACACGCAGGTCCACGTGTTCCGAGAGAAACTGACGCAGGCCCGAGCGCACAATTGCATGGTCGTCCACAATGCCAATTCTGATCATGAATACCTCTTTTTCGGGGGACCAGCGGGATCGCTGGTCGTGCAAACAATATATGGTAACGGCCGGCGCAGGAACTGCCCCGGCAGCCGATAACACGAATTATGCAGAATATCGGCGAAGATCTTGTAGGTGAGAGGATGCTTATGCGTTGGATAAATTTCCGAAGAATTGCGATCAGCCTGGCATTCGCCATCGTCGCGGCCGTGCTGCTGGTGAGCATTAACGAGGCCAGCTACAAGCGCTCCACCAAGGCGCTGGAGGCCATGACCCAGACCCAGAACACCCGCTCGGAGATCAGCCAGCTGCTGCGGCTGATGCTGGATGCGGAGACCGGCCTGCGCGGCTACCTCCTCACGGGCGAGGAGCGCTACCTGGAGCCCTACAGCAAGGCGATCACGGCCATCAACTACAACATGGACGAGCTGCGCCAGATCTTCATCTACGACCCGCAGGAGCTGGCCATCTTCACCCCGCTGGCGCGCCAGGTCGAACGCAAGATGAGCGAGATGGAACTCAGCCTGCGCCTGTACCGCCAGGGCAACGAGGAGGCCTGGCGCTTCGTCATGTTCACCGACGTGGGCATGGAGAACATGGACGCCATCCGCGACTACACGGGCAAGCTGCTGTCAGGCATAGACCAGCGCTCGGCCAAGAACCTGCAGGACATCGAGCACACGCTGTCGCTGTCGCGCATAGGCATCGCCACGGTCACGGCCCTGGGCGTGCTGGGCTTCTTCATGTACCTGCGCCAGGCCCACGCGCTGCAGCAAGCCCACCAGCGCGAGCAGGAGATCCAGCGCGACGAGCGCAACCGCCTCGAAGCCCTGGTGCGCGAGCGCACGGCCACGCTGACGGAGCTGGCCAACCACTTGCAGCAGGTGCGCGAGGACGAGCGCGGACACCTGGCGCGCGAACTGCACGACGAGCTGGGCTCGCTGCTGACGGCCGCCAAGCTCGACGTGGCGCGCCTCAAATCCAAGATCGACCTCAGCGCGCCGGACGTGGGCGAACGCGTCAGTCATCTGGTGGAGACGCTCAACAGCGGCATCGCCCTCAAGCGCCGCATCATCGAGGACCTGCGCCCCTCCTCCCTGTCCAACCTGGGCCTGACGACGGCGCTGGAAATCCTGGCGCGCGAGTTCGGCGAGCGCAGCGGCATCGAAGTCACGGCCAACCTGGAGCAGGTGGAACTGCCGGAATCCACCCAGCTCACGGTCTACCGCATCGTCCAGGAGTCGCTGACCAACATCGGCAAATATGCCAAGGCCAGCCATGTCCTGGTCTCCGTGCACAACTATCCGACCTATGTGACGGTACAGATCCAGGACGACGGCGAAGGCTTCGAGACCTCGGCCATGCGCCCCAACTCCCACGGACTGGCCGGCATGCGCCACCGCGTGGAGGCCGCAGGCGGCCGCCTGACCGTGTCGTCCGAACTGGGCAAGGGCACGGCAATCTCCGCCGTCATACCGCTGGCGCCCATTTCCACGGACAAAAGCGCCGGTACGGTCGCCACCGCCTGAAGCGGCAGCACCCGCCATGCAAAAGCCCCTGCGCACCCACGCGCCAGGGGCTTTTTTTCATGCGCACTCCTGGATGGCTGCAGCCGCCGGCGGCGGCAAGCCCTGTGCAGCCGGAGCATTCCTACACCACCCCCCCGCCTAACCCTGACGCCATGCCACGCCGGCCACCGTCAGATACACCTTTGGCGGCTCAGTACAGTCGAACCCATGCAAACAGCACTTGGCCCATCCGCCCCGTGCCGTTTCTTGGAAACGAACAACCCAAGGAGTTTTACATGCTGCACTACGCCATCGTGTTCTTCGTCATCGCCCTGGTAGCCGCCATCTTCGGTTTTGGTGGTATTGCGGCAGGTGCTGTAGGCATCGCCAAGATCCTGTTCTATATTTTCGTGATCATGGCTGTCGTCACCTTTGTGATGAGCCTGATCAAGAAGTAGCGGCGGCGCCGCCTTCAGCCCCCTGCCAGCCCAAGCCCGCTTACCGCGGGCAGCCAGCCCGGCAGCCCGACCGCCTTTCGCATTCATGCCAGTTTTGAGGAGATAGAACCAATGAGCCAAGCCGAGAAAGCCGTGAACAAAGCCGCCGATACCGCCAAGGACGTTGCCCAGGATGTCGCGGATGCCGCCAAGGAAGCCGTCAACACCACGCGCCGCACTGCAGCGAATGCACTGGACAAGGCCGAGGAAGGTGTCCAGTCCATCGAGCGTGAACTGAACCCAGTCATCGATGACCTCGCAGCACGTGCCCAGGAACTGGCCACGCGCGGCATCAACTTCTGCGCCGACAGCTCCGACCGCGCCCGCCGCCAGCTGCAATCGGCCACCGAGGCCACCACGCGCTACGTCATCGAGCAGCCGGGCCGCTCCATCCTGCTGGCCGCGGCCACGGGCGCAGCCCTTGCCACCGCGTTCTTCATGAGCTCACGCTCGCGCAAGTGAGCGGTCGCCCAGTTCCCTGAGTCTCCCGAGTACCGTTAGTCCAGTTACCCTAGTTTTCTTACCCAAGAAAGAATTGATCATGCAAAAGTACACCCGTGCCATCGCTTTCGCTCTCGTCGCCGGCGCCACCGTGCTCGGCACCACCGCCTGCTCCGTCGCCCGCGACCAGCAGACCGTGGGTTCGTATGTGGATGACGCCGGCATCACCACTGCGGTGAAGGCCAAGATGGCAGAGGACAAGAGCGTCTCGGCCACCTCCATCAGCGTCGAGACCCTGAACGGCACGGTGCAGCTGTCGGGCTTTGCCAAGTCCGAATCGGAAAAGGCCCGCGCCGCCGAGATCGCCCGTACCACCAAGAACGTGCGTGAAGTGCGCAACAGCATCGTGGTTCGCCCCTGATGCAGGCCCCTGCGGGGGCTGATCCAAGTACAAGGCCGGAGACTTCCGGCCTTTTTTCATCCAGGGCCCCAACTGCCGCACGGTCCGCCGCAAGGATTGCCGACCATTGCAGCCGACGGCAGGTACGACCCCTTTCCACCGTGCGCCGGACATACGGCGTAAAGTGACCGACATGCGAGTCTTCAACTGCGATGCCTGTGGCCACCCGGTCTTCTTCGACAGCGTTCAATGCGTGCACTGCGGCGCCACCCTGGCCTTCCTGCCCGAGCGACTGCATGTGGCCTGCCTGCGCCCGGTTTCCGGCACGCGGGACAGCGTGCTGTGGGAGAGCCTGTCCTCGCTGACGAGCGGCAAGCCACCAGGCCGGCTCTACAAGATGTGCAGCCACCGGGGTCCCGTGGGACAGTGCAACTTCGCCCTGCCCGCAGACGATCCCCATGCGCTGTGCGAGTCCTGCCGCCAGACACGCTGGCTGCCCGATCTGTCAGACCCGTCCAATGCGCTGCGCTGGACCCGGATCGAGGCCGCCAAGCGCCAGCTGTTCTACACGCTGGCCCACCTGGGCCTGGGTCCGCGGCCTGGAGAGGATGGGCCGCGCTTCGAGCTGCTGGCCGACCTGCCGGGGCAGGCGCCCGTGATGACCGGCCATGCCAACGGCACCATCACGCTGAACGTGGTGGAGGCCGACGATGCCGAGCGTGCCCGGCGCCGCCAGGCCCTGCATGAGCCCTACCGGACGCTGGTGGGCCATCTGCGCCATGAGTCCGGCCACTTCTTCTGGGACAGGCTGGTGGTGGGCGCGGGCCGTATCGAGGAATTCCGCCGCCTGTTCGGCGACGAGCGCCAGGACTATGGCCAGGCCCTGCAGAACTACTATGCGCGCGACCCGATGGATGAGCAGTGGCGCGACAACTTCGTCAGCGCCTATGCCACCTCCCACCCGTGGGAAGACTGGGCCGAAAGCTGGGCCCATTACCTGCACATGGTGGATCTGCTGGAGACTGCGGCCAGCTATGGCACCTGCATCACCATGCCTGGAGGCTCAGGGACAAGTACAGGCTCAGGCACGCAGCCCGCGCTGTGCGTGCAGGACCCTTTCGCGGTCCATGCACGGCCGGACTTCGGCACCATGCTGGACCAGTGGGTGCCGCTGACGCTGCTGACCAACAGCCTCAACCGCAGCCTGGGCCATGGCGATGCCTATCCGTTCGCCCTTTCGGCCGGGGCCAGGCGCAAGCTGGAATTCGTGCACGCCGCCGTGAATGCGAGCGCCACGCGGCAGGCTGCCTTCTAAGAAGGAACTTTGAGAGGGCCCTGGCTCTTGCCGGTCCTCAGGACAGCCAGGCGGTCAGGGCATCAGGGCGCGGGATCAAGGCGTGCGATCCGATTGTGCGATCAGGTGGTGCGATCACGGCCCACGATTGGCCTGCACCTTCTGCAGAAGGCGGGTGCGCACGCTGGGAGAGACGAACTTGTCGATCTCGCCATCCAGCGTGGCGATCTCGCGCACGAAGGTGCTGCTGATGAACTGGTAGCGGTCGCTGGGCGTGAGGAAGACGGTCTCCACCTCGGGCATCAGCGTGCGGTTCATGCCGGCAAGCTGGAACTCGTAGTCGAAGTCGGTGACCGCACGCAGGCCGCGCACCATGGCCTTGCCGCCGCGCTCGACCACGAAGTCGCGCAGCAGGCCATGAAAGCTCTCGACCTGGACATGGGGGTAGATGGACACGGCCTCGCGCACCATCTCCATGCGCTCCTCAAGATTGAACATGGTCTTCTTGTGGTGGCCTGCCGCCACGGCGACGATGACGTGGCTGAACAGCTGGGTCGCGCGGCGCACCACGTCTTCATGACCCAGCGTGATCGGATCGAAAGTTCCGGGATAGACGGCAATCACGTCGTGGCTCATGGCGGTCGCTTTCATTGGCTGCGCGTGCCCTGTCCGGCACGGATGGCGCATTATGCATTGCGCTGCAGCATGGCCGGTCGGCTGTGCGACAGCCGCGCTCCTGCCAGGGAACGCGGCCGCCGAAGCGCCCTTTACTCGTCCTGCGGTGCCTTGCGCAGCAGATGGGCGTGGACGGCGCCCGCCTTCAGATGGCGGAACAGTTGCAGGCCACCGGCCTCGGCCAATTGCTCCTCGGTCCAGGCCTGGGGCGCCTCCAGATAGACATAGCCCGTGGCGGACACCGCCTGCGCGGCGGCCTTCAGCGCAGGCTCGAACAGATCGGCATGGTCGAAGGGCGGATCGATCAGCACCAGGTCCAGCGTGCCCGGCGCCACCTGGCGCAGGCAGCCGATGCCATCGCCGCGCAGCACGCGCACGGACTGGGCGTCCAGGCGCTCGCGCAGGCGCTGCAACTGCTGGACCAGGGTGGCGTCCTGCTCGTTCATCAGCACATTGGTCGCGCCACGCGATGCGGCCTCGAAGCCCAGCGCGCCCGTGCCCGCGAAGGCATCCAGGCAATGCCAGCCCGTCAGGTCCTGGCCCAGCCAGTTGAACAGGGTCTCGCGCACGCGATCCGGCGTGGGCCGCAGGCCCGGGTGCTGCGCCACGGGCAGCCGCGTGCGGCGCCATTGGCCGCCGATGATGCGGACCTCGCCCGCGCCCACCGGCGCCGGCCGTCCGGCTTTCGCCTTGGCGGCAGCAGGCGCTGCGGCAGCTGCCTTGGGTGCTGCGGCCTCGGCCGTGGCCTTTTCCAGCCAGCGCTTGCCGGCAGGGGTATGAATTTTGATGCTGTTGCGGCTCATTGTTTGCCTCCCACGACGACGGTCACCATGCGCTCGGGCTGCAGCATGCGCTGCATGGCCTCGCGCACATCACGCACGGTGAGCGCCTGCACGCGCTCGGTCCAGTGCTCCAGGTAGTCCAGCGGCAAGCCGTTCCAGGCTATGTTGGACACATTGCCCAGCAGCTTGCGGTTGCTGTCGATGCGCAGCGCAAAGCCGCCGATCAGGTTGTCCTTGGCGGCCTTGAGCTCCTTCTCGGTCGGGCCTTCGGCCACGAAGCGGCGCAGCGTGTCCTGCGACACCTTCAGGGCCTCGGCTGCCTGGTCGGGGCGCGTCTGCAGGGCGATCGTGAAGGCGCCTGCGTCCAGACCCGGCGAGAAGTCGCTGTAGACGCTGTAGCTCAGGCCGCGCTTTTCGCGCACTTCCTCGGTCAGCCGCGAGGTGAAGCCGCCGCCGCCCAGGATGTGGTTGCCCACCAGCACGGCCATGAAGTCCGGGCTGTTGCGTGCAATGCCGGGCTGGGCGATCAGCACCTGCGCCTGGGCCGAGGCGAAGGGGATGTTCTCGTTGACCGGCGCCTTGAGCGCCTGCACCTTGGGCACGTCGGGCAGGGGCGCGCAGGCACTGGCATCCTGGCCCTGCGCCGCCTGCAGCGGAGCCAGCAGTTGCTGCACCAGCTGGTCGGCCTGTTCACGGCTGACCGCACCGACGATGCTGACCTTGGCGCGGCAGGCCGCGATCAGGCGGCGGTGGAAGGACTGCATGTCGGACAGGTCGATGTGCGCGAGGCTCTCGCCCGTGGCGCGCGCGCCGTAGGGATGGGTGCCGAACACGCCCTGGCTCAGGGCCTTGCCGGCCACCGTACCGGGGCGCGTGTCAGATTCCTTGATGGCCGCGGTCCAACGCTCGCGCTCGCGCAGCCACACGTCCTGCGGCCAGCTGGGGTTGGCGATCTGGCGCGCCGCCAGCGCCACGGCGCGCTGCAGCAGGGCAGGCTCGGTCAGGGAGCGCAGCCCGTAGCTGAAGCTGTCGCGGCCCGCCTGGGCGCCAAAGCTGGCACCCAGATCGGCCCAGGCCTGGCCCAGGCCGTTCTCGTCCAGCGCAGGCGCATCGCCCTGGGCGGTCACGCCCTTGGAGGCCATCAGCGCCACGGCGCTGGCCAGGCCGACCTGGTTGGCGGGATCGCGCCGGCTGCCGGCATCGAAGTCCATCTGCACATCGACCATGGGAATGCCCGGGCTGTCCACCAGCCAGACCTGCGCCCCGCTGGGCTGGGTCCAGTGCTGGATGGGCAGCAGGGCCCATGCGGACGTGGCACCAAAGCCCATGCCCACGCCTGCCAGCACCGTGCTGGCCACCATTTTTTTCATGTTCTTCATCTTCACTCCAGCGTGCTTCGGGGGCATCAATGCAGGGGTCCGCCGATGCCGGCACCCGCATCGGGGCGACGGGGCTTGCCGCCTTCGGGCAGGGGTTGCGGCACCAGGGTGCCCACCGTGAGCTGGTCATCGCCAAAGTACTTGGCAGCCACACGCTTGACGTCATCGGGCGTGATGGTGCGCAGCTGGGTCAGCAGCTGGTCTTCCGCATCCAGCGGCATGCCCTGTATCCAGTAATTGCCCAGGCTCTGGGCCTGGCCCATGACCGAATCGCGCTCGTAGACATTGGAGGCCATCCACTGCGTCTTCACGCGCTCCAGCTCGGCGGGCTCCACACCATCCTTGGCGACCTTGGCCACTTCGGCGCGCAACGCCGCCTCGACCTCGGCGGCAGTCTTGCCCGTGGCGGGCACGCCCGTCAGCATGAACAGACCGGGGCCACGGCCCATGAGGGACATGGAGCTGCCCGCGCCGTCGGCCACGCGGCCTTCGCCCTGCACCAGGGCGCGCTCCAGGCGGGCACCGTCATAGCCGTCCAGCACGGCCGACAGAACCAGCAGCGCCAGCGCATCCCGGTCGTCGGCCTGCAGGTCGCTGACGCGCGTCAGCGAGGGCGCGCGGAAGGCCAGGGCCACCAAGGCCTGCTCGGCCGGCTGCTTGACCTCGATGCGGCGGATGCCGATCTGCGCGGGCTCGGTGCGCGGCTTGCGCACCGGCAGGGCGCGTGCGGGAATGCTGCCGTAGTACTTCTCGGCCCAGGCGCGGACCTTGGCCACATCCACGTCGCCGGCAATGACGATGGTGGCATTGCCGGGCACATACCAGCGGCCGTGGAAGTCGCGCACGTCGCCGGGCGTCAGCGCGTCCAGGTCGCTCATCCAGCCGATCACGGGGCGGTGGTAGGGCGAGGCCACGAAGGTCGCCGCCATCAGCTGCTCCATGAGCACGGCACGCGGCTGGTCTTCGGTGCGCATGCGGCGCTCTTCCTTGATGACCTCGATCTCTTTCTTGAACTCGCTGTCGGGCCAGTGGTTGTTGGCGAAGCGGTCGGATTCGAGCTTCATCACGTCTTCCAGGCGGCTGGACGGAATCTGCTGGTAGTAGCCCGTGTAGTCGCGGCTGGTGAAGGCGTTCTCCTGCCCGCCCAGCGCGGCCACGCGGCGCGAGAACTCGCCGGGAGCCACCTTGCGCGAGCCCTTGAACATCATGTGTTCGAGCGCGTGGGCCACGCCCGAGGTGCCATCGACCTCGTCCACGGAGCCCACGCGCACCCAGACCATGTGCACGGCCGTGGGCGCGCGCCGGTCGGGCTGCACGATGAGCTGCATGCCGTTCTTCAAGGTGAATTGCTGTGCCGAAGTGGCGGTGCGCGTGCCGCCGGCGGCCTGGCTGGCCACCGTCTGCAGCAGCGACGAAGGGATGGAAGAGGATGCATCCGGGGCTGCCAAAGCAGCCCCGGTGCCCATGCAGGCCATTAAGCCCAGGAGGGTGAGTGCATGTTTCATAGAATGCTGTGATTCTAAGAACCTGCCGATGTTCAGTTTTTTCAAGAAAAAGCCCACCCCCTCCGCCGCCGAGATTTCCCCGGCGGACAGCAGCGCCGCGCCTGAAAAGGCCGGCATTCCCGCAACCCCACCGCAGGACAGCCCCCCTGCCCTGCCACCGGCCGCGCCAGCGGCGCCGGCCGCCGACACCGGCAGTGCCTGGTGGCGCAAGCCCTTTGGCGGCGGCAAGGGCGATGCCGCGCCCCCCGAGACCCCGCCTACCCCAGCTGCTGCACCCGCGTCCACCATCGCGCCTGCGGACTTCATTGCCGCGCCCGAGCCCACGGCCAAGCCCGAGGCCGAAGGTGCCAGCCGCCAGAACTGGATGCAGCGCCTC
The DNA here is from genome assembly GCF_020523835.1 of Delftia sp. Lp-1. Taxonomy (NCBI): domain Bacteria; kingdom Pseudomonadati; phylum Pseudomonadota; class Betaproteobacteria; order Burkholderiales; family Comamonadaceae; genus Delftia; species Delftia sp. Lp-1. The sequence goes on along the minus strand of NZ_JAJALJ010000002.1, from coordinate 213,805 downwards.
AAGACCGGCCTGCGCAAGACCGGCAGCAGCATTGCCACGGTCTTCACGGGCACGCAGATCAACGATGCGCTGTACGAGGAACTGGAAGACGCCCTGCTGATGGCCGACACCGGCGTCAAGGCCACCGAGCACCTGCTCGCCGACCTGCGCCGCCGCGTCAAGGAGGCCAAGGCCACCGACCCCGCCGCCGTCAAGGCGCTGCTGGCCGATGCCCTGGCCGACCTGCTGCGCCCGCTGGAAAAGCCGCTGGTCATCGGGGAGCACCAGCCCACCGTGATCATGGTGGCGGGCGTCAACGGCGCGGGCAAGACCACCTCCATCGGCAAGCTGACCCGTCACCTGGCCGATGAAGGCCAGAGCGTGCTGCTGGCCGCCGCCGACACCTTCCGCGCCGCCGCGCGCGAGCAGCTTGGCGTCTGGGCCAACCGCAACACGGTGGAGATCGTCAGCCAGGAAGGAGGCGATCCTGCGGCCGTGAGCTTTGATGCCGTCACCGCCGGCCGCGCGCGCAAGAAGGATGTGGTGCTGGTGGACACGGCAGGCCGCCTGCCCACCCAGCTGCACCTGATGGAAGAGCTGCGCAAGATCCGCCGCGTGGTCAGCAAGGCCGACGCCACGGCGCCGCACGAGGTGCTGCTGGTCATTGACGGCAACACCGGCCAGAACGCGCTGGCCCAGGTGCGCGCCTTCGACGATGCACTGCAGCTCACGGGCCTGATCGTCACCAAGCTCGACGGCACGGCCAAGGGCGGCGTGCTGGCCGCCATTGCCCAGGAACGGCCGATCCCCGTGTACTTCATCGGCGTGGGCGAAAAGGTCGAGGACCTGGAAACCTTCAACGCCCGGGAATTCGCGCAGGCGCTGCTGTCCTGAGGCCACCCGGCCCACCACCACCCAAAGGAGCGCGCTGCGCTCCTTTTTTCATGGGCATGCGAGCGCAGCGAAGGCCCAGGCATGCAGGCAAGGGTTTTCCCTTGATTCGAATCAAGCCGCAGGTTTTATGCTTTGCATTGATTTATAAGAAGAACGTTGTTTTATACAAGAAACAATCGATAGCCCTCAGGCATTTCTTTTGCTTGTACCTGCCTTGCCTTGTTCCCCGGAGTTCCCCATGAAAGCCCCCACCTTGCTCGGCGCTGCCGCCCTGCTGGCCGCAGCCGCATGCCAGAGCGCCCTGGCCCAGGATGCCGCCGCGCAGCAGCAACTGGCCGCCAAGCCTTTCACCATCGTCGCGCCATTTCCGCCCGGAGGCCCGGTCGATGCGCTGGCCCGCCTGCTGTCCACGGGATTGGCCGAGCGCTACAAGCAGACCTCGGTGGTGGAGAACAAGCCCGGGGCCAACGGCAATATCGGCATCGACATGGTCAAGCGTGCCGCGCCGGACGGCCATACGCTGCTGGTCGTGCCCCAGGGCAACCTGACCATCAATCCCACGCTGCTGGCCAGGCCCGGCTACAGCGTGGAAGCGGACTTCGCACCCGTGGCCTCGCTGGCCAAGGCGGCCAATGTGATCGCCGTGCACCCTGGCGTGCCCGCCAAAACGGTGCAGGAGCTGGTGGCCCTGTCCAAGGCCAGGCCGGCCACCATCAGCTATGCCTCGCCCGGCGTGGGCTCCAGCCTGCATCTGGCCGGTGAGCTGTTCAAGCAGCAGACCGGCGCCGACATCCTGCACGTGGCCTACAAGGGCACGGCGCCCGGCCTCAACGATGTGCTGGGCGGCACGGTGCCAATGATCGTGGGCAATGTGCCCGCGCTGCTGCCGCATGTGCAGTCGGGCAAGCTGCGTGCGCTGGCCGTGACCGACCCAGCCCGCAGCAAGTACCTGCCCGAGGTGCCCACGCTGGCCCAGGCGGGCGTGCCGGGCATTGCCATCTCGTCCTGGTACGGCGTGATGGCGCCCAGGAAGACGCCGCCGGCCGTGCTCAAGCAGCTGGAAAAGGATATTCAGGAGATCTTCAACACGCCGGCCGTGGTCAGGCAGCTGGATCTGCAGGGGATTGAGCCGTGGGTGGTCACGGGCAGCGCCTTCGGCGAGCTGATCCGCAAGGAGACAGCGACCTGGGTGCCCGTGATCAAGGCCGCCAACGTCACGCCGCAGTGATGCGGGGCGCGGCGGCACTTTCTGCAGCGTCAGCCACGTCCCGGGTCGAGACCTGGGAGCGCAGCCACTGCGCATAGTCGGCCATACAGCGCTCGGTGCGCATGGTGATCTGCGGCACGCTGTAGCTGTGCCCGGCGCGCAGCAGCCGGGCCAGGCGCTCCAGCACGTCGGGCAGGGTCTTGCAGACCAGGCGCCATTCGGACGTGGCATGCAGCTCGCCCTCCCACACATAGTGCGAGGTGATGGGCTCCACCTGCACGCAGGCCGCGGCCTGCTGCTGCACCAGGCTGCGCGCCAGATGGGCGGCCTCCTCGGCGCTGGGGACGGTGGTGGCCACCACGCACAGCGTGGACCAGGGCGAGGCGGGGTTCTTGGCGGAAGTCATGGAGGCGTAGTCTACGGTTGCGCGCTGCAGGCCGGTACTGGCCCTTGCGGCGTCAGGCCATCAGCCCCTTTTGCCGCGCCTGCAGCCGCGCCAGGCCCAGCAGCGCATCCGTGAAGGGCGTGTCCACGCCGCACAGCTGGCCCATTTCGCGCACCGCGCCCACGAGGGCGTCGAGCTCCACGGGCTTTCCGGCTTCCACGTCCTGCAGCATGGAGGTCTTGAAGGCGCCCAGCTTGAGCGTGACCGCATGGCGGTCTTCGGGCGATTCGTTGATGGGCAGGCCGATGCGCGCGCCGATCTCCTTGGCCTCCAGCATCACGCGCGTGATCAGGCCGCGCACCAGGTCGTCGCCCAGGATGCGGTCCGAGGTGGCACCCGTCAGCGCGCTGACGGGGTTGACGGTCATGTTGCCCCAGAGCTTGTACCAGGCGTCGCGCTGGATGTTGTCGGAGACCTTGGCCTCGATGCCGCCACGCTGCAGCAGTTGGGCCAGTGCCGCCAGGCGCGGCGTGGGCGGCTGGCCGGGCCCTGTGGCCAGGGGCTCGCCCAGGATGAGGCTGTTGCCGAAGTGCCGGCGCACCACGCCGGGCGCATCGTTGGAGCAGCTGGCATGGACCACCGAGCCCAGCACCTGGCCCAGCGGTATGGCGCGCGCAATGCGGCCGTCGGGGTCCACCGTCTTCAGTTGCCTACCGCGCACGCTGGCATCGACACCGCCTTGCAGAAACCACCAGGGCACGCCGTTCATGGCCGTGAGCACCACGGTCTGCGGGCCGATCAGCGGGGCAATGCGCTCAGCGACATCGGGCATGCCCGGGGCCTTGACGGAGATGATGACCAGGTCCTGCACGCCCAGGGCGGCCGGGTCCTGTTCGGCACGCAGCGCGAAGTGCTCGCGCTGCTCGCCGTGCACCAGGGTCAGACCCTGGGTGCGCAGAGCCTGCAGCGCGGCGCCGCGCGCCACGGCGCTGAGCTGGCAACCGGCGCGGGCCAGGGCCGCGCCCATCCAGCCGCCGATGGCACCGGCGCCGAAGATGCAGGCCTTGTCGAATGAAATGCTTGTCTGTTCCATGGTCATGCGCGGGAAGCTCCGGGTTCAAAGATCGAGATAGCTGCTGTCGCGCCGGTTCACGCGGCGCACCAGGTGGTCGAACACATCGCGGGCACCGCCGTGGCTGGCGTTGAAGGTCAGCGAATCCTCATTGCAGCGCTGGGCCATGGCGTCGGAGACCATGCGCGGCGCACCCATGGACAGGGTGGCCATCTGCACGTCGCAGGCACGCTGCAGCGTCCACAGCACCACGAAGGCCTGGGGCAGGTCGCTGCCCCAGCTGAGCAGGCCATGGTTGCGCAGGATCACGGCCTTGCGGCGGCCGATGCTGGCCAGCAGGCGCGGCCCTTCGTCGGCATGGATGGTGATGCCCTCGAAGTCATGGTAGGCCACCATGCCGTGCAGCTGGGCGCTGTAGAAGTTGCTTTGCGACAGGCCCTGCCCCAGGCAGGCCACGCCCATGCCCGAGGTGGTGTGCGTGTGCATCACGCAGTGCGCGCCAGGCAGTCCGTCGTGGATGGCCGCATGCACCACGAAGCCGGCCGGATTCACCGGATGCCGCGAGCCGTCCAGCACCTCGCCGCGCACATTGATGCGTACCAGGTTGCTGGCCGTGACCTCTTCGTAGTGCAGGCCGAAGGGGTTGATCAGGAACTGCTTTTCACCGCCCGTCACGCTGTCGGGCAGGCGCACCGTGATGTGGTTGTAGATCAGTTCGTCCCAGCCCAGCATGGCGAAGACGCGGTAGCAGGCGGCCAGTTCGATGCGGGCGGCCCGCTCATCAGGGTGCATGGAGCAATTCATGGTGTGGCTCGTGGGGTGGGTTCTGAGGTGGGTCTTGAGATGGGTTGTGCAGTGGCTTGTGGGGAAATCAGGCATCCAGCCCCTGGTCCAGCGCCTGGGAGGCACGGCCCAGCTTGTCCAGGATGCGGTCCAGCATGGCGCGCTCATCGGCCGTCAGGGCATTGAGCAGGGCCGCCTGGTAGGGGCGTGCGCGGGACAGCACCTCGTCGAAGAGCGCCTGCCCTGCTTCGCTCAGCTGCAGCAGGTGGCGCCGCGCGTGCTGCGGATCGGCGCGGCGAAGCACCCAGCCCCGGTCGATCAGCGGCTGCAGCGCGCGGCTGATCTGGGCCTTGTCCATCAAGCTCAGGCGTGACAGCGCGCTGGCATGCAGCTCGCCATGGCGCTGGATCTGGCCCATGAGCCGCCACTCGGTCAGCCCCACGGGCGATGCCGGCGCGATGTAGTGGCGCGTCACCTGGGTCTGCAGCGCATTGGACAGCGCGCCCAGGCGGAAGGTGATGAAGTCCTCCAGCGCCAGCGTCTGGCTGCAGACCTGCGTGTCCGGTGCAGGGCCGGTGGCGGCATCGGCGGCAGGGATCGTGGATGTGCGTGGGCGGGGCATTGGACGGAGGGAACCGGGCGGCGATGGCGATTGCGATGGCCGCATGATCCACCAATGTTGACATATCAACATTGGTGGCAACCCTGAGAGCCCTGGCGGCCTGCAGGCCGCCAGCGGGCGCAGGGTGAAACCCATGCGCCCGCGCCGCGCTCAGCGCTTGAGCAGTTCGTTGGAAGGCAGGGTCTCGTCCAGCAGCTTGCGGGCCGTCTCCACGCCCGCCACGGGCAGCAGCGCCGGGTCCAGCAGGCCCACCTGCACCAGCACGCTGGCCTGGTCCCAGTAGATGTGCTCGTGGTAGAGCTTGTCGCCCCGGAACTTGACCACGGCCAGCAGCGGGATCTCCACGCGCCGCCCCGTGGGCCGCACGCCGGGCAGCATCCACGGAATCTCGGTGGTGTGCGTGAAGCAGAACAGCATCTCGTCCACCACCTGCGAGGCCCCCACCGTGCGTGAAATCGGCGTCAGCGACGTGTCGGGCGGATTGCTGTTGACGAAGTGGTTCGTGTAGAAGGCGTGCAGGTTGCTGAAGCCCACGCCGCCGGTCATGGTGGGGATGTGGTTCACATAGGGCTCGGCCACCATGGTGGCCATGGTGTCGTCCACGTTGCGCGTGGCGAACTCGTACTCGCAGTGCTTGTCCCACAGCGCGGCCAGGTCGAAGTGCGGGCCGATGGCGGACTTGAGCGTGGCAATGCTGCGTTCGTGCGCCATCAGGGCCGAGGCCCGGTGGAAATGGTCGCCGCCCTTGCGCGCGAAGGCATGGTCCACGCCCGGATAGACATGCACGGCCACGCCGGGACGCCCGCCCAGCGCCTGGACGATGCGCTGGCGCGCCTCGGGCGGGCAGAAGGCGTCGAGCTCGGCCACATGCAGTGTGAGCGGGCAGCGGATGCGCTCGGCCTCGTCCAGCGCCGCCTCGATGCCCACGCCGTAGTAGCCGACCACCGCATCGGCATCGGTGCGGCAGGCGGCCAGGTAGGCCAGCTTGCCGCCCAGGCAAAAGCCCAGCACGCCGGCCTTGCCGTCCGTGACCTCGGGGCGCTGGCGCAAGGCGTTCAGGCAGGCCTGGATGTCCTGCACGCCCAGGGCCTCGTCGAATCCCTTGTAGAAGCCGAAGGCGCGCTCCCAGTCCGCCGGCGTGTAGCCCAGTTCCACATCGGGCTGCTGGCGCCAGAACAGGTCGGGCACCAGCACCACGTAGCCTTCTTCGGCGTAGTAGTCGGCCACCTCGCGCATGGTGGCGTTGACGCCGAAGATCTCCTGCGCCAGCACCAGGCCGGGGCCGCTGCCCGAGGCCGGCACGGCCAGGTAGGCGTTGAAGCTGCCGTTGCCGTCCAGCGCGTTGATGCGCACATGGCGGCTTGCCGGGGGTTCTTTCTGCTGCATGGGGTTGTCTCCGTTTCAAAGGGTGGGGAAAGCTGCGGTGCCGCTTTTTTCATGGCCCGTCATACGCATTCGGGGTGCCGCACCGTCACCTGATAGTAGCCCGCGTGAAAGGCCAGGGGCTCGCCGTCGAAGCGTTCGCAGCGCTCGACCTGGCCGATGAAGATGAGGTGGTCGCCGCCATCGTATTGCCGGACGTTGCGGCAGACGAAGCGGGCCAGCACGCTATCGATCAGAGGCACGCCGGCCGGGCCTTCCGCGCAGTCCAAGCCGCCGAACTTGTCTTGCTGCGGCGTGGAAAAGCGCCGCGACAGAAGGTGCTGGCCCGCAGCCAGCACGTGGATGGCGAAATGGCTGGCGCCCTGGAAATCGCAGACGCTGGGCGCCTGGCGCGCCAGGCTCCACAGCACCAGCGGCGGGTCCAGCGAGACCGAGGAGAACGAGTTGGCCGTCATGCCCACGCGCCGCCCGTCCGGCGCGCGCGTGGTGATGACGGTCACGCCCGTGGTGAACTGGCCGAAGGCCTTGCGCAGCTCGCGCGGATCGAAGGAGCAGGCCGTGGCGGCGGCCGGGGTGTCGCATGTGCTCATGGCGGCCTCTGCGGCTAGGCGGGGACGGCTGCCATGGCGGCGATGGCCGCGCAGCTGTCGATGTAGTGGTCCGCCTCGCCCGCGTCCGCGAACCAGGGGAAGAAGGTGCGCGGGTCATCGAAGCCGTTGGCAAAGGCGCTGGCCAGCGGCGCCAGCGTGCCCGCGCTGGCCAGCAGCTTGAGCACATGGGGTGGCGGTGGCGCCAGCAGCATGTTGGTCCACTGCGTGACCCATTGCGCATAGCCGAACCAGTAGCGGTCGAAGGTCTGCTGCATCCAGGCGGCGTCGAATGCGCCATTGCCGTCACGATTTCCGTCACCATTGCCGTCGCCATTGCCGCGCGCCAGGATGCTGCGCAGATAGGTGTCGGCGCACTTGGCCGCGTTGTTGGAGCCCTGGCCCGTGATGGGGTCGTTGAGCACCACCACGTCGCCCATGCCCAGCACCTTGCGCCCCGACGGCAGCGTGGCCACGGGCTTGCGCACCGTGGGGGCGAAGCGGCCCGCGAGGATGCCGTTGTCATCGGTCAGCGCAATGTCGCGGCAGCGCTCGGCCTCCCAGGGGACGAAGGTGTCGAGGATCCAGCGGCTGCGCTCCAGGTGCTGCTCCGGTGTCTTCACATCGCCCCAGCAGTCCATGGGGCCGCCGGGCACGCCCTCGAACACCATGATCTCGCAGGGCCCCGTGGTCGTCAGCGCCGGAAACACGAAATACTCGCCCACGCCCGGCAGCAGGTTGAAGGACACGGCGGAGAACGGCTCGCGCGGCTTCATGCCCGTCACATAGGTCAGCGCCAGCGCGCGCTGGGGCTGGTCGAAGCGCGAGCGGTGGGCATCGCGCTCGAACAGCCTCGATATCTCGCCCTTGCCGCTGGCGACCAGGGTCAGGTCATGGCTGCGGGTGCATTCCTCCAGCTCGGCGATGCCCGCGTCCTTGAGCACCAGCTCGCCGCCCTGGCGGCGGAAGTCGTCCATCCATGCGGGGATCTTCAGGCGCTGGTCCACGGACTGCGCGCCCGCGTTCAGACGCGCCGCCCAGCCGATGGCCTTGTCGGCCGCTTTCTCGCCGTGCTGCGCCGGATGCGGCACGCACAGGCCGATGCCCTCGACCACCGGGCATTCACGCGACCAGTGGTCCAGGCCCAGGCCGCGCTCTATCTGCAGCGCGCTGTCGAACATGCACTGGCTGGACATGACCCGGCCCTGGGCGATGTCCTGCGCCGTGCGGTTGCTCAGTATCGTGACCTGATGGCCCGCGGCCAGCAGGCCCAGGCCCAGTTGCAGGCCCGACTGGCCGGCTCCGACGATGGCGATTTTCTTCATGGCTGTCTCCTTGCGGCTCCGTGTCCGTACTGCGTACTAGTCCATCAATTGGGGAATGGCGGCCACGGCGCGCTCGGGCCCCATGGCGCCGTAGCCGCCGTCCACCGCGTAGTCGGCCCCGGTCACGAAGCTGGCATGGTCCGAGCACAGGAACAGCACCACCTGCGCCACCTCGTGCGGATCGCCCACGCGGCCCAGCAGGTGAAAGGGCGCGGCCACGCGGTCGGTCTTGGCGCGGTCGCCGCCGCTGAGCCGGTCCATCACCGCCGACCAGGTCCAGCCCGGGCAGACGCTGTTGACGCGGATGCCATCGGCCGCCAGGTCCATGGCCATGCTGCGCGTGAGCTGCTTCATGGCCGCCTTGCTGGCCGGGTAGAGCCAGCGCCCCGTCTGCGCCGCTTCCGAAGAGATGCTGGTGAAGTTCACCACGGCCCCGCCACCGGCGGCCACCATGTGCGGGTGCACGGCCTGCAGCATGGCCACGGCGCTGGCCACGTTCACGTTGAACGAGGCCAGCCAGTCGGCACGCGGCGACTGCATGCCTTCGTCTACATACGAGCAGGCCAGGTTGACCAGGATGTGCACGCCGCCGTGCCGGCTGCATGCCTGCTGAACGCAGGCGGCGACCTGCGCGTCGTCGGTGATGTCGGTGCGCACGAAAAGCGCGCCCTCGCCCAGCGCATCGGCCAGCACCTGGCCGTTGTCGGCATCGATGTCGGCAATGACCACCTTCACGCCGGCCGCGTGCAGCGCACGCACCACGCCGGCGCCTATCAGGGTGGAGCCGCCGGTGACGATGGCGCTTTTGCCTTCGAGTCCCTTGAACATGACGCTTGTTCTCCCGTGTGGATGCCAGGCCGGGCTGGCCTGTGCAGCACACGTTACGGGGGGCCGGGCCGCGCAGGCATCCGGCAAGCGCAGGCGCTGTCCCTGGCGCGCAGAAATTGGCTCCCGGGGAATGGTCCGAATTGTGGGAGCGGGTGGTTTTTGCTACGTTCTGCCCAGCCTATGGAACACGCCATGCACACACCGCTGCCGCTGCAGCGCTACCGGCTTTTCGAGAGCCACGACATGGACGAGGCCCGCGAAAGCGTGGCGCGCGTCTTCTGTCCGCATGGCCTGGGCATGCTGCGCCCGCGCGCCGAGCTGGACGCCTGCCACCACAGCGCGCCGCTTTCCCGCAACGTCAGCCTGAACTATGTGCAGTACGGTCCCGGCGTGCACATCGAGCCCGGCTACCTGCGGGACTTCTTCCTGCTGCAGATTCCCCTGCGCGGCAGTGCCGAGATCCGCTGCGGCGCGCAGCAGGTGGATGCCACGCCGCGCCTGGCCTCCCTGCCCTCGCCGACCGAGCCGCTGTCCATGCGCTGGGCCGACGACAGCCCGCACCTGATCGTGCGCATGGCCCGCCCGGCTCTGGTGGCGCGGCTGGAGGCGCTGCTGCAGGCGCCCGCAGGCCGGCCCCTGGTGTTCGATCTGGGCGTGCCGCTGGACCAGCCGGCGCTGGCACCGCTGGTGCATTTCATCGACTGCCTGCGGCACACGCTGGATGCGGGCAACGCCCTGCAGGCCACGCAGGCGCTGGCCCAGCATGCGGAGGAATACCTGCTGACCAGCCTGCTGATGTCGGCCACGCACAGCCACAGCCGCGCACTGGCCGGGGACAGCCGGCGCAGCCTGCTGCCGCGCGGCGTGCGCAAGGCACAGGAGTACATGCAGGCCCATGCCGACCAGCCCCTGTCTCTGGCCGATGTCTGCCGCGAGGCCGGCTGCAGCGCGCGCACGCTGCAGGCCGCCTTCCGCCAGCACGCGGGCATGGGGCCCATGGATTTCCTGCGCCAGCTGCGGCTGGACCGGGTGCGCGCCGAACTCCAGGCAGCCAAGGGCCCGGGCGTCGCAGCCGGATCCGGCGTGCGCGACGTGGCGCAGAAATACGGCTTCCTGCACCTGGGCCACTTCGCGGCCCAGTACCGCAGCCGCTTCGGCGAACTCCCGTCCGAGACGGCGAGCCGCCGCGTGCAGGCCTGAGGGCCTGCCTTTGCCGTTTCAGCCCCGGCCCACGAAGGGCATCTTGGTGGCCATCACCGTGTGGAACAGCACGTTGGCCTCCAGCGGCAGGCTGGCCATGTAGAGCACGGACTGGCCCACCACATCCGCGTCGATCAGTGGCTCCACCGCGATCTCGCCATTGGCTTGGGGCACGCCCTTGGCCATGCGCGATGCCAGCTTGGTCATGGCATTGCCGATGTCGATCTGGCCCACGGCGATGTCGTAGGCACGGCCGTCGAGCGCAGCGGTCTTGGTCAGGCCCATGACGGCATGCTTGGTGGCCGTGTAGGCGCTGGAATTGGGGCGCGGCGCATGCGCGGAGATGGAGCCGTTGTTGATGATGCGGCCGCCGCGCGGCGACTGGTCGCGCATGGTGCGAAACGCCTGCTGCAGGCAATAGAACATGCCGTTGAGGTTGACATCGACCACCTCGCGCCACTGCTCGGGCGTCCAGTCCAGGAAGGAGCCGGGCGGATTGCCCCGGCCCGCGTTGTTGAACAGCAGGTCCACGCGCCCGAAGCGTTGCACCGTGCGCGCGAACAGCTGCTCCACGGCAGCCGGGTCGCTGACATCGGTGGCAATGCCCAGCATGCGCTCGCCCGCGCCGTACTTTGCCTGGGCCTCGGCGCAGGTCTCATCCAGCGGCGCCTGGCGGCGGCCCGCCACCACCACCTGGTAGCCCGCGCCCGCCAGGGCCAGCGCCACGGCCTTGCCCACGCCGGTTCCTCCGCCCGTGACCACGGCCGTCTTTGCGTTCTTCATCTCCATTGCTTGTCCATCCTGTAGTGCATGTGTTGCAGCCGCCGCCCGCGCACCGGTGGCGGGCGGCGCCGCTGCATTGTCGGCGACGCGCCGGGCCTGCGGACTGTGCCGCAGGCGACACCATCGCCACACTGCGGACGAAGCTCAGGCAAAGCGCCAGGCAATGGAGCCCAGCGGCCCGTAGTCCACATGGAAGCTGTCGCCGGCCTGGGCCGTGACGGGCCGCGTGAACGAGCCGGCCAGCACCACCTGGCCTGCGTCCAGCTGCTCATCCCATTGCGCGAGCCGGTTGGCCAGCCAGGCCACGCCCGTGGCCGGATGGTTGAGCACGGCGGCCGCCACGCCGGACTCCTCGATCACGCCGTTGCGCTGCAGCAGCGCCGACACCCAGCGCAGGTCCACCGCGTCGGGGCGCACGGGCCGCCCGCCCATGACGATGCCGGCATTGGCCGCGTTGTCGGCGATGGTGTCGCGCACCGTGCGCATGGCCTGGGTATCGCGGTCCTTTTGTTCGATGCGGGCGTCGATGATTTCCACGGCGGGCACCACCCAGTCGGTGGCGGCCAGCACATCGCACAGGGTGACGCCCGGCCCCTTGAGCGTGCGGCCCAGCACGAAGGCCAGCTCCACCTCCACGCGCGGAGCGATGAAGCGTGCAAAGGGAATGTCGCCGCCGGGCTCGAAGAACATGTCGTCCAGCAGGGTGCCGTAGTCGGGCTCGGTGATCTGCACGGCCTGCTGCATGGCACGCGAGGTCAGGCCGATCTTGTGACCCCTGACCGTGCGGCCCTCGGCGCGCTTGAGCCGCATCCAGGCGCGCGAGATGGCGTAGCCGTCCTGCACCGTCATGTCCGGATGGCGGCGGGAAAAGTGCCGGACCTGCACCCGGCTTTTTTCGCTGGCGTGCAGCTCGGCCGCCAGGCTGTCTATGGTGTGTTGCGCAAGCATGGGCGGCCCTTCAGCGCGCGGCGGCGCCATCGTCGGCCCAGGCCAGGTAGCTGTCGGACACGCCCTGGCGCTGCATGGCATCCCACTGCGCCACCGAGGGCGTGGGCATCTGGAAGGCATCGCCCACGCGGCCATACCAGCCGGGGTTCTGCAGCCGCGCGATCAGCTCCATGGGCGCGGGGTCGAAGTACATGAGCTCGCCATCGACCACGGCCGCATCCATGACATGGGCGGCCAGCACGTCGGCCAGCACCAGGCTGCGCACGCCGTCGATATCGATGATCTGGCGCACGCGGCACTCGAAGGACGCAGGGCTGTCCACGATGCGCGGCGCCTTCACCCGCCGTGCATCGCCCAGGACCAGGCCGGCCTGGGCCGACTCGTCCACCTGCGCGCCGAACTCTATGGCCGTCACCGCCATGCGGCGCGCCAGCGGCTCGGACACCAGGTTCACCACGAACTCGCCCGTGGCCGCGATGTTGCGCGCCGTGTCCTTGAGCACGCCCTGGCGCGAGCCGATGCACACGCACAGCAGCGGCGGATCGCCCGACATGGCGTTGAAGAAGGAAAACGGCGCGACGTTGACCGTGCCGCCCCCGTCCACCGAGCTGATCCAGGCGATGGGACGGGGCAGAACCAGGGAGTGCAGGATGTTGCTGCGCTGTTCGCTGTTGAGCGATTGCATTTCAAAGTACATGGGATTCCGGAGGGGAAGGGAAAAAGGGAGGGCGTCGCGTCACTCGTTGCCGGCGCGCGCCGCGTCCTGCTCGGCCTGGGCGATGCCGGGGGCGCGCGCATTGGACTGGTGCAGTTCCACCAGGTTGCCGGCCGGGTCGCGCAGGAACAGCTGCTTGAGGCTGGGCGATGCCACGTTGTCCAGCGTGAAGTAATCGACGCCGCGCGCCTGCAGCTCCTGCTCGGCGCCGAGGATGTCGTCCACGGCCAGCGCGATGTGGTTGGACACGGGGTCCTTGCCCGGGCCCTGCGCATAGCGCGACGGCCCCTCGCTGCCGAGGATGTGCAACTGGCTGCCGTTGGGCAGGTTGATCCAGGAGCCGTAGATGCCGGGGATCTTCCAGCGCGCGGCGTCCTGGGGCAGGTTCAGCACTTCGCGGTAGAAGTCGAGCATGGCGTCGGCCTGGGCGTGGTTGACGCCGAATCCGACATGGTGGAGTTCCAGAACTTTGATGGGCATGGGATGTCCTTGCAGATTTGTGTGCCGCCAAATAATACGCTTAACGTACTATACACAAAGCGTAATATATGAAAGCCGTAAAATCAACCGCCCTTTCTTCTCCCGGCTTCAACCCGGTTTCACCCGCTTCCATCCACTCCCATGAGTCCGCGCAAGACCGCTGCCGCACCGGCCCCCGATTCCACCCCCCTCGCCAACGCCCCCGAACCGCTGCGCCCGCACCTGGCCCTGATGGCCCAGACCGCGCAGCCCGGCACCGACACGCCGGCCGCCGGCCTGGGCCTGCTGCTGCTGTGGCTGGCCGACGATGTGGAGCAGCGCGCCAACGCATCGCTGCAGGCGTTCGGCCTGTCCGAGAGCAAGCTCGACGTGCTCATGATCTTCGGCCTGGCCGAGCGCGGACTGCTGGGCGACACGGTGGTCACGCCCTCCTATATCGCCAGCTACGTCGGCGTGACGCGCTCGTCGGTGACGGGCCTGCTGGACTGGCTGGAAAAGCGCTCGCTGCTGGCGCGCAGCCTCAGCCAGGAAGACCGCCGCAGCTTCGACCTGGCGCTCACCGACCAGGGCCGCGAGGTGCTGGCCCGCGCGCTGCCGGCCTTCTGGCGCATGTGCGAATCGCTGGTCGACTACCTGGACGAGGGCGAGCGTGCCAGCCTGCAGTCCATCCTCTTCAAGGCCTGGACGAGGATGAAGGCGCAACAGGCCGCTTGATCCTGGGAGCGCGGCAGGCAGCCCTGGCTGCCGCAAGCCTGCGCAGCCGGCACGGTGCCATATTTCGCGCGGGCATAAGCTCAATCTTGCCTGTGCAAAATTTCCTTTGCGATCAATGCCTTGCGCCGCGCATGGCTCGCTATAAGGAAATGTGAATTCCGTCGTGGTGCGCGCCGGGGCCGGGTGTTGCAATGCCTTCAGAGGCCATGCCGGCAGGCGCCATGTGGGCGCCGGCGCCGGGCCTGGCCGAGCTGGAGGAACCACGCCTTGCCCACGCGCAGAAACACATTGCTCTGGTCGCTTGCCGCCACGCTGGCGCTGCCCGGCCTCGCGGCGGCCGCCGCGCTGAAGATAGGCGTCACGCCCGGCTCGCTGGCCGACTCCGTGGAGGTCGCCGCCAAGGAGGCGCGCGCCCAGGGGCTGGACGTGCAGGTCATCGAGTTCACCGACTGGACCACGCCCAACACGGCACTGGCGGCCGGCGACATCGACCTCAACTACTTCCAGCACCAGGCCTTCCTGGACAACGCCATCCGCGAGCGCGGCTATGCCTTCACCAGCGTGGCCACGGGCCTGCTGCCCAACATCGGCCTGTACTCGCTCAAGACCCAGCGCTTCGCCGACCTGAAGGAGGGTGCGCGCGTCGGCGTGGCCAACGACCCCGTCAACCAGGGGCGCGGCCTGCTGCTGCTGGAGAAGGCCGGCCTGATTCAGCTGCGCGAAGGCAAGGGCCCGCGCGCGGGGCTGGACGACATCGTGTCCAACCCGCGCAGGCTGCGCTTTGTCGAGATCGAGGGACCGCAGCTGGTGCGCGCGCTGGACGATGTGGACCTGGCCCAGGGCTACCCGGCCCACTTCGTCAACGCCGGGCGGCCGCAGGTGGCCGGCAATGCGCTGCTGTATTCGGGCATTGACGACCTGTACTACGCCATCCGCTTCGTCTCGCGCCAGGACAACGCCCGGGACCCGCGCATTGCGCAGTTCGTGCGCATCTACCAGACCTCGGGCGCCGTGCAGGCGCAGATCCACAAGTCATTCGCCGCCAACGACAGGCTGTACAGCCTGCCGTGGCGCAAGCCGTGACGCGGCCCCTTCCTGCCTTTTTCGAACCCTTTCTTTCCGGAGATCCCGATGAAGCTTTCCCGTGCCCTGATCGCCCCGCTGGCCGCCCTGGCCCTGTTCTCCGCCCACGCTGCCGACAAGCTGCGCATCGGCGTGGTGCCCGGCGCCTACGCCGACTCGGTGGCCGTGGCCGCCAAGGAGGCCAAGGCCCAGGGCATCGATGTGCAGGTGGTGGAGTTCACCGACTGGACCACGCCCAACGTGGCCGTGGACTCGGGCGACCTGGACATCAACTACTTCCAGCACCAGCCCTTCCTGGACAACGCCATCCAGAAGAACGGCTACAAGCTGGCCAGCGCGGGCACGGGCATCCTGGCCAACGTGGGCCTGTACTCGCTCAAGCACAAGGCCATCGCCCAGGTGCCGCAGGGCGGCAAGGTGGGCATTGCCAACGACCCCGTGAACCAGGGGCGCGGCCTGCTCTTGCTGCAGAAGGTGGGGCTGATCAAGCTCAAGCCCGGCGTGGGCTACCTGGGCAGCCTGGACGACATCGTCGAGAACCCCAAGAAGCTCAGCTTCGTCGAGGTCGAGGGGCCGCAGCTGGTGCGCATCACGGGCGACGTGGACATCGCCCAGGGCTACCCGCACTTCATCGTGGCGGCCAAGGCCTTCGATCCGTCCAGCGGGCTTGCATATTCGGGTATCGAGGACGCGCGCTTTTCCATCCAGTTCGTGGTCAAGGCCAACCGCACGCAGGACCCCGTGGTGCAGAAGTTCATTCGCATCTACCAGAACTCCGACGCGGTGAAGGCCGAGGCCCAGCGCGCCTTCTCCAACGACAAGCGCCTGTACAACCTGGCCTGGGTCAAGCCCTGAGCGGCACGGGGAGGACTTCAGCCATGTCAACCAGCATTGCAGCCAGGCAGCCCCTGGCGGACAGGCCGGCCCACGAGGCGGACAGGCCAGCCCATGACGCGGGCAGGCGCTCATCGGCAGCGGCCGGCACCACGCGGGAATCCATCCGCGGACCCGGCGCCGTGGCCTTCAGCGGCGTGGCCAAGACCTACCAGTCTTCGGCCGGGCCCGTACAGGCGCTGGATGCGATCAGCCTGGAGATCGCGCCGGGCAGCATCTTCGGCATCATCGGGCGCAGCGGCGCGGGCAAGTCCAGCCTGCTGCGCACCATCAACCGGCTGGAGCAGCCCAGCAGCGGCCAGGTGCGGGTCGACGGCGTGGACATCGGCACGCTGGACGAATCGCAGCTGGTGCAGCTGCGCCGGCGCATCGGCATGATCTTCCAGCACTTCAACCTGCTGTCGGCCAAGACGGTGCATGACAACGTGGCGCTGCCCCTGCAGGTGGCGGGCCTGCCGCGCGCACGCATCAATGCGCGGGTCAATGAGCTGCTGGCCCTGGTGGGCCTGCAGGAGAAGGCTGGCACCTATCCGAGCCGGCTGTCGGGCGGGCAAAAGCAGCGCGTGGGCATTGCCCGCGCCCTGGCCACCGACCCCGAGATCCTGCTGTGCGACGAGGCCACCTCGGCCCTGGACCCCGAGACCACGCAGTCCATCCTGGAGCTGCTGCGCACCATCAACCGCAAGCTGGGCATCACCATCGTCCTGATCACGCACGAGATGAGCGTGATCCGCGAGATCGCCGACCGCGTGCTGGTGCTGGAGCAGGGCCGCATCGCCGAGCTGGGCGAGGTCTGGAAGGTCTTCGGCAACCCGCAGCACCCGGCCACGCGCGCCCTGCTGGCACCGCTGCAGCACGGCCTGCCCGACGACCTGCGCCAGCGACTGCTGCCCGACGCGCCCGCAGGCCGCCACGAACGCATCCTGCAGCTGACCTACCGCGGCGAGGACGGGCTGGAGCCCGACTTCCCGCGCATCGCCCAGGCCCTGGGCGGCCGGGTTCGCCTGCTGCATGGCGGCGTGGACCGCATCCAGGGCCATGCCCAGGGGCAGCTGCTGATCTCGCTGGGCGGCGGCACGGCCGCGCATGACTGGCACACATTGACGCAGGGCCCGGCGGCCATTGCGCATGACATCAAGGATCTCGGATATGTCGCTGAATCTGTCCATTCCCATTGAGCGCTACGGCAACGCGCTGGCCGACACGCTGATGATGGTCGGCGTCTCGGGCGGCATCGCGCTGGCGGCGGGCATTCCGCTGGCGGTGCTGCTCATCGTCACCGCGCCCGGCGGCTTCCTGGCCTCGCCGCGCACGCACCGTGCGCTGGGCAGCGTGATCAACGGCTTCCGTGCCACGCCCTTCATCGTGCTGCTGGTGGCGCTGATCCCGTTCACGCGGCTGGTGACGGGCACCACCATCGGCGTGTGGGCGGCCATCGTGCCGCTGGCCATCAGCGCCACGCCGTTCTTCGCGCGCATCGTCGAGGTCAGCCTGCGCGAGGTCGATCCCGGCCTCATCGAAGCCGCCCAGGCCATGGGCTGCCGCAAGTGGGACATCGTGCGCCACGTCTACCTGCCCGAGGCCCTGCCCGGCATCGTGGGCGGCTTCACCATCACCCTGGTGGCGCTGATCAGCTCCTCGGCCATGGCCGGCGCCGTGGGCGCGGGCGGCCTGGGCGACCTGGCCATCCGCTACGGCTACCAGCGCTTCGACACCCAGGTGATGCTGCTGGTGATTGCCGTGCTGATCGCGCTGGTCACCGTGGTCCAGGTGCTGGGCGACCGCTACGTGCGCCGGCTGCGCAGCCGCTGACGCTGAAAACAGGCACCACGCCTTTCCCTCCGGGGCCGCCGCCTGGCGGCCCTCTCCCCACCGACTCAGCAACGAGGCACGGAATGACCACACCGGATGCCCTGGGCGCAGCCTTGCCCGGCAACACACACCACACCCCGGGCGGGGCGCTGCGGCGCCTGCCCCTGCCGCCCTCCCCTCCGCACCGCATCACCAGCGAGGCCGAGGCCCTGCAGGCCGCCCAGGCCCTGGCCGATGAATGGCGCGCGGACGCAGCCGCCCGCGACCATGAGCGGCGCCTGCCCTGGCAGGAAATCGAGCGCCACACGGCCAGCGGGCTGGGCGCCATCACCGTGCCCCGCGCCTACGGCGGCCTGGGCGCCTCGTACGAGACGCTGGCCCAGGTCTTCGTCACGCTGTGCGCGGCCGACCCTTCGCTGGGCCAGATTCCGCAGAACCATTTCGCCGTGCTGCAGAACCTGCGGGACATGGGCAGCGAGTCCCAGAAGCGCCGCTGGTTCGCCGACGTGCTGGCCGGCCACCGCCTGGGCAATGCCGGGCCGGAACGCAAGGGGCGCGCGGCCCATGTGCTGGAGGCCACGGCGCGCCTGTCGCGCGATGCCGCAGGCGGCCTGCGCGTCAGCGGCACGCGCTTTTACTCCACGGGCTCGGCCTTCGCGCACTGGGTGCCCTTCCGTGCCCAGGACGAGGAAGGCCGCATCGTGCAGGTCTGGGTGCGGCGCGATGCGCCGGGCGTGACCGTGTTCGACGACTGGGACTCCTTCGGCCAGCGCACCACGGCCAGCGGCAGCGTGCAGCTGGACCAGGTGCAGGTACAGCCCGAGGACGTGGTGCCTGCCTGGCAGTTCGAGGCCACGCCCTCGCTGTCCGGCCCGGTGTCGCAGCTGATCCAGGCCTCCATCGACGCAGGCATTGCCCAGGGCGCGCTGCGCGACGCGGTGGACTTCGTGCGCGACAAGAGCCGGCCCTGGATGGACTCCGGCGTGGCGCGCGCCAGCGACGATCCCCACCTCATCCACGAGGTCGGCCAGCTGCAGATCGAGGTGGACGCGGCCCATGCCGTGCTGCTGGAGGCCGCGCGCACGCTGGATGCACTTGCTGCAGCGGCTGGTGGCCCGGTGGACGAGCAGGCCAGCGCCCAGGCCTCGGTGGCCGTGGCCGAGGCCAAGATCCTCACCACCGAGGCTGCGCTGCAGGCCGGCGAGCACCTGTTCGCGCTGGCCGGCTCCTCGGCCAGCCGCGCTGCCCACCGCCTGGACCGCCACTGGCGCAACGCCCGCGTGCACACGCTGCACGACCCCGTGCGCTGGAAATACCACCTGCTGGGCAACTACCTGCTCAACGGCGCCCTGCCGCGCCGCCACCAGTGGAACTGACCGCCATGACACAGACATCGACCCAAGAGCTGCAGGCCCTGGCCTCCACACCGGGCAGCCAGCCCGCTCCCGCAGCGCCTCCAGCCCGGCCCGCCCACATCATCGGCAGCGAGGCCGAGGCGCTGGAGGCGGCCCGCAGTTTTGCCGCCCTCATCGCCCCCGGCGCCCTGGCGCGCGACCGCGACCGCCTGCTGCCCTGGCAGGAGGTGGAGCAGTTCAGCCAGAGCGGCCTGTGGGGCATCACCATTCCCCGGGAGTACGGCGGCGCGGGCGTGTCCACGGCCACGCTGACGCGGGCCATTGCCCTGATTGCGGCGGCCGATGGCAACTTCGGCCACATTCCGCAGAACCACTACTACTCGCTGGAAGTGCTGCGCGTGGGCGGATCGCCCGCGCAAAAGGCCTTCTTCTATGACCGTGTGCTGCGCGGCGAACGCCTGGGCAATGCGCTGGCCGAGATCGGCCACCGCGACTTCCAGCGCCGCACCCGGCTGCTGCGCGACAGCGGCGGCTGGTTCGTGCAGGGGCGCAAGTTCTATTGCACGGGCGCGCTGTTCGCGCACTGGATTCCCACCCTGGCCAGCGCGCAGGAAGAGGTGCCGGGGCAAGGCGAACGCATGTATCTGGTCTTCATCCCGCGCGATGCGGCCGGCGTCACCGTCACCGACGACTGGGACGGCTTCGGCCAGCGCGTGACGGGCAGCGGCTCCGTGCAGTTCGACCGCGTGCGCGTGGAGCCCGAATGGGTGGTGCCCTTCACCAGTTCCTTCGAGCGGCCCACCACCATCGGCCCCTTCGCCCAGATCATCCATGCCGCCCTGGACGCGGGCATTGGCCACGGCGCGCTACAGGCCGCCCTTCCCTTCATCCGCGAGCATGCGCGGCCCTGGGTGGACGCGGGCGTGGCCAGCGCCACGCAGGACCCGCTGCTGCTGCAGCAACTGGGCAATGTCCACGTGCGCCTGCGCGCCGCCGATGCCCTGGTGGCCCGCGCGGCCCTGGCCGTGGACGCCGCCCAGCGCGCGCCCACGGAAGACAGCGTGGCCGCCGCCTCGGTGGCCGTGGCCCAGGCCAAGGCGTTGAGCACCAGCGCCAGCCTGCTGGCGGGCAGCAAGCTGTTCGAGCTGGCGGGCACGGCCTCCACCCTGGCGGGACAGGGCCTGGACCGCTTCTGGCGCAACGCGCGCACCCACACCCTGCACGACCCCGTGCGCTGGAAATACCACGCCGTGGGCAACTACGTGCTCAACGGCATACGCCCACCTCGCCATGGCGCGCTCTGACCTTTATCAACGACACAGGAATGCAATGATGACAACGACCTCCCCCACCCTCTGGCCCCGGCTGGCCGCCTTCCTGGGCGCTGCCCTGCTCGCGGGCAGCGCCCTGGCCGCGCCCCTGAAGATCGGCGTGGTGCCGGGCATCTTCGCGGACTCGGTGGAAGCCGCCGCCAAGGAGGCCAAGAAGCAGGGCCTGGACGTGCAGGTGGTGGAATTCACCGACTGGGCCACGCCCAACGTAGCGCTGGACGCGGGCGACATCGACCTCAACTACTACCAGAACAGCAACTACCTGGCCAATGCAGCGCGCAGCAAGGGCTTCAAGTTCACCAGCGTGCAGGCGGGCATCCTGTCCTATCTGGGCCTGTACTCCACGCGCCACAAATCCCTGGCCGACCTGCCCACGGGCGCCAAGGTGGCCATTGCCAGCGACCCCGTCAACGTGGGCCGCGGCCTGCGCCTGCTGCAGCACGCGGGCCTGATCACGCTGCGCCCCGACACCGGGCTGCTGGGCACCCAGGCGGACATCGTCTCCAACCCCAGGAAGCTGCAGTTCGTGGAGATCGAGGGCCCGCAGCTGGCGCGCACCACGCCCGACGTGGACCTGGCCCAGGGCTTTCCGTATTTCATCATCGCCTCCAAGGCCTTCGATGCCAGCAAGGGCCTGGCCTACACCAGCTACGAGGACGACTCCTGGGCCATCCAGTTCGTGGCCCGCAGCGACCGCGCGGCCGACCCGCGCATCGCCCGCTTCCTGGACATCTACAAAAACTCCGACGTGGTGCGCAAGACCATCCACGCCTTCTACCTGAACGACCAGAAGCTCTACCGCCTGGCCTGGTTGAAGAACTGACGCAACGGACTGCAGGACCCGCCCCATGACGCAAGCCAAGCGCCACATCCACGTCAACGCCTTCAACATGAACTGCGTGGGCCACATACACCACGGCCTGTGGACCCATCCGCGCGACCGCTCCACCGAGTACGGCACGCTGGCCTACTGGACCCACATCGCCAGGGTGCTGGAGGAAGGCCTGTTCGACGGCATCTTCATCGCCGACGTGGTCGGCTACTACGACGTCTACCAGGGCGGCGTGGACCTGACCCTGCGCGAAGGCATACAGCTGCCCGTCAACAACCCCTGGCTGCTGGTCTCGGCCATGGCGGCGGTGACGCGGCACATCGGCTTCGGCCTCACGGCCACCGTGGGCGCGCACCAGCCCTATACCTTCGCGCGCGACGTGACCACGCTGGACCAGCTGACCAATGGCCGCATCGGCTGGAACATCGTCACCGGCTATGTGGACAGCGGCGCGCGCGGACTGGGCCAGAACGGCCTGGCCGAGCACGACAGCCGCTACGACCGCGCCGACGACTTCCTGGAGCTTTCCTACAAGCTCTGGGAAGGCAGCTGGGAAGAGGGTGCCGTGATCGCCGACAAGGCGCGGCGCATCCACGCCCTGCCCGGCAAGGTGCACCCGGTGGTACACGAGGGGCCGTTCTACCGCGCCAACGCCATCCACATGAGCGCGCCTTCGCCCCAGCGCACGCCCGTGCTGTTCCAGGCCGGCACCTCGCCGCGCGGGCTGCGCTTTGCGGGCCGGCATGCCGAGGGCATCTTCATCGGCGCACGCACGCCCGAGGCCGCGCGCGAGGCCTCGCGCCAGCTGCGCCAGGCCGCCGTGGACGCGGGCCGGCGTCCCGAGGACATCAAGATCTACGCCGGCGTGGCCGTGGTGCCCGGCCGTACCGAGGCCGAGGCGCGCGAGAAATACGCCGACTACCTGGCCCACGCCAGCGCGGAAAGCGGGCTGGCCCACTTTGCCGCCAGCACCGGCGTGGACTTTGCGCAGTACGGGCTGGACGACCCCATCTCCTTCGGCAACACCAACGCCATCCAGTCGGCGGCCCAGGCCGCCCAGAAGCAGGGCTGGACCACGCGGCGCAAGCTGCTGGAGCAGTTCACGCTGGGCAGCCGCTACGCCACCATCGTGGGCGACCCGTCCCAGGTGGCCGACGAGCTGGAGCGCTGGATCGATGTGGGCGAGATCGACGGCTTCAACCTGACCCGCATCGTCGCGCCCGAGACCTGGGAAGACTTCGCCCGCCTGGTCGTGCCCGAGCTGCAGAACCGGGGCCGCTACCGCACCAGCTACGGCGAGGACGCCACGCTGCGCCAGCGCCTGTTCGGCCAGGGCGACCGCCTGCCCGCCAGCCACGCCGCCGCGCGCTGGCGGCGTTGAAGGCCTTCGCCACCCTCCCGCCACCGGCCCGTGGCCCGGCCCTGCCTTGCAGGCATGCCGGGTTGGCGGGCCTTTGAATTTGCAAAGCCATGACCACCACCCTCCCCTGCGCCACCGAGCCTGCGGCCTACGCGGCGCCCGGCCCAACCACAGACGGCCCGGCCGATCCCGACGCGCCCTCGCTGCCATCCCTGCAGGCGCGCTTTCGCCCTGTGTTCGACCGCATCGCCCAGGGTGCGGCCGAGCGCGAACGCACGCGCAGCCTGGCCCATGAACCCATCGCCTGGCTGCGTGACAGCGGCTTCACTGCGCTGCGCGTGCCGCGCCGCCTTGGCGGAGCCGGCGCCAGCGTGGAGCAGCTGTTTGCGCTGTGGACCGAGCTGGCCGAGGCCGACTCCAACGTCGCCCAGATCCTGCGCCCGCACTTCGGCTTTCTGGACCGCGTGCTCATCGACCGCGATGCCGCCACCCAGGCCCGCTGGCTGCCGCTGGCCGCGCGCGGCGCCGTGTTCGGCAATGCCACCACCGAGGTGGGCGCAGGCACCCTGGGCACGCTGCAGACCACCCTGGTGCCCGACGCCCAGCCCGGCTGGTGGCGGCTGGACGGGCGCAAGTTCTACAGCACGGGCACGCTGTATGCCGACTGGGTGACCGTGGTGGCGCGCGCGGTGGAGCCGGGCAAGGAAGACCAGACCGTGCACGCCGTCGTGCCCACCTCGGAGGCCGGCGTGCAGCGCTTCGATGACTGGCGCGGCTTTGGCCAGCGCCTGACCGGCTCGGGCACCACCGTGCTCAGCCAGGTGCGCGTGCCCGACGACGCCGTGATCCGCTTCCCCCGCGCCCAGCCCACGCCCCTGGTGGCCTATTTCCAGCTGGCCCACCTGGCCACCCTGGCCGGCATTGCCCGGGCCTTGCAGCGCGATGCCATCGCCTATGTACAGGCGCGCCGCCGCGTGTTCAGCCACGGCAGCGCCACCCTGCCCAAGGACGATCCGCTGGTGCAGCACATCGTCGGCCAGTTGGCCGGCACGGCCTACATCGCAGGACTGGCCGTGGCCGACGTGGCCGCCGAACTGGGCCGCATCGCGCGCGAGCGCGAGGCCGGGCGCGAGGTGCCGCTGCAGCAGCTGCATGCCCTGGAGCTGCGCACGGCCCAGGCCCAGGTGGCCGTGGTCGATCCCGTGCTGCAGGCGGCCGCGCGGCTGTTCGAGGTGGGCGGCTCCAGCGCCCTGTCCGAAGACCTGGCACTGGACCGCCACTGGCGCAATGCGCGCACCCTGGCCTCGCACAACCCCGTGCTGTACAAGGCCCGCTCGGCGGGCGATATCCTGCTCAACGGCGCCGACCCCATCTACTACTGGCACGTGGGCGTGACGGGCGTGGCGGGCTGAAGGCCCTTGCGCGGCCGCGCTGCGCAGGGACGGGCGCAGCGGCCGTGCGCATATCGCCAGAACGCATTAGCACATGCCATGCGCCACAAAATTCCTTTCAGAAACAAGCACTTGCCAAGGCACCCAAACCGATAAGCAAATGCGTTAAGTTTCTTTCGCCATACCGGCGTTCGGCCCTGTAATGAAGGCATCCATCCCACCTCATCCGGGCTGGCAGTCTTCGCAAACCGCATGCCGCGCTGCCTCCTGGAACCCACGCCAAGGAGTTTCCATGAGCCGATCGCTGAAGACTGTCATCGTCAATGGCAGCCTGAGCCGCCCCTCCCGCACCCGTGTCCTGCTGGACGCCCTGCATGCCCGCCTGGGCCAGGAGCTGCCGCTGCAGGCACAGGTCATCGACCTGCTGGACCTGCAGCCCCATCTGGGCGCGGCCCTGTCCAAGAGCGACCTGCCGCCGGCCACGCTGCAGGCCATCGAAGCCATCGAGCAGGCCGACTTCCTCATCGTCGGCGCGCCGGTGTTTCGCGCCAGCCTGCCGGGCCTGCTCAAGCACCTGTTCGACCTGATCGACCTGGACGCGCTGCAGGGCACGCCCGTGCTGCTGGCCGCCACCGGCGGCAGCCCGCGCCACGCCCTCATCCTGGACCACCAGCTGCGCCCGCTGTTCGGCTTTTTCTCGGCCCTCACCCTGCCCATTGGCGTGTACTCCACGCCCGAGGACATCCAGGACGGCCAGGTGCACAGCGAATCGCTGCGCCAGCGCATCGAGCTGACCGTGCAGCTGTCGGCCCCGGTGCTGCGCGGTGCGCTGCAGCAGCTGGTGCAGGCCCAGGCCCAGGCCGAGGCACAGCCGCCCGTTCCCGAAGCCGCCGACCTGGCCCTGGCCGGGCAGCCCGCGTGAGCCAGGCAGAGGCCGTCCCTGCGGACCCAATAGCCACTGCGCAGGATCTGGCGCAGCGCCTTGCCGCCACGGCGGCCCGGCGCGATGCCGCAGGCGGCACGCCCAAGGCCGAGCGCGATGCGCTGCGCGCCAGCGGCCTGCTGGCGCTGAGCATTCCGCGCGAGCTGGGCGGCCTGGGCGCGGACTGGGTGCAGACGCTGGAGACGGTGCGCATCCTGGCCACGGCAGACGGCTCGCTGGCCCATGTCTACGGCTTCCAGCACCTGCACCTGGCCACCGTGCAGCTGTTCGGCCAGCCCGCCCAGTGGCGGCCCTGGCTGCTGCAGACGGCACGCCACCGCTGGTTCTGGGGCAATACGCTGAATCCGCTGGACCGCCGCACCACGGCCACGCGCCAGCCCGGCCACTGGGAGTTCTCGGGCAAGAAAAGCTTTACCTCGGGCGCGCTGGACTCGCAGATGCTGGTGGCCTCGGCCATCGATGCCGACAGCGGCCAGCTGCTGATCGGCGTGGTGCCCACGGAGCGCACGGGCATCACCTTGCTGCGCGACTGGGACAACATGGGCCAGCGCCAGACCGACAGCGGCTCGGCCCTGTTCGAGCGCGTGCGCGTGGAGGCGGCCGAGCTGCTGCTGGACCCCGGCCCGCTGTCCACGCCGCATGCCGCGCTGCGCCCGCTGCTGGCCCAGCTCATCCTGGCCCATCTGTTCCTGGGCATTGCCCAGGGCGCGCTGGAGCAGGCGCGCGGCTACACGCTGAACGAGGCGCGGCCCTGGTTCAAGTCCCCTGCCGATGCGGCCAGCGCAGACCCCCACATCCAGGCGCTGTATGGCGAGCTGTGGGCCGCGCTGGAAGGCGCACGCCTGCTGACCCTGCAGGCCGCGCAGCGCTTTGACGCCGCCTGGCGCCGAGGCCCGGCGCTGACCGCCCACGAGCGCGGCGAAGTCGCCGTGGCCGTGACGGCCGCCAAGATTGCCACCACGCGCTCGGGGCTGGACCTGTCCAGCCGCATCTTCGAGGCCACGGGCGCGCGCGCCACGCACGCGGCGCTGCGCTTTGACCGCTTCTGGCGCAACCTGCGCACGCAGACGCTGCACGACCCGCTGCACTACAAGCTGCAGGAGCTGGGCGACTGGGTGCTCAACGGCACCCATCCGCAGCCCAGCTTCTACTCGTGACGCCGCGCCATGAACACCCGTCTGCCCACCTGGCCGCCCGGCAAGTCCTCGGCAACACCTGCGCCCGTACCTGCGCCCGTACCTGCAACCGTGCATGCGCCCGCAGCCTCTGCCGCGCACGATGACGGCGCCGCGCCCGCGCCGTGGATACTGCAAGACCCGGCCTCGCAGGCCCTGCTCAAGACCATGGGACAGGTGGCCGCCAGCGAGGCCGGCGTCCTCATCCTGGGGGACAGCGGCGCCGACAAGGAAATGGTGGCCCGCCACATCCACCACCTGAGCCCGCGCCGCCACGGCCCCTTTGTCGCCGTCAACTGCGGCGCGCTGTCCGAGGCCCTGATCAACGCCGAGCTCTTCGGCCATGAAAGCGGTGCGCTGACGGGTGCGTTCGGCAACCTGCCCGGCCGCTTCGAGGACGCCCACGGCGGCACCCTGCTGCTGGACGAGATCGACGACCTGCCCCTGCACATCCAGAGCAAGCTGGTGCGCGTTCTGCAAGACAAGGCGGTCACCCGCATCGGCGCCAGCCAGCGCACGCCGGCCAACGTGCGCGTGCTCGCGGCCAGCAGCGCGCCGCTGCACACCAAGGTGGCGGCGCGGCGCTTTCGCGAAGACCTGTACTACCTGCTCGATGTCGTCACCCTCACCGTGCTGCCGCTGCGCCAGCGCCCGGCCGACATCCTGCCGCTGGCGCGCCACTTCATCGCGAGCTACTGCCAGCGCATGCGCTACGCGCCCATGGCACTGAGCCAGGACGCGCAGCGCAAGCTGCTGGAGCACGACTGGCCCGGCAACAGCCGCGAGCTGGAGAACGTCATCCACCGCAGCCTGCTGCTGACCCAGGGCATGCACATCGGCGCGGGCGACCTGCACATCGCCAGCAGCCAGAGGGAGCCCGATCCCGTCCCCACACGCGAGGCCGAACACGGCGCCCAGGCCGCCGCCGCCGAACTGGCCCTGGGCGAAGCGCTGGACAGCCTGTGCGACGTGCATGCCGAAGGCCTGGAGCAGCACGTGCTGGGCGCCCTGCTGCTCAAGGCCTGGCAGCGCAACCGCGGCAACCAGGTGCAGACCGCGCGCCAGCTGGGCATCAGCCGCAGCGTAGTGCGCGCGCGGCTGCAGCGCCTGGGCCAGGTGCCGGGCGAGGCCGCGCCACCGTCTTTTCCATCGTCCCCGGAGATCCCATGAGCCAAGACCCCCACGCATCGCCAGACATCTTCTGGTTCCTGCCCACCTCGGGCGACACGCGCTACCTCGGCACCTCCGACTTCGGCCGCGCCCCCACCAACGCCTACATGCGCCAGATCGCCGTCACGGCCGAGGAGCTGGGCTACGACGGCCTGCTGATCCCCACCGGCAGCTCCTGCCTGGACCCCTGGGTAGTGGCCTCCAGCCTGGTGCCCGTCACGCAGCGCATCAAGCTGCTGGTGGCCCTGCGCACCTCGCTGGGCGCGCCCGTCTCCAGCGCGCGCCAGGCCGCCACGCTGGACCAGGCCCTGGGCGGGCGCCTGCTGCTCAACGTGGTGCCCGGGGGCGATGCCACCGAGCTGGAGGCCGACGGCATCTTCCTGGCCCACGACGAACGCTATGCCTATGCCGATGAATTCCTGACCATCTGGCGCCGCCTGCTGGCCGGCGAGGCCGTGGATTTCGACGGCAAATACTTCAAGGTCAAGCAGGGCCGCAACTTCTTTCCTCCGGTGCAAAAGCCGCATCCGCCGCTGTACTTCGGCGGCTCCTCGGACGCCGCCCATGACCTGGCCGCGCGCCAGGTGGACGCCTACCTCACCTGGGGCGAGCCCCCCGCCGCCGTGGCCGAAAAGTTCGCCGACATCCGCCGCCGCGCCGCGCAGCAGGGCCGCCAGGTGCGCCTGGGCGTGCGGCTGCACGTCATCGTGCGCGAGACCAACGAGGAGGCCTGGGCCGATGCCGAGCGCCTGATCAGCAAGCTCACCGACGAGGACATCGCCCGCGCCCAGGCCGGCTATGCGCGCATGGACTCCGTGGGCCAGTCGCGCATGGCCGCGCTGCACGGCGGGCGGCGCGACCGGCTGGAGGTGGCGCCCAACCTCTGGGCCGGCGTGGGCCTGGTGCGCGGCGGCGCGGGCACGGCCCTGGTCGGCGATGCCGCCACCGTGGCCGAGCGCCTGCGCGAGTACGCCGCGCTGGGCGCGGACAGCTTCGTGCTTTCGGGCTACCCGCACCTGGAGGAATCCATCCGCTTTGCCGAGCTGGTCTTCCCCCTGCTCGGCAAGCGGGCCGTCACGACCAGCGACCAGGCCCAGACCGGCGGCGCCTTCGACATCCGCAGCATCCAGCGCAGCCAATCCGCATCGTGAGCCGGCCGGGGCCGCGGCCCCCGGACAGACCGGAGTCTGTGCACGCAACGCGATCAACGCCACAATCCGCCCGTCCCCCACGATGAGAGCGTGACGTTGCCATGAGCCTGAGAATCGATGACGAAATAACCTTCCGCAGACTCGAGGTGCTGCTCGCCTTCCTGGAGACAGGCAATCTCGCCAAGACGGCGGAACGGCTGGAGACCAGCTCGGTCAGCGTGCACCGCGCACTGCACGCGCTGGAGGCCGGCATGCGCTGCGCCCTGTTCCGGCACGAGGGGCGCAACCTCAAGCCCACCGAGGCAGCGCAGACCCTGGCCGATGTCGCCAGGGAAGTGCTGGCCACCATGTCCGAGGGCATACGCGCCACGCGCGAGGTGGCAGGCTACTCGGCGGACCGCATCCGCATCGGCTCGCTGTACTCCCTGACCAACCGCACCGTGCCGGCGCTGGTGATGGCGCTGAAGCTGCGCCGCCCCGATCTGCAGACCGAACTGGTGCTGGGCTCGAACGCCGGCCTGCTGGAGCGGCTGCGCAACGGAACGCTGGACGCGGCGCTGATGGCCATGCCGGACAACGCCGCCGACATGCAGACGCAGCTGCTGTTCGAGGACGACATTTTCTTTGCCGCGCCCGTGGGCTCGCCCTATGCGCATCTGGCCGAGGTCGATCTGGGCGCCATGGCGCGCGAGAACTTCGTGAGCCTGGGCGAAGGCTTTGCGACCTATGGCGGCTTCATCGAGTCCTTCCGGGTGGCCGGCTTCACGCCCAACGTGGTGATGAAGACGGATGACATCTTCTCGCTGATGAACCTGGTCAGCGGCGGCGTCGGCTACACGCTGCTGCCCGGGCGGGTGCGCGGCGTGATGCCGCAGAAGGTGCAGCTGATACCGCTGCAGGCCAGGTACCTGATGCGCCAGACCATCGTGCTGACCTTTTTGCGCTCCCGCGAACGCGACCCCAACCTGCTGGCCCTGCTCAGCGTGTGCCGCCTCGCGGACGGGCAGCTCGGCTGACCCGGCATGCCGGGGGCGACAGCCCCGCTTCGCCGGGTTAACCCTTCATTGTTTCTCTCTGCGTAATTGTTGGCGCTCGCGCTTTATTGATGCGCTCCGGGCCGCCGCGTACCGTGCATACCAGCATGCACACGTATTGCAGGCGCATAAAAAACCGGAGACATCGCATGAATTCCCATTGGATATCGATTGGCGCGTTGATAGGCATGTTCGTCCTGGCGACGGCACTGCCCATCAACATGGGCCTGCTGGCCTTTGTCGGGGCCTTCCTGGTCGGCACCCTGGTGGCCGGCATGGGGACCAAGGCCATCATTGGCGGCTTTCCCGCCGACCTGTTTCTGACGCTGGCGGGCATCACCTACCTGTTCGCGCTGGCGCAGAACAACGGAACCATCGACTGGCTGGTCCGCATGGCGGTGCGCGCCGTGCGCGGGCGCATTGCCGCCATACCGTGGATCATGTTCTTCATTGCGGCCCTGCTGACGGCGGTGGGCGCCGTCAGCCCTGCGGCCGTGGCCATCATCGCGCCCATTGCCCTGGGCTTTGCCGCCAAGTACGGCATCAATCCGCTGATGATGGGTCTGCTGGTGATCCATGGCGCGCAGGGCGGCGGCTTCTCGCCCATCAGCATCTACGGCGGCATCACCAACAAGATCGTGGCCAAGGCGGGCCTGCCGCTCAACGAGATGGCCACCATGCTGGCCAGCATGGGGGTCAACCTGGCCGTGGCCGTGCTGCTGTTCTTCCTGATGGGCGGCGCCCGGCTGATGCGCATGAAGGCCGACGCCGATGGCAGCGTGCCCGCCACGCCGCGCGTCTCGCATGCCCAGGGCGGCGCCCAGGTGTATGGAGACGCCGAAGGCGAGGCCCTGTCCGAGGAGCGCAACACCGCTGCGCGCTCCAGCGACTCGCTGATGCGCGCCGCCCCTGAACAGGACGCCGCACCGCAATCGCGCAGCTACCAGGTGGCCACCGTGGTCGGCCTGCTGGCGCTCGCGGTCCTCACCCTGTTCTTCAAGCAGGACATCGGCTTTGTCTCCATCACCATCGGCCTGGTGCTGACGCTGATGGCGCCCAACCTGCAAAAACGCGCGCTGGGCCAGGTGTCCTGGCCCGAGATCATGCTCATCGTGGGTGTCAGCACCTATGTGGGCGTGATGGACAAGATGGGCACCATCGACTTCGTAGGCCACAGCGTGGCGCAGCTCACCTCGCCCCTGGTGGCGGCCTTGCTGCTGTGCTTCGTGGGCGCCGTGGTGTCGGCCTTCGCCTCCTCAACGGCGGTGCTGGGCTCGCTGATTCCGCTGGCCGTGCCTTTCCTGCAGGGCGGCTCCGATGTGAGCGCCGTCGGCTTCATCGCGGCCATGGCCGTGTCCTCGACCATCGTGGATGTCAGCCCCTTCTCGACCAACGGCGCCCTCGTCCTGGCCAATGCCAAGGGTGTGGACCGCGACCGCTTCTTCCGCCAGCTGATGGTCTACGGCGGCCTTGTCACCCTGGTGGCGCCGCTGCTCGTGTGGCTGCTGTTCGTGGTCCTCTAGCCAGGCACTTCGACCGGGACGCCCGCCCCCTGCCCCCCTCAATGTCACGCCAACCCCTGATATCCCATGACTGACCCCTCCTGGAACCTCAAAGCCGGGGAGCGCGCCGCCAGGCTGGCGCGCGCCCGGGCCGCCCTCGGGCCGCGCCTGGCCGGCAAGCGCGTCGATGCCGGCGCCATCACCGAGCTGCTGCACGCCGTGCTGGCGCCCGGCGACCGCGTCTGCCTCGAAGGCAACAACCAGAAGCAGGCCGACTTCCTGGCCCGCGCCCTGGTCCAGCTCGATCCGCAGCAGGTGCACGACCTGCACATGGTGCAGTCGGTGCTGGCGCTGCCGGAGCACCTGGATGTGTTTGAAAACGGCATCGCGCGGCGGCTGGACTTCAGCTTCTCCGGCCCGCAAGGGGCGCGGCTGGCCAAGCTGGTCTCGGCCCGGCAGCTGGAGATCGGGGCCATCCACACCTACCTGGAGCTGTTCGCGCGCTACTTCGTGGACCTGACGCCCAAGGTGGCCCTGGTGGCGGCCCACGCGGCCGATGCCCAGGGCAACCTGTACACCGGCCCCAACACCGAGGACACGCCGGCCATCGTCGAGGCCACGGCCTTTTCGGGCGGCATCGTCATCGCCCAGGTCAACGAGATGGTGGATGGCACCACCACGGCGCTGCCGCGCGTGGACATTCCCTCGGACTGGGTGCATTTCGTCGTGCAGGCGCCCCGGCCCAACGTCATCGAGCCGCTGTTCACGCGCGACCCGGCCCAGATCAGCGAAATCCAGGTGCTGATGGCCATGATGGCCATCAAGGGCATCTACGCCGAGTACGAGGTCCAGCGCCTGAACCATGGCATCGGCTTCGACACGGCAGCCATCGAGCTGCTGCTGCCGACCTACGGCGAATCGCTGGGGCTGAAGGGCCGCATTGCGCGGCACTGGGCGCTGAACCCTCATCCGGCGCTGATACCGGCCATCGAGGCCGGCTGGGTGGAGTCCATCCATTCGTTCGGCTCCGAGCTGGGCATGGAGGACTACATCCGGGCGCGCTCGGACGTGTTCTTCACCGGCGCCGACGGCAGCCTGCGCAGCAACCGCGCCTTCTGCCAGGCGGCGGGCCACTATGCCTGCGACCTGTTCATCGGCTCGACGCTGCAGATCGACCTGGACGGCAACAGCTCCACCGCGACACTGGGGCGCATTGCCGGCTTCGGCGGCGCCCCCAACATGGGCGCGGACGCGCGCGGCCGGCGCCATGCCAGCGCCGCCTGGCTCAAGGCCGGGCGCGAGGCGCGGGCGGGCCGCAGCGGCGCGGCAGGCACGCCGCGCGGGCAAAAGCTGGTGGTGCAGATGGTGGAGACCTTCCGCGAGCACATGCAGCCCGCCTTCGTGGAGCGGCTCGATGCCTGGACGCTGCAGGAGCAGGCCGGCATGGACCTGCCGCCCATCATGATCTACGGCGAGGACGTGACCCACATCCTGACGGAGGAAGGCATTGCCAACCTGCTGCTGTGCCGCAGCGACGAAGAGCGCGAGCAGGCCATCCGCGGCGTGGCCGGCTACACGGCCGTGGGCCTGGCGCGCGACCGTCGCATGGTGGAGAACCTGCGCGACCGCGGGGTGATCCGCCGTCCGCAGGACCTGGGCATCGACCCGCGCCAGGCCACGCGCAATCTGCTGGCCGCGCGCAGCATGCGCGATCTGGCCCAGGCCTCGGGCGGGCTGTACCAGCCTCCCCGCCGATTCAGGAACTGGTAGGAGAGACGATATGAGCGAGATACCCGCAGGGCTGGAGTCCCTGAGCTATTGCTTCGCAGGCGGCCGGCCGGCCGGCGCCTTTGCCCCCGTCCTGGTCGGCGTGGTCGGCTCGGGCAACCTGGAGGTGATGCTGGAGAGCACGGGCGGCGATGGCTGCGAAGTGCAGGTGCAGACCTCGGCACACGGCTTCGGCGCCATCTGGCAGGCCGTGGTGGAGGATTTCCGCGAGCGCCACCCCGTGGGCGGCGTGCGCGTGTCCATCAACGACATGGGGGCCACGCCGGCCGTGGTCAGCCTGCGGCTGGACCAGGCCCTGGCCGAACTGCAGGGAGGCCAGCCATGATCAGCTACGCGGAATGCACGGCGCGCGAGCGCCTGGCGAAGTTGCTGGATGCCGGCAGCTTCCATGAATGGCTGCCGCCCTCCGAGCGTCTGACCAGCCCGCATCTGGCACAACTGGGCGTGCCCAGCGCCTTTGACGACGGCGTGGCCATCGGCCGGGGCCTGCTGGGCGGGCGCACGGTGTTCGTGGCCGCGCAGGAGGGCGAATTCATGGGCGGCGGCGTGGGCGAGGTGCATGGCGCCAAGCTCGTGGGCCTGCTGCGCCGCGCCCTGCTGGAGCGGCCCGCGGCCGTGCTGCTGCTGGCCGAGTCGGGCGGCGTTCGGCTGCATGAGGCCAATGCCGGGCTGATCGCGGTGTCGGAGGTCATGCGCGCCCTGCTGGACGTGCGCGCCTCGGGCATCCCTGTGGTGGTCCTCATCGGCGGGGCCAACGGCTGCTTCGGCGGCATGGGCATCGTGGCGCGCTGCGCCGACCAGGTGGTGATGAGCGACATCGGCCGCCTGGCCATGTCGGGACCGGAGGTGATCGAGGCCTCGCACGGCGTCGATGAATTCGATGCGCGCGACCGCGCCCTGGTCTGGCGCACCACGGGCGGCAAGCACCGCTGGCTGTGCGGCGACTGCGATGCGCTGGTGGCCGACGATGTCGAGGCCTTCCGCGCCGCCGCCATCGCCGCGCTGGACCACTCCCGTCCGGTGACCCTTGAAGGGCTGCTGCAGGAGCATGCGCTGCTGCGCGCGCGGCTGGACACCCTGGACGCCCTCAAGGCGGGCAGCGCCATCGGCCCGCAGGACGAGGCCATGCGCCTGTGGCAGGCCCTGGGCGTGCCCGACGCCTGGCGCGTGCCCGACCTGGACGCCGCCGCCGTGCGTGCCTTGCGCACGACGCCCGCCACGGGCATTTCACAGGAGTAGCCGCCATGCAATGGAACACACTTGCCGAGCACCTGTTCGGCCCGGGCCACCAGATTCACGCCAACGGCGATTTCCTCGAAGGCCACGCAGTGTTCGATGGCCAGCCCCTCGCCGTCGTCGGCACCACGGGCCACGCGCCCATCGGCGTGCGGCTGGCCCTGGCCCAGGCCCGGGTGGTGCTGGAGACGGTCGGCGCGCACCCTGGCCGCCCCATCGTGCTGCTGATCGACACGCAGGGCCAGCAATTGCGCCGCCATGACGAGCTGCTGGGCATCAACCGTGCCATGGCCCACCTGGGCACCTGCATCGACCTGGCACGGCGCCAGGGCCACCGCGTCATCGGCCTGGTCTATGACCAGGCGCTGTCGGGCGGCTTCATCACCTCGGGCCTGATCGCCGATGCCTGCTACGCCCTGCCCGAGGCCGAGATCCGCGTGATGCGCATCCCCGCCATGTCGCGCATCACCAAGCTGCCCGAGTCCCTGCTCAATGCCCTGTCCGAGTCCAACCCGGTGTTCGCGCCCGGCGTGGGCAACTACGTGGCCATGGGCGGCGTGCGCGGCCTGTGGCAAGGCGATTTGCAGGCGGCGCTGCGCGACGCCCTGGCCCACAGCCCGCGCGAGGACATGCGCGCACTGGACGGCGCCGAGCGCGGCGGCCGCAAGCTGGCCGCCGAGGTGGTGCAGCGCGTCCTGGCCGCTGGATGAAGGCAGGCCGCAGCATGCCGGACACCCTGCACCGCCATCAGCTGGTGGACCTCGGCCCCCAGGCCTGGGCGGACCTGCTGGAACGCCCCTGGGATGCGCAGGCGCGCGAGATCCTCATGCACTGGCGCGACCATGCACTGCCGCTGGTGGTCGCGCGGCAATCGGCCGACCATGCCGCCGCCGGCCTGATGGCGCTGGGCCTGCCTGCGTCCGGGCGCTGGCAGCGGCGGCGCATGGGCTTAGATGTGGCGCGCGGCGCGGCCATCGGCACCCGCGAATTTCCCTCGCTGGACGAGCTGATGGTCTCGCACTCGGCCTCGCCCCTCGCCACATACGGCGCCTTGCAGCAGTGCCTGCGCGCTGCCTGCGCGACGGGCTTTGTCTTCGGCAGCCACGGGTGGCAGTGCATCACGGGCCTGCCCTATCTGCGGCCCGGCTCGGACATCGACCTCTGGGTGCCGGTCGATGGCGCCGAACAGGGCGATCGGCTGGCCAGCCTGCTGCAGGCCATGCCGCAGGAAGGCCCGCGCGTGGATGCCGAGCTGGTGTTTCCCGGCGGCTGGGCCGTGGCCTGGCGCGAATGGGCCGCCTGGCGTGCAGGCAAGGTGCGATCGGTCCTGGTCAAGGGCCTGCACGGGGTGGCACTGCGTGAAGACCATGAATGGTGTGCGCCGGCTGCGGCGCCTGGAGTTCCTGCATGAAACCTGCCCTTCTCCACCCGGCCCGGGCCTTGCCATCGACCGGGCATATCGGCCGCGCGGCCACGCTGGCCCTCTACGACGAGCTGTCGCTGACACCCAAGCCCGGCCTGGTGACCCTGGTGGACCGCGGCAGCCATGACGACATGGATGCCCACAGCTTCATGCGCAGCCTGTTCGCGCTGCGCAGCTACTTCCCCAAAATGGCCCAGGCAGGCAGCCAGGGCGCATCGTTTCCCGTGCTGGAGCGCCTGGGCATCGAGGCGGAGCAGCGCATGCTGGCCGCCACCGGCGGCATCAACACCCACCGTGGCGCCGTCTTCATGCTGGGTCTGCTGTGCGCGGCCGGCGGCGCGGTGCTGGCCGAGCAGGCCTGCATTCCCGGCGCCGCGTGGCTGCGCGAGGCCCTGTGCCGCCACTGGGGCGATGCGCTGCAGCAGCGCAGCCTGCGGGCCTCCGCCCTGCCCGGCGGCATCGCCGCGCGCCGCCACGGCCTGCGGGGCGCATCGCAGGAGGCGGCCCTGGGTTTCCCCGTTCTGTTCGAGACCGCCGTGCCAGCGCTGACCAGAGCGCATGCCAGCGGGCTGCCCGCCCACTTGGCGCGGCTGGAGGCCCTGTTCCACATCATGGCGGTGCTGGACGACTGCAACATGGCCCACCGCGCGGGCATGCAGGGGCTGCGCCATGGCCAGGATGCCGCGCGGCGCTTTCTCCAGGCAGGCGGATGCGCGCATCCCGACGGCCTGTCCAGGGCGCAGGCCATTTGCGACGATTTCGTTGCGCGCCGCCTTTCACCGGGCGGCGCGGCCGATACCCTGGCGGCGGCCTGCTGGGTGCTGCGTGTCTGCGAGCGGCCATGAGCTTTGCACTGCTGTTTTCGGGCCAGGGTACGCAGCATCCCGCCATGCTTGCCTGGCTGGCGGACGATGCATGGACACAGGCAGTCTGCGAACAGCTGCAGGTTGCGCACTGGCGCGACAGGTTGGCCGATGCGCCGTGGGCCGAGTCCAACGCCGTGGCCCAGCCCCTGCTGGCGGGCCTGGCCATGGCCGCGTGGATGCAGCTGTCCCCGCAACTGCCCGCGCCTTCGGCCGTGGCGGGCTACAGCGTGGGGGAACTGCCCGCATTCGGTGCCGCGGGCGTGCTGGATGCCTTCGACATCGTTGCCCTGGCCGCACGCCGCGCGGCGGCCATGGACCGCTGCGCCCAGCAGATGCCCGGCGGCGGGCTGCTGGCCGTCAGCGGCCTGCCGCCCGCACGCATGGCCGCCTTGCTGGAGACGACCGGGCTGGCCGTGGCCATACGCAACGGCCCCGAGAACCTCATCCTGGGCGGCCCCCATGCGGCGCTGGAGCAGGCGCAGGCGCTGGCAGTGCGCCAGGGCGCGCATGCCACCCGGCTGCGCGTGCAGGTGGCGTCCCACACCCCGTGGATGCGCCAGGCCGCCCAGGCCTTCGCACAGGACCTGGGCCAGGTGGCCGTGCACGCGCCCGCCGTGGCGCTGTTCAGCAACACGGCCCGGCGGGTGCGTGACGCCGCAGGCGCCCGTGCAGCCCTGTCCGAGCAGATAGCGGGCACGGTGCACTGGGACGACTGCATGGACAGCATTGCCGCACGCCAGGTGCGGTGCGTTCTGGAGATCGGCCCCGGCCAGGCGCTGGCACGCCTGTGGAACCAGCGCCATCCGGACATTCCGGCCCGCTCCTGCGACGACTTCCGCAGCGCGGCGGCCATTGCCGGCTGGATAGGCCGGCACTGCGGGGACTGACGCCCCGGGGCCTTGCGCCTGAGCCTTTGCGCCTTAGCTTTTGCGCCTGAGCTTTTTGCACCGGCTTCGTGACCCCCTTGATTTCTAGACCCAGGAGACAACAACCATGAGCCAAGACCTTGCACCGTCCCTTGCACCGTCCTATCCCCCATCTGCAGAGCTGGCCCGCAATGCGCGCGTGAGCGGGCGCGCCGCCTATGACCGGCTCGTCGCGGAGGCGGACGCCGATCCCCAGGCGTTCTGGGGCCGGCTCGCGCGTGAGTTCGTCGCGTGGAAGCGCCCGTTCACGCGCGTGCTCGATGAAAGCCGCGCCCCGTTCTACGAATGGTTCAATGACGGCACGCTCAACGCCAGCTGGAACTGCCTGGAGCGCAACATCCAGCGGGGGCTGGGCGAGCGCACGGCCCTCATCTTCGAAGCCGATGACGGCGCGGTGACGCAGGTGACCTATGCGCAGCTTCTTGCCCGGGTCAATCGCCTGGCCAACGCCCTGCGCAGCCTGGGCGTCGGCAAGGGCGACCGCGTCGTCATCTACATGGCCATGTCGATTGACGGCGTGGCCGCCATGCAGGCCTGTGCACGCATAGGCGCCATTCACTGCGTGGTGTTTGGCGGCTTCTCCGCCACGGCGCTGCGCGACCGCATTGCGGACACGGGGGCCTGCGCCGTCATCACGGCAGACCAGCAAGTGCGGGGAGGACGGCAATTGCCCCTCAAGAGCATCGTGGACGAGGCCCTGGCCCAGCCCGGCTGCGAGCAGGTCCGCCACGTGCTGGTGGCACGGCGCACGGGCGGCGCCATCGCCATGCACCAGCCCCGGGACCTGTGGCTTGAAGAAATCACCGCAGCCCAGAGCGATGTCTGCGAACCGGAATGGGTGCAGGCCGAGCATCCGCTGTTCCTGCTCTACACCTCGGGCTCCACCGGAACCCCCAAGGGCGTCCAGCACGCCACGGGAGGCTATCTGCTGCATGCCGCCGTGACCTGCGCCTGGACCTTCGACCTGCAGCCCTCCGATGTCTTCTGGTGTACGGCGGACATCGGATGGGTGACCGGCCATACCTATATCGCCTACGGCCCGCTGGCGCTGGGCGCCACGCAGGTGGTGTTCGAGGGCGTTCCCACCTACCCGGACGCAGGACGCTTCTGGAAAATGATCGAGGCCCATGGGGTGACGGTCTTCTACACGGCGCCCACGGCCATTCGCTCGCTGATCAAGGCCGCCGACGCCGATGCGCAGGTGCATCCCGCGCGCTACGACCTGGGCAGCCTGCGCATCCTGGGGTCCGTGGGCGAGCCGATCAATCCCGCCGCCTGGCACTGGTACCACGAGCAGGTGGGCGGGGGGCGCTGCCCCATCGTCGATACGTTCTGGCAGACGGAGACGGGCGGGCACATGATCACGCCGCTGCCCGGAGCCACGGACCTCGTGCCCGGCTCCTGCACGCTGGCCTTCCCGGGCATTGCCGCCGCCGTGGTGGACGAGGCCGGCAACGAGCTGCCCTGGGGCGACAGCGGCATCCTGGTGATCAAGCGCCCCTGGCCCTCCATGATCAGGAACATCTGGGGCCATCCCGAGCGGTTTGTCGCCAGCTACTTTCCCGAAGAATTCAAGGGCCGCTACTACCTGGCGGGAGACGGCGCGGTCCGCGATGCGCGCACCGGCTACTTCACCATCACCGGCCGCATCGACGATGTGCTCAACGTCAGCGGCCACCGCATGGGCACGATGGAGATCGAGTCCGCCCTCGTAGCCATGACCGACCTGGTGGCGGAGGCCGCCGTCGTGGGGCGGCCCGATGACACGACGGGAGAGGCCATATGCGCCTTCGTCGTCCTCAAGCGTTCGCGGCCCAGCGGCGCCGAGGCGGCCGACATCGCCAGGCTGCTGCGGGAGTGGGTGGCCAAGGAGATCGGGCCGATCGCCAAGCCCAGGGACATCCGGTTCGGGGACAACCTGCCCAAGACCCGCAGCGGCAAGATCATGCGGCGATTGCTGCGCAGCATTGCACGCGGCGAGCCCATCGTGCAGGACACCTCCACCCTGGAGAACCCGGCGATCCTGGAGCAGCTGTCACAGGCCTGCTGACGGCCAGGCTGCAATCCACAAGCGATGCAGCCCTGTCAGGCTGCGAGGCCTGCAAGGCAGCCCGCCCGTTCAAGCTCCCAGATGTTGGAAAGCAGTTGCCGGGCACGTCCCTCGCCGGCAACGGGCGCGGCAAGCTCGATGAACTTGTCCTCCAGCTCTCCATCCGACAACGGCAGTTCGGGATCGCCCTTGCGATCGGGCTGGAACCAGACATGGCGGCGTCCATCCCTGGTGACGATTTCCACGCGCGCCGATCTCTTGCCAGGGAAGGCCCGGTCGATTTGCGGGTCCACCGCAACCTGGACGCGCTCGAGCATCGCGCGCACGGCAGGATCAGCCAGTCGCTCCGGGGTGTACGCCGAAAGCCGCACGCTGCCATGGACCAGGGCCGTGGCCACCACGAAACGAAGACTGAAGCGGGCTTCGTTTTCCGTCGCAGGATCGGTGTAGCAGGCGATATCCAGGGCCGGGCCATAGGTGGCCACGGCCACGCTGCAGATGTCGTCCGCCCGCAGGGCATGCTGGCTGCGCAAGGCCAGCGCGGCGTCGATGGCGGCGAACGTATGGCCGCAGCCGACGTGGTTCTTGAAGGTGAGCCGGGTGATGTGGAAGTCCCTGCCCAACGTCGCACCGATGTCTGACCAGTCGGGTCCGTCGCTGACTGCGCGGCCCAGGCCCAGTTCTCCATCCAGCACGTCCAGCGATCCCGTCACCCCCTGGTGCGCAAGCTGCGCGGCCAGCAGGCCGGCCTCCGCTGCGCGCCCGGCATGCAGGGGCTTGGACATCGAATCCATGCGAAATGCCTGCTGCAAACCCGCAGAGAAGGTGGCCGCCGTGGCCAGTGCATGGGCGAATTGCCCTGCATCCAGCCGCAGCGCATACCCTGCGGCCGCCGCTGCCCCGAAGACGCCCACGGTGCCGGTGTTGTGCCAGAAGCGGTAGTGGGCCCGGCCCAGGGTCACGCCGATGCGGGTGGAAACCTCATAGCCCAGCACCACGGCACGCAGGAAGTCCAGGCCACTGGCCCCTGCCTGCTGGCTTGCCGCCAACGCCGCCGCAATGGTTGCGGCCCCGGGGTGGTACATGGCATCGCGGAAGCTGTCGTCCACCTCGGCGGCATGGGCCGCCGAACCGTTGAACAGTGCCGCCGCCCGCGCCGTGGCCATGCGGCCGTTTCCAAGCCGGCAGGAGCCGCGGTCCAGGTCCTCGGCAAGCACCTGCTCCAACTGTGCAAGAGGGGCCGCGCCCAGGCCCGGGAACAAAGCGGCATACCAGTCGATCACGGCACGCTTGGCATGGTGGATGACGGCTTCGGGAAGCTCGGTACGGTGGTATTGAGCGGCAAACTGCCCGAACACTTCGGTCGCATGCATGCGTGGTCTCCTTGGATTGGCCCTCAATGAGGCCGTCTTTTTTTGGAAGAAATGTGCAGTACCTGGCGCCCTCAGGCCAGAACCAGCACACCATCGGCAGCGCACACGCCCTGGCCCTGCGGCAGCACGAACACCGGGTTGATCTCCGCTTCGATCACGCGGTCGCCCAGCCGGGCGGCCATCGCAGAGAACGCGACGATGGCATGGGCCAGCGCATCGACATCGGCCCTGGGCCGGCCGCGAAAGCCGTCCAGCAGCGGCCAGGTCTTGAGCTCCCTGGCCATCTCCAGGGAGTCAGACAGGCTCAGCACCCCCAGCTGAGAGCCGTCGTCCGGCAGCAATCGCAGCGTGGTGTCCTGGAACAGCTCGGCCGTCACGCCTCCCATGCCCAGCATCACGGCGGTACCCAGCGCATCCTTGTGCAGGCCAAGAATCAGCTCGGTGCCACCGGCCACCATCTGCTGCACCAGGAACCGGTCCGGGCGCACGCCCGCCCTGGCCTGCACGTCGTCCACCATCGCGCCCAACCGGGCACCTATGGTTTCCGCCGTCAGGCCGACGGCGACACCGCCCACATCGCTCTTGTGCGTGATCCGGGACGAAAGGATCTTGAGCACCACCCGGCCGCCCAGTTCGCGCGCGGCGGCTTCGGCCTCTTCGGCGGTGCGCACCACACGCTCGGCCGCGCACGGCACGCCGAAACGGCGGAAAACGGCCTTGGCCTGCGCTTCATCGAGGCAGCCAACGGGCAGATCCGGTTCCTGCAGGGTGTCCTTGCCGACGACCAGCTCGGAAGGCGCACCCTGGAAGCCATTGACGCGCAGCATGCCCGCCAGCGCGGCGGTGCAGCTTTCCGCCGCAGCGAAGGCCGGCACGCCGCGTTGCGTGAGCAGCGCGCCGATCTCCGGCGCATGCGGGCTGACGTAGGCCAGCACCGGCTTGTCGGAGTGGGGGAGGCACTCCTGGATGGCACCGGCCAGCAGCTCGGGCATGGCCAGGCTGGAGGAGCCGACGATGATCACCAGCGCGTCGTAGCTGGGGCTTGCCAGCAAGGCATTGATGGCGCCGCGCAGCAGGTCGGGACGCAGGCCCGCAAGGGTCACGTCGATGGGGTTGCGGTCCAGCACGGCCTCGCTGCCGGTCTGCAGCGCGCGCAGTGCGTCGGCGGTCGCCTGGTCAGGGGCCGGCGTGTCGAATCCGGCCACGCCCAGATCGTCCGACACCAGGGTGCCCGCACCGCCGGTGGAAGTCAGGATGGCGATGCGCTTGCCGCGCAGCCTGCGGCCCGTGGCCAGCGCAGCGGGCACGTCCAGCAGGTCGGCAAAGCTTTGCGCACGGATCACGCCGACCTGCCGGAACAGCGCGTCGTACATGCGATCCGCACCGGCCATGGCGCCCGTGTGCGATACGGCGGCCTTGGCGCCGGCCTCGGAGCGGCCGATCTTGAAGGCCACCACGGGCTTGCCGGCACGCGCGGCCTTCAGGCAGGCGGCACGGAACCTGGCGGGATTGCGCACCGTCTCCACATACAGCGCGATCACCTTGGTGGCCGGGTCATCGGCCAGGTGGTCTATGAAGTCGGCCAGTTCCAGATCCACTTCGTTGCTGGTGGAGATGAGCTTGGACAGCCCGATGCCACGCGCGGCGGCGCGCGACAGCAGCGAGCCCAGGATGCCGCCGCTTTGCGAGACGACACCGATGCCTCCGACGGGGAACTCGTCCATCTCCAGCGCGCCCGAGGGCGACAGCACGATCCGGTCGGTCAGGTTGACCAGCCCGATGGTGTTGGGCCCCAGCAGGCGCATGCTGCCGGCCGCCTCGATCAGCTGCCGCTGGCGGTGCGCCCCGTCCTCGCCCGTTTCCGTATAGCCGCTGGCCAGCACGATGGCTGCCGCGCAGCCCAGCGCCGACAGCTCCCTGACGGCCTGGTGCGCACGCTCGGCGCCCAGCAGCACGACGGCCACATCAGGCACTTCAGGCAACGAGGCCACATCGGGGTAGCAGGCCAGATCGCCAATGCGCTCCACGCGCGGATTGACGGGAAGAATGCGGCCGGCAAACCCGTGCTTTTGCAGGTAGGCCACCGGACGGCCCGTGGTTTTCTTCAGGTCGGCAGAGGCGCCTATGACGGCGACACTGCGCGGCGACAGCAGCTTGGCAATGGCTTCGCTCATGGCATCACTCCTTGCCGGCTGTCTTGGCCAGGAAGGCCTCCACCGATGCGCGGTGTTCACTGCTGGTGTAGCAGATGCCCTGGGCCTGGCTGCCCTGGGCGAAGACATCGTGCGAAGACAGCTCGAAGCTCTGGTTCAGGATGGTCTTGGTCAATGCCAGCGCGGTGGAAGAAGCCGAGGACAGCTCGCGCGCCCAGGCCTGGGCCTCTGCCACCAAGGTCTCGGCACTGGCCTGGCGGTCCACGATGCCCAGGGCCAGGGCTTCCGGCAGCTTGACCTGGCGCCCCGTGAAGATCAGCTCCTTGGCCTTGGCCAGGCCCACACGGCGCGGCAGGAAGTACATGCCCCCGCCGTCCGGGATGATGCCGCGCAGCACATAGCTCCACGCGAAGCTGGCCCATTCGCTGGCGATCACGAAGTCGCAGGCCAGCGCCGTGTCTGCCCCCAGGCCCGAAGCCGCGCCGTTGACGGCGGCGATCACGGGCTTGGGCATGGTGTGCAGCAGGGCCTGGACATGGTGCACGCGCTGCTGGCGTTGCCAGCCGTTGAAGCCCACCTCGCCCGCGGGAGCATTCATGCGCCTTTGCATTCCGGCAATGTCCCCGCCTGCGCAAAATCCCTTGCCCGCGCCTGTCAGCACCAGAGCCTTGATGGCCTTGTCTGCCGCCACGCGCTCCAGGGCATCGATGAACTCGGTGCGCATGTCGTCACTCATGGCGTTGCGCTTGTCGGGGCGGTTCAGGGTCACGGTCGCCACCGCATCGGCGACATTCAGTTGGATCAGTTCGTAGTTCATGGCGTGCTTTGAAAGCGATCGCAGCCAGTGCGATCAATCGGGATGGATGTTGTTTTGCTTGACGATCTGCGCCCAGCGCTTTTCCTCGGCCTGCACATAGGTGTCCAGTTCCGCCGCAGGTCCTGCATTGACCATCAGGCCCTCGTGCTCCAGCTTGCGAACGAACTCCGGCGAGCGGGCCGCCTTGCGGGCCGCGGCGTTCAGGCGATCGATCACGGCGGCAGGTGTGGCGGCCGGCGCGTACAGGCCGTACCAGCTCTCGACGCGGTAGCCCGGGACGGTGACGGCGATGGGTGGCACGTTCTTGAAGGCCGCAGACGGCTCGGCCGTGGTGACCCCCAGCACGCGCAGCTTGCCGTTGTCGATGAAGGTGGATACCGCCGCCGCCGTGGCAAACATCATGTCCACCTGCCCGCCCATGAGATCGGTGAGCGCCGGGCCTGCGCCGCGGTAGGGCACATGGGTGAGCCTGACCTTGGCAAGGTTGGCAAACAGCTCGCCCGCCAGATGCGCCGAAGTCCCGGCGCCCTGCGAGGCATAGGTCAGCTTGTCGGGACTGGCCTTGGCGGCGGCCATCACGTCCGCCACCGTCTTGTACGGGCTGGCGGCGGGCACCACCAGCACGTTGGGGCCGCGCCCGATCAGGATCACCGGAGCAAAGGCCTTGTTGCTCCCGTACGGCAGCTTGGCCTGCAACGCCGGATTGACGGCGTGCGCGAACGAAGCCACGACCACGGAATATCCGTCCGGCGCACTCTTGGCAACGTTGTCGGTGCCGATGATCGTGCCGGCACCGGGCTTGTTGTCCACGATGACGGGCTGGCCCAG
Organism: Delftia sp. Lp-1; assembly: GCF_020523835.1. Classification (NCBI taxonomy): domain Bacteria; kingdom Pseudomonadati; phylum Pseudomonadota; class Betaproteobacteria; order Burkholderiales; family Comamonadaceae; genus Delftia; species Delftia sp. Lp-1. Next base: position 169,407 of record NZ_JAJALJ010000002.1, on the reverse strand, counting down.
GTCCTTGGCCATCTCGGCCCCCAGCGTGCGGGCGATCAGGTCCGTTCCACCGCCTGGCGCAAAGGGCACGACGAGGCGCACGGGCTTTTCCGGGAACGCTGCAGATGCTGCGCTGCAGACAGTCGCGAGCACGGCAATGAACGCAATGGCCCTTGCACAACGGCGGGCGGCGAAACTGGGCATGGTGTGTCTCCTGGTTCTATGGACAGAGGTCCGGTCACTGCGCCAGCGTTGCGATGACGCTGGCGACTGGCTTGTGAAAGCTTAGGGAAACGCACCGCACTTGTGACCCCCCATGTTCCAACCAGTGAAATTCCAAAGCGAGCGCGCCAGAGCCTGCGGCTGCATTTCCCTTGCATTCGGTGGAATACTTGGCTTCCCTCAGGCGCCCATACCCGGACAGGAAGAACACAGCTTTCGACACCGGGGCATGCGCGTTCTCCCACCAGCGGCAGCACCATGACGAACAGGCGATCCCCCATCCTCCATGACAAGCCGGGACAGTCCCCGAGCAACCGCTCCCTGGAAAGAGGCGTCGAAATACTCCGTGCGTTCAGGCCCGGCTCGGAACTGCTGGGCAACAGCGACCTGGCGGAACGCACCGGCCTGTCCAAGGCCACGGTCACCCGGCTGACGCAGACCCTGGTGGGCTGCGGCATGCTGCAGGCCGACCACCCAAGCCGGGCCTTTCGCCTGGCCCCGGCGGTCCTGAGCCTGGCGCACGCCATGCGCACGGGCTCGACGGTGCTGTCGATTGCGGCGCCCCTGATGCGCACCCTCGCCGAGACACGCAGGATCAACGTGGGCCTGGCATGTCCCGACCGGGACGAGATGGTCTACCTGGAATCCATCCGCTACAACCGCCGGATCGTGCTCAGGCATGTGGTCTCGGGGCAGCGTGTTCCCATGGAACTGACGTCGCTGGGGCGCGCCTACCTGGCGGCGGCGCCATCGGCCAGGCGCAAGGCATTGCTCGACAGCTTCAGGCTCAAGAGGGGCGCCCAATGGCCTGCGCTGGAGCAGCAGATCCAGGCGGCGATCAAGTCCGTGAGAAGCCAAGGCTTCTGCGCCGCATCGTGGCAGCCGGAAGTGGTTGCGCTGGCCACGCCGCTGGTGACACCCGATGCCATCTATGTCCTGAACTGCAGCGTCTCCACCACGGAGCCTTTGCCGGCCATCGTGCAGGAGCTGCACCCGGCCTTGCTGCAACTGGGCCGGCAGATTGAAAGCCTGCTGGAAAAACTGTAATGCTCTCCCAGCAATATGCGCCCACCGCTGGCAAGCAGGGTTTCCAAAAATCGCTCAGACTAGGCACAAACGACTTTTGTGCACTCCAAAAATGAGTGCAACCGTCTGAAAAACCCACGGAACTTTGGCTTTAGCACTCGGTCATAACGAGTGCTAATATGAAGGAATGGAAGAAAGGAACTCTGCAATGACAAACGCCTCCGGCTCCATTGCGACCACCTTGGCACCCGCTAACCCCTGGGCCCTGGTGCCGCCTCTGGGCAATTTGGATGCCTACATTTCCGCGGTCAACCGCCTGCCCATGCTCACCCTTGAGGAAGAGCAGGACTACGCCCGCAAGCTCAAAGAACACAGCGATCTGGACGCCGCAGGGCGTCTGGTGATGTCCCACCTGCGCCTGGTGGTGTCCATCTCGCGCCAGTACCTGGGCTACGGCCTGCCGCACGGCGACCTGATCCAGGAAGGCAACGTGGGCCTGATGAAGGCCGTCAAGCGCTTCGACCCCGATCAGAACGTGCGCCTGGTGAGCTACGCCATGCACTGGATCAAGGCCGAGATCCACGAGTACATCCTCAAGAACTGGCGCATGGTCAAGGTCGCCACGACCAAGGCCCAGCGCAAGCTGTTCTTCAACCTGCGCTCGATGAAGCAGGGCCTGAAGTCCGACGCCGCCATGGCCGAGGACGGCGCCATGCTGCGTGACACGCTGACCTCGGGCGAGATCGACGCCGTGGCCGAGAAGCTCAACGTCAAGCGCGAAGAAGTCATGGAGATGGAAACGCGCCTGGCCGGTGGCGACGTGCTGCTGGACCCCTCGCCCAGCGACGATGGCGAGCAGGCCTTCGGCCCCATCGCCTACCTGGCCGATGGCGCACACGAACCCACGGCCATGATCGAGTCGCGCCAGCGCGACCAACTGGCCACCGACGGCATTGCCATGGCGCTGGATTCGCTGGACGACCGCAGCCGCCGCATCGTCGAGGAGCGCTGGCTCAAGGTCAACGATGACGGCTCGGGCGGCATGACGCTGCATGAGCTGGCCGCCGTGTATGGCGTGAGCGCCGAGCGCATTCGCCAGATCGAGGTGGCTGCCATGAAGAAGATGAAGAAGGCCCTGGCCGAGTTCGCCTGACAGCCTGACGACCTGGGCTGACAGGCCGCTTCACGACAAACCCGGATAATCTCCGGGTTTTTTATTGTCCGCAGCCTTTGCGGCCCCCACGTACCCCATGCCCGCCAGCGCCATCTCGCCACTACGCCGCCTCTTCGCCAATGCCTTGGCCACCGCCCTGGCCTCGGCCCTGCTGCCTTGCGCTGCCGTGGCGGGCGACAACTGGCCCAGCAAGCCGCTGCACCTGATCGTCGGCTTTCCCGCAGGATCTTCCCCGGACCTCACGGCGCGCGCACTGGCCGAGCCCCTGGAAAAGCGCCTGGGCCAGCCCGTCATCGTCGAGAACAAGGTGGGCGCAGGCGGCAACATCGCAGGCGAGCAGGTGGCCCGTGCGCGCGACGGCCATACCTTCAGCGTAATGATCAACGGCAACCTGACGATTGCCCGCCTGCTCAACCCCGCCGTGCGCTACGACCCTGTGAAGGACCTGCAGCCCGTCAGCCTGATCGGCGTGGCGCCCCTGGTGCTGGTGGCACCGGCCGGCGCGCCCGAGGGCCGGGCCTTCCTGGAGGCCGCTGCCCAGGCCGGCAGCCGCTGGAGCTACGGTTCCCCAGGCGTGGGCACGGTGGGCCACCTGGGCATGGAGCTGCTCAAGAGCCGCTCCGCGCTCAGGCCCGAACACATTCCCTACCCCGGCTATCCGCAGGTGTTCAACGCCATCCAGGGGGGCGACCTGCAGCTGTCCATGCTGCCGCCCGCACTGGCCATGGCCCAGGTGCAGGCCGGCAAGCTGCGCGGCGTGGCCGTGACCTCGGCCGCGCGCAGTCCGCTGGCGCCGGGACTGCCCAGCCTCAAGGAGCTGGGCGTGGGGGATTTCGATCTGGAGATCTGGAACGCCGTGGCCGCGCCCAAGGCCATGCCCGTCGCCCATGTGCAGAAGCTGGCCGAAGCGGTCAGCGAGATCGTGCGCTCGCCCGAGATGCGTGCACGCCTGGCCGCCCAGGGCTGGCAGGCTGTCGGCAGCTCACCCGAGGGCCTGGCCCTGCGCATACGCCAGGATGTGACGGCACTGGGCCGCATCATCCGCGAACAGGGAATCCACGCGCAATGACGTGCTCGATCACACTGCCATGACCGCTGCCCAAGCATTCACCGAACTCAACGCCTGGCAGGTCATGGCCTGGGGCCTGCTCTTCTTCGGCGTGCTGTACACGGCCGGCGGCTGGGGCATGACGGCGCTCACGCGCTGGCTGCAGCGGCGCGGCGTGGGCCGCGTGCTGGACACGCGCCCGCTCAAGCCCGACCAGTTGCGCCGCGAATGGCGCCAGTCGCTGCATTCGGTGCTGATCTTCGGCATCGGCATGATCGTGCCCTGGGGCCTTCTGCAATTGGGTTGGGCGCGGCTGGAGCCCGATGCAGGCCCCTGGCGCATTGCCATCGAAATCGTGGTGCTGCTGATCTGGAACGATGTGCATTTCTGGATCAACCACCGCCTGCTGCATACGCGGCTGCTGGGGCGCTTTCATGGTGACCACCATCGCTCCATCGTCACCACGCCGTGGTCCACCTACAGCTTCCATCCCATCGAGGCGCTGATGCTGGGCAACGTCATCCTGCTGCCCATGGTGGTGCATGACTTCAGCTTCTGGTCGCTGGCCTCGGTGCCGGTACTCAGCCTGCTGCTGAACGTCATAGGCCACTCCAACTATGACTTCTTTCCCGGGGTGTCCGACACGCATGCGCTGGCCGCCAGCCGGCGCCACCATCTGCACCATGCCCGGCCCAATGGCAACTACGGCTTTGCGCTGGCCTTCATGGACCGGCTGATGCGCACGCGCGTGGCACTGCCCGCCACGGCCCGGCCCAGGACGGAATGAGCCGACCGCCTGCTCGCCACGTCCAGCCACGGCTGCCCCGGCTGCGCCACTGGCGCGACCTGCAGTCGCTGGCCTATCTGGTGGCGCTGCCGCTGATCGTGTGGTGGCAGTGGCGGCATGGCTGGAACCTGTGGCTCTACGGGATCGAGCTGTTCCTCACGCTGGGCGTGGGCGTCATCCACCACAACCACACGCATTTGCGCATGTGGCGCGGGCGCTGGGCCAACCGCATCACCGACTACTGGCTAACCCTGCTGCAGGGCCACCCGACCTTTGTGTTCTGGCCCGCCCATGTGGCCAACCACCACCGCTTCCGCCACGGCCCGCGCGACACGGCACGCACCTACCGCTTCGGCGGCGACCACAACCATCTGCTGGGCTACCTGCTCCACCCGCTGCAGGCCGGCTGGGTGCTGTACCCGCTGTTCCTGCGCTGGCTGGGCCAGCTGCGGCGGCATTGGCCCGGCGCCTTTCGCTACTGCATGGGCCAGTACCTGCTGTGGCTGGGCAGCTGGGCACTGCTGCTGTCGCTGGATTGGCAAAAGGCCTTGCTGCTGGTGATCGTTCCCCAGTTGCATGGCCTGCACTGGCTGCTGGCCACCAACTACCTGCAGCACGCCCATGCCGATGGCCGGCCGCTGACGCGCGGCCAGCGGATGGACAGCGCCACGCCACTGAACTACGCGCGCAATTTCGAGGGCTGGGTCAATCCGCTGCTGTTCAACATCGGGCTGCACACGGCCCACCACGAGCGGCCCCAGGCCCACTGGTCCGAGCTCACGCGCCTGCACAGCGAACACTACCGCCAGCGCGTGGCACCTGCGCTCAACGAAGGCGGACTGCTACCCTACATGGCCCGCGTCTTCGTGCTCGGCACGGTCTGGCCGCCGGCGCGCACGCGTGCGCAAATGCCTCCCGGAACATACGACTGATACGACCCTGAACCCATGCCCGTCGCCTATTCCAACGTCTATCTGCATGCCGCAGGCATGTTCCTGCCCGGTGAACCCGTGGACAACGCAGGCATGGATGCCTACGTGGCGCCGCTCAACCGCCTGTCCGAGCGCCTCAAGCGCCGCATCCTGGCCGAGAACGGCATTGTCCAGCGCCACTACGCCATAGACGCCGAAGGCCGCACCGTCCACAGCAACACGGCCATGGCCGCCCAGGCCATCCATGACTGCCTGGCACAGGCCGGGCGTGCGCTGGGCGATGTCGGCTTCCTGGCCAGCGGCTCGTCGGGCGGCGATGCGCTCATGCCCGGCTTTGCCAACATGATCCAGGGCGAGATGGCCGCGCCGCCCATGGAGACCCTATCCGTGCACGGCGTCTGCGCCGCCAGCGTGGGCGCGCTGCAGGCAGCGGCCCAGGCCGTGGACCGTGCGCCAGACTCGCTGGCCCTGGCCGTGGCCAGCGAAATGCCCTCGCGCCTGTTCAAGCGCTCGCGCTTCGCGGCCCAGGGATACAACACGGATTTCGACGCCCACTTCCTGCGCTGGATGCTGTCCGATGGCGCAGGCGCCGTGCTGCTGGGCGGCCCGCAGGCCCTGCCCCAGGCGCCCGACCTGCGCCTGAAGCTGCGCTGGACGCACCTGCGCAGCTTTGCGGGCGACTACCCTGTCTGCATGCAGCTGGGCCTGACGCCCGACCGCGCCACCAGCCACCTGGACTTTGCCGCCTGGGGCGATGCCGAGGCAGCAGGCGCGCTGTCGCTGCGCCAGGACATCCGCCTGCTGCCGCACCTGTTCGATGTCTGCATCCACGAATACGCCCACCTGGCCCACACGGGCTGGGTGCCCGAGCGCGGCATCGACCATTTCCTGTGCCACTACTCGTCCGAGCGCTTCATCCCCGTGGTCGATGAGCTGCTGGGCAAGGCCCAGCTCGGCATCCCGCGCGAGCGCTGGTGGAGCAACCTGGCCTGGCGCGGCAACACGGGCGCGGCCTCCATCTTCGTGATGCTGTCCGAGTTCCTGCGCACGGAATCGGCACGCCTGAAGCACGGCGACACCGTGCTGTGCTTCATTCCCGAATCGGGCCGCTTCACGGCCGGCTACATGCTGCTGGAAGTGGAGGATGCGGCCCAGGCTCCCACCGCCACCCCGGCCAAGGCCACAGCGCGCGGTGCCACCGCCGAAGCTCCCGCTGCCCCGGACCTGCTGCCCGATGTCTCCACCATCGCCCCGCCCCACGACCCGAACCAGGCCCCGGCCACGCTGGCGCCGCTGCTGACCGAACTGGCCAGCCTCTGGCAGGACTACCGCTCGCGCGTGTGGCGCACGCCGCTGCTGCAGCGCATACGCACAGGCAGGCTGCAGACCGCCGACTACGTGCGCTGGATGAGCCACTGGGTTCCCCAAGTGCGCGAGGGCAGCCTGTGGATGCGCGAGGGCGCGGCCTCGCTGACCGGCGAGCACGCGGCGCTGGCCGCGCTGATCGACGTGCATGCGGGCGAGGAGCAGAACGACTTCCGCATCCTGCACGAGGACTACCTCAAGGCAGGCGGCACCGAGACCGACCTTACCCGCCTGCGCCGCAACCCCGGCGGCGAGGCGCTCAACGCCTATCTGCACGGCCTGGCCGCCACGCCCAATCCGGTCGGCCTGCTGGGCGCCATCTACATCATCGAAGGCACGGGTCAGCGCATCGTGCCCAGCCTGCTGCCGCTGCTGCGCGCCAGCCTGCCACTGCCGCCCGATGCCTTCCGCTTCCTGGAATACCACGGCGCCAACGACGAACACCACCTGGAGCGCTGGCTCATGGCCGTGCAGATGGTGATGGCGCTGGACGACACAGACGGCAGCGGGGGCACGGCGGCGCAGGCCATCGTGCGCACCGCGCGCCACACGGCGGCGCTGTACCTGATGCAGTTCGAGCATGTCCTGCCCGAGGAGCACTGATGCAACCACCAGACTTCATCGAACCGCCCCACGACGAGCGCGACCCCAGCCCCTGGCGCGCGCTGTACCTGGACCAGAGCACGCCGCTGCCCGACGACGTCAAGGCCGCCTGGCTGCGTGACTGCAGCAGCGGCTCGCGCCAGTACCTGCTGCCCTTCCTGCGGCCACTTGCACGCACCAGCATCGTGCTCATCCAGATCCTCAAGGTGCTGCTGCCGCGCAACTGGGCGCACTCCAGGCTGCTGCACCGGCTGCTGGCCTTCAGCATGAACCGCTTCGTCTCGCCCGAGGCCAACTGGCTCATCCTGCGCCATTTCCACCTGGGCTCGCAGATCCTGGCCTTTGTCGCGGCCAACGCGCCCACGCCCGTGTCCACCACACCGCTGGAGCCGGACAGCATCGACGACATCAAGGACGACCTGTTCCTCAGGCACGACCTGAACCTGTTCAACTTCGTCATCCGCCTGAACAACGCGCTGCGCGCCGCAGGCCAGGAACTGCAGCCCGTGGCCGAGCCCGACTTCGCCATGCTGCGCAACCCGCCCCTGCGCCTTGAGGACATGCCGCGCGGGCGCCTGAACCTGCTGGACCTGCAAAGCGCCATCGAGGTCTACACGCCCGTCTACCAGCTGCTGCTGACCGACAACGACTTCTGGCGCGCCAGCAACTCGCTGCAGCTGGACGAGACCGTGGCCATCTATGCGGCCAAGATCCTCGCCTCGCCCGAGCACCTGGTCATGCTCAACAACAAGCACCCGCTGGTGCCGCTGTCCACCCTGCGCGCCGGCCACCGCCTGGTGCTGCACGGCCTGTCCACCGAAATGCTGCACTGCCTGCTGATGAAGGTCGCCAGCGGCGACATCCCGCTGCCCGCCCGCGAGTTGGCACGCATGCGCGAGGCGGCCCGCGCCCACGACAGTGGCAGCAGTGGCAGCGCCAACAACGCCGACAGCACCGCAGCCGTCTGACCCAGGTCAAGAAACAGCGGCAGATGGCCGCCATCCCGCGCGAAACGCGTTACATCGCGTTGCATTCAACGGCATAGCCCGCTAGCCTGCACGGCTTCTCCCGGGGCGCGCCGCCCGGGTCCACTGCCGGTGCCCTGGGTGGCTGTCTGCCCGTCCAGGCTGCGGCGCATCCTAGCCTGCGTGCCCCATGCCATCGTCGTCCTCCACGCCTTCAGCGGTTCGCTGCAGCGAATGCATGCGTTCGTCCCATTGCCTGCTGGGCCAGTTGCCCGAGCCCGCATTCCAGCAATGGCTGCCGCATATCCGCGAACGCGGCTTGGCCAAGGGCCAGAAGCTCCAGGCGCAGGGCAGCGTCGCCCATGAATTCCAGGTGATCAAGATCGGCTTCGTCCTGGCCATCCGCCGTGGCGGCGACGGCGTGCAGCGGCCCGTGGCACTGTTCGGCAACGGCCACGCGCTGGGCAGCCCGGGCTGGCTGCAGCAGCCCTCGGCCATGCACTTCGAGGCACTGGGCCCGGGGCGCATCTGCTGCGTGGACATCGCCACCATCACGCGCCGCGGCCTGGTCGATGCCGCCTTCGTGCGCGCGCTGGCCACCAGCTACACCTGCAACAACGCCCTGCTGGCGGAATGGGCCCACATCGTCCGCATCCCCGGCGTGCTGCGCCAGCTGGCCGCCACCCTGATGCAACTGGCGGCTCTGCAGTCAAGCCTGCTCGTGCGCCTGCCCAGCCAGGGCGCACTGGCCGCCCTGCTGGCCACCACGCGCGAAACCATTGCGCGCAGCCTTGTGCGCCTGGTGCAACTGGGCGCGCTGGAGCGGCCGGATCGATGGCATTGCGTGCTGCAGCCTGCGGTGTTGTTGAGGATCAGTGGGGGTGGGGTGAGGGAGGTGGAGTACCAGGGGATGGGAGGCTGAACACCCATACCAGGCTTCTTTTGTAGCCAACTGGCTACAATCCAACCATGTACAGCGTCATCGAAACCGAGGCGTTTGCTGATTGGGTAGACAGCATTCGTGACATGCCAACTCGTATCCGCCTGCGTCGTCGCCTGGGCAAAGCCATGCGCGGAAACCTGGGAGACGTGAAATCCGTTGGCGAAGGCCTATGGGAGATGCGCGAGTTTTTCGGGCCAGGTTGGCGCATGTACTACATCCAACGCGATCATGTTCTGATCGTGATGCTTGGCGGCGGAGACAAGTCCAGCCAGGCGCAGGACATTGCTGCGGCCAGGGCGATGGCCAGGGAGATCAAGCTATGAGCAACATCAAGATGCGGCCATTCGACATGGCCAACTACCTCGGCACCGAAGAGGAAATCGTGGAGTACCTGCGCCAGGCGCTGGAAGACAACGATCCGGCCGAACTGGCTGCGGCGCTGGGCGATATCGCACGCGCGCGCGGCATGACTCAGCTCGCTCGCGACACCGGACTTTCTCGCGAAAGCCTCTACAAAAGCCTGTCTGGCGAACGGGCGCCCAGTTCCGAGACGCTGTTCAAGGTGATTCAGGCCATGGGCTTCAGGCTCACCATCGCTCCTGCCGCATCGCAGCAGCCAGCAGCCTGACACTCGGACCACCCGCTTACTGCACCAACACCGCCTCTGCAGGCCTTTGCAACAGAGGCGGAATCTGCTCTGCCGGCATGGCGCGGGCGAAGAGCCAGCCCTGGTAGGCGTCGCAGTCCAGGATGCGCAGCAGGCGCAATTGCTCGGCTGTTTCCACGCCTTCGGCGACCACTTGCAGGCCCAGGGTGCGGGCCAGCGCGATCACAGCCTTGACGATCTTGGCGTCGGCCGGGCTGTCGAGCATGGGGCCGATGAAGGTGCGGTCTATCTTCACGCGCGAGACGGGCAGATCGCGCAGGTGGGCCAGCGAGGAGTAGCCGGTGCCGAAATCGTCCAGCACCACGCAGACGCCGGCCGCCAGCAGGCTGCCCAGCAGCTCGCGCGCCTGCAGCGGGTCGGTCATGGCGGCGGACTCGGTGACTTCCAGCTCCAGCAGGTGCGGCGGCACGCCATGCCGGGCCAGGCTGGCCATGAGGCGCTGCTGCAGGTCGGCCTGGCGCAGTTGCTGGGCCGAGAGGTTGACCGCCACGCGCAGCGGCATGCCTGCGCGCAGCCAGTCGCCGGCCTGGCGGCAGGCAGCATCGATCACCCATTCTCCCAGCGCCAGGATCAGGCCCGTGGATTCGGCCACGGGCACGAAGCGTTCGGGCGAGACCCAGCCCATCTGCTCGTCGTTCCAGCGCAGCAGGGCTTCCACGCCCTGGACCTGGCCGCCCAGCACCTGCACCTGGGGCTGGAAGTGCAGGCTCAGCAGACCCCGGTCCAGGGCACGCTTGAGGCGTTCGTGCAGCAGCACTTTCTCGGCCATGGCCTCGCCCATGGCGCTGGCATAGCGCGCATAGGAGGAGCGGCTGCGCTGCTTGGCGTCGTACATGGCCATGTCGGCATAGCGCATGAGGGTGGCCGCATCGCCCGCGTCCTGCGGATAGAAGGCTGCGCCCACGCTGGCACCGAAGTTCAGCGCGTAGTGGCCTATGGCGCAGGGCCGGCACAGCTCGTGCAGCAGCGCGTCGATGCGCTGGCGCAGATCGGGCTCGTTGCAGGGCTGCAGCAGGGCGGTGAACTCGTCACCGCCCATGCGCGCCAGCGTGGCCGAGCCGCCCAGCGCGACCTGCAGGCGGCGCGCCACCTCCTTGAGGACCTGGTCGCCCACGTCGTGGCCATAACCGTCGTTGATGGCCTTGAAGTTGTCGAGGTCGAGCAGCAGCAGCGCAAAGGACGCGGGGCCGGCGCCCGATTCAGACTGCGCCTGCGCTTGCGAGATCGCCTGTTCCACCTGCAGCCCGAACTGCCAGCGGTTGAGCAGGCCCGTCAGCGTGTCGTGGGTGGCGTGGTAGTGCATGCAGGCTTCCATCTGGCGCAGCTGCGACAGGTCGCGCACAAAGGCCACGGCCACGCCGCTGCCGTGCGGCGAGTGGCCCAGGGCGATGTCCACCGACAGGCGCTTGCCGTCCTTGCGCAGCAGCCACAGGTCCCGTCCCTGGCCCATGGGCCGGCGCGCGGGCTGGGCGAAGTAGGACTGCAGTTGCGGCCCGTGGGCCGCCTGCGCCTCGGCCGGCAGCAGCATGTGCAGCGAGTGGCCCAGCAATTCAGCGGCGCCATAGCCGCTCATGGCCTGCATGGCGGGATTGGCCAGCAGGATGCGGCCGCTGCGGTCCACAAGCAAGATACCGTCGGGCGCGGCCTCCATGGCCACGCGCTTGAGGTCTTCGTCCAGCGCCTCGCCCGGTGCGGTGGGATCGCCGGCAACCATGCTCCAGCCCGCCGCCATCATGCGGACGCCCCGTTGCCGTGAAAGACCGATGCCGCCGCCTCCAGCGCCTGCGCCTGTCCGGCCAGCAGCTGTGCGTGCCCGATGGTGTTGCGCGCCAGGGCAGCATTGTGCTGGGTCATCTGTTCGAGCTGCTGCACGGCGGCCTGCACCTGCTGCACGCCGCCGGCCTGGGCCTGGCTGGCGGCCTGCATGCCTTCGGCCAGCACCAGTTGCTCGCGCATATCGGCCTGCACGGCCAGCATGGCCTCGCCCACTTCACGCGCCATGGCGCAGCTTTGCGCCACCTGCTGCTGCGATGCCTCGATCAACGCCTTGATCTGGCGCGCGGCGTGGGCGCTGCGCTGGCACAGGCCGCGCACCTCATCGGCCACCACGGCAAAGCCCTTGCCGTGCTCGCCGGCGCGTGCGGCCTCCACGGCGGCGTTGAGCGCCAGCAGGTTGGTCTGGAAGGCGATGCCGTCGATGAGCGAGCTGATCTGCCCCACCTGGTCGCTGGTCTGGGCCACGCCGCGCATGCCCTGGTCCAGTTGCACGACCATGCGACTGCTCTGCCCCGCCATGTCCACGCCGTGCCGCGCGCGGGCGGCGGCCTCGCCGGCCTGGGCGCTGCTGCGCTCGATGGCGCTGGCCAGGGCCTGCATGGCCTGGGCCGATTGCTCCAGGCTTGCGGCCGCGGCTTCGGTGCGATCGCTCAGTTCGGTGCTGCCCTGCTGCACGGCCAGCGCGCAGCGGCGCACCTGGTCGCTCTTGCCCTGGATGTCGCCGACCAGGGAGACCAGGTTGAGTCCGGTCTGCCGCACGGCGCTGCCGATGGCACCGATCTCGTCCGTGCGCTGCAGAAACCGTGCATCGGTCTGCTGCCCGCTGGCCACGGCCTGGGCCTGGCCGCGCAGCGCCGCCAGGGGCATGAGCAGCCGGCGGCGCAGCCACTGCCCGGCCGCCACGCAGGCCAGGCTCCAGATCAGCCAGGCCGGCCAGACCTGGGCCGGCGGCACGGCCGATGGCTGCAGCGCGGAAGACCACAACCCGGCCGACCCCAGCAGCCACAGGCCGGCCACCACGGCCTGCACGCGCCAGGCCAGTGGCCGAAAGCGCCACCACCGCTGCAGTGCGCCCACGGCGCCGCGCCCCACGGGAAAGCCCCGGTGCAGGCCAAGCGAGCGCACGCCGGCATTGATCTGTTCATAGAGCGCCGCATGCTGCTGCACCTCGCGCGGCTCGGGCCGGGTGCGCACGGACAGGTAGCCGACCACGGCGCCCGCATGGCGTATGGGACTGGCGTTGGCGCGCACCCAGTAGTGGTCGCCGTTCTTGCGCCGGTTCTTGACCAGGGCGCTCCAGGGAAGCCCGCGCTGGATGGTGGACCACATGTCGGCAAAGGCGGCGGCCGGCATGTCGGGATGGCGCACGATGCTGTGGGCCTTGCCGTAGAGCTCGGCGGCCTCGAAGCCGCTGACGCGGATGAAGGCATCGTTGGCATAGACGATGCGCCCCTTCAGGTCGGTGACGGAAAGAAGCGTCTCTCCTTCGCTCAGAGGGTACTCACGCTGGGTGACGTACACGTTTCGCCGCATGGATCAGGTCTCTCGGAGATGGGCGGGGCGTCGGCATGACACCCCCAGGCGGGGCCCACTCTAAGCAGTCCTGAGGCGATGCACATCAGGGATGGTGTGCTGCAGCGCACCTAAACGCAGTCAATGTGACGGGGGTCACATTGGCTGCGGCGCGCGCAGGATCAGGAACGCTTTTCCTGCAGCAGGGCCTTGACGTCGGCGCCCAGCACCTGCGGGCCGCCGCCGTATCGCTCATACACGCGCAGGCGGCCGGCCGTGTCATAGACATAGCTGCCGGCCGAATGGTCCAGCGTGTAGGTGCCTTCGGTCTTGCCGGGCACTTTCTTGTAGAAGAGCTTGAAGTCCTTGGCCACGGCCGCCGTCTCGTCCGGCGTGCCGTGCAGGCCGACGAAGCTGGGGTCGAAGTTGCCCAGGTAGGCCTTGAGCACCTCGGGCGTGTCGCGCTCGGGGTCCAGGGTGACGAAGACGCCCTGCAGCCTGTCGCCATCGGCGCCCAGTTGCTGCTTGACCTCGACCAGCTCCTGCAGGGTGGTGGGGCAGACATCGGGGCATTGCGTGTAGCCGAAGAAGACCACGACGACCTTGCCCGCAAAGTCCTTGATGCTGCGCTGCTTGCCGTCCACATCGCGCAGGGGAATGTCCTTGGCGTATTCGGCGCCAGTGACATCAACGCCCTGGAAACTGGTCTTTGCCTCGCGCGAGCATCCGCTCAGCGCCAGGGCGCCCCATGCCATGGCGGTCAAGCCCAGAACGCGCAGCGCTGTCCGTTTGTTCATGCTTCCTCAACAAGGTAGTTGCCGCAGGCTGCGTGGCCGCAAAGGCTGCGCGCCGGCCCGGGCTGGAAAGGGAAAAGGCGAAAGCGTCCGCTGAAGGCGCTTTCGCACAGCCGCAAACCATAACCCATAACCGCAAGACCCCGGCGCTGCGGGGCCGGCCTGCCGGCCTACCGGGGCCTACCAGGGCCTACCAGGGCCTACTAAAGCCTACTGGCCAGCCTTACTCGCCGTCGCCCGGACGCCCTGCCGTGTCCCAGGAAGCCGATGCACGCAGCAGCCGGTCCAGGTCGCGCTTGGCCTTGCCGGCATCGGCCATGCCCAGGCCTGCGGGCATGCGCATCATCCAGTGGCCCTGCGGGTCCACCACGTACAGGTGGTCCTGCAGCGCGTGGCCGGGCGCGGGCTGCAGCCAGCCGCGCAGCACGGCCTCAGGCACGCGCAGCACCGTGGCCTGGGCCAGCGCGGGACGCAGGTGCGCGGGCACGGGTGCGTCGTCGGAGATGAGCCAGACCCGGTCCAGCCGGTCCTTTTCGCGGCCCAGTGTCTCGCGCAGCTGGCGCTGCAGATAGAGATGGCTTTCGCAGGCGCTGCCGCAGGCACCGCCCGCCACGCTGAGCAGCAGCCACTGGCCCTTGAGCGACTGCAGCGGCAGCGGCGCGCCGTCCAGCGTGGTGGCCGTGGCCGAAGGCAGGGCCGGCTGGGCCGCGATCAGCTCGCCAAAGCTGCGCTGCTGGCCAGGCCGCAGCACGTAGTAGGTGAAATAGGAGGCCACCACGGGCGCGGCGCAGACCGCGAACACGGCCAGCATCTTCCAGCGGCCGCTGCGCGTGCGCTGCGCGCCGGCAGGGCCCGGCTGCAAGGGTGGCAGGCCATGGACGGTCATCTCCAGGGGAGTCTCAGGAGCGGGCATGGCGCGGGCGGACAAAGCGTCGGACGATTTGGAACCAGACATACAAAAGCGTGATCAGGGCCGCAAGTCCAAACCATTGGAACGCATAGCCATGGTGTTTCTCGACACCGGCCGTCACAACGGGCCAGTCGCGCCGCAGGCCTTCGCTGGCTTCGCCGGTCTGCAGCAGGCTCCATTCGCGCAGCGGCAGCCCGGAGGCCACGGCCCATTCGGCAATGTCCACATTCTGTCGGATGCGCGACTTTTGCCCATCAGGGTCTGCCCCTGCACGGCCGAATTCGTAGAGCCGGGACGGCGCGGCCTCCATGCGCCCCTCAACGGTCACCAGGCCTTCGGGCGTCTGCACCTCGGGCAAGGCTGTGCGGTCCAGGAAGTTGCGCGGCACCCAGCCGCGCTGCACGGCAATCACCACATCCTCATGCGGCGCGGCCAGCCGCAGCGGCGTGAGCACGAAGAAGCCCGGTTGGCCCTGCATCTGGCGATTGTCCAGGTACAGTGACTGCCCGGCAATCCAGTGGCCCTGCAGTCGCACGGGCCGGTGCAGCCAGGGCGCCGCCTCGGTGTTCAGGGCAGCACCGGGTTGCATGGGCGCCAGCTGCGCGTTGTCCAACGGCGGCAGGCCCTGCTGGCGCTGCACGGCATCGAACAATTGCTGCTTGTAGGCCGCGCGCTGCAGTTGCCAGCGGCCCAGGGACAGTGTGATGGCCACGCCGATCAGCGCGGCCAAGGTGATCAGTACAAACCGCCAGCGGTCTGGCATTCTGGAAACACGCACCGGATAATCCACCCATGAAATTCGTGATCGTTCTCGCCCTGCTGGCCATTGTCGCCAGTCTGGGCAGCGCCTTGTTCTTCATGATGCGCCGCAATCCCGAAGACCAGGAGGGTGCGGGCGACGACCGGCGCCGCAGCCGCGCCATGTTCCGCGCACTGGCACTGCGCGTGGGCCTGTCCATCGCGCTGTTCCTGTGCGTGCTGCTGGCGGCCAAGCTGGGCTACATCCATCCCACCGGCTGGACCGCCGGGCAATAGACAAGCCCCCTGTCCCCGCAAACAAAAAGAAGCGCCCTGGCGCTTCTTTTTGCATGGGGCGGGCAGACCCTCACATCCAGTACACGAGGACGTAGAGGAACAGCCAGACCACGTCCACGAAGTGCCAGTACCAGGCCGCACCCTCGAAGCCGAAATGCCGCTCGGACGTGAAGTGCCCGGCATGCAGGCGCATGGTGATGAAGAACAGCATCAGCATGCCCACAAAGACGTGGAAGCCGTGGAATCCCGTGAGAAGGAAGAAGGTCGAGCCGAACACGCCCGAGGACAGCTTGAGGTTCAACTCGGTGTACAGGTGGTAGTACTCGTAGCCCTGCACGCACAGGAAGACGAAGCCCAGGACCACCGTCATCCACATGAAGGCGATGGTGCGGGCGCGGTGGCCGGCCTGCAGCGCATGGTGTGCGATGGTCAGCGTCACGCCCGAGGTCAGCAGCAGCGCCGTGTTGATGGTGGGCAGCCAGAACGGGCCCACGGTCTGGAAGGGCTCGACGCTGTTCGCCGGCGAGGCCGTGGCGCCGGCCGCCATGCTGGGCCAGACGGCCTTGAAGTCGGGCCAGAGCAAGGCGTTGTCCAGGCTGCCCAGCGCGGGCACCGAATGCGAGCGCGCCCACCACAGGGCGGTGAAGAAGGCGCCGAAGAACATCACCTCGGAGAAGATGAACCAGCTCATGCTCCAGCGGAAGGACAGGTCGATCTTGCGCCCGTACTTGCCCGACTCGCTCTCATGCGCGGCTTCCCGGAACCAGAAAAAGAGCACGGCCAGCCACCAGACCAGGCCAAGGCCCAGGCTGTACATGCCCCATTCATGCCCATTGATCCAGTTGCCCGCGCCCAGGATCACGAAGAACAGCCCCGCCGCCGCCATGACGGGGTGGCTGGACTCGGCCGGCACGTAGTAGTAAGGCGTTTTGCCGTGGGTGGTTGCACTCATTGCTCAGCTCCTGAAATTCTTGGTTCTCGGTTTCCCGTCTATCACTCTCTGTCCCCGATGGCCGCGCCGCTCAGACCACGAGCTTGACCAGCGCGATCAATCCCAGCACCAGCACGAAGATGGCCGCCAGCCCCACTGCAATCACATGCAGCGGCGTGATGCGCTCCCCGTCCTGCTGGTACTCGCTTCCCCTGCGCACGCCGAAGAGCGACCAGGCCACGGCGCGCACCGTGCGCCACACGCTGGGCGGGCGGCGCGGCTCCCGTGGCTGCGGCGCATTCATGAGGCGGGCTCCTGCTTCGGCCCTGCCGCCACCGGCGCCTCACCCGTGGGTGCGGCCGGCGTCCTGCCGCCCACCTCGAAGAAGGTATAGGACAGCGTGATCGTGGTCACATCCTTGGAGATGCGCGGATCGATCACGAAGGCCACCGGCCATTCGCGCTTTTCCCCGGGCTCCAGCGTGTACTGCGAAAAGCAAAAGCACTCCAGCTTATTGAAATGCGCGGCCGCCTGGCGTGGCGCATAGCTCGGTATTGCCTGGGCCGCCATGCGGCGGTTCTGCACATTCTGGAACTCGTACATGACCGTGGCCAGCTCGCCCGGATGGACCTGGATGGAGCGCTGCGCCGGCTTGAAGTCCCAGGGCCCGCGCGCATTGGCGTCGAACTCCACGGTGATGGTGCGGCTCTTGTCCACCTGCGAGTTGGCGGGCAGCTTCACATCGCGCCCGGCCGTGCCGTTGCCCGGCACCTGGCGCTCGGACAGCGACAGGATGTTGATGCCCGTGAGCTCGCAGATGTGCTTGTAGATGGGAATCAGCACGTAGCCGAAGGCAAACATGCCCAGCGCCACCACGGCCAGCTTGCCCACCATCTTCGCGTTTTCACTGCGCACGCTCACGGACGTCCCTCCTGTTGCCTGCCCTCAATGGAGCACGGTGATCTTGATCACGAAACCCGCCAGAAAGACCAGCGCCACCGATACCAGGATCAGCGCCAGCCGCAGGTTGGCTTTTCGTTGCTGTGCGTCCATGTGCATCTCCCTTGGGGCTTGCATCAACCGATGATGCGGGTGGCGGTGGCATCGAGCTTGGGCGGTGTCTCGAAGGTATGGAACGGCGCCGGCGAAGGCACTTCCCACTCCAGGCCCTCGGCGGCCTCCCAGGGCTTTTGCGGCGCCTTCTCGCCCTTGCCGCGCATGGCGGGCACGACGACGAAGAGGAAGAAATACACCTGCATCAGGCCGAAGCCCAGCGCGCCCAGCGAGGCCACCATGTTGAAGTCGGCGAACTGCATGGGATAGTCGGCATAGCGGCGCGGCATGCCGGCCAGGCCCAGGAAGTGCATGGGGAAGAAGGTGACGTTGAAGAAGATCAGCGAGCCCCAGAAGTGGATCTGGCCGCGCGTCTCCGAATACATCACGCCGGTCCACTTGGGGGCCCAGTAGTAGTAGGCCGCGAACATGGAGAACAGCGATCCCGCCACCAGCACGTAGTGGAAGTGGGCCACCACGTAGTAGGTGTCCTGCAGCTGGATGTCGATGGGTGCCATCGACAGGATCAGGCCCGTGAAGCCGCCCATGGTGAACACGAAGATGAAGCCCACAGAGAACAGCATGGGCGTCTCGAAGGTCATGGAGCCGCGCCACATGGTGGCCACCCAGTTGAAGATCTTCACGGCCGTGGGCACCGAGATCAGCATGGTGGCGTACATGAAGAACAGCTGGCCCGTGACGGGCATGCCCGTCGTGAACATGTGGTGCGCCCACACGATGAAGGACAGGATGGCGATGGACGAGGTCGCATACACCATGGACGCATAGCCGAACAGCTTCTTGCGGCTGAAGGCCGGCACGATCTGGCTGATGATGCCGAAGGCCGGCAGGATCATGATGTAGACCTCGGGGTGGCCGAAGAACCAGAAGATGTGCTGGTACATCACCGGGTCGCCGCCGCCTGCGGGGTTGAAGAAGCTGGTGCCGAAATGGCGGTCCGTCAGCGTCATGGTGATGGCGCCGGCCAGCACGGGCATGACGGCGATCAGCAGGTAGGCGGTGATCAGCCAGGTCCAGGCGAACATGGGCATCTTCATCAGCGTCATGCCGGGCGCGCGCATGTTCAGCACGGTGACGATGATGTTGATGGCGCCCATGATGGAGCTGGCGCCCATGATGTGCATGGCCAGAATGGATGTGTCCATGGACGGGCCCATCTGCAGCGTCAGCGGCGCATACAGCGTCCAGCCCGCGGCGGGGGCGCCGCCGGGCATGAAGAACGAGCCCACCAGCATCAGGCCGGCCGGGATCAGCAGCCAGAAGCTGAAGTTGTTCATGCGTGCGAAGGCCATGTCGGAGGCGCCGATCTGCAGCGGCAGCATCCAGTTCGCAAAGCCCACGAAGGCCGGCATGATGGCGCCGAACACCATGATCAGGCCGTGCATGGTGGTCAGCTGGTTGAACAGCTCGGGGTTGACGATCTGCAGCCCGGGCTGGAACAGCTCGGCGCGGATCAGCAGCGCCAGCACCCCGCCCACCATCAGCATGGTGAACGAGAACAGCAGGTACAGCGTGCCGATGTCCTTGTGGTTGGTGGCGAACATCCAGCGGCGCCAGCCCGTGGGCGTGGCGTGGTGGTGATGGTCGTCATGCCCGTGTCCATGCTCGTGCTCATGCGCATGTTCGTGGCCCTCGCCCGCAGGGCTGTGGATGGGGGGAAGTACGGCGCTCATGCTGTTATCTCCAATTGCTCATCTGTCTTGCGGGCTCACTGGCCGGGGAACTTGCCGGTGCGGGCGGCCACGAACTCGGCCGGCTGCACCAGCTGGCCGGTCTTGTTGGACCAGTGGTTCTTGGCAAAGGTGACCACGGCGGCCAGCTCGGTATCGCTCAACTGCTTCCAGGCGGGCATGGCGCCGTTGGCACGGCCTTCCAGCACCACATGCATCATCTCGGCCGTGGGACCCAGGACCACGGGGCTGCCGTCCAGCGCCTTGATGGGACCGGCGCCCTTGCCGTTGGCCTGGTGGCAGGCCGCGCAGTTGGCCGCATAGACCTTCTCGCCGCGAGCGATCAGGTCTTGCAGGGACCAGACCTTGCTGGGATCGTCCTTCTTGGCGGCGGCGATCTTCTTTTGCTCGTCCACCCAGGCCTTGTAGCCGTCGCTCGACAGCACCTTCACGTGGATGGGCATGTAGGCATGCTCCTTGCCGCACAGCTCGGCACACTGGCCGTAGTAGTCGCCGGTCTTTTCGGCACGGAACCAGGTGTCGCGCACAAAGCCCGGGATCGCATCCTGCTTGATGCCGAAGGACGGCACCATGAAGGAGTGGATCACGTCATTGGCCGTGGTGATGATGCGCACCTTGCGGTCCACGGGCACGACCAGCGGGTTGTCCACCTTGAGCAGGTAGTCGTTGGGTGCCTTGGAGACATCGCCGCTGTCGGACAGCGCGCGATGGCTGCTGTCCAGCGTGGAGATGAAGCTCAGGCCCTCGCCTTCGCCGTTGATGTAGTCGTAGCCCCATTTCCACTGGTAGCCCGTGGCCTTGATGGTGACATCGGCATTGGTGGTGTCCTTCTGCGCCACCAGCACCTTGGTGGCCGGCAGCGCCATGAGCACGACAATGATGAACGGCACGATGGTCCAGACCACCTCGACCGTGGCCGATTCGTGGAAGTTCGCCGCCTTGGCGCCGCGCGATTTGCGGTGCTTCCAGATCGAATAGAACATCACGGCGAACACGCCGATGAAGATCACCGTGCAGATGATCAGCATCATCCAGTGCAGGTAATGCTGCTCATGCGCGATGCGCGTGACCGCCGGATGAAGGTTGAGCTGATTGACGGCCGGGCCGCCTGGCAGATCTGTCGTCGCATGCGCAAGGGAGCCTCCCCCTGCCACACTCATCAAGCCCCAGAGAACCAGCTTGGTGGAAATGCTTTTCATAGTTTTCACTTACATCTAAGCCTCGGGTTATCCACTCGCTCCGCTGCGCCGGCGTGGGGGCCGCGCAGCCAGACCGTTCAACGCCTGCCCAAAGGGCAACTCCCGGCCTCAACTGTCCGAGCATGCATGAAAGCGCCGCAGATGTGCCTGCGCGCAATCACCAATAGCGTGCCAGCCGGCATCAACGGCAGCTCGGACGTGGGACCAGGATTCGGGCGTACGGCCATCCCCGCCTGCGCCTGCAGGCGCATGAATTCGGAGGACAGCAGCAAGGTGGACGGAAGAATGCGCGCACGCCGGCCATTCAGGGCATGTGTGCCATGGGGGCCGGGAGCGGATTGGAAAAGGGGGCGCATGCGGCCCGGCATGCGGCACAGAAGGGGGGACAGCAGGGACAGAAAGACCAGTGCCCGCTCCCAGAGGAACAGGCACTGCTGCAGCCGGTGATGATCAAACTCGTGGGCGGGCCGCTCCTGGATGGGTCGGCCCGTTCTCGTTCCCGTGGCAAAACGAAACACCAAATCGTCTCCCCTTTCGGCCTGCGGACCGCTGGTCTTTTCCCGGCCCGGGAAAGCGAGCCCAGGGAAAAGCTGTTGTCTCTGTCAGCTCGGGAAAAGTGTAGACGTTTTTGTTTTCGATCAATGACCGGAAAGCGACATTGGGGCTATCGCAAACCCGTGTTGCGCGGCTGGCGCAGCATGCTGCGCATGTCCTCCAGCGATACGGCGCTGCTGGACTCCAGGCGCACGCGCGGCTGCGGCTTGTAGGCGTGGCCGTAGACGATCTCGAAGGTCAGCGCCAGCTGCCCGTCGGGGCCGGCCAGGCGCTCGCGCAGGGCATCGTGCAGGCGCTGCTGCCAGCGGCGGCCGCGCAGGGCGGCAAAGCGCTGCGGATGGAAGTTGCGGCCCAGCTCGCGCAGCTCCTGCAGCAGCCGCTCGGGCGTGGCAAAGGTCAGCGTGATGTGCTCCATGTCCATCACCGGCTCGCTGAAGCCTGCGTGCACCAGCATGTCGCCCCAGTCATGCATGTCGGTGAAGGCCTGGCCGGCGGGCGGCCAGCCGAGCTGGGCGTAGATGGCGTGCAGCTCGCGCAGCGTATCGGGCCCCAGGCAGGAGAACATCACATAGCCGTCCACGGACAGCGCCTGGTGCCAGCGCGTGATCAGCGCCTGCGGGTCGGCCTGCTGGTGCAGGGCCATGTTGGCCCACAGCATGTCCACGCCGGCAGGCTCGGGCTCGCCGAAGCGCGTGGCGCCCCCGGTCCAGCGCGCGGGCTGCCACCAGCGCGCGCCCAGCTGCTCGCGGGCTGCGGCCTCATGCAGCGGCGAGGCTTCATAGACCAGGCATTCGGACTGCGCATAGCGCTGGCGCAGCAGCGCATGGGCCTGCAGGCCGCCGCGCACGGGCTGCCAGTGGCACCAGCGCTGGGGCGGCTTGACGATCCAGTCCAGCCGCTCCTGCATGCGGCGCGCCACCTCCTCATGCAGCCACGGCGAGGCCGCAGGCGCGGCCTGCTGCCAGCGCAATGCGGCGGCCGGATCGATGGTGGGGGGCAATTCGTGGGACATGGCTGGGCGGGGAATCCGGGCTCCTCGAAAGACAGGCGCCCGGCCCCGGAGCAAAGGGGTGGCGGACGCGGCGCGAGTATATTGACTCCATGCCCAACCTGCCTGCGTCATGGCTTTCGCACTGGCATGCCGGCCTGCCCAGCCAGTGCGCCGTCTGCCGCCGCTGGCCGGCGCAGCGCCTGTGCCAGGACTGCCGCTTGCGCTGGGCCAGGCCGCTGCCGCGCTGCGGGCTTTGTGCCATGCCGCTGCCAGCGGGGCACGGCGCCAGCGGCGGCCAGCAGGTCTGCGGCGCCTGCCTGGTCAAGCCCCCGCCACTGACGCACTGCCTTGCCGCGCTGGACTACGCCTATCCCTGGCACACGGTGATCGGCGACTTCAAATTCCGGGGAGACACCGGCCTGGCACGCAGCCTGGCCGCCCTGCTGCTGGAGCAGCACGGGGCCCGCGAGCAACTGGAGCAATGCGATCTGCTGCTGCCCATGCCCCTGTCTGCCCAGCGCCTGCGCGAACGCGGCTTTCACCAGGCCCTGGTGCTGGCCCGTGCGCTGTCCGGCCAATCCACCCGCGGCAAGCTGCGGCACCAAGCCGTGCAGCGCACCCACACGGCACAGGCCCAGCACGACCTGCCGCGCGCCCTGCGCCTGCGCCAGCTGCGCGGGGTCTTCGCGGTGCCGCCGGCGCAACTGCCCCACGTGCGCGGCCGCAAGGTCCTGCTGATCGACGATGTGATGACCACGGGCGCCAGCCTGCATGCGCTGGCCACCTGCCTGCGCCGCGCAGGCGCGGCCGAGGTCAGCGCCCTGGTGCTGGCGCGCACGCCCTGATCGTGGGGGTTCGGGGCCCGGGGGCATAGGCCGCCGCGAGACAATACGGGCCATGTTCCATATCGTTCTCGTCGCGCCGGAGATCCCGCCCAATACCGGCAATGTGATCCGTCTGGCCGCCAACACCGGCTGCAGCCTGCACCTGATCGAGCCGCTGGGCTTTTCCATGGAAGACCGCCTGATGCGCCGCGCCGGCCTCGACTACCACGAGTACGCGCCCGTGCGCCGCCATGCCGACTGGCAGGCCTTCCTGCAGGACTGCCAGCCGGACCGCCAGCGCATGTTCGCCATGACCACGCACAGCAGCAGCCCCGCCCACGCCATCGGTTTCCAGCCTGGCGACTGGCTGGTGTTCGGCTCCGAAAGCAAGGGCCTGCCCGCCGAGGTGCGCGAGCAGTTCCCGCCGCAGCAGCGCCTGCGCCTGCCCATGCTGCCGCAGCAGCGCAGCCTGAACCTGTCCAATGCCGTGGCCGTGACCGTGTTCGAAGCCTGGCGCCAGCAGCAATTCGTGGGCGCTGCCCTGGCCGAGGGAGCAGCCGGCGCGGCCTGAGCGATCGGCCGGACCGGGCGGAAAGTTCCCGGCCGATTGTTTCAACAGCTGAAAAAGCGCATTGCCAATCCAAGGGTTTTTCCCGATTCCAAGCCGTCCTACATTTGAGTCATGGGCTCTACGTTACCAAGCGATTTCCGCAAAGAACGCCCTGTCCCAGAAACAAAACAAAGGACTTGAATCATGAAGAACACCCGCCGTTTTGCCGTCCTGGCCGCCCTCTCCATCTCCGCCATCGCCGCCCAGGCTGCCGGCTTCGACTACGCCGACAACAGCAGCTACCCGCCCGAAGTGAAGACCCAAAGCACGCTGACACGTGCCCAGGTCATGGCCGACCTCAAGGCCGCCCAGGCCAATGGCACCATGCCCTCCGTCGCCGAAGGCTACCTGCCCATCCAGAACACTGCCACCGCCACCGTGAGCCGCGATGAAGTGCGCCGCGAAGCCGCCGCCGCCGAGCGTTCGGGCCAGCTGAACTTCGGCGCCTGAGCCTCAGCCCCCCGCAACCGCTGCCACCACGCAGCCAGCCCGCAGGTGCCCCTGCGGGCTTTTTTCATCGCCGGGCCGCCCCAAGATGAAAAGCGCCCCCTTGGGGGGCAGCGGACCTTGCGTAGCAAGGGTAGCGTGGGGGTCAGTTTTGATTCAGGCCTTGGCGCCGTAGTTGCGGGCCACGGACTCGGCCACGCAGGCGGGCTTGTCGGCGCCTTCGCGCTCCACGGTCACCAGCCAGGTCATCTGCAGGCCACCGGGCTCGATGGGCTCGGCGGCCTGCAGCGTCAGGCGCGCACGCAGGCGGCTGCCCACGGGCACGGGAGAGGTGAAGCGCACGCGGTTGAGGCCGTAGTTCACGCCCATTTGCGCGCCTTCGATGTGAAAGCAGTTCTGGAAAAACTGGGGGATCAGCGACAGCGTCAGAAAGCCGTGCGCAATCGGCGCGCCGAAGGGGCCCTTGGACGCGCGCTCGGGGTCCACATGGATCCATTGCTGGTCGCCCGTGGCGTCGGCGAACAGCTGCACCTGCTGCTGGGTGATGGTGATCCAGTCGCTGACGGCGACTTCCTGCCCCACGCAGGCACGCACTTCGGAATAGGAATGGAAGGTTTTCATGCCCCAAATGGTAGGGGCCGGTGCTGCGCGCTCCATGTCGGGCGCGCGACAGCTAGGGTCTGTTGACGTTAATTTGTGGATCGCGTTGCGCGGTTGCGGGGTTGTATGCAAGGCGCTCATGCGCAGCAAGGCCCATGCCTTGCGAGTGTGAGCAACGCGGCAGACGGCCCCGCAACCGCGCAACCCGAAGGGAAGCAGCATGCCAGCGCGCCACTCGGCGTTGCACTCCTTGTGCGTGTAGGCACACGCACGGCGTCGCGCGCCTTGATTGGCACGCTGGCAGGCTGCTTCGCGACCGCAAATTAACGTCAACAGACCCTTGGGTTAGCCCAGGGAGGGGCTCAGCGCGAGGCGCGCTGCACGAAGAACAGCCCCGTGCCCACGGCCATCAGCAGCGCGCCGAAGACCCGGTTCTGGCTGCGCACCGCACGCGCGCTGCGCATGAAGCCGCGCAGCGCGCTGGCGCTGGCCGCATAGCCGTGCATGACCATGGTGTCCACGGCCAGCATGGTGGCGGCCAGGATCAGCAACTGCAGCCACAGCGGGCGGCTGGTGGTCATGAACTGGGGCAGCACGGCCACCATGAAGATGATGCCCTTGGGATTGGTGGCGTTGGTCAGGAAGCCCGTGAGCACGCGGCGGCGCACGCTGAGCTCGGGCATGGATTCCTGCGTGGCCAGGGGTGCGGCACCCGAGCGCCATTGGCTGATGCCCAGGTAGATCAGATAGCATGCGCCGACGATCTTCACGGCGTTGAATGCCCATTCGGAGGCCAGCAGCAGCGAGCCCACGCCCGCACCGGCGATCAGCAAGATGGTCAGCAGCCCCAGCTGCAGCCCGAAGATGGTGGCGCTGCTCTTGCGCACGCCATACGACAGGCCATGGCTCATGGACAGCACGGCGCCCGAGCCCGGGGAGACCGCAATGATCCAGCAGGCCACAAAGTAAGCGATCCAAGTGTGCCAATCCATGCCAAACACCTTAAAAATACGGAGCAGGCCGGCATCTTAAAACTGTGCAGCCGATGTGGCGCACTGCCGCAGCAAAGCCGGATGGGGCGATGAAGCATTCGGTGGCATTTTTCATCGCCGGGCCGCCCCAAGATGAAAACGGCCCCCTCGGGGGGCGCCCGGCCAGGGGCAGCGGACCTTGCGCAGCAAGGGGAGCGTGGGGGGCATTTTTAACCCTGTCAGAAAGCTGACCCAGCTGTGAGAGTGACACAATCAATCACCCCAGGGTAAACACCAACTCCAAGATCCCAAGCTCCCATGGAACACAGCGCCCCCATCTGGCTGACCTACGGCTTTCTCTATCTCACCGCCGCCGTGCTGGCCGTGCCCATTGCGCGTGCCCTGGGCCTGGGCGCCATCATTGGCTACCTGGGTGCCGGCATTGCCATGGGCCCCTGGGGACTGTCGCTTGTCAGCAATGTGGATGACATTCTTCATTTCGCCGAGTTCGGCGTGGTGCTGATGCTCTTCGTGATCGGGCTGGAGCTGCAGCCCAGCCGCCTGTGGGAGCTGCGCCGGCCCATCCTGGGATGGGGGCTGGCGCAGATGCTGGCCTGCACGGGCGTGCTGTTCCTGGCGGCCTGGGCCTTCGGCTTTTCCTGGCGCGTGAGCCTGATCGCGGGCATGGGCCTGGCCCTGTCGTCCACGGCCATCTGCCTGCAGGTCATGGCCGAGCGCAACCTCATGCGCACGCCCAGCGGCCAGGCCAGCTTCTCCATCCTGCTGTTCCAGGACGTGGCCGCCATTCCCATCCTGGCGCTGATCCCCATCCTGGGCGCGGTCAAGGCCGCCAATGCCACGCACACAGACAGCCACCTGTGGCTGCAGGTGCTCAAGACCGTGGGCACCATCGCCGCCGTGGTGGTGGGCGGCCGCCTGCTGCTGCGCCCCCTACTGCGCTGGATCGCGCGCAGCCGCACGCCCGAGATCTTCACGGCCACCTCACTGCTGCTGGTGGTGGGCATTGCCATGCTGATGGTGCAGGTGGGCCTGTCCATGGCACTGGGCGCCTTCCTGGCCGGCGTGCTGCTGGCCGACAGCGAGTACCGCAGCGAGCTGGAGACCAACATCGAGCCCTTCAAGGGCCTGCTGCTGGGCCTGTTCTTCATGGCCGTGGGCATGAGCATCGACTTCGGCGTGCTGCTGCGCGCGCCCTGGGCCATGGCGGCCATGGTGCTTGGCTTTCTGGCGCTCAAGGGCGCCGTGCTCTACACCCTGGCCCGCGTGCTGAAGCTGCCCTGGCGTGAGCGCCCGGTGTTCACCCTGCTGCTGGCCCAGGGCGGCGAGTTCGCCTTCGTGGTGTTCCAGACGGCGGCGCAGTACAAGGTGTTCCACCACAGCATTTCGTCCATGCTGGTGGCCGCCGTGGCCCTGTCCATGCTGATCGGCCCGCTGGTGCTGGTGCTGATGGACAAGCTGCTGCTCAAGCGCTTTGCCGACATGAAGGATTGCCAGGTCGACGGCGCGGGCCAGACTGCCAGGCCCCATGAAATATCGGAGCCGCAGGACGCGCAAATCATCATTGCGGGCTTTGGCCGCTACGGCCAGATCGTGGCACGCGTGCTGCTGACCCAGGGCGTGCCGGCCACCATCCTCGACCACAGCGTGGAGATGCTGGAAGTGGCCCACACCTTCGGCTACCGCGTGTTCTTCGGCGATGCCACGCGCATGGACCTGCTGCGCATTGCCGGCGCGGACAAGGCGCGGGTGCTGGTCATCGCGGTGGACTCTTCCGAGCAATCGCTGAAGATCGCCGCCCGCGTGCGCAAGCGCTTTCCGCACCTGGAGATCGTGGCCCGCGCGCGCGACATGGCCCACTGGTACCAGTTGCGCGACCTGGGCGTGCACCATGTCGAGCGCGAAGTCTTCGAGTCCAGCCTGGTCTCGGCGCGCACCGTGCTGGAACTCGCTGGCCACAGCCCTGCCGAGGCCCAGCGCACCACCACGCGCTTTCGGGAGCACAACCTGGAGCTGATCGAGCGCATGTACCCCCACCACAAGGACCAGGCCCAGCTCATTGCCGTGGCCAAACAGGGCCGCCAGCAACTGGTCGAGCAGATGGCCAAGGAACGGCAGGAGGCCCAGGCGCAGCAGGAGAAGGACCAGGCGCCGCAGGAAGCCCCGCCGCCGCCTGGCCCCTGAAAACCGGGCCTCAGGCCGCGCCCAGCGCCCGCACCATGTGGTCCACGAACTGCGCCAGCTTGGGCAGCTGGCGGCGGTCCGGCAGATAGACCAGGTGCACCGGTCGCGGCAGTGGCACGCAGTCCTGCAGCACGGGCACCAGCCGGCCGGCGGCCATGTCGGCGGCCAGCAGCACCTCGGGCTGCAGGATCAGGCCCAGGCCGCGCAGCGCCGCATGGCGCAGTCCGTCGCCGCTGTTGCAGCGCAGGCGGGCGTCTTCGGGCCACTGCACCGAACCCGAGCCGTCGCCGCGCAGAATCCATTCCGAGCGGCGCTGCCAGACCGCGTAGCTCAGGCAGTCATGGCGCGCCAGATCGTCCACACCACGCGGATGACCGCGCCGCCGCAGGTACGAGGGCGCCGCCGCGATCACCATGCGATAGGGCTGCAGCGGCCGCGCCACCAAGCCTTCGCCGCCCACGGGGCCGATGCGCACGGCCACGTCGATGTTCTCGCCCACCAGATCGGCCATGCTGTCGCTCAGTTGCAGGTCCACGCGCACCAGCGGATTGGCCAGCTGGTAGTCGGCCACCAGCGGCGCGATCACATGGTTGCCCAGCGTGGTCGGCGCGCTGATGCGCAGCAGGCCCTGCGGGGCACTGCGGCTGCGCTCCACGGCAGACTCGGCCCAGCGCAACTGCTCGAAGACCTGGCGGCTGTCCTCGTAGAAGCTGCGCCCCACCTCGGTCAGGCTGTGGCGCCGCGTGGTGCGCTGCAGCAGGCGCGCGCCCAGGTGGGCTTCCAGTTGCTGCACATGCTTGCCCACCATCACGGCCGAGATGTCCAGGCGCCGCGCGGCCTGGGCAAAGCTGCCGTCCTCGACCACGGCCATGAAGACCTCCATATTGCGCAGCTTGTCCATGGATTGCTAACCAATGCTTAGTAGTACAAAAATATTTCGCTACTTTATGGCATGAGCGATTTGCAAAACACTGGAGGCCTGTTCACTCCTTCCGAAAGAAAACCGCATGAAGATCCTTCTCATCGGTGCCACCGGCACCATTGGCCGCGCTGTCCACGCCCTGCTGGCCCCGCGCCATGACATCGTCACCGTGGGCCGCAACAGCGGCGACCTGCGCGCCGACTTCACGCAGCCCGAGACGCTGCAGAAAATGTTCGAAGCCACCGGTCAGGTGGACGCCATCGTCAGCACGGCCGGCAAACTGCACTTCGGCCCGCTGTCCGAGATGACGGCCGAGCAGTTCAACTCCGGCCTGCAGGACAAGCTGCTGGGCCAGGTGCGGCTCGCCCTGCTGGGCCAGCGCTGGCTGCGCGACGGCGGCTCCATCACGCTGACCAGCGGCGTTGCCGCCACCGAGCCCATCCGCCACGGCGCCAATGCATCGACGGTGAATGCCGCCCTCCACGGATTCGTCACCGGCGCTGCGGTCGAACTGCAGCGCGGCCTGCGCATCAATGCCGTGAGCCCCACGCTGCTGACCGAATCGGCCCAGGCCTATGGCTCGGTCTTCCCCGGCTTCGAGACCGTGCCCGCCGCGCGCGTGGCCCTGGCCTACCAGCGCAGCGTGGAAGGCGCCCAGACCGGCAGGGTCTTCGAAGTGCTCTGACCTCCTCTTGCGGCGGGCCCTCGGCAAAGTCCTTGCGTGCCCGCCCAAAAGGGCTGCGTGCTACGCTGCGCGCCACCATGTTCAACCCCACCCAAGCCGATGTGCGGCGCTTTTTCTGCGGCGTGCGCACCAAGATGCTGAACGGCGCGCCGATGGAGGCCATAGAGACGCTGGCCAGCCTCTGGATTGCCGAGCATCCCGAGTATTTCGATGACCTCGCCGACGTGGACGCCGCCCTGCTGCGCGACTACGACGCCACGCCCGGCGTGACCAATCCTTTCCTGCACCTGTCCATGCACCTGTCCATCAGCGAGCAGTGCAGCATCGACCAGCCGCGCGGCATACGCCAGGCCGTGGAGCTGCTCAGCCGCCGCCTGGACTCGCTGCACGACGCCCACCACGCCACCATGGAATGCCTGGGGCAGATGCTCTGGGAAAGCCAGCGCTCGGGCCGCCCCCCGGATGGCGAGGCCTACATTGCCGCCGTGCAGCGCCGCGCCACCAGCGACGGCGCCAAGGCCACGGGCGGCGCATAGTTCCGGCCGTTCAGCGCCTCAAGACAAAGCCCGAAACAAAGCAAAAGCCCGCAATTGCGGGCTTTTGCTTTGGAGGAAAGGCGCGACCTACTGCGATTTCTGGCCGAGGCGGAAATGGGGCTGGGGCAGGGTCTGCAGCTCGCCATCGAGGCTGCCGATGTAGTTGGCCAGCGCCTTGAGCTCGCTGTTGGTGAACTGCTTGGCAATGCCGGCCATCACGCCGTTGCTGCGGCCGATGTGGGGGTTGCCTTCGGTCTTGTAGGACTTGAGGGCAGAGTACAGATAGTCCGCATACTGGCCCGCCACCTTCGGGTAGCTGGGGTCGATGGGCTTGGAAAAACCCTGGCCGTGGCAGGAGACGCAGGCCCCTTTTTGCAGCAGCGCGGCAACCTGGGTGCTGGGCTCACGGACCTTGGCGTCGGCGGCCTTGGCCCCGCCATGCTCGGCGTAGTAGGCGGCCACGTCGGCCATGTCCTGCTCGGTCAGCGGATCGGCGATGCCGCGCATGGTGGGGTGCTTGCGCTCGCCCTTCTGGTAGGCCTGCAGCGCGGCCACGATGTAGGGTGCGCCCTGTCCTGAAATCTTGGGGACCTTGTACACCTCGGGGAAGCTGGCCTGGTAGCCCTGGATGCCATGGCAGCCAATGCACATGGCGATCTTCCCCTCCCCTGCCTTTGCGTCACCTTTGCTTTGCTGGGCCTGTGCCACAGGGGTCACAGATGCGACAGTCAGCGCCAATACCGTGGTCAAAGTTTTTATCATTTTGCGCGCACAATCCTTCAAGAGTTCTGACGGATGCCTACTGCTGAGCGGGTAGCGCGAACGATTATGGCAGTCACCGTCAAGCGTCCCCATCAATACTTACGCTGATACCGCCCATGAAATTTCAAGGTTCCGAGAACTACGTCGCCACCCAGGATTTGATGCTCGCGGTGAATGCCGCAGCCACCTTGCAGCGCCCGCTGCTGGTCAAGGGAGAGCCCGGCACGGGCAAGACCATGCTGGCCGAGGAAGTGGCCGCGGCGCTGGACATGCCGCTGCTGCAGTGGCACATCAAGTCCACCACCAAGGCCCAGCAGGGCCTGTACGAATACGACGCCGTCAGCCGCCTGCGCGACTCGCAACTGTCCGACATCGACGGCGGCGAGCGCGTCAAGGACATCCACAACTACATCATCAAAGGCGTGCTGTGGCAGGCCTTCACGGCAGACCGGCCCGTGGCCCTGCTGATCGACGAGATCGACAAGGCCGACATCGAATTCCCGAACGATCTGCTGCGCGAGATCGACCGCATGGAGTTCTACTGCTATGAGACGCGCGAGATGATCCGCGCCAAGCACCGGCCGCTGGTGTTCATCACCTCCAACAACGAAAAAGAGCTGCCCGACGCCTTCCTGCGCCGCTGCTTCTTCCACTACATCAAGTTCCCCGACGCCGACACCATGCGCCAGATCGTGGCCGTGCACTTCCCCAAGCTGCAGGGCGAGCTGCTGACCGCCGCGATGAAGGTGTTCTACGACGTGCGCAACCTGCCCGGCCTCAAGAAGAAGCCCTCCACCAGCGAGCTGATCGACTGGCTCAAGCTGCTGGTGGCCGAGGACATTCCCGTGGAGTCTCTGCAGACCGCCGAGGGCAAGGTCGCCGTGCCGCCGCTGGTGGGCGCCCTGCTCAAGAACGAGCAGGATGTGAGCCTGTTCGAGAAGCTGGTCTTCATGAACCAGCGCAACCGCTGAGGCCTGCGCCCATGCCCCATCCCGAACACACCAACGACACGGGCGTGCCGGCCCTCACCGGCCAGGTGACGACCATTCCCGTGGCCGGCGCGGTGGCGCACCAGGGCTTTGTGCGACCCGTGGTCATGCGCTTCAACGGCGTGCGGCTGGAGCCCCTGGCCATCGCCCATGAAGCCGGGCTGCGCGAGGCCGTGCAGGACGGCCAGCTGTGGCGCATCCGCGTGACCTCGGCGCCCGAGCCCGGTGATGTGCGCGCCTATATCGAAGCCGCGCTGGAGCAGCGCAGCCAGGGCAAGCGCTTCGCCTTTGCCGTGCTGGACGACGACAGCGGCAAGGTGCTGGGCACCAGCAGCTACCACGACATCCTGCCCGAGGTGCGCCGCGTGGAGATTGGCTACACCTGGTACGCGCGCAGCGTGCAGCGCACCCATGTCAACACCTCGGCCAAGCTCATGCTCATGGGCCATGCGTTCGACACGCTGGCCTGCCATGTGGTGGGCTGGCGCACGGACTGCTTCAACTTCGCCAGCCAGCGCGCCATCGAGCGCCTGGGCGCCAAGAAGGACGGCGTGATCCGCGGCCACGCGCTGCGCCGCGACGGCACCATCCGCGACACCGTGATGTACAGCCTGCGCAGCGGCGAATGGCCCGAGTCGCGCGCCCAGCTGCTGGACCAGTTGCAGCGCCATTCGGACGGCAGCACCGCCGTGGCGCGCACATGAGGACGCGTACGCCGGGCCTTCGGGAGATGCCATGCTGATCGACTTCTTCTACACCATGCGCGCGGCCAAGCTGCCCGTCTCGGTCAAGGAGTTCCTGACCCTGCTGGAGGCACTGCAGGCCGGCGTGGTCGGCCCCAAGAGCGACGACGCCTGGAGCCTGGACGACTTCTACCACCTGGGCCGCACCGTGCTGGTCAAGGACGAGAAGCACTACGACAAGTACGACCGCGCCTTTGCCGCCTACTTCAAGGGCGTGGAGATGGTGGCCGACCTCACGCGCGAAATTCCCCAGGACTGGCTGAAGAAGCTGCTGGAACGCGAGCTCTCGCCCGAGGAAAAGGCCGCCATCGAGGCCATGGGCTGGGACGAGCTGATGGAGACGCTCAAGAAGCGGCTCGAAGAGCAAAAGGAGCGGCACGAAGGCGGCAACAAGTGGATAGGCACGGGCGGCACCAGTCCCTTCGGCCACGGCGGCTACAACACGGCCGGCGTGCGCATCGGCGGGCCGGGCCGCAACAAGAGCGCCGTCAAGGTCTGGGAGCAGCGCGCCTACCGCGACTACGACGACACGCAGGAACTGGGCACGCGCAACATCAAGGTGGCGCTGCGCCGGCTGCGCAAGTTCGCCCGCGAAGGCGGCGAACTGGAGCTGGACCTGCCCGACACCATCCGCAGCACGGCCGCCAACGCGGGCTACCTGGACATCAAGATGATCCCGGAGCGCCACAACAACGTGAAGGTGCTGCTGCTCATGGACGTGGGCGGCACCATGGACGAGCATGTGCAGCGCGTGGAAGAGCTGTTCTCGGCCGTCAAGAGCGAGTTCAAGCACCTGGAGTTCTACTACTTCCACAACTGCGTCTACGACTTCATGTGGAAGAACAACCGCCGCCGCTTCGCCGAGAAGTTTCCGACCTGGGACATCATCCGCAAGTACAACAAGGACTACAAGCTGATCTTCGTGGGCGACGCCACCATGAGCCCCTACGAGATCCTGCAGCCCGGCGGCAGCGTGGAGTACATGAACGAGGAGCCCGGCGCCGAATGGCTGCAGCGCCTGACGCATGCCTTCCCGCGCTTTGCCTGGATCAACCCCGAGCCGCCCGGCGTCTGGCAGTACCGCCAGAGCATCAGCATCATCCAGCAGCTCACGGGCAACCGCATGTACCCTTTGACACTCAAAGGTCTGGAAGACGCCATGCGCCTGCTGTCAAAATAGGCTGATGCCCAAGCTCCCCCCCGCAACAGCGCCGGCCCGAGGGCCGGCGTTTTTGTTTCTGTTGAGTGCAGCCCTGATGCTCGGTGGCTGCAGCCTCCTGCCGTCCAAGAATGATGACAAGGACACGGACCCGTCGCTGATTGCAGCGACCGGCGACCCGGCCTTCTCGCTCGTCGTCGATGCGCCCAAGGAAGTGCGCGAGCTGCTGGAAAAGCACCTCGAACTGCGCCGCTACCGCTACCAGAGCGATCTGCAGCGGCGCGAGCTCACGCGGCTGCTGGGCGCCACCGACGCCAACGTGCGCGACCTGATCGGCACGCTGGGCTACTTCAGCCCCACGGTCACGGTGGAGATCAAGGAAACGCCCGAATCCGAAGAGGCCCCGCTGCAGGTCACCGTCAAGGTGGACCCGGGCGAGCCCGCCACCATTGCGCGCAGCCAGGTGCGCTTTGCGGGCGTCAATGCCGATGATCCCGACGGCGCCTCCCAGCGCGCCACCATCGAAGAGGACTGGCCGCTGCAGCCCGGCCAGCGCTTCAGCCAGGCCAACTGGAGCCAGGCCAAGAGCCAGGGGCTGCGCACGCTGCAGTCGCGCCGCTACCCGCTGGCGCGCATCGACTCCAGCCTGGCCGACATCGACGCCGACACGCATGAGGCCGATGTCAGCGTGGCCTATGCGCCCGGCCCGGCCTACACCTTCGGCCCGCTGCGCATCGAAGGCGCCCAGCGCTACGACCCCGTGGGCACGGCCCGCATCGCACGCCTGCCCGAGGGCGAGGAATACGACCAGACCGCCCTGGTCGATGCCCAGCTGCGCCTGGCCAGCAGCGGCTACTACGACTCCGTCTTCCTCACGCTGGCCAACGTGCCCCAGCAGGGAGAAAGCGCCGCCGAGGATGAGGAGGCCCTCAAGCGCAAGGGCGCCCAGGTCACCACGCCCGTCATCGCCCAGGTGCGCGAGGCCCAGATGCAGAAATGGGTCTTCGGCGTGGGCATGAGCACCGACACCGGCCCGCGCCTGAGCGTGGACCACATCCACAACCGCCTGCCCTGGCTGGGCTGGCGCGCCGTCACGCGCATGCGTTTCGACCGCAAGAACCCGCTGATCTCCACGCAGTGGACCGCCCTGCCCGATGAAACCCTGTGGCGCTGGTTCACCACGGCCAAGGCCGAGCGCGCGCCCTCGGGCGACTTCGATGTCAACAGCCTGCAGCTGCGCGCCGGCCGTACCAAGTCCGAAGACCACATCGACCGCAACTACTACCTGCAGTACGACTACGCCAAGACCCAGGGCGAGGGCGCGCCGCCCTCCAGCTCATCGGTCACGGCCAACTACGGCTGGACCGGGCGCTACTTCGACAGCACGCTGGCGCCCTCCTCGGGCTTCGGCTTTGCCTGGGAAGTCGGCGCGGGCACCACGCTCACGCCCCAGCGCACACCGTTCGGCCGCGTCTCCGGCCGCTGGCTCAGCCTGATTCCCATCGGCGAGGTCGATCCCGAGACCAAGCGCCGCAGCCGCCTGGCGCTGCGCGCCTCGGGCGGTGCCTTGCTGGCCCGCAAGGATGCCGACCTGCCCGTCACGCAACTGTTCATCACGGGCGGCGACAACACCGTGCGCGGCTACGGCTACCAGAGCATCGGTGCGCGCACCGACAGCGGCAAGGTCATCGGCGGGCGCTACATGGCCGTGGGCAGCATCGAGTGGCAGCGGCCCATCGTCATCAAGGGCAACACGCAGGACTGGGAGCATGCCGTCTTCCTGGACGCCGGCACCGTGGGCGATGCGCCCGACTCCATGTACATGCGCGTGGGCGTGGGCACCGGCCTGCGCTGGCGCAGCCCCGTGGGCCCCGTGCAGGCCGACATCGCCTGGGGCGCCCAGGAAAAGCAGCTGCGCCTGCACCTGCGCCTGGGCTTCAACTTCTGACCATGGTGGATTCCCGCTTGAATACCCCTGCCTCCTCCGCCGCGCCAGATCAAAGCCCCCAGGCGTCTCCTCCGTCGTCTGCGCCCCCACCCGTGCCCCAGCGCCGCCGCTGGCTGCGCGCCCTGCTCTGGTTCTTCCTGGTCCTGGTCCTGCTGCTGGCCGCCCTGCTGGGCTCCGCCTGGTGGTGGGCCGGCCGTGCCGATTCGCTGGCCTACACCCTGCAGCGCGTGGCCGGCTGGCTGCCCGCAGGCCAGAGCCTGCAGGCCAAGGAAGTCACCGGCACCGTGCGCCAGGGCGGGCGCATCGGCTGGCTGCAATGGCAAAGCCCCACCATGAAGGTGGAGCTACGCGACGCCACCATCGGCTGGCAATTGCGTCCCCTGCTGTCGCGCACCGTGCGCCTGGGCGAAGTGCGCATTGCCGAGCTGAACATTGCCAGCACGCCCGACCCCGAGGACAAGAAACCCGTCGAACCGCTGCAGCAGCTCGTGCTGCCCGTGAAGATCGACGTGCCCTTCCATGTGGAGCGCATCGTCTGGCAAGGCCCGCCCCAGGCCGAGGTACTGGGCCTGCAAGGCCATTACGTCTATGACGGCAGCGAGCACCAGCTGGACGTGCGCGACCTGCAATGGGCCGATGGCAACTACCAGGCCAGGCTGCGCCTGCAGGCCCGCGCGCCCATGGCCATCCAGGCCCAGCTGCAGGGCGACCTGCAAGCGCCGACCCTGGCTTCGGATGACGAGGCCTCCACGGCCAAGGCCCCCAAACCTGCACCGCTGGCCGTGCAGGCCAAGGCACAGATCGACGGCACCCTGGCCACCGCCGCTGCGCAACTGGGCATCAAGCTCCAGGTTGATGCCAAGCCCGGGACGGTGTCCGAGGAAACGCCTGCCCCTCCCGCCGTACAGAAATCCGCCAAGGCCGATGGCAAGAACGGCAAGGCCAGGGAGCGCAAGGAAGCCGCCCCCGTGTCCGAACCCATGCATGCGGACATCGAGGCCAGCATCCGGCCCTGGCAGCCCCAGCCGCTGCAGACCGCGCGCGCCCAGCTCAGCCAGATCGACATCGCCGCCTTCTGGCCCCAGGGACCGCGCACCCGCATCAGCGGCGAATTGCAGGCCGGGCCGGATGGCAAGGCAGCTGATACAGCCCCGGCACCAGCCACAGCACCCGCCACGGAACAGGCATCAGACCAGGCACCAGGCTCGGCCATCGCCACCACCGCCTGGCAGCTGACGACACGCCTGAACAACGCCATGCCCGGCCCCTGGGACCGCCAGCGCCTGCCGCTGGACCAGATCGAAGCCGCGGTGCGCTATGACGGCCAGCAGTGGCTGCTGGAGCAGGCGCAGATCGCCATAGGCTCGGGCAGCATCGACGCCCAGGGCCGCTTCGAGCCCGCCACCAAGGTCTTCGAAGGCCAGGCCAAGGTCCAGCGCCTGGATCCCGCCGCGCTCTACAGCATCCTGGAAGCCGCACCGCTGCAGGGCGAGCTGCGCGCCAGCACCACGGCCGAGCAGCAGGTGGACTTCAGCGTGGACATCCAGGCCGCAGCTGCGCCCGCAGGCGGCAAGCGCCAGCCCCTGCGTATAGAAAAACTCGCAACCAAGGGCCGCTGGGCCCAGCCCGTGCTGTCGCTGGAGAACCTGCAGCTTGATGCGCTGCAGGCCTCGGTGCGCAGCCGCAGCCTGCAGTTCGACACCGAACAGCAAAAACTGCAGACCGTGCTGAAGGCCCAGCTGCCCGGCGCCGAGCTCTCGCTGGACGGCCACATCAGCCCCGCCGCAGGCCAGGGCAGCAGCCAACTCAAGCTGTCGTCACTCACCGCCCTCACGCAGTGGCTGCGCAAGCTGCCCGGCATGAAGGACCCGCTGGACGGCGCCCTGATCGAAGGCCAGGCCCAGCTGGACGCCAGCTGGCGCGGCGGATGGGGCGCCCTGCAAAAGCGCATGAAGGCCGCCGTGGGCGACCCGCTTCCCGCCAGCGGCCTGCAACTGCAGGCCGACCTGCAGGCCGCCAAGCTGCGCTACCTGCCCGCCAACACGCCGCCCGAGCAGGCGCTGGAGCTGCCCGAGCTGCGCCTGGCCCTCAAGGGCTCGCCCGAGCAGGCCAGCCTGACCCTCACCGGCCAGGCGAAGCGCGGCACGCAGACCGCGCAGATCGACACGGCCCTGCAGGCAGGCCTTGCCACGGCGCGCGGCGCCGCGCCCCTGGACTGGCAGGCCAGCATCGACAGACTGCAGGCCCGGTTGAATCCGGGCCAGGACCTGCCCGGCCCCTGGCAACTGCAACTGGCGGGCAAGCAGCCCGTGCAGATCGCCCAGCGCACCACGGGCCGCACCGTGCTGTCCACCACCTTCACGGCATCGGCCGGCAGCCTGCAGGTCACGCCGCCCACGCTGGCCCAGCGCCGCGCCAATGCCGAGGCGCCGCAGCCCGTGCTGCTGGCCTGGGACGACACCCGCGCCACCCAGGGCGGCGACGGCCGCTGGGCCCTGCGCAGCACCGGCCGCGCCCAGGCCCTGCCGCTGGCCTGGGTCGACGCCCTGTCCATGGCCGAGGAGCCCCCGCTGGCCGCCATGGGCCTGAGCGGCGACCTGAGCTTCAACGCCCGCTGGGACCTGGACACCACCGGCCCCGCGCTCAAGGCCGAACTGCTGGTCGAGCGTGCAGCCGGCGACCTGCGCCTGGCCGTGGAAGACGGCTCGGGCACCACCGTCATCCACACCACGGGGCCGCGTTCCAGCAAGCCCGGTGAGGTGCGCACCCGTACCGTACGCGGCGCCGGCATGCGCGCCCACATCAAGCAGGCCCGCCTGAGCGTGCGCGCCCAAGGCGACGACGTGCAGGCCAAGCTCGACTGGGACAGCGAACGCGCCGGCACCCTGACCGCGCAGCTGGGCACGCGCCTGGCCCAGCAGGACGGCACCTGGACCTGGCCCGAGAAGGCCCCGCTGTCCGGCCAGATCGACGCCCGCATGCCCGACATCGGCATCTGGGCCCTGTTCGCCCCGCCCGGCTGGCGCGTCACCGGCTCGCTGCAGGCCAAGGCCGAGATCAGCGGCGACCGCCAGAACCCGCAGTGGCAGGGCAATCTCTCGGCCGACGGCCTGAGCATCCTGTCCGCGCTGGACGGCATCGACCTGCAAAACGGCGTGCTGCGCGCGCGCCTGCAAGGCAACCGCCTGGACCTGACCGAGCTGCGCATGCAGGGCGGGCGCGGCAGCAATGCGCGCATCCTGGGCTACAGCGGCAACCTCACCACGGCCCCGCGCGAAGGCGGCGAACTCACGGGCTCGGGCTTCGTGCGCTGGGACCCGCCCAACGCCGACGGCAGCAACTCCGGCCTGAGCATGGACCTGCGCGCCCAGGCCACCCGGCTGCAGGTGCTGGTGCGCGCGGACCGCCAGGTCAGCATCTCCGGCGGCCTGCAGGCCAAGCTGGAGCAAGGCCAGTTCACGCTGCGCGGCGACCTCACCACCGACCGCGCCACCATCATCCTGCCCGAGGAATCCGCGCCCTCGCTGGACTCCGACGTGGTCGTGCACTCGGCCGCCTCGCGCAAGGCCGAGCAGGAAGCGGCGCGCAAACAGCAGCAGGCCGACCGCAAGGCCCAGGCCCGCGCGGAAACCATCAAGCTGCCCGACATCCTCGTCAAGCTTGACCTGGGCCGCGACTTCGCGCTGCAGGGCTACGGCATCACCACCCGCCTGGAAGGCGCGCTGGAAGTGCAAGGCCCTACCGTGGCGGGCGGCCCGCCGCGCATCACGGGCGAGATCCGCACCGTGCAGGGCCGCTACCGCGCCTGGGGCCAGTCGCTGGACGTGGAGACCGGCCTCATCCGCTTCAACGGCCCCTACGCCAACCCCTCGCTGGACATCCTGGCGCTGCGCCCGAACATCGCCGTGCGCGCAGGCGTGCAGGTGCAGGGCACGGCCAACGCCCCGCGCGTGCGCCTGTACTCCGACCCCGAAATGCCCGATGCCGAAAAGCTCTCCTGGGTGGTCATGGGCCGTGACCCCGCCACGGGCGGCGCCGAAAGCGCCCTGCTCCAGCAGGCCGCGCTGTCCCTGCTCAGCGGCGGGCGCAACAACAGCGGCAAGATCGCCAGCAACCTGGGCCTGGACGAAATCGGCTTCAAGGGCCCAGGCGGCGAAGGCTCCACCGGCGCCGCCCTCACCCTGGGCAAGCGCCTGTCCAGCGACCTCTATGTCACCTACGAGCAAAGCCTCTCGGGGGCCATGGGCACGCTGTACATCTTCTACGACCTCTCGCGCCGCCTCACCCTGCGCGGCCAGACCGGGGAAACCAGCGCGCTGGACCTGATCTACACCGTGCGCAAGGACTGACGCCCCAGCGCCCCGCATGCCGCCCTCCCGGCGGTGCGCGGGGCGGGTCCGGCGTGGGTTTACAATCCCCGTTTGCTCCTCTCCGTAGTTCAATGGATAGAACGGGCGCCTCCTAAGGGGCTGCCATCTTCCCCAAGAAATGCAATTTCTCCTCTGAAACGATGGGAAAATCGGGGAAGAATCCGGAAGAAAACTGATGGAAAATCCCAAGTGCACCTGGGATTTTCATGGGAAGGAAGAGCAGGCTCGCCTGCACAAGAATTAAGCAATCTCGCCGTAGCACAATGGATAGTGCACATGCCTCCTAAGCGTGGGATCCAGGTTCGATTCCTGGCGGCGGGACCATCTGAGGAACACCGTCGATGTCTTACCAGCAGGAACTGAGCGACCTGAAAGAGCAGTTCGGCAGCAAGAAGCTGTTGACGCCTGCGGAGGTCGCAACAGTTCTGCCACGCTGCGTCAAGACAGTCCGGCAGATCATCAACAGCGACAAGAGTCCCCTGCCGCCCAAGATGGTGGGCAAAACGGTTTGCGTGTCGATCTACGACTTAGCTCGCTTCCTGGCCCCCGATGAGGCCGATAGCCCCAAGACCATCCAGACAACTGCTCCAACAGTCAAGGTTTCGGGTCGTGCTGGCAAGTCGTCCAAGGTGGTACTCGACCCCACCAAACCGTACCGACGCCCTCCTTCACTCGGCAAGATAATCACGGGATTTCAGACGCGGATCGCCGATCTGGCACTGCGTATGCAGTTTGAGAGCGAGCTTCTGGCTGAACTGCAAAAGCTGAGCCTGTCCAAGAAGTTGAAGATCAAGGACACCAAGAAGCCGTTGCCACGCTCATTGACCCAGCCGTTCTAACGCCGCATCCTCGCTGCGACCTTTGCTTCGACTGGATCGCTGCCTGTCGTCGCAGCGTGTGAGACGTCTGACTTGCTCTTTGCCGTTGGCGCGATAGCCCACTGCCCGAGGTAATCGGCGATCTTCTGGGCATCAGCCGCTGCCCGAAAAATTTCGTTCTTGTCCCGCTTCAAGACGGTAAGCCAACTCGCCAGGTAGCTCGCATGAGACTCCATCATGCTTGACGCCATAGGCACCCCAAGCTGGGCTCCCAACAATGCTGAGGCCAGCTCGGCTCGCAGCTCCTCGCGCGCGTACTCCTCGCTTCCGAAACGGGCGTATAGGTTCAGGCGATTGCCGTGTCGGTCGATTCGGCACAGCAGCAGGTGCATGTGCTGGTGGTCGGTGTCGTTGTGCCGCACGAAGACACAGGGGCTCTCGGCATAGCCAAGGCCCTGGGTCATGCGGTCGGCCATCTCGGCATCGCTGAGTGGCCTGTCGTCGGGATGGGCTGACAGCGGTATGTGGACAACCGCTTTCGCCAAGCCAGGCCGCAGCTTGCGGAACTGCCCGAACTCAGCCGCCAGCTCGCGAGGTGTTC
This sequence comes from Delftia sp. Lp-1, assembly GCF_020523835.1. NCBI lineage: Bacteria > Pseudomonadati > Pseudomonadota > Betaproteobacteria > Burkholderiales > Comamonadaceae > Delftia > Delftia sp. Lp-1. The sequence goes on along the minus strand of NZ_JAJALJ010000002.1, from coordinate 128,041 downwards.
GCCCCGACAAGTTGCCGCCAATGATCATTGCCCGGCCATCGCGAAACAGGTAGTTCAGGGCACCCCTGAACCCCTTGCCTTTGACGATCTTGGCGATCACGGATGATGTAAGGGGATGCCTCCTTATCCTTTCGCCGTTGGTTTTTGTGTCGCTCCGCTGCAAACATAACGGCGTCCAACAAGGCGGCCGGGATCGTGGGGCTGCTCATGCTTCGTCCTTATGAAAGCTTGTCTGCGAGCTGCTTGCTTACATCTCGCCCGAGATCGTTCTCCACCGCGAGCAGGAACAGGCATCGCCCCCCGCTGGCCTTCTCCCACTGCTCGCCCACTTGCCGCTTCTCGCGTGAATCGTCGTTGGTCTTGTAGGGCTCGCCCTTGTACTCAATGACCAGCACGCGGCCATCGGTCAGCTCGGCCACAAAGTCAGGATAGAAATAGTCGGTAGCCGTGGGCAGCCAGAACGAGAACTTTGGCTGCTGCTCGATGTTGCGAACCCAGTGCTTCACCTTTGGGTGCGCATCGAGCACCTGTGCACAGCGGAACTCCTCTGTGGTTTTTCCCGCAGGCGTCTTCTCCCGAAGGTCGTGAATCTGCGGATAGAAATGCTTCTGAAACTCGTAGCTGCCTTGATAGCACTGCCGTGCGGGGTAGCGGCCAGGCTCGAATCGAAAGCCGTAGTGGGCCAGGTCTGCACCCGTGGGTACGGTCATCTCGAACAAGCGGGCTTGGAAGCCCTGACCGATGGCAAGCTGCCGCAGGCGTTCGATTTCCTTGTCCAACGCCTGTGCCAGTTGGTACTTGGCACGCACCAGTGCAGTCAGGCCGATGCTGCGGTCATGGATCAGATGGGCCACCATCTTGACCAGATAGGCCTGCAAGTCGAGCTGTGAGAGGTAAGGCCGCCGCAGTTCCATGTCCAGCCAGCGGACCAAACCCTGCTCGGTGGTTTGGCTTCCTACGTCGTTGAGCCCCAGTTGCTCGGCAGCCAGCATGCGGTACTTCACCCGCTCGCCGTTCACGTCGATCTCGAATGAGTTCACCGTTTCTTGGATCGCGAAACCCTGCAACTGCACGGGCTTGTCCAGCAAACTCCACCCGCCAAGGTCGGCCAGCGTTTCACGCTCCACCACTTCAAGGTGGCCGTCCAGATTCAAGCAAAGCTGCGGAATGGACGCGAAGCTCACGCCCAGTTGTGCAGGGGCTCGGATGGCCTGCCGAACGGCCCTGTGGGCGTCAAATTGCTGCTTGACCGACTCGCGGGCCTTGGCAGGCACCGTGTTGGCGATGAAGGCCTCGACCTGGCTCAGTTCCTCGGCAGGTAGATCGCCCTTGATGACCAAGGTGGCTCCTTGCGAGTTCTCCTTGATCTGCACGGCCTGCTTGACCTCTGGCGTCCAATTCTGGGTATCGGGCACCTGGGGCAACTCGATCACGCAATCGGGCATCGGTGCAGCCTTCGGGGCCGTACCGCTGCCACCCAAAAGATTCAGTGGCACCTGAGGCACGACGAGGCTGGCTGTGTCCAGCCTCTCGAAGCCCATGTTCTGCACCATCTTGTCCTTCAAGGTGGATGCAGCCTGAGCGAAGTTCTCAGCCACGATGTGGGCATATGCCTTGTTCAAGGCCTCCTGTTTGCGGGCCTTTGCATAGGGCATCCGAAGCACACGGCCCAGCAACTGCTCCACGTCTTTGGCTGAGTTGACCGATTGCAGCGACGCCAGTACGTAGGCAAAGGAACAATCCCAACCCTCCTTCAAGGCCTCCACGGTGATGACGTAGTTGACCTTGCAGCCTCGGTCGAACAGGTCAATGCCATCCAGCTCCTTCTGCGAGCCCGTGGCGATCTTGATTTCTTCCTCGGGCACGTTCTCCTGCTCCATCAGGTGCTGCTTGACCACATCGACGGTGGCCTCGCCACCCTTGGGCATGGCCTGGATCAGCACGATGGGACGGATGTAGTCCTGCTCCTTCTGGGCCTCGATCAGCAGGCCCTTGCGGGTCAAGATGGCATCACGCAAACATGCCTGCCAACCATCGGGGTGCTCTGCCAACACTATGGGCAGCTTGATCATGTCCTCAGACTTCAACTCCTGAGCCGACACATGGTGCAGCACGTTGTTGCCCACCACGGGCGTGGCAGTCAGCTCGATGATGCAGCTCGGGTTGAAGCGGCCAAGCGTCTCGAAGAATCTCTGCGTGCGGTTGTTGTGGGCCTCGTCCACGATGACCACAGGCGAACGAAGGTGCAGCCAGTTCGCCAGCGAATACTTGACCCTGCCCACATCGGCAGCCGTCAGATAGGGCTGATTCGCCAAGTCCTCGGGCTTGACCTTCTCCAAGCCCTCGGTGGCGTTGGGTGGCAGCCCGTCGAAATGCGGGGCTAGTTCCTCGAAGAACGAGTAAACGTTTCGCTTGGCCGTGTCCGAGACGTTGAAGGCCTGGATGGTCGCCACCACGATGATGCAGCTTTTGCCCACGTCGTGGGGGCTGATGGTCTGCAAGCTGTCGAGATCACAGACCCGCACGCGATCACCGAAATATTGGGTTAGGGCCGTGCGGTAGGGATGGCGTGCATTCGCCAGTGCTTCCAGCGTCTGCGTGCGAATCGCATCCGAAGGGGTCAGCCACAAGGCCACAGGCGAATCGGTGTCCAGTACCGCCTTGCCCGCCAGAGCCACACTATGGGCCGCCAGCAGGGTCTTGCCGCCCCCCGTGGGCACTCGAAAGCAGACGGATGGCACGTCGCCAAACAAGGCGTGGTACGGGTCGGTGCGACCTTGGGCTGCAATGGTGCCCGCAAACGCTTCGGGAACGCTCTTGGTACGTGTCGCCAGCAGAAAGTTGTTCAGGGCCGTCAGGACCCCTTGTTGGTAGATTTTGAGTTCGAGCATGGCGGTCAACGCATCTTCACGTCATAGGGGATTTGCTTGAAAGTGATCTGCTCGGCTGCGAGCTTGGAGCTGCCCAGCCTGCACGTCTCTCCGTAGATCACCTTGGGGCCGTCATGCGGAAACATTTCCTTGATGGCCTGCAACACCGCATGGGTCAGCACATTGCCTCCTGCGGGTCTGCGGTCGCCCAGGATGCCGTTGTAGAGCAGGTAATAGGCCGTGCCGTTGTGGATGCCCAGCAGTGGCTTGTCGAACACCTGGCTACCTGGCTCTCCCGTCTCGAAGTGCCATGCAAAGGCTGCAAGCGTGGCGAACCGAACGGCAGGATTGATTCGGCCATCGGAATCGAAGGCGGCTTCGCCGAGTGTGCAAAAGCGAAAGCCACCTCCCCCATCCCAGCCAAGGATTTCACTAACCCCGCCTTGCTCGCCATCCATCACTCTCGCAAGTCTAGGTAAGCAATGGGAGCGAGCATGGTCGCCTGCCTCAATGCCTACATATCGACGTCCCATCTTGTGGGCCACGGCTGCGGTGGTTCCTGAGCCTAGAAATGAGTCGAGAACAAGATCACCTGGCTCAGTTGCAATGTCGAGAATCCGCGCGATCAACTGCTCGGGCTTCACCGTTTCGAAAGAGGGAATTCCAGGTAGCAAATCAGCTTGATGAGCCTTCGCTTGCCGAGACGTTTTGACGTCAAGCAGGATAGTCGGATGCGGTCGAGACGGTGCATCTGGGGCGTATTCACGGATGTACGGCACCCACACATCGTTGCCATTCTTCTGGCGCTTCTTCCAAATGAGCCGTCCTTCTGTCTCGGCCTTCTGGACGCCCTCAGGTGAGTGAGACCACCGAGCGTCGCGACCATCATCGTGAACGGGATATACGTCGCTACCGTCAGGCGCGGTCAACTTGAAATACATCGTCGGACGGTCTTCGCGGAGGCTAGCTTTTCCATTCTTTTTTAGAAGTCGATCACGGCACCTTCGGCCCGCCTCGTCCACCTGACCATATGCCTCTGCAACAGAAGGATCAGACTTCTTCTTGAACCCAGCCCCATCTTTGAATCGCTCGTAGCAAAGCACAAACTCGTGGTCGGGCGTGATGGGCACCTTGTTATCGTTTGGGCTATCCACCTTCTGCCAGATGAACGACGTGGCGAAGTTGGTTCGCCCGAAGACCTCATCCATCAGGACTTTGAGGTAGTGGCCTTCTCGATCATCAATGGACACCCAAATGCTGCCGTTGTCCGCCAGCAGTTCCCTCAGCAGAACCAGCCTCGGGTACATCATCGACAGCCACTGACTGTGTTCGAGCCGGTCGTCGTAGTGCTCGAAAGCCGACTTCGTGTTGTATGGCGGGTCGATGTAGATGCACTTCACCCGGCCCGCGTAGAACGGCACCAAGGCCTTCAAGGCCAACAGGTTGTCGCCCTGAATCAGCAGGTTTTCAGAGGGCTCCCCATAGGTCGCCTCCTGCTTCAACAGGTGGGAGGGAACCCCCCGCGTAGCCTCTTTGGCGTGGCTCTTGTTCACCCAGTCGAGAAACGGCATTCGTCAGTCTTTCTTGTTGTTAGGCCACGGGGCGTTTTGCCCGTGGGGTCTTGGTCGGTTTGATGCCAGTCTTGCCTGTTGCTTGACTGGCACGGCCCGCTTTCGCGGCAACAGCTTTGGGACTGGCAGCAGCGGGCTCGGGCATCACCACTCTGAAACCCGATCCATCATGCACCACGTCCTTGATGAGGCCCGCCAGCTTCAAGCTCTCCAAAGTCAGTTTGACCTGGGCGTTATCGTCGGCAACTGTGTTGCCGCCCTTGGCATCAGCAATGCCGTTGTTCTGTTGCTGCGTCTTGGTCCAGTCCAAGCGGGCATCCAGCTTGTTGGCTAGAACCCGGGGCCTCAGGTTGGCATAGCGTTGCAGCGTGTCCATCTGGGTATGCCCAGTAATGGCAGCAATTTCCATCGTCTGCATGTTGGTCGTCTCGAAGAATCGAGACGTGGCCTCGTGCCGCAGGTCGTGAAAGCGAAGGTCCTCACACTTGGCTCGTGTCGTGATCCTCTTGAAGCCTCGGCCCAAGATCACAGAGCTGTCTGGGAATGTCGAAAACACCCGCTGTTCAGGCGTCTCGCCCCTTTTGCGTAGCTCCTCGATGATCTCGATAGCCTTGGCTGACAAGGGAACCTGCCGCCCCTTGCGGGTCTTCTCTCGCTCCTTCGGGATCACGATGAAACAGTGTGAGGGGTCAGTGTTGACCTCCATCCACTGCATTCCCAGCAATTCACCCGCACGCATGGCCGTTTCAAGGGCGAGTCCGACAAGCAGTTGCCAGCCACGGGGGTCCTTGTACATGCCGAGGCAGGCATCCATGAGTCGCTGTTCCTCGTCGCCTTGAAGACGCCTCTCCCGGGGAGTGGACCACGCAGGAGGAACGTCAACGCCTTTGAACAAGTCGGCGATCTGTCCCATGTAGTCATGCTCCAAGGCATGCCATTCCACGGCCGTCTTCAACGCATAGAAGAGCTTTCGGGCTGAACCTGGCGAGTAGGTCCGAACCTGATCCCCTTTGTAGAGCTTGTGCATCTTGACCTTCGTCGCAGGCGGGGGGATGGGCGTCTCTTGCAGCAGCTTCAAGAAGCGGTTGAGCATCTTGTGGTTCAGCTTCCCCACCGCATGGTCGCCCAAGTGGTGGATGACCGACTCCACGGCATACCGCTTGGTGTTGGTCAGGGTGCTGACGGTCTTCGTAGACCCGTCTACGGCCTTGCCGTTGTGTGCAAGGTAGGCCTCCAAGGCCTCACGCACAAGGACCTTCTCCGCCTTCAACGAGACGGTGCCCCCAGTGCGAATCTGAGCTTCCTTGGCGGTGGCCCAAGCTTTGGCCTCAGCCCTCCTCTCGAAGGACTTGGACAGCGATGGGTGCCCAGCGATGTTGACCCGAGCCTCCCAAGAGACTCCCCCTTTGAGGACCTTCTTTCGTATCGAGGACACTAGCCAGCTCCTTATGATGGATGCACGGCCTACGACCTAGCGACAACTGACTTGGGAAGAACTTGGGAAAATTGCTATGGTCGGCGGCAAAGAACCTATATACTACAACAACTTATGCTCGATTCGCCCTGCGTCCTCCTAAGCGCCAGATACAGGTTCGATTCCTGTCGGAGGGACCAACCGGACGTCGTGAAGACGCTCAGGACATCACAAACCCGCATGCTCACCGGCATGCGGGTTTTTTGTTGCCCGGCGGGGTCCAAGCCTGCCGTCTTCTGCAGTTTCTCAGTCCATCCTTGACGATTCCATGCAAGAAAACGGAAATCCAGTCTCCATTGCAAAAACACAAATCCAGTCAATTAGACCAACACACGTCATTGGTCAATACCTGAAATCAGTCAATTCCCAACCATTGCGGCATCCGCAATGGAAAACGCACTCTCAATATCAAGAAACCCCACTCAGACAAACCCAATAAAAAGAAACAATATCTTGCAAAACCCAATCCGCCTTCATACACTCCAGTCTCCAACTTTCATGGAGGAGAACGCAATGACTGGAATTCGTCGTGATGTCAATCAAGGTGGAACTGTCTGGAATGAAACTCTGATCTGGTATTCCAAGGCCGTGGGGCATCTTTACTCTCTCCCCATTACGGACAGGACCAGCTGGAGATATCTTGCCGCCATTCATGGCATCAACAAGAGTGGCTGGATCAGTGCCGGCGTGCTTTCGGCAAAGGACCCTTTGCCGCCCACCTCCGAAACCGAGGAGATGTGGGACCAATGCCAGCATGGCACCTGGTACTTTCTTCCCTGGCATCGCGGCTATCTCGCCGCATTCGAAGCCATTGTGGCGAAGACCGTCAAGGAGCTTGGCGGCCCTGCGGACTGGGCGCTTCCCTATTGGAACTACCTGAATTCCAGCAATCAGGCCGCACGCAACATACCCCAGGCTTTCCTGGAAGAGAAATTGCCGGATGGTTCTCCCAATTTCCTGGCCAAGGCCCGGCGCAATGGGTCAAAGCGCCTGGGACCAACGCCTGACATTCCCCGTGATATCACGCTGGGTTGCCAGGACTACCACCGCTTCACCAGCGCTCCCGGCACCTTGGAATACGGCGGTGGCATCACCGCCTTTTCCCATGACGGCAGCGATACTGGCGCCATTGAATCCAATCCGCACAATCTGGTTCACATCATGGTCGGTGGACTGCAGGAGCCCTATGGATTCATGTCAGACCCCGACTATGCCGCCCTGGACCCGATTTTCTGGGTGCACCATTGCAATGTGGACCGGCTTTGGGCCGCCTGGCTGACCCAGCCCGGCAACATCCAGGACAACAGCGCCGCCTGGAGCAACGGCCCTGCCGGCCGCGGCTTCGTGATGCCGGACACCGACGGAAAGCTGGCCTCCTATGATCCGGGTGAAACCCTGCCGGGCGGTGCGCTGGCCCCTGACTATGACAATCTGACCAGCGGCACGAGCGCCACCATGCTCACCGCCAGCACAGCAAGCCTCACACCGCAGGAGATCGACATGCCCGCAGAATTCTCGACGGTCCCGCCGCCCGCGCCGCGTGTACTGGGCTCCAATGCGGAACGGGTCATCGTGGGCCGCACGCCGCAGCTGACCACCGTATCGATCGCGGACTCCGGTGCAGCAAAGGTCGAGTTGCTGCAGGCAGGCGCCGCGCTGCCGCGGCCACAGCGCTACTTTCTTCACCTGGAAGGCATTCGCGGCAATGCGCCCAGCGGCGTGCTGACGGTATCCATAGGCTCGCCCGGAGCGGCGGCACGGCATGCCGACACCGTGGCGCTGTTCGGATTGGCCAAAGCCTCGGCCAGCGACGGACCGCATGGAGGCAACGGACTGGGTGCCACCATCGACATCACCGATGCCACGCAGGCCATCCTGGACGCAGGCGGCAGTCTGGACCAGTTGAACGTGGCCATCGAACAGCCCGAAGCCGATCCCGGGCGTGAAATCACCGTAGACCGCGTGAGCGTGGTCGCACAGGACGCCACCCGCTAAGGCCCGCGTATGGACGCGCTGCTGAGAGACCTGCGGACCGCTCCCGCGCCAGCACTGATGGCCGTGTCGGGGGCAGGCTTCATCAGCCTGGCCATCAGCCCGCCTGCCACGCCCGGCCTGTCGCTGTGCGGCTCGCTGTCCTCGGTCACGCTGGCCGACCTGTCGCCGCTGGTGCTGGACGGGCACACGCTCGGCACCCTGGGTGTGGCATGGCTGGCCATGGTTCTGGCCATGATGCCGCTGCTGGCACTGCGGCAGGTGCGCCACGCCATGCGATCGAGCGTGGCCCGCCGGCGCCTGCTGGCGGCGGGCCTGCTGCTTGCGGGCTATGCGCTGGTGTGGATGGCGGCCGGGCTGGTCATGGTGCCGCTTGCCGCCGTCTTGCACGCAGCAGCGCATCCCGCGCTCATTCTTGCCTGCATTGCCGTGGCGGTCCTGTGGAGTTCATCGCCCGCAGGAACGCGCGCCCACAATGCCTGCCACAGGCTGTACCCCGTGGCCGCCAGCGGCCCCACGGCCAACCGGGACAGCCTGCAGCACGGACTGCGAACCGGCGTGGCATGCGCCACGGCATGCTGGCCGTGGATGCTGGCGCCCTTCGCCTTTCCTGCGGCCTGGCACCTGCCGGCCATGGCTGTTGCAGCGGTTTTGCTCTTTGTGGAGCGCACCGGCCCATCGCTGCGGCCTGCCTGGCGCCTGCCCTATGTGTTGCGGCGCCTTCTGCACGGCAAGCCGCGCACGTCGCTGGGCCGGGCGACAAGACACTGAACCTTGTGGAGGGTGAGCCTCACCCCCGCCCGGCCAGCTCCGCCACCCCTCGCACCAGCGCACGCCCAGCGTCCGTCGCCTTGCCGTAATGCGCCAGCAGTGCCTGCACATCGGCGTCGGGCGCATGGGAGCGCAGGGACAGCAGCACGTAGCCGATATCGACACCGGCAAGGTGCAGTTGCTGCAGCGCCGTGGCGTCGGGGACGAGGGCGCCGGACTCGAATTGCTGCAGGACCTGTTTGGCTTGGCCGGCCTTGCGGGCCAGTTCGGCTTCGCTGAGGTTCAGGCGCTGGCGCTCCTGTTGCAGGCGGGCGGCGAGGGTGGGTTCAGGGCGCTCATGCTGGATGGCGTTCGGGTCAAACAAACGTTGACCTGTTAGCAGGTAGGCGACGTCCACGCCCTGCTCGGCGACAGCCATGAGATAACCCGCATCTGGCTTTCTGACGCCCTTCTCATAGTTGAGTTGGGACATCTTTGACACTCCCGCGATAGCGCCAAACGCCTCTTGGCTAAGGCCCAGCCTATTTCTTTCCTCCGTCAGGCGCGCAGAGAAGTCAAACATTTTTTATATAAACTATTGACGATCAAATTTTCGTTTGATAATCTATGGAGCGTTGTCACTACAAGCGCCAAATACTACCTGACCCCTCAGGCGGCTCCTTTGCTGCGCCCTGTACGTTGCTCGAAGGAGGTCCATGAAGCACGCTGCCGCAAAACCATCGCGCAAGAAGCTCGCCAAAGCGGACCGCGCGCTGTTCCTGCAGGCCGCTGAAGCACTCAAGCAGGCCGCGATGACCGATGAGACGCACCGGCACAGCGGGGAATCCGACCGCCTGCTGCGCATTGCCAGCGATGTGGCACGCCACGCGGCGCAGCCCGGCTCGATGTGCGATCTGCAGAACACGGCGTTTGACGTGGCCGCCTGCATCAATTCGGCGCGGCTGGTGCCCGGCGATGCGGAGTCCGGCCCACGCACTCGCCTGCTGGCAGAAGCGGCCCAGGCGCTGGCGCAGATATCAGAGACGCCGGTGGACGGGATCGTGTTTCCACGCACCACGCTGCACGAATTGCAAGCCAGGCTGGACACCGGCGCAACGCCATCGCAGTGGCGCGAACTGGCCCGCGAGGCCAACTACGAGGTCCAGCAGTTGGCGCAGGTGCTGATGCAAATGGGCGACCACCAGAACACGGAGAGCCATATCGTGGCGCACGGCATGGCGGCACGCATCTCGCAGTTGTCGGAGATCGTTTACGTGGCGGCCGCCCTGCATGGCGAGCACCGCGATGAATGGGGTTCGCAGACCCTTCGTGACGTGCGCGATGTCTTTGAAGGCGGCATGGGCCGCATCTGCGGCGATCCCCCGGACGGCGCATGACCGATCATGGCCGATGCGCCCGGGCTGCTCGGCTACCATCAGTGCCCCAATCACTGATGCAGTCTCCCGAAAGGCCCCCATGCTGCTTTACGCCGATTCGCAATTCGCCTCTCCCTATGCCATGTCCGTATTCGTTGCGCTGAAGGTCAAGGGGATTGACTTCGAGCTGCGCACGCTGGACCTTTCGGCGGGACAGAACACCGGGGCGGACTATGTGGCCGCGTCACTGACGGCACGGGTGCCCACGCTGGTGGACGGCGATTTCAGTCTGTCGGAGTCTTCGGCGATTTGCGAGTATCTGCAAGAGCGCTTTGGCGGCGCCCCGCTCTACCCCCAGGATGCGCAGGCGCGTGCCCGCGTGCGCCAGGTCCAGGCCTGGCTGCGCAGCGATCTGATGGCACTGCGCTCGGAGCGCAGCACCGAAGTGGTGTTCTACCGCCCCACGCCCACGCCGCTGTCGGATGCGGGCCAGGCCGCGGCGCGCAAGCTGTTCTCGGTGGCCGGTGCCTTCATCCGCGCGGAAGATGACCACATTGCCGGCCCATGGTCGATTGCCGATGTGGACCTGGCGCTGATGCTCAACCGCCTGGTGCTCAACGGCGATGCCGTGCCCGCGCCGCTGGCCGCCTATGCGCGCCGGCAGTGGCAGCACCCCGCCGTCCAGCAGTGGCTGGCCCTGCCCCGCCCGCCCCTGGCAGGCTGATCCGAACGGATACGCCAGGCCATGGACAGCCTTCTCTACATGGGCGTGCGGATCACGCCCGCATCACTGCCCAGCGATGCCTCGCCAGGCGCCTGGCTGCCGCGCGCCACCTTGCTGGAGGTGGCCAGCGGCAAGGCCCTGGAGGCCATCACCGATGACCAGCCCTGCGATACGCAGCCAGAGGCCGATGCCCGCGCGCTGCGGCTGGGCAAGCGCCATGTGATGAAGGTGCTGCATCAAGGCTGAGGCGCCAGGGTGCTGGCAGCCTGCCCGCGCCCCTCAATCCATCTTCACGGCCACCAGCCGCCATCCCATCAGGCCTTCTCGCCGGAAGATGAAGCCGCCCGGCTCGCCGCGCGGGTGCACGAAGACCTTGGACCAGCCCTGGTACTCCACGGAGTAGTCCTTGCGCGGCGGCCCGCCCTGCGTGTCCACGCCCACGCCTGCGGCGGCCACGTCCGTGGGTTTGCCGGGCTTGCCTTTTTCCAGCATGAGCATGACGCCGTCGGGCGAGACCAGCGCCTCGGTGAACTGGCTGACCAGGCCCTGGGCCAGTTGCTGGCCAAAGCCTGCAAGCGGGTTGGACGAGCTGTCCGCCGACCCGCCCATCTGGGACTGCAGCCTGGCCATCATCTGGCCCTTGATGCTTTCGCGCAGCGCGGGAAAGTCCACGTAGCCGGACAGGGCCTGGGCATCGCGGCGCTCCACGGCCTTGCCGATCTGGTGCAGGGCGATGTAGGGCGATGCGTAGAGCAGTCCGGCCGCAGCCACGCAGAGGGCGGCCAACGCGCCGGCAAGGGTTTTGGGTTTCATGGATCTCTTTCGTGAAGGCAGGCCAGGGGCCTCGCGCAAGCGCGGATGAACGCGCATGCACAGCGCATAAAGGCGGATTCTAGGCGGGCCGTTCGGCGCCGCAGCCACTGCCAGGGCCGTTGCCGCCTGTATTTTTCATAGCGAAACAATAGCGAAGCAATACGCAGAGAACCCCTATCAGGCCAAGGCCAATGCCTGAAAAACTGGTATTGCCTGGCCCATTCGATTCATACTATAGTTTGTAACAAATAGTTTACAAACCAATACAACATGGATCGCCATTGGCCACGCAGGCCATCGGCAAGCCAGCATCGCCGTTTCCGGATGCCTGTGAGCATTTGTGCAGACCGGGCATTTCCCGTTAATGAAATCTCATTTTCATTACCGATTCCGTTATGAGAGATGCGAGTCATCACGGGGCGGCCTGACAACGCAAGTACCCACCAACCATCCGCAATGCATGCAAAGGACGCAGTATGAATAATTTCAAGTTATCGACTCGCCTGACCGCCTTGATTGGTTTTCTCTCACTGCTCATGATCGTGATCGGCGCTTTTGGGCTATATGGAATCAGCGAGTCCAACCGCCGATTCAAGGTGGTCTATGAAGAGCGCCTGGTCGCACTGGGCGATCTGCTGGAAGTGCAGCGCCTGCTACTGCGCAACCGCAATGCGGTCTCGGGCGCCATTGCCGTGAACCTGCCCGAGTACACGCAGCAAAAGCAGCAGGAGATACAGACCAACATCAACGACGTGAACAAGTTCTGGACCTCGTTCCGCCAGACCCGGATGACGGAGCAAGAGGCGCAGCTGGCCGACCGCTTCGAGGCCGTGCGCGCGCTGTTCCTGCAGGGCTTTCTGAAGCCGGCCCAGCAGGCGCTGCAGTCCGGGGACCTGGCGCTGGCCCGGCAACTGCTGATCGACAAGGACGAGGCGCTGTACGCGCCGCTGCGTGATGTGATCGTGCAGCTGACCGCCCTGCAGACCCGCGTCGCCAAGGAGGAGTACGAGGCCGCGCAATCGCTGTACCAGATGATCTTTGCCGTGGCCGTGGGCTCCATCATCGCGGGCGTGCTGCTCGGGGTGCTGCTGGGCTGGTCCATCATCCGCAACATGGCGCGGTCGTTGCGCCTGGCCATCCATACGGCCGATGCCGTGGCGGCGGGCGACCTGACACGGCACATCGATGTGCGCGGCAAGGACGAGGTGTCCATGCTGCTGCGCGCGCTGCAGACCATGCAGGAGGGGCTGCGTGGCGTGGTGCGCCAGGTGCACCAGGGATCGGTCAGCGTGGCAGCGGCCAGCGGGCAGATCGCGCAGGCCAACCAGGACCTGTCCTCGCGCACCGAAAGCCAGGCCAGCGCGCTGCAGCAGACGGCCGCCTCCATGGAGCAGCTCAGTTCCACCGTGCGCCAGAACGCCGACAACGCGCAGATGGCCAACCAGCTGGCGCTGGGCGCCTCCACCGTGGCCGAGCAGGGCGGCGAGGTGGTGCGGCAGGTGGTGGACACCATGCGCGGCATCAGTGATTCCAGCCGGCAGATCGCCGACATCATCAATGTGATCGACGGCATTGCCTTCCAGACCAATATCCTCGCGCTGAACGCGGCCGTGGAAGCCGCGCGTGCGGGCGAGCAGGGCCGGGGCTTTGCCGTGGTGGCCACCGAGGTGCGCGGCCTGGCCAGCCGCAGTGCCGAGGCCGCCAAGCAGATCAAGCAACTGATCACCGACAGCGCCAGCCGCGTGCACAACGGCAGCGCGCTGGCCGACCAGGCCGGCACGACCATGGCCGAGGTGGTGGACGCCATACGCCGCGTGACGGATCTGATGGGCGAGATCAGCGCCGCCAGTTCCGAGCAAAGCTCGGGCGTGGCCCAGATCGGCCAGGCGGTCACGCAGATGGACCAGGCCACCCAGCAGAACTCGGCACTGGTGGAGGAGATGGCCGCCGCCGCCTCCAGCCTGCGCGGCCAGGCCGGCGACCTGGTGCGCACGGTGGGCGCCTTCAAGCTGGAGGCGGCAAGCGGCCATCAGCATGCCGCCGTGGAGCTGCAGCGCAGGCAGCCCATGCTGGCAGCAGGCTGAGACGGAAAGAAAAAAGAGCGCGCGCGAGAAGCAGCGAGACAGGCCAGGGCAAGGCAGCAACAGGCCTTGGCCGCCGGGCCAGGGCCTGCGGCTGGCTCAATGCAGCGCGTTGCCCCTGGCTTCGCGGCTGCGCGCCATCTTGACGCGGTACATGGCCGCATCGGCCTTTTGCAGCGCGTCGTCGGCGTCAATGGAGTCCGGCCGCAGGCAGACCACGCCCACGCTGGCGCCGCCGTAGTCCAGCGTCTTGCCATCGGGCAGATCGACCTGGAAGGCCGAGGCATCCGACAGGCGCTGCTGCAGTTCACGCGCCACGGCATCGGCCTCGCTGCCGAACAAGGGCCCCACGCCGATGAAGACGAACTCGTCCCCGCCAAAGCGAGCCAGCATGTCGGCGCTGCGCAGGTGGGCGGACAGGCGTTCGCCCATGGCACGCAGCAGCGCGTCGCCGGCCTCGTGGCCGTACTCGTCGTTGACGTTCTTGAAGCGGTCCAGGTCGATGAAGCCGACCACCACGCATTCCTGGCTGCGTGCGCAGCGCGCAATGAGCCGGCCCAGCTCATCGGTGAGGCAGCGCCGGTTGGGCAGGCCGGTCAGCGGGTCCAGCAAGGCCAGCGCCGCCAGCTCCCGGTTGGTCCGGTTCAGGCTGGCGATGAGCTGCTCGCGCTCCACGCGCTCGGCAATCAGGTTGGCGAACAGGCGCAGCATGCCTTCGGCCTCGCTGCTCAGGGCCTGCGAGGATTTGCTGGCCGCGCACAGCGTGCCATAGAGCTGGCCATCCGAAAAACGCACGGGCGCGCTGGCGTAGGTGCGTATGCCCAGTTCACGCGCGGCCTCGGAGTCTCCCCAGCAGTCGCCCACATCGGGCGTGTACATGCGGCCCTCGTCCAGGGCGCGCTTGCACAGCGTGTCGCCCCAGGGAACGACCAGGCCCTCGGGAATCTGCATCTCGCTGGCGTTACGTGCGTAGAGCACGCGCTGCTGGCCCTGTTCTTCGTTGATGGTGGTGAGATAGGTGGACTCCAGATGCGTGCTCTCTTCGAGCATTTGCAGCAGGGGCCGCGTCAACTCTTCCAACGAATGCGCCTGGGTCACGGACTGGGACAGGCGCTGGACAAGGGACTCCATGAAATACCTCTCGAAATAACTACGGATGCAGACTGCCCGCGCGCCTGATGAGGGAATGGGAAGGCAGGCGGGCCGGCACCAATTTGGGGATTGTGACCCGGCCGGACGCAAGCGGGAAGCATTCCCGCCGCGCGCTACATGCTGATACGTCTGCGCGCCACGGCCGCTGTCAGCGGCCCGACACGGGCGGCCACATCACCTGCACGCGCAGGCCGCCCAGCGTGGGCGAGCGGTCCAGCACCAGGCGAGCACCGTGGCGCTCGGCAATGGTCTGCACAATGGCCAGGCCCAGGCCGCTGCCCTGCGCCTGCTGGCCCGCTGAAGCCGCTGAAGCCGCTGAAGGTCCACGCACAAAGCGCCGCAGCACCAGTTCGCGCTCGCTTTCGGCAATGCCGGGGCCCGAGTCCTCGACCACCAGGGCGCGGCCCTGGGCATCGCTGCGCCAGCCGACATCGACGCGGCCGCCTTGCGGAACGTACTTGACGGCGTTGTCCAGCAGGTTGCGCACCAGCATCTGCAAGGACTGTGCGTCGCCCGCCACGGCAAAGGACTGCCGCAGTTGCGGGGACTCGCTCAGGCCCATGTCCAGGCCGTGCTGCTGGGCGGCCACGGCCTGGTCTGCCAGGGCCTGCTCCACCACTTCGCGCAGGTCCACGTCGGCAGGTGCGGCCGCGGCAGCGTCGTGCTGCCCCTGCATGCCTTGCACGCCTTGTGCCGTGCCTTGTACCGTGCCTTGGGCTTCCTGCCGCGCCAATGTCAACAATTGTTCGACGAGCCGTGTGGCCCGGTCTATGCCGGCCGAAAGACGCTGCACGGCCTCGTCATGCGCGGCCGCATCGGGCGCGCGCTGCAAGGCCACCAGTTGCAGCTTGAGCGCGGCCAGCGGAGAGCGCAGCTCGTGCGCGGCGTCGGCCACGAAGTGCTGCTGCGCCTCGAAGGCCTGGCCCACGCGCTGCAGCAGCGCGTTGAGCTCGGCCACCAGGGGCCGCACCTCGTCGGGCAGGCCCTCGGCAGGCACGGGGGCCAGGTCCTGCGGGCGGCGCGTGGCCAGCTCGCGGCGCACGCGCTGCACGGGCGCCAGCGAACTGCGCACCACCCACCACACGGCCAGCGCCAGCACGGGCGCCAGCAAGGCGATGGGCAGCAGACTTTGCCAGGCGGCATCGCGCGCCAGGGTGCGGCGCACGCGCATGTCCTGCGCCACCTGGATCACCTGCGAGCGCGTCTGCAGCGAGAACACGCGGTAGACGGTGCCGCGCGCAGGCACATCGGCAAAGCCCAGCACGGCCATCTGCGGCAGCGCGGCGCCCAGGGCGGATTCAAAAATACGCAGGCCTTCGTTGGTCCAGACCTGGACGATGAATTCGTGGTTCTCATCCTCGGGCGGCGTGCCCTGGGGCCTGCCGCGCGCATCCACCGGCAGGCCGGCGCGCAGCGCAAAGGCGGTCTGCTGCATCTGGTAGTCGAACAGGGTGTCGGTCTGCAGCAGCGCATTGCGGTAGGCCAGCAGGCCCTGCAGCAGCGCCGTGAGCACGATGGCCGCCCCCAGGAACAGGAGCAGCCGCGTGCCCAGTGCGCCGGGCAGGCGGCCGCGCGCCCGGGCGATAAGGGAGGAAACAAGGGAGGAAGCCGGCGCCTTCATGGCTTGGGCACCATGTAGCCCACGCCGCGCACATTGAGGATCAGCCCCGCACCCAGCTTCTTGCGCAGGCCGTGGATGTAGACCTCGATGGCGTTGCTGCTGACCTCGTCGCCCCAGCCGTAGAGCTTGTCCTCGATCTGCTGGCGCGACAGCGTGCTGCCCGGGCGCGCCAGCAGCGTCTCCAGCACCGCCCATTCGCGGCCGGAGAGCACCACGTCGCGGCCATCGACGCTGGCCTCGCGCGTGGCGGGATTGAGCCGCACGCCTTCGCGCTCGTACAGCGGATCAACTGCGCCCGACGCCCGGCGCGCCAGCGCGCGCAGGCGCGCGAGCAGCTCGTCCAGGTCATAGGGCTTGACCACGTAGTCATCGGCCCCCGCATCCAGCCCGGCAATGCGGTCGCGCACGGCATCGCGCGCCGTGGCCACCAGCACCGGCGTGCGGTCGCGGCGCCCGCGCAGGCGGCGCAGCACCTGCAGGCCATCCTGCCCCGGCAGGCCCAGGTCCAGCAGCACCATGTCATAGCCATGGCCGCCACCCGGGCCGGGGCACAGGGCCGCATCGGCCTGCAGGCCGTCACGGACCCAGTCCACCGCATGGCCCTCGCCGCGCAGCAGGGTCTGCACGGCCTCGCCGATCATGGCGTCATCTTCAACAAGCAGTAAGCGCATGGTTGAAGAATAGCTCCCTGGAAGGCTGGCTCAGTTGGCGACTCAGGGGGTGAGCGGCGGCTACACCGCCGCTTCAATCTTCGGCATGGCCATCCGGGCCTTGGTCAAGGCCATGCCCAGATTGGCGGTGCGGCGGCAGACGAAGACGGCCACGTAGTCGGGCATGAGCTTGCCGCGCAGGAAGACGTGGATGAGGTTGTCGCTGTTGACGATGAGCTCCTGGAAGTAGTGGTGGCCGTCGTCCTTGAGACCGCGCGACTTCTTGAACAGGCTCTCGATCATCGAGACATTGGGGCCGTTGAACAGGTCGGCCGTGGCCGCGGCCACGAGGTCGATGACTTCGCGCGGATGCGAGTCCACCGTGCGGATGGCCAGCAGCATGCCGGAGGCGGCATCCACGTAGCCGATGGCCAGGCACTCGGGCACGGACCCGGCCACCTCGCTCAAAACGTTATCCAGGCTCATTGCAGCTTTCCTTTTATTGTGAATGGATGTGATCGGTCAGCCCATCTTCAGCAGCAGTGCCACTTCGTACGCGTAGAGCAGGTCCTCCTGGGCCTGGGACTGCACGTACTGGGCGTCGATGAGGCGCACGCGGCGCAGCGCCTCGTCGGCGGTGAGGCCCTCGCGCACCAGCCATGCGGCCAGCACCGTGCCCGTGCGGCCCAGGCCGGCCAGGCAGTGCACGGCCAGCACCTCGCCCGCGCGCAGCATGGCCGACATGCGCGCCAGCAGCATCTGGATCTGGGCCACCGTGGGTGATTCGTGGTCGCGCACCGGCAGGTGCAGGTTGCGCAGGCCGTGCTGCTGCAGCGGCTCTTGCGGCAGGTCGTTTTCGGTCAGCGTGATCAGCACGGTGACGCCGCAGCCGCGCAGGGCCTTCAGGTCAAAGTCCATGGACTGCACCACGCCGGGCTGCGGCGCACCGGCCAGCCGGCCCGGCACCAGCCAGGCAAAACCGTTGGGGCCGCGGCTGGCGGGCACGGCCTGCGGGTCGGCGGCCAACGGCTGCCAGTCCACCAGCACGGCGGGATTGACGGCGCGCGGCCGGGCAGCGGCAGCGGGTGTCGGTGCGGGTGCGGGTACCGGCGCAGGCACGGGCACGGGCTCAGGTGCAGGCATGGGCTCGGATGCAGGCTCGGCGGCCACTGCATCCGACAGAAACTCGGAGATCGCGGCCACGGCCGCTGCAGGCAGGGGTGGCGGCAGAGGCACGCCCTCCTCCAGGTCTTCGGCCCGCGCATCGGGAGAGGCCACGGCACAGCTGCCGGTGCGCAAGAACTGCTGGCCCGCCAGCGACAGCGGCGCACGCTGAAAGGCTTCCATGGATTGCGCCTCGGCGATGCGGCCGCCGGCCAGCAGCAGCATGTCCTGCGCCACGGCCTGTGCGTGCTGCTGCTGGTGCGTGCTCATCAGCACGGCGGTGCGCTGACCCACCTGGCGCAGCAGTTCCAGCAGCACGAAGGCCTCGTAGCCCTCCAGCTCGGCCGTGGGCTCGTCCACCATCAGCAGCGCCGGCTCGGCCAGCGCCTCGCGCAGGATGGCCACGGCCCGCTGCTGCACGGGGGACAGCTGCAGCGCCGGCTGGTCGAACATCAGCGCAAGCTCGGGGAAGCCGAAGGCCTGCACCTGGGCGCGGCACCAGTCGCGCAGCTCATGCGGCACCAGCTTGAGACGGGGGCGCGCCAGCTCCACGATGGCATCGAAGGTGCTGGCCATCATCAGCCTGGCCTGCTGCTGCACCAGGCGCGGCGCCTGCATGCCGCTGCTCCATGGCTGGCCCGCGTAGCGCGTGCTGCCCCAGCGGCGAAAACGCGGATTGGCGGCATTGAGATCGGCCAGCGTGCGCAGCAGGGTGGATTTGCCCGATCCCGAAGGCCCCAGCAGAACGGTGACGCCCCGGGCGGGCAGTGCGAAGTCCACCTCAGCCAGGATGACGCGCGCACCGAACGATGCGCCCAAACCCGCCACCTGCAAGCTGTAGTCCTGATTCAAAGCCGTGCCTTTCCTGTGATGCGTTGCGCCCCCAGGGGCCGTATTCCGTGAATCAAGACGGTCAGCGCACGCCTCGATGGGCCGGCAGTCTAAGCGGTTTCCCTTACATCAATCCGTCACAAAAAGAAACATTACTAACGCAAACGGGCGTTATTTCACACGATACAACCATCACATTGGCGTACCGATCCTTGGACCGCTGGCATTTTTCTCTGGGTTTTCCCAAAGCGATAGCCCCGGCGCATTCACGCCGGGGCCGTGCGATCAATCAAGTGTGTGGATACTTCTGGTCCCTTACCTCCTTTCACTTACCCGAGACGTACGGGGACAAAGATCCTGTTGCCATCGCGCCAGATCAGCACGGCCACGGTCTTGCCGGCCTTGGCCATGGCGGCACGCACGGCCTCGATATCACCGGCAGGCGAGCCGTTGATGGACAGCAGCACATCGCCCTGCGTGATGCCGGCCTCGGCCGCCGGGCCTGCGGCGTCGGCCACGACCAGGCCGTCCTTCACGCCGATCTGCTGCTTTTCCTCGGGCTGCAGCGGGCGCAGGGCCAGGCCCAGCTTGCCCTTGCCGGCGTCGGGCTTGTCCTTGGCCACCTTGGCGGCCTTGTCGCTGGCATCGCCCAGCACGGCGCTGAGCGTGCGGGCCTCGCCGTTGCGCCAGATCTCCAGCGTGACCTTCTGGCCCGGCAGCGCCTGGCCCACAAAGGCCGGCAGATCGCCCGATCCCACGATGGGCTGGCCATCGATCTTGCGCACCACGTCGCCGGGCTCCAGGCCCGCCTTGGCGGCGGGGCCGCTCTTGTCCACGCTGGACACCAGGGCGCCTTCGGGACGGTCGAGCTTGAAGGAGTCGGCAAAGGCCTGGTTCACCTCCTGCACGGCCACGCCCAGCCGCGCATGCTGCACCTTGCCCGTGGCCACGATCTGCTGCTGCACGCGCGTGGCCACCTCGATGGGAATGGCGAAGGACACGCCCTGGTAGCCGCCCGAGCGCGAGTAGATCTGGCTGTTGATGCCCACCACCTCGCCGCGCGCATTGAACAGCGGGCCGCCCGAGTTGCCGGGGTTGATGGCCACGTCGGTCTGCAGGAAGGGCACGAAGGAGTCATCAGGCAGAGTGCGGCCCTTGGCGCTGACCACGCCGGCCGTCACGCTGCTCTCGAAGCCGAAGGGCGAGCCGATGGCCAGGACCCAGTCGCCCACGCGCAGATCGGCCGTCTTGCCCAGCGAGACGGTGGGCAGGTTCTTCGCCTCGATGCGCAGCACGGCCACGTCGGTCTTGGGATCGGCGCCCAGCACCTTGGCGCTGAACTCGCGCCGGTCGGTGAGCTTGACGGTCACTTCCTTGGCGCCACGCACCACGTGGGCGTTGGTCAGGATCAGGCCGTCGCTGGAGACGATGAAGCCCGAGCCTTCGCCGCGCGTGGGCACATCGCGCTGCGGCTGGCCCTGGCCCATGCCCGGCATGCCGGGCACGCCGAAGCGGCGGAAGAATTCAAAGAACGGATCGTTGGGGTCCATGCCCTGCAGGCCCTGACCTTGGCCCTGGCCCTGCCGTGCAGCGGCCTCGTCGCCATCCTCGCCCATGGCACGCGAGCTGCCGACCACGCTGATATTGACCACGGCCGCGCCGTTGCGCGCCGTGATGTCGGCAAAGTTGGGCGCCACCACGGCGGCGGCGGGAGAAGCTGGAGAAGCGGTAGAAGCAGGCTGTGCTGCGGGCGCAAACAGCGACGTGGCGGCACGCGCATCGCCATGCACCACACCAACCAGACCGGCGCCCGTGGCGCCCAGGGCGCCGATGGCACCTGCGGCCACCAGGGCCAGCACCAGACGGCGGGGAGTGGACAGAATCTTGTTCATCGCAGACCTTTCCTCAAAAGCAGCGTTCCTTGCTGCGTTGAGGAGAAGTCTGAAGGGGCAGACTTAGGCGAGGCTTAGAACCCTCGCCGTGCATCTCAGATCAGCGCCAGCACCTTCTCCGGCGGACGGCACAGCGCTGCGCCCTTAGGGGTGACGACGATGGGGCGGTTGAGCAGCACCGGGTGCTCGGCCACGGCGGCGATGAGCTGCTCATCGCTGACGGATGCATCGCCCAGGCCCAGCTCGGCGAAGACGGCTTCCTTGCTGCGCAGCAGCTCGCGCACGGGCACGCCCAGCCGCCGGACCAGGGCCTGCAGTTGCGCAGCGTCCAGGGGCTGGGCGATGTAGTCGACGATGGTCGGCTCTATGCCGTTGTCGCGCAGCAGGGCCAGCGCGCCGCGCGAGTTGCTGCAGCGGTTGTTGTGGTAGATGGTGATGTCGGTGCGGGGTGCGGTGGTGTTCATGGGCCGCAGTGTAGGCCCATGAAAATGCGCATCAGGCCACGGCTTCCTCGGGATGGGCATCGACCTCGCGGCCGGGCAGCAGCAGGTTCAGCCCCACCGCGACCAGGGCGCCGACGGTAATGCCCGAGCCGAAGACTTCGCGCACGAAGGCAGGCATGCGGGCCAGCAGATCCGGGCGCACCGTGACCGCCAGGCCGCAGCCCAGCGAGACCGCGATGATCAGGCTGGCGCGCCGCGAGTGCTCGGCGCCGCTGAGCATGCGGATGCCGGCCGAAATGATCATGGCAAACATCATCAGCCCCGCGCCGCCGAGCACGGGCTGCGGAATCGTCACCACCAGTGCGCCCAGCACTGGAAAGAGGCCGGCCAGCAGCAGCATGACGCCTGTCAGCATGACCACGTGGCGGCTGGCCACGCCGGTCAGCGAGACCACGCCCACGTTCTGGGCGAAGGTGGACAGCGGAGGGCTGGACATCACGGCGGCAAAGGCCGAGCCCACGCCGTCGCACAGCATGCCGCTGGACAGGCGCTTGCCGTCGATGCGCGTCTGCGTGGCCGCGCCCAGGGCCATGAAGGTGCCCGTGGTCTCGACGATGGTCACCAGAAAGGCGATGGACATGGCGACGATGCCGGCCACCGGGAACGTCATGCCGAAGGTCAGCGGCTGCGGGATGGCGAAGACCGCGGCCTCGCTCACCTGGGTGAAGTCGATCAGGCCCAGCGCCAAGCACAGCACATAGCCGCAGGCGATGCCCAGCACCACGGCCGAGGCAGAGACGATGCCCCTGCCCCACTGCACGAAGCCGATCACCAGCACCAGCACGAAGCCGGCGATGGCCAGGTGGCCGATCGCGCCGTAGTCGCTGCGGCCCACGCCGCCCGCAGCCCAGTCCACGGCGACGGGGGTCAGCGACAGGCCGATCATGGTCACGACCACGCTGGTCACGGTGTGCGGAAAGAAGCGGCGGATCACGGGCATGAAGTAGCTGCCCACGATCATCACCAGCGACCCTACCAGCGAGGAGCCCAGGATGCCGGCCACGCCATGCTCCAGCCCCACGCTGATGCCCGCGCCCACGAAGGCGAAGCTTGTGCCCATGACGCAGGGCAGCCGTATGCCCACGGGCCCCACCCCCCTGCACTGGACGATGGTGACCACGCCCGAGCCCAGCAGCGCTGCATTCACCAGGGCCACGATCTGGTCGGCCGGCAGCTTGAGCGCCCCGCCGAAGACCAGGGGCACGGCGATGATGCCGCCCAGCGCCGCCAGCAGGTGCTGCAGCGACAGAAGGACCGTGGTGATGAGCATCGGCGGTCGGTCTTCCACCTTGTAAAGCAGTTGTTCCATTGTCTTGTCTCCTTGTGTCCTGGCCGTCGGCCTCTTCAGAGGCACTTGTATGTATGTCGGGGCAGTGGTGCCGGAAAAGGGTGGGGGTCCTGAAAGTGCTGCCTGGGTCTTCGAGCCTCCTGGAGATGCTTCGGGGCAATGGCGCAGGGCGGCAGACCGGCACCCGCGATGGCCTGGGTGCCGGCCTGCCGCGCTGCAGGGAGATGTCAGTGGCCCGCTGCGCGCTCGAACAGCGTGCGGGCCAGCTCGCGGTGGCGGGTCAGCACGCGCGGCAGGTCGGCCGTGAGCAGGTGGCCGTCACGGACCACGACGCGGCCGTTGATGACGCTGGTGGACACGTCGGTAGGCGTGCAGAACACCAGCGCGGCCACGGGGTCATGGCCTGCGCCCGCGTAGCCCACGCCCGACATGTCGAAAGCCACGAAGTCGGCCGACATGCCCGGCGCCAGCGCGCCGATGTCGTCGCGCCCCAGCACGCGCGCGCCGCCCAGCGTGGCGATCTCCAGCGCCTCGCGCGCGCCCATGGCGGCAGGGCCGTGGCCCACGCGCTGCAGCAGCAGGGCCTGGCGCGCCTCGCCCAGCATGTGGGCGCCGTCGTTGGAGGCACTGCCGTCCACGCCCAGGCCCACGGGCACGCCCGCATCGCGCATGGTGCGCACGGGCGCAATGCCCGAGGCCAGGCGCATGTTGGAGCACGGGCAATGCGCCACGCCCGTGCCCGTGCGCGCGAACAGCGCAATGCCCTCGGCATCGAGCTTGACGCAGTGGGCATGCCAGACATCGGGGCCGACCCAGCCCAGGCTTTCGGCGTACTGCGCGGGGGTGAGGCCGAATTTCTCGCGCGAGAAGGCGACGTCGTTGTCGTTCTCGGCCAGATGGGTGTGCAGCGACACGCCGTGCGCACGCGCCAGCACGGCGGACTCGCGCATCAGCTCGCGCGTCACCGAGAACGGCGAGCACGGCGCCAGCACCACGCGCAGCATGGAGTGGCGTGCGCTGTCGTGGTACTGCTGGATCAGGCGCAGGCTGTCGCGCAGGATGGCTTCCTCTTCCTCCACCACCGCGTCAGGCGGCAGGCCGCCCTTGCTGCGGCCCAGGCTCATGGAGCCGCGCGCCGCATGAAAGCGCATGCCCATCTGCTGCGCCGCGGCGATGGAGTCATCCAGCCGAGCGCCATTCGGATACAGGTACAGGTGGTCGCTGGTGGTGGTGCAGCCCGACAGCATCAGCTCGGCCATGGCGGTCTGGGTGGAGACGTGGATCATCTCCGGCGTGAGGTGCGACCACAGCATGTACAGGTTGGTCAGCCACGAGAACAGCTCCGCATCCTGCGCGGCCGGCACGGCGCGCGTGAGGCTCTGGTACATGTGGTGGTGCGTATTGACCAGGCCCGGCATCACCACGCGGCCGCGCATGTCCAGCACCTGGGCCGTGCCGTCGTCCACCATGCGGCGGTACTGCGGCGGCAGATCGGCCGTGGCGCCCACCCATTGCACGGCCGGGCCGTCGGCCACCAGGGCGCCGTCGCGGATCTCGCGGCGCTGCGCATCCATGGTGACGAGTACATCGGCGTTCAGTGCGATCAAGGTCATGGCGTTCTCTTCTTCGAAATGGAAAAGCCGCCAGTCTAGGAAGGACAAGCCATTGCCGATAGCGCTGAATTCCGCCCGATGTGTCCACAAAAAGTGGACAGTGCCAAAGACTCACCGCCCCCCGGCAAACAGCCTTGCCAGCGCCTGGCCGATGGACTGGGCCATCAGCTCCCCCGCCGCGCTCAACTGCCCCCTGGCCCGGCCGGTCAGCACCAGCGTCTGCCGCCGCAGATGCGCATCGCGCAAAGGCACGAAGACCAGGGCATTGCGGCTGCGCTCCTCCATCACGTCCAGCGGGTTGAGCAGGGCAATGCCCTCGCCCAGCATGACCAGGCGCTGGATCAGCGCCATGGAGGTGGACTCGGCCACGGGCGTGACCTCGATGGCGTTGCGCGCAAAGGCTTCGTCCAGCAAGCTGCGGATGGACAGCGGCGGCGCGGGCAGGATGAGCGGATGGCCTATGCATTCGCTGAGCAGCACGGACGATTGGCGCGCCAGCGCATGCCGGGGCGGCACGATGGCGCCGATCTGCCATTCGCTGGTGGCCAGCGCGCGCAGCGCGGGGCGTTCGGACAGGTCGTAGGCCAGGCCCAGGTCGGCGTCGCCGCCTTCCACGGCGGCCGCGATGTCGCTCAGGGGCAGGTCGATGATGCGCACCACGATGCCCGGGTGGCG
Source organism: Delftia sp. Lp-1 (assembly GCF_020523835.1). NCBI lineage: Bacteria > Pseudomonadati > Pseudomonadota > Betaproteobacteria > Burkholderiales > Comamonadaceae > Delftia > Delftia sp. Lp-1. The sequence goes on along the minus strand of NZ_JAJALJ010000002.1, from coordinate 103,001 downwards.
CTGGCGGAATTCATGCACCAGCGAGGGCAGCAGCGAGCCGGCCAGCCCCGTGGTCGCGGCCACGGTGATCTCGCCGCTGCGCGCGCCCTGCAGCTCGGCAATGCGCTCGCGCAGCGCAGCATGCTCGCGCAGCGTGGCGCGCACATGGGCCAGCACCATCTCGCCCGTCGGGGTGAGGCGCAGGCGCTTGTGGATGCGCTCGAACAGGGGCGTGCCCAGCTCGGCCTCCAGGTCGAGGATCTGGCGGTTGACGGCCGTGGGGGCCACGTGCAGATGTTCGGCCGCCTTGCGGATGGAACCGCGGCGGACCACTTCGTCGAGATAGCGCAGGACTCTGGCGTGCATGGCGCGAGCGTAGCGGGGTTTGCCGGGCCGCGCTTTGCAGCACCCGGCAGCCCAGGCTCAGCGGGCCGTGCCCGGGCGCTCGGCGCGCAGCGTGCGGCTGAGCATGATCACGGGGATCAGGCCCACCAGCACCAGGGCCAGCGACGGCAGGGCGGCCTCGCCCAGGCGTTCGTCGCGCGCGAGCTGGTAGGCCACGACGGCCAGGGTGTCGCTGTTGAAGGGGCGCAGCACCATGGTGGCAGGCAGCTCCTTCATCACATCGACGAAGACCAGCAGCGCCGCCGCCGCCGTGGAGCGCCTGAGCAGCGGCCAGTGCACGCGCGACAGCATGCCCCAGGCACCCGTGCCCAGCATGCGGGCCGAGTCGTCCAGGCTGGGTGCGATGCGCGCATAGCCGCTTTGCATGGACTGCAGGGCCACGGCGCAAAAGCGCACCAGGTAGGCCCAGACAATGCCCACGGCGGTGGCCGTGACCAGGCCGGCAAAGCCCCATTCGGGCCGCACCTGCTGCACCCAGCCCACGGGCAGCAGCAGGCCGACGACGACGACGGCGCCCGGCACCGCATAGCCCAGGCTGGCCAGTTGCACCACGCCGCGCGTGACGGCCGACTCCTTGTGGCGGCGCACGGCAAACGCCAGGGCCACGGCGATGATCACGGCCAGCACCGAGGTGATGGTGCCCAGGCGCACGCTGTTGAGCGCCCAGTCGAGGAAGCGGTCCCAGGGCAGCACCGACCAGTCGGCTGCCAGCGGGCGCAGCATGAAGAACACGGGCGCGACAAAGCCCATGAGCACGGGCAGCAGGCACGCCAGCCAGGCCAGCGCGCAGCGCCAGCCGCGCAGGCGCAGCGGCTGCGCCTCGGCAGAGCTGGCGCGGCCCGTGCTGCCGGTGACGAAGCGCATGCGCCGCTGGGCGCGCAGCTCCAGCTGCAGCAGCAGCACCACCAGCACCAGCAGGAAGGTGGCCAGCTGCGCGGCGGCAATGCGGTTGTCCATGGACAGCCAGGCCTTGTAGATGCCCGTGGTGAAGGTCTGTATGCCGAAGTAGCTGACCACGCCGAAGTCGGCCAGCGTCTCCATCACCACCAGGGCCACGCCAGCGGCCACGGCCGGGCGCGCCAGCGGCAGCGCCACCGACCAGATGCGCCGCGATAGCGGCGCGCCCATCAGGCGCGCGGCCTCCATCAGGTGCGCGGCGCGCTCGCCCAGCGCGGTGCGCGCCAGCAGGTAGACATACGGGTAGAGCGAGAAGATGAAGACCCAGACCGCGCCGCCGAGGCTGCGCACCTCGGGCAGGAGCCGGCCTTCCAGGCCATAGGTGTCGCGCAGCCAGGTCTGCAGCGGGCCGCTGAACTGCAGGAAGTCGGTATAGGCATAGGCCGTGACATAGGCCGGCATGGCCAGCGGCAGCAGCAGCAGCCATTCGAGCTGGCGCCGGCCCCGGAAGTCGAACAGCGTCACGGCCGCCGCCGTGCCCGTGCCCACGATGGCCGCGCCCAACGCCACCAGCAGGCCCAGCCAGACCGTGGTCCACAGGTAGCCGGGCAGCACGGTAGCCGCCATCTCGCGCAGGATGGAGCCGGCCAGGGCATCGCCCTGCCCCACGGGCAGCCAGGAGCCGAGCACGGCCAGCACGGGCAGCATCAGCACCAGGGCCAGCAGGAGCAGGGGAAGGGAGCGGAGTACGGACGACAGACGGCGCAAAGCGGAGGTCTCGGCTAGAGGATGAGGGGGAGGATCTGGCTGCCGGGCTATGGAACGGGCCGGGATCTGCGGCTGCCACCGGCCTGTGGGCCGATGTGCCGCCGAGACCGGACGTGCCTGCAGGCTGCTGGAGTCGGCGGGCTCCGGGCATGCCCCTGGCCCGCCAATGCAAATGCGAATTCTATTCATTTGCGCGGTTCTACAATCGCCGCATGTTTTTGACCGTCTCCCAACTCGAGGTGCGCTACCCGGGCCGCGACAGGCCTGCCGTGCAGGGCGTCACGCTGAATCTGGCCGCTGGCGACATCGGCGTGCTCATCGGCCCCTCGGGCTGCGGCAAGACCACGCTGCTGCGTGCCGTGGCGGGCCTGGAGCCCGTGAGCGGCGGCGAGATCCGCATCGACGGCCAGCTCGTGGGCAGCGCGGATTTCTCGCTCCCTCCCGAGCAGCGGCGCATCGGCATGGTGTTCCAGGACTATGCGCTGTTCCCCCATCTGAACGTGGGCCGCAACGTGGCCTTCGGCATCCACCATCTGCCCAAGGCGCGCCAGGCCGAGCGCGTGGCCGAGGTGCTGGAGCTGGTGGGCCTGGCCGGCAGTGCAGGGAGGTTTCCGCATGAGCTGTCAGGGGGCCAGCAGCAGCGCGTGGCGCTGGCCCGCGCACTGGCGCCCAGCCCGCAGCTGATGCTGCTGGACGAGCCCTTCTCCAACCTCGACGTGGACCTGCGCGAGCGCCTGGCGCACGAGGTGCGCGGCATCCTCAAGGCTGCAGGTGCCACGGCCCTGTTCGTCACGCACGACCAGCTGGAGGCCTTTGCCATCGGCGACATGATCGGCGTGGTCCACCAGGGGCAGCTTCAGCAGTGGGACGATGCCTATTCGCTCTACCACCGCCCTGCCACGCGCTTCGTGGCGGACTTCATCGGCCACGGCGTCTTCGTGCCGGCCACGCTGGCGCAGTCGGGTGCCGGCGGCGTGGTGGCGCGCACGGCGCTGGGCGATCTGGTCGATCCGGCCACCTGCCCGCTGCCCGCGCAGTTTCCGGGCGGCGAGTGCGATGTGCTGCTGCGCGCCGACGATGTGGTGCACGACGATGCCTCGCCCGTGCAGGCACGCATCCTGCGCAAGGCGTTTCGCGGCTCGGAGTTCCTCTATACGCTGGAGCTGGCCAGCGGCCACAGCGTGATGGCCCATGTGCCCAGCCACCACGACCATGCGGTGGGCGAATGGGTGGGAATCCGGCTCGACATGAATCACGTGGTCGCCTTCCCGCGAGAAACACAGGGCGCCCCGCAGTCCGCTGCAGCCTGAACCAGCGGCGTCCGCCGCGCCGTCCGGGCTTTGTCATTCGACGGTCACGGGTGGAACCCAGAATCAGTCACATCTTGTGACAATTCAAGGCCACCCATGTTTGCTCTGGACCCCTCCTCCACGCAGCACCCCGCAGCGGATCAGCTACCTGACCCTGCACCCGTTCCCGCGCTGGCCCCGGCGCCCGCCGCACCGCGCCTTGTGGCCCGTGCGGGCCAGCTCAGCCAGCCCACGGCACCGATCGCGCCCGAGGCCAGCAACGAGGATGTGCACCGGCTGTTCAGCGAGCAGCCCCTGCTCGAAACCCTGGCCGTGGTGGGCGATGACCGGCCGCTGGGCCTGATCAACCGCCAGCGCTTCATGGAGCAGTACGCGCGGCCCTTTGCGCGCGACGTGTTCGGCCGCCGCAGTTGCCTGGTCTTCACCGACACCGCGCCCATGGTGGTGGCGGCCGGCCTGCCCATCGACCAGCTGGTGCAGCAGGCGCTGGCCAGCGGCAGCCGCGTGCTCAAGGACGGCTTCATCACCGTGGAGGAAGGCCGCTACGCAGGCATAGGCACGGGCCACGCGCTGATGGCCGCCATGTCCGACATCGAGGCCGACAAGACGCGCCAGCTCATGGCCAGCATCGACTACGCCAGCCTGATCCAGCGCTCGCACCTGGTCGAATCCGACCGCGTGCTCGCCAGCCAGCTTGCAGACCACGGCCTGCTCTGGGAGCCGCGCGACGTGGTGGGCGGCGATGCGTATTTCTTCCGCGCCACACCGCAGGGCCTGCTGGGCTGCATGTTCGACTGCACGGGCCACGGCGTGCCGGGCGCCTTCATGACGCTGATTGCGCTGTCCTTTCTCGAACAGGCCGTGGCGCCTGCAGGTATCGGCACCAGCGCCGCCATCGACCCCGGCACCCTGCTGGGCCAGATGAACCGCTACATCAAGCGCGTGCTGCAGCAGCGCAGCCGCGACGTCCAGCCCGCCTGGGGCGCACCGGCAGCGCCCGCCGATGGCCTGCCCGCCGAAAAAGCCTCCAGCGACGGCCTGGACGCCGCGCTGTTCCTGCAGTCGCCCTGCGGCACGCAACTGCGCTTTGCCTCGGCCCGGCTGGACCTGCTGGTGGCGCCACCCGGCGTGCAGGAGGCGGCCCAGGTACAGATCCATGCCGGCGACAAGCTGGGCGTAGGCTATGCGACCACGCCCGACGACGCAGCCTGGAGCACGCAGGAGCTGGAGGTCGCGCCCGGCTCGCTGCTGATGGTGGCCACCGATGGCGTCATCGACCAATTGGGCGGCCCGCGCCAGATCGCCCACGGCAGAAAGCGCCTGGCGCGCTTCCTGCACGAGCAGCACGACCGCCCCGCCGCCCAGGCCTGCGCCGAATTCCGGCAGGCCTTTGCCCAGTGGCAGGGCACGCAGCGCCGCCGCGACGATGTCTCGCTGCTGGTGTGGCGCAACCAGGCCCTGCAGCCATGAGCCCGTCCGAATTCGCGCACCTGCGCGCCCAGGCCGAGCACAACGGCCTGCTGCTGTACTACGCGGGCACCTTCAACCCCAATGTGATCCAGGCGGCAGCCGACACGCTCAAGTGCCGGCTGGCCAGCGAGGACGGATCGAGCAGCGCCAAGCGCAAGCTGTTTTCCACCTTCATCGAGATGGCGCAGAACGTGCTGCACTACGCGGCGCCGCTGCCTGCCTCTGACGCCGGAGCCAGCCAGGCACTCGGTGAACCCGTGGCACAGGGCGCCATCGGCGTGGGCCGCATCGATGCACCGGCCGGTGCCCCGGACGCGGGGGCCGATCAGGCACAGGCGCGCTTCTGGATTGCCTGCAGCAACGCCGTGCGCCGCGAACATGTGCCGCGCCTGGCCGCCAAGCTGGATGCCGTGCGCGCCATGAGCCACCCCGAAATCAAGGCCGCCTACAAGGCCCAGCTGCACAACACCGACCACAGCGCCAGCGATGACATCAGCCGCGGCGCGGGCCTGGGCTGGCTGACCATTGCGCGCGACGCCTCGGCACCGCTGCAGTACCACATCGCCACGGGAGAGGACGCCGCAGATACCGCGCCCCATGCCGTGTTCCACGTCAAGGCGCTGATCTGAGCGCCGGGACCCCTTCCCGAATCCGAATGACGCCGCCATGCAAGCACTGAAATCCGAACGCACTTCCGTCACGCCCGAAGTGGTCTTCTCGCCGGCCGAGCAGCTTTTGCGCATCGAAGGCGAGTGCTATCCCGAAAACCCGCTGCCCTTCTTCAACTCCCTGCTGGCCATGCTGGGCCAGTACTTCGAGGCCAGCCAGCCCGCACGCTTCGTGGCCGAGGTGAAGCTGCAGTACATCAACAGCGCATCGACCATGGGGCTGCGCTCGCTGTTCGAGCTGCTCGACCATGCAGGCAGCAAGGGCACGGACATCCGCGTGATCTGGGCCTTCGACGAGGAAGACGACGCCATCGAGGAACTGGGCGCCGACCTGGTGGAGGACTTCGCCAACCTGGTGCTGGAGCGACAGCCCTACAGCAACTGAGGGCGGGCCTGCTTCGCGCCGGCCTTCAGGCCAGCGGCTTGCCCATGAGCACCGTGGTCAGGCCGCAATCCCATTCCTCGTCGGGATAGGTGTCCAGCGTGGCATAGCCCTGCGCCGTGTAAAAGCCCAGGGCCTGGGTGTTGAAGCTGTCGGTCTCCAGGCGCACCTGGGCGTGGCCGGCGGCGCGCAGAGCCTGCTCGGCATGGGCCAGCAGGGCACGGCCCACGCCGCGCCCCTGCCAGGCCGGCAGCACATGCAGGGCGCCGATGAAGTCATCCACCCAGTCCACGAAGCCGGCGACTACGCCGTCGCACTCGGCCACCCAGAACAGGTGGCCGCGCGACTGCACGTACTGCCCGGTCTTGCCGGAGGCGCAGAACTGCGCATGCTTGTCCGCCGTCAGCTGGGGCTTCCAGGTGCTCTCGTAGGTGGCCCAGAGCACGGCGTTCAGGGCGGGAAGGTCATCAGGCCGCGAGGGCCGGAGCGTGAGAGTGTCAGTCATGTCGCTGGCAGCGTTCAGGCCTGGCGCAGCCGGTCCACCTCGGCATGCAGGTCCTGCGACCAGACGCGGCGGTCGCGGCCTTCGGCCGTCTGCGGCTGGCCATAGTGGACGACGGCCACCAGGTCGTCGGCGCACAGCGTGCGCCAGATGGAGCCCAGCAGGGTTTCATCGCCCTCGTAGCTGGGCGCGTGGCTGATCTGGCCGGTGGCGCCGTCGATGAAGCGCAGGCCCACGGGCAGCACGGGCGCATCGATCTGCACGGCCGCTTGCAGCAGGTTGGCATGGAAGGGCAGCAGCTTGCGGCCGTCGCCCGTCGTGCCTTCCGGGAAGATGGCTAGGATCTCGCGGCGCTGCAGGGATTCCTCCATGCTCTGCACCATGCGCCGGGCATCGCGGCGCGAGGTGCGCTCGATGTACAGCGTGCCCGCCGCCGTGGCCAGCGTGCCGATCAGCGGCCAGCCCTTGACGTCGGACTTGGAGATGAAGCGGCAGTGCCGCGCCGCATGCAACACGGGAATGTCGAGCCAGGAAATATGGTTGCTGACCATGAGCATGGGGCCCTGGCGCGGCGGCTCGCCCTGGATCTCCAGGCGCACGCCCGCATGGGCCAGCAACTGCAGGGCCCAGGCCTGCACATGGGCGTGCTGGCGCGCCTCGGGCAGCTGCGGAAAGCGCAGGGCCACGATCCACAGCCCCTTGCACACATGGCCGAACAGGCGCGCTGCGCGCAGCGTGGCGCGCCCTCCCCTGCGCAGACGGCTCATGTTCAGCGGCGTTCGAATGCCACGCGGCCGTCGACCAGCGTGCAGCGCACGCGGGCTGGCAGCTCGTAGCCGCCGAAGGGCGTGCTCTTGCCCTGGCTGGCCAGTTCCTGGGGCTTCACGGTCCAGGCCGCCTGCGGATCGACGATGCACAGGTCGGCCACGCCGCCCTCGGCCAGACGGCCCAGTTGCTCCTGCAGCTCGCCCAGCGCCGATCCCAGCACCTGCACGGGCGATGCCGTGATGGCGGCCAGTGCGCGGCTCAGGGGCACACCGCTTTCCTGCGACCACTTGACGGCCAGCGACAGCAGCAGCTCCACGCCCGTGGCGCCGGGCTCGGCCTCGGCAAAGGGCAGGACCTTGGCGTCTTCATCGACGGGCGTGTGGTCGGAGACCAGGGCGTCGATGGTGCCATCGGCCAGCGCGGCAGACAGCGCATCGCGGTCGCGCTGCTGGCGCAGCGGGGGCGTGACGCGCGCGCTGCTGTCGAAGTAGCCGATATCGGTGTCGGTCAGGTGCAGCGAGTTGATGGACACGTCGGCCGTGACCTGCAGGCCTTCGGCCTTGGCACGGCGCACCAGTTCCACGCCTGCGGCGCTGGACAGGCGGCACAGGTGCACGCGCGCCTGGGTGCCGCGCATCAGCTCGAAGATGGTGTGCAGGGCAATCGTCTCGGCCGCCACGGGCACGCCGGACAGGCCCATGCGCGTGGCCAGCGGGCCGCTGGCGGCCACGCCCTTGCCCAGGTACAGCTCCTGCGGGCGCAGCCACACGGTGTAGCCGTAGGTGGCCGCATACGCCAGCGCGCGCTGCAGGGTCTGGGTGCTGGTCATGGGCACTTCGGCCTGGCTGAAGCCGATGCAGCCGGACTCGGTCAGCTCGGCCATCTCGGTCAGCACTTCGCCCTTGAGGCCCAGCGTCAGCGCGCCCAGCGGGAACAGGCGCGACTGGTGCAGCTTCTCGGCGCGGAACTTGAGCATCTCCACCAGGCCCTGCTCGTCGAGCACGGGATCGGTATCAGGCGGGCAGACCAGGCTGGTCACGCCACCGGCCACCGATGCAGCCATCTCGGACTGCAGCATGCCTTCGTGCTCGTGGCCGGGCTCGCGCAGGCGCACGGCCAGATCGACCAGGCCCGGCAGCACCCAGCAGCCGGCGGCATCGATCTCGCGTTCTGCGGCAAATCCCTCGGGCGCCTTGCCGATGGCCAGCACCTTGCCGCCGTCGATGGCCACGTCGGCCTGCTGGTCCAGGCCCCGTGCCGGGTCCATCACTCGGCCGTTGCGGATGAGTATCTTCATGGTTTGCTACCCCGTAGACCGCAGGCGGCGCATGGGCTGCGGCCTGCGGCGATCAAAAACATATGAGTGTGTGCAGGCTCAGGCTTCGTTGCCGGCCACTATCGACATGACGGCCATGCGCACGGCGATGCCGAACGAGACCTGCGACAGGATCACGGCCTGCGGGCCATCGACCACTTCGGAGTCGATCTCCACGCCGCGGTTGATGGGTCCCGGGTGCATGACGATGGCGTCCGGCTTGGCCAGGCGCAGCTTCTCGGCCGTGAGGCCGAAGCTCTTGAAGTATTCCTGGCTGGACGGCAGCAGGGCGCCGCTCATGCGCTCGTTCTGCAGGCGCAGCATGATGATCACGTCGCAGTCCCGGATGCCCTCTTCCAGCGTGTGGAAGACGCGCACCCCCATCTGCGACAGGTCCGGCGGCACCAGGGTGCGCGGGCCGACGACGCGCACTTCGGCCGCGCCCAGCGTGGTCAGCGCATGGATGTCGGAGCGCGCCACGCGCGAGTGCAGCACATCGCCCACGATGGCCACGCGCAGATTGGCGAAGTCCTTCTTGTAGTGGCGGATGGTGTACATGTCCAGCAGCCCCTGCGTGGGGTGGGCGTGGCGGCCGTCGCCGGCATTGACCACGTGGACATGGGGCGCCACATGCTGGGCGATGAGGTAGGGCGCGCCCGACTCGCTGTGGCGCACGACGAAGATGTCGGCGGCCATGGCCGAGAGGTTGGCGATGGTGTCCAGCAGCGACTCGCCCTTGCTGGCCGAGCTGCGCGCGATGTCCAGGTTGAACACGTCGGCCGACAGGCGCTTGGCCGCGATCTCGAACGTGGTGCGCGTGCGCGTGCTGTTCTCGAAGAACAGGTTGAACACGCTCTTGCCGCGCAGCAGCGGCACCTTCTTGACCTCGCGGTCATTGACGCTGACGAAGTTGGCCGCCGTGTCCAGGATGTGGGTGAGGATGTCCTTGGACAGTCCTTCGGTGGACAGCAGGTGGATCAGTTCGCCGTTCTTGTTGAGCTGGGGATTGCGCTTGTACAGCACGGTCAGGCCTCTTGGATGCGGAATTGGAAGACGCCGGCGTCATCGCGCGCCAGCGACAGCAGGCGGTCGGCCGGCAGCGCGATGCGCGCGGCGGCAAAGTCGGCCTGGAAGGGCAACTCGCGCCCGCCCCGGTCCACCAGCACCGCCAGGCGCACGCAGGCCGGGCGGCCGTAGTCATAGAGTTCGTTGAGCACGGCGCGCACGGTGCGGCCGGTGTAGAGCACGTCGTCCAGCACCAGGATGTCGGCGCCGTTGACGTCAAAGTCGATCTGCGTCTGGGCGCTGGTGGCCATGCCGCGCTGCGCGAAGTCGTCGCGGTGCAGGGCCGAGGACAGCACGCTGGGGTTGCCGGGCAGGTTCAGGTCCTTGTGCAGGCGCTCCACCAGCCAGGCGCCGCCCGAGGTGATGCCAGCCAGGCGGGTTTCAGGCCCCATGAGGCTGCGCACGCCGCGCAGCAGTTCGCGGTACAGGGCCTCGGCGTCCAGCACCAGGCTGCCGGCTCCCGCAATGGATTCACTCATGGAAGACTCCTCAAAAACTGTTCAAGAATGATGCAGGCCGAGGCCGCATCGGCATCCCTTGCGCCACCGGCCAGGGCCTCGGTGGTGCTATAGCGCTCGTCCACCTCGTAGACAGGCAGGCCGAAGCGGCTCTTGAGCTGGCGGCCGAATTTCTTCGCCCGCGCCGTGTTCTCGTGCGCATTGCCGTCGGGGTGGTAGGGAACGCCGATGACCAGCGCATCGGGCTGCCACTCCTTGATGCGCTCGCCGGCCTGGGCCAGGCGGGCCTCGCCTGCCTCGGCGCGGATGGTAGGCAGCGGGTTGGCCGAGCGCAGCAGGCGCGTGCCCACGGCGCAGCCCGTGCGCTTGGCCCCGAAGTCGAAGGCCACGAAACTCTGGAAATGGGAGGGAACGGTGGGCGGCACGGCCGTGCCGGCTGCCGCTGCTGCCTGGGACTCGGGAGCGGGCAGGCTCATGCGCGCCCCGCCTCGGGCGAGATCATCCAGCGCTGCAGGCCCAGCAGGCCCAGGGCGCGGTCATAGCGGTCGTCGACCGGGGTATCGAAGATGACGTTGGCGTCGGCGCCCACCGTGAGCCAGGCGTTTTCGGCCAGCTCCGACTCCAGTTGTCCCTCGCCCCAGGACGCATAGCCCAGGGTGACCAGCAAGCGCTTGGGGCCTGCGCCGTCGGACAGAGCTTCGAGCACGTCCTTGGAGGTGGTCATCTCCAGGCCGCCGGGAATGGTCATGGTCGAGGCGTAGGCGGACTCGTCGTCGGGCGCGCCTTCGATGACCATGGGATCGTGCAGCACAAAGCCGCGATCGGTCTGCACGGGCCCGCCGTTGAAGACACGGTTGCCGCGAAGGTCCTCGCGGCCCAGGGCCAGATCCACCTTTTCCAGCAAGCCTTCCAGCGTAAGCTGCGAGGGCTTGTTGATAATCAGACCGAGCGCACCGCGCTCGCTGTGTTCGCACAGGTAGATCACACTGCGCGAGAACGCTTCGTCTTCCAGGCCAGGCATGGCAATCAGGAAGTGGTGCGTCAGATTGATAGGCGCAGTTTCAGCAGACATAACCACGGATTTTACCGGCGATCCATGCCACCTTCTTACCCTGTGGGCTTGGTCTGGCTGCGGCGCGACCTGCGCCTGGCCGACCATGCTGCCCTCTACCATGCGCTGCGCCAATGTCGGCAGGTGCATTGCGTGTTCGTGTTCGACGACGACATCCTCGCCCCCCTGCCCCGTGCAGACCGGCGCGTGGAGTTCATCTGCCAGAGCCTGAGCGGGCTGGACGATGCGCTGCGCGAGGCCTCGGGCCGCGCCGACACCGGCCTCATCGTGCGCCGCGGCCAGCCCGCAGAGCAGATCCCGGACCTGGCCCGGCAGCTCGGCGCCCAGGCCGTGTTCTGCAACTGGGACGACGAGCCCGACGCCCTGGCCCGCGACGCCCGCGTGCGCCAGGCCCTGGCCTCCGAGGGCGTGGCCCTGCACAGCTTCAAGGACCACATGGTCTTTGCGCGCGACGAGGTGCTGACCCAGGCCGGCGCGCCGTTCTCGGTGTTCACCCCGTACAAGAACGCCTGGCTGCGCCAGATCACGCCCTTCTTCCTGTCCGCCTATCCCAGCGAGCGCGACCTGCCCGAGCGCCTGGCCCCGCGCCCCGAAGGCGAGCGCCGCCCCGTGCCCACCGCGACCGACCTGGGCTTTGAGGCCGGCACGCTGGACGGCCTGCGCCTGCCCACGGGCTGCGCTGGCGCCGAGGAACTGCTGGCCGACTTTCTGCCGCGCCTGCCGCGCTACAAGCAGGCGCGCGACTTTCCCGCCGTCAAGGGCCCCAGCTACCTGAGCGTGCACCTGCGCTTTGGCACGGTCTCCATCCGCCGCCTGGCAAGGCTGGCCTGGGAGCAGACGCAGAGCCAGCCCCATGATGCCGAGGGCGCCGCCACCTGGCTGTCCGAGCTGATCTGGCGCGACTTCTATTTCCAGATCCTGGCCCACCATCCGCACGTGGTGCACGCCAGCTTCAAGCCCGCCTACGACGCCATCGTGTGGGATACCGGCCCTGAGGCCGATGCGCTGTACGCCGCCTGGTGCGAGGGCCGCACCGGCTATCCGCTGGTCGATGCCGCCATGCGCCAGCTCAACACCACGGGCTACATGCACAACCGGCTGCGCATGGTGGCGGCCAGCTTCCTGGTCAAGGATCTGGGCATAGACTGGCGCCGGGGCGAAGCCTGGTTTGCGCGCCAGCTCAACGACTTCGACCTGGCGGCCAACAACGGCGGCTGGCAGTGGGCGGCCTCCACGGGCTGCGACGCCCAGCCCTGGTTCCGCATCTTCAACCCCATCACGCAAAGCCAGAAGTTCGATGCCGACGCGCGCTTCATCGAGCGCTACGTGCCCGAGCTTGCCCGCCTGCCCGCCGCGCTGCGCCACGCGCCCTGGCAGGCCCGGCCGCTGGAGCTGGCCGAGGCTGGCGTGGTGCTGGGCACGGACTACCCCCATCCCGTGGTGGACCACGCAGCCGCGCGCGAGCGCACGCTGGCCCGCTACGGCGTGGTCAAGCAGGCCAGCTGAAAAACCTGCTGGAGTAAAAAAAGAGCAGCGGATGCTGCTCTTTTTTGTTCAGGCCACCAGCCTTCAGGCCCCTTCGCCCAGGGGCTCGCTGTCCGCCTGCTGCGCCTGCAGCGACTGCGGCGCCAGCGGGCCGCCGCTGATGCTGCCGCCCTGCAGGGAGTAGTGCTGGATCAGGCCCAGCAGTTCCTCGTCCGAGTAGGGCTTGCCCAGGTAGTGGTTGGCGCCCAGCTGGCGCGCCATCTCGCGGTGCTTCTGGGCGATGCGCGAGGTGATCATGACCACGGGCAGGTCGCGCAGGGCCTCGTCGGCGCGGATGTTGCGCAGCAGGTCGAAGCCATCCATGCGCGGCATCTCGATGTCGGACAGCACCAGGGTCGGGCGCTCCTCGGCCAGGCGTTCCATGGCCTGCAGGCCGTCGGCCGCCAGGGCCACGCGGTAGCCTTCGCGCTGCAGCAGGCGCTGGGTGACGCGGCGCACGGTGATGGAGTCGTCCACCACCAGCACCAGCGGCACCGAGGCCGGCCCTGCGCTGGCCAGCACGGCTTCGCCGTCGCCCTGGCCTGCGGCGCGCTCGGCCTCTTCGGTCCGGGCGCGCACCTCGTCGCCATAGACGTTGGCCAGCGCCACGGGGTTGTAGATCTGCACCACGGCGCCCGAGGCCAGCACCGACATGCCGGTCAGGCCGGGCAGGCGGGCCAGCTGGGGGCCGAGGTTCTTGATCACCACTTCCTGGTTGCCCAGCACTTCGTCCACGTGCAGCGCGATGCGCTGCGCCGCGCTGCGCAGGATGACCACGGGCCGGGTGCGGCCCACGGTTTCCTCGCTGCGCAGCGAGGACTGCCACAGCGCGCCGGCCCAGTAGAAAGGCAGGGTCTCGCTGCCGTCTTCGAAGCTGTGGCTTGCATAGGCCTGCTGCAGCAGCTCCAGCGGCGCGCGGCGCACGATTTCCACCAGGCTGGCGGGCACGCCGACCAGCAACTGGCCCGCGCGCAGCATGACCACCTGGGTGACGGCGGTCGTCAGCGGCAGCACGAGGCGGAAGGCACTGCCCCGGCCCGCCTCGCTGTGGGTTTCGATGCGGCCGCCCAGCGCGTTGACTTCGGAGCGCACCACGTCCATGCCGATGCCGCGCCCGGCCACGCCGGTCACCTCGGTGGCCGTGGTGAAGCCGGGCTCGAAGATCAGGCGGCCGGCGTCCTGCTCCGTCAGCGTCTGGTCCTCGGGCCACAGGCCCTGGGCCACGGCCTTGTCGCGGATGCGCTGCAGGTTCAGGCCGGCGCCATCGTCCTCCACCGACAGCGCCACGTCGTTGCGCTCCTGGCTCAGGATGATTTCAATGGTGCCCATGGCGGGCTTGCCTGCGGCGGCACGCTGCTCGGGCGACTCGATGCCGTGGGCCACGCAGTTGCGCAGCAAGTGCTCGAAGGCCGGCATCATGCGGTCCAGCATGCCCCGGTCCATTTCAATGGTGCCGCCCAGGATGTTCAGCCGCACCTGCTTGCCCATCTCCTTGGAGGTCTGGCGGACCACGGCGTACAGGCGCTCGGCCAGGGAGTCGAACTCCACCATGCGCGTGCGCAGCAGGTCGCGCTGCAACTCGCGGGCCTGGCGGCCCTGGGCGACCAGGTCGTCCTCGGCGCCGGCCATGTCACGCTGCAGGTTGCGCTGCACGGTGGCCACGTCGTTGACCGACTCGGCCATCATGCGGGTGAGTTCCTGCACGCGCGTGAAGCGGTCGAACTCCAGCGGGTCGAAGCCCACGGCCGAGTCCTTGGACAGGGCCAGGCGCGACTGCATCTGGCTCTCGGCCTGGACCTCGATGTCGCGCAGCTGCATGCGCAGGCGCTCCAGGTTGCCGGCCAGCTCGTCCAGCGAGCCACGGGCCTGGGCCAGGCGCGCATCGACACGCGAGCGCGCAATCAGCACCTCGCCGGCCTGGCTGATCAGGCGGTCCAGCAGCTGGGCGCGCACGCGCACCGTCTGCTGGGCACCGGCGCGCAGCGGCGCAGTGACAGGCGCTGGCACAGGGGCCGCAGCCGCCGGTGATCCAGCCGCTGCCGATGCGTCGGAGGCCGCAGCCGCTGCGGGTTCGGGGTGGGAGATTTCATCGCCCAGGTCCAGCGGCGCTTCCTGCGCCTGCTCACCGGCCACGCGCAGCACGTCGAAGCCGGCCTGCAGCGCGTCGAAGTTGCCCAGCAAGGGCTCGATCTGCTCGGCGGTCGGAGATTCGCCATCGACCCGCTCCACGGCAGATTCAAGGCGGTGGGCCATCTCGCCCAGGCGCATGGCGCCCGCCAGCCGGGCACTGCCCTTGAGCGTGTGCAGGGCGCGCAGGGTTTCGTGGCGCGCCTCGTCCAGCGAGGGCCGGCCATGCCAGCGGCGCAGCGCGGCGCCCAGGCGGGGCAGCAGCTCGATGGCCTCTTCCTCGAAGATGGGGAACAGGTCGGGATCGACCTCGTCCAGCGCATCGATGTCATCGTCCAGGTCGCTGCCCACGGCCACGGCATGGGCGATGGCCTCGTCGATGCGGCGCTGCAGCTCGGCTTCGTGGCGCGCATCGTTGACCAGGGGGCGCATGGAGTAGGCCAGGGGCGCCACCGACGGTGTCTGCGCCTGGGCACCGGCGTCGAGCACGGCGTCCGTGCCATGGCTGGCTTCCTGAGGCTCCAGTTGGTCCAGTTGGTCCAGCTGCTCCAGCGCGTCCAGGCGGCTGTCCGGCGCGTCTGCGGCCTCGATGTCCAGCGCCAGCAGGGCCTGCAGGGCCTCTTCCACGCCCGGCTGGGGCGTCTTGAGGAAACCGGCGGCGAACTGGTGCAGCAGGCGCTGCACTTCGTCGGAGGCCGCCACGCAGGCGGCAACCTGATCGGGCGTGCCACAGCGCTGCGGCTGCAGATGGGTCAGCGTATGTTCCAGCAGGCGCGCCAGGTCCGACAAGGCCTTGAAGCCCACGGTGGCCGAGCTTCCGGCCAGCGAATGCGCAAAGGCGACGGCGTCGTCGGGCACGGGCTCGCCGGGCTCGGTCGCCCATTGCTGCAGCGTCAGGTCCAGGCGGCGCGACCATTCGTCGGCCTCGTTGAGGTAGACGTTGTACAGCGGCGCGCTGATGCGCAGGCCATCCACGACCTTGAAGCCATCGGCGTCGATGCCGGACAGATCCTCGTCGCCGGACTCTTCGGCCTGCGGGGTTTCTGCCTCGGGCACCTCGGGCACCTTGACCGACTCGACTGCGTCGGATGCTTCAACCGCTTCTGGCGCTTCGACCGCTTCAACCGACTCAACCGTTTCTGGCACCGCGATCATCTCGATCGCTTCGGCGGGTGCCGCTGCCGGTGTCAGGCCCAGATCCAGGTCCAGCCCCTCGAAAGGCGCCAGGGGCACGGCGGCTTGCGGTGCTTCAGTTTCAGTTTCAGTTTCAGTTTCAGTTCCAGCTTCGGCCTCGATGGCTTCGGCTTCAATGGCGGCGGCCTCGGGCAGCGCGGGCGGGTCGCCCGCGACGACGGCCAGGGCCTCCTGCTCGCTGTCGCGCATGGCGGCTTCGAAGGCCGCAAAGTCCAGTTCCTCGACGGCGTCGGTGGCCAGTTCGGCAGGGGCCTCAGCGGCTTGCGGCGTCAGTGTCTCCAGCGACTCCTGCGGCGCGGCGGCCGAAGGCTGGGGGTCCGGCTCCAGCAGGTCGAAGTCCAGCGCAAAGTCCAGCTCGCCAGAGGTCTGGACGGGCTGGGCGGGCGTGGCCTGCTCGGGCGCATCCAGGTGTTCTGCCTGCGGCTCCTGGGCCACGGGCGCGAATTCCTCGATTGCGGCGGGTGCGGGTGCGGGTGCGGGCTCGAGTTCGGGTTCGGGCTGTGCGAGGGGCTCGGCACGCGGTGTGCGCGGCACCAGGGCCACGTCGGCGCGCAGGCCTTCCAGGCGCATGGCATCGGCCGCAGCGCGGAAAGGCGTGGCCTGCCAGGCGTCGGCCTGGTGGCGCTCTATGGCCGAGGCCCAGGCGCCAAAGGCGCGCAGCGCATCGCTGGCCAGCTCCTGCATGGGCTGGGGCATGGCCTTTTGCTCGGCCAGCCAGGCGTTGAGCATCTGCTCCATGGCCCAGCCGGCTTCGCCGAATTCATCCAGGCCCACCATGCGCGAACTGCCCTTGAGCGTATGGAAGGCGCGGCGCAGCGTGGTCTGCTCGCTGAGGTTGCCCGGCTCGTCGGCCAGGGCGCGCAGGGCCTGCAGGCCGTTGTCCACCACCTCGCGGGCCTCTTCCAGGAAGATGCCCAGCAGTTCGTCGTCCGAGTCTTCTTCCGAGACCGACAGGCCGGCCGGCGGGGGCACGGGCTCGGACACGGATGCAGAGACGGATTCAGAGACGGTTTCAGGCGCAGATTCGGCTGCGGGCTCTGGCTCGGCCAGGGACTGGTCCAACTGGAAGACCGGCTCGGCCGGCGCTTCGAGGGCCTTGGCGAATTGCGCCAGTTCCGCGGCATCGGCCAGCGCGTCCTGCTCGGCGGCCGTGGGCTGCGCCAGCGGCTCGGTCGCGATGTCCACGGGAGCCGGGGGCGGCGGGGGCGGCGTGGAGGGCGCGGCAGATTCCGGCTCGGCGATGGCGTCCTGCGGCACGGGCAGCGGCTGGGCCACGGCAACGGCTTCGCGCTGCGGCGGCACGGCAGCGGTATCCAGGGCGGGCAGTTGCTCGGGCGCCTTGCCCGCATCATCGGCCCGGTGGCCGCGACGGCCCATGAGGATGCGCAGGCCGCCTTCGGCCTCGTCATAGACGAAGAGCTTGCGCGCCATGCTGCGCTGGTAGCTCAGCATGTCGATCAGAAAGCCCATGGCGCCCAGGCTGTTGCCCAGTTTCTCGAACACCTGGGGACGTTCTGCGTCGTCGATCTCACCCAGCACCAGCCGTTCCACGGTCTCGCGCATGCGCTGCATGGCCTGCGTGGCCTGGTCCAGGCCCAGCACGGACAGCACGCCGCGCATCTGCGCCATCTGGCCCGAGACGGGTGCCAGCACGGTGGCATCGGCGGGGTTGCGGAAATACTGGTCCAGGTGCCGCTCGGCCTCGGCCAGCGTGGCACGCAGCTCGCCCACGACCGAGCCCATGGTCTGGTGGTCGCTGGCCTGGCGGTACAGCTCCTCCATCCAGGGCTCCAGCGGACGCGCGGGCGCGCCCTGCAGGGATTCCTCCAGGCGCTGGACCAGGTTGGCGGACTGCTCGGCCAATTCCTCGTCGCCCATGTCCATGGTGGCAAAGGCCGCCTGCAGGTAGAGCACGGAGGTGGCCACTTCCATGGCCAGTTCGGCCGGTGGCGGCTCGCCGATGCGGGCCACGGTTTCGGCCACCTTGATCAGCATGCGCGCCAGGCCATGGCTGGCCGGATGCAGCTTGACCAGGGATTCGGCCACCTGGGCGAACTGGTCCACCACGGTCTTGGTGCGGGCACGATCGCCGCCGGCAAGGGCGGACCAGGTATCGGCTGCCGTGGTGATGCGCTTGCGCGCCTGCACCAGCACCGCCGGGTCGTAGCGGCCAAAGCGTGTCTGCTGGTAGTCCACCTGGGGCTGGGCCTGCATGCCATAGGCCTGGCGCACCGCCTGCAGGGCGGCGCCAGCCTGCTCGGCAGGGCGGGCCTGGGCGCAGAAGAACAGCAGGTCCTGCAGCAGCCGCGCAGGCGGCGTGCGGTCGCCCTTGGCCATGGCCGCGTACTGCATGAGCACGCGCGAGGCCATGCGCTTGACGTACAGGTCGACCACGATCATCCCGCGCGACTGCGCGTCGAAGAAGCCGGCCGCCACCTTCCAGAAGCTGCGCGCGGTGACATCCTCGGTCTGGCCCACGGCAAAGCGCAGGCACAGGTCGCGCATCTGGGCGGCGGCCTCGCGGTCGTCGCTCTTGACCATGCGCAGCACCACGCCGTCGAGCAGGGCCCGGGCATCGGGGCCGTAGGCCAGCGGCTCGGGCTGGCGCGCCCACTCGGGCTCGCGCGCGCGGCGCTCGGCAGGCCACAGGTCGGCCGGGTGCACCTTGTCATTGCCGGCCAGCGCCTGGGTGTCGCGGTATTGGGGAAACAGGGCCACGGCCGAGACGGTCTTGCCGGCCAGCACGGTTTCCAGGTATTCGATGAGCGCGAAGCTGGCGCGCTCCAGCGTGGCGGCAGCCTGGTCGGTGCACAGCTCGGGGCGCTGCACGAAGCGCTGCACGGCGCTTTCCATGCCGCGCAGCACCAGGGCCGGAGAGCCCAGGCCCACCATTTCGAGGGCGCCGCAGGCCTGGTGCAGTTGCTGGCGGGCGATGCGCAGGGCCGAGGTGTCAAGCTCCTCAAGGTCCGAGGCGCGTGCCGCATCGGCATCGCGCACGAAACGGGCCACCGCCTTGCTCGCCCCTTCCAGCGACTTGCGCAGCTCATCGAGCACCCAGGCCAGCGGGCCCAGGTCCTGTTCGGTGTGCGCGGCCTGCGCCGCGCCCGTTTGCGATTCGTCAACCACTGACATGGACAGTTCCCCAAGCCCCTAGGGCCTGTGCATAGCTATGTTGGACCGGGTCAGGCAATCTTGAAACGCGCCACCGACTGGCGCAGTTCCTCGGCCATGTGCGAGAGTTCGCGCACCTGCTGTGCCGTGGTGCGCGTGCCTTCGCCCGTCTGCTCGGTCACCGCGAAAATGTGCTGGATGTTCTCGGCCACGTCGTTGGCCAGAACGGCTTCGCGCGAGGTGGACGAGGAGATCAGCTCGATCAGCTCGGCCAGATGGCGCGACACGGAGTCGATCTCGGTCAGCGCGGTGCCGGCGGAGTCGGACAGGCGGGCCCCCTCGACCACACCCTGGGTGGAGCGCTCCATGGCGGCCACGGCATCCTGGGTGTCGGTCTGAATCGCCTTCACCAGCGCCGCGATCTGGCGCGTCGCGTCGGCCGAGCGTTCGGCCAGGCGCTGCACTTCTTCGGCCACCACCGAGAAGCCGCGACCGGCTTCACCGGCCGATGCGGCCTGGATGGCGGCGTTCAGCGCCAGCACGTTGGTCTGCTCGGTAATGTCGGAAATCAGCTCGGTGATTTCGCCGATCTCCTGCGAGGATTCGCCCAGCCGCTTGATTCGCTTGGAGGTTTCCTGGATCTGGTCGCGGATGGAGTTCATGCCGCCGATGGCGTTCTGCACGGCCTTCAGGCCCAGGTCCGCAGCTTCCAGCGACTGGCGCGCCACCTGGGCAGATTCCTGCGCCTGGGTGGAGACCTCGTTGATGCGGCCGGCCATGTCCAGCACGGAGCGGCCGGTTTCGCGGATCTCGCGCAGCTGTTCGGTCGATGCGGCCAGCAGCTCGGTGGAGTTGGCATCCACCTCGGCCGTGGTCTGCGCCACGCGCGTTGCCGTGTTCTGCACGCTGCCCACCAGGGCGCGCAACTCTTCCACCGTGTAGTTCACCGAGTCGGCGATGGCGCCGGTGATGTCCTCGGTCACGGTGGCTTCCTGCGTCAGATCGCCCTCGGCCACCGACTGCAGTTCGTTCATCAAACGCAAAATGGCGGCCTGGTTGGCGTCGTTGATGCGCTTGGCTTCATGCTCCTGCACGCGCGACTCTTCCTGGCGGCGTTCGGCAGCTTCCTGGCGCAGGCGGCTGTCGAGCAGTTGCACGCGGGACAGGCCCACGCCGCACAGCAGCACCAGCACGGTGGCCAGGGCCAGCAGGCCCATGGGCAGCGAGCCGATGCCGGCGCCGCTTTGCAGCTTGGTCTGCAGGTCTTCCAGCTGGCGGCGCAGCGGTTCGCTGTCGGCGTTGATGGCGGTCTGTGCCTCGCGGGCGGAGACCAGGCCCTGCAGGTTGCCCAGAATGGCGCTGGCCTCGGTGCGGGTCTCTTCGTAGAGCTTGATCAGTGCCTCGATCTGCTCGCGGGTCTGGGCGTCGCGCGTGGGAGGCAGGCGCAGTTCGCTGCTGCCGCCCAGCAGGCTTTCGGAGATTTCCTTGAACGAGTTCAAGTCCTTGCCCAGCAGGAACACGGCCTCGGGGCTCACGCCTTCGGCGGTCTGGAATTCGTTGGCCGACTTGCCGATACGCTGGGTCAACATCACCAGCTGGCCTGCGGCCGAGATCTCGGCGGGGCTGGCGCCCTGCTGCAGCTTGAGCGAGGAGATGGTTTCGGCGATCTCCAGCAGGTCCGAGGACTGGCGGTTGATGGTGCGCAGCGCGTCGCCGACCTG
Source organism: Delftia sp. Lp-1 (assembly GCF_020523835.1). Classification (NCBI taxonomy): domain Bacteria; kingdom Pseudomonadati; phylum Pseudomonadota; class Betaproteobacteria; order Burkholderiales; family Comamonadaceae; genus Delftia; species Delftia sp. Lp-1. Next base: position 82,265 of record NZ_JAJALJ010000002.1, on the reverse strand, counting down.
GGTCAGGATCTGCTTTTGCTCCATCACCACCTTGGCGCTTTGCTCGGCGCGTTCCATCAGCGGCATGATCTGGCCCAGCTCGTCGGCGTAGGCGCCGCCCAGCGGGCGCACGCCCATGGAGTCATCGCCCGCGGTGATGGCGCGCACGTTGCGCGCCAGCACGCCCGCACTGTCTTGCACGTCCGCAAACGAAGGTGCCGCGCCGGTCAGCGCCTGCGACACCGACTTGGCAAGGCGCTGTGACTGCATCAGGGCCTGGCCGGTGGCGGCCAGTTGCTGTGCCGAGCCGTCCGCCTGGCGCAGCGCCCATGCCGCCGCCAGCACCAGGGCCAGCACGGAAACGCCCAGCAGCGTGGACAGCGTGCGCTGGTGGCGCGCGGCAGGCGCGCGGCCCAGCAGCGGCAGGACCACCGTTTCCTGGTCCAGGACTGCGCCGGCGTCGCCCGGCATGGCGTCGGGCGCGCCCTGCACGGTCATGGACGCATCGAGTGCGTACATATCCTGGGAGACGGTGTCTCCGAGCATGCTGTTGTCCGCGCCCGAGCCGGAGTCGGCCGGCTTGCGTTGGAAGCGATTTGCAAGACGTTGCAAGAATGACATGGGACGACCTTCAGAAACTCAGGCGCGAATGCTCAGAAACTCGGAGGTTTGGGACAGGCGCTGCAATTGCAGCTCCTGCCAGCGGTGGCCCGCTTCATCGATATGCACAGGGCCGAAAAAGGCGGGGGATTGCTCGGGCGCGGGCTCGGTGCGCACAAAGGCGTCGGCGCTGCGCAGGCCCTGCAGGCGATCCACCAGCAGGGAGGCGTTCACTTCCAGCGCGGCATTGAAGGCCAGCAGGCTGGACTCGGCCAGCGCCGGTTCGCTGCGCGCCACGCCATGGCCCAGCAGGCTGGCCAGGTCGATCACCCCGGCCAGGGTGCCGCGCAGGTTGGCAATGCCCAGGAACCAGGGCTTTGTATAGGGCACGGGCTGTACGCCGGCCCAGGGAAAGATCTCGCCGGACTGGCCCAGCGGCATCAGGTAGTTGCGCCCGCCGGCCTGGACGGCCAGCCAGGCCGCCACCTTGACGCCTTCGCTGCGTGCGGCCTGGAGACGGCCGGCCAGACGGGATTGCAGATCGCGCAGTGCTTCACGGTTCGCCATGGCCAGCGCACCGCGTCAGTTCAGCGCCGCGATCTTGGCCTGCAGCTCGCCTGCATCCACCGGCTTGGTGATGTAGTCACGCGCGCCCTGGCGCATGCCCCAGACCCGGTCGGTTTCCTGATTCTTGCTGGTGCACATAATGATGGGCAGGTCCGCGTACAGCGGGTCGCGCGTGATGGCGCGCGTGAGCTGAAAGCCGTTCTGGCCGGGCATGACCACGTCCATCAGGATCAGGTCGGGCCGGTCTTCGGCCAGGCTGCGCAGGGCTTCTTCGCCGTTCTCGGCCGTACGTACCTGCAGTCCCTGCTTTTGCAGCATGTCGGACAGAAACATCAGTTCGGTCTTGGAATCGTCCACGACCAGGACTTTGCGGATGGGCATCAAAGTGCTCCTATGGTTTGCTTGCCGAACTGCTCCACGGCCTGCAGCAGCTGGTCTTTGGTGAAGGGTTTCGTGAGGTAGTCCTGGCAGCCCACCATGCGCCCGCGCGCCTTGTCGAATACGCCGTCCTTGGACGAGAGCATGACCACGGGCGTATCGGAGAAGCGCGCGTTGCGCTTGATGATGGCGCAGGTCTGGTAGCCGTCCAGCTTGGGCATGAGGATGTCGCAGAAGATCAGCTGGGGCTGATAGTCGTTGACTTTGGACAGTGCGTCGAAGCCGTCGTCGGCCAGGAGCACTTCGTGCCCGCCCTGTTTGAGGAAGATTTCTGCGCTGCGGCGGATGGTATTGCTGTCATCCACCACGAGTACGCGCAAGGGTGCGCCCGATGTCGTCACTGAGAAACCTCCCGGAAATGTATGAGTCGGCGCGGGTGGTCCCGCGCTCAGATTTCGACCATCTCAAAGTCTTCTTTACGTGCACCGCATTCGGGACAGGTCCAATTCATGGGCACGTCATCCCAACGCGTCTGGGGTGCGATGCCATGCTCGGGGCAGCCTTGCGCCTCGTCATAGATCCACCCGCAGATCAAGCACATCCAAGTTTTAGGGTCGGTCACAGCTTAAAGGGCCTTCACATAGAATGCAACGATTGTATCTAGTCATAACCACCCGCCACGGCCTTCGCTGGCGGGGCGCAAACTGGGCTGAGCCATGGCATTGAACCCCTCCAACTCCCCCAGTCCCGACACCGAATTGGTGGACGAAACCGCTCCCGTATGCGTGCTGGTCTTCAACGCCAGCGACCCCAGCGGAGCAGGTGGCCTGTCGGCCGACATCGCCACCATCGCCTCGGTCGGCGGTCATCCGCTGCCCGTGGTCACGGGTGCCTACGCACGCGATTCGGCCAAGATCTTCGAGCATTTTCCCTTTGACGACGAGGCCGTGGCCGAGCAGGCGCGCGCCGTGCTGGAGGACATACCCGTGTCCGCCATCAAGGTCGGCTTCGTGGGCAGTCCCGGCAACCTGGCGGCGATCGCCGAGATAGCTTCCGACTATCCCGACATCCCCATCGTCTGCTACATGCCGGACCTGTCGTGGTGGGAGGAAGACCCGCTCGACCAGTACATGGACGCGCTCAAGGAGCTTGTGCTGCCGCAAACCTCGGTGTTGGTTGGAAGCCACAGTACGCTGTGCCGCTGGCTGCTGCCCGACTGGAGCAACAGCCGCAGCCCCACGGCGCGCGACATCGCCATGGCGGCCGAGGCCCTGGAAGTGCCCTACGTGCTGGTCACCGGCATCCCCCTGCCCGACCAGTTCGTGGACAACGTGCTGGCCACGGCGCAGTCCGTGCTGGGCAACAGCAAGTACGAGATGTTCGACGCCACGTTCACCGGCTCGGGCGACACCCTGTCGGCGGCGCTGGCGGCCCTGGTGGCCAGCGGCAACGACCTGGGGCTGGCCACGCAGGAGGCGCTGGAGTACCTGGACCGCAGCCTGGACAGCGGCTTTCGCCCCGGCATGGGCCACTTCATCCCGGACCGCATGTTCTGGGCCCAGCCCGAGCCCGAGGACGAAGACGCCGAGGCCGCCGAGCCGCTCACCGAGCTCGACGCCGACACCCAGGCCATCGAAGGCTTCGTGATGCCGCCCCATGACACCAAGCATTGAGGCAGGCCGCCCCTGAGCGGCTGCGCCCTTGCTTGGCGCCTCTGGCTTGTACCCCGCACATGGCAGACTCCTGCACTATGACCACTGACCTGAATATTCCCCTGTTCGAACGCGCCAAGGCCGTGATCCCCGGCGGCGTGAATTCACCCGTGCGTGCCTTCAACGCCGTGGGCGGCACGCCGCGCTTCGTGCGCCGTGCGCAGGGCGCGCATTTCTGGGACGAGAACGCCCAGCAGTTCACCGACTACATCGGCTCCTGGGGTCCGATGATCCTGGGCCACGGCCACCCCGAGGTGATGGCCGCCGTGCAGGCCGCCGCGCTGGAAGGCTTCTCCTTCGGCGCGCCCACGGAGCGCGAGGTCGTGCTGGCCGAGAAGATCCTCTCGCTCATGCCCTCCATGGACATGGTGCGCATGGTCAGCTCGGGCACCGAGGCCGGCATGAGCGCGCTGCGCCTGGCGCGCGGCTTCACGGGCCGCAACAAGATCATCAAGTTCAACGGCTGCTACCACGGCCATGCCGACGCGCTGCTGGTCAAGGCCGGCTCGGGCCTGGCGACCTTTGGCGCCTCCTCCTCGGCCGGCGTGCCGCAGGACGTGGTCAAGGACACCGTGGTGCTGGAATACAACGACGTGGGCCAGCTCGAGGAGGCCTTCGCCCAGTTCGGCGACCAGATCGCCTGCGTGATCATGGAGCCCATTGCCGGCAACATGAACTTCGTGCGCGCCAGCGTGCCCTTCACGCGCCGCATCCGCGAACTCACGCGCGAGCATGGCGCGCTGATGGTCTACGACGAGGTGATGACCGGCTTTCGCGTGGCCCTGGGCAGCGCCCAGAGCCTGTATGCCCAGCAGATCGAAGGCTTTGCGCCCGACATCACCGTGCTGGGCAAGGTCATCGGCGGCGGCATGCCCATGGCGGCCTTCGGCGCGCGCCGCGAGATCATGGAAAAGCTCTCGCCCCTGGGCCCGGTCTACCAGGCCGGCACGCTGTCGGGCAACCCCATTGCCACGGCCTGCGGCCTCAAGACGCTGGAGCTGATCAGCGAGCCGGGCTTCCACGATGCCCTGCACGCGAAGACCGGCCGCCTGATGGCCGGCTTCAAGGCCGAGGCCGACGCGGCCGGCGTGCCCTTCAGCGTGGACCACCAGGGCGGCCTGTTCGGCTTCTACCTGCTGCCCGAACTGCCCAGCACCTGGACCGAAGTCATGAAGACCGATGGCGCACGCTTCAACCGCTTCTTCCACGGCATGCTGGAGCGCGGCCACTACTTTGCGCCCGCCCTGTACGAGGCCGGCTTCGTGAGCGCCGCGCACACGGACGCGGACATCGACAAAACCATCGAAGCCGCGCGCGAAGTGTTCAAGACGCTCTGATATCCGCAGATATCTTCCCTTGCACGCCAACGCCACCAACGCCGTGATCCGGCGCTGGCGTGCAGGTCACATCACTCGTCGTCGCCCTGGTCCACGAACTCCACCAGCTCCGGCAGCATCTCCAGCTGCTGGATGGCGTCCTTGAGCCGCAGGCCAAAGCGTGACTGAGGCCGCCCGAAGGCGCCCTGCGCCAGCCGCAGCGCCGCCGTTGCCTTGATCCACTCCACCTCGAAGGCATAGCGGTCCGCGTGCTGCTGGACACCCATGCGCTTGATGTGCTCCAGCGCCAGCTCCACGACGCAGTCCACATCGATTTCACTGTCGTCCCTGTCGGGATCGTCGGTCATCAGCTCGATCAACTGCTGCAGCGTGCTGTGCACCAGGCCCAGCGAAGCATGCATGGCCTGCTGCCAAGTGGGAAGAAGGGGTGGTTGGGGAGAGTTCGCCTGTACGGCGGTGAGAGGGTGCATGTCTTGGCTCCTACTTGCGCGCACGAACGCGCCAGCCCCAGAAATCTGGGTACAACAGAACCCCACTTTTCGCTGGGGGTCACAAACGCTGTTGAAAAGATGCTTCGACACACCGGGCCTTTCGGCCTTCCGCAAGTGTAGTAGCTGGATGTTTTCAAAACCAGGCCGAGCGCAGCGACGGCCCGCCTCCACCCCCCGTATGTCAGCGCCTGCGTCGGGCCGCCTGCGGGGTTGCAGTCCTGCCGAAGGACAGGACTGCTTCGTCAACTGACTCGCCGTGATTGTTTGAACGGAGCGCGCAGCGCGAAGTGAGTTTCACGGCGAACCCCGCAGGCGGCCCGACGCAGGTTGCCCCGCAGCGCAGCGAAGGGGTCGCGGACATTCGGGTCGTCTTTCTTTTGCCTCCTTTTCTTCGGCCGGCGTACCGGTGACGAATCAAAGAAAAGGAGGTCGGCCGCCGGGCCGAAACCCGGCCTCGAAAAACAACCACCCGGCAGGGTCAAAAAGAAACCCCAGCCCTTATCGAGCGAAGGCGGAAAACGCAGCACGCGCCCGCTCCACCTCACCCCTCACCACACACTCCAAAGCATGGTCATTGACCAACCCCATGGCCTGCATGAACGAGTAGACAGTCGTAGGCCCCACGAACTTCCAACCGAGCTTCTTCAGCTCCTTGGACAGCGCCCGAGACTCGGCCGTCTCGGACACGGGCCCGCCACCGGTCACGGGTGCAGGCGCATGGCGCCAGAAGAAGGCTGACAGCGAGCCTTCCGCCTCCACCATCTCCAGCGCCCGCTGCGCGTTGTTGACCACGGCCTCGATCTTGCCGCGATGCCGCACGATGCCCGCATCGCCCAGCAGCCGCAGCACGTCGTCTTCGGTGAAGCGCGCGACCTGGTGGAAGTCGAAGCCCGCAAAGGCCGCGCGGAAGTTCTCGCGCTTGTTGAGGATGGTCAGCCAGCTCAGGCCGGACTGGAAGCCTTCGAGGCTGAGCTTCTCGAACAGGCGCCGGTCGTCGGTGACGGGAAAGCCCCATTCACGGTCGTGGTAGGCCAGGTAGTTGTCCGTGGCGGCGCACCAGTGGCAGCGCGGCCGGCCGTCGGGGGCGGTGAACAGGCGGGACATGGTCAGGATTTCCCGGGCTCGGGAGAGGGGAGGGACAGCAGCCAGGCCGCCATCTGCAGGGATTGCGCCGTATCGAGGTGCGGGTGGCGCGGCATGATGGCGCGGCCCCATTCGCCGGCCCCGCCCTCGCGGATCTTGCGCGCCAGGTAGTCGGCGGCATCTTCGCGGCCACGGTAGCGCTCGGCGATCTGCTGGAAGGACGGGCCCACGTAGTTGCGCACCAGGCCATGGCAGCGCAGGCAGTCATTGCCTTCCACCAGGGCCTTGCCGGCGGCCAGCTGCGCGTCGGCTGTCACGGCAGCGGCGGCCGGCTCGGCATTGGCCGCCGCCGTGGTGGCCCCGACAGCCGGCCCGCGCATGATGCGCCAGCCGATGTTGAAGACACCCAGAGCCACCAGCAGCATGAAGACCACGAGCGCCCAGCCCAGCCAGCGGGGCCGGTGGGGGGCGTCGTCGCCCTCGTCGTCTGCGCCAGGAGGCAGTTGGCCGGCCATCAGTGGCGGAAGTGGCGCACGCCGGTGAAGACCATGGCGACGCCGCGCTCGTTGGCGGCGTCAATGACTTCCTGGTCGCGCATGGAGCCGCCGGGCTGGGCCACGCAGGTGGCGCCTGCGTCAACGACCACGTCCAGGCCGTCGCGGAAGGGGAAGAAGGCATCGCTGGCCACGACCGTGCCCTGCAGGCTCAGCTTGGCGGCCTCGGCCTTGATGGAGGCGATGCGTGCCGAGTCCAGGCGGCTCATCTGGCCTGCGCCCACGCCCATGGTCATGCCGTTCTTGCAGAACACGATGGCATTGCTCTTGACGTACTTGGCGACCTTCCAGGCGAACAGCAGGTCCTGCAGTTCTTCGGGGGTAGGCTGCTTGACGGTGACGACCTTGAGGTCGGCCAGGGCCAGCTCATGGTTGTCGGCGGTCTGCAGCAGCAGGCCCGAGCCGACGCGCTTGGCGTCCATGGCGTTGCGGCCCTGGTCCCAGGCGCGCTCTCCACCGGCCGGCAGGGCGATCTTCATCAGGCGCACATTGACCTTGGGCTTGAAGATTTCCAGCGCCTCGGCCGTGAAGTCAGGGGCCATCAGCACCTCGACGAACTGCTTGACCACGGCCTCGGCCGCTGCCTTGTCCACAGTGCGGTTGAAGGCGATGATGCCGCCGAAGGCGCTGGTGGGGTCGGTCTGGAAGGCCTTGGCATAGGCTTCGTGCGCGTCCTTGCCCACGGCCACGCCGCAGGGGTTGGCGTGCTTGACGATCACGCAGGCAGGCTGCTCGAAGCTCTTGACGCATTCCCAGGCGGCGTCGGCGTCGGCGATGTTGTTGTACGACAGCTCCTTGCCCTGCAGCTGCTCGCCCGTGACCAGGGAGCCGGGAGCCGGATACAGGTCGCGGTACAGGGCGGCCTGCTGGTGGCTGTTTTCGCCGTAGCGCAGGTCCTGCACCTTGGTGAAGTGGCCGTTGCTCTGGCCGGGGAAGGGGCTGCGCTCGGGCACGTAGGTTTCGGAGAGCTTCTCGTCCTCGAACTTCACGCTGGACAGGTAGTCGCTGATGGCGCCGTCGTACTGGGCGATGCGGTTGAAGGCGGCCACGGACAGCGCAAAGCGCAGCTTGTCGGACAGCTTTCCGTTGGCCTTGAGTTCACCCAGCACGGCCTCGTACTGGCCGGCGTCGGTGATCACGCCCACGTCGGCCCAGTTCTTGGCGGCAGAGCGCACCATGGCCGGGCCGCCGATGTCGATGTTCTCGATGGCGTCGGCCAGCGTGCAGCCGGCCTTGGCCACGGTGGCCTCGAAGGGGTAGAGGTTCACCACCAGCAGGTCGATGGTGTCGATGCCGTGCTCCTTGAGGGCCGCCATGTGGGCGGGCAGCTCGCGGCGCGCCAGCAGGCCGCCGTGGACCTTGGGGTGCAGGGTCTTGACGCGGCCGTCCAGCATTTCAGGGAACTGGGTGACTTCGGCCACCTCGGTCACGGGCAGGCCGGCCTCGGCCAGCAGCTTGGCGGTGCCGCCGGTGGACAGCAGCTTGATGCCCAGGGCGTGCAGGCCTTGGGCGAATTCGACGATACCGGTCTTGTCAGAGACGGAGAGCAGGGCGTTCATGGGCGTCAGTGCAGGGAGTTTGAAAAAATGGAGATTCGTGCCGCTCAGAGCATGTCGTGCTCGAGCAGCTTCTTGCGCAGCGTGTTGCGGTTCAGGCCCAGCCAGTCGGCAGCGCGGGACTGGTTGTTGTCGGCCTGGGTCATCACCACTTCCAGCAGCGGCTTTTCGACCAGGTGGATCAGCATGTCGTACATGCCGTTGGGCTTTTCGCCGTCGAGATCGCGGAAATACCCCTCCAGGCTTTCACGCACGCATTGTTCGATGTTCTGGTTGCTCATACTGTCATTCCTGCGGGCTCTCCGAATTCGGCGCTTGTGGCGCCGGCATCGATGGCGGCCGGTATCCGGTCCATCTGTGCGCCCAGGGCGTCCAGATAGTCGGCCACGGCCTGCCATTGCACCGCGCAGTCCTCGATGGTGTTGATGTGTTGTCTGAATGCTTCACCGCCCGGCAGGCTGCGCAGGTACCAGGCGATGTGCTTGCGCGCGCTGCGCACGCCGGTGCCCTCGCCGTACAGGCTGTAGTGGTCCTGCAGGTGGTCCAGCAGCAGCCGGCGCAGCTCGGCCACCAGCGGCGGGGCCATGTGCTCGCCCGTGGCCATGAAGTGCGCGATCTCGCGGAAGATCCACGGCCGGCCCTGGGCCGCGCGGCCGATCATCACGGCATCGGCGCCCGTGTAGGCGAGCACGTCGCGCGCCTTCTCGGGGCTGGTGATGTCGCCATTGGCCACAACGGGCACGCGCACCGCCGCCTTGACGGCAGCGATGGTGTCGTACTCGGCAAAGCCCTTGTAACCCTGCTCGCGCGTGCGGCCATGCACGGTGAGCATCTGTATGCCCACCTCCTCGAAGCGGCGGGCCAGCACCACGGCGTTCCTGTGCGCGTCGCACCAGCCGGTGCGCATCTTCAGCGTGACGGGCACGCCGTGCGGGGCGCAGGCCTCTACAACAGCCTGGGCAATCTCCACGGCCAGGGCCTCGTTCTGCATCAGGGCCGAGCCGGCCCACTTGTTGCAGACCTTCTTGGCCGGGCAGCCCATGTTGATGTCGATGATCTGGGCGCCGCGGTCCAGGTTGTAGCGCGCGGCCTCGGCCATCATCTCGGCGTCCGTGCCCGCGATCTGCACCGCGATGGGGCCGGGCTCGCCTTCATGGTTGGCGCGGCGCGAGGTCTTGAGGCTGTTCCACAGGTCCTTGCGCGATGTCACCATCTCGCTGACCGCGTAGCCCGCGCCCAGGGCCTTGCACAGCTGGCGGAACGGCCGATCCGTCACCCCGGCCATGGGGGCGACGAACAGGCGATTGGCCAGGGCATGGGGGCCTATGGACAGGGGTGGGGAGGACATCGGAAAAGCCGGAGAAAATGCGCGCGCCGAGCACAAAACGGGCGGCAACAAAGGACCAAGATTGTACCTGCCCAAATTTTCAGCAGGGCTAAAACCGGGCCGTCAAGACGGCCAAGCAGCGAAAACAAGACAGTGCGCAGTTTTCATGGTGTGGGCACGAAGGTGCGCACCTGGCCCGGAACGGCCTGCAGCCCGTAGGCACCGAGCCGGCCCTGCCACCAGCGGCGGTTGAATTGCACGTCGGGAGAGACCTGGTCGTCGGGCATGGGGCGCAGGCCGACCTTCTGCAGCCCGGCTTTCGGCTGCCCGGCTGCCTGCGGCCCAGCTGTCTGCAGCCCAGCCTCCAATCCCAGGTCCAGCGCCTCGCCGTCGGCCAGCGGGCCGCGCACCACGGCCATGGCCTTGCGCCCGTCGGTCACCCAGGCGTCCAGCACCAGGGCCGGGCCGGGCTCGGACCCGGCCAGGCTCACGCAGCCTTGCAGACGCGGCTCCAGGCCCAGCGGCTCCAGCTCGCGCTGCAGCTGCTCCAGCCTGTCGCCCACGGCCGGGTCCGGCAGGGTGCAGCCCTTGGCCTGCAGCGCCTTGCTCCAGGCGGAGGGCGGTGCAGCCTCCTGGGTGGGCGGCGCCTGGGCAGTGGCCTGTGCCACCACGGTGGTGTCCTTGCCTGGCGGTGGCTGCAATGCAGCGCAGCCGGCCAGGCCGGCTGCTGCCATTCCCAATGCCGCCCATCCTGCAATCCGCCCTGTCTGCATGACGCCCCCTGTGCTTGTGGTTCTGGAACGGGTTCCACGATAGCTTCAGGCCGACAAGGCGTCAGCCAGCGCAGACCTACACTTACAGCACCTATGGAAGTCTGGATGCATCAACTGCTGGGCTGGCTGGCGCTGCCGCAGTTCGGCCTCAGTACCGTGTTCATCGTGGCCCTGATCTCGGCCACGCTGCTGCCGCTGGGCTCCGAGCCTGCGGTGGTCGGCCTGCTGCAGCTCAACCCCGATCTGTTCTGGCAGACGGTCTTCGTGGCCACGGCCGGCAATACGCTGGGCGGCGCCATCAGCTGGTGGATGGGCCTGGGTGCGCACAAGGCCTGGCGCGCGGCCCGCGAGCGCCGGCGCGCCGGACTGCCCGAGGATCTGCGGGCCAAGCCGCCCCGCGCCCTGTCCCGTCACGAGCGCCGCGCCCGCGTCTGGCTGCGCCGCCTGGGCGCCAAGGCCTGCCTGCTGAGCTGGCTGCCCGTGGTGGGCGATCCGCTGTGCGCCGTGGCCGGCTGGCTGCGCCTGCCGTTCTGGCCCTGCGTGTTCTACATGGCCATCGGCAAGTTCCTGCGCTATGTGGTGATGACGGTGGTGCTGCTGCAGCTGCTGCCGGCCTCCTGGGCCAGCTGAGGCCGAAGCCCTCCCACCGAAGCCCTCCCCTTTAGCGATCTACGCCTGCGGCTCACGCGCCCAGGGCGCCAGCGCGAAGTGCGCGGCCAGGAAATCGATCAGCGCCTGCACGCGCGCCGGCCGGGCACGCCCGGGTGGCGTGACGATGTGCAGGGCGATGGAGGGCACCTGCCAGTCATCCATGCAGGTCTGCAGCGCACCCGATTGCAAATCTTCCCAGGCCAGGAATTCGGGCTGCAGGGCCAGGCCCAGCCCGGCGCGCAGGGCCGGCGCCAGGCCCTCGGCATTGTTCACGCGCATGGCCGTGGGAACGACCTGGGCGAACTCGCCGCGGCGCGCATGCACGAAGCGCCAGGCCTCGCCCAGGCGGCTGTGCACATAGCGCAGCGCCCGGTGCTGAGCCAGCTCGCGCGGATGGGTGGGGCGGCCGTGGCGCTCGAAGTATTCGGGTGATCCCACCAGCAGCAGGCGCACCGTGCACAGGCGCCGCGCCAGCAGGCTGGAGTCGGGCAGCGAGGAGATGCGCAGCGCGATGTCGAAGCCCTGGGCCACGACGTCGATCAGTTCGTCGCTGAAGTGCAGGTCCAGCGTGACTTCCGGGTGCTCGGCCATGAAGGCGGGCACGGCCGGCGCCAGGTGCGAGATGCCGAACGACATGGGCGCCGCAATGCGGATGGGGCCGCGCAGGCTTTTGGACTGCTCGCTGATCTCGGCCTCCACGGCCTCGCCCTCGGCCAGGATGCGCGCGGCGCGCTCCAGCGAGGCCTGGCCGCTGGCCGTCAGCGACATGCGCCGCGAGGTGCGGTGGAACAGGCTGGTCTTGAGCCGCGTCTCCAGCCGCGTGATGGCCTTGGAGATGGTGGGCTGGGAGACGCCCAGGTCGGCGGCGGCCTTGGCGAAGGAGCCCGTTTCGGCCACCTTGGCGAAGACGGCCCAGGCTTCGAGGTCAGGAAGTCTTGGCATGAAAGTTTTGGAATAGATGTCTTTGCATATTTTCTATTCTCTTCTTGATCGGCAAAACATAAAGTTCATCCATCGCAACACACAACGCAGCAGGAGAACACCATGATCGAACGCCGTCCCTTCCAAGCCCTTGGCGGTGCCAACCACGGCTGGCTCGATGCCAAGCATCACTTTTCCTTCGCCGGCTACCACGATCCGGCCCGCATGGGCTGGGGCGCGCTGCGGGTGTGGAACGACGACACCATCGCCGCCGGCACGGGCTTCCCGCCCCATGCCCACGCCAACATGGAAATCATCACCTACGTCCGTGAAGGCGCCATCACCCACCAGGACAGCCTGGGCAACAAGGGCCGTACCGAAGCGGGCGATGTGCAGGTGATGAGCGCGGGCACCGGCATCCGCCACTCGGAATACAACCAGGAAAAGGACACGACGCGGATCTTCCAGATCTGGATCATGCCCGACGAGCGCGGCCAGCAGCCCCCGTCCTGGGGTGCCAAGCCCTTCCCCAAGGGCGAGCGCTCGGGCAGCTTCGTGGCCCTGGCCAGCGGCCTGCCCGGTGACGAGGACGCCCTGCCCATCCGCACCGCCGCCCGGGTGCTGGGCGCCACGCTGAAGGCCGGCGAGAGCACGGAGTACCGCATCGGCCGCGACCGCCTGGGCTACCTGGTGCCGGCCAGCGGCTCGGTGCAGATCGACGGCGTGACGCTGCAGGAGCGCGACGGCGCCGCCATCAGCGATGTGGACAGCTTCCGTGTGACGGCCCTGGCCGACACCGAGCTGGTGCTCGTCGACACGGCGCGCTGAAGCGCCCTGCCCGCCTCTTCCCAAGAAAACATTTCCCGTACCCCGTCCAACCCCTCACAGGAGATCACCATGACCGACCGCAAGTACCTCGAAGTCCTGACGCCCGCCAACAGCCAGATCATCTTCATCGACCAGCAGCCCCAGATGGCCTTCGGCGTGCAGTCCATCGACCGCCAGGTGCTCAAGAACAATGTGGTGGGCCTGGCCAAGGCGGCCAAGGCCTTCGGCATCCCCGCCACCATCACCACGGTGGAGACGGGCAGCTTCTCCGGCCACACCTATCCCGAACTGCTGGCCGTGTTCCCCGAGCACCAACTGCTGGAGCGCAGCTCCATGAATTCCTGGGACGACCAGAACGTGCGGGACGCACTGGCCAGGAACGCCGCCCAGGGCCGCAAGAAGATCGTGGTCTCCGGCCTGTGGACCGAGGTGTGCAACACCACCTTCGCCCTGTCGGCCCTGCATGACACGGACTACGAGATCTACATGGTGGCCGACGCCTCGGGCGGCACGTCGCTGGACGCGCACAACTACGCCATGGACCGCATGGTGCAGGCCGGCGTGGTGCCCGTCACCTGGCAGCAGGTGCTGCTGGAATGGCAGCGCGACTGGGCCCGCCGCGAGACCTACGACGCGGTGATGGACATCGTGCGCGAGCATTCCGGCGCCTACGGCATGGGCGTGGACTATGCCTACACCATGGTGCACAAGGCGGCCGAGCGCGTGCAGCATGGCGAGACCGTGGGCCCGAACCCCGCCAAGGTCTGAGCACCAGCGCCGCTGCCGGCCCCGTCCACGGAGTGACACCATGAAGCTCTACGCACTTTCCCTTGGGGCCGGCCTGCTGGTCGGTGTGGTCTACAGCCTGCTGCAGGTGCGCTCGCCCGCACCGCCGCTGGTGGCCCTGGTCGGCCTGCTGGGCATCCTGGCCGGCGAGCAGATCGTGCCCGTGGGCCGGCATCTGCTGCAGGGCATGGACCTGCGCAGTGCCTGCAGCAAGACGCAGGCCACCGAGCATGTGCTGGGCCAGCTGCCCGGCCGCAAGAACGCCGATGCCGATGCCGATCGGCAACACGGCTGACACCTCCCCCTCTCTCCAAGAAAACTGCACCATGACCACGCGCAGAAAAGTCCTGGGCTCCGCCGCCACCCTTGCCATGGGTGGACTGCTGGGTTGCACCACCAACGCTCGCCAAGGAGCCTCCATGTCCGATTCCACGCCGGAAGTCATCTTCCACAACGGCCGCTTCACCACGCTGAACAAGGCCCAGCCCACCGCCACCGCCGTGGCCGTGAAGGACGGCCGGTTCATCGCCGTGGGCTCGGACGCCGAGGTGCTGGCCCTGGCCGGCAGCGGCACGCGCCGCATCGATCTGCAGCGCCGCAGCGTGCTGCCCGGCCTGTTCGACAACCACACGCACGTGATCCGTGGCGGCCTGAACTTCAACCTGGAGCTGCGCTGGGACGGCGTGCGATCGCTGGCCGACGCGCTGGACATGCTCAAGCGCCAGGTGGCCATCACGCCTGCGCCGCAGTGGGTGCGCGTGGTCGGCGGTTTCACCGAGCACCAGTTCGTGGAAAAGCGCCTGCCCACCATCGACGAGATCAACGCCATCGCGCCCGATACGCCGGTGTTCCTGCTGCACCTGTATGACCGCGCCCTGCTCAACGCGGCCGCCCTGCGCGCCGTGGGCTACACCCGCGACACGCCCCAGCCCGCAGGCGGCGAGATCACGCGCGATGCCAACGGCAACCCCACGGGCCTGCTGCTGGCCAAGCCCAACGCCACCATCCTCTACAGCACGCTGGCCAAGGGCCCCAAGCTGCCGCTGGACTACCAGGTCAACTCCACGCGCCACTTCATGCGCGAACTCAACCGCCTGGGCGTGACCGGCGTGATCGATGCGGGCGGGGGCTTCCAGAACTACCCCGACGACTACGACGTGATCCAGAAGCTCAGCGACGCCAACCAGATCACCGTGCGCCTGGCCTACAACCTGTTCACGCAAAAGCCCAAGGAGGAGAAGGCCGACTTCCTCAACTGGACGCAAAGCGTGAAGTACAAGCAGGGCAACGACTATTTCCGCCACAACGGCGCGGGCGAGATGCTGGTGTACTCGGCCGCCGACTTCGAGGACTTCCGCCAGCCGCGCCCCGACATGCCGCCCAGCATGGAGGGCGACCTGGAGGAAGTGGTGCGCGTGCTGGTGCAGAACCAATGGCCGTGGCGCCTGCACGCCACCTATGACGAGACCATCTCGCGCGCGCTCGATGTGTTCGAGAAGGTGCACCGCGACACGCCCATCGACGGCCTGAACTGGTTCTTCGACCATGCCGAGACCATTTCGGACAAGTCCATCGACCGCATTGCGGCGCTGGGCGGCGGCGTGGCCGTGCAGCACCGCATGGCCTACCAGGGCGAATATTTCACCGAACGCTACGGCGCACGCGCCACCGAGGCCACGCCGCCCGTCAAGAAGATCCTGGAGCGCGGCGTGAAGACCTCGGCCGGCACGGACGCCACGCGCGTGGCCTCCTACAACCCCTGGGTGTCGCTGTCGTGGATGGTGACGGGCAAGACCGTGGGCGGCCTGCAGATGTACCCCCAGCGCAACCTGCTGGACCGCGAGACCGCGCTGCGCATGTGGACCGAAAACGTGGCCTGGTTCTCCAACGAGGAAGGCCTGCGCGGCCGCATCCAGGTGGGCCAGCTGGCCGACATGATCGTGCCCAGCAAGGACTACTTCGCCGTGCCCGAGGACGAGATCTCCTTTCTCACCTCCGACCTCACCGTGGTGGGCGGCCGCGTGGTCTATGGCGCAGGTCCCTTCCAGCAGCATGACGACAACCCGCTGCCGCCGGCCATGCCCGACTGGTCGCCCGTGCGGCGCTTTGGCGGCTACGGCGCCTGGGGCGAGCCCGAGGGCGCGGGCAGGAACTCGCTCAACCCCGCGCGCTACCGCAGCCTGGCGGCGGCCTGCGGCTGCGGCACCAGCTGCGGCATGCACGGCCACAGCCATGCCGACGCCTGGGCATCGAACGTGCCGACCTCGGACCCCCGAAGCTTCTTCGGCGCGCTGGGCTGCTCCTGCTGGATGGCCTGAGGACGACACGCATGACACCCGCCATGACCCAAGCCAGTACGTTCTCCGGCCGCCTTGCGGCCACCGCACGCCCGGTGTTCGGCAGCCAGGCCGTGCGCCTGGTGGCCTACCTGGGCCTGTGCGCCGCCTATCTGCAGGGCGGCCTGGTCAAGCTAACCGACTTTCCCGGCGCGCTGGGCGAGATGGCCCACTTCGGCCTGTCGCCGGCACCGCTGTTCGCGGTCCTGGTGATCGCGCTGGAGCTGGGCGCCTCGGCCATGATCATCACCGGCCGGCTGCGCTGGCTGGGCGCCCTGGCGCTGGCCGCGTTCACGCTGCTGGCCACCTTCGTCGCGCTGCGCTTCTGGGAGCTTCCTGCAGGGCAGGAGCGCTTCATGGCGGCCAATTCCTTCTTCGAGCATCTGGGCCTGGTTGGCGGCTTTCTGTTCGTCGCCTGGCATGACCTGGGAGAGCGCCATGACCGCTGATTCGACCCGGCCCGCAGCCACTGCCTCCGGCAGCTTCGCGCCGCTGCGCCAGCCCGTGTTCGCGGTGCTGTGGGCGGCAACGGTGCTGGGCAACATCGGCAGCTTCATGCGCGATGTGGCCAGCTCCTGGATGGTGACCGAGCTGTCGGCCAGCCCGGCTGCCGTGGCCCTGATCCAGACGGCGGCCACGCTGCCCATCTTCCTGCTGGCGATTCCGGCCGGTGTGCTGTCCGACATCCTGGACCGCCGGCGCTTCCTGATCGGCATCCAGATCCTGCTGGCCGCCGTCAGCGCCAGCCTGCTGCTGCTGGCACGCACCAACACGTTGACGGTGGAGTACCTGGTGGCGCTGACCTTCGTGGGCGGCATAGGCGCGGCGCTGATGGGGCCGACCTGGCAATCCATCGTGCCCGAGCTGGTGCCGCGCAGCGACCTCAAGAACGCGGTGGCGCTGAACTCGCTGGGCATCAACATCGCACGCGCCCTGGGCCCTGCGGCCGGCGGCCTGCTGCTGGCCAGCTTCGGCGCGGCGGCGGCCTACGGTGCAGACGTGGCCAGCTACGTGTTCGTGATCGCCGCGCTTGTCTGGTGGAAGCGCCCCAAGGCCGAGGCCTCGGCCCTGAACGAGCAGTTCTTCGGCGCCTTCCGCGCAGGCCTGCGCTATGCCCGCTCCAGCCACGAGCTGCATGTGGTGCTGCTGCGCGCCGCCGTGTTCTTCCTCTTCGCCAGCTCGGTGTGGGCCCTGCTGCCGCTGGTGGCGCGGCGCATGCTGGGCGGCTCGGCAGGCTTTTACGGCGTGATGCTGGGCGCCGTGGGCGCAGGCGCCATCCTGGGCGCCCTGCTGCTGCCGCGCCTGCGCCAGAAGCTGGATGCCGACGGCCTGGTGCTGCTGTCCTCCGTGCTCAGCGCCGCCGTGATGGCCGCGCTGTCCACCGCGCCGGCGCAATGGGCCGCCGTGCTGCTGATGCTGGTGCTGGGCCTGGGCTGGATCATTGCGCTGACCACGCTCAACGGCGTGGCCCAGGCGGTGCTGCCCAACTGGGTACGCGGCCGCGGGCTGGCCATCTACCTGATGGTGTTCAACGGCGCCATGGCGGGCGGCAGCCTGGCCTGGGGGCTGTTCGCGCAGGGCGTGGGCATTCCCATGGCGCTGCTGATCGGCGCGGCGGGCCTGGTGGCCATCTCGCTGGTGTTCCACCGCATCAAGCTGCCCACGGGCGAGGCGGACCTGCAGGCCTCCAACCACTGGCCCGAGCCGCTGCTGGCCGAACCCGTGGCCCATGACCGTGGCCCGGTGATGATCCAGGTGGAGTACCAGGTGCGCCGCGACGACCTGCCAGCCTTCATCGAGGCCATGCAGCATGTGGCGCGCGAGCGGCGGCGCGACGGCGCCTATGCCTGGGGCATTGCCGAGCACACGGGCGAGCCGGGCCGGGTGATCGAGTGGTTCCTGGTGGAGTCCTGGGCCGAGCATCTGCGCCAGCACCAGCGCGTGTCCAAGGCCGATGCCGATCTGCAGGCCCAGGCGCTGCGCTTTCACATCGGCCCCGGGCGGCCCGTGGTCCACCACTTCCTGGCGCTGGATGCCGCCAGTGCCGCAAGCGGGCCTGCGCAGGCACCGGCGCACGGCCACGCCCACTGAAGCGTTGCGGCAGGCCTGCCCCTGGCATGCGCCCGGCCTGCCAGGACACCTCAGCGGATATCCAGCCGCTCCAGCGCACGCACCAGGTCGGCCAGCGTGCGCACCTGCATCTTGCGCATGGCCTGGCCACGCCGCACCTTCACCGTGATCTCGCTCACGCCCAGGTCTGCCGCGATCTGCTTGTTCAGCAGGCCGCGCACCACGCCCACGACCACTTCCTGCTCGCCCGGCGACAGCGATTGCCAGCAGGCGCGCAGCGCCTGTTCGCCGGCCTCCAGCGCGCGGCGCTGGCGGTCCAGGGCAATGCCCTGCTGGATGGCGTCCAGCAGGTCCTGGTCGCGGAAGGGCTTGGTCAGGAACTCGATGGCGCCGGTCTTCATGGCCTCCACGCTCATGGGAATGTCGCCATGGCCGGTGATGAAGATGGTGGGCAGCTTCAGGCCCATCTCCAGCATCTGGCGCCGGAAGTCCATGCCGCTTTGGCCCGGCATGCGGATATCCAGCACCAGGCATGCAGGCCCCGCGGGCGGCTGCCGCTGCCAGTGGTCCAGAAACTCGCGCGTGGCGCCGAAGGCGCGCACGCACAGGCCCACCGAGGCCAGCAGGTCCTCGATGGCGGCACGCACCGAGGCGTCGTCATCGACGATGTAGACAAGTGCCTCGGCTTCGGCCGTGGAGGGTTCAGCCATGGCGCAATCCCGTGGAAGACCTGTCGCCCGTGGCCGGGGCGCAGGCAATGGTGATGTGAAAGACCGTGCCGCCGCGCATGTCCTCGCGGTCCGTGGCCCAGATGCGGCCGCCGTTGGCCTCGGCCATGTGGCGGCAGATGTTCAGGCCCAGGCCCATGCCGTCGGACTTGGTGGTCCAGAAGGCATCGAACAGGTGGGTGCGGGCCAGGGGCGACAGGCCTTCGCCCGCATCGGCCACGGTCAGCACCAGTTGCTGGCCCAGGGCCTGGGTGGTGACGGTGATGCGCCGCTGCGCGGCGGGCGTGCCCTGCATGGCATCCATGGCGTTGAGCAGCAGGTTGGCCAGCACCTGCTGGATGTGCACGCGGTCGGCCCAGGCCGGCTGCAGCGCGGGCGCCAGTTGCAGGTCCAGGGCCACGCCGCGCCGGTCCAGCTCGGCGTCCGACAGGCGCGCCATCTCGCGCACGGCGTCGTTGAGGTCGAAGGACTGGCGGCTGGGCGCCTCGCCGCGCGCCATGCTGCGGATGCGGGCAATGACATCGCTGGCGCGCTGCGCATCGCCCAGGATGCGCTCCAGCGCCTGGCCGGCCTTGGCGAGATTGGGCGGCTCCTGGGCCAGCCAGCGCTGGCAGGCATTGCCGCTGGTGACGATGGCCGCCAGCGGCTGGTTGACCTCATGGGCGATGGAGGCCGTCAACTGCCCCAGGCTGGTGGTCTGGGTGATGCGCATCAGCTGGGTGCGCGCCTCATGGGCCGCGTTCTGGGCCGCCACCATCTTCAGGCCCAGATAGGCCGTGATGGCAATGGCCAGAATGCTGATCACCATGTTGATCAGTCCGGTGCGATAGGCACCGGCAGGCGTGAGCGCAAAGCTGGCCAGGGTCAGCACGATGCACAGCGCCGTGAGGCCGATGACCACGCGCGGGCTGAACCAGCGCACCGCCACCAGGATGATGGCGGTATGGAACACAGCGGCCGCCACGGCGTAGTCGGTCAGCGTGTCGAGCGCGAAGATCGCGGCCATGGCGACGCCCATGGCCGCCAGGATCAGGGCCCGGGGCCAATGGGGAAAGCGGCGCAGAGCGGTGGTCATGGCGTGCAGGGAAAAGGAATGGACTGTCAGCTGCCAATTCTCATTCAAGAAGCCGCTGCACCTGAATGCAGGCTATACCCGAACCGTACGATACTGGCGCGACCCAAAACAAGGGACACCGAGGAAGGGACGCCCCGCACCGAAGGTGTCGTCCCCCTCCCGCGTAGCGAGAGAGGGGGAAGCCGCGCAGCGGCTCAGGGGGTTCACAACACTGGCCGGCGTCCCACGCTAAGTTGGAGTTCCACGGTGGCCTTGGCCAGCTCGGTCTCGGCCTCCAGCGATCCCAGGTAAGCCTCGTCGGCCGAGCGCTGGGCGGACAGCAGCTCCAGCAGCGAAGCCTCGCCATGCCGGTAGGACAGGCGTATGCCCTCGAGCACGCGCTGCGCATCGCGCAACACGCCGTCGCGGTAGCGCTGCACGTTCTCGCGCGCGGCGGTCAGGCGAAAGCGCGCGCCGCGCACATCGGCCTCGGCCCGGTTCTGGGCCTGCTGCAGGGCCAGCATGGCCTGGGTCACGGCCGCCTCGGCCTGCACCAGATCGCCCCGGTCCAGGCGCGACAGCGGCAGCGGCACGCTGACCGAGACCGACAGCGTGCGCGAGCGCCCGCCGCCATCGAAGGGATCGCCCTGGGCATCGGTGCCGGCCGCCGTGGACGGCACGGCGGCCATGCCCACGGCCAGCGTGGGATTGACCCAGCGGTTGGCCCGGGCCAGGCCCGCGTTGTCGCGCGCATGCTCCAGCGCCGCCTGGGCGATGCGCACCTCGGCGCGCGACTGCAGCGCCTGGGCGACGAGGGCATCGGCATCTTCCAGCCCCGAGTCTTCGGCCAATTCCATGAAGCCGCATTGCAGCGTGTCGCTGGCAAAGACTTCGGACAGGCGGCGCCCCAGCGGGACGGACAGCGCCAGCCGCGCGGTCTGCGCCTCGGCGCGCGCCTGCACCACCTCAGCCTGGAAGCGGTCGCGCTCCACGCGCGACTGCAGCCATTCCACGCCGCCGATGTCGCCGGCCTTGCGCCGCAGTTCGTTGGCCTGCACCACATCGCCCAGCGCCTTCAGCGTCTGCTGCTTGCGCTCCAGCGCCAGCGAGTCGCGGCAGGCCTGGGTGTAGTCCTGGGCGGCATCGGAGAACAGCTGGCTGCGCACGCCTTCAAGGCCGGCCTCGGACAGGCGCACCTGGCTGCGTGCGGACTGGATGCGCGCGGCGCGCTTGCCGCCCGTCTCCAGCTCCATGCTGATCTCGTAGTTGCGCGTGGTGGGCCTGGGCTGGCCGGTGCGCACCTGCTCGCGCGAGGCGCCCAGCGTGAGGTTGGGGTCGGGGCGAATGCCGGCGATGCCGATGCCGGCACGCGCGGATTCCACGCCCTGTTCCTCCGAGCGCAGCAGGGGGCTGTGCTGCTCCACGGCGTTGAGGTAGTCGGAAAAGCGCAGGCCGGCGGACGGCGCCGTCTGCGCCTGGGCTGCGGCGCCAAGGCACAGCAGCAGGGCCAGGGCCTGCCTGGGGAAAAAAAGGGTCGTTTGCATGGCGACTCGCATCAATGGGGTTGGCTCGTTGCGGTGCGATGCCCGCCCTCGTCCTCGGCGGCATCCAGATCGCCGCTCTCACCGCGTTCAGCGGCGCGGCGCTGGCGGCGTTCGGCCGCGCGGGCGGCACGGGCCTCGATCACGTAGTAGAGGTTGGGCAGCAGCAGCAGGGTCAGCAAGGTGGCGCTGAACAGGCCGCAGACGACGACGGTGGCCAGGGGCCGCTGCACGTCGCTGCCCAGGCCCGTGGCCAGCATGGCCGGCGTGAGGCCGAAGGCCGCGACGGTGGCCGTCATCAGCACAGGGCGCATGCGGCTGGAGGCGCCTTCGAGCACGGCTTCGCGCAGGCCCAGGCCGTCCTCGCGGCGCAGCCGGTTGATCTGCGAGACCATGAGCACGCCCGAGAGCACGGCCACGCCGAACAGCGCGATGAAGCCTACGGCGCTGGAGACGTTGAGCGTCATGCCGCGCAGGTGCAGGCCCGCAAAGCCGCCGATCATGGCCAGCGGCACCACGCCCAGCACCAGCAGCGGCTGGCGCAGGTTGCCGAACTCGCCGAACAGCAGCACCAGCATGATGCCCAGCGTCAGCGGCAGGATCATGAGCAGCCGCGCCTCGGCACGCTGCAGGTTCTCGAACTGTCCGCCCCACTCGATGTGCAGCTTCTGGCGGTCGTAGTCCAGGTGCTGGTCGATGGCGGTGTGCGCATCCTTGAGGAAGCCCGCCAGGTCGCGGCCACGCACATTGAGCTTGACGAGGATGTGGCGCTCGCCGCCCTCGCGCACGATGACGCTCTGGCCCACGGTGGTGGTGATGCGCGCCACGTCGGCCAGCGGCACCTGGGCGCCATTGGCCGCCGACAGGCGCAGCGCGCCGATGGCCTCGGGGCTGCTGCGCGTGTCGGGCGTGAAGCGCACGGCCATGTCGTAGCTGCGCTCGCCCACGTAGAGCTGGCCGATGGAGGCCCCGCCCACGCCGGTGGAGATGAGCTGCGCCACGTCGGAGGCATTGATGCCGTAGCGCGCGGCAGCGGCGCGGTCCAGCGCAATGCGCAGGTTGGGCAGCGGCGGCTCCACGTCCACGGCCACGTCGGCCGCGCCGGGCACTTTCTCCAGCACGGCCACCAGGGCATCGGCCACGCGCCGGTCTTCGGCCAGGTCCTGGCCGAAGACCTTCACCGTGAGGTCGCTGTGCGCGCCGGACAGCTTGTCCTGCACGCCGTCGATCATGGGCTGCATGAAGCCCACGGAGTAGCCGGGCAGCTGGTCGAAGCGCGCGGCCATCTTCGCGATCAGCTGCTGCTTGGTCAGGCCCGACTTCCATTCGCCATAGGGATGCAGGCCCACGCTGGCCTCGATGTGCGAGGGCGTCCAGTAGTCGGTGCCGTCATCGTTGCGCCCGGTCTGGGTGACGATGTAGGAGACCTCGGGGAACTCCAGTGCGGCGCTGCGCAGCGCGTCGGCCATGTCGCGCGCCTTGTCCAGCGTGATGCCGGGCGGCATCTGCACCTGCAGCCAGATGGAGCCTTCGTCCAGGTACGGCAGGAAGTCGCGGCCCATGGTGCCGGCCAGCACGCCCAGCGCCAGCAGCGATGCCGCCACCGCCCCCGCCAGCCAGCGCACGCGGCCCACGGCCACGCCCAGGAAGCGGTCATAGGCCGTACCCAGCCGGTGCAGCACGGGGTTGTGGAAAATCCTGCGCGGCCTGCGGAAAGCCAGCCAGGCCAGGGCCGGCGTGAGCAGCAGGGCCACGGCCAGCGCCCCCACCAGGGCCGCGCCCACGGCGCTGGCCATGGGCGAGAACAGCTTGTACTCGATGCGCTCGAAGGCGAACAGCGGCAGGTAGGCAGCCGCGATCACGCACATGCCGAAGAAGATGGGCCGCGCCACCTGCAGCGTGGCCGTGATGGCGTCCCTGGGCGTGAGCGGCCGGTTCTGGTCGGCCTCGCGGCGCCGCAGGATGTTCTCGACCACGACCACGGCGCCATCCACCAGGATGCCGAAGTCGATGGCGCCCAGCGACAGCAGGTTGGCCGGAATCTTCGCGTGGTGCATGAAGATGAAGGCCAGCAGCAGCGCCATGGGAATGGTCAGCGCCACGATCAGCGCCGCGCGCGGGCTGCCCAGGAAGACCAGCAGCACCAGGGTCACGACGATCAGGCCTTCGGCCAGGGTCTTGCCCACGGTGTGGGTGGTGCGCTCGATCAGCGTGGTGCGGTCCAGGTAGGGCACGACCTTCACGTCGGGCGGCAGCAGCTTGCCGTTGAGCTCCTCCACGGCGGCGTGGATGCCCTCCAGCGCCTGCGAGGGGTTGGAGCCCTTGAGCAGCAGCACGATGCCCTGCAGGGTGTCGGAGTTGCCGTCCTTGCCCAGGATGCCGCGCCGCTCCACGTTGCCGTAGGTCAGCCGACCCAGGTCCTTGACCAGCACGGGCGTGCCGCTGTCAGTGGTCTTGACGACCACGTTGCCCATGTCGTCCAGCGAGCCCAGCAGGCCCACGCCACGCACCACATAGGAGACATCGCCCCGGTCGATGACGCTGCCGCCGCCGCTGGCGTTGTTGGCATTGATGGCCTCGATCACCTGGGACAGCGCCAGCCCGTACTGCAGCAGCCGCGCCGGGTCCAGCTCCAGCATGAACTGCGTGGTCAGGCCGCCGAAGTTGGTCACGTCCACCACGGACTGTGCCTTCTTCAGGCGCGGGATCACCACCCATTGCTGCAGCTCGGACAGCTCGCGCAGGCTGCGCACGGGGCTTTCCAGCGTGTAGCGGTAGACCTCGCCCGTGGGCGAGCTGTAGGGGTCCAGCCCGGCGCGGGCACCATAGGGCAGCGTGACCTCGTCGATGCGCTCCTTCAGGCGCTGGCGCGCCCAGTAGCCGTCCACGCCGTCCTCGAAGACCACGGTGATCAGCGACAGCGCGAATAGGCTGCGCGAGCGCAGCACGTGCATGCCGGGCGTGGCCAGCAGCGCGCGCTCCAGCGGAATGGTGATCTGCTGCTCTATCTCCTCGGCCGCAAGGCCTGGCACCTGCGTGACGATCTGCGAGGTCACGTCGGCAATGTCGGGGTAGGCCTCCAGCGGCAGCTGCTTCCAGCTGAACACGCCATACAGGGCCGCGAAGCAAAAGACCAGCCAGACCACGCCGCGGCGCGAAAAGCCGATGTTGACGATGCGCTCGATCATTGCAGCAGCACTCCCCCGTTGACCACCACGCGCTCGCCGGCCGCCAGGCCCGAGAGGATCTCGGCCTGGCCGTCCTGCTGCGCGCCGACCTGCACGTCGCGCGGCTCGAAGCGCCATGCGCCCTTGTCCACGAAGACGCGCGTGCTGACCTGGCCCTGCAGCAGCGCCGCGGCCGGCACCATCACGGCCTGGCGCGCCGGGGCGTCGAAGCCCACGCGCGCAAACATGCCGGGGCGCAGCCGCCCTTCGGGGTTGTCCACCGCCACGCGCACCTTGACGCTGCGCGTGGCGGTGTCCACCAGCTCGCCCACGTACTGCACTCGGCCCTGCAGCTGCAGGTCGGGATAGGCGGCCAGCGCGATGTGGGCCTGCTGGCCCACGTCCACATGGGCCAGGTCGCGCTCGCTGACGCTGGCGCTGAGCCAGACCTTGCGCAGGTCGGCCACGGTCATGACGGAGGCATTCACATCGTTCCAGTAGCCGCCCTGCGAGCCCGCCATCTCGACCACGCGGCCGCTGATGGGCGACTTGACCACGTAGCTGCCGCGCGAGCCTTCCTGCACGGCCGCACCCAGCTGGGACAGGTGGTCGGAGGCGGCGCGCGCATCGGCACCTGCTGCGGCCAGCGACTGCTGCGCGGCCTCGTAGTCCTTGCGCGCGGCGATCTCGGCATCGAACAGCAGCTTCTGGCGGTCGAATTCCTGGCGCGCGTGCAGCAGCGCGGCCTGGGCCTTGGCGTGCTCGGCACGCACGCTGGAGATCTCGGAGGAGTCCATGGTGATCAGCGCATCGCCGGCCTTCACCGCATCGCCCAGCTGGTGGTGCAGGCGCACCAGGCGGCCCGCCACGGGCGGCGTGATGCGGACCAGCTTTTCAGGCTCGGCCTCGATGGTGGCGGGGGCCGACAGGCGGGTCTGCAGCGGCTGCAGCGCGATCTCGGCCACCTGCATGCGCTCGCGCAGCGGCGAGCCTTCGGGCACCACGATGAGGTTGCCTTCGCGGCGCACGGGAGCCGGCTGCGGAGCGGTGGTGGCTGCATGCGCGGCTGCCGTGGGCTCGGCCGGGCCGTTGCAGGCGGCCATGGCCACGCTGATCAGCAGCCCGCCCACAGGCCAGGCGGCCGCCAGCAAGGGATGGCGCTGTTGCAGGCCATGTGGTCGGCCATGTGGTTGGCCATGGGGTCGGCCTGGTCGTTCAGAAGCGAGAAAGCGGGTCATCCTGAGGTCTCCGGGCGCCACGGACCCGCGCAGACCTCTCGCCCCTTCAGGCGATCACAGGCCTCCGCCCGGGTCCGGGCAGATCAAGAAATGGAAGAAGGGAAAGACGGAAAGGGACGGCGCGGCAGCGCCTGGCAGGATCGGGATCGGAATCAGGATCGGGGTCCATGGGGTACTCCTTTGCGTGTGGGTGGCGCAGTCCCCGTGCAGGCCGGGAGCCCTGTTTGCTGCAGTGCAATATGTGCCCGGAATTATCAAAGGCGAAAGTGCCTGCGGCCAGCCTTTGTTGGGAAGGCTGGCCTGTTCATTGGTGGATGCGGGATATACCTTCGTATAGAAGATGGCCGGCACAAGGCCACCTCGGCCCGGCCCGGCCCGGACCGGACCGGAAAGAAAAAAGCCGCCAGCGCGGAGCGGGCGGCTTGCGGGCGATGGCCTGCGGGAAAGGTCAGTCCACTTTCAGGCCGATGGCTTTCACCAGTTCGCCAAAGCGCTCGCGCTCGGTGGCGTGGTGGTCGATGAAGGCCTTGCGGCTCAGCGGCGCGGGCGTGGCGCCCAGGGTGAGGATGACGTCGTTGACGTTCTTTTGCTCCAGCGCCTTGGCCACGGCAGTGCGAACGGCCTCGATCACCGATTCGGGCGTGCCCGTGGGCGCGTAGATGCCGAACAGCGTGTCCGCGTCAAAGCCCGGCAGGCCGCTTTCGGCCAGCGTGGGCACGTTGGGGTACTGCGGCGAGCGGTGCGGGCTGCCGATGGCCAGCAGGCGCAGCTTGCCGGCCTCGACCTGCTTGAGGCCCGGACCCGGGTCGAACCAGAACTGCAACTGCCCGCTGAGCACGTCGCTGAGCGCCGGGCCCGCGCCCTTGTAGGGGGCGTGCACGGCATCGACACCGGCCATGCGCTTGAACATCTCGCCGGCCAAATGGGGCGAGCTGCCCTGGCCCGGCGAGCCGTAGGACAGCTTGCCGGGGTTGGCCTTCAGATGCTTGATGAACTCGGCCACATTGTTGGCGGGCACGGCGGGATTGGTCTCCAGGAACACATGCACGCGCGCCACGGCAGCCACGGGCGTCAAGTCCTTTTCGGGATTGAAGGCCAGCTTGCTGTAGATCATGGGGTTGATGGTGATGGCCCCGCCCGAGCTGAGCAGCAGCGTGTAGCCATCCTTGGGCGCGCGCACGGTTTCGCTGATGCCGATGTTGCCGCCCGCACCGGGCTTGTTGTCCACCACCACCGACTGGCCCAGCACCTGGGACATGGTGGGCGTGATGGCGCGCGCCAGCACATCGGCCGCGCCGCCGGGCGCGAAGTTCACGACCAGGCGCACCGGGCGCTCGGGCCATTTGTCGCCGGTCTTCTGCGCCAGCGCAGGGACCGAGGCCGTCGCGCCCAGCAGGGCCAGCAGGCCCAGGCGGCGCCAGCGGCTGAAGGGGGTTGTCTTGTGCATGAGCTATGTCTCCTTGGGTTATGAGTTCTTGAAAACGGTGAGGGCGCCTGAAGCAGCAGCGGCGCAGCGGCGCTACGGTCAATCCAGCCGTATGCCCGCCGACTCGATGACCTGGCCCCAGCGCCGGCTTTCGCTGCGCCAGTAGTCACGCATCTGCGCAGGCGTGCCGGGCAGCGGCTCCAGCGACAGCGCCTCGAAACGCGCCAGCACGGCAGGCGAGCGCAGCGCCTGCTGCAGCGCCACGGACCAGGCCTGTACGGTGGCGTCGTCCGTGCCTGCGGGTGCGACCAGGCCCTGCCATGCATGGGCCTCGAAATCCTTCACGCCCTGCTCGGCCAGCGTGGGCACGCCCGGGTGGCTCTTGAGCCGCTCGGCGCTGGCCACGCCGATGACGCGCAGCTTGCCGGCCGCAATGTGCTGGGCCGCCGCCGCGCTGTCGGCCAGCATGAAGGGGATCTGGCCGCCGATCACGTCGATCAGGGCCGGCCCCGCGCCGCGATAGGGCACATGGGACATCTTCAGGCCCAGGCGCTGCGACAGCAGTTCGGTGGCCAGGTGATGGGGCGTGCCCAGGCCCGGGCTGCCGTAGCTGACGGGGCCTGGCTGGGCCTTCACCCACTGCGTGAACTCCTGCAGGTTGTGCACCGGCAACTGGTTGCCGACCACAAGGAACAGCGGAAAGCGCGCCAGCAGGCCGATGGGCACGAAGTCCTTCTCGGCGTTGTAGGCCAGCTTGCGAAACAGGTGGGGATTGGCCGCCAGCGTGGCGAAGTCGGCCGTGAAGACCAGACTGCCCAGCTCGCGCGTGCGCGCCGCGTATTCGGCGGCGATGTTGGTGCCGGCCCCGGGCTTGTTCATGACGACCACGGTGCGGCCCAGGGCCTTGCCAAAGGACTCGCCCACGGTGCGCGCCACGGCGTCCGAGCCGCCGCCTGCGGCAAAGCCCACCACCCATTCGACGGGCTTGCCGGTCTGGGCGCGTGCCGTGCCCATGCCCAGCAGGGGCGGGGCGCCTATGGCCAGTGCGGCCTTGAGTGCTTGTCTGCGCAGCATCTTGTCTCCTTCTTGTAGTGGCTCGTTTTGCCTTGAGCGCGTTCAGCGCGGTGCGACAGCGCCCGCGTTCTCGGACAGGCTGACCAGTGCATGCAGCGTGCGCGTCACGGGCACGGCAATGCCCAGGCGGTCGGCCACCTGCAGCACGGCGCCATGGATGGCGCCCGTCTCGGTGGCACGGCCGGCCAGCAGGTCCTGCAGCATCGAGGGCTGGTGGCCCCGGTGGTGGTCCAGCGCATCGCGCACGGCCGCGCCCACGCGCTCGGCACTGGCGGCGACGCCATGGGCATGGGCGACGGACAGCACCTCGTCCAGCACGCGCTGCAGCAGGGCCTCGCCCTGCGGATTGGCCAGTCCGTCCACGGTCTGGCGCGTCACGGCGCACACGCCGTTGAAGGCGGCATTGAAGGCCAGCTTTTCCCAGATGGCTTCCTGCACCTGCGGGTCGATGCGGCAATGCATGCCTGCGCGGTTGAGGTCTTCCGCCAGCAGGTCGAAGACCGCGCTGCGCTGGCCATCGCAAGGCATGAAGCGGATACCGCCCTGCCCCATGGAGCTGACCTCGCCCGGCGACATCACGCGCGCAGGCCAGGTGGTCACGCCCACGGCGATGCGCTCGGCCGGCACCCGCTCGCGCAGCACGTCGGCATGGCCTATGCCGTTTTGCAGGCTCAGGAAATGCGTGTCCGGCCCGATGAGATGGGCAATGCCCTGCAGCGCGGCCCGCGTATGGGCCGACTTGGTGAAGACAAGCCACAGCGCGGGCCCTGCCGTTAGCTGCTCGGCCCGCGCGGCATGCACGCGGGCCTGCAGCAGCCCCTCATCGGTGTGGCAGCGCGCGCCATCGCGGTTCAGGGCCTGCAGCAGCTCATCGTTCACGTCGACCAGGGTCACGTCCAGGCCGATGCGGGCCAGCCGCGCGCCGAACAGGGTGCCCATGGCGCCTGCGCCGAGGATGCCTATGCTTCTTGTGTTTTCCATTGCCGTGTCTCCTGCAGGGGGCTTCGCCTCAGGCGACTTCGACCTCGACCACGATGGGCCGGGGATGGGCCAGCGCGCGGGCCAGCACATCGGACAGCTCGGCCGCGTTCTCCACATGCACGCCGTCGCAGCCCTGGCCACGGGCCAGCGCCACGAAGTCGATGTCGGGCAGTTCCGTGCCCTCGACCTTCTCGCCTTCGCGGTAGCCGAAGACATGGGCGAAGTCCTGCAGCGCCGCGTAGCGGCGGTTCTTGAGGATCACGAAGCTGATGGGCAGGCGCAGCTGGGCTGCGCTCCAGAGGGCCTGGATGGCATACATGGCCGAGCCGTCGCCGATGACGGCGACCACCTTGGCCTCGGGCTTTGCCAGCGCCACGCCCACGGCGGCCGGCATGCTGTGGCCCAGGCCGCCGCTGCACATGGTGTAGAAGGTGCCCGAGTGGAAGATGGGCAGGTAGGTCTGGATGGTGGAGCGCGAGCTGGGCGCCTCTTCCACCACGATGCTGTGGCGGTCGCGCACCTGGGCCAGCGTGTGCATGGCAAAGGCCACCGACATGCGCTCGCCTGCGGCGGGCGCAGCCGGCACGGGCGCTGCGGGCCGGGGTGCGGGCGCCTGGCGCGGTGCGGGTGCGGGGCGCTGCAGCAGCTCCTCCACGCCCATGCGCACATTGCCCACGGCAGCCGTGCCCACGGGGGCCCATGCAGCAATGGCCGGGTCTTCGATCAACTGGTAGAGCGCCGTGCCTTCGGGGATGTGCGGGCCCTCGCCTTCCACGTGGTAGGTGAAGGCGGCCGCGCCCACGGCGAAGACCACGTCATGGCCGGACAGCAGTTGCACGATGCGCTCGCGCATGGCGGGCAGGAAGCCGGCGAACAGGGGATGGTCCTCGGGGAAGCTGCAGCGCCCGCTCATGGGGGCCACGAAGACGCGGGCCTGGTGGCGCTCGGCCAGCGCGACCACGGCATCCCAGCCCTGGGCCCGGTCCACGGCCGCGCCCACGACCAGGGCCGGGGCACGCGCGGCGTCCAGCGCCTGGCCGATGAGGTCCAGCGTGCGCGGATCGGGCCGCGTCTCGAAGCCCACATGGCGCAGCGTGACGGGTTCGGCCGGCTTGTCCCAGTCATCGGCGGGAATGGAGACCAGCACGGGGCCGCGCGGCTCCTGCATGGCGATGTAGTAGGCGCGCGCCAGCGCCTGGGGCACGTCTTCGGCGCGCGCGGGCTCGCAGCTCCACTTCACATAGGGCTTGGGCAGCTCGGCGGCCTGGTTGGAGTGCAGGAAGGGGTCGAATTGCAGCAGCGAGCGCGCCTGCTGGCCCGCGGTGATCACCAGGGGCGTGCGGTTCTTGAAGGCCGTGAAGATGTTGGCCATGGCGTGGCCCACGCCAGCGGCCGAATGCAGGTTCACGAAGCTGGCATTGCGCGTGGCCTGGGCGTGGCCGTCGGCCATGCCCACGACGACGGTTTCCTGCAGGCCCAGCACATAGGAGAAGTCTTCGGGGTAGTCGCGGAACAGCGGCAGCTCGGTCGAGCCCGGGTTGCCGAAGATGCGTGTCATGCCCAGCTCGCGCAGCATGGCGATCACGGCATGGCGCACGGTGTAGGTCGGGGTGGAGGTCGCGGTGGAGGGGGATGCCTCGGCGGGCTGGCTGCGCGGTGTGGTGGGTGCTTGCAAGATGGGGTCTCCTGGGGAATGGGCCGGCCGCCCGGTGCGTGCCGCGCAGTGGCCATGGAAATCGGCGCCCATGGTGCAGGCGCTTATGATTTCCAGCAATTGAATAAACCATCTAAGAGATATTCACCAAATGGATATCAAGAACCTGGACCTCAACCTGCTGCGCGTCTTTGACGCCGTGTACCGCCACTGCAGCGTCAGCCGCGCGGCCGAGGAGCTGGGCATGTCCCAGCCCGCCGCCAGCCAGGCCGTGACGCGGCTGCGCCTGCTGCTGGGCAATCCGCTGTTCGAGCGCGCGCACGCGGGCGTGCGCCCCACGCCGCGCGCCGAGCGCCTGGCGCTGGCCGTGCGCCAGGCGCTGGAGGTGCTGGAAGTCGCCATGTCCGAGGCCCAGAGCTTCGAGCCACTGCAGGCGCGCCAGCGCTTTCGCATCCACCTGAGCGACATCGGCGAGGCGCGCTTTCTGCCGCCGCTGATGCAGGCGCTGCACCAGCGCGCCCCGCATGTGCAGCTGGAGACCCTGCCCATGCCGCTGGACGGCATTGCCGATGCGCTGGACCGGGGCACGCTGGACATCGCCATCGGCTTTCTGCCGGGTGGCACGCGGACCCGGCAGACCGTGCTGCTGTCCGACCATTACGGCGTGCTGCTGCGCAGCGGCCACCCCGCACTGGCGCACCTGCCCGAAGACGCGCCACTGGCGCTGGCCACGCTGCGCCAGCTGGATTTCGCGGCGGTGCGCTCGCATTCGGAGACGCTGCGCATTCTGCAGGCGCTGCGGCTCGATGAGCGCATCCGCCTGTCGGCCGCGCATTTCATGGCCGTGCCCTCCATCGTTGGCAAGACCGACCTGGCGGTGATCATGCCGGCCGAGATCGCAGCCGGCTTTGTCGAGCGCGGCGGCTATGCGGTGCGCGATGCCGACCTGCCCGATCACCGCTTCGACGTGTCGCTGCACTGGAGCTGGCGCTTCGAACAGGAACCGGCCAAGCGCTGGCTGCGCGAACTGGTCTGCGAGCTATTCCAGCAGCCCCGGCACCGCGAGGCCGCCACGCCCTGAAGGGCCGGCCGTCACGGGCATGACTTGCGGGCTGCCAACACTAGCCTGGCCTGCCGACTCAGTTTCGTCTAAGAAACCGGCGCCAGACTGGTCCCTGCGCCGACAAGGGCACGCGGCCGGCCGCGCCGAAGATGGGCACCGGCCTGTTTCATCCACTCTCCAGGAAAGACTCACCATGCAACTCAAGGACAAGGTCGCCTTCATCACCGGCTCGGCCAGCGGCATCGGCAAGGAGATCGCCACGCTGTTTGCCAGCGAGGGCGCGCGCATCGTCATTGCCGACCTCAACAAGGAGGCAGCCGACGCCACGGCGGCCGAGCTGCGCGCCACGGGAGGGCAGGCCATGGGCGTGGCCGTGGACGTGACCGACGAGGCCCAGGTCAACGCCTCGGTCGAGGAGGCCGCCCGGGCCTTCGGCGGCATCGACATCCTGGTCAGCAATGCCGGGATACAGATCGTGCATCCGGTGGAGGAATTCAGCTTTGCCGACTGGAAGAAGATGCTGGCCATCCACCTGGACGGCGCCTTTCTCACCACGCGCGCCTGCCTCAAGCACATGTATGCGCAGGGCCGCGGCGGCAGCGTGATCTACATGGGGTCGGTGCACTCCAAGGAGGCCTCGCTGCTCAAGGCGCCCTATGTCACGGCCAAGCACGGCCTGATCGGGCTGGCCAAGACCGTGGCCAAGGAAGGCGCCAAGCACGGCGTGCGCGCCAATGTGATCTGCCCGGGCTTCGTGCGCACGCCGCTGGTGGACAAGCAGATTCCCGAGCAGGCCCGCACGCTGGGCATCAGCGAGGACGAGGTCATCAAGAACGTGATGCTCAAGGAAACCGTGGACGGCGAGTTCACCACCACCGAGGACGTGGCCCGCGTGGCCCTGCTGTTCGCGGGCTTTCCCAGCAATGCGCTGACCGGCCAGTCGCTGGTGGTCAGCCACGGCTGGTTCATGCAGTAAGTCGCCAGTCGGCCACCCAATCGGCCCTCAATCGGCCTTCAATCGGCCTTCAGGCCCAGCGCCCGGGTCACGGCCGCATAGCGGTCGATGTCGGCTGCGATCAGCGCCTGGAATTGGCCCGGTGTCTGCCGCGCCAGGGTGTAGCCCTGGTCGCGCAAGCCAGCGCTGACGGCGGGATCGGCCAGCGCCTGCTCCAGCGTGTCATGCAATGCCTGCACCGTGGCCTGGGGCGTGGCGGCAGGTGCCAGCAGGCCGTGCCACTGCTCCACTGCAAAGCCCGCCAGGCCGCGCTCGGCCACCGTGGGAACGCCGGCCAGCTGCGGCAGTCGCTGCGGCGCCGTGACGGCCAGGGCGCGCACGCGGCCTGCAGCGATCATGGCCGCAGCACTGCTGGCCGTGACCATGCCCGCCGCCACCTGGCCTGCCGCCACGGCCGTGATGGCCGGGCCGCAGCCCTTGTAGGGCACATGCTGCACAAAGCGCTTCGCCTCCCGGGCCAGCATCTCGCCGGCCAGGTGCTGGGGCGTGCCGTTGCCGCAGGAGGCGAACAGCAGCGGCCGTTGCTGGCGCGCCTGGGCCAGCGCATCCTCCAGCGTCTGCAGCGCGCTGTCCGCAGGCACGACCAGCACCGAGGCGATGGAGCCTGCGTTGAACACCGCCGTGAAGTCCTTGCGCGGGTCGAAGTCCAGGCGCTCGTAGACACCGGGGTTGATGGCGAACGAGCTGTTGGCCATCAGCAAGGTGCTGCCGTCCGCTGCGGCCTGGGCCACGGCATGGGCGCCGATGTTGCCGCTGGCGCCGGGACGGTTCTCCACCACCACGGTCTGGCCCAGGCGCTGCTGCAGCTGCTCGCCCAGGCGCCGCGCCAGCAGGTCCGTGCCGCCGCCCGGCGGAAACGTCACGACGATGGTGATGGGCCGCTCCAGGCGCGTGCCGGCCTTGCCCGGCGCCGCCAGCCACAGCCCCGATGCGCCAGCCAGCAGCGCGCAGGCCGCCAGCGTCCAGAGTCTCCGTCGCTTCAAGGTACGCCCTTCAAAAAACATGGCAACTGCTCCACTGGGCTAGGTGCAAAAAAACCGGCGCAGCCCAACTCAGGGACACCGAGCAAGGGCCTAAGCCGGCCGCGCCGCCCCGCAGCCAGGGTGTCGTTCCCCTCCCGCGCAGCGAGAGAGGGGGAAGCCGCGCAGCGGCTCAGGGGGTGCCTCATTTCAGGTGTCAAGGCCGATGTCGAGAACCCGGGCGCTGTGCGTGATCCAGCCCACGGCGATCTGGTCCACGCCGGTCTCGGCCACGGCGCGCGCCGTCTCGGGCGTGATGCGGCCCGAGGCTTCGGTCACCGCGCGCCCGCGCGCCATGGAGACGGCCGTGCGCAGCGTGTCCAGGTCCATGTTGTCCAACAGCACCACTTCCACGCCCAGGGACAGCGCCACCTCCAGTTG
Organism: Delftia sp. Lp-1; assembly: GCF_020523835.1. Taxonomy (NCBI): domain Bacteria; kingdom Pseudomonadati; phylum Pseudomonadota; class Betaproteobacteria; order Burkholderiales; family Comamonadaceae; genus Delftia; species Delftia sp. Lp-1. The sequence goes on along the minus strand of NZ_JAJALJ010000002.1, from coordinate 47,975 downwards.
CTCCAGCGTGTCCACCTCCAGCTGGATCTGCACCATGTGGCCCACGCCTGCGCGCGCCCGGGCCAGGGCTTCGGCCACGCCGCCGGCCAGCGCGATGTGGTTGTCCTTGATCAGCACGGCATCGTCCAGGCCGAAGCGGTGGTTGCTGCCGCCGCCCACGCGCACCGCGTACTTCTGCAGCGCGCGCAGGCCCGGCATGGTCTTGCGCGTGCAGGTCACGCGTGCGCCCGTGTCGGCGATGGCCCGCGCGATTGATGCCGTGGCTGCGGCCACGCCGCTCAGGTGGCACAGGTAGTTGAGCGCCACGCGCTCGGCCGTGAGGATGGCGCGCGCGCTGCCGTGGATGCGCGCGATCTCCTGGCCGGGCGCCAGTTCGCTGCCATCGCGCAGCACCGGCTCGAAACGCGACTGCGCATCCAGCACACGGAACGCCAGCCGCGCCATGTCCAGCCCGGCCAGCACGCCTTCCTGGCGCGCCACCAGGCGCAGTTCGGCCTGTGCGTCGGCAGGGACGATGGCATCCGTGGTCAGGTCGCCCGCGCGGCCCAGGTCTTCCAGCAGGGCCGAGCGCACCAGCGGCTCCAGCATCAGGTCGGGCAGCGGCGGTACCGGCAGGCGGGCACTGAGGGCATTGGCAATATTAATGCTCATTTTGAGTATATGTAGATCAAAAAAATGTGGCGCGCGGCCTTGCGGGCTTGAGCGAGGAACTTATGCTAGATACGAGCATAAGTGCTGTCAAGCCATTGACACAATCGGGCAAGTGCCGTGCGGCTCAGGGGGAACCGTCGATGCCCTTGGCCAGGGGCAGCTTGCTGCCCGAGATGGCCCGCTCCAGCAGCACATCGCTGCGAAAGCGGAACAGCTTGGCGGGCCGGCCCGCCGAGCCCACCGTGAGCTGGCCGGTTTCCTCGACCAGATCCTGCTGCTCGATCAGGCGGCGGAAGTTCTGCTTGTGCAGCCCGCGCCCGGCCAGGGCCTCCACCGTCTGCTGCAGCTGCAGCAGCGTGAACTCGGGCGGCATCAGCTCGAAGACCACGGGCCGGTACTTGATCTTGGCCCGCAGCCGCGCCATGCCCGTGGCCAGGATGCGGCGGTGGTCGTGGTGCATGGCCTCGCCAGGCAGCATGGCGGCCGCGCCATGGACGCGGTGGGCCGCCTCCTGCACCAGTCCGGCCTCGTACAGCAGTTCGTAGCGCTGCAGCACCATGTCCTCGTTCCAGGGCCCGCCGTCCAGGCCGAAGGCGATGTCCGCGCGCTGGCGCCGCAGCGCACGCTGGGCGCCGCGCGCCTCGGCCATCCAGGCATGCAGGCGCGGAGCGATGTGCGAGCGCAGCAGGGCCGGCTCGCCGCCGCGCCAGTCTTCCCAGGGAAAGTAGCGGTACCAGTCCTGCCAGACGGCCTGCCCCGCGCTGCGGTCCGCGGATTCGCGCGTCAGCCCCAGGTAGCTGACCGAGATCACGCGCGCCCCGCTGGCATCGGTGCGATCGCCATCTGCAAAGGTGTAGAGCTGCTCCATGTAGCCCAGCGGGTGATGGGTCTGCTCCTCCACCCAGGCGCGCAGGCCGGCCTGCAGCGAACGGTGCCCCACCTCGAACGGCCCCGCCGGCAGCAACTGCCCGTCCGCCGTGGTCAGCACGCGCGGCGTACCCTGGGTCACCGCCGCCAGCACGGCAACGAGTTCGGCATGGATGGGAGAGGCTGCGGGACTGGTGGGGTGGGGCACGAAGGTAAGGGGCGGTCGGTTGGCGGGATGGGTGATTATGGTGGGTTGCAGGGGCCGGGTTGCCCGCGTTCACACAGGGCGGTCCAAGCTTCCGATGTACTGGTCCACCATGGCCTTGGCCTGTCCCAGGCTGCAGCCATGCTCGCTCTGACAGGCCCTGATGGCCGCCATCTTCTGCAGGGGATCGGCGGCGAGGGTGCGCCAGTCGATCTTTGCGGGCTCTGGCGCAGGGCCATGCCGCGCGTCTCCCTCCTCCACCGAACGCACCTCCCAGCGCGCCACGACGGGAAAGGAAAGGTCCACGGCAGGCAGCCGGTCCAGTTCGGCCGCCAGTTCATCTTGTGAAATCAATGAAGCCACCTGGCGAACACGCGCCCGGGGCCCGTCGCGCCAAGGCCTGATCTCCAAGGGGCGCCGGCAGAAATCCTGCAGATAGTCACCCAACTCCTGCGTCATGAAGCGAGTGGTCTGTGCGACATCGGCCCGCAACAGTTGCAAGGCCTCCGACTGCGAGAACTCATCCAGCTGATCGCTCAGGTCCGCAAAGGCCTGCAGAAATCCCGCGCAGACAAAGTCATCGAAGCAGGCGTGCGAAACACTGCTGGCCTCGTCATCGTGCAACACCAGCGCCACGCCCACGCCATGCGTGTCCAGCGGCGTCAGGCACCAGGCATCGCCGGCGCCCGACTGGGCGAATGGCAGAAAGCTCCGGCCGTTCTGTGCGCCAGGATGAAGCCAGCCCTCGATGATTTCCCGGCTGGCTTCGGCATCTATCCATTCGAAGTCCTGCCAACTCATGAACAAGGGTGGGTCCTGCAGGCAGCGCTGGCGCCAGGTATCAGCCCAATCCGGACCGTAGACGGTCTTTCCCGATGCCAGGAGGTCGCTCAACAGCGGCGGCAGCGCAATGCCGGTCTGGATGGAGAGATTGGCGTAGGTGGTCATTGGATTCATCCCACGTCCATATGCAGCCGATGCCTGCCGCAATGCACGCACCGGAAAAGACAGCCGGAAATCATGCCGTCCGTGGACATGCGCTCCAGCATCCACTGCGCATCGTTCCTGTAGCTGCCTTCGATGTCGGGCAGGACTTCAGCGAGGAAAGGCTCGACGGCCTGCCTGTCGGCGTGACCCAGGAAGACACAGGGTGCGTTGCAGTGCGTGAGCCACACGGGCTGCTGCCAGGCCCTGTAGCCGGGCGTGCGCAGCGCGATCTCCAGCAGCAGTTCCCTGGCGATGGCGGGTTCCGGGTCGGCCGGATCAGGCGACACGCCTTCGATATCGGTGTATCCCACAAATTCGCCGTCGTATGTCTCGCAAGCCTGCCCGCTGGCAATGCACCAGGGACACAGGTAGTCGGGGCTTTGCTGGCTGTAGAAAGGGCCTTCGTATTTGAGGCTGCGGTTTTGTCCGCAGCAGGAGCACACACCCTCTTCCTGCTCGAACACGGTTTCGTAGGCACCGGGATGGAATCTGAAATGCGGGCGGTCCATTTCAAGGTCTCTCTTTCCCCAAGGGAAAGGCGCCATTGTCCATGGCGGCTCAGCGTGTGGAAATGAAACGTTCCTGGCAAGAAAAAACCGCGCAAAGCGCGGTTTTTCCGAGAAGCGCGGGAGCTGCTTTAGCAGCCCCGCTGCAGCATGTGCCGCCTCAGACGTTGAACAGGAAGTTCATCACATCGCCATCCTTGACGACATATTCCTTGCCTTCGGCGCGCATCTTGCCCGCGTCCTTGGCGCCTTGCTCGCCCTTGAAGGCGATGAAGTCGTCGAAGGCGATGGTCTGGGCACGGATGAAGCCGCGCTCGAAGTCGCCGTGGATGACGCCTGCGGCCTGGGGGGCGGTGTCGCCGACCTTGATGGTCCAGGCGCGCACTTCCTTGACGCCGGCCGTGAAGTAGGTCTGCAGGCCCAGCAGGCCGAAGCCGGCGCGGATCAGGCGGTTCAGGCCCGGTTCTTCCAGGCCCAGCTCCTGCAGGAACATGTCGCGGTCTTCGTCGCTCATCTCGGCCATTTCAGCCTCGATCTTGGCGCAGATGGCCACGACGGGAGCGCCTTGTGCCTCAGCATAGGCCTTGAGGCTGTCGAGCAGCGGGTTGTTCTCGAAGCCGTCTTCGCTGACGTTGCCCACGAACATGGCGGGCTTGGCGGTGATCAGGCAGAACTGCTTTAGCAGGGGCGCGTCTTCCTTGGAGACGGGCACCGTGCGTGCGGGCTTGCCCTGGTCCAGGGCAGCCTGGATGGGGGTCAGCAGCGCCACCACCTTGGCGGCTTCCTTGTCGTTGCCCGACTTGGCGGCCTTGCTGTAGCGGTTCAGCGCCTTCTCGACGGTGGCCAGGTCGGCCAGACACAACTCGGTCTGGATGACCTCGATGTCGGCGATGGGGTCCACCTTGTTGGCCACGTGGATGACGTTCGGGTCTTCGAAGCAGCGCACCACGTTGACGATGGCGTCGGTTTCGCGGATGTGGGCCAGGAACTGGTTGCCCAGGCCTTCACCCTTGGAGGCGCCGGCCACCAGGCCCGCGATGTCCACGAATTCGACGATGGCCGGGACGATGCGCTCGGGCGTGATGATGTCGGCCAGCTTCTGCAGGCGCGGATCGGGCACTTCCACCACGCCGGTGTTCGGCTCGATGGTGCAGAAGGGATAGTTCTCGGCGGCGATGCCGGCCTTCGTCAGCGCGTTGAAGAGAGTGGACTTGCCCACATTGGGCAGGCCCACGATGCCGCATTTGAGGCTCATGGCAGGGCTTTCTACAGGGATTCTGGGGACAAACCCCGTATTTTAGTCAACCGGGCATTTCCTGTCGTTTCAGGCGAACTGCCAGTCGCCGGCCACGGACTGGCCAACGACCAGTTCGGCCCCGTCGTGCAGGCCTTCCAGCACGGCATTCATGCCGAAGGTGATGGCGCCATCGACACGGTCGTCCTGGCGGTAGGTACGGATGGCGTCACCCACGGCGGTGCCCTGCACGGCCGTGACGGGGTCGATGTCGGGAATGGGGCAGCGTGTGCAGGGCTTGGCCATGCGCAGCCGCAGGCCCTGGGCATCGAGCACGTCGAGCCCGTCGACCCGGTCCTCGTCATGGGCCTCCAGGCCTTCGATCACGATGTTGGGGCGAAAGCGCCGTGCGTCCACCGCGGCGTGGCCGGCCGCCTGCAGGCGCTGGTTGAGTTCATCCACGGCCGCCTGGCTCAGTACCAGCAGCGGATAGCCGTCCGCGAAGTGCACGGGCGCTGCCTTGCCCCCGGTCCAGCGCTCGCTGGTGCGGCGCGGCGCCGCCGGGTCGAAGCGCACCAGGGAGCAGTCCGTGCCCAGGGCCTGCGTCAGCCAGCGGGCGGCCTCCGGCCCCATGTCCCAGGCCTGCACCCAGTCCGACCAGACGCGCGCCCGACGCTCCGGCCCCGTGGCCTGCAGCGCGATGCGCAGCGGCGGCTGCTGGGGAAAGTGCAGCACCAGGTGCCCGGCCTCCAGCTCGGGGCGCATCCAGGCCATGCGCGGATGGTCGCGCTGGGTCAGGAATTCGCCCTGCGCATCGACCACCATCCAGTGGCGGTCCCAGGCCAGGCCGGTGGCGCCGACGCCGCTGCTTTGCAGCGCGATGCCCGCGCAGGATTTGACGGGATATACCCACAACTGGGCAATGCGGCCCTGCACGTCTCTTTCTTGGTCAAACATCGGATAGCTCTTTTTGGGAAATCTGGAGTGTGTATGCCATCCATGGTGCGAATGGCGCCATGCGATGGGCGGCAATATGCCAGATGGCGACGCAGACTGCGGCAGGTCATGCCAATGCCGGAGTTTGCGCCAGTTGGAATCCCCGGCATGGCCCGGACTCCTACAATGCCGGCCATGGCGCAAACCTTTGATGTATGTATACGCGGGGCCGGCATTGCAGGCCGGACCCTGGCTCTCCTGCTGGCCCGGGAACGGCTGCGCGTGGCCCTGGTGGTGGCCGCGCCGACCGGCAACGCGCCCGATGTGCGCGCCTACGCGCTCAATGCCAGCGCACGCGGCCTGCTGGACAGCCTGCGTTGCTGGCCCGATGACCAGCACGCCACGCCCGTGACGCAAATGGAAGTCTTTGGCGACCTGGACGGCCATGTGCTGTTCGACGCAGCCAGCCAGGATGTCGAGGCCCTGACCTGGATCGTCGATGTGCCCGCGCTGGAGCAGCGCCTGGCCGAGGCCGTGCGCTACCAGCCCATGGTCGAGGTGGTGGACCAGCCCGTGGCGGCGCCGCTGACGGCCATCTGCGAGGGCCGCGCCAGCCGCACGCGCAGCGAGTTCGGCGTGGACTTCGCCGTCACGCCCTATGCACAGCACGCCATCGCCACCCGGCTGCACTGCGAGCTGCCGCACGGACAGGTGGCGCGACAGTGGTTCACGCCCGAGGGCATCCTGGCCCTGCTGCCACTGGACGGCCCGCAAGGCCACAGCGTGGCCGTGGTCTGGTCCATCGCCCGCGAGCTGGCCGACGGCTGGCTGGCCGCCGACACACAGGATTTCACCGCGCGGCTGGAAGCCATCAGCCAGGGCGCGCTGGGGCGGCTGGAGCTGAGCGCACCGCGCATGGCCTGGCCGCTGCAGCAGGCCGTGGCCGACCACTGGTGCGGCTCCATGCCCGACGGCGATGCGCGCTCGGCCCGCAGCTGGGTGCTGGTGGGCGATGCCGCCCACAACGTGCATCCGCTGGCAGGCCAGGGCCTGAACCTGGGCCTGGGCGATGTGCAGGCGCTGGCACGCGTGCTGCAGGAGCGCGGCTACTGGCGCAGCACCGGCGATCTGCGCCTGCTGCGCCGCTATGAACGCGAGCGCAAGGCCGCGCTGGCGCCCATGGGCCTGGCCATGGACGGGCTGCAGCAGCTGTTCAGCCGCTCCGAGGTTCCGGTGCAGATGCTGCGCAACTGGGGCATGAAGGGCTTCGAGCGCTTCGGCCCGCTCAAGGACTGGATGGCGCGCCAGGCCATGGGCCTGGACCCGCGCAGCGGCGCCTGAGCCTGGAGCCAAGCCGATCCCGTGCCGTTGAACCCTTTGCCGTTTTGCGACTCGTACCCCTGCTCCGTGGCGCCCCGCGCCGCGCAATCCCCCTCAACCACGGCGCGGCCGGCCTGAACGCGGCCCCGCCCACCCACCGCATTGCCATGAAACTCTTCGCCTGCCTGCTGACGGCCGCCAGCCTGACCTGGAGCCTCAGCGTCCACGCCCAGGACGCCAACCTGCGCAAGACGCTGACCGAGCGCATCCCCCAGCTGGAAAAGATCGACGAAATCCGCCCCACGCCCATGTCCGGCCTCTTCGAGGTGCGCATCGGCACGGACCTGTTCTATACGGACGCCAAGGGCAACTACCTGATCCAGGGCGAGCTGATCGACACCAAGGCGCGCCGCAATCTCACCGAAGACCGCATGAACCAGCTGACGGCGGTGGACTTCAAGCAGCTGCCGCTCAAGGACGCCGTGACCATCGTCCACGGCAAGGGCGAGCGCAAGATGGCCGTGTTCGAAGACCCCAACTGCGGCTACTGCAAGCGTTTCGAGCGCGACCTGCAGACCGTGGACAACGTCACCATCTACCTGTTCCTGTACCCCATCCTGAGCCCCGACTCGGCCGAGAAGTCGCGCAACATCTGGTGCGCCAAGGACCAGGCCGGTGCATGGGCTGACCACATGCTGCGCGACAAGGTGCCGGCCGCCGCCCAGTGCGACACCTCGGCCGTGCAGCGCAACCTGGCCTTTGGCCGCAAGTACAAGATCACGGGAACGCCCACCGTCATCTTCACCAACAACACCCGCGTGCCTGGCGCCATCAGCGCCCAGGAAGTCGAGAAGAACCTGGCCGCAGCCGCAGCCGCGCGCTGACCGCCACCGGGCGGGCCCGGCGCCGGACGCCGGGCCCGCCCACCTGATCCCCCTCGGCCGGAGCTTCCCGGCTCCAGCCCGCCGCAGCGGGCCCGGGCAGCCTCCAGGCCACACCTGCAGGAGCCCGAATGACCTCTCCCCTCGCCGCCACCGCCACTGCCGCAGCGGACATCCACTACCGCGTGCAGGCCCTTGATGTGGACGCGCACCTGTTCAGCGTGCAACTGCACATCGCCCGCCCGGCCGCTGGCCAGACCCTGTCGCTGCCGGTCTGGATTCCCGGCAGCTATCTGGTGCGGGAATTCTCCAAGAACCTCCAGGGCCTGTCTGCCGAGCAGGACGGCCGCCCCGTCGCGCTGGCCCAGCAGGGAAAGAACCTCTGGCAGGCCGATTGCGACGCCAACACGCCCCTGGTGCTCAGCTACCAGTTCTGCGCCTATGACAGCTCGGTGCGCACGGCCTGGCTGGACCGCCGCCGCGGCTTTTTCAACGGCACCAGCCTGTGCCTGCGCGTGCACGGCCAGGAAGATACGCCGCACACGCTGCAACTGCTTGCGTCGGACGCCACGGCATCGTGGCAGGTAGCGACCGGCCTGGACGCCGTGGACACCGATGCGCGCGGCTGGGGCCTGTACCGCGCCGCCCACTACGACGAATTGGTGGACTGCCCCGTGGAGATGGGCAGCTTCTGGCGTGGCGACTTCGTGGCCGCGGGCGTGCCGCACAGCTTCATCGTCGCGGGCGCCGCGCCCAGCTTCGACGGCGCGCGCCTGATTGCCGATGCACGCAAGATCTGCGAGACCGTGCTGGCCTTCTGGCACGGTACGGGCGAGCAGGCCACGCCCGCACCCATGCAGCGCTACGTGTTCATGCTCAACGTGGTCGATGACGGCTATGGGGGCCTGGAGCACCGCAACTCCACGGCCCTGATCTGCGGCCGGCGCGACCTGCCGCGCGTGGGCGAGCGCAAGGCCGCCGAGGGCTACACCACCTTGCTGGGCCTGATCAGCCACGAGTACTTCCACACCTGGAACGTCAAGCGCCTGCGCCCCGCAGAATTCGCACGCTACGACTACGGGCAGGAGAACTACACCGAGCTGCTGTGGTTCTTCGAAGGCTTCACCAGCTACTACGACGACCTGCTGCTGCGCCGCGCCGATCTGATCGACAACGCCCAGTACCTCAAGCTCATCACGCGCACCATCAACCAGGTGCTGCAGACGCCGGGCCGACACCTGCAGTCCGTGGCCCAGGCCAGCTATGACGCATGGGTCAAGTACTACCGCCAGGACGAGAACACGCCCAACCAGACCGTCAGCTACTACACCAAGGGCTGCCTGGTCGCACTGGCCCTGGACCTGCAACTGCGCCGCGAAGGCCGTAGCACACTGGACGACGTGATGCGCGCGCTGTGGCAGCGCTGCCAGGGCGGCCCCATGCGCGAGGCCGACGTGCTGGCCGTGCTGCAGGACCTGGGCGGGCGCAGCTTCGCGCCCGAGATCACGCAATGGGTGCACGGCACCGACGACCTGCCGCTGGCCGAGCTGCTGGCCGCGCACGGCGTGCAGGCCAAGGCCGAACCGGCGCAGACTGCCCAGCGCCTGGGCCTGCGCGTGCAGGAAAGCCAGGGCATCACCATCAAGACCGTGCTGCGCGGCAGCCTGGCCGAGCGCGCAGGCTTCATGGCGGGCGACGAATGGCTGGCCATCGAGCTGCCCACCGGCGCCGAGGATGCACAGCCCGCGCGCTGGCGCATCACCCGGCTGGACGACGTGGCGCTGTACGCAGGCACGGCCCTGGACATCGTCGCCTGGGTGGCCCGCGACCGGCAGATCCTGGCCTTGACCCTGCCCTGGGGCTCGGGCCTGCTGTCCGAGGCCGCCGCCATGGTGGAGAAAGCGGACAACGGCGATGCAAAAGCTGCCACATCCGGCACCCTGGCGGCGCCCGCCCCCAGCAATCTCGGACTGGAAATCACGGACGAGGAGACCGCTGGACGCTGGCTGGCCGGGCACACGGGCACTGCGCAGGCGCCTGCCACGCCGTGAACGGCGCATGCCGTCCCGCGCCGCCGGCCGGTTATTCTTGAGGATCACGACGACAACCCCAGCAGGAGACTCCCTTGGCCTACGAAATGATTGAAGTTCGCGTCGAAGCCGACAAGGTCGGCATCATCACGCTCAACCGCCCCAAGCAGCTCAACGCGCTCAATGACCAGCTCATGGACGAGCTGGGCCAGGCCCTGCAGGCCTTCGATGCCGATGAGGCCATCGGCTGCATGATCATCACCGGCAGCGAGAAAGCCTTCGCGGCTGGCGCCGACATCGGCGCCATGGCCAAGTACAGCTTTGCCGACGCCTACAAGGGCGACTACATCACGCGCAACTGGGAAGCCATCCGCTCCATCCGCAAGCCCGTGATCGCCGCCGTCAGCGGCTTTGCCCTCGGCGGCGGCTGCGAGCTGGCCATGATGTGCGACTTCATCATCGCCGCCGACAACGCGAAGTTCGGCCAGCCGGAAATCAAGCTGGGCGTGATCCCCGGCGCCGGCGGCACGCAGCGCCTGCCGCGCGCCGTGGGCAAGTCCAAGGCCATGGACATGGCCCTCACGGCCCGCATGATGGACGCCACCGAGGCCGAGCGCGCCGGCCTGGTCAGCCGTGTCGTGCCCTTCGACAAGCTCATGGACGAAGCCCTGGGCGCCGCCATCATCATCAGCGGCTTCTCGCAGATCGCCGTCATGGCGGCCAAGGAGTCGGTGAACCGCGCCTTCGAGGGCTCGCTGGCCGACGGCGTCATGTTCGAGCGCCGCCTGTTCCACGCGCTGTTCGCCACGCAGGACCAGAAGGAAGGCATGGACGCCTTCGTCAACAAGCGTCCCGCCAGCTTCAAGCATCTCTGAACGGGCTGAAAGTCGCGCTACAATGCGCGTCTTCCGGCAAGGCGCAGCAAGCCTCTCGCAAAGAAATTTCGAGAAATTTGCACAACTTGCCGGATGGGCCGAAAATTCTGCATATAATTTAGGTCTTACGGCGCTTTAGCTCAGTCGGTTAGAGCGATGGAATCATAATCCACAGGTCCGCGGTTCGAATCCGTGAAGCGCCACCAAACAAAGAAAAGGGTCTACGTGCAAACGTAGACCCTTTTTCCGTTGGCGCTGCACTCCGCCAGAGCGCGCCGTTTGCGGCGCCGCCTCCGGCTGCTAGCTGCCGCGCTCCAACGCAATCCAGTGGTTGTCCAGCGCCATGCCGGGAACCGGCACCGTGCGCAGCACCTGGCCGCGCTGGCGCAATTGGGCCTGGCGTGCGCCGCCCATCCACAGCGCGGGCTCGGCAGGCAGGGGCCGGCCCTTGGCATCCAGCGAGACACTTGCGTTGGCCACGCAGTACACGCCCGGCATGGCATCGCCACGCAGCCAGCGGCCACTGGCCTGGCCGCTGTCGGGCACCTGCCACCAGGTGACGGTGTTCACGCGCGGGCAGCTGACGGCAAAGAGCTGGCCGTCGCAGCCTATGTCTCCGCCATAGCCGGCCAGGGGCTCGCGCCCTTCGGGCAGGGGCACGGCATGCAAACGGTGGCCATCGAACAGGGCCAGCACGGGCGCGGCGGCGCGCGCTTCGGTGTCGCGGTGCTCGGCCTGCAGCGCAATGCCCAGCCAGCGGCGTGCGGGCGCGTGGGCGACCTGCGGGCCCCAGGCCAGGTGGCGCAGGCTCAGGCGGTTGTCGTCCAGCTTCCACAGGCCGGCACGGGCGCCGCCTTCGGCCGGCAACAGCCGCGCGATGGACGAATCCATGTGGTCCAGCTGCAGCTTGCGCCGGCCGGTTTCGGACTGCGTGGGAATGCCGCCGTTGGCGACCATCAGCGTGCCGTCGGCGTCCAGCAGCAACTGGTGCGGGTCCATGCCGCCCGTGCGCCATTCGGCGATCTTCTCCAAGGTGATGGCATCGCGCACGCCGATCAGGCCCTGGGCATCTTCCAGGTCGGTCTCGGTGGTGTAGAGATGGCGGCCATCGGCGCTTTCGATGACATGGCCGTTGAAGAAGCGGTCGGGCTCGATCCACTGCCACTGCGCATCCTCGGCGGCCTGTCCCGGCTTCAGGCGCACCAGCCAGTCACCGGGGCGGCGGCTGGCGAAGACCACGGAGCCGTCGCGCAGCGCGGCCATGCCATGGGCGCGCGTGGGCACATCCAGGGCCTGCAGCACCTGCAGCGGCCTGTCCACCTGCGCACTGGCCTGCACGATGCCGACACGCATCTGCTCGCCCTGCATCCAGGCCGCAGCCAGCGACCGTGCCGGCCCGGACGGCCTGGCCGCATGGGAGGTTGCCAGCGGCATGGCAGCCAGCAGCCCCATGCCCTGCAGCCAGCGGCGGCGATTCAGCGCCTGCTCAATCCCCGTCGGCATCCGAGAACCCGATGTTGACTTCCAGCGCAGGCGCCACCTCGCCTTCCATGAGGCGCTTGAGGCGCGACAGCGGCTTGGTGGCGGCATCGACGGCCTTGGCGGTCGGCTCGGTCAGGGCGCGCATGCCGGCATCGGCCTCGTTGACGGCCTTGAGCCAGCGGTCGGCCAGCGGGTTCAGGCCACGGCCGCGCAGGTAGGACTCGATGGGCACGATGTCCACGCCGGGCTGGGGCACCTTGCGGTCCACGCTCACGGCCAGCGTGCGCAGGCCCTGCCAGTGCGCGCGCCAGATCTCCAGGGTGCTGCCGCTGGCGAGATGCTCCCAGGCAGGCGGTTTGCTGCCCGCACTGCCCGCACTACGCAAAGGCTTTTCCATGTCCGCCCAGCGCAGGCGCTCCAGGCCGCCCACCCACTGGTTGATGAACTCGGCCATGGCTTCGGTGGTGGCATCGCCGTCCTCGGACCAATCCTGGGCTGCGAGCTTGGCAAAGCCGTTGCTGAGGATGCCCATCTCGGCGCCGATTTCCTCGGCCACCAGGGTGGCATAGGCGCAGGCCGGCGTCTGCGGCTCAACGGGCTGGGTCCACAGCAGGTTCTCGAGCGCCGGGTATCCCTTGGCGGGTGCGCCGATGCGCTCCATGGCAGCCAGATCGGCGGGGGCCGACTGTATGGCCTTCTTGAGCAGGGCCGGGCGCATGGGGCGGAAGTCCACCAGACGTGCCGAGCGGCGCTCCACCAGCGGCCCCAGGGCCACGGCCGAGAGGCTGCTCCACTGCCGCGACGATTGCACATAGGCCTGGCGCGCCGTCTGCAGCGTGGCGGCAGCCGATCCCGCAGGTGCCGCGCAGTGCGCGCGCAGCGCTTGGTTCAGCGCCTGGGCGGATGCCTGCGCGGCCTTGGCCTGGGGTGAGAACCATTGGCCGTACAGCCCCTGCACGGCGTGGGCCGTGTTGTAGAAGGGAATGGCCATGTTGGCATCCACTTCCTGGGCATGGACCGGGGCAGCGGCCAGCAGCGCCAGCGCGGCGGCACAAAGGATTTGGCGAGGTGTCATGCGCATGTCTTGCATCAGAGGGACTCCACAAATTTGACCAGGGCTTCACGGTCTTCGGCGCTGAACTGGCGCACCTGTTCGCGCGCGGCTTCGGCCTCGCCGCCGTGCCAGAGGATGGCTTCGAGCACGCCGCGCGCACGGCCGTCGTGCAGCAGGCGCTGGTGGTTGTTGACATCGGGCAGCAGGCCTATGCCCCACAGCGGCGGCGTGCGCCACTGGCGGCCTGAGGCCTTGAAGTCGGGCCGGCCATCGGCCAGCGCATCGCCCATGTCGTGCAGCAGCAGGTCGGTGTAGGGCGCAATGGTCTGGCCCGACAACCCCTTGCTGCTGAGTGCCGGCGACAGCGCGGGAAACAGCTCCCCGCCCGTCTTGTACGAGGGCCGGTGGCACTGCGCACACTGGGCCTGGTGGAACAGTGCCTCGCCACGGCGCACGGCCGGGTCGCTGGCATTGCGCCGTGCAGGCGGCGCCAGCGTGGCCTGGTAGAAGATCACGTCGTCCAGCACGCGGTCCTCGATCTCCACGCCCTCGGCACCGTTGCCGTCGGGCGCGGCCAGGCAGTCCTTTTGTGCGGGCGTGCAGGTCTGGTGCGGGAAACGCTTCGATGTGATGCCGATATCGCCCAGGAAGGCCGAGGCCGTCTGGTGGGCAATGGAGGCCACGTTGGCCTTCCAGCCGAAGCGGCCCAGCATCATGCGTTCGCCGTAGGCATCCCAGACATAGTTGGGCTGGCCCTTGATGGGGCCGCCCAGGGCCGCCTGGGCTGCAGCGTTGGCCAGGATCTCGGACTCCGGGATGTGCTCCAGCAGGCCCAGGCCGATGACCTGGGGCGCAATGCGCGGGCTGGTCATCAGGTTTGCGGCCAGGGGGCCGTAGTTAAGCGCAGCCAGCTCGTAGACCGGCTTTTCCAGCGTGTAGGCCGTGCCGTCGGCAAAGCGGCCATGCACCTGTTCATAGCGGATGCGCAGCTGGCCCTCGCCCTTGACGCCCAGCACGCCCTCGGTATTGAACTGGTCGCCATAGACCGGGTCCGGCACCGGGCTGCCGTGCGGGCCTTCGCCCGGAATGGACAGCCGCATGAGCAGGCCCGCGAAGGGCTGGGGCTTGAGCGGGTTGTGGAAGTCGGGCGGCTGGGCACGGCCGTCCTGCACATGGCAGCCGCCGCAGGAGCGCGCCAGGAAATGCGGGCCCAGGCCATCGCGCGCCGTGGTGGAGGCCGGCGCCTGCACCCAGTTGCGCTTGAAGAAGGAGTTGCCGATGACGAAGCGCGTGCGCTCTGCATCCTCCAGGTTGGCGGCGGGCAGCGAGAAGGCGTTGCGGCCCGTGGCGTGGACCGTGGTCTGGCCGCCCGGGGGCAGGGGCTCACCGGGTGCCGCGAACAAAAGAGCTGGATCGGGAGCAGGCTGCGGTGCTGGCGCGCGCGCTGGAGCGGCAGCCACCGTGTCCTGCTGTTGGGCCGAGCAGCCCATCAGGACCAGGGAGGCAGCGACCAGCAGCGAGGGGGAGAGATTCATGGGTGGGGACGTCCCTGGAAAAGTCAGGGCCGCCGAACCCTTTCGGGGGCGGCGGCCTTGGCACATGGGCGCAGGAATGGATGGACGCTGGCGTGGATGTTCTTTTAGTTGGCCTTGGGGTCCACCAGGTTGAGCTGGGTGATGCCGACGGCATTGGCCGCCTCCACCAGATCCTTGCTCTGCTGGACCAGGCTGTCGATGGTGGCCTGGATCTTGGCGCGCGAGGCCGAGTCGCGTGCGCCCTGGATGGCTTGGTCGAACGGCGCGGGAATGGCCTGGGCCGCCTGCACCGACTGCATGATCTGGCGCGTGGTCCTGTCGGCCAGCGCGCTGTCCTTGGAGGCCACCCAGTCCTTGATGCCCGGGCCTTGCAGCTCGCTGCCATCCAGGCGCTTGTAGCTGCCCTGCCAGACGTTGAGGATGCCCTGGGCATTGGTCACCGCATCGCGGTGCGTGTTGTCCGAGAAGCAGGAGTGCTCGTCTTCCTGGTCGCGGCTGGCCAGGGCCACCTCCAGGCGCTCGCCGGCCAGCTCGCCGCGCGACAGCGAACCCAGGCCCACGAAGATGCGGCGCAGCGCGTCGTCGGGCTTTTTCTCGAACTGGGCGCGGAAGTTCTTGGGCGAGCCGGGCTTCCACTGGTCGGCCACGGATTGCAGGTCCTCGATCAGCAGCGCGGTCACCACCTTCAGGTACTCGCGGCGGCGGTCGGCATTGGACTTCTTGCCATCGACAAAGTCGGTGTACGGACGCGCGCCCGGCCCCTTGTCGTTCAGGTCCTGGCCCCAGAGCATGAACTCGATGGCGTGCCAGCCGGTGGAAACGTTCTCCTCGCCGTCATGCTCGTTGAGCTCGGCCAGGCGCTTCTTGGTGATGGCTTCCTTGCGGTTGTTGATGATGCCGGCGTTGGGATTGCCTTCCACATAGTCCACATAGGACTCGTCCATGGGCCAGGCGTTGATCTGGCCTTCGGGGCCTTCATCGTTGTCGATGGGACCGGCGTAGAAGCGGAAGGCCTCGGTCTGGCCGTAGTACTCCCGGGCATCCAGCCAGGCCTTGCGTGCCTGGTTCAGGCCCTGCTCGCTGGGCGCCGCCAGAAAGGCCGCAATGGCTTTCTGCATGGTCTTCGCGGAGCTGATGGAGTCCGAGTAATTGGCGTGCACCAGGGTGCCGTAATGCTTGACCACCTCCGCAACGGAGAGGCTCTTCTTCACGGGCTGTTGAACGGTGCCGGCGGCTGCGGCCTGGCTCATCGGGGCGGCCGCGCCCAGGGCCAAGGCGGCTGCAATCAGGATGGGATGCATGGCAGAAAGGATCGGAGGTTGGAGAACTCGGAATGCCAAACTGTAATGAGAATTGTTTTTATTGGCAAAACCTGCGAGATATCGCCGCACTGCACCGCAAGGTCATAGACGGACCCGGGCAGAAATGGGGCGCGCCAGCGGCGCAATGGCCGCAGCGGGCGCCAGCCTAGCACGAGCCCCCTTGGCGCCCCGGCCAAAGACCCAGCGCCCTGGCATAAGCCCTGCAGCTTGCCTTGGCTGGCGACTTGCCTTACCATTGCGCCCGCTCGCATGGGCCGCCCTCTCCTCGCAGGGCCTGCCCACGGCCTCCAAGCCCTGATCGCCCGGCCGATTTCAGGGCTTTCGCTTTTTGCAGAAGCGGTCTTTTGGCGCTGCACCTTGCGCTCTGTCTTTGCGCGCAGCCCCTGCCATGCTCCGGCATGCCGGCCGCCCAGCTTGTTTTCCCACCAGGATTTCCCGTGCCCATCGCCACTCCAGGATGCCGCACACGCGCAGCGTGCCCGCACGCCGGCCCAGCCGGCGGCGCAGGCGTTTTGCGTGGTGCCGCACCCCAGCGAGAGCGCGCGCCGTCCTGGCTTTCAAGGATTTTCACGTGACCACCACTTCCTCCGGGGCGCTCGCAGCCAATGCTGCCGGCGCCAGCACAGACACGCATGTCGGCACACATGCCACCCAGGTCAATGGCTACAGCTGGAAGGCCCTGGCCGGCTCGGCCGTCGGCTATGCCATGGACGGCTTCGACCTGCTGATCCTGGGCTTCATGCTGTCGGCCATCTCGGCCGACCTGCACCTCACGCCGGGCCAGGCCGGTTCGCTGGTGACCTGGACGCTGATCGGTGCCGTGTTCGGCGGCATCTTCTTCGGCCTGCTCAGCGACCGCTACGGGCGCATCCGCGTGCTGACCTGGACCATCATGCTGTTCGCAGTCTTCACGGGCCTGTGCGCCTTCGCCCAGGGCTATTGGGATCTGCTGGCCTACCGCACGATTGCGGGCATCGGCCTGGGCGGTGAGTTCGGCATCGGCATGGCACTGGCCGCCGAGGCCTGGCCCGCACGCCACCGCGCCCGCGTCTCGTCCTACGTGGCACTGGGCTGGCAAATGGGCGTGCTGGGTGCGGCGCTGCTGACGCCGCTGCTGCTGCCCCTCATCGGCTGGCGCGGCATGTTCCTGGTAGGCGTGATACCGGCCGTGGTGGCCTGGGTGATCCGCAACAAGCTGCACGAGCCCGAAGTCTTCGTGAAGCGCCAGCAGTCCGCCACGCCCTCGGCCCGCGTGCCGGTGCTGCAAAGCCTGAAGCTGCTGGTGAAGGACCGCGCCACGACCAAGGTCAGCCTGGGCGTGATCGTGCTGACCTCGGTCCAGAACTTCGGCTACTACGGCATCATGATCTGGATGCCCAGCTTCCTGTCCAAGCAACTGGGCTTCAGCCTGACCAAGTCCTCGATATGGACTGCCGTGACCGTGGTGGGAATGATGGTCGGCATCTGGGTCTTCGGCCAGCTGGCCGACCGCATCGGCCGCAAGCCCAGCTTCCTGATCTTCCAGCTGGGCTCGGTCATCATGGTCGTGCTCTATTCGCAGCTGTCCGACCCCACGGCCATGCTCTGGGCGGGGGCCCTCATGGGCCTGTTCGTCAACGGCATGATGGGCGGCTACGGCGCCGTGATGAGCGAGGCCTACCCCACCGAGGCCCGCGCCACCGCGCAGAACGTGCTGTTCAACATCGGCCGCGCCGTGGGCGGACTGGGCCCGGTGGTGATCGGTGCGCTGGCCATGAGCTATTCGTTCCAGGTGGCGATCGCCCTGCTGGCGGCCATCTATGTGCTGGACATGCTGGCCACGGCCTTCCTGATCCCCGAACTCAAGGGACGCGAGCTGTCCTGAGCGGCTCAGATTCTCCGGCTCAGAACGATGCCCCACAACGCAAAGAGCTGCCGATGGCAGCTCTTTTTTTGTCCGGCAACCGGCGTGCCCAGGTTCAGCCGCCTTCGCTGCACTCCAGGTTTTCGATGCGATCTGCCGCCTCGCGGATGCCTTCCTGGAACATCTGGTCTCCCAGCATCACGGAGACCTGGCCCTCAAAGCCGCGCAACTTGACCAGCGCTGCCTCGTAGCCGCCGCTGCCCATGCGCTTGAGCCCGCACAGCGCATAGAGCTTGGCCACGGGAGATCGGCGCGGATCGTCGATCACCGACAGCAGGACGGCATTGGCCTCGGGCCGCCTGAGCATGGCCTCCAGGTGCCGCTCCGCAGGCGAGATCTCGCCCGCGAACCCGGCCAGCCCCAGGTTGAACTGCGAGGCGTCCAGCGGCGCCGGATCCAGCGGTCGGGCCATGGCCGGGGTGGACAGGAACAGGCAGATCAGGGCGGCGGACAGGGTGGTCTTCATGGCAGGGGCAAGGCCGTGGATGGCCTGGTGAGGCAGTCGAAAAGGATCTTCGATGCAAAGCGTGGCGGCAGGTTCCCACACCACCGCTTTCACCGCCTTCACCGCCTTCATCCGCCAAACAGCCATCCTGCGGCCAGCGTGCCGGCATAAAACAGCAGCAGGGTCACAGGCACCAGATGCCAGCCCCAGACCCGGAACCACCAGTGATTGAACCAGGTCACCAGCGCACCGATGACGGCGCAGATGGCCAGCGCATCCAGCCGCTGCCGAAAACTGTCAGCAACACCTTCGGACGCGAAGAAGATGAACGCCGCGATGAAGGAACACAGCAGGGCGGTGTATACCGCCACTTTCTCTTGCCTGCGCAATTTCAGGATGCTCATGGAGGGCCAGGGAGGTTTCGATGATTCGGTCGCCAGAAAAGCCCGCGCCGCCAGAGCGCGCAGGTTTCACAGCGGCGCAATTCTTCGTATACCGCCCTGAATGCGCCATCAGACCCGTCCGAATCTGCAGCCACTGCTGCGCATGCGCAACGCGCTGCTGCTCCTTCAACACTCCATCCGCTCAATCAGCCACGGCCAGCACCACGGCGGACTCCGGCACCGTCAGCCAGACCTTGCGCCCTGCGCGCAAGGTCCAGGACTCGCCCTCGGCCGGCTCGGCCGCGTAACCCACGCCGCTACCGCCCCATGGCAGTTGTGCCACCACTTCACGCGGCCCCGCCCTGTCGGCCCGGGCCACGCGCTGCACCTGGGCGGGCCAGGCATTGGCCTGGGCATGCACATCGGAGCGTGGCGCCGAAGGCAGCACCTGCACGGCCGTGGCCTTGCACAGCGCCATCAGGGGCAGGCCCGGCGCCAGGCCCAGCAACTGGGCGCTTTCTTCGGTGATGCGTGCGGCAATGCCTGATGCATCCCCGCCGCCGTCGGGCAGCAGCCAGACGCGGACCTGGGCGCCCTGCGCCTGCAGGGCACCAACCCGGCAAGGCCACAGATTGCGCATGCTGGTGCGCAGGCCCAGCCCCAGCCCGGGAGCCGCAGAAGAAACGCCGGCGGGCCCGCCAAAGCGCTGCAGCACCTGCGCGCGCGCCTGCTCCAGCGCATCGGCCATGGCCAGCAGGGACTGCCCGGCCTCGGTGATGCGCGCGCCACCACCGCCGGCGCCGCCCACCGAGCGCTCCACCAGGGCACGGCCCGCCAGATTGGTCAGCACATCCAGCGCCTGCCAGGCCGCCTTGTAGCTGACGCCCGCCTCGCGCGCGGCCTGGGAAATCGAATGCCCTGCCGCGATATGCCGCAGGATGGCGATGCGCCGGTCGGCCAGGTCATGGCCCAGCGCGGGCACCAGGTCTGAGGGAGAAGCGGGGGTTGCGGCAGTCATGCGCAGCATCATGCCCGCCAAGCGTTATTTCCCGCCAAGCAAAACGCCTGCACCCTGCATGCGCATTTTCAGGTCGTTACACTGCGCTATTCACCAACGGAATAGCGAGAGACCCATGAACGTGAACCAGCCCCTGCGTGCCACCGCCTTCGCCGCCCTTGCCCTGTTCGGCTGGGCCGCTGCGCAGGCCGCCGAAGTGTCGGTGGCCGTCGCCGCCAACTTCACGGCGCCCATGCAGAAGATCGCCGCCGAGTTCGAGAAGGACACCGGCCACAAGGCCCTGCTGTCCTTCGGCGCCACGGGCAAGTTCTATGCGCAGATCGTCAACGGCGCGCCCTTCCAGATCCTGCTGGCCGCCGACGACACCACGCCCGAGAAGATCGCCAAGGAAGGCCGCGGCCTGCCCGATTCGCGCTTCACCTACGCCATCGGCCAGCTGGTGCTGTGGAGCCCCAAGGCCGGCTATGTGGACGACAAGGGCGAAGTCCTCAAGACCGGCGACTACAAGCACATCGCCGTGGCCAATCCCAAGCTGGCGCCCTACGGCACGGCCGCCATGGAAGTGCTGAACAAGCTGGGCATCACGGCCCAGGTGCAGCCGCGCATCGTCATGGGCGAGAACATTGCCCAGACCTACCAGTTCGCGGCCACGGGCAATGCCCAGCTGGGCTTTGTGGCCCTGTCGCAGGTGATGGAAAACGGCAAGCTGCGCGAAGGCTCAGCCTGGCAGGTGCCCGGCTCCATGCACGAGCCCATCCGCCAGGACGCCATCGTGCTCAACAACGGCAAGGACAACGAAGCCGCCGCCGAACTGATGAAGTATCTGCGCGCCGACAAGGCCCGTGCCATCATCCGCTCGTACGGCTACGGGCTTTGACCCCCTGAGCGGCTGCGCCGCTTCCCCCTGAAGGGCGACGACAGCCTCGCTGCGGGGCGGCGCGGCCGGCGTAGGCCCTTGCTTGCTGTCTCTGACTTGGGCCGCGCCGGTTTCTCAGGCTGTGTTTTCCTACGGACACCTGCTATTTGCCCCGCATGATTCTTACCGCCGACGACTACGCCGCCATACGGCTGACGCTGAAACTTGCCAGCGTGACCACGGTGCTGTTGCTGACGCTGTGCACGCCGCTGGCCTGGTGGCTGGCGCACACGCGCTCGCGCTGGCGCGGCCCGATTGGCGCCGTGGTGGCGCTGCCCCTGGTGCTGCCGCCCACGGTGATCGGCTTTTACCTGCTGGTGACCATGGGTCCCAACGGCCCCGTGGGGCAGCTGACGCAGGCGCTGGGGCTGAGCACCCTGCCCTTCACTTTTCCGGGCTTGGTCATCGGTTCGCTGGTCTATTCCATGCCGTTCACGGTGCAGCCGCTGCAGCGCGCCTTCGAATCCCTGGGCACGCGGCCCATGGAGGCTGCGGCCAGCCTGGGCGCGGGGCCGCTGGACCGCTTCTTCACCGTGGCGCTGCCGCTGGCGCGGCCGGGCTTCATCACGGCGGCCGTGCTGACCTTTGCGCACACCGTGGGCGAGTTTGGCGTGGTGCTGATGCTGGGCGGCAATATTCCCGGCGTGACGCGCGTGGTCTCGGTACAGATCTACGACCATGTGGAGGCCATGGAGTACGCCCACGCCCACTGGCTGGCGGGTGGCATGGTGGTGTTCTCCTTCCTGGTTCTTCTGGCCCTGCACCTGTTGCAGCCGCGTGAGGAGCGCCGCGCATGATGACCGCCTTCTCTCCCTCCCTGATGTCCGACGCCGCGCACTCCCATCCCTCCTCGGAAATCATCGCAACCCTGGCACTGGAGCGTGCCGACTTCCGCCTTGACGTGCAGCTGCAGTTGCCCGGGCGCGGCGTCACCGCCCTGTTCGGCCCCTCGGGCTGCGGCAAGACCACCTGCCTGCGCGCCCTGGCAGGACTGGAGCGCGCGCGCGGCCGCGTCGCCGTCAACGGCGAGGTCTGGCAGGACGATGCGGCCAGCCAATGGCTGCCAACGCACCGCCGTGCGCTGGGCTATGTGTTCCAGGAAGCCAGCCTGTTCCCGCACCTGACCGTGCGGCGCAACATCGACTACGGCATGCGGCGCACGCCGGCCGCGCGGCGCAAGGTATCCCAGGACCAGGCCGTGTCCCTGCTGGGCATAGGCCACCTGATGGACCGCATGCCCTCCACCCTGTCGGGCGGCGAGCGCCAGCGCGTGGCCATTGCGCGGGCGCTGGCCACCAGCCCGCGGGTGCTGCTGATGGACGAGCCCCTGGCCGCGCTGGACGCCCAGCGCAAGGCCGAGGTCCTGCCCTACCTGGACCAGCTGCGCCGCGAACTCGACATTCCCGTCCTCTACGTCAGCCACTCCATCGACGAGGTCGCTCGCCTGGCCCAGCACCTGGTGCTGCTCAAGGCAGGCGGCATCGTCGCGGCCGGCGCCACCAGCGAGCTGCTGGCACGGCTGGACCTGCCCCTGAGCATGGGCGACACGGCAGCGGCCATGGTCAGCGCACAGGTCCAGCAGCACGATCCCGATGCACACCTGAGCACGCTGTGCTTCGATGGCGGGCGTCTGCGCCTTGTCATGGTCTCCCCGCGCCCCGTCGGCGAAACCGTGCAGTTGCGCGTGCAGGCACGCGATGTGAGCCTGAGCCTGCAGCACCCGCAAGACAGCAGCATCCTCAACATCCTCCCGACCACCGTGCAGGAGCTGCGCGAGGACGGCCCGGGCCAAGTCATGGTCTCGCTGCAGCTGGGCCCGTCCCGCCTGCTGGCGCGCATCACCCTGCATTCCGCCCGGCAACTGGGCATTGCGCCGGGCATGCATGTCTTCGCCCAGATCAAGGGCATGGCATTGCTGGACTGAGCACGCGCGGCGGCGCCGATATCATGCGGAAGCCGCCTGCGCGGCCCACGCCATGAACGCCACCACCGAACACGCCCCCGCACCCGTCCCCGCCCCAGACGCAGGCCCCGGCGCAGCAGATGCTGCATGCGCCGCCCCGCCTGCCATTGCCGCGCTGCGCACGCATGCGGTGGCGCGCCACCGGCTCGGTGAAGACGGCGCCGTCAGCATCCAGGCCGAGCCGCAGGTGCTGGCCAGCGAAGTCCCCATCGCCCTGGTGTTCAATGGCATCTCCCATGCCGTGATGATGGGCACGCCCTCGGACCTGGAAGACTTTGCGCTGGGCTTTGCGCTCACCGAAGGCATTCTGGACAGCGCTGCCGACTGCTACGGCATCGAGGTGCGCACCGTGGCTGCACAGGCCGCAGGCCTTCCGTCCGGCATGGACGGCATCGAGGTGCAGCTGGACGTGGCCTCGCGCTGCTTCGCCCGCCTCAAGGACCGGCGCCGCAGCATGAGCGGGCGCACGGGCTGCGGTGTCTGCGGCGTGGACAGCTTCGCGGCGCTGGACCTGTCCTTCGACCCCCTGCCCGCGCACGACTGGATCGCCCGTGTCGATGCCGACACCGTCTGCGCAGCCATCGCGGCACTGCCGCCGCTGCAGTTGCTCAACGCCGAAGCCGGCGCCGTGCATGCCGCAGGCTGGGCAGGGCTGGACGGGCAACTGACGGATGTGCTCGAAGACGTGGGCCGCCACAACGCGCTGGACAAGCTGGTCGGCCGCCTCTCCCGCACAGGCCGCCTGGGCGAGGCCGGCTTTGTCGTGCTCTCCAGCCGCGGCAGCCATGAGCTGGTGCGCAAATGCGCCAAGGTCGGCATCGCCGCCCTGGCCACCATCTCCGCGCCCACGGCCATGGGCGTGCAGATGGCCGAACTGATCGGCCTGCGCTTCTGGGGCCTGTGCCGCCCGCCCAAGGCGGTGCTGTATACGCCGGGCCGCACCTGACCCAATGCCCGAGTGCCGCGCCTGCGCAGCGGCAAGTTCGTAGAATCGCGGGTTCAGCCCCTGGATGTACACCATGAACCGCTGCAAGCCCCATTTCTCTACCGTTCGCCGCCTGTGTGCCGGCGCCCTGCTCGCCGGCCTGGCCTGCGCCAGCCTGGGCGTGGCCGCGCAGGGCCTGCCGTCTAACGAGACGCGCAATTTCCCGCCGCAGGCCCAGTTCGGCGAGCTGGTCGTGACCCAGTTCCCCGAGGTGGAGATCGACGGCAAGACCATTCGCACCAGTCCGGGCTTTCGCCTGTTCAGCCCTGAACGCACGCTGGTGCAGGCCATCAATTACCGGGGCAGCAAGCTCGTGGTGGGCTATGTGATCGAGCCGCAGACGCAGTGGCTGCACCAGGCCTGGATCCTGACCAAGGCCGAGGCCGACAAGCACTACAAGCCCAAGTCGATGCTGCAGCGCATCTTCAACTGAGCACAGCACGTACACGGCTGACGCGGCCCGCGCCTTGCGGGGCGCAGCGGCCCGGCCATGGGGCACGCCGCCCCCTGGCCGAGCCACCTTCATTTTTTGCAGACCGCCGCTTGCAGTGCGGCGGCTGCCTGACGGAACCCCACCATGTCCAAGAAAGTCTTTATCAAAACCTTCGGCTGCCAGATGAACGAGTACGACTCGGACAAGATGGCCGATGTGCTGGGCGCAGCCCAGGGCTACGAGTCCACCGACGATCCCGAGCAGGCCGACCTCATCCTGTTCAACACCTGCTCGGTGCGCGAGAAGGCGCAGGAGAAGGTGTTCAGCGACCTGGGCCGCTACAAGCACCTGAAGGAACGCGGCGTGCTCATCGGCGTGGGTGGCTGCGTGGCCAGCCAAGAGGGCGAGGAAATCATCAAGCGCGCACCCTATGTGGACGTGGTCTTCGGCCCGCAGACCCTGCACCGCCTGCCCGAGCTGCTCAATGCACGCGCCGCCAAGCACAAGCCCCAGGTCGATATCAGCTTTCCCGAGATCGAGAAATTCGACCACCTGCCGCCCGCGCGCGTGGAAGGCTCCTCGGCTTTCGTCTCCATCATGGAAGGCTGCTCCAAGTACTGCAGCTACTGCGTCGTGCCCTATACGCGCGGCGAGGAAGTCAGCCGCCCGTTCGAGGACGTGCTGATCGAGGTCGCCGGCCTGGCCGATCAGGGCGTGAAGGAAGTCACGCTGCTGGGCCAGAACGTGAACGCCTACCTGGGCAAGATGGGTGACACGGCCGAGATCGCCGACTTTGCCCTGCTGCTGGAATACGTGTCCGAGATCCCCGGCATCGAGCGCATCCGCTACACCACCAGCCACCCCAACGAGTTCACGCCACGCCTGATCGAGGCCTACGCTCGGCTGCCCAAGCTGGTCAGCCACCTGCACCTGCCCGTGCAGCACGGTAGCGACAAGATCCTCATGGCCATGAAGCGCGGCTACACGGCCATGGAATACAAGAGCACCATCCGCAAGCTGCGCGCCATCCGGCCCGAGATGGCCATGAGCAGCGACTTCATCGTGGGCTTCCCCGGCGAGACGGAGGAAGACTTCCAGAAGATGATGAAGCTCATCCACGACGTGCGCTTCGACAACAGCTTCAGCTTCATCTTCAGCCCCCGCCCCGGAACGCCGGCCGCCAACCTGCACGACGACACGCCGCACGAGGTCAAGCTGCGCCGTCTGCAGGAGCTGCAGGCCGTGATCAACAACAACATCAAGGACATCAGCGACGAGCGCGTGGGCACGGTGCAGCGCCTGCTGGTGGAAGGCCTGTCCAAGCGCGATGGCAGCGAACTCATGGGCCGCACCGAGTGCAACCGCGTGGTCAACTTCCCGGGCAACGAACGCCTGATCGGCCAGATGATCGACGTGAAGATCACCGAGGCCCGCACCTTCACGCTGCGCGGTGAAGTCGTGGTGCGCCACTGAGCCCAACCCGGCCCCGGCGGCCCAGCGACCTCCTTCTTAACTAAAGCCCGGCAATGCCGGGCTTTTTTGCATGTAACAGGACGTGAAAACAGCCCGACCACTCTGGCATGGTGCCGGCTGGCCCGCTAGCATCGCGGGGTCGCCGCCCTGAGGTCCGTCGGCCTGCATGGCTTTTCCAGCTTCGCTTGCTTGCTATCGATTCCATGAACACCTTCCAGCCCGCCACCGCCCAGGCCGTCCTTGAGGGCGAAGCCCTGCATGCCTTCATGGACCAAGCGCACGACCTGCTGCAGCAGGAGGAGGATGCCAGCCCCATCGCCCCGGCCGAACGCCAGGCGGCCGTCATGGAGCTGCTCTCCCAGCAGCGCTTCGCCCCGGCCACGGTGGGCGAACTGGAGCGCCTGCACGATCTCTGGCTGGACCTGGAACGGCCCGAAACCGCCAACGCACTGCTGCGCGAACACCGCGCTGCCACGCTGCAGCCCTTGCAGGGCGACAACCACCTGCTGGCCACGGCCAGCCTGGCGCTCAGCGACATCCAGAGCCGGCTGCGCTTTGACCGTGAAGGCGGCGTGGCCCTGCTCGCGCCCGCCGCCGATCTCATGGGCCGGCTGCCGCATACCAGCGAGCCCTACCGCTACTGGAACGGCTGGCACTACCTGGCCCGCGAAGCCCAGGCCTGGGAGCTGGCCGAGCAAGGCGTGGACCTGCAGCGCAGCCACGAACGCAGCGACCCGGATGGCGAGGCCTCCCCCGCGCGCCGCGACGCGCGTGCCTGCCTGCGCAAGGCCGAGCTGGCCCGTCTGCGCGGCGATGTGCCCGCCACCGTGCGCCAGGTGCAGGCCGCCACGGCGCTGCTGACCCAGGCCGATGCAGAGCAGAACGTGGACTTCGACGACTGGCTGCACCTCGCGCGCGAGGTCCTGCCGCTGGCCCCGCAAAGCGTTCCGGCCGTGCTCATGGCGGCAGAGCAGCACCTGGCCCGCACCGAAAGCCCCGCCGCATCGCAGGCGGTGCGCACGCACCGCAAGGTCCATGCGGCCCGGCTGCAGGCCATGGCCTGCCATGCCATGGGCCAGCCCGAGGCCGCGCTGCAGCTGGCCGCGCTGGGCCGCTTCGGCCTGGTGGATGACTCCGACGATGCCTTCAGCGGCCTGGTGCTGCAGTGGCTGGAAGAGGCGGGCCGCCTGGCCGATGCGGCGGACCTGGCGCTGGAAAGCGTGCTGCACAGCCGCCCCGGATCGGCCCGTCAGGGCTATGAACTGGCCTTGCGCAGAGTGGACAGCGACACCGCCCATGCACCGACCTGGGCGCTGATCCTGGCCTGGGCGGGACTGGATTCCGACATGCAGGAGATCCTGGAAGACAGCCCGGCTGCTCCGCGCAGCGCCGACGACTACCTGACCCTGGCGCGCACCCAGGCGCCCGGCCACCCTCTGCTGGACCTGATCGACGGCTGGCGCCTGGCCAAGGACCGCCAATGGGAGCAGGCCCTGCCTCTGCTAGAGCGCGGCGTGACCGAGCAGCCCCGGCACGCCAACTCCGAGCTGCTGCCCATGCTCTGGGCCGCGCGCTTCGCCGTGCTGCCCGCCGCGCAGGCGCTGCAGCGCCCCTTTGCGCAGGGCCATGGCGCCCACTGGTGCTATGCAGCGGGCGTGACCCTGGACGACGAGGACGACCTGGCCGCCATCATGGGCGAAGGCCGGCAGGTGCCGAACGACGAGTTGCGCGAGCCGCTGGTGCAGCGTTACTACGAAGAGGGCCTGGCCCGCTTCGAAGCCTTCTGGGCCACCGGCCAGGGCCGGTACAAGGACGCGCACCTGCACGTCTACTCCATGCTCTGCAACAACCTGGCCATCAAGTACCGCTCGCAGCAGCGCTATGACGAGGCGGCGGCCCTGCACCACAAGGGCCTGTCCAGCAGCCCCTTTGCCGAACACCACGACGGCCTGCTGTGGTGCGCCATCCGCCGTGACGACCGCCCCGGCATCGTCACGGCGGCCGAGCAGCTGTGGCACTTCACCCAGGACTACGGCTACAGCCGCCACTGCCCCACGGACTACTTCCCCAGCGCGGCGCTGGCGCTCTACCAGCTGGGCCGCGCAGGCGAAATCGGCATCTGGCTGGAGCGCCTGGACCAGTGGTTCGAGGAACTGGACGAGGACGACCAGCGCGAACAGCGGCGCGACTACCTGGCCTCGCTGATGTCCCTGCTCGACTTCTTCTCCGAAAACCATGGCGAACTGGTGCGCCCGCGCCTGGACGCCCTGCTGCCCGAAGTGCGCGCCCTGGGCGAGTGCTACACGCTGCGCCGCCTGGCCTGCGCCATGGAAAGCTGCGGCCCCATCGACCAGGCCGTGGCCCTGCACCGTGAGGCCATCGCCAAGCTCACGCCCGACGACGGCGAGGCCGAGCACAGGATGGCAAAGGACGGTCTCAAGCGCTGCCTCAAGCTGCGCTCGGACAGCAAGCCCTGGTGGAAGCTGTGGTGAACCCGGGCGCCGGTGCCAACGCCGCCAGCGCCTATCGGCCGCGCGACGTGGTCAATGCGCCGGCCATCAAGCAGCGCATCCGCGAGCGCAGCGCCGCACGCGGCGACAGCGAGGAGATCGCCGCCTGGCTGGCCAACCACTTCTACCGCCATGTGATCGGCAACCTCGACGCCGACCCGCCTGCCGTGCAGCCCGTGTCCACGCAGGCCGAGCTGCTGCGCCTGCACCGGCGCGCCGAGCCCGCCGCCTGGGCACTGGAGCGCCTGCGCGAACATGCGGCCCGCCAGTCGCTGTCACCGGACAGGCCGGCGGCCGACGGCAGCGCGCCGCTGTGGTGGGTGGAGCCCGACAGTGCACCCCTGCTGGCGCTGGAGAGCCGGCTGCTGGAGTTCCTGTCCACCCGGCGCGGCACCGCGCTGGAGGGCAAGCTGCAGCGCATCAACTGCCCGCAGGCCCTGGCGCGCTGGACGCTGGAGCACCTGGCCTTCGCCCGGAGAAGCGACAGCGGCTGGGCCGAGCACCGGCCCGGCGCCGTGCGCCCGCTGCTGCGTGGCCAGCTGGGTGTCTTCGTCGAATTCGATGCCCAAAGCCCGGACCTGCGCGCCGAAATGGCCTATGAAAGCCAGATGATGCGCCACTGCCTGGGCCAGTTCAGCGAGCGCGGCGCACTGCGCGGCGGCTATGGCGAGCACTACGCCGAAGCCTGCGAGCAGGGCCGGCTGCGGCTGTTCAGCTACCGCACGGGCACGGCCCAGCCGCGCATCACCGTCAGCGCCCAGGTGCGGGAAGACGGGCGGCTGCGCATCGACCAGATCAAGGGCAAGCAGAACCGCCCGCCGATTGCGCGCTACCTGGCCGATGTGCTGGCCCTGCTCAATCACCTCGATACCGATGGCGAGGCGCCGGCGGACGCCCTGGCCATGGGCATCGTGCGCCGACCGGCACAGCTGCTGGCCACGGGCAGCGCGGCTGCCTGGTGCGCGGCCAGCGAGCTGCACACCGAGGCCGAGCAGCTGTGGCTGCTGCAGTCCCACCCGGCGCTGCTGGTGCAGTTGGACATCCGGTCGCCCCTTATGCAATGGCTGGTCGCGGCACGCCGCGACACCGTGCCCGTGCCCGCCTTCGAGCGCATGCCGCGCAGCGCGGCCCTGCAGCAGTCACTGGAGCTGGCGCGCCGCCGGGCGGGATCGCCGGCAACACCGGGAACACCGGGCAGGACAGGAAATCCGCGATGAACGCCTTCACCCTTGTTGTGCTGTCTGCATTGGTCTGGTGGGCAGTGCGCGCCGGCCTGCGGCGCATGCGTGCGTCGCGCCAACGCGGGGACTTCAGCAGCTACCGCAGCGGTGACGCGGCACTGGACTGGGCCCTGGCCCTGGCCCATCCCATGGCCTTTCACGCCATTCAGGGCGGCTTTGCGGACCGGCAGCTCAACGGCGCCGACTCCGCACTGACCACCCAGCTGCGCCCCATGGTGCTGCACCACCTGGGCCTGCGCACCGACCTGGACGATGCCCAGATCGCACGCCAGTTGCCCGACGGCCTGCGCCAGCGCTGGTTCACGCTGGACCTGCAGCGCCTGCAGGCCGGTGACGATCCCCATGCCGCCATGGCCTTTGCCTGCGCGCGCGTGGCCTTCCATGTGCGCTGTGCCTGGCTGCTGGGCTGGGTGGACGAGGCCCTGCACCAGCAGATCCTGCACCTGAACGCATGCCGCGCGCGGGACTGCTTTGACAGCTGGCAGGCCTTCGGCCTGGCCTACGCACGCGGCCGCAGCCAGTGGCTGGCCCGTGGCCGCGCCGATGTGCTGGGGCGCAGCGTGACGCCCGAGCAAGTGCAGCGATGGGTGGCCGATCCGCGCCACCCCTGGCATGCCATGCCCTGGCAGCAGCAGGCTGTCCGGTGACTGCCGCCAGGTGGGTGCGCCGCCTGCGCTGCCTGCCCTGCCCGGTGCTCAGCCTTCGCCATGCACCTTGGCGAAGGTGAGGATCACCTCCCGCACCACCTGGCGCTGAGGCGCGGGCAGCTTCAGAAAGGCATCGAAGGTTTCGCGTTCGAGATAGCCCACGCCCGGCTCCTGGCATTCGAGCGGCGACGGCAGGGACGGCGAGGCTGATTCGCCATAGCGCAACACATCGGGCTCGACCTCGAGCAAACCCGCCAGCAGCACCAGCTTGTCCTGCTCGGGAACGGCCTCGCCGTTCAGCCAGCGCGAGACCGCCTGGAACGAGATCGGCCGACCCCAGTAACTGGAATTGAACAGCTTCAGAAGCACGCTGGGCCGGGGCTCCAGTCCCGCAGCCTCGATGGCCTGGCGCAGGCGCAGTGCGAATTCGAGCTTGTTACGCATTCCGACACCCTGGATTTCCCTGGAATCTTGATTGAATCATCAGCCCGTCGCCCGGCCAGCGTTCAGGCGAAGATGCTGCGCGCCTCGGTGAAGCGCTTGGCGAAATAGGTGTTGTCCATGCGCACGCGCTGCACCGTGCCGCCGCTGGACGGTGCATGCACGAACTGGCCGTTGCCCACGAAGATGCCCATGTGCGAATAGCGCGCGCCCAGGGTGTTGAAGAACACGAAGTCGCCGCGCTGCAGGCTGCGGCTGCCCACGGGATTGCTGAACTGCGCCCACTGCGCCGTGGTGCGCGGCAGGCGGTTTTCGGTGATGCCGCCCACGGCCCACTGGATCAGGCCGCTGCAGTCGAAACCGCCTTCGGGCGAATTGC
Source organism: Delftia sp. Lp-1 (assembly GCF_020523835.1). NCBI lineage: Bacteria > Pseudomonadati > Pseudomonadota > Betaproteobacteria > Burkholderiales > Comamonadaceae > Delftia > Delftia sp. Lp-1. Next base: position 17,353 of record NZ_JAJALJ010000002.1, on the reverse strand, counting down.
CGCCATAGGTATAGGGCGTGTTGACCACAAGCATGGTGCGCGCCAGCAGCGCCTCGCGCAATTCGCCGTCCAGATTGAGCGCCTGCGGCGAAGGCACGGGCGCCGGGCCCGAGCCTTTGCGTGGTGCGGACGAGCAGCCAGCCAGCAGCACGGCGGCCGCCAGCAGACCCCAGTCACGGCGCGAGAGCCGCGCCCCGGTCACCGGAGACACCGCAAGGGAAGTCGAAACACCAGCCTTCATGGCGCTGCATGTTCTCACAAAGCCCTCGCGGCCAAAAGAAAAGCCGCAGGCTGCGCTGCGGCTTGGCGGGAAAGAGCGCGCGGCCCGGCGGCTCAGGCGGTGCCCATCAGAACGGGAGCTTGGGCATGCCGCCGCCACCGCCCATCATTCCCTTCATGGCCTTCATGCCGCCCATGCGCTTCATCATCTTCATGAGGCCGCCGCCCTTCATCTTCTTCATCATCTCCTGCATCTGCTCGAACTCCTTGAGCAGGCGGTTGACTTCCTGGACCTGCACGCCCGCGCCGTCGGCAATGCGCTTCTTGCGCGTGGCCTTGATGATCTCGGGCTTCTTGCGCTCCTTGGCGGTCATGGAGCAGATGATGCCTTCCTTGCGGCGGATCTCGCGCTCGGCCTTGTCCATGTCCACCTGGCCGGCCTTGGCCGTGAGCTGGGCCGGCAGCTTGTCCATGAGGTTGGACAGGCCGCCCATCTGCTTCATCTGCTGGATCTGGGCCAGGAAGTCGTTGAGGTCGAAGCCGTCACCGCTCTTGACCTTCTCGGCCAGCTTCTGAGCGGCCTCCATGTCCACGCCCTTGGTGACCTGCTCGACCAGGGCCACGATGTCGCCCATGCCCAGCACGCGCTGCGCGTGGCGGTCGGCGTCGAACACCTCCAGGCCGTCGATCTTCTCGGACACGCCGGCGAACTTGATGGGGGCACCCGTGATCTGTCGCACCGACAGCGCCGCGCCACCGCGCGAGTCGCCGTCGAGCTTGGTCAGCACGATGCCGGTCAGGGGCAGCGCTTCCTTGAAGGCCTTGGCCGTGTTGATCGCATCCTGGCCCTGCATGGCATCGACGACGAACAGGGTCTCGACCGGCTTGAGCGTGGCGTGCAGATCCTTGATCTCGGCCATCAGCAGCTCGTCGATGGCCAGGCGGCCGGCCGTATCGACCAGCAGCACGTCAAAGAAGTGGCGCTTGGCGTAGTCCAGCGCGGCCACGGCGATGTCGTGGGGTTTCTGGTCGGGCGTGGAGGGGAACCACTCGGCACCGGCCTGGGCGGTCACGGTCTTGAGCTGCTCGATGGCGGCGGGGCGGTACACGTCGCCCGACACGGTGAGCACCTTCTTCTTGCGCCGCTCGATCAGGTGCTTGGCCAGCTTGGCCGTGGTCGTGGTCTTGCCGGCGCCCTGCAGGCCGGCCATCAGGATGACGGCCGGCGGCTGGGCGTTGAGGTTGATGTCGGCCACGCCCTCGCCCATGGTGGCGGCGAGTTCCTTGTTGACGATGGACACCAGCAGCTGGCCCGGCTGCAGCGAGCCCAGCACCTCCTGGCCCAGCGCCTTTTCCTTGACGCGCGCAACGAAGTCGCGCACCACGGGCAGGGCCACGTCGGCCTCGAGCAGGGCCATGCGCACTTCACGCAGCATGTCCTGCACGTTGGATTCGGTGATGCGGGCCTGGCCGCGCATCTCCTTGACGAGTCGCGAAAGTTTGTCGGTCAGAGCGGAGGCCATAAGCGGGGAGGAACTGGAGTCGTCGGAAAGGAAAAGGTGTGCTGCAGCGAGCCAGCCGGGGCCAGGTGGCCAAGTGGGACCGGGTCGCGGCACGGACCCTGCAGATCCCGATGATTCTACCCGCTGCCCCTGCCGGGGTAAGTACCGGCCTTCCGTGCCCCACGGCAGGCACCGGCCAGCAGTAACATGCGCAATGTTTCCATAGTTTATGGCTATCACATTCCGCAATGCTGGCTTGCTACCGCCTGGGAGTCTTCATGCCTGATACGCCGTATCGCCAGTTCCTGGACCGTGTGCCCGACGGGTTTCTTCTGTTTGACGAGCAGGGCGGCCTGCTCGATGCCAATGCCCAGGCCTGCGCCAGCCTGGGCCATCACAAGGCCGCCATGCTGGGGCTGGGCATCATGGACGTGTGGCTGGACCTGGATGGACGGCCGCGTGATTTCTGGCGGGACATGGTCGTGGACAGCCAGGCCCGTCTGCGAGGCCGGCTGACCCGCCGCGATGGCACCAGCTTGCCCGCCGAGATCCATGTCCATTGCCTGTCACTGTCGGGCAGGCGGCTTTTCTTCACTACCTGGCACGACCTCAGCGAACGCACCGGCCAGGACGAGCCGGTCGGCCAGCCCAATGCGCAGCTTGAGCCGCACCTGCAAAACCGCACCTGGCCGTGGCAGGACTCGACGCGCCTGCTGGAGACCGTGATGCGCGAGACGCCCGACCTGGTCTTCGCCAAGGACCGGCAGGGCCGCTACACCTTCGCCAACCCCGCCACAGCGCGCTTTGCCGGGCACGCGCCCGAAGACATCGTGGGCAAGACCGACCAGGAGCTTTTCTCCGACAGCAGCTTCACCGACGGCGACCGCCGGGTGCTGGACAGCGATGCGCCCGTGGTGATGGACGATCATCTGCTGGTCGACGGGCAGCGCCGCATCTTCCAGTCCACCAAGATTCCCTATCGCGATGCCGAGGGCCGGACCGTGGGCGTGCTGGGCATTGCGCGCGACATCACCCTCATGCGCCAGACCGAGTCCCAGCTGCAAAAAAGCTACGACGTGCTGCGCCAGGCTGAACAGCTGGCGCGCCTGGGCAGCTGGACATGGGAACTGGACACCGGGCACTTTCAGGCCTCGGAGATGATGTATGTGATGAACGGCCTGGACCCCCAGGGTCCGCCACTGACGCGCCATGCCCTGCGCGCCATGCTCGGGCCGCAGGATCTTGCCCGGCTCGCCGCTGCCGTGGATCTGTGCATCAGCACCGGCCAGTCCTACAGCATCGATGTGGTCCAGCGCTGCCCGGACGGCCGGCAGTTCGCTGCCCGCCTCATGGGCCGGGCCCTGCGCGACGAGCAAGGCCGCATCGTCGCGCTCAGCGGCACGCTGCAGGACCTGTCCGAACGCGAGGACGCACGCATGCGCCTCGAAGCCCTGGCCGACAACCTGCCCAGCGGCGCCATCTACCGCCTGGAAGGCGGCTTGACGCAACTGCGGCTCAGCTACATCAGCGCCGGCATAGAGAACCTGATCGGCGTGCCGGCCCACGCCATCATGGCCGATCGGCAGGTCTACCTGAATGCCATCCATCCCGAGGACCTGCCGCTCTACCAGGGGATGATGCAACGCTCGATCGATACGCTGCGGGTCTTCGATTGCCGCTTTCGCGTGATCAGGCCCGACGGAGAGATCCGCTGGCTGCGCTGCCGCTCGGCCCCCCGGCGCTGTCAGGAGGGCATGGTCTGGGACGGCATCATGCTGGACATCACCCGCGAGCGCGAGGCCGAGCAGGCGCTGCGGCAGGCCAAGGAAGCCGCCGAAGCGGCCGAACGCGCCAAATCGGATTTCCTGGCCATCATGAGCCACGAAATCCGCACACCCATGAATACCGTCATCGGCATGACGCGCCTGGTGCAGCAGACCGCGCTGACATCGCGCCAGCGCGGCTACCTGGAGAAGGTGGAGCGCTCGGCCAGCGCCCTGCTGGCCGTGATCAACGACATCCTCGATTTCTCCAAGATAGAGGCGGGCATGCTGGCGCTGGAGGAAGTGGACTTCGCCCTTGACGATGTGCTGGAGACCGTGACGGCCTCCACGGCGCTGCGCGCAGAGGAAAAGGGGTTGGAAGTGGTCTATGCGCTGGACCCGCACCTGCCGCCCCGTTTGCGCGGCGACCCAATGCGCCTGGGCCAGGTGCTGACCAACCTGGTCGGCAACGCCATCAAGTTCACCGAGCATGGCGAGGTGGTGATCTCCCTGCATCTGGAGCCGCCACCGGTGGACGCGCCTGCGGATGCCGATGCGGACACCACGGCAGCGCCCCTGCACCACCTGTGCGTGAGCGTGCGCGACACCGGCATAGGCCTGGATGCATCGCGGGCCGAGCGGCTGTTCCAGCCCTTCACCCAGGCCGACATCCAGACCACGCGCCGCCACGGCGGCACCGGTCTGGGCCTGGCCATCTGCCACAGGCTGGTGCAGCTCATGGGCGGCGAGATCGGCGTGTGCAGCCAGCCCGGCCAGGGCAGCGACTTCCGCTTCACGGCCAAGGTCCGGCTTGCCACGGATGCGCTGCTGGACGGCCACGACAACCTGGGCAGCACCGGCGTTCTCATCGTCGATGACAACGCCAGCGCGCGCGAGGCGCTGGCCGCCATGGTGCGCAGACTGGGCATGCGCTGCGATACGGCGGCGGACGGCATGCAGGCGCTGCACATGCTTCAAGAGGCCGCACGCCAGGAATCCCCCTATGGCCTGGCCCTGCTGGACTGGCGCATGCCCGGCATGGACGGACTGGAGCTGGCACGCGGCATGCGCGAGCGACAGGACCTGGTCAAGACCCCGGCCGCGCTCATGGTCACGGCCTTCGGGCGCGACGAAGTGCAGCTGCGTGCCGCGCAGTTTGGCCTGCGGGGCCTGCTGATCAAGCCCCTGACCGCATCGGCACTGAGGTCCTCCATCCTTGAGGCGCTGCGGGACCCCGAATCGACCCAGCCTGAAGACCCGGCGGCCGGCCCGTCGCCACAGCAGCGCTACCCGGGCCTGCCTGGGCGCAGGGTGCTGGTGGTGGATGACAACGTGCTCAACCGCGAGGTGGCCACCGAGTTGCTGGAGCAGGCAGGCATATCGGTACAGACTGCGCAAGACGGTCTGCAGGCGCTGCAGCTGCTCGACAGCCAGCCTTTCGATGCCGTGCTCATGGACGTGCACATGCCCGGCATGGACGGCCTCAGTGCCACGCGCGCCCTGCGCACGCGCAGCGCGCTGCGGCATCTTCCGGTGATCGCGCTGACTGCACAGGCCTATGTCGAGGAGCGCGCCCGGATCGAGGCCGCAGGCATGAATGCCCATCTGACCAAACCCGTTGACGATGTGCTGCTGTACGAGACGCTGCAGCGCTGCCTGCGCGCAGCCCCCCCGCCAACGGCAGCGCCTGCGCCGGCCCCGCCCTTCCAGCCCACGCCGCCAACCCCTGCCCCGGCCTGGGATCCTGTGCAGCTGCGGCAATGCCTTGCCAGCCAATCGCCGCGCATGCTGCATGCGATCGAAGGCTTTGCCCAGGACTTTGCCGATGCGCCGCAACAGCTGCGCCGCGCCGCGCGCAGCGGCAACTGGGCAACCGTGGCGTCGTTGGCGCATACCTTCAAGGGCAGCCTGGGCTACCTGGGCGCGAACCTGCTGGAGCAATGGTCGGCCATGGCCGAGACCGGCGCGCATGCATGCATGTCAGGCGACGGCGATGGCGGGAATGCCCGGCCCAGCGGTGATCTGCCATCCCTGGTCCAGGCGCTGGCCGATGGGCTGCAGGGCCTGCTGGCGGAAATCGCCGTGCGGTCCAGGCAGGCGGCCTTGCCTCCCCTGGCCACGGTGTCCAGCGCTGCGCCCTCGCAGCAGCGGCAGCGGCAGCCGATGACCGCAGAAGAAGTCTCATCCACGCTGGCTCGGCTGCGGCTGCAGATTGCCGACAGCGACTATGCCGCCGTGGCCGAACTGGAACGGCTGCGGCCCCTGGTCAGCGGGCGCCATGCATCCGTGCTGCAGCGCATCCAGCGCTGCGCCGAGTCCCTGGAAACCGAGGCGGCGCTGCAGGCGCTCGATCAGCTGGCGCGGAGCATGGCTGCGAACCGGATGGCCCTACAGGGAGCTGCAGATGCTTGACGCCCTGACCGGGTCGGAGCTGCCCACGGTCCTCATCGTGGACGACGAGCGGCTGAACCGCAGCATGCTGGCCGAGCTGCTGAGCCCCCACTACCGAGTGCTGCTGGCCAAGGATGGCCCTGGCGCCCTGGTGATCGCCCACCGCGAAGCCCACCGCCTGCAGCTGATCCTTCTGGACCTGGCCATGCCCGGCATGAACGGCTACGAGGTGCTGGGTGCGCTGCGCGCGCAGGAGCGCACCGCCCATATCGCCGTCATCTTCATCACCGGACAGAGCAATGCCGAGGCCGAGGAATACGGCCTGCGCCTGGGCGCGGCCGACTATGTCTCCAAGCCCATACGCCCTGCCGTGGTCGAGGTGCGCGTGCGCAACCAGATACGGCTGGCCCTGCAGCGCCAGGCCCTGGAGCGCCTGGCCATGGTGGACGGGCTGACCGGCCTGGCCAACCGGCGCCACTTCGACGACGTGCTGGAGCGCGCCTACCGCCGCAGCCTGCGCACGGGCGAGCCCGTGGGCCTGGCTCTCATTGATATAGACCACTTCAAGCAATACAACGACTGCTATGGCCATCTGCAGGGGGACGAGGCGCTCAAGGCCGTGGCTGCCACACTGCAGCGCCATGCGCGCCGGCCCTACGACCTGGCAGCGCGCTTTGGCGGCGAGGAATTCGCGCTCATCCTCCCCGGCGAAAGCGATGCGCCGGCCATGGCCGAGCATTTCCGCCAGGAAGTGCTGCGCCTGTCCATCGCCCACGCCGCCTCTCCCACGGCGCCGCAGCTCACCGTCAGCTGCGGCGTACTCACCGTGCGGCAGCCGTCTGCCGCGCCTTTGGAAACCTGGCTGCAGAAGGCGGACGGCCTGCTCTACCAGGCCAAGGCCCAGGGGCGCAATCGCATCGAGGCAGCCGTGGAGCCCTGAAAATGCGCGCCGAACCACGGCATGGCACCCGGATTCTGAGCCTGCACAACCGGCGGCAGGAAAGCCACAGCTATCATTGAAAGATGCTCTCCGTCCCCCTGATTTCCGCCAACGTATCGCCCCTGGGCTGGATGCTGGCGCTTGCCGCAGCCGTGGCCTATGCCGTGCCAGCCGCCGGCGCCCGACGCATCAGCCAGGCCGGCGCCCGCATTGCCCTGCGCCTGGCCTGGGTGCTCCACGCCCTGGCCCTGGCCTGGGGCCTGCTCGGGGAGCAGCCTCACTTCGGCTTTGCACCGGCCCTGTCCATGACGGCCTGGCTGGTGCTCACCGTCTATGGCGTCGAGCAGCAGCTGTTCCCCAAGATGCGCGCGCAGCTGGCGCTGTCCGCGCTGGGCACGGCCGCCGTGCTCATGGCCGCGCTGTTTCCGGGAACGCCCCTGCATGTCAACGCCTCGCCCTGGCTGCCGCTGCACCTGGCACTGGGCATTGCCTCCTACGGACTGTTCGCGGCCGCCGTGGTCCACGCCTCGCTGATGACACGCGCCGAGCAGCACATGCGACTGGGCGGCGGTGGCCATGACAGCGGCCTGCCGCTTCTCACGCTGGAGCGCCTGACCTTCCGCTTCGTGTCCGCAGGCTTTGTGCTGCTCACGGCCACGCTGGCCGCAGGCTGGCTGTTCGGCGAACAGCTCTATGGCAAGGCCTGGGTCTGGAACCACAAGTCTGTGTTCTCGCTGCTGTCCTGGCTGACGTTTGCCGTGCTGCTGATCGGCCGTGCGCGCTTTGGCTGGCGTGGCCGCAGCGCCGTGCGCATGCTCTATGCAGGCGCCCTGCTGCTGCTGCTGGCCTATGCGGGATCGCGCTTCGTCATGGAAGTGCTGCTGGAGCGCACCACATGAAGTACCTGCTGGTCCTGATCGTCATCATCATTGCCGTCGGCGTCTGGCGCAGCCAGCGCCGTGCCGAGGCCCGCGAGCGGCGCCAGGCGGCTGCGCCGCGCAACCCGGCCAACCCGGCCAATGCGCCGCTGACGGCTCCACAGGACATGGTCGAGTGCGCGCACTGCGGCCTGCACCTGCCGCGCAGCGAGGCCATCGAGGCGGCCGGCCGCAGCTACTGCAGCGCAGAGCACCGCACCCTGGCGCAACGGCGCTGAGCATGCAGGACGCGGCCCCCCCCCAGCCACCCACCATCGACGAGGCCGCGGCGCAGTCGCCGCACGACGCCAACGCCCCCTTTGTCCGGCTATGGCAGGGCTTCCTGACCGGCCGCGTGCTCATCGCCACTGCGCTTTTACTGCTGCAGCTGGCGCTGCTCAGCGTGCAGCCTGGCGGCAATTCCCTGGTCTGGCTGGTCTGCCTGGGCTACCTGGGGCTGACGCTGCTGCTGCGGCTGACGGCACGCGCCCAGCCGCCTTCGCCCCGCGCCGGCGTGCACTGGCTGCCCGTGATCGGCGTGGACATCGCAGTCATCTGCCTGCTGCAGATGCTGCAGACCGGGCCGCTGAACTACTCGGCCCTGCTGGCCATTCCCATCCTGATCTCGGCCGTGCTGGGCAATCTGACGCTGGCCCTGGCCACCACGGCCAGCGTCACGCTGCTGACCCTGGGCTGGGTGGCATGGCAGGACGTGGCTGGCCGCATAGAAAGCACCCAGGCCTACTACCAGGCCAGTTTTGCCTGCGCAGGCTATTTCGCGGTGGCCTATCTGACGCACGAACTGGCACGCCGCGTGCGGCGCGAGCGCCACCTGGCCCAGCACAGCAGCCGCAAGGCCCAGACGCAGGAACAGGTCAATGCCCTGGTGATCCGCCACCTGGGCGAAGGCGTGCTGGTGGTCGATCCCCAGTTCCGCGTGCAGCAGGCCAACCCGGCCGCGCTGCACCTGCTGGGGCTGGCCGACGCGCATGCCCTGCCCTTCGCCCTCAAGGAGCATTCCGGCTGGCAGCGGCTGCAGGACGCCGTGGCCCAGAGCTTTGCCCAGAACCTGCCCATCTCGGCCGCCATCCATCTGCAGTCCATCGGCCAGGAAGGCATGACGGGCCTGCACCTGCGCACCTGGCTGACCGAAGTCGCCACCCCATCCGACGCCGCCGACGCGGCCGAGCCCGCGCTGCTGCAGCAGCTGTGCGTGGTCTTTTTGCATGATCTGCGTGAGATGGAGGCGCGGCTGCGCACGGAAAAGCTGGCCTCCATGGGCCGCATGTCCGCCGCCGTGGCCCACGAGATCCGCAATCCGCTGGCCGCCATCACCCAGGCCAATGCCCTGCTGGCCGAGGATCTGGCGCAGGACCCGGCCCAGCAGCAGCTGTGCCGCATCGTGGGCCAGAATGCCGAGCGCCTGGCACGCATCGTCGAGGACGTACTCAACATTGCCCGGGCCCAGCAGCACATTGGCGAGGCGCATGCCGGTCTGCTGGCCCTGGACCAGCACGTGGCCCAGGTTTGCCAGGAATGGCAGGCCCAGGGCCAGCCCGCGCACAGCATCCAGCTCCTGCTGGACGCCAGGGACAAGACTGTGGTGTTCGATGGCGAGCATCTGCGCCGCATCCTGGTGAACCTGCTGGACAACGCCCGGCGCTACCGCAGCAACGCCCACGAGGCACACACGCTGCAGGTGCTGACCGGCGCGCCGGCCGGCGGCCAGATCTGGCTACAGGTCTGGAGCGACGGCGCCGCGCTGGAGCCCACGGTCCAGCGCCATCTGTTCGAGCCCTTCTTCTCTTCGGAAAGCCGCTCCAGCGGCCTGGGCCTGTATATCTGCCGCGAGCTGTGCCAGCGCTACGATGCCAGCATCAGCTACCAGCGGCTGTCGCGGCCCACGCCGCACGGCCCTGTCGAGGGCAATGCCTTCAGCATCGTGTTCCGTGCCGGCCCGGCCTCGGCCCTGCCGGCCTCCCTGTTTGATCAGATTGTGGTGTGATGCCTTTGAACTCCCTGCCCGCTGCCGCATCGATCCTTGTCGTGGACGACGAGCCGGATCTGCGCACCCTCTATGAACTGACCCTTCTGCGCGAAGGCTACCGCGTGGAAACCGCCGCCAGCGTGGGCGATGCGCGCGAGCAACTGCAGACCCAGCGCTTCGACGTGGTCATCACCGACATGCGCCTGCCCGACGGCATGGGCATGGAGCTGCTGCAGGACCTGCGCAGCCAGCAGCGGCGCGAGCGCTGCGTGGTCATGACGGCCTACGGCTCCGCCGAGAACGCCGTCGAGGCCCTGCGCTCAGGCGCCTTCGACTACCTGACCAAGCCCGTGGACCTCAAGCAGTTCCGCCTGGTCGTGGCCTCGGCCGCCCAGGGCGTGGGCGGTGTGCCGGCCCCGGGCGTGATGCCGGCGCGCAGCCCTTCGGCCGCTCCCGCCGCCAGCCCGGTGCTCAACGGCAGCGGCGCACTGGACGCCATGGTCGGCGAGTCGCCCGCCATGCAGGCCGTCAAGCAGCGCATTGCCAAGGTGGCGCGCGGCATGGCGCCGGTGCTGGTGCATGGCGAGTCGGGCACGGGCAAGGAGCTGGTGGCCCGCGCGCTGCATGCCTGCAGCCAGCGCGCCCATGGTCCCATGGTGGCCGTGAACTGCGGCGCCATTCCCGAAAACCTGCTGGAGGCCGAGTTCTTCGGCGCGCGCAAGGGCTCCTATACCGGCGCCACCCAGGACCGCGACGGCTACTTCCAGGCTGCGCGCGGCGGCACCTTGTTTCTGGACGAGATCGGCGACCTGCCCCTGGCCATGCAGGCCAAGCTGCTGCGCGCCATCCAGGAGCGCCGCGTGCGCCCCCTGGGCTCCGCACAGGAGGAAGCGGCCGATGTACGCATCGTCAGCGCCACCCACCGCGATCTGGCTGCCGATGTGCAGCAGGGGCGCTTCCGGCAGGACCTGTACTACCGCCTCAATGTCATCGAGGTGCTGCTGCCCCCGCTGCGCGAACGCCGCGAGGACCTGCCTGCCCTGTGCCGCGCCCTGCTGGCACGGCTGTCGCAGGAATCCGGCCTGCCCATGCCCGAGATCGACGAGCGTTCAGTGCAGCAGATCGCCCGCCTGCCCCTGCCCGGCAATGTGCGTGAACTGGAGAACCTGCTGCACCGCGCCATCACGCTGGGCGAGGACGGACCGCTGCGCATAGATCCCGAGATGCAGCTGCCCTGCGGCACGCCACCAGCCCCGCCCGCACCGCCTGCATCCGCCTCGCCCTCTCCTCCGCTCTCGCCTTCGCGCCCCCTGCCGCAAGGCAGCCCGCTATCGCCAGAGCCAGCCGATGCCGACCTGCCCCGCGACCTGCAGGCCTGGCTGGACGAGCGCGAGCGCAGCATCCTGGTGCAGGCGCTGCAGGAAAACGGCTTCAACCGCACGGCCACCGCCGCGCGCCTGGGCCTGAGCCTGCGCCAGATCCGTTACCGCATCGACCGGCTGAACATCGCCCTGCCCGGCGATGCCAGCGCCGAGGCGGACGGAGGCGGCCATGGCAAGTCCTGATCCGCAGGCGCAAGCCACCCAGGCCCCGGCCTGGACCTGGCAAGGCGGCTGGCTGCAGCAGGCCCGCCACCTGCCCTCGCCCAACTTTGGCGAGCGCCCGGCCCAGGCGCTGGTCGATCTGGTCGTCGTGCACTCCATCAGCCTGCCCCCCGGCGAGTACGGCACGGGTGCGGTCCAGCAACTGTTCACCAACCAGCTCGACTGGGATGCCCATCCTTACTACCAGGGGATACGCGGCCTGGAGGTGTCGGCGCATTTCTTCATCACGCGCCAGGGCGAGGTCTGGCAGTTTGTGGACTGCGATGCGCGCGCCTGGCATGCAGGCGCTTCCTGCTGGCGGGGCCGCGACCGCTGCAACGACGACTCCATCGGCATAGAGCTCGAAGGCCTGGAGGGCCTGCGGTTCGAGCCGGCCCAGTACGCGGCGCTCGATGCCCTGTGCAACGCCATCGCGGCGCGCTACCCCGTGGCCCATCTCGCAGGTCATGAGCACATCGCGCCGGGCCGCAAATGCGATCCGGGCGCAGGCTTCGACTGGCACCGGCTGCGCGGGCTGCTGGCCCATCACCCCGCCACGGCGAACTGGCAGCTGCCGCCGGGCGCGGGCCAGCCCTCCACGTAAGCGCACACCCTCATCGCAGGCACCGCCAGGTCTTGCGCAAAATCCCGCTTGTCCACAGGCAGAGGACAAAGGCTGTGTCAATCCAGAAAGCAACCGATGTGGCGCGCCAGGCGCACGCAGCGGCTGCCTGATCATTTTTTACAAATTCACGCATGTGTCGCAGCCCCACTGTCCATGGGGCTTTCAGCGGTCCGACCGGCGCAGGGCCAAGGCTGCAGCGGCTTGCGGCGGACCATCGCCCGCAAGTCACGGCGCAGCGGGCCTTTGCTGCTATTGGCTTGTAGGTTGCGCACCCGTTTGGCGCAGCGCAAACAGCGGTTTTCCGGCTGTGAGTACCCCGTGTACATGAGACGGCGATACACTACAGGTAGTGCCCAGAAGCACGCTGGACACCATATCTAGTGTTCACAAGCTGTGCACACCCTGTGAAAACGGTGTGTACATCCGACCCCGATTCCATCTCCCAGCAAGCCTGCCCCAAGTGCAGGTCCGCGTCCGTTCTATCCACAAACACCCGTTGAGGAAACTCATGCAAGAAGCACTGAATTCTTTGGCTCCCGCTGCGCACGGTGATGCTGCCAATCCTTCCTCCGCCCATCACCTGTCCGTGCAGGACGGCTACCAGATCATCCGCCGCAGCGGCGATGTGGTGCCCTTCACGCCGCAAAAGATCGCCGTCGCGCTGACCAAGGCCTTCCTGGCCGTGCGCGGTGCCCAGGGTGCGGCCTCCGCCAGCGTGCGCGAGACCGTGGACGAGCTGACCCAGGCCGTGGTTCGCGCACTGCTGCGCTCGCGTCCGGGCGGCGGCACCTTCCATATTGAAGATGTGCAGGACCAGGTCGAACTGGGCCTGATGCGCGGCGGCCACCACGACGTGGCGCGCGCCTACGTGCTGTACCGCGACCGCCGCAACCAGGAACGTGCCGAGCAAAAGAAGGCCGCCGAGGCCGCAGCGGCTGCCGCCGCCGCACCGGCGCCCGTGCTGCATGTGACCGACAACGGCCAGCGCGTGCCGCTGGACCAGGCCCGCCTGCTGGCGCTGATCGAGGCGTCCTGCCGCAACCTCAACGCCGATATCCAGGCCGCCCCCATCGTCGCCGAGACGCTGCGCAACCTATACGACGGCGTGCCGATCGAAGAAGTCTTCAAGGCCTCCATCCTGGCCGCTCGCACGCTGATCGAGAAAGACCCCGACTACACCTACGTCACCGCCCGCCTGCTGCTGCACACGATCGTGCGCGAGGTCATGGGCCGTGACGTGCACCCGGCCGACATCCAGGCGGCCTACGCAGAGTACTTCCCCGGCTTCATCCGCAAGGGCGTGGACAACGAGCTGCTCAACCCCGAGCTGCTGAACTACGACCTGCCCCGCCTGGCTGCCGCCATCAAGGCCGAGCGCGACGAGCAGTTCGACTACCTGGGCCTGCAGACCCTGTACGACCGCTACTTCCTGCACGTGCGCAAGACGCGCATCGAGCTGCCCCAGTCCTTCTTCATGCGCGTGGCCATGGGCCTGGCGCTGCAGGAAGAGGACCGCAATGCACGCGCCATCGAGTTCTACGAGCTGCTGTCGTCCTTCGACTTCATGAGCAGCACGCCCACGCTGTTCAACAGCGGCACGCTGCGCTCGCAGCTGTCTTCCTGCTACCTGACCACGGTGCCCGACGATCTGGACGGCATCTATGAGTCCATCAAGGAAAACGCCCTGCTGTCCAAGTTCGCCGGCGGCCTGGGCAACGACTGGACGCGCGTGCGCGCCCTGGGTTCGCGCATCAAGGGCACGAACGGCGAGTCGCAGGGCGTGGTGCCCTTCCTCAAGGTGGTCAACGACACGGCCGTGGCCGTGAACCAGGGCGGCAAGCGCAAGGGCGCCGTCTGCACCTACCTGGAGACCTGGCACCTGGACATCGAGGAATTCCTCGAACTGCGCAAGAACACCGGCGACGACCGCCGCCGCACGCACGACATGAACACGGCGAACTGGATTCCCGACCTGTTCATGAAGCGCGTCATGGAAAAGGGCCACTGGACCCTGTTCTCGCCCTCCGATGTCGGCGACCTGCACGACCTCTTCGGCGCCGCCTTCGAGCACGCCTACAAGGCCTACGAAACCAAGGCCGACAACGGCGAACTCAAGCTGTTCAAGCGCATCCCGGCCATGGACCTGTGGCGCAAGATGCTGTCCATGCTGTTCGAGACCGGCCACCCCTGGGTCACCTTCAAGGACCCCTGCAACGTGCGCTCGCCCCAGCAGCACGCCGGCGTGGTGCACTCGTCCAACCTGTGCACCGAGATCACGCTGAACACCAGCGACACCGAGACCGCCGTCTGCAACCTGGGCTCGGTCAACCTGGCGCGCCACATCGTCGATGGCGCCATCGACCACGGCAAGCTGCGCAAGACCATCACCACGGCCATGCGCATGCTGGACAACGTGATCGACATCAACTACTACGCCGTGCAGAAGGCCAAGGACTCCAACCTGCGCCACCGCCCCGTGGGCCTGGGCCTGATGGGCTTCCAGGATGCGCTCTATGAAATGCGCATCGCCTACGCCAGCGACGCGGCCGTCGAGTTCGCCGACCAGTCGATGGAAGCCATCTGCTACTACGCCTACTGGGCCTCCACCGAGCTGGCCAAGGAACGCGGCCAGTACTCCAGCTACAAGGGCTCGCTGTGGGACCAGGGCATCCTGCCGCTGGACACGCTGAACCTGCTGGAGAAGGCACGCGGCGGCTATGTGGAAGTGGACCGCTCCTCGCGCCTGGACTGGGATGCCCTGCGCGCCAAGATCGGCCAGCACGGCATGCGCAACTCCAACTGCGTGGCCATCGCGCCCACGGCGACCATCTCCAACATCGTCGGCGTCGATGCCTCCATCGAGCCCTCGTTCGGCAACCTGTCGGTCAAGTCCAACCTGTCCGGCGAGTTCACCGTCATCAACCAGTACCTGGTGCGTGACCTGAAGCGCCTGGGCCTGTGGGACGACGTGATGGTCATGGACCTCAAGCACTTCGACGGCTCGCTGCGCCCCATCGACCGCGTGCCCCAGGACGTCAAGAGCCTGTACGCCACCGCCTTCGAGGTCGAGCCCACCTGGCTGGTCGAGGCCGCTGCGCGCCGCCAGAAGTGGATCGACCAGGCCCAGAGCCTGAACATCTACATGGCCGGTGCATCGGGCAAGAAGCTGGACGACACCTACAAGCTGGCCTGGCTGCGCGGTCTGAAGACCACCTACTACCTGCGCACCACCAGCGCCACCAACATCGAGAAGTCCACGGTGCAAAGCCGCGTGCTCAACGCCGTGCCCTCGGCCGCCGCCGCACAGCCTGCCGCCGTGAACACCTCCAGCGCCCTGGAAGCCGCGGCAGCCGCCGCGCGCGCCCAGGCACCGGCGACGGACATCAAGTTCTGCGCCATCGACGATCCCGGCTGCGAAGCCTGCCAGTAAGCCGCGCAGCGCGGGGCCTCGCCACGGCGCAGGCCCCGCGCCCTGCCCGCCAGCCAGCGCCATGCGCAGGATCTTCGCCATGGACCTTGGGCCTGCTCAACACGCCAGGCCACCCATGGTCCTACATTGACCGGAGCAGAAAGAGAGGACTCTTTCGCACCGAATGAACTGAACATATGCCCCAGGGCATGCCGGAGAAATTTGCAATGCTGACCTTTGACGACGACGCCACTCTCTCGAACACGCCCAGCGGCGCGGAGGCTGCGCCGAGCACCACACACAAGCGCGTGAATGCCGCCGACAAGCGCATCATCAATGCCAAGACCGACGTCAATCAGCTGGTGCCGTTCAAGTACAAGTGGGCCTGGGAAAAGTACCTGGCCACCTGCGCCAACCACTGGATGCCGCAGGAAGTGAACATGAACCGCGACATCGCCCTGTGGAAGGACCCCAACGGCCTGACCGAGGACGAGCGCCGCATCATCAAGCGCAACCTGGGCTTCTTCGTGACGGCCGATTCGCTGGCCGCCAACAACATCGTGCTGGGCACCTACCGCCACATCACGGCGCCCGAGTGCCGCCAGTTCCTGCTGCGCCAGGCCTTCGAGGAAGCCATCCACACCCACGCCTACCAGTACATCGTGGAGTCGCTGGGCCTGGATGAGGGCGAGATCTTCAACGCCTATCTCGAAGTCCCCTCCATCCGCGACAAGGACGAATTCCTGATCCCCTTCATCGAAGCGATCATGGACCCCGCCTTCAAGACCGGCACCTTCGAAACCGACCAGACCCTGCTCAAGTCGCTGATCGTTTTCGCCTGCCTGATGGAGGGCCTGTTCTTCTACGTGGGCTTCACGCAGATCCTTGCGCTGGGCCGCCAGAACAAGATGACCGGCGCCGCCGAGCAGTACCAATACATCCTGCGCGACGAGTCCATGCACTGCAACTTCGGCATCGACCTGATCAACCAACTCAAGCTCGAAAATCCACAGCTGTGGACACCCGAATTCAAGGAAGAAATCACGGCGCTTTTCGTCAAGGCCGTCGAGCTGGAATACCGCTACGCAGAGGACACCATGCCGCGCGGCGTGCTCGGAATGAACGCATCGATGTTCAAGGGCTACCTGCGCTACATCGCCAATCGCCGCGCCACGCAGATCGGCCTTGAGGCCCTGTTCCCCAACGAGGAAAACCCGTTCCCCTGGATGAGCGAGATGATCGATTTGAAGAAGGAACGTAACTTCTTTGAGACACGCGTCATCGAGTATCAAACCGGCGGCGCACTTTCCTGGGATTAATCGCTTCTCTGCAGGCACAATGCGAACCATGACGCGCTTCACGCTTTTGCAATACCGATGGTGTTGCGGCGTGGGGCGTCTCCGTGTTCATTGCGATGCGTCACTCCACATCGCTTTGGATCGCTTCGGAGCCCCGTACCCCGAAGTGTTTTGTGCAAATCAACGAAGGAGAAGATGATGGCAACTGCGAAGAAGACGGCCTCCACCAAGGCCCCCACCGACAAGAAGACCACTGCCAAAAAGGCGGCTGCTCCCAAGGCTGAAACCGTGAAGAAAACCACGGCCACTGCCAAGGCAGCACCCGTCAAGAAGGCTGCTGCACCTGCTGTGAAGAAGGCTGCAGCTCCTGCTGCCAAGAAGGTCGCTGCACCTGCTGCAAAGAAGGCTGCCGCTCCTGCCAAGAAGGCTGCTGCTCCTGCTGCGAAGAAGGCTGCCGCTCCCGCCAAGAAGGCTGCTGCTCCTGCTGCGAAGAAGGCTGCCGCTCCTGCCAAGAAGGCTGCTGCTCCTGCTGCGAAGAAGGCTGCCGCTCCTGCCAAGAAGGCTGCTGCTCCTGCTGCGAAGAAGGCTGCCGCTCCTGCCAAGAAGGCTGCTGCTCCTGCTGCGAAGAAGGCTGCCGCTCCTGCCAAGAAGGCTGCTGCTCCTGCTGCGAAGAAGGCTGCCGCTCCTGCCAAGAAGGCTGCTGCTCCTGCTGCGAAGAA